>JAYZBN010000017.1:0-109163 GCA_036338755.1 Actinomycetota bacterium | reverse complement strand
TCACCCGGCGCGCCCCCCCCGCGCGCACGGTCGGGGACCAATCGCCCACCAGTTCGGCCCGCGGCTGCAGCCCCCGCTGCCCCCCGGACCGGTCCACCGCGTCGGCGCGCGGGCCGGCCAGCGCGCCCTCGATGAAGCCGGCGCTGCCCTGGATCAGCAGTCGCCGGCCCGTCGGACGGTGGTGCACCAGCGTCGACCAGGATTCCCCGCAGCGATACGCCGACGCCTTCACCGGCGGGGTCACCGGTTCGTCGATGACGCCGGGAAACCGGTCGGGCGGGCAGTGGTGCGATTCGATCAGGGTGACGTCGTAGGCGCCCAGCTGCATGGGTTCGCCGTCGACTGCGACGACGATCCGGTTCTCGGGCAACCCGTGCCCGCGCCCGACGTTGGCGGCGGACTGCCCGCCGACCAGTTGCGCGCCGGTGCGGTCGGCGACCAGCGCGGAGTCCAGAACGTGGTCGAAGTGGGTGTGCACCGGTATCACCGCCGCAAGCCGCGAAACCTTCGCTCGCGCAAGGCATCCGTCGACGCGTGCGGGCGAGGGTGCCAACTTGCCGGCCGCGACCTTGGCCAGGCTGGGCCGGGAGAAGTAGCCGTCGGTCATCAACGCCGACGAGCCGTCGTCTATCAGCAGGGTCGCCACACCCATCCAGGTCACCGAGAGCGCGTTGGGTGCTGCGGCGGGGGCGTCGAACCGGCTTGCGTAGCGGGCGATGTCGGGGCGACCGAGTTTCAGCCGCATCAGCAGAAGGCCCTGATCTCGGTGCCGGCCGCCACGAGGCGTTCACGAACGGCCGTGGCGATCTGCACCGCTCCCGGCGAATCGCCATGCACGCAAACAGATTCCACCTTCAGCGTGACTTGGGTGCCGTCGATCGCGGTGACCTGCCCGGACTCCACCATGGTCACCACCCGGTCGGCGATCGCCGCCGGGTCGTGCAGCACCGCGCCCTGCTCACGACGGGGCACCAGCCGGCCATCCGTCCGGTACGCCCGGTCGGCGAAAGCCTCTGCGACCGTGTGCAATCCGCGTTGGGTGGCTTCGTCGAAAAACGCTGAGCCCGCCATGCCCAGCACCGGCAGCCGGGCATCCACCAGCCGCACCGCCTCGGCTACGGCGGCCGCCTGTTCGGTATGGGTCACGATCGTGTTGTACAGCGCACCATGCGGTTTGACGTAGGACACCGCGGAGCCGGCCGCGCGCGCTATCGCCTGCAGCGCCCCGATCTGATACATCACGTCGGCGATGAGATCCTCGGCGGCGACGTCGATGAAGCGTCTGCCGAACCCGGCCAGGTCTCGGTAGCTCACCTGCGCTCCGATCCGGGCCCCGCGCTGGGCGGCCAACCGGCATACCCGCAGCAGGCCCGCCGGGTCGCCGGCGTGAAAACCGCACGCGACGTTGGCGCTCGTCACGATGCCGAGCATCGCGTCGTCGTCACCCAGGCGCCAGACGCCGAAGCCCTCGCCCAGGTCGGCGTTGAGGTCGATACGGGCCACCCGCCCAGCTTATGGGGGCGTGCGGGCGCTGGCGTAGCCGGAGGACGCGATGTGGTGCGCGGTTACTGCCTGGCGACCTTGGCGGCGATCTGCTCGGCCAGGTCGACCGCCGACCCGCCGGGCAAAAACGAGCCGCAGGTGGCTACGTCGATGACGACGTTGTTGCGCGCGGTCAGCGCCCGCTGGCACGTCCAGCCGTTGCTGTCGTCCTGAACCTCCGACGTGCTCAGCGTGCCGCCGACCTTGTGGGCCTCGCCCACCTTCCACACGATTTCGGGCTTGTCCGTGGGACGTTCGACGAACGTGCGATTGGCGCAGCCGAACCACCGTCGCACCGAGGCGTCGTAGAACGTGTTGGCCTTCCGCGCGGAGGGGTAGGCGATCACGGCCTGGATGGCGGAATTGTTGCGGACCGCCGGGTCGTCGAAGTTGTCATCCAGCCGCTGGCCGCGCATCGCGGTCCAGCCGGTGTCCGCGTAGACGGCTTGCTGGGCCGGGCCGTCCATCGCCAGGCAGGTCCTGTCGCTGAAAGTCGAGCTCCAGTCCCACATCGCCTGTGAGCCGTACCGGAGCCGCATGCCCGACGTGAGCGAGGAGTTGATCTGATCCACGTCGAGCAACAGCGCATCCAGGGACGCGGCGGCCACCGGCGTCTGCGGCAACGGGCCGGAGGTGTCCGCGGGCGACGCGCTTCCGCCGACAACGGTGGTGCAGCCCGTCGCCAGGGCGGACACCGCCGCCTGCATCAGGAACGCGATTCGCCGGCTCACAATTGCCTTCTCCGACGTTGGTCGATCTCTACGCCCAGCTTAGGCGGCAGCGGATCGTCGACGCCCGATCGACCAGCAGACCAGATAGATCAGAAACGAGATGCCGGCGACGAAGACCGACACCGGCACGCCGGGCGCCAGCGACAGCAGCAGGCCGCCCACGGCGGACACCTCGGCGAACACCACCGAAACCACCATCGCCGCCGCGGGTGAGGAGACCACCCGGGCCGCCGCGGCGGCCGGGGTGATCAACAACGACATCACCAGCAGCGCCCCGACGATCTGCACCGCCTGGGCCGCCACCACGCCGACCAGGGCGGCGAACACGATTCCGAGCGCGTAGACCGGCACACCGCGCGCCGCGGCGACATCGGGATCGACGGTGGCGAACAGCAGCGGGCGGTAACACGTCGCCAGCACCACGATGACGAGCAGGCAGACCAGGGCCAGCATGGTCAGGCCCGTGTAGCCGACCCCGACGATCTGGCCGGTCAGCAGGGCGAAGCTGGTCGAGGTGCGCCCCGGGTAGAGGTGGATGAACAACACAGCCAGGCCCAGCCCGAAGGCCAGCACGACGCCGATCACCGAATCGCGCTCGCGATCGCGCCGCCCCAGCACGCCGAACAACGCCGCCGCAAGGGCGCTGCCGACCAGCGCGCCCACCCCGACGCCGAATCCGGCCAGCAGCGCGAAAGCGGCTCCGGTCAGCGACAATTCACTGGAACCGTGCACGGCGAACGACATCTGCCGCGTGACGATGAACGGCCCGATCAGCCCGGCCACCAGCCCCAGCAGGGCGGCCGCCACCAGCGCCTGCTGCACGAAGTCATGGCCGAGCAGGTGCGCGGTGATGTCGAACGACAGCAGGTGGTCCAGCAGGCCGACGAGCCGATGCTCCATCAGCAATGCCCGTCGTCGCGCGCGCCGGCCACCACGTAGCCGTCCTTGACCTTGACCACTTGGATGTCCGATTGGTACAGCGCCGAGAGTGTCTGGCTGGTCATCACCTGCTCGACGCTGCCGATCTCGAAACGGCCGTCGACCAGATACAGCAGCCGGTCCACGTACGGCAGGATCGGGTTGATC
Organism: Actinomycetota bacterium; assembly: GCA_036338755.1. GTDB lineage: Bacteria > Actinomycetota > Actinomycetes > Mycobacteriales > Mycobacteriaceae > Mycobacterium. The sequence goes on along the minus strand of JAYZBN010000017.1, from coordinate 105,804 downwards.
TCGTGGGTGACGACGATGACCGTGGTGGCGGCGTCCTGTCGGCGCCGCTCGATCAGCGCCGACACCAGCTTGGCGTTGGCCGGATCCAGCGTCAGCAGCGGCTCGTCGCACAGCAACAGCAGCGGATCGCTGACCAACGCCTGGGCGATGCGCACCCGCTGCAACTCCCCACCCGACATCATTCCGACCCGGACGTCCGCCAGGTGCTCGCCGTTGACCTGGCGCAGCGCCTGCCGCACGGCCGCGCGCCGGCGGGCCCGATCGGCGGATCGCAGCGGAAAGGCACCCCAGCGTGGCCCGTCGATGCCCAGCCGAACCAGGTCGCGCCCGCGTAGCATCACGTCGGCGTCCATCGGATGATGTTGGGGCACATAGCCTATGCGCCCGCTGCCCGAGGTGATCGGCTTTCCGTCCACCAGCCCGGCGCCGGCGCTCAGTGGCAGCTGCCCGAGCAGCACCTTGAGTAGCGACGTCTTGCCGCTGCCGTTCGGGCCGAGCACCGCGATGAACTCGCCGCGCGCCACCGACAGGTCCAGGTGGTCCCACAGCACGCGGTCGCCGAATGACAGCCGCGCGCCGCGCAGCGTCACGGTGTCGGCGGGGTCGTCGACGGCCGCGACCGGCTCGAGGCTCATGACCGCACGGGCCGGCTCGACTGCAGCGCGGACTGCAGCTGGCTGACCGTATTACGTTGCCAGGCAAGGTAATCCGTGCCTTCGGTCAGCGTTTCGGCCACATCGGTGACCGGGACACCCGCGCGGCGAGCGGCGTCACGCAGGCCGGTGATCGCGGTCGTGGAGGTTTGCGGGTTGATCAGCACCGCCGACACCTGGCGCCGGTTGACCAGGTCGAGAACCGCCGCCATGTCGGCCGGCGCGGGGTCGGTCTCGTTCTCGATGGCCGCCTCGAACGCGGGCGGGGTCCGGTTGATCAGCCCCGTAGCCCTCAGCAAATAGAACGCGACGGGTTCGGTCGCGATCACCGAGGTGTTGGGGTAGCTGGTGGCGATCGAGTGTTCGGCGCCGGCGATGGAGTCGGCGCCGCGGCCGAAGGCGGCGGCATTGGCGCGATAGTCGGCGGCGTTGCCCGGGTCGATGGTCGCGAGGCGCTCGGCGATGGTGGCGGCAACGGATTTGGCGACGGTCAGGTCGTAGAAGACGTGCTCGTTGCGGGGTAGTCCGTCGGGCTGAAGGAAGGAGTAGGCGGTGACCGGCTTGGCGTCACGGTGGTGGGCCAGCACCTCGTCGACCCAGCCGTCATAACCGCCGCCGTTGGAGACGACCAGCGGGGCGTCGGCGATCGCGGCGGCGTCCGCCGGGCTGACTTCGTAGGAGTGCGGGTCGATATCCGCCCCGCTGAGAATGGATTTGACGGCGACGTGGCGGCCGGTGACGGCACGCGCCACGCTGCCCCACACGTCGGTGGAGGCGACGACGGAGAGGGCGCGAGAATGCGCCGTGCCGCTGCAGCCGCTGAGCAGCACGCCGCCGGTCAGCACGAGTGCGGCCGCCAGCCATCGCGTCGCATCGGCGGGCCCGGCCTGCGCCGTTCGTTGCCGCGTCAGTGCCATCCGCACGCCCGATTCCTCCCGCCGGCCCCTCAGCCGATCCACAATACTAATGAAAACCGTTTCCATTACAAAGCCGCAAGCTGAAGCCCATACGCGCGGGCCCCGGACCGCTGTAGCGTCACCGAACGTGAGCCCCCCACCGCGCCGGCGTGCGACTCTGGCGTCGTTGGCGGACGAGCTCAACGTTTCCCGCACGACGATTTCGAATGCCTTCAACCGGCCCGATCAGCTCTCCCCGGATCTGCGCGAGCGCGTGCTCGCGACGGCCAAGCGGCTGGGCTATGCCGGCCCCGACCCGGTGGCGCGTTCGTTGCGGACCCGCAAGGCCGGCGCGGTCGCTCTGGTGATGGCCGAACCGCTGACCTACTTCTTCAGCGACCCCGCGGCGCGTGACTTCGTCACCGGGGTGGCGCAGGCATGCGAGGAGGTGGGTCAGGGGCTGTTGCTGGTGGCCGTCGGGCCCAGCCGCAGCCTCAAAGACGGCACAGCCGCCGTGCTTTCGGCCGGCGTGGACGGCTTCGTGGTGTATTCGGTGTGCGACGAAGATCCCTACCTGCAGGTGGTACTGCAGCGCCGGCTGCCGGTTGTGGTGGTCGATCAACCCAAGGGGCTGGCCGGCGTCTCGCGGGTAGGTATCGACGACCGCGCCGCGATGCGTGAGCTTGCCGACTACGTGCTGGGCCTGGGGCACCGCGAGATCGGGCTGCTGACCATGCGGCTGGGGCGGGATCGACGCCAGGGCCTGGTGGACCCCGACCGGTTGCGCTCGCCCGCGTTTGACGTGCAACGCGAGCGCATCGTCGGCGTGTGGGAGGCGATGGCGGCCGTCGGTATCGACCCGGACTCCCTGACGGTGGTGGAAAGCTACGAGCACCTACCCGAGTCCGGCGGCGCGGCCGCCAAGGCGGCCCTGGAAGCCAATCCGCGGATCACCGCGCTGATGTGCACCGCCGACATCCTGGCCCTGTCCGCCATGGATTACTTACGGGCACACGGCATCTACGTGCCCGGGCAGATGACCGTCACCGGTTTCGACGGCGTGCCCGACGCCATGAACCGCGGCCTGACCACGGTGTCGCAGTCCAGCCTGCAGAAGGGCTGCCGGGCCGCGGAGTTGTTGTTGAAGCCGCCGCGATCGGGTCTGCCCGCCGTCGAACTCCTGGACACGGAGCTGATCCGGGGCCGCACCGCCGGTCCGCCGGCGTGAGCCGGACTACTTGGAGTCTTGGTCGCCGATCAGCAGCCGCACGGCCAGGTCCAGCCGCTTGCTGACGTCGGTGGCCGAGGCCCGGCGGGTGAGCCACGCCAGCAGGTTCGACAGCCACACGTCCGAGATCACCCGGGCGATGTGGTACTGGTCCTCGGTCGGCTCGCCGTCGGACATCGCCCGCGCGAACATCGAATCGATGAGCTTCTCGACCTGGTCGACCTCGCTGGCCGCCGACGCGTCGGCGAACACGTACGCGCGCGTCATCGCCTCGGTCAGCAGGGGATTGCGTTGCATCGCCCGGTTGAGCTTTTGCACCATGAAGTTGAGTCGCTGAAACGGCGTGCCGCCGGTCATGGCCGAGCGGTCCGTCTTGGCGTCGATGCGGCTGAACTCGCGGCCCAGCGCCGACACGAGCAGGTGCACCTTCGAGGGGAAATAGCGGTACAGCGTCCCCACCGCGACGTCGGCGCGATCGGCCACCGCGCGCATTTGCACCGCCTCGTAGCCGCCCTTGGAGGCGATGGCCATGGTGGCATCGAGGATGCGCTTGCGGCGTTCCCGCTGCGCCTCAGACCCCAGTTCGGATTCCGCCAGTACCGCCACGTTCATGACCTCGCGCGGCTGCGAGTCGGAAACGCGGCTCGGATTTGCGTTGGCTGGCATGTGACGGTTTGCTCCTGTTCCCGGCGGTTCGTTCGCAAACGATACGCATTCTGCGTGTGAATCTCCCACCTCCATACCGCCGCGGACAAGCGTTGTGCTGCTGTGATGGCGTTCGACTTGACGGTCGATCACTGGCACTATTAGAACACGTTCTAGTCTCTGGAGAGCGGGTTGCGTGCCAACACGCGACTGGAGAGATACCCGCTCGGCGGGCAGATCGCACAATCAGGGCAAGGGCCCAACCCTTGTCACGTCGAAGTCATGGACGCGGAGGTCCTCAAGGTGGTAGCGACCGTCACCGACGAGCAGTTTGCCGCGCGAGCCCTGGTGCGCGACTGGGCCCGCAATGCGGCGTCCGGGCCCGGCGGAACCGCGGCGATCCGCGATGTGGAGCAGGGTAAGTCCGACGCTTGGCGGCCGGTGTTCTCCCGGCTGGCGGAACTGGGGATCTTCGGCGTCGCGATCCCGGAGCAATTCGGCGGCGCGGACGGCAGCATCGAAGATCTGTGCGCGATGGTCGAGGAAGCGGCGAAAGCGCTGATCCCCGGGCCGGTCGCCACCACCGCGCTGGCCACGTTGGTTGTCTCGGATCCAGAGTTGTTGGGCGCGCTGGCGTCCGGGGAGCGCTTCGCCGGGCTGGCTCTGGAGGGCGACATCGAGTTCGACGACGCGACGTCCACGGCTTCGGGCGCCGTGGCGTTCGCGCTGGGGGTGGCCGACGGTGCCGTGTTGTTGGCGCGGGCCGGCGAGAGGTGGCTGCTGATCGACACCGACGGCGAGGGTGTGCAGATCGAGCCGCTAGTCGCCAGCGACTTCTCCAGGCCGTTGGCCCGGGTGGCGCTGAACTCGGCCCCGGCCACGGTGGTGTCGGGCACCCGCGAACGCGTCGAGGAGCTGGCCGCGACGGTGCTTGCGGCCGAGGCGGCCGGCATCACCCGGTGGTCGCTGGAGACCGCCGTCGACTACGCGAAGGTCCGCGAGCAGTTCGGCAAGCCGATCGGCAGCTTCCAGGCCGTCAAACACCTCTGCGCCGAGATGCTGTGCCGCGCCGAGCAGGCCGAGGTGGCCGCCGCCGATGCCGCGCGCGCCGCGGCGGAGGGCGACGAATCCCAGTTCTCCATCGCCGCGGCCCTGGCCGCGAGCACCGGCATCGCCGCCGTGAAGGCCAACGTCAAGGACTGCATCCAGGTGCTCGGCGGCATCGGCTGCACCTGGGAGCACGACGCGCACCTGTACCTGCGCCGGGCGCATGCCATCGGCCGCTTCCTGGGCGGGGCGGAGGCGTGGCTGCGCCGCGTCACCGCGCTGACCCAGGCGGGCGTGCGACGCCGGCTGGGGATCGACCTCAGCGAGGTCGAAGACCAGCGTCAGGAGATCGCCGCCGCCGTCGCCCAGATCGCCGGCCTGCCCGAGGAGAAGCGGCAGGCCGCGCTGGCCGAGGCGGGCCTGCAGGCGCCGCACTGGCCGGCACCCTACGGGCGCGGCGCGGGACCGGCCGAGCAGCTGTTGATCGACCAGGAGCTGGCGGCTGCCGGTGTGGCCCGGCCCGACCTGGTGATCGGTTGGTGGGCGGCGCCGACCATCCTCGAGCACGGCACGCCGGAACAGATCGAGCGTTTCGTGCCGGGCACCGCGCGCGGCGAATTCCTGTGGTGTCAGCTGTTTTCCGAGCCCGGAGCCGGTTCGGACCTGGCCTCGCTGCGCACCAAGGCGGTCCGGACCGACGGGGGATGGCACCTGACCGGGCAGAAGGTCTGGACGTCGGCGGCGCACAAGGCGAAGTGGGGAGTGTGCCTGGCGCGCACGGATCCGGACGCGCCGAAACACAAAGGCATTACGTACTTCCTGGTGGAGATGAGCTCACCGGGAATCGAGATCCGTCCGCTGCGCGAGATCACCGGCGACTCGTTGTTCAACGAGGTGTTTTTGGACAACGTGTTCGTTCCCGACGAACTGGTGGTCGGCGAGGTGAACGACGGTTGGCGGCTGGCCCGCACCACGCTGGCCAACGAGCGGGTCGCGATGGCCAACGGAACCGCGCTGGGCAACCCGATGGAGGAGCTGCTCGAGGCGCTGGCCGAGCTCGACCTCGACGCGGCGGGGCGAGATCGGTTGGGGCGCTTGATCGTCGCCGCGCAGACCGGCGCGCTGCTGGACCAGCGGATCGCTCAGCTGGCCGTCGGCGGGCAGGATCCCGGGGCGCAGTCCAGCGTGCGCAAGCTCATCGGCGTCCGCTACCGCCAAGCGCTGGCCGAATACACGATGGACGTGTCCGAGGGCGGCGGCTTGGTGCACAACCAGGCGGTGTTCGATTTCCTCAACACCCGCTGCCTGACGATCGCGGGCGGCACCGAGCAGATCCTGCTGACGGTCGCCGCCGAGCGGCTGCTCGGCTTGCCCCGCTGATACAGGCTTGCGGCCGCCCGTTGCTCGCGTGACCTGCCGATAGCGGGTTGCGGCGAAGCCGTTAGGCGAAAAGTGTAGGGAAATCCCTAATTGAGACGGCTGCACGCGCGGCCTTAGCGTGTAGCGACCGCTCCGGCGATAGTTGCTCACCGTGAGACTGCGGGCGCGCCTGCGTGTCGCCGCGATCGCGTATCGAAAGGGACGCCATGCCAACGGATTCGGCTCGCCACCACTTGAATGCTGACTCTTGCCGGAGGTGCCGCGCCGGCAAGGCGCCACGGCCGAGCGCGCTGGCCGGTGTGTTCGCGGCGCTCGCCATCGCGATGAGCGCAGCGCCGCCGGCCATGTTGCCCGCCGCCAAAGCGGATCCGACGCAGCATACGGTCGTGTACCGGATCCTCGGGGGCGGTGACGTCTTCTCCGTCATCCCGGACCCCGGAACCCCGGTGTATCCGGCGAGCACCACGACCTGGGTTTCAGTCCCCTGGTCGCAGACCGTGCAGGTGACCGGAAGCCCGTACCTGGCGTTGAACTACACCGACAAAACCGGCGGTCCACACGACTGCGCGATCCAGGTGGACGGGCAGTCCGTCAGCCTCACCGAACACACGGCCGGCAGGTGCGCTTACCAAATCCCGGGCCCCGCGCAGTAACCGTCGGGGTCGCGAACAGTGGACACCCCACATGAAGGAGAACAGCGGTGAAGCGTCAGATCATCGTCGGCGTAGCCGGCCTGGCCATCGTAATCGCCAGTGGCACTGGCTGTTCCGGCAATAAGTCGAGCCCGCAAGCGTCGAACTCGGCCGGTCCGCCCGCCGGGCCGCAGGTGATCGTCGACGGCAAGACCCAGAACGTCACCGGTCCGGTCACCTGCAAACCGGTCGGCGACAACATCAACATCGGCATCGGCGACCCGGCCAAAGGCGTTGGTGCGGTGGTCAGCAAGGACAACCCGCCAATCGTTCACGCGGTCGGACTGGGCAACGTCGACGGCATCACGCTCGGTTTCTCCGACGCCGCAAAGGGGCAGGGCGGCAACGCCGGAGCCGCGGTGGGCGACAACGCAATTCAGATCAAGGGCACGGCCACCGGCGCCGATGTGAGCGATCCCCACCAGCCGAAGCCGGTGACCAAGCCGTTCGAGATCGACGTGACCTGTCCGTAGCGCCAGCCGAATCGTTCGGACCGAAGCCCGAGAGGGGACGTAACAATGTCGATCAAACGCCTCGCCGCAGCCGCGGCAGTCGCGACGGGCCTGGGAATGTCGGTAACGGCTGTCAACGGGAGCTTCGCGAACTCCGCCCCGCTGGACCCATGCCCCAGCTGGCAGAAAGGCTGTTCCGGTAACCCCAGCCCCAACCCCGGTTACGGGGGCACCGGCACGCCGCCGGTAGCCACGACGCCGCACGGCACGCCGCCGCCACAGAGCACGTGGCAGTCGACGCCGGCGCCGCACACCACGCAACCGCCCAGCACGCCCCCGCCCAGCACGTGGCAGTCCACTGCCGCGCCGCACACCACGCCACCGCCGCCCAGCACGCCGCCGCGTAGCTCGCCGCCGCCCGCGTCGAGCACCTGGCAACAGGCGCCGCCGAACAGCACGACGGCCCCGATGCCCACCGAATGCCCCAACTGGGACAAGAACTGCACCCCAGCCCCCGCCCCCAGCCCGAATTCCGGTTACGGGGGCTCGGGCTCGACACCGCCGAACAACACGCCGCCGAGCCCGTGGCAGCAGCCGGCGCAGAACGGCTCGACGTCGGCGCTGCCGACGGTGTGTCCCGCCTGGTACAAGAACTGCACCCCCGCGCCCAACCCCAACCCCAATCCCAACCCCGGCTATGGGGGCTCGGGCTCGACGCCACCGAACGGCTCGCCGTGGGGCGGCGTGACGCCGACCACCGGGGCGCCCTGGGGCGGTACGACCAACCAGCCGGGCAACTCATACCCGCCCAGGCCTCCTCGCCCGATCCTCAACGCGCCGTGGAGTCAGCCTCCGCACCCGCCGTATTACCCGCCGCCCCCGCCCATCCTTCGTCCCACCGGGGAGATAGGCGGCCCCACCAACCTGCCGAATGGCTACTGGGTCCCGGGCCAGGGAGCGCCACCTCCGCCACCGCCGAGCGGCTACGGCTGGAACAACGGCCCCGCCCCCGGCGCCCCACCGCCGAACTGGGAAGGCCCGCCACCGGCCGGTGGCTGGAACGGCCCGCCGCCCGCCGGCGGCTGGAACCAGCCCTGGCAGGGGACGCCGGTTGACGCGTCCTACGGACAGAACTATTACGCGCCGTTCACCTACAACAACTTCACCGTCCTTCCGGTCTTCAACGCGGACTATGGGGGCTTTGGTTACTGGTTCTTCGGTACCTGGATACCGCTGTACTGACGGCGACGACGGCTGAGCCGGGGGCCTCGATTCGGTTGCCCCGGCCGCGAGGAACAAATGGTGATCACCGGGCCTCAACCACGACGGTTCCTCGTCGAGTGGTACGGACCACGAACGTCCGCCCCCTCGATAGGCGATATCGTCGATCGGCTGAATAGCCGTGCCGAACTGATGACGACCCGTGGCACGCCGGTCCAGCTTCTGACGGCGATGACGGTGCCGGCCGACGACTACATGTTCGGTGTCTTTGCTGCCGAGTCGGCCGAGCTGGTCGCGCAGATCTGCGCCGACGTCGGCACGCCCGCCGAACGGATCAGCTGCGGCGTCGGTTGGACGCGGCCCCTGGACCGCTGACGGGCCGGTTCGATGGCGGCAGCCCTGTCTTCGGGTGGGCCGGCCGGTGCCGTCGAGCAAAGTTTTCCGGCTGTGCACGCATAGTTGCCGATCATTTTTGTCTGGGAAATCGAGCCGTTTCAGCGAAGTTCTGCGAGAATCCCTGCAGTAGCCACCGACCGGGTCGGGCTCCAGGGCTGGCAAACCAAGGAGCCAAGGGTGTGGGTGTCGGGCCGTGAAGGATAGGCCGTCATCGCGACCCCAGTGCCGAGGTGGCAGCCCAGCCGTCTGATGGTGCGAAGGGTTGATGTGACGGAGCGATTGGTCGGCAGACAGGCCGAAGAGCGCGCCGTGAGCGACTTCCTCGATTCTTTGCCACATCGATCGTGCGCACTGGTGATCGAGGGCGAGGCGGGAATAGGCAAGACGGCCGTGTGGGCCGACGCGGTCCGTCGGGCTGATGAATGCGGATATCGCGTGTTGAGCTGCCGCGCCGCGGCGGCCGAGTCGGTGCTGGCGTACACGGTGCTGGCCGACCTGCTCGATGACGTCGATGACTCGGTGTGGGCCGACCTGCCGGCTCCGCAGCAGCAGGCTTTGGGCGGAGCGCTGTTGAGAGACCTCGTCGAGGCTTCCGGGATTGATCCCCGGGCCGTCGCGGCGGCGTTCGTGGCAATCATCGGCCGACTCGCCGCCGTTCGGCCCCTCGTGATTGCCATCGACGATCTGCAGTGGTCGGACCCGTCGAGCGCCAGTGCGGTGGCCTACGCCGCGCGCCGCCTTCGCGCCGGCGCGGCCCTGTTGTGCACGACGCGTACCGAAGAGGCCGCCGCGCGGTTGCAGCTGCCAAGCCCCGACGACGTGCGTCGCATCCGAATGCAGCCGTTGACCGTAGGCGAGTTGCATCAGGTTCTGCTGCTGCGGCTGGGACATTCGGTGGCGCGTCCTACGCTGCTACGCATTCACGAGATCGCCGCGGGCAACCCGTTTTTCGCGCTTGAGCTGACCCGAGAACTGCACGCGGAGGGACACGCTTTCCAGGCGAGTCTGCCGGGCAGCCTCACTGAGTTGGTCCGCGCGCGGATCAGCCGGGTCGGCGCCGAAGACGTTCTGCTCGCCATCGCCAGCCTGCCCGATCCGACGGTGGCGATGGTGGCACAGGCCACCAATTGCCCGCCGGATCAGGTGGTGCAATCGCTCAGGCAAGCCGAAGACCAAGCGGTGGTGGCTATCGACGGGAGCCGGGTCCGGTTCACCCATCCCCTCCTGGCGCACGGCGTCTACAGCGCAGCGGCGCCCGGTCGCCGCCGCGAAATGCACCGCCGCCTCGCCGAACTCATCGCCCATCCCGAGTTGCACGCCCGCCACCTCGCGCTCGCCGACACATCCGGGAAGCCGGAGACGGTGGCCGCGCTGGACAGGGCCGCCGAGATCGCCCGCGGCAGGGGCGCGCCGGCCGCCGCCGCCGAGCTGGTCGAACTGGCCGTCGGTCTGGCCGGTGACAACGATCCAGAACGCAAGATACGCTGTGCGACACACCATTTCGTTGCGGGAGATCCCGCCCGCGCCCGGCGGATCCTGGATGCGGTCATCGCAGCGCTGCCGGCCTGCCCCACCCGCGCCGAAGCATTGCATCAGCTGGGGCTGATCGTCCTCTCCGACGACAGCTTCCTGGAAGCGGCGGGCGTCCTCGAGCAGGCTGTCGACGAAAGCGGTACCGACGCCGCCTTACGCGTCCGCATCCTGATCAGCTTGGCATTCGCTCTGCTCAATGCGGGCCGGCACGAGCACGCCTATGCGCGAGTCGAGCGGGCGGTGACCGAATCCGAGCGGCTCGGCACCGCCGCACTGCTCGGGCCGGCGCTGGGCATGCGGGTGATGATCGACTTCATGGGCGGCAAGGGCTTTGACGAGCCCGCGATGCAACGCGCAGTCGAACTGGAAGGGCCGGGCGCGCCAGTCCCGTTGCCGTTGCGGCCTCGCGCACAGATGAGCCTGCTGCGCGCCTGGACGGGTGAGTTGGGGACGGCCCGCGGCGAGCTGGCGGAAATTGAACGGGAATGTCTTGCCCTCGGCGAGGAAGCGGAGCTGATCTTCATCGGGTTTCACCTCACGCTCATCGATATCTGGCTCGGCGACCTCGCCAGTGCGGCGGTCATCGCGGACGCCACGCTGGAGCGGGCGACTCTGCTGGGCGGTGACTTTCCGATGTTCATCGGGCTCACCCTTCGGGCCGCGGTGGCCGCCCACGTCGGCCGCCTCGGCGACGCTCGAAGCGATCTGGGCCGGGCGATAGCGGCTGCCCGGCGTTGTGGCTCAAGACGTTTGGCCGAGTGGCCGGCGACGATAGCCGGATTCGTCGAGGTGTCATCGGGTGACTACCAAGCTGCCATGACGGCGCTCGAACCGCTGTTGCCCATGGTGGGTCTCTTCCCGGAAGCAAGTGAGATCATCTCGTCGTCGTTCGTTCCCGAGGCCGTCGAAGCCATGGTCGGTCTCGGTCGATTGGATGATGCCGAGCCGCTGGTGGAAGCCTTGGAGCGCAATGGCCGCCGGCTTGACCGGGCATGGACCTTGGCGGTCGGTATGCGTTGTCGCGCCATGCTGCAGGCTGCGCGTGGCGATGTCACAGGCGCGCGGACGAGCGTCGAGCTGGCTTTGGCCGAGCACCAACGCCTTTCGATGCCGTTCGAACGCGCCCGCACTTTGCTGTTGGCTGGCCAGTTGCAGCGCCGCCAGCGCCGGCGCGACGCGGCCGGTGCAGCGCTGCGCGAGGCGCGGGACATCTTTGTGCAACTCGGCACGACGGTGTGGGCCGAGCGCGCCGAAACCGAACTGGCGCGCGCCGTGTCGAGCCGAGGCCGCGACCCCGGGTTGACCGCCACCGAAGAACGCGTTGCCGACCTGGCCGTGTCCGGATTGACCAATCGCGACATCGCGGCCGCCCTGTTCGTGAGCCCGAAGACCGTGGAAGTCAACCTCAGCCGCATCTACCGCAAACTGAGCATCCGATCCCGCGCCGAGCTCTACCGGGCACTTCAAGCCTGGAAGGAAAGACCTTGACCTGATCCGCCTCGGCGTTTCAGGAGAACGTGGTGACCGCGCAGGTGCTCGGGGACGTGATGTTGACCCCGGAGTAGACCACCTGGATGTGGGTGCAGGCGATGACGTTGTTGTCGGTCTTGGGCTGGCCCGTCTGCCAGTCGGTCGAGTCGATGCGCCCGTGCGTCTGATACTTGTCCGGCGGGCCCTCGCCCATGTAGATGGTGGTGATCTCGTCCGAACCCATCGCCTTGTGCACCCGCTCGTACTGGCCGTCGGCGTGCGCGTCGAGGTAGGCCAGCCGGTTGGAGGACCGGATCTCGGTGGTCTGCCGGGCCCACAGGCCGGGCGGGAAGCCGGTCACCCCGTCGGGCGTCAGCATGTCAGCCCCTGCCGTGAAGTCGCAGTGGCCATCGGCCTTGAAGCAATTCAGGATGACGCGCGTCTCCAGCTGATTGGGCCCGTCCAGCGGGAACAGCGTGGTTGCGGTGTTGCTCGCCGCCGCGCACACCCCGGCGGGCAGAAACATCGGCAGCGCCGCGACCGCCGCGAGTCCCGATACCAGCCGCATCATCGATGCTTCCCTTCCCTGTGATCCAAGGGTGAACTTAACCCCGCGACTACTCGTCGTAGGTGACTTCTACCGAATCAGATTCAGGGTGAGATTGACAGGCCAGGATCAGGCCCTCGTCCAGATCTTGCTGCTCGAGCACGTCGTTGACCTCCATGCTCACGTTGCCGCTGCGCAACGTGCACGCACACGCGCCGCAATGGCCCTCGCGGCAGGAGAAGGGCGCGTCGAGGCCCTTGGCCAGCAGCACGTCGAGCAGCTTGGCGTTGCGCGGCCACGACACGGTGTGGGTTTCGCCGTCCAGCTCGACCACCGCGGTCGCCGGCGGCTCGTCACCTTCGGCGGTGTCCTCGATCTTCACCGCCGCGAACGGATCCGAGTCCAGCGACTTGAAGACTTCGATATGTATCTGCGGCGCAGGCACTTTCAGCGTTTCCAGGGCCTGTCGCACTGAGTCCATGAAGGCGCCCGGGCCGCAGATGTACACGGGCCGATCCGTGTAGGGCGCGGCAAGCTTGGCCAGCGCGGCCACGCTGGGCAGGCCCTGCAGCGATTCCAACCAGTGCAGCACCGTGAGCCGGTCGGGATATTTGGCCGACAGCTCGCGCAGCGCGTCGGAGAAGATCACCGACCGGTCGTCGCGGTTGGCGTAGACCAGCGTCACCTGCCCGCTGCCCTCGGCCAGCGCCGACTTGCAGATCGACATGATCGGCGTGATCCCGCTGCCCGCGGCCATCAGCAGGAAGTCGTCGCCCAGCGTTTTGGGGACGAAGTTGCCCGACGGGGCCAGCACGTGGATCCGCATGCCCGCCTTGGCGTGGTCGCACAACCAGTTGGACGCGTAGCCGTCCGCGGTGCGTTTGATCGTGACCGTCAGAGCGTCGTCGGTGAACGGCGAGCTGCACAACGAGTAGCAGCGGGCCACCGAGCCGGTGCGCTCGCTGGGAACGCGCAGCGTCAGGAACTGGCCCGGCGCGTACCGCAGCCGCTCGGGCGGGATGCCGGGATCGCCCGCGTCATCGGGCACCGCGAACACCAGCGACCGCGCATCGTCGGTCTCGGCGATGACCTCGGCGACCTGCAGTTCAAGGACGTGGTCACCCAGCGGCTCGTCGGGTGCTTGGTCCAGATCCGCCTCGGTCAAGGCCCGTCCCTTCCTTTCGTTGCAAAACGTGGCGACCCGCTGCGACCGGCTCCGCCGCTCTTGCGATCGCCACGGGCAACTAGAACATGTTACAGAAAAGCGGATTCGTATCGCTACCAGCCGCAGGAATACCCTGCTCGACACAAATCGGAACGTGTTCTAGTCTCTGGTGTAAGTCCGCTGAGTAAGTCTGGCGCAGGAGGCAAACGTAAGTGACGTCCATTCAACAGCGTGATGCGCAGTCGGTTTTGGCTGGCATCGATGATCTGCTCCCGCAGATACGCGAACGCGCTCAGGCGACGGAGGACCTGCGGCGGCTGCCCGACGAGACCGTCCAGGACCTGCAGGACGTGGGGTTCTTCACCCTGCTGCAGCCCGAGCAGTGGGGCGGGCTGCAGTGCGATCCGGCGCTGTTCTACGAGGCGGTGCGGCGGCTGGCCAGCGCGTGTGGTTCCACCGGCTGGGTGAGCTCGATCATCGGCGTGCACAACTGGCACCTGGCGCTGTTCGATCAGCGGGCGCAGGAGGAGGTCTGGGGCGAGGACCCCAAGACCCGGGTCTCGTCGTCGTACGCCCCGATGGGCGCGGGCGTCGTGACCGACGGCGGTTATCTGGTCAACGGTTCGTGGAACTGGTCGTCGGGTTGTGACCACGCCACGTGGGCGTTCCTCGGCGGTCCGGTGATCAAGGACGGCCGCCCTGTCGACTTCGGTTCCTTCCTGATCCCGCGCAGCGAGTACCGCATCGACGACGTGTGGCATGTCGTCGGCCTGCGCGGCACCGGCAGCAACACCGTCGTCGTCAAGGACGTCTTCGTGCCGCGGCACCGATTCCTGTCCTACAAGGCCATGAACGACGGCACCGCGGGCGGCTACGAGACCAACACCGCCGCGGTCTACAAGATGCCTTGGGGCACAATGCATCCCACCACGATCTCGGCGCCCATCGTCGGCATGGCCTACGGCGCGTACGACGCGCACGTCGAGCACCAGGGCAAGCGGGTGCGCGCGGCGTTCGCCGGCGAGAAGGCCAAGGACGACCCGTTCGCCAAGGTCCGCATCGCCGAGGCGGCCAGCGACATCGACGCGGCCTGGCGCCAGCTGAGCGGCAACGTCGCCGACGAGTACGCGCTGCTGTCGGCCGGTAAGGAGATCCCCTTCGAGCTGCGTGCCCGCGCTCGCCGCGACCAGGTGCGCGCCACCGGCCGTGCCATCGCCTCCATCGACCGGCTGTTCGAGGCTTCCGGTGCCACCGCCCTGGGCAATGACCAACCGGTGCAACGGTTCTGGCGTGACGCTCATGCCGGCCGCGTACACGCGGCCAACGACCCCGAGCGGGCCTACCAGATCTTCGGGAACAACGAGTTCGGGTTGCCGCCCGGCGACACCATGGTGTGATCCATGACTGCGACCGAGGAATTGACCTTCGAGTCCACCTCGCGCTTCGCGGAGGTGGACGTGGATGGGCCGCTGAAGCTGCACTACCACGAGGCCGGTGTCGGCAACGAGCAGACCGTGGTGCTGCTGCACGGCGGCGGCCCGGGCGCGGCGAGTTGGACGAACTTCTCCCGCAACATCCCGGTGCTGGCGCAGCAGTTTCACGTGCTGGCCGTCGACCAGCCCGGCTACGGCCACTCCGACAAGCGCGCCGAGCACGGACAGTTCAACCACTACGCGGCGCGCGCGCTCAAGGGCCTCTTCGACCAGCTCGGCCTGGGACGCGTTCCGCTGGTGGGGAATTCGCTGGGCGGTGGCACCGCGGTCCGCTTCGCGCTGGACTACCCGGACCGGGCGGGCAAGCTGGTGCTGATGGGCCCGGGCGGGGTGAGCGTGAACCTGTTCGCGCCCGACCCGACCGAGGGCGTCAAACGGCTGGGCAAGTTCTCCGCCGAGCCCACCCGCGAGAACCTCGAGGCGTTCCTGCGGGTGATGGTCTACGACCAGAAGCTGATCACCCCGGAATTGGTCGAGCAGCGTTTCGAGTTGGCCAGCACACCCGAATCGCTGACGGCGACGCGCGCGATGGGGATGTCGTTCGCCGGAGCGGATTTCGAGCTCGGCATGATGTGGCGCGAGGTGCATCGGCTGCGCCAGCCGGTGCTGCTGATCTGGGGCCGCGAGGATCGGGTCAACCCGCTGGATGGTGCACTGGTCGCACTGAAAACCATCCCGCGCGCACAGCTTCACGTTTTCGGGCAATGTGGGCACTGGGCGCAGGTGGAGAAGTTCGACGAGTTCAACAAGCTCACCATCGATTTCCTGGGAGGTGCGCGATGAGCATCCGCTCGCTGGGCTATCTGCGTATCGAGGCCACCGACATGGCGGCCTGGCGCGAGTACGGCTTGAAGGTCCTCGGCATGGTCGAGGGCAAGGGCGCGACCGAAGGAACACTGTATCTGCGGATGGACGATTTCCCGGCCCGGTTGGTGATCGTGCCCGGCGAACAGGACCGGCTCATCGAGGCGGGCTGGGAGTGCGCGAATGCGGCTGGCCTGCAAGAGATCCGGAACCGGCTGGACGTCGAGGGCACCCCCTACAAGGAGGCCACCGCCGCCGAACTGGCCGATCGCCGGGTCGACGAGATGATCCGGTTCTCCGACCCGTCCGGCAATTGCCTGGAGGTCTTCCACGGCGCCGCTTTGGAACACCGCCGCGTGGTCAGCCCGTACGGCCACAAGTTCGTCACCGCCGAGCAGGGCCTGGGGCACGTGGTGCTGACCACCCGCGACGACGAAGAGACGCTGCACTTCTACCGGGATGTGCTGGACTTCAAGCTGCGCGACTCGATGCGGCTGCCGCCCCAGGTGGTCGGCCGGCCCGCCGACGGCCCGCCGGCCTGGCTGCGGTTCCTGGGCTGCAACCCGCGTCACCACAGCCTGGCCTTCATGCCCGGACAGACCCCCAGCGGCATCGTGCACCTGATGGTCGAGGTCGAAGAGGCCGACGACGTCGGGCTGTGCCTGGACCGGGCGCTGCGTAAGAAGGTGCCGATGTCGGCGACGCTGGGCCGGCACGTCAACGACCTGATGCTGTCCTTCTACATGAAGACACCAAGCGGATTCGATGTCGAATTCGGCTGCGAGGGAAGGCAAGTCGAGGACACCGATTGGATCGCCCGGGAGAGCACCGCAATCAGCCTGTGGGGCCACGACTTCAGCGTCGGCTTCAAGGGCTAAATTCGGGGTTATGACTGCCGCGCCGATCGACCCGCGCACGTTCCGCAGCGTGCTCGGTCAGTTCTGCACCGGGATCACCATCATCACCACCGTGCACGACGACGTCCCGGTCGGCTTCGCCTGCCAGTCCTTCGCCGCGCTCTCGCTGGATCCGCCGCTGGTGCTGTTCTGCCCCACCAAGGTGTCGCGGTCGTGGAAGGCCATCGAGGCGAGCGGCCGATTCTGCGTCAACATGCTGACCGAGCAGCAGAAGCACGTCTCGGCCCGCTTCGGCTCCAAGGAGCCGGACAAGTTCGCCGGGATCGACTGGCACCCTTCCGAACTCGGTTCCCCGATCATCGACAATTCGCTGGCCTACATCGACTGCACGGTTGCCTCCGCGCACGACGGCGGCGATCACTTCGTTGTTTTTGGTGCGGTGCAATCGCTTTCGGAGGCGCCCAAGATCAAACCGCGGCCGCTGCTGTTCTACCGCGGCGAATACACCGGCATCGAGCCGGACAAGACGACGCCGGCGCAATGGCGCGACGACCTGGAGGCGTTCCTGACCACCACCACCCAGGACACCTGGTTGTAGCAGTCCTCAGGTAGGCCCGCCGCGATGGCTTCCGGCGTCACGCTCGGTGCCCGAGAGGTTCACCGTGGGAGAGTTGTCCGGGATCGGCTGCTCCTGGCTCCACGCGGCGTCGCGGTCGGCTTCGCCCTTGTCGGCAGCGGAGTCCTTTTCGGTCTTCACTTTGGGATCCAGGCTGTCGGCCCGCTGCCACTGCTCGTTCAGCTGTTCGCGCGAGGACGCCACTTCGCTCTGATGCGCTGACGCCCGGTCCTGCAGCCGCGCGGCTTCGGCCGCCTTGGCCTCGGCTTCGGCCTGCGCGGCGCGCGCTTTCGCGGCGGTTTCCGCGGCCAGTGCCTCGCGGCGCTCGACCTTGGCGGCCTCCACTCGGGCCTGTTCGCGAATCCCCTCGGCCTGCCGCTCGCGGCGGCGCATGCTCGCTCTGCGGGCAAGCATGACGAGAACGATGATGATGAAGACGGCCACGACTGCGGCGACGACGATCCAGACGGTGTTGCTGGTGTTCATGATGGACTCCGTTGTCAGTGTTGGGAAGCGCTGAGTTCCCCGTTGACGGGTTGCCGTATTCGACATGGATGAAACAACCGATGCCGGCGCCCGCTGCCGCGGCCGGGGGGCCGCGCGCCAGAATGGTGGCATGACGCTGGATCTGGGCGCGTACTTCGACCGCATCAACTACGGCGGTCCCGCCGAGCCGACCCTCGAGGTGCTGCAGGACCTGATGACCGCGCACACCGGATCGATCCCGTTCGAAAATCTCGACCCGCTGCTGGGCGTCCCGGTCGACGACCTGAGCCCGGAAGCGTTGACCGACAAGCTGGTCTACCGGCGCCGCGGGGGCTACTGCTACGAGCAGAACGGGCTGATGGGGTACGCGCTGACCGAAATCGGCTTTCGGGTCCGGCGGTTGGCCGGGCGGGTGGTCTGGATGCAGCCGCCCGACGCGCCGCTGGGCGCCCAGACACACACGGTGCTGGCGGTGACCTTCCCCGGCTCGGGGGGTTCCTTCCTGGTCGACGTCGGCTTCGGCGGCCAGACCCTGACCTCTCCCATCCGATTGCAGACCGGGAACGCCCAGCCGACCACGCACGAGCCGTACCGGCTGAATGACCGCGGTGACGGCCTGGTCCTGCAGGCCCTGGTCCGCGACGAGTGGCGACCTCTGTACACATTCGGCACCCAGACCGTGCCGCAGATCGATCTGGCGGTGGGCAGCTGGTACGTGTCCACGCACCCGTCGTCGATCTTCGTGACCGGCTTGACGGTCGCGCTGACCACCGAGGACGCCCGCTACAACCTGGCCGGTAGGAACCTGACCATCCACCGCGCCGACGGCAGCGAGAAGATCCGCCTCGACGACGCCGCCGCGGTTGTCGACGCGATCGTTGGGCGGTTCGGCATCGACGTGGCGGGTGTCGGCGATCAGGGTGCGCTCGAGGCGCGCATCGCGCAGGTGCTCGACGATTAGGCGCCTGTCCGGCTGTCGCTAGCGGGCCGAAAGCCAGGGGCCCAGCCGTCGCAGCGCTTCGTCGATGTCGTTCGTCGGCCCCGCAAATGACAGTCGCACGAACGAATCGCCCCGCGCGGTGTCGAAGTCGATGCCCGGCGCGATCGCAACGCCGGTGTCTTCCAACAGCTTCGAACAAAACGCGAGCGAGTCGTCGGTGAATTCCGAGACGTCGGCGTACACGTAGAAGGCGCCGTCGGTCGGGGCCAAACGCTCGATGCCGATGCCGCGTAGCCCGTCGAGTATTCGCGAACGATTGGCCGCATAATGATGCAGGTGACCGTCGGCCTCGGCGGTCGCCTCCGGGGTGAAGGCCGCGACCGCGGCGACTTGCGACAGCACGGGCGGACAGATGGTGAAGTTCCCGGTGAGGCGATCCACCGCGCGGCGCAGCTCGGACGGCACCAGCAGCCAGCCCAGTCGCCAGCCCGTCATCGCGTAGTACTTCGAAAAGCTGTTGACCACAACGGCATTTCGCGACGTCTGCCACGCGCAGCTGGTTTGCGGTGACCCGTCGTAGACCAGACCGTGGTAGACCTCGTCGCTGATCAGCCGCGCCCCCGTCGCATCACACCACGACGCGATCGCGGCCAGCTCCGTCGGCTCGATGACCGTGCCAGTGGGGTTGGCCGGGCTTGCGACGATCACGCCCTGCACCGGGGGGTCGAGGTCGGCGAGCATCCGCGCGGTGGGCTGGAAGCGCGTCTGCGGTCCGCAGGGGATTTCCACCACCTCACATCCCAACGCCGACAGGATGTTTCGGTAGCAGGGGTAGCCCGGGCTGGCCAGGGCCACCCGGTCACCGACGTCGAAGCAGGCCAAGAAGGTGAGCAGGAAGCCACCCGAGGAGCCCGTCGTGATCACCACCGCGTCGGGTTCCACGTCGAGCCCGTGCTGGCGCTGATAGTCGGCGGCGATCGCGGCTCGCAGGTCCTGAATGCCCAGTGCCACCGAGTAACCGAGTTCGTTGGACTGCACGGCGGCGGCCGCGGCCGCTCGCACCGGTCCGGGCGCGCCCACGCTGGGCTGGCCGGCCGACAGGTTGACCAAGTCGCCGTGGCTGCGCTGGCGTTGCGCGGCAGCCAGCCAGACATCCATCACGTAGAACGGTGGGATGCCGGCTCGTAGCGAGACGCGGTCGGTCACGGCGCCGTGAGTACCTCGGATTCCAGTCGCTTCAGTAGTTCTTGGCACGATTCCAGCAGATGCGCGCTGCCGTGGGCACGTTTGAAGTACAGGTGCATGTCGTGTTCCCAGGTGATCGCGATGCCGCCGTGCAGCTGGATGCCCTCGGCGGCCACGGTGTTCAGTGCCTCGGTGGCGGCTAGCCGGGCGGCGGCGGCGTTGGTGGGCGTGGGGTGGTCGCACGCATCGGCGACGACGGCCTTCGCGGCGGCGACGGTGACATACAGATCGGCCATCCGGTGCTTGAGGGCCTGAAAGCTGCCGATTGGTCGGCCGAATTGCACGCGGTCCTTGGCATATTCGACGGTCAGTTCCAGGCAGCGTTCGGCGGCGCCGATCTGCTCGGCGGCCAGCAGGATGGCCGCTTGGTCCGCCAGGCCCGGGTCCGTGCCGATCGGCACGGTCTCCTCGGCTTTCACCCGCGCCAGGCGCCGGGTCGGGTCCATGGTGGTGACGGGCTCGGCGCCGAATCGGGTCCACCGGCTGAGCCGCCCGTCCTCGACGGCGACCACGACGTCGGCGACATCGCCGTTGATCACGTAATCGGCATCGAGCACCAGCGCGCCGATCGAGCCGCCCTCGGCAAGGCTTTCCAGCGTCGCGGTGTCCGGCTCGGCCGCGCTCAGCAGCGCCAGCTCGGCCAGCGTGGTCCCCAGCAGCGGGGAAGGCACCAGCGCGCGGCCCAGTTCCTGCAAAACTGCTGCGGCGTCGGCCAATTCGCCGCCCGCGCCGCCCAACTCCTCGGGCACCACCAGGGCGGCGGCGCCGACCTGCTCGCACAGCAGTCGCCACAGCGATTCGTCGTAGCCACGGTCGGACTCCATGGCCGCGCGCACGGCGGCCGGGCCGGCGTGCTTGGCCACCAGGGCGGCGACCGTCTCGGCCAGCATCTGCCGTTCTTCAGTTGTGGTCATAGCGCCTCCAGCACTCGCCGCCGATGTTCCACCGGCGTACCCCAGGCGGACCGCAACGCCTGCACGCGCAGCAGCAACAGCGACAGGTCGTGTTCCTGGGTGAAACCGATTGCGCCGTGGGTCTGCAAGGCCGACCGAGCCGCCAGCAGCCCCGCCTCAGATGCGGCCGCCTTGGCGGCGCTGACGTCGCGCGGATCCATGGTCAGCGCCGCGCCGTAGACCAGCGGACGGGCCAGTTCGATGGCGATGTGCACGTCGGCGAGCTTGTGCTTGATCGCCTGGTACGAGCCGATCACCCGGCCGAACTGGGTGCGTTGCTTGGCGTAGTCGACCGCGCCGTCGCGCAGCGCCTCGGCCGCGCCGATCAGCTGGGCCGCGGTGGCCAGCGCGCCGAATTCGTAGGCGCGCTTGATGTCTGCTTGCCACGCCGCACCGGTCGCGGTCACATCGGAGAGCTTACGGCTGGGGTCGACGGATTCGTGGACGGCGCCCGGTGTCGCCTCGGTGACGCCGTCCTCGCCGGCCAGCAGCAGCAGGCCGGCCACGTCGGCGTCGACGGCACGCGGTGCCTGCGGCGGCATGGCGACCGTGGCGATCAGCTCCCCGGATGCCAATCCCGCGCAGCGCTCGGCGTGATCATCAGAGCCGAGCAAAACCGGTGCCACGGCGATGGATTCGGTCACCGGGCCCGGCACGCACCAGCGCCCGAGCCGCTCGATGGCGACGACGAGGTCTACCGGATGGGCCTCGATGCCGTCGAATTTCTCCGGCACGGCCAGAGCGGTGACGCCCAGGTTGGCCAACTGCTCCCACACCTTGCGGCCCGGTGCGGTATCGCCGGCGGACCACGCCCGCACGGCGCCGGGCAAGTCCGCCGCACCGAGCGCGGCGTCGATGCTGGCCGCGAAGTCGCGCTGCTGTTCGTCTAGCGCAAATTTCACTTCTTGCCCCCGGACTTCTCGCGCGGCAGGCCCAGCAACCGCTCGGAGATGATGTTGCGCTGAATCTCGTTGGTGCCGGCGTAGATCGGGCCGCCCAGCGCGAACAGCAAACCCTCCGTCCACCGGCCGGCGAGCTCCCCGTCGGCGGCGAGTAGGTCGAGCGCGGCCTGGTGCAATTCGACGTCGAGGTCTGACCAGAACACCTTGGTCACCGACGACTCGGCGCCCAGCTCGCCGCCGAGGGCCAGCCGGGTCACCGTCTCGAAGGTCTGCAGCCGGTAGGCCTGCGCCTTGATCCAGCCGTCGGCGACCCGGTCGGCGAATGCGGCGGGCGAGCCACTGTCCTTCCACAGCCGCACCAACCGCTCGGCGGTCGCCAGGAAGCGCGCCGGGCTGCGCAGCGACATGCCGCGCTCGTTGCTCGACGTGCTCATGGCCGCCCGCCAGCCCTCGTGCGGGGTACCGATCACGTCCTCGTCGGGCACGAAGACGTCGTCGAGGAAGATCTCGCCGAAGCCGGTGTCGCCGCCCAGCTGGACGATGGGCCGCACCGTGACACCCTCGGCCTTCAGGTCGAACATGAAATACGTCAGCCCGTTGTGCCGCTCGGCGCCGGGATCGGAACGAAACAGCCCGAAACCCCGCTCGGCGAACGGGGCTCGCGAGCTCCAGATCTTCTGCCCGTTGAGCAGCCAGCCCCCGTCGGTCTGGGTGGCGGTGGACCGCAGCGACGCCAGGTCGCTGCCGGATTCGGGCTCCGACCACGCCTGAGCCCAGATCTGTTCGCCGCTGGCCATTTTCGGCAGAATCCGGTCGAGTTGCTCTTCGGTGCCGTGCGCGAAGAGGGTCGGCGCCAGCATCGAGGTGCCGTTGGCGCTGGCCCGGCCCGGCGCACCGGCCCGGAAGTACTCCTCTTCGAAGACCACCCAGTGCAGCAGCGGCGCGTCCCGGCCGCCGTACTTCTTCGGCCAGGTGATCACCGAAAGGCCGGCGTCGAACAGCACGCGGTCCCAATGTCGGTGCTGCTCAAAGCCTTCGGCGTTGTCGTATGACTTCGTCGGGACGGCATCGGCGTTGGCCGACAAGAAGTCCCGCACCTCGGCCTGGAAGGCCAGGGTGTCTTCGTCGAGTTCCAGATCCATTAGCCCTGCTCTCGCAGTTGTGGTTTGAGCACCTTGCCGCCCGCATTGCGCGGCAGCGCGTCGACGAACCGCACCGACCGCGGTGCCTTGAAGTTCGCCAAATGTTCTCGGGTGTAAGCGATCACGGATTCTTCATCGAGCTGGGCGCCGGGCCGGGTAACCAGGTACGCCCGGCCCACTTCGCCGAGGCGCTCGTCGGGAACCCCGATCACCGCGGCGTCGGCCACGCCGTCCATGCGGGCCAGCACCTGCTCGACCTCGGCGGGGTAGACGTTGAATCCACCGCAGATGTACATGTCCTTGAGCCGGTCGGTGATGCGCAGGTTGCCGGCCGCGTCGACGGCGCCGATGTCGCCGGTGTGCAGCCAGCCGTCGGCGTCGATGGCGGCCGCGGTGGCCTCCGGGTCCCCGAGGTAGCCCAGCATCACGTTCGGCCCGCGCAGCAACACCTCTCCCGAATCCTCGGGCGGGTCGGCGTCGATGCGCAGTTCGAAGTCGGCGAAGGGGCGCCCGCAGGTGGTTGCCACGGTGATCGCGTCGTCGTCGGCGCGGCACATGGTTCCCATGCCGTTGGCCTCGGTCAGCCCGTAGGCGGTCAGCACGATGTCGATGTCGAGTTCGGATTGCATGCGCTCGACCAGCACGACCGGCACGGTAGCGGCGCCGGTCACCGCGAACCGCAGTGAGGTCAGGTCGTAGTCGTTGCGTGCCGGGTGGTCCAGCAGCGTCTGGTAGATGGTGGGCGGCCCGGGCAGCACGGTGATGCGGTGCCGCTCGATCGCTTGCAGCGCGCGCAGCGGGTCGAAGGTCAGGTGGGGGATCAACGTCGCGCCGGTCTGCAGACAGGCCAGGATGCCGGCCTTGTAGCCGAAGTTGTGAAAGAACGGGTTGATGCACAGGTAGCGGTCGTCACTGGTGATCTTGCCGTTGGCCGCCCAGGATGCGGAGGCCGACAGCGACTGCCGATGCGCGCACAGCACGCCTTTGCTGCGGCCGGTGGTGCCGGACGTGAAGAGGATGTCGCTGACGTCATCGGGCGCGACGGCGGACGCGCGAGCGGCGACGGCGTCGAGGTCGCTGCCCCGGGCGACGAACTCGTCCCAGGTCCCGGTCCCGGTCTCGTCGGCCTCAACCGGTATCCGCACGATGTGGCGCAGCGCCGGGAGCGCCGCACGGTCCAGGTCGGCAACGCGATCGTGGCCCAGGAATCGGCCCATGCCGAACAACACGGGCGCGCCGGTGCGGGCCAGGACGTCGCCGGCCTCGGCGGCGGTGTAGCGGGTGTTCAGCGGCACCATCGCCGCGCCGGCGTGGTGTATTGCCAGGCAGGCCACCACCCAATGCCAGGTGTTCGGCGACCAGATGGCCACCCGGTCGCCCGCTTGGACGCCGAGATCGATGAGGGCGGCGGCGGCTCGGTGCACCTCGTCGCGCAGCGCGGCGGCGGTGAAAGACCGTTCGTCGGTGATCAGCGCGTCGTGGTCGGGCAGCTGGTCCGCGAAACGATCCAGCGCCGCGGGCACCGTGCGCGGATCGTCGGTCATCGAATGCTCCTAGAGAGTTCCGCGCGCGAGGCGCAGTCACCGAGCTACAAAGCAAGTGCTTGGTAGGTTAGCCTACAGGTCATGCAGGACGTCGAGGAGTTCCGGGCGGAGGTCCGGCAGTGGCTCGCCGACAATCTGGTCGGCGAATTCGCAGCTCTCAAGGGTCTCGGCGGACCCGGACGCGAGCACGAGGCGTTCGAAGAGCGCTGCGCATGGAATCAGCATCTGGCCAAGGCCGGGCTGACCTGCCTGGGCTGGCCGGTCGAGCACGGTGGTCGGGGCCTGTCCACCGCGCACCGGGTGGCCTTCTACGAGGAGTACGCCAAGGCCGACGCCCCGGACAAGGTCAATCACTTCGGCGAGGAGCTGCTGGGCCCCACGCTGATCGCCTTTGGGACGCCCGAGCAGCAGCAGCGCTTCCTGCCGAAGATCCTCGACGTGACCGAGCTGTGGTGCCAGGGCTATTCGGAGCCCGGCGCCGGCAGCGACCTGGCCAACGTGGCGACCACCGCCGAACTCGACGGCGACGAGTGGGTGATCAACGGCCAAAAGGTGTGGACGTCGCTGGCGCACCTGTCGCAGTGGTGCTTCGTGGTCGCGCGCACCGAGAAGGGCTCCAAGCGGCACGCCGGCCTGTCCTACCTGCTGGTGCCGCTGGATCAACCGGGCGTGGAGGTCCGTCCGATCGTCCAGATCACCGGCACGGCGGAATTCAACGAGGTGTTCTTCGACGACGCCCGCACCGAGGCTTCGCTGGTGGTCGGCGAGCCCGGCGACGGCTGGCGGGTCGCCATGGGCACGCTGACCTTCGAGCGGGGCGTGTCCACGCTCGGGCAGCAAATCCGTTACGCCCGTGAGCTTTCCAACCTGGCCGAGCTCGCCCAGCGCACCGGGGCGGCCGACGACCCGTTCATCCGCGAGCGGCTGACCAGGGCGTGGACCGGGCTGCGGGCCATGCGCAGCTACGCGTTGGCCACGATGGACGTCGAGCAGCCCGGTCAGGATAACGTGTCGAAGTTGTTGTGGGCCAACTGGCATCGGGATCTGGGCGAGCTGGCCATGGACGTCATCGGCAAGCCCGGACTGACGCTGGCCGACGGCGAGTTCGACGAATGGCAGCGGCTGTTCCTGTTCACCCGTGCCGACACCATCTACGGCGGATCCAACGAGATCCAGCGCAACATCATCGCCGAGCGGGTGCTCGGCCTACCCCAAGAGGTCAAAGGATGAGTCTGTCCGAAGCTCCGAAAGAGATTGCCGGACACGGACTTCTGCAGGGCAAGGTGGTGGTCGTGACGGCGGCCGCGGGCACCGGCATCGGCGCGTCGACGGCACGACGGGCGCTGGCCGAGGGCGCCGACGTGGTGATCTCGGACCACCACGAACGCCGGCTGGGGGAGACCGCCGACGAGCTCGCCGCGCTGGGACAGGGCCGGGTCGAAAGCGTGCTGTGCGACGTGACGTCGACCGCGCAGATCGATGCGCTGTTCGCGTCGGCCACCGCGCGGATGGGACGCGTCGACGTCCTGGTGAACAACGCCGGGCTGGGCGGCCAGACCCCGGTGGTCGACATGACCGACGAGGAGTGGGACCGCGTCCTGGACGTCACCCTGACGTCGGTGTTTCGCGCCACCCGCGCGGCGCTGCGCTACTTCCGCGACGCGCCGCACGGCGGGGTCATCGTCAACAACGCCAGCGTTCTCGGCTGGCGCGCGCAGCACTCGCAGTCGCACTATGCCGCCGCCAAGGCCGGTGTGATGGCGCTGACCCGTTGCAGCGCAATCGAAGCCGCCGAATACGGCGTGCGGATCAATGCGGTGTCGCCGAGCATCGCGCGGCACAAATTCCTGGAAAAGACGTCGTCGTCGGAATTGCTCGACCGGCTGTCGGCCGGCGAGGCCTTCGGGCGTGCCGCCGAGCCGTGGGAGGTCGCGGCCACCATCGCGTTCCTCGCCAGCGACTACTCGAGCTATCTCACCGGAGAGGTCATCTCGGTTTCCAGCCAACACCCGTGAGCTGCGATATCGCTGACTGGCGCGCCGCCGCGACGTGTTTACAATTGTCGACCAACGCGGTTGATGCAGGTGGGAGGGTGCTGTGAGCGAAGGGCCGGGTCACCGACCGTGGGGTGAGAACCCGACGCCTGCAAACACACCCGGCCAGCCCCCGGGCGCCCCCTGGCAATCCGACGCCGGATGGCCAGAACAGTGGGGTCAAGGCGGCCAGGCGGCCCCGTTCGGGCAGCCCGCGTACGGGTCGTGGTCCTCGCCACCCCCGGTCACCGTCGCCAACTTCAACGGGCCGCACGGCAGCCCCGGTCAGCGCAATCGCAAGCCACTGATCATCGGACTGAGCGTGGCCGCCGTCGTCATCGTCGTCATCGTCATCACCGTGATCGCCGTCAGCAGCGGTGGCGGCTCGGGCAGCGCCGGCGATGCGGCCAAGGGCTACCTCGAAGCGCTTGCCCGCGGCGACGCGCAAGCCGCGCTGACGTACAGCACCGACCAGCCCGCGTCCAAAGACTTTCTGACCGACGACATCCTCAAACGGCAGATCGCGCGGTGGCCGATCACCGACATCAAGATCCTCGACGACAATTCCGCCCGCGGCTTCGGCTTCGGCCAGGTGCATGTCTCGGCGAAATTCGGCGAGAACACCTCGGACGTGACCATGTCGATCAAGAAGGCGGGCAGCGACTGGAAGCTCGATCACGCTGCGATCAAGGTGGACACCCTCAACGCGGGCATCGAGCAGGCCGCCGTCAAGACCGCGACGTTCTTCGACAAGCCCGTCGGCACCGCACCGGTGTACGTCTTTCCCGGTTGGGTGGACGTCGCCAGCACCAATCCGAATCTGGCCGTCACCTTGAAAAAGCCGTTCCTGCTTGACAATTTGACGGCATCGGGCGCGTACTTCAACGACCTGGAGTTCAAACTCAGCGACAGGGGGTTGTCGGCGACCAGCGCCGCGATATCGGCCGCGCTGGCCAATTGCGCGAACTCGAACCAACTGCGACCGCCCGACTGCCCCCAACACGCCTTCGACTACGACCTGGTGGACGGGACCGCGGCCTGGGGCAAGCCGGACATCGGTGGGCTCAAGATCAACCTGTTCGACCCATTCCGACTCGAGGCGACCTTCTCCGGGTCGGTCAACTTCCCGCTGACCGCCCAGACCCGGTCGGGCGGCACCAAAACGAGCGTGGTCAACGCGTTCGTATCCGGCAACGCCGACGAGTCGCAGACCCCGCCGGCCGTCTCGCTGCGCTGACGCTTGCGGCGGGACCCCGAAGTCGAAATACCACCTCAGTGGCCAAGCAAGCGCTTGGTTGATACTCTGATCGGGTGGACCGAGCGCCCGGTCAGGCCAACAGCCGTCGAGACGAGTTACTGGAGCTCGCCGCGACCATGTTCGCCGAGCGTGGCTTGCGCGCGACCACCGTCCGCGACATCGCCGACAGCGCCGGCATCTTGTCCGGCAGTCTGTATCACCACTTCTCCTCCAAAGAGGAGATGGTCGACGAGCTCTTGCGAAGTTTTCTGGACTGGTTGTTCGCGCGCTACCGCGAGATCGTGGACAGTGAGGCCAACCCTTTGGAGCGGCTCAAGGGACTGTTCATGGCGTCGTTCGAGGCGATCGAGCACCGGCACGCGCAGGTCGTCATCTACCAGGACGAGGCCCAGCGGCTGTTGTCCCAGCCCCGGTTCGCCTACATCGAGGACATGAACCGGCAACAGCGCAAGATGTGGCTCGAGTTGCTCAATCAGGGCGTCGAGCAGGGCTACTTTCGCCCCGACCTCGACGTCGACCTGATCTACCGCTTCATCCGGGACACCACCTGGGTGTCGGTGCGCTGGTATCAGCCGGGGGGGCCACTCACCGCCGAACAAGTCGGTCAGCAATACCTCGCCATCGTTCTCGGCGGAATCACTGCGGGATCAAACAAGATCGAAGAAGGAGTCTGAAATGACTGAGGCGTACGTCATCGACGCTGTGCGTACCGCGGTCGGCAAGCGCGGGGGATCGCTGGCCGGGATTCACCCGGTGGACCTGGGTGCCCTGGGCTGGCGCGGGCTGCTGGACCGGGTCGACGTCGATCCCGCCGCCGTTGACGACGTGATCGCCGGCTGTGTCGATGCCATCGGCGCGCAGGCCGGCAACATCGCCCGCCTCTCGTGGCTGGCCGCCGGCTATCCCGAAGAGGTTCCCGGCGTCACCGTCGACCGGCAGTGCGGTTCCAGCCAGCAGGCCATTTCCTTTGGCGCACAGGCGGTTCTGTCCGGCACGGCCGACCTCATCGTCGCCGGCGGCGTGCAGAACATGAGCCAGATCCCGATCTCGTCGGCCATGACGGTGGGCGAGCAGTTCGGATTCACCTCGCCCACCAACGAATCCAAGCAGTGGCTGCACCGCTACGGCGACCAGGAGATCTCGCAGTTCCGCGGTTCGGAGCTGATCGCCGAGAAGTGGAATCTGTCGCGCGAGGAGATGGAGCGCTACGCGCTGACCAGTCACGAGCGCGCGTTCGCGGCCATCCGCGGCGGCCACTTCGACAACGAGATCATCACCGTCGAAACGGAATCCGGGCCGTTCCGGGTCGATGAGGGTCCGCGCGAGTCGTCGCTGGAGAAGATGGCCGGGCTCAAGCCGTTGGTCGAGGGTGGCCGGCTGACGGCGGCAATGGCCAGTCAGATTTCCGACGGCGCCAGTGCCGTGCTGCTGGCGTCCGAGAAGGCCGTCAAGGAGCACAACCTGACCCCGCGGGCCCGCATCCATCACATCAGCGCTCGCGCCGCCGACCCGGTCTTCATGCTGACCGGGCCCATCCCGGCGACGCGCTATGCACTCGACAAGGCCGGGTTGTCGATCGATGACATCGACACCGTCGAGATCAACGAGGCTTTCGCGCCGGTGGTGTTGGCGTGGCTCAAGGAGATCAAGGCCGACCCGGAAAAGGTCAACCCCAACGGTGGCGCGATCGCGCTCGGCCACCCCCTGGGTGCCACCGGCGCCAAGCTGTTCACCACCATGCTCAACGAGCTCGAGCGCATCGGCGGCCGCTACGGTCTGCAGACGATGTGCGAAGGGGGCGGCACGGCCAACGTCACGATCATCGAGCGCCTGTAGCCGCCTGGAACGGGTGGGCGATCAGCCCCGGGTCGGATCGAACTCGAGTACTTGGGTGAGCCGAATGTTGTTGCCGGACGGGTCGCGGAAGGAAGTGTCGATGCCGTACGCCTGCCGGGTGGGAGGATCGTTGAACGTAACACCGCGAGCGGACAATTCGTCGTAGCGAGCCTGGCAATCGTCGGTTTCCAAGAACAAAGTGCCGCCCGCCCCCTTGGCCACCAGTTCGGCTAGCTGTGTGCTGGACTCGGCGTCGAGCATCGGTGGTTTCGGAACGGGCATCAGCACCAGCCCGACATCGTCTTGCCCGACGGGCCCGACGCACAGCCACCGAAAGTTCCACGCCTCCATCGTCACGTCCGCTCGGATCTCCCAGCCGAGCGTCTTGGTGTAGAACTCCAGCGCTGCGTCTTGGTCATGCACCCAGAATTGGGCGTTCGCGATCTTGAGCATCGGTTCTCCTGAGTTTGGTCTGTCGCTTTGAAGCTACGGAGGTCGCGGTTCGCAGTCTTCTCGAAACGTGCGGTTTTGCGGGCGTCCGTAAGCCAGCGCGACACAGCGTGGAATTCGCACGTGGCGTTCGGCCGGCGGGAACTTGTTCCGGTACGCCTGCGGCGTGCCGCCGAACATGCGGCGAAAGCTGGTGGTGAACGAGCCGACGCTTTCCCAGCCGACGGCGAAGCAAACTGCGGCGACCGTCCAGTCCGTGGTGCGCAGCAACGCCGCGGCTCGTTCGAGCCGTCGCGTCAGTAGGTACTGGTGCGGCGACTCGCCGAACGTTTGCTTGAAGAGGCGACTGAAGTGGGCAGGTGACAAACCCGCCGCCGCCGCCAGGTCGGCGATGGAGAGCGGCTCGTGATAACGGGCGTCGACCAGGTCTTTGGCGCGCAGAAGATGTCGGGCTGTTGGTGCAGCTGCCACCCGCATAGTGTGCCGCACCTCCAAACGCTCAGCGGGTAGCCACGACCAGACCGATGCCGCCCAGGGCGAGTAGCCAGCTCGTGAAGCTGCCGACCAGGAAGTACTCGGTCACCTCGTCGATGCCGACGGCGCCGTTGCGGTTCGTTTGGGCGTTCAATTCCGGAAACCGGATGATGCCCTTGGCCGCGACGACGGCGCTGGCCGCGGCCACCTGTCCGCCGACGCCGAGGCTCAGGATCAGCAGGCGTTCCATCGGGCCCAGCAGCCTGCCGCCCTTCAGCCGGTCCGACGGCTGCGGCTCGCCGGCCGGTCGCACCGCGCCCACCGAGCCAAGCACCAAGCGCACCAGCTGATTTGCGGTGGCGAACTGGACCAGGACCACGCCGACGAGCATCAGCAGCCGGGTCGGCGTGACGTGGCCGAGAGGCAGGTGAACCCAGGCCGACCACCGCGCCACGGCGCCATCGGCCGGTGACGACCAGCCGGACATCACCGCCAGCAACGCCAGCACGGAGCCGAAAACGGCCAATGGTGCGCCCTGCGCGGTGCCGGTGCGTTCGCTTCGCGCGCATAGCCATTCCCAGGCGATCACCGCCGCGGCCGCCAGCACGAGCAATACGATGTCACCGGCATGCCACAGGGCGCCCAGCGCCGCGCATGCCGAGACGGTGACCGGTCCGATCAACAGCGGCGGCCAGGCCGCGCTGGCCGCTCGCCGGCAGAAATCGGCGACGCCCAGTGCGATGAGCAAAACCGCGATGACGCTCACGGCAGGCTCCGAAGATATTGGCTGGCAACAACAATCAGGTCCAGGCCGTCGCGGCTGGCGCGCTGGGAAACCGCCGACGGGGTGATGCCCTCGTCCGCGGCGAGCTCCTTTTTGGTCCGGCCGGTCATCAACCCCCTCACAATCCGCAACGATCTCTCATCGAGCGATCCAAGCAGATGGTCCCGACAGATCAGGGCCGCGTTGACCGCGGCGACGTCGCCGCGCGTCTCGCCATCGGCCCGGAAGGTCGTGCGTATCAGCGCGAAGCCGGGCTGTCGCTGAGCGTGTGCGGTCTGCTGGATCGCCTCCCGCGCGGTCCACCAGCCCGGTCCGTCCTGGATTCCCGCGTCGGCGTCGAGGATGGTGACCGTGCCCCAGCCGATGCCGAACCGGACATCGACTGCGGGGCCGACGGCGAGCCGCAGCCCCAGGGCGGCATCGATCGCCGCGCCGACGGTCGGGTAGCTGCCCTGGAACTCGTCGCCGACGGTGAACGCCGGCGGGTCGATTGCGTCGCGGACGGCTTGCCGCAGGGCGCTCGCCAGGATCTGATGCAGCCCCGGGCGGTCGGCGGCGCGGCGGGAACCGACGACGTCACCGATGAGGGTCGCCCGTGGTGAAGAACTCGGCTTCATCGAGCCCATTTGAAGATTATAGCTTAATAGCGGATCAATTTAGTTATAAGCTTCATTCGGGTCGCCGACTGGCGGGTTACGCCCCGTCCACCAGCCCGGACGCCGCCTGCAGATGCTTGATCGCGTCGCGCACGATGCCCTCGATCAGCTCGGCACATGACGGCAGGTCTTCGAGAATGCCGGCCACCTGCCCGGAAGCCAGCACGCCGGCCTCGGTGTTGCCGTCCACCAGGCCGGCCTTCAACAGCATTGGCGTGTTGGCCGCCATCACCACCTGCGACCAGGTCAGCTCCTTGCCGTGGCGCATCGCCAGGCCGTCGCTGATCATCGACCGCCAGGTCATCTGCGACATGTGTTTGAACTTGGCGGCGTTGCGCACCGCGGCAGTCAGGCCCCTGATCGGCGTGCCGCTTTCCAGCTTCTCGACGAGGCCGGTGCGCAGCACCCGGTGCGGCATGCCGTCCACCCGCGTCGTGACGACGGTGCCGTCCAGCGCCGACTCCAGGTAGCGACGTTTCACCGCGTCCGGCACCGTCGAATCCGAGGTGAGCAAAAAGCGGGTGCCCATCGCGACGCCGGCGGCGCCGTAACTCAACGCGGCCGCAAGGCCGCGCCCGTCGAAGAAGCCGCCGGCCGCGATCACCGGAATACCGGTGCCCTGCACGGCATCCAGGACCGAGGGCAGCAACAAGGTCGTGGCGACGGGCCCGGTGTGGCCGCCACCCTCGCCGCCCTGCACGATCATCGCGTCGGCGCCCCAGCTCGCCACTTTGCGGGCGTGCTTGGCCGCACCGATCGACGGAATCACCACGGCGCCGGCATCTTTCAGCCGGGCGATGAGTTCCTGCTTGGGCGCCAGGGCGAAGGACGCCACCTTGACGCCTTCGCGGATCATCAGGTCGACGCGGTCGCCGGCGTCGGCGGCATCGGCGCGGATGTTCACGCCGAACGGCTTGTCGGTGGCGGCCTTGACCTTGCCGATGGCCGTCGCCAATTCGTCCAGGGTCATGGTTGCCGAGGCCAGGATGCCCAGCCCGCCGGCGTTGGCGGTGGCGGACACCAGCCGGGCGCCGGCCACCCAGCCCATCCCGGTTTGCACCACCGGGTGCTCGACACCGACCAGCTCGGTCAGCGGCGTGCGCAATTTCATCAACGGATCTCCCTGTCGCGCAGGGCCTTCGGGTCGATGACCTCGCGGATCAAGCGCAGTTCGTCCTCGGTCGGCAATCGGGTCTCCGCCGCGGTGTCCAGGCCGTGGATGTCGAACGACGTGTTTTCGGCTACCTCGTCCGCCGTGACGCCGGGATGCAACGACACCGCCCGCATCGTACGGTCCGGGCCGCCGAAGTCGAAGACGCCGAGGTTGGACACCACCCGATACGTGTTGGCGAAGCGGAAGGCCGGGTTGTCGGGATCGACGTTGTCCCAGCCGATCCCGCAGACAACGTCGACCTTCTCGCAGAACACCCGCTTGGAGTGGTTGCCCACCCAGTAGCTGGTCGCGTGGTTGATGGCGTTGCCGGGCGCGCCGCGGACACCGAACATCTGGCGTTTGGGCTGCTGCAGCGGGCCGAACGCCGAGATGTTCTGATTGCCGAAGCGGTCAACCTGATTGGCACCCATCACCACGTGGCGCCGGCCCCAGGCCAGCGTTTCGAAGACCCGGCCGAACGGCATCCAGCCCTCGACGGGTGCCGACGCGCCCAGGGCGGGGGTCTCGGCCAGCAGCTGCGCCTCGCCGTCGGTGAGCAAAATGTCCGGCGAGAAGGTCAGCCGGGCCAGTCGGGCCCCCACCGAGGCCATGTTCGTCATCGGGCTCACCATGATTTCGCCGGCGCCCCGGAACAATTCGGCGCACGCGACCGCGCAGACCTCGGGGCGGGTGATCGCATCGCGGCTCATGACGATGTCTCCTCTTTGAACGCGCGCACGGCCGCCTGGTAGTCCTCTTCGCTGCCCGACAGGTACGTCTGCACGAACTGCTGCCAACCCTCGTCCGTCGAGGCTGCTTCGGCGTAGTGCCGCTGGAATTTCTCGTCTCGGCCGTAGTCCGGTGCGGCGGTGGTGAAGTGGGCGCCGCCCGGCGCCTCCACCACGCCGTCGACCATCATGCGGTTGATTAGCAGGGCCTGCGGCGGGACCGCCTTGACCAACTCCTGGGTGGACACGATGCGCTCCACCGACAGGAAGCGCCTCTCGGCGGCCATCAAAAACAGGTCGTCGAAGTACGGGTCGATCCCGGTGTAGGCCGCATTGCCTTGCGCGTCACCGAGATTGAGGTGCGCGAATGCGGCGTCCAGGCGCAGCGCGGGCATTGCGAGCAATGTCTCGTGCCCGCCCCCCGGTGCCGGGTACGGGCTGGTCACCGTCTGCAGTTCGCCCTCCCAGAAGTCCAGCACCGAGCTGCCCAGCCCGGCCCGAATCGGCAGGAACGGCAGGCGTTGCGCCGCGGCCTGCAGCCCGCAACGCAGCATGCCTTCATCCATCTCGCGGGCCTCGATCGCGCCACCCGCGCGGGCCTTGGCGAACCAGGGATCGTAGAAGGGCGGGGAGTCGAGCGAAACGAATCCGTAGTAGACCCGCTTGACCTTTCCCGCCGAACACAGCAGGCCGAGGTCCGGCCCGCCGTAGGTGACGACGGTCAGGTCGGTGACGTCGGTGCGCAGCAGCGCGCGCACGAACGCCATCGGCTTGCGCCGCGATCCCCAGCCGCCGATACCGATCGTCATGCCGCTGCGCAATTGCGCGACGGCCTCGTCGAGAGTGGTTCTCTTGTCGCTCAAGATTTTTCACCCTTCGGCGTACCGGCGAACGCGTCGCGGTGCTCGTCGGAGACCCCGGCGAGGTTGAGCTCGAAGGTAAAGCCTTGCTCCATGCGGTAACTCGAGTTGACTCGTTGCACGTCGATGAGGTTCAGCGCCTCCTTGGCGGCCCGGATGACGCGGGTGTCTTTGGCGGCGATGTCGCGCGCGACGCGCAACGCTGCCTCGTCGAGCTCGTCGTGCGGCACCACCTCGTGCACCGAACCGAAGTGGTGCAGGGTGGCGGCGTCGACGGTGGCCGCGGTGAAGAACAGCCGCCGCATCATGTGCTGCGGAACCAGTCGCGACAGGTGCGTCGCCGCGCCGAGTGCGCCGCGTTCCACCTCGGGCAGCCCGAAGGTGGCGTCGTCGGAGGCCACGATGACGTCGGAGTTGCCGACCAGCCCGATGCCGCCGCCGACGCAGAATCCGTTCACCGCCGCGACGACGGGCACCGCGCACTCGTAGACCGCGCGGAACGCGGCGAAGCACCCGCGGTTGGCGTCGATCAGGGCGGTGAATCCCTCGGTGCGCTGCATTTCCTTGATGTCGACCCCGGCGTTGAAGCCCCTGCCCTCTGCGCGCAGGATCACCACGTGGGTGTTGGGGTCTTGGCCGGCCGCGGTGATGGTGTCGGCGAGGTCGAACCAGCCGCGCGACGGGATGGCGTTGACGGGCGGGAAGTCGACGGTGACCGCGACGATGCCCGGTTCGGTGATTGTGGATGTGATGGGCAAGGTGCCACTTCCTTGTGGGGGTAACTACCTAAGCAAGCACTTGCTTGGTACGCTAGCACAGTGACTCGCGCCGAAGCATGCCCCCCTTCTGACGCCATCAAGTTGGGGCTGGCCGGGCGGGTCGTTCTCGTCACCGGCGGTGTGCGCGGGGTGGGTTCTGGCATCAGCTCGGTTTTCGCCGAGCAGGGCGCCACCGTCGTCACCTGTGCGCGGCGGCCGGTCGAGGGATCGCCGTATGAATTCCACTCCTGCGACGTCCGCGACGACGACGCCGTCAAAGCCTTGATCGACACGATCGTGGACCGGCACGGCCGGCTAGACGTCGTCGTCAACAACGCGGGGGGATCGCCCTACGTGCTGACCGCCGAATCCAGCGCCAAGTTCAACCGCAAGATCATCGAGCTGAATCTGATTGGTGCGCTGTCGGTTTCGCAGCACGCGAACGCTCACATGCAAACCCAGCGGGGCGGGTCGATCATCAACATCTGCAGCCTGTCCGGCCGCCGCCCCTCCCCGGGCACGGGCGCCTACGGGGCGGCCAAGGCCGGCCTGGAAAGCCTCACCCAAACCCTCGCCGTGGAGTGGGGCCCGAAGGTGCGGGTCAACGCCTGTGTGGTCGGCATGGTGGAGACCGAGCAGTCCGAGCTGTTCTATGGCGACGCCGACTCCATCGCCGCTATCTCGAAGAATGTGCCGCTGGGCCGGTTAGCCAAGCCCGAGGATGTCGGCTGGGCCGCAGCGTTTTTGGCTTCGGACGCGGCCGCCTATATCAGCGGCGCTTCGTTAGAGGTGCACGGTGGCGGCGAGCCGCCGCACTATCTGTCCACGACGACCGCCAGCGCGGTCAAGTAGAGGAGACAAGGGCTATGGGAGTGGTTGACGGCCGTGTCGTCATCGTCACCGGAGCGGGCGGCGGTATCGGTCGCGCGCATGCACTGGCGTTCGCGGAAGAGGGCGCGCGGGTGGTGGTCAACGACATCGGGGTGGGCCTGGACGGTTCGCCGGCCGGCGGCGGCAGCGCCGCCCAGACCGTCGTCGACGAAATCACCGCCGCCGGTGGCGAAGCCGTCGCGGACGGCTCCAACATCGCGGATTGGGACCAGGCGGCGAGCCTGATCAAAACCGCCGTCGAAACCTATGGCGGCCTAGACGTTTTGGTGAACAACGCCGGCATCGTGCGTGACAGGATGATGGCCAACACCAGCGAAGAGGAATTCGACGCCGTCATCGCCGTGCACCTCAAGGGGCACTTCGCCACGATGCGCCACGCCGCGTCGTACTGGCGTGGGCTGTCCAAGGAGGGCAAAACCGTTGACGCCCGGATCATCAACACCAGCTCGGGCGCCGGCCTGCAGGGCAGCGTCGGGCAGGGCAACTACAGCGCCGCCAAGGCCGGCATCGCGGCGATGACGTTGGTCGGTGCCGCCGAGATGGGGCGCTACGGTGTCACCGTCAACGCCATCGCGCCTTCGGCCCGCACCCGCATGACCGAGACGGTGTTCGCCGAGATGATGGCGACGCAGGACCAGGACTTCGACGCCATGGCCCCGGAAAACATTTCACCGCTGGTGGTTTGGCTGGGCAGCGCCGAATCGCGCGACGTCACCGGCAAGGTGTTCGAGGTCGAGGGCGGCAAGATCCGTGTCGCCGAGGGCTGGGCGCACGGGCCGGAAATCGACAAGGGCGCGAGGTGGGATCCCGCGGAACTGGGACGCGTCGTCGCCGATCTGCTCGCCAAGGCCCGACGGCCGGTTCCCGTCTACGGCGCCTAGCGCGGTTCGCACACCACCAGCGGGATAACTCGATCGGCGGCCTCGCGGTACTTGCGGTAGGGCGGGTACATCCGCGTCAATTGTGGCCAATACCGTTGGCGCTCAGCCTCTGTGGCGTCGCGCGCGATCAAGTCCAGGCGCTGCGCGCGGATTTGCACCCGCACGTCGGGGTTTTCCTTGAGGTTGAGATACCACGACGGATCCTTGTCGCGCCCGCCGAAGGACGCGGGCAGGATCACCCGCTCGCCGTCGCGCAGGTACAGCGTCGCGGTGGTTCGCGGCTCGTCGGATTTGCGCCCGGTGGTGGTCAGCAGGGCCGCCGGGAACCGCAGCAGCTTCGCCCCGACCTTGCCGTTGGTTCGTCGGTACACCCAGATATGGGCGCGCGCGAAATACTTGAGCAGCAGGGCAATCGGGCGCGAATTACGGATCCAGCGGCGGTCGGTCATGGTGCCCTGATGATTCCCCACTCGGGCGGCAGGGAAACTCAGGGATCGCAGATGACGATCGGGATGACCCGATCGGTCCACGACCGGTAGTCGTCGAACGACGGATACATGGCATCCAGCTTCGGCCAGTACTCGGCGCGTTCCGCCTCGGTGGCATCGCGGGCCCGCAGTCGCAGGACCTCGTCCTTGATCTGCACGGAGACTTCGGGGTTGGCCTTGAGGTTGAAGTACCACTGGGGGTGTTTGTCACTGCCTCCCTTGGAGGCGACCAGAATCACCCGGTTCCCCTCGCGCAGGTAGAGCAGCGGGCTGACCCGGGGTTCACCGCTCTTGCGACCCGTGGTGGTGAGCAGCGCGACCGGCGCTTTCTGGAACGTGTTGCCCAGCTTTCCGTTGCTGCGCTGATAAATCCATGCGTTGCTCTTGGCCATCCACTTGATGATGAAGCCGACCCACGGGGCATTGAGTGAACGAGGCTTCGGTTTCGGCATGCGAGCTCCTTGACGTCCTCACCGCTGGATAAAGGGTTGGAAGCGAACCTTGATGTGGTGGATTTCGGCTTTCCCGCTTGCGCTTTCGGCCGGAATCACGAAGGTCTCGTCGACGTGTGCGGCGAGCCGCCGACCACCGAACGCCGCCCTGGTCAGCACCCGGTATGCCGCGTGCACCCGGTCGCCGTCGATGCGGTAGTCCGGTGGTGTCGTGTCCGCGAGCAACCGGTACTGCATTCCGCGATTGAGGCTGCGCCGCAGGTGATTTCCCGAGAAGCCGTTCTTGATTCCCTGCTCGATGCGGGTGCACCCGCGCGCGAACGGAACGGCGTCACCCTCATGGCTGACGAGCGCGTCGATGTATGACTGCGCCGCGGCGATGCGGCTCTCTTCGGAGACGATCAAGGGCGGGGCTAGATGCGTTCGATGATGGTGCCGGTCGACAGGGCGCCGCCCGCGCACATGGTGATCAGCGCGGTCGTCTGGTCGGTGCGCTCCAGCTCGTGCAGCGCGGTGGTGATGAGCCGGCTTCCGGTGCTGCCGACCGGGTGCCCCAGCGCGATGGCCCCGCCGTTGACGTTGACCTTGGCCATGTCGGGATCGTGCACCCGTGCCCACGACAGCACCACCGAGGCGAACGCCTCGTTGATCTCGGTGATGTCGATGTCGCCCATCTTCATCCCGGCCTTCTCCAGCACCTTCGCCGTCGACTGCACCGGGCCGTCCAGGTGGTAGTACGGCTCGGCCCCGACCAGCGCCTGGCTGACGATGCGGGCTCGCGGCCGCAGGCCCAGCGCCTTGGCCTTGTCCTCGTCCATCCACAGCACCGCCGCCGCGCCGTCGGAGATCTGCGACGACGTTCCCGCGGTGTGGATTCCGCCCTCGAGCACGGGCTTCAGCGCGGAGAGGCCCGACAGGGTGGTGTCGCGCAGGCCCTGGTCGCGGCTGATCGTGACGCGCTCGGACGTCGGTTGTTTGTTCTCGTCGAGCGCCGGGGCCTCGATCGGGGAGATCTCGCGATCGAAACGGCCTTCTTCCCACGCCTGCTTGGCTTTGGTCTGGGACGCCAGGCCGAATTCGTCGATCTCGTCGCGAGTGATGCCGCGCCGCTTGGCGATCCGCTCGGCCGCGGTGAACTGGTCGGGAAGGTCGATGTCCCACGACGACGGGCGCAGGATGGTGCGGTCGGGACCCGCGTTCGCGCCGAGCCCGACGCGGCTCATGGCCTCGATGCCGCACGCGATGCCGATGTCGATGGCGCCCGCCGCGATAAGACCGGCGACCAGGCCGTTGGCCTGCTGGCCGCTGCCGCACTGGCAGTCCACGGTCATCGCACCGACGTGCTCGGGCAGGCCCGCGACGAGCCAGCTGACGCGCGTGATGTTGTTGGACTGCTCGCCGAACTGCGTGACGCAGCCGCCGACGATCTGCTCGACCATATCTATTTCGAAGCCGGAGTCGGCTCGTACCTTCTCCACGAGGGCCTTCTGCGTGGCCCCCAGCAACTCGGTGGCGTGCAGACCGGACAGCCACCCGTTCCGTTTGCCGATGGGGCTGCGAGTGGCTTCGACGATGACAGGGTTACCCATTCCGTCAGGCTAGAACACGTTTCATTACTCTGACAAGCGAGGATGGTGACCTGCCTTTTATCTGCGCAGGAGGCGTGTTTTACTGGCACTAGAACACGTTGCAATTAGTGTTGTAAAAGGAGCGCACCCTACATGGCACCCCCCAACATTCCCGCCGATTTCGACTTTCTCGACCCCGACGTCAACCTCGCCGGGCTGCCCGTCGAGGAGCTCGCCCAGCTTCGCAAGGCGGAGCCGATCCACTGGGTGGACATCCCGGATGGCGCGGGCGGGTTCGAGGACCACGGCTACTGGCTCGTCACCAAGCACGCCGACGTCAAGGAGGTGTCCAAGCGCAGCGACGTCTTCTCGAGCTGGATGAACGGCGCCATCCCGACCTGGCCGCCGGAGATGAAGCGGGAGCAGGTCGAGCTGCAGCGCAGCGTGATGCTGAACATGGACGCGCCGCACCACACCCGGCTGCGCAAGATCATCTCCCGCGGGTTCACCCCACGGGCCATCGGGCGGCTGGAAGCCGAACTGGCCCAGCGTGCCCAGAACATCGCCGCGACCGCCGCCAAAGAGGGCAGCGGCGACTTCGTCGAACAGGTCTCGTGCGAGCTGCCGCTACAGGCCATCGCCGGTCTGCTCGGCGTTCCCCAGGAGGATCGGGACAAGCTGTTCCGCTGGTCCAATGAGATGACCGGTGGCACCGACCCCGAGTATGCCCACGTCGACCCCGCGCAGTCGTCGCTGGAACTGATCACCTACGCCATGGCGATGGCGGCGGAGCGCAGCAAGAACCCGACCGACGACATCGTCACCACGCTGATCGAGGCCGACATCGACGGCGAGAAGCTCTCCGATGACGAGTTCGGTTTCTTCGTGGTCATGCTGGCGGTGGCGGGCAACGAGACGACGCGGAACTCCATCACCCACGGCATGATCGCGATGGCGAACAACCCCGATCAATGGGAGCTGTTCAAGAAGGAGCGGCCGGTGACCACGGCCGACGAGATCATCCGGTGGGCCACTCCGGTTTCGGCCTTCCAGCGCACGGCCAATGAGGACACGGAGCTGGCCGGCGTGCCGATCAAGAAGGGTCAGCGGGTGGTGATGTCGTATCGGTCGGCCAACTTCGACGAAGAGGTCTTCGAAGACCCGCACACCTTCAACATCCTGCGCGACCCGAACCCACACGTCGGTTTCGGCGGCACCGGCGCCCACTACTGCATCGGCGCGAACCTCGCCCGCATGACGATCAACCTGATCTTCAACGCGGTCGCCGATCACATGCCGGACCTCAAGCCGATCGGCGAGCCCGAGCGGTTGCGGTCCGGGTGGCTCAACGGCATCAAGCACTGGCAGGTCGACTACGCCGGCAAGCCCGCGGTGACGTCCTGATGGACTTCGACCTCACCGCGACGCAACAGGCCGTCGCCGATGTCGTCACGTCGGTGTTCGAGCGTGAATTGAGTTGGGACGCTTTGGTCGACGGCGGTGTCACGGCACTACCGGTGCCGGAGCGCCTCGGTGGCGACGGCGTCGGCCTAGCGGAGGTCGCCACCGTGCTGACCGAGATCGGCCGCCACGGCGCCATCACGCCGGCCCTGGCCACCCTGGGTTTCGGCGTACTGCCACTGCTCGATCTGGCCTCCGATGAACAGCAGGACCGGTTTTTGGCCGGCGTCGCCAAGGGCGCCGTGCTGACCGCCGCCCTCAACGAGCCGGGTGCGGCGCTGCCGGACCGGCCGTCGACCACCTTCGCGGGCGGCCGCCTGTCGGGCACCAAGGTCGGCGTCGGCTATGCGGGACAAGCGGATTGGATCGTCGTCACGGCCGACAGCGCGGTCGTCGTCGTGCCGTCGAAGGCCGACGGTGTCGACATGGTCCAAACCCCCACCTCGAACGACTCCGAGGAGTACACGGTCACGTTCGCCGACGTCGCGGTCGAAGACTCGAACGTGTTGGCGGGCGCGACGGCGTCCCGGGTCAACCAGTTGGTGCTGGCCGCCGCCGGCGCCTACGCCGACGGCCTGGTCGCCGGGGCGCTGCGGCTGACCGCCGACTACGTGGCCAACCGCAAACAGTTCGGCAAGCCACTGTCGACGTTCCAAACCGTCGCCGCTCAGCTCGCCGAGGTCTACATCGCCTCGCGCACAATCAATTTGGCGGCGAAGTCGGTTGCGTGGCGGCTGTCGGAAGGCCGGGACGCGGACGACGACCTGGATGTCCTCGGCTACTGGATCACGTCACAGGCGCCGCCGGTCATGCAGATCTGCCATCACCTGCACGGCGGGATGGGGATGGACATCACCTATCCGATGCACCGGTACTACTCCACGATCAAGGACCTGTCCCGGCTGCTGGGCGGTTCTTCTCATCGTCTCGACCTGGTGGGAGCGCAATGTTCATAGACCTGACTCCGGAGCAGCGCCAGCTGCAAGCGGAACTACGGGAATACTTTTCGAACCTGATCTCGTCCGACGAGATGAAGGCGATGGAGCAGGACCGGCACAACGAGGCCTACCGCGCGGTGATCCGGCGGATGGGTAAGGACCGCAAACTCGGCGTCGGATGGCCGAAGGAGTTCGGCGGCTTGGGCTTCGGCCCCATCGAGCAGT
Source organism: Actinomycetota bacterium (assembly GCA_036338755.1). GTDB lineage: Bacteria > Actinomycetota > Actinomycetes > Mycobacteriales > Mycobacteriaceae > Mycobacterium. Next base: position 63,603 of record JAYZBN010000017.1, on the reverse strand, counting down.
CGATCTTCGTCAACGAGGCGCATCGGGCCGACGTGCCGCTGCCCGCGGTGACGCTGCAGACGGTCGGTCCGGTGCTGCAGCAGTTCGGCAGCGAGGAACAGAAGAAGAAATTCCTGCCCGCCATCCTGGCCGGCGAGGTGCACTTCGCGATCGGCTACACCGAGCCCGAGGCCGGCACCGACCTCGCCTCCCTGCGGACGACCGCGGTGCGCCAGGGCGACGAGTACATCGTCAACGGGCAGAAGATCTTCACCACCGGCGCCCACGACGCCGACTACATCTGGCTGGCCTGCCGCACCGACCCGGAAGCCGTGAAGCACAAAGGCATTTCGATCCTGATCGTCGACACGAAGGACCCCGGCTACTCCTGGACGCCGATCATCTTGTCCGACGGTGCCCACCACACCAACGCCACCTATTACAACGACGTGCGGGTGCCCGCCGACATGCTGGTCGGCGAGGAGAACGGCGGGTGGCGGCTGATCACCACCCAGCTCAACAACGAACGCGTCATGCTGGGCCCGGCGGGCCGGACCGCCGGCATCTACGACCGGGTGCACGCCTGGGCGTCCAAGCCGGGCAGCGACGGCGTCACGCCGATCGATCACCAGGACGTCAAGCGGGCGCTCGGCGAGATCCATGCCATGTGGCGGATCAACGAGCTGCTCAACTGGCAGGTGGCCGCCGCCGGTGAGGACATCAACGTGGCCGATGCCGCGTCGACGAAAGTCTTTGGCACCGAGAAGATTCAGTACATCGGCCGGCTCGCCGAGGAGATCGTCGGCAAGTACGGCAACCCCGCCGATTCGGATACCGCCGACCTGTTGAAGTGGCTGGACTCGCAGACCAAGCGCAACCTGGTCATCACCTTCGGCGGCGGCGTGAACGAAGTGATGCGGGAGATGATCGCCGCGGCCGGACTCAAAGTGCCGAGGGTGCCTCGATGACCGACATCAAGGAAGCGGTCGCGGAGATCACCGCCACCGTCGTGGCTGCCCCGCGCCAGGCCCGGGATCCGGTGAACCAGCCGACGATCAACAACTGGGTTGAGGCGCTCGGGGACCGCAACCCGATCTACGTCGACGAGGCCGCCGCTCAGGCCGCCGGCCATCCCGGAATCGTCGCGCCGCCGGCCATGATTCAGGTGTGGACCATGTTCGGGCTGGGTGGGGAACGCCCGACCGACGACCCCATGGGCCCGATCATGCAGTTGTTCGACGAGGCCGGCTACATCGGGGTGGTCGCCACCAACTGCGAGCAGACCTACCATCGGTATCTGCGTCCGGGCGAGCAGGTCACGGTCGTCTCCGAGATGCGCGACGTGGTCGGCCCGAAGCAGACGGGGCTCGGCGAGGGATGGTTCATCAACCAGCACATCACCTGGCGGGTCGGTGACGAGGATGTCGCCGAAATGGCCTGGCGCATTCTGAAATTCAGGCCTCGCGAAGATTCCGGCGCGACCGGGTCCGTCCCGCAGGACCTGGACGCCGACGCCATGATGCGACCGGCGGTGTCGCGTGACACCGCCTTCTTCTGGGAGGGCGTGGCGGCGCACGAGCTGCGCATCCAGCGCCTCGCCGATGGCGCCCTGCAGCACCCGCCGGTGCCTGCGGTGTGGCAGGATAAGGCCGAACCCATCGACTACGCGGTGGCCAGCGGCCGTGGCACAGTGTTCAGCTTCGTGGTGCACCACGCGCCGAAGGTGCCCGGGCGCACGCTGCCGTTCGTGATCGCACTGGTCGAACTGGAAGAGGGCGTCCGCATGCTCGGCGAGCTACGCAACGTCGAGGCCGCCGAAATCAAAATCGGAATGCCGGTCCGCGCAACCTATATCGACTTCCCGGCCGGTGAGTCCGGCCCGGAGTGGAGCCTCTACGCCTGGGAGCCCTTGGGAGATCGAGCATGAGTGCACTCGTCGTTGAAGTGGGCACCACCCTGCCCGAACTCAAGCTGCACGGCACGCCGACGTTCATCATCTCAACGGCCCTGGCCACCAGGGACTTTCAGGATGTGCACCACGACCGGGACCTGGCCCAGGCCAAGGGTTCCAAGGACATCTTCGTCAACATCCTCACCGACACCGGCCTGGTGCAGCGTTATGTCACCGACTGGGCGGGCCCAACGGCGCTGATCAAGTCGATCGGCCTGCGGCTCGGCGTGCCGTGGTATGCCTACGACACCGTCACCTTCTCCGGCGAGGTGACCGCCATCGACGACGGCCTGATCACGCTGAAGGTGTTCGGCCGCAACAGCCTTGGTGATCACGTCATCGCGAACGTGACGCTGACGATCGGGGGTTCGTAGATGTTGTCGGGTAAGGCCGCGATCGTCGGTATCGGCGCCACCGACTTCTCCAAGGACTCCGGCCGCAGCGAGCTGCGGCTGGCCGCGGAGGCTGTGCTGGATGCGCTCGACGACGCCGGGTTGAGCCCCTCCGATGTCGACGGGCTGACCACCTTCACGATGGACACCAACAACGAGACCGCCGTCGCGCGTGCGGTCGGCATCGGTGACTTGAAGTTCTTCTCCCAAATCGGGTACGGCGGCGGCGCCGCGTGCGCGACCGTCCAGCAGGCGGCGATCGCCGTAGCCACCGGGGTGGCCGACGTCGTCGTCGCGTACCGGGCGTTCAACGAGCGTTCGGGCATGCGGTTCGGTCAGGTACAGACGCGGTTGGTGGGAAACGCCGGGGTGCAGGCCGATTCGACCGCGGCGGACAATTCGTTTTCCTATCCGCACGGCCTTTCCACGCCGGCCGCGCAGGTCGCGATGATCGCCCAGCGCTACATGCATCTGTCGGGTGCCAGCAGCCGGGACTTCGGTGCGATTTCGGTGGCCGACCGCAAGCACGCGGCCAAGAACCCGAAGGCGTACTTCTACGAGAAGCCGATAACCATTGAGGATCACCAGAATTCGCGGTGGATCGCCGAGCCGCTGCGGCTGCTGGACTGTTGCCAGGAGACCGACGGCGCGGTCGCCATCGTGGTGACGTCGCCGGAGCGCGCGAAGGATCTCAAGCAGCGGCCGGCGATCATCGAAGCGGCCGCGCAGGGCTCCAGTCCCGACCAGTACACGATGGTCAGCTACTACCGGCCGGAGCTCGGCTTGCCCGAGATGGGGGTCGTTGGCCGGCAGCTGTGGGCGCAGTCGGGGCTGAAGCCGACCGACATCCAGACCGCCGTGCTCTACGACCACTTCACCCCTTTCACGCTGATTCAGTTGGAGGAGTTGGGATTCTGCGGCAAGGGTGAGGCCAAGGACTACATCGCCGACGGTGCCATCGAGATCGGTGGGCGGCTGCCCATCAACACCCACGGGGGCCAGCTCGGCGAGGCGTACATCCACGGCATGAACGGCATCGCCGAGGGAGTGCGCCAATTGCGGGGCACCTCGGTGAATCCGGTGCCCAACGTCGAGCACGTGCTCGTCACCGCGGGAACCGGCGTGCCCACGTCGGGCCTGATCTTGGGCTAGGACCTGGCGGCGACCTTGCTTCCGGCCGAGCGTGAAGTTAGTTTAACGCTCGCTGCCGACCGTGAAACTAACTTCACAGTCGACGAGTGAAGTGACGCCGGCAATGACACGTGCGACGCTGCCGTCGTGGTTGAGCCGTTCCTGGGGAGTGAGGCCGTTGCTCGAGGCGTATTGACCAGAGGCCAACTCTGCACTGGCTATCTCCGGCTGTTCCGAGACGTCTACGTCGATCGGGATGCGGATGTCACCGCCGCGCTACGAGCGAGGGCCGGCTGGTTGTGGTCCGGACGCAGGGGCGTGGTTGCCGGGTTCGGCGCCGCAGCATTACACGGGAGCAAATGGGTCGACGACTTGACGGTGGTGGACCTCATCCACGACAACCGCCACTTCCAGGCTGGGATCAGGGCGCACGGCGACCGTATCGAGGACGACGAAATCGTCGTCATGGGAAAGATCCCGCTGACCTCGGCAGCTAGGACAGCCCTCGATATCGGATGCTGGTATTCGAAGAATGCAGCGGTTGCCGGCATGGACGCGTTGGCCCGCGCGACCGGAATCAAGGCGGCCGACGTCGAGATACTCGCGGAAAGGTACTCGCGCCGCCGAGGCATCGTGCAGGCGCGCAAGGCCATCGCGCTATTCGACAGCGGCGCGCAATCACCGAAGGAGTCGTGGCTGCGGATTGTCTTGATCGAGGCCGGCTTGCCGCGGCCGCAAACCCAGATTCCCGTGCTCGACGAATTGGGCAGCGCGATCGCATATTTGGATATGGGTTGGGAGGACGTCAAAGTAGCGGTCGAGTATGACGGTGAACATCACCGCAGCGATCGCTGGCAGTACAGCTGGGACGTCCGGCGATTGGAGAACATCGAGCGTCGCGGCTGGATCGTAGTGAGGGTGCTCGCAGGCGACAGGCCGGCCGGAATCGTCCGTCGGGTGCGCGCGGCTCGCGCCCGCCGAGCGTGAAACTGCTTTCACGCTCGTAGCCGAACGTGAAACTAACTTCACGCTCGGCGCGAGAAGGCTGGACGCTCGGCGCGAGAAGGCTCGGCGCGAGAACGCTCGGCGCGAGAAGGCTGGGCGTTCGGCGCAAAAACTACGCAGGGACCAGTTCGACGCCCGACAGCACGACGGCGTTGTCGCGCGAGGGCGCGACAACGCTGGCCAGGAAGCGGCCTTCAGAAGACGTCGAGTCCTTCCAGATGCCGACCTTGAGCGTTTCACCGGGGAACGCCACCCCGGCGAAACGCGCGCCGTAGGCCGCGACCGCGCCGGCATCACCGTCGAGCAGCGCATCGGTGATCGCCTTGCAGGTCATGCCGTACGTGCACAGTCCGTGCAGAATGGGCTGCGAAAACCCTGCGGCGGCGGCGAATTCGGGATCGGAGTGCAGCGGGTTGCGGTCGCCGCACAGCCGGTAGAGCAGTGCCTGTTGCGGCAGGATCGGCACGTCGACCTCGAGATCGGGAGCACGATCCGGCGCGCCGTCCGAGGTCGAGGCGCCACGCTCGCCGCCGAATCCGCCTTCGCCGCGGGCGAAGATGGACCGGCGCTGCGTCCACAGCAGCGTGCCATCCGGCGCGGTCACCGTCGTCTCGCTCCAGATCACCGCGGCCTTGCCCTTGTCCCAGATGTCCGTGAACCGGGTGACGGCCTTGGCCGAGCCCGACGGCGGCAGTGGAGCGGGCGCTTCGACGCGCTCGCTGGCGTGCAGCACCTTGCCCAGCTCGATGTCGATACCGGGAAATTTGACCGTCGGCGGTTTCGTGGCATGGAAGGTGGCGGCCACGTTGCCGAATGTCGGCAGCACCTGCGGGGTGTCGTCGATCAGGTAGCGCAGCTCGCGCGGGTCCATCGGATCGGCGCCCGCACCCAGTCCCAGGTGGTAGAGCTGCACATCGCTACTGGCCCAGCAGAATTCGATGGGATCCAGCTCGGCATTCAGCGCGACTTCTACGTCGATCGGCATCTCAGCTCTCCTCCGCGATGTGCAACGCCGCCAGGTAGCCGAATGTCATGGCCGGACCGATGGTGCCACCCGGACCGGGGTACGTGTGGCCCATCACCGGAGCACTGACATTGCCTGCGGCGTAGAGGCCTTCGATGATACTGCCGTCGTCACGCAGCGCGCGGCCGTGGACATCGGTGCGGATGCCGCCCTTGGTCCCCAGGTCACCGGGCACCATCTTGGCCGCGTAGTAGGGCGCATGACTGATCTCGCCGAGGTTGGGGTTCGGCTTGTTGGTCGGGTCGCCGTAGTACCTGTCGTACGCGCTCTCGCCGCGCTTGTAGTCCTCGTCGACGCCGGAGCGCGCGAACCCGTTGAAACGTTCGACCGTCGCGGCGAGTTCGCCCGGTGGGAGGCCGGCCTGCTGCGCCAGCTCGGCCAGCGTGTCGGCCTGGATGATGACCCCGGACTCCAGCCACTTACGCGGAATACGTTGTCCGGGCTGCAATCCCGCGAAGATGTAGCGGTCCCGGTACTGCTGGTCGAACACCAGCCACGCGGGAATGTTTTCGCCCGGGCCGGGTCCCTGACCGTATTGGCCGCCATACATGTGATGGCAGGCTTCGACGTAAGGCATCGATTCGTTCATGAACCGCCTGCCCGACATGTTGACGATGATCGATCCGGGCGAGTTGCGCTCGGACAACGCGAACCAGGGCGCACCCACCAGCGGGACGGTCGGACCCCACCACGCGTCTTCCATGATGTCCAGTGCGGCGCCGAGCTTTTCGCCCGCCAGGATTCCGTCGCCGGTGTTGGCGACCGCGCCCACGGTCCACTCGGTGGTGATCGGTGCGCGCTGGTATTTCACCCGCATCTGCTCGTTGTGCTCGAACCCGCCCGACGCCAGGATCACGCCACGGCGGGCCCGGATCAGCTGGGGCTCACTGGATTCGGCGTCGCCGGTGCCGCGCGCGTAGACGCCGCGCACGACGCCGTCTTCGACGTAGAGGTCGGTGAGCGCGGTGTTGAGCACTACCGGCACCCCGGCTCGCTGCAATCCGATGCGCAGCGGACCGATCAACGCCCGGCCCATGCCGACGAGGTTCTTGCCGGTCGCCTTGGCCCACATGGTGCGTGCCCCGACCTTCAGGCTGCGCGCCACGCCGCGGGGGTGCCGCTTGAGCTGGTTCAGCCGCACGTAATCCTGTTGCATCACCACGACGTTCAGCGGGACCTTGCCGTACGCCGGCTCCAGGCCGGATTCGTCGGCGCCGAGCTTGCGGGCGTTGAACGGCTTCGGCTCGATCGATCGGCCCTCCGCGCGGCCGCCCGGCGACTCGGGGTAGTAGTCGGAGTAGCGCGGCACCCAGCACATCTTCAGCGGGGTGTGCTTGAGGACGAACGACAGCATCTCGGGGCCGCGCTTGAGGTAGGTATCGATGCGCTCGGGCTCGACGACGTCTCCGATGATCCCGTGCAGATAAGTACGGGCGGCCTCGGCGGTATCGCGGACCCCGTCACGCTTGAGCACTTCGTTATTTGGGATCCAAACGCCGCCTCCTGAGCGTGCGGTGGAGCCGCCGAAGTGGGGGGCCTTCTCGATGACTATGGTGGAAAGACCCCGGTGAGCGGCGGTAAGGGCGGCCACCATGCCGGCTCCGCCGCTTCCGACCACGACGACGTCGTACTCCTGCGCTGACATGTAGAACACGTTATAGAATTGCCCGGGGCGGCCGCTACTGGCCCGGTCGAGCGACGAGGAGACTTGGAGAGATGCTCAGTGTTGCCATGCGCGACGAGCTGGCCGCCGACTTGGCGCAAGCCGAGCGCAGCGGCGAGCCGATAACCCCGCTGACCGCCACCTATCCGGAGATCGACGTCGTCGACGCCTATGAGATTCAGCTGATCAACATCCGCCAGAGGGTCGCCGAAGGCGCCCGGGTGCTGGGCCACAAGGTGGGCCTGTCCAGCGAGGCGATGCAGCAGATGATGGGGGTCGACGAGCCGGATTACGGCCATCTGCTCGACGAGATGCAGCTGTTCGAAGACACTCCGGTCAAGACGAACCGCTACCTCTACCCGCGGGTGGAGGTAGAGGTCGGGTTCATCCTGTCCGCCGACCTGCCGGGCGCCGGCTGCACCGAGGACGACGTGCTGGCGGCCACCGAGGCGTTGGTCCCGTCGATTGAGTTGATCGACACCAGGATCACCGACTGGAAGATCGGGTTGTGCGACACCATCGCCGACAACGCGTCTTCGGCGGGCTACGTACTGGGTCAGGCGCGGGTCTCGCCGGCCGGGCTCGATGTGACGAAGATCGACGCGGTGCTGACTTGCAACAGTGAGGTGATCGCCAAGGGACGTAGTGACGCGGTGCTGGGCAATCCGGTCACCGCGGTGGCCTGGTTGGCGCGCAAGGTGGAGAGCTTCGGCGTCCGGTTGCGCAAGGGTGACGTGGTGCTGCCCGGGTCGTGCACGCGGGCGATCGACGTGCACCCCGGCGACGACTTCGTCGCCGATTTCGCGGGCCTCGGTTCGGTCCGCCTGTCGTTCGAATAGGCTCGAATTTAAATCATCTAACTAAACCTCAAAGCTCGAGGAGCATCATGCCGACTAAGGCGACTGTGGCCATTGTCGGGTCGGGGAACATCAGCACTGACCTGCTTTACAAGCTGCTGCGATCGGATTGGCTGGAACCCCGCTGGATGGTCGGCATCGACCCGGAGAGCGAGGGCTTGGCCCGGGCCCGAAAGCTGGGTTTGGAGACCACCCACGAGGGTGTGGACTGGTTGTTGGCGCAGCCGGAGAAGCCCGACCTGGTGTTCGAAGCGACCAGCGCCTACGTGCACCGCGACGCCGCACCCAAGTACGAGGCCGCCGGGATCCGCGCGATCGATCTGACGCCGGCCGCCGTGGGCCCGGCGGTGATCCCGCCGGCCAACCTGCGCCAGCACCTGGACGCACCGAACGTCAACATGATCACCTGCGGTGGGCAGGCAACCATCCCGATCGTGTACGCGGTGTCGCGTGCGGTCGCCGACATCGGCGGCGTGCCCTACGCCGAGATCGTCGCCTCGGTCGCCTCACTCTCGGCCGGTCCCGGCACCCGCGCCAATATCGACGAGTTCACCAAGACCACCAGCAGGGGCGTAGAGACGATCGGCGGAGCCAAGCGCGGCAAGGCGATCATCATCCTGAACCCGGCCGACCCGCCGATGATCATGCGCGACACCATTTTCTGCGCCATCCCGGAGGACGCCGACCGAGACGCTATTGCCAAGTCGATTCACGACGTGGTGGCTGAGGTGCAGACCTATGTGCCGGGTTACCGGCTGCTCAACGAGCCCCAGTTCGACGACCCGTCGATCAACTCGGGTGGGCAGGCGCTGGTCACCACATTCGTCGAAGTGGAGGGTGCGGGCGACTATCTACCGCCTTACGCTGGAAATCTCGACATCATGACCGCCGCGGCAACGAAGGTCGGCGAGGAGATCGCCAAGGAGTCCTTGAGCGCGACGGCCGGAGGAGCGCAATCATGACCCGTGCCGACGACGATGCAGTGGGGATACCGCCCGCTTGCGGGGGACGAAGCGATGAGGAGAAGTGGCGCCATGAGTGAAGTCTTCTTCAACCCGGTCTGGGACGTCCGGATGACCGATACGTCGCTGCGGGACGGCTCCCACCACAAGCGTCACCAGTTCACCACCGACGAGGTCGGCGCCATCGTGGCCGCTCTGGACGCCGCCGGAGTGCCCGTCATCGAGGTCACCCACGGCGACGGCCTGGGCGGCTCGAGCTTCAACTACGGGTTCTCCAAGACCCCCGAGCAGGAGCTGATCAAGCTCGCGGCCCAGACCGCCAAGGAGGCGAAGATCGCCTTCTTGATGCTGCCCGGCGTCGGCACCAAGGAAGACATCAAAGAGGCCCAGAACAACGGCGGCTCGATCTGCCGGATCGCCACGCACTGCACCGAGGCCGACGTGTCGATCCAGCACTTCGGCCTGGCCCGCGAGCTCGGCCTGGAAACCGTCGGGTTCCTGATGATGAGCCACACCATTGCGCCCGAGAAGCTGGCGGCGCAGGCCCGCATCATGGCCGACGCCGGCTGCCAGTGCGTCTACGTGGTCGATTCGGCCGGAGCGCTGGTCCTCGAGGGCGTGCGGGACCGGGTGGCGGCGCTGGTCGCCGAGCTCGGCGACGACGCCCAGGTCGGCTTTCACGGCCACGAGAACCTGGGGCTCGGGGTGGCCAACAGTGTGGAGGCGGTCCGGGCGGGCGCCAAGCAGATCGACGGCTCCTGCCGCCGGTTCGGCGCCGGGGCGGGCAACGCGCCCGTCGAGGCGCTGATCGGGGTGTTCGACAAGATCGGCGTGAAGACCGGGATCGACTTCTTCGACATCGCCGACGCGGCCGAAGAGGTGGTCGCCCCGGCGATGCCCGCCGAGTGCCTGCTCGACCGCAATGCGTTGATCATGGGGTATTCCGGGGTGTACTCGAGCTTCCTCAAGCACGCCATCCGCCAGTCCGAGCGCTACGGTGTGCCGGCCCACCAGCTGCTGCACCGCGCCGGGCAGCGCAAACTCATCGGTGGCCAGGAAGACCAGCTCATCGACATCGCGCTCGAGATCAAGCGCGAGCAAGAGAGCGGCGCCGCGGCGTCGCGCTGATCCGTCTCTCGCCTGCACGCACAGGCCACGCTAAGGTGCCGCGAGTAGCCTGGCGCACATGAGCACATCCAACACAGTCGGCGCCCGGCGTCGTGGGCTGTACGGCCTGCTCGCCGGGGGATTGATGACCGCTGCCGCCGCTGCGGTGATCGCGGTGCCCTTGGCCGGCACGGCCAGCGCGCAGTGCAACCAGGACGTGGGTGCATCCATCGATGCGTACCTGCAGAAGCACCCGGACCTCCACCAGCAATTGCAGCAGAGGTCTCAGGCCGAAGGCGGCAACGGCAACGTCATCGACTACCTCAATCGGCATCCCGACGTGCGCCAGCACCTGATCGACCTTTCCCACTCCTGCCCTCCGTAGTGAGTCTGCGTCGTCCGTGAACGCCGCGGCCGACGCGCGGGAACGTTCGCCATTGACGAAAAAGTAGAACACGTTCTAGCGTCTAGGCGTGTTCTCTGATTCCCTCATCGAAGCCATCGCCGAGTCCGAGAAGCTGGTGGCCGCGGCGCCTCACATCGAGACCGAAGCCGACCTGCTGGAAGGGCTGCAGTACCTGGCCGGCTGCATCACCGGCTGTCTGCATCTGTCGTTCGACTACGACCGCGACCATCCCTTCCTGCAATCGGGCACCGGGCCGTTCACCAAGATGGGCCTGGACAACCCCGACACGCTCTACTTCGGCACGCGGGTGCACGCCAACCACGATTACGTGGTCACCGGCCGGCGCGGCACCACCACCGACCTGAGCTTCCAGCTGCTGGGCGGGGAATACACCGACGACAACGTCCCGGTCAGCCAGGCCGCGTTCGACGACCGGGAACTGCAGATCGCACCCGACGGCAGCTTCGAGTGGCGGGTACGGCCGACGAGTCCCGGGCAACTGGTCATCCGCGAGGTGTACGGCGACTGGGCGGCGCAGCGCGGCACGCTTTCCATCTCGCGCCTGGACACTGCGGGCACCGCGCCGCCGCCATTGACCCGCGAAATCATCGAAAAGCGTTATGCCACAGCCGGAAAGCAACTGGTTAACCGGGTGAAGACGTGGCTGCAGTTCCCGCAGTGGTTCTACTTCAACATTCCGGTGAACACGATGGTCGCGCCCCGGCTCACGCCGGGTGGACTGGCGACCCAGTATTCGTCGGTGGGCCACTACGAGCTGCGGCCCGACCAGGCGCTGGTGATCACCATCCCGGTCACCGACGCGCCCTACCTCGGTTTCCAGTTGGGCAGCCTGTGGTACATCTCGCTGGACTACATCAACCACCAGACGTCGCTGAACAACACTCAGGCACAGGCGGATCCGGACGGCAAGGTGCGCATCGTCGTCGCCGACCAGAACCCGGGCGTGACCAACTGGGTCGAAACCCTCGGCCATCGCAAGGGCATCCTGCAGTTCCGCTGGCAGCGGGTGTCGCGTCAACTCACCGAAGCCGACGGCCCCTCCGTCGAGCTGGTCGACGTCGACGCCATAGCGACCACGTTGCCCTACTTCGAGCACAACAAGATTTCCGACGACGAGTGGCGCGCGCGAATCGCGCTGCGCCAACAACAAATTGCGGCAAGGATGCTGGGGTGACGATGTCAGGGATGCTCAACGACAAGGTAGTGATCATCAGCGGCGTCGGCCCGGGTCTCGGTACCACGCTGGCACACCGATGTGCCGACAACGGTGCCGACCTGGTGCTGGCGGCCCGTACCGTCGAACGGCTGGACGAGGTCGCCAAGCGGATCAACGACTCCGGCCGCAAGGCCGTGGCGGTCCGCACCGACATCACCGACGACGACGAGGTCGCCTACTTGGTCGAGACCACTATGGCCACCTACGGCAAGGTCGACGTGCTGATCAACAACGCGTTCCGGGTGCCGTCCATGAAGCCGTTGGCCGGCACCAGCTTTCAGCACATCCGGGACGCGATCGAGCTCAGTGCGCTGGGCGCGCTGCGGCTGATCCAGGCCTTCACGCCGGCGTTGGAGGCGACGCACGGATCGATCGTCAACGTCAACTCCATGGTGCTGCGCCACTCGCAGGCGAAATACGGCGCGTACAAGATGGCGAAGTCCGCGCTGCTCTCCATGTCCCAATCGCTGGCCACCGAGCTCGGTGACAAGGGCATCCGGGTCAATTCCGTTGCGCCGGGGTATATCTGGGGCGACACATTGCAGGCGTACTTCGAGCACCAGGCGGGCAAGTACGGCACGACAGTCGACGAGATCTATGCGGCAACCGCGGCGAACTCCGACCTGAAGCGCTTGCCCACCGAGGACGAGGTGGCATCGGCCATTCTGTTCCTGTCCAGCGATCTGTCCAGCGGCATCACCGGGCAGACCCTGGACGTCAACTGCGGGGAGTATCACGTCTGATGTCCGACCGCACCGATATCGGCACCGTCGACGAGCTGCACGCATCGGCCACCAAGCTGACCGGGCTCGACGACTTCGGCGCTGACGACGACAATTACCGCGAAGCGCTGCGCGTCCTGCTGGACTCCTACCGGACCGAGGCCGGGCTTACGGTGTTGGGCAGCAAGATGAATCGCTTCTTCCTGCGCGGAGCGCTGGTCGCGCGATTGCTCTCCGAATCGGCGTGGAAGCAATACCCGCAATACGCCGACGTCGTCATCGAACGGCCCATCTTCGTCACCGGCCTGGTACGCACCGGAACCACGGCGCTGCACCGGCTCCTGGGCGCCGATCCCGCGCATCAGGGCCTGCACATGTGGCTCGCCGAATTTCCGCAACCGCGGCCACCGCGCGAGACGTGGGAATCGCACCCGCTGTATCGCCAGCTCGACGCGCAGTTCACCCAGCACCACCAGGAAAACCCCGGCTACACCGGGCTGCACTTCATGGCCGCCTACGAGCTGGAGGAGTGCTGGCAGCTGCTGCGGCAGTCGCTGCATTCGGTGTCCTACGAAACGCTGGCGCACCTGCCCAGTTACGCCCAGTGGCTCTCGGAGCAGGACTGGACGCCGTCATATCAGCGGCACCGCCGCAACCTTCAGCTGATCGGGCTCAACGACGCCGACAAACGCTGGGTGCTGAAGAATCCCAGCCACCTGTTCGCGTTGGACGCGTTGATGGCGACCTATCCCGACGCGTTGGTGATCCAGACTCATCGTCCGGTCGAAACGATCATGGCCTCGATGTGCTCGCTGGCGCAGCACACCGCGGAGGGGTGGTCGACGTCGTTCACCGGGGCTCAAATCGGCGCTGATGCAATGGAAACCTGGTCGCGGGGACTGGAGCGGTTCAACACCGCGCGAGCCAGATACAGTCCGTCGCAGTTCTACGACGTCGACTACAAGGAATTGATCACCGACCCGATGGGCACCGTGGCCGACATCTACCGTCACTTCGGCCTGACGCTGACCGATGAGGCCAAGGCCGCCATGGAGAAGACCCACGCCGACAGCCAGGCCGGCGAGCGTGCGCCGAAGCACACTTATTCGCTGGCCGACTATGGACTCAGCACCGAGGCCGTCAAGGAGCGCTTCGCGGGCCTCTAAATCACAGGCGCCACAATAGTTTCCGGATTTATGGGTGCGCGTTTTGCCCGCCTCGCAGCGACAACATTCGCGAATCGCGCTGTCGCGCCGGCGTTGTCGCTCGAAGGTGGGCAATACACCAATGCCGGAGCGGCGGCCCGTTCATAACCGCGGGCAGGGCCCGGAGTTGACGTCCGCTCAGTCGTCGTCCGGCTCGTCGTCGAGGTCCAGATAGCCCTCGGCGACCGCATGCTCGATGCTGTCACCGAGTTTGGGGCACGACCTCGTGCGCGCGGTGTCGCCCCCGGACGCACGCACCTCGGTGAAGTGCGCACACCGCTGCCACGCCTCGGTGTTCCATTGCACCGCGGTGTGTCCGGGCCCGAGCCTTCGAACGGTGACCCGCACGTGGCAGAACCGGCAGTCGACCGGCAACAGACCCGAGTTGAGGTAGCGCTCGCGGTCGGCCCGACTGGCCTCGGCGACCGCAGCGGCGCGCTGCGGATCGTCGGTGAAATCCCTTGATTTCGACCAGGACCCACCCTTGCGTTCGGCGCCGGCTGGATGCTCGTCGTGGTCGTGATGATCGCCGTGCAGCAACAACATCGACCGCGCGAGCTGATCGACGTCAGGTACCGCCGGCTGATCCTCGCTCATGATTCCTAGTGTTGCTTGGCCGGCACGTCGTCGGTGGCGGGCTCGTCCGCCGCGGAGTCCTTGGCCTTGAGGTTCTGCTCCACCTCGGCATTCCAGTACTCATTGGCTCGGGTCGTGTCGACCTCGATCTCGAAGCGCTCCACCATCTCCGGCTCGATGTCGGCGACGTCGACGTAGAACTGCTGGTACCAACGACGCAACTGATAGACCGCGCCGTCCTCTTCGACCAGCAGCGGATTGTCGATGCGGGTCTTGTGCTTCCAGATCTCGACGTCCTGCAGGAAGCCCTTGCTGACGCCCTCGGTGAACACCCTCGACAGCTTGTCGGTCATCTTTTCGTCCATGCCCTTGGGCTTTTCGACGATGACACCCCACTGCAGCATGAACGAGTTCTGAGTCACCGGGTAGTGGCAGTTGATCAGGATCGACTCGGCCTTGTAACCGCCGTAGCTATTGTGCAGCCAGTTGATCATGAACGACGGCCCGAAATAGGACGCCTCCGAATCCAGGTGCGCCTCACCGTAAGACGTGCCGAGGTCGTTGACGTCGGGCCGGCCCACGTTGTGCAGGTACTGCGAGGCGATGTGACCCTCGAACACGTTCTTGAAGTACGTCGGCAACCCGAAATGGATGTAGAAGAAGTGCGCCATGTCGGTGACGTTGTCGATGATGTCGCGGCAGTTGGAGCCCTCGATGAGGATGCTGTTCCACCGCCACTCGGTCCACTCGTCGCTGTGGGACTCCGGGATGTCCGGGATGCGCACGGCGGGGTCCGGGGGATTGTTCTCGTGGTCGTGCCAGACGAACAGCAGGCCGCCGCGCACGTCGGTCGTCCACGACCGGGTCCGCGCCGTCTTGGGTGTGCGCTTGGCGTACGGGACCAGCTTGCAGCGGCCGTCGCCGCCCCAACGCCAGTCGTGGAACGGACAGGCGACCTCGTCGCCCTTGATGGTGCCCTCGGAGAGGTCGCCGCCCATGTGGCGGCAGTAGCCGTCGAGCACCTTGATGTCGCCCTGCGAGTCCGCGAAAACCACCAGCTTGGTGCCGAACGCCTCGATCGAGTGCGGCTTGCCGTCCTGGAAGTACTTCGCAACGCCCAGGCAGTGCCAGCCGCGGGCGTATCTGGTCGGCAAGGCGCCGGGATCGATCTCCCGAATGCCGACCGCCTTGGTGTCGGTACTCACCTGTCACCTCCAACTCGCTGGGCCTCTAACTAGAACACGTTACAGTTTTGCAGCGGGCGCGCGCAACGACGGCGAGCCTGGCCATGGCATATGCGCGCTGCGGTATATCTAAACGATGCCGCTGTTTGCGTTCGAGGGCCGCGCGCCACGGGTCGATCCCACCGCTTTCGTGGCCCCGACGGCCACTCTGATCGGCGATGTCGTGGTGGAGGCGGGGGCCTCGGTCTGGTTCAACGCCGTGTTGCGCGGCGACTACGGGCCGATCGTGGTGCGCGAGGGCGCCAACGTCCAGGACGGATCGGTGTTGCACGCGCCACCCGGCATCCCGGTCGACATCGGTCCCGGTGCGACGGTCGCGCATCTGTGCCTGATTCACGGGGTGCACGTCGGCCA
The DNA here is from genome assembly GCA_036338755.1 of Actinomycetota bacterium. Lineage (GTDB taxonomy): Bacteria > Actinomycetota > Actinomycetes > Mycobacteriales > Mycobacteriaceae > Mycobacterium. Next base: position 47,788 of record JAYZBN010000017.1, on the reverse strand, counting down.
GGAGGCGCTGATCGCGAACCACGCCACCGTTCTGGACGGTGCGGTGATCGGGGCGCGCAGCCTGGTGGCCGCGCACTCACTGGTGACGGCGGGCACCCAGATCCCGGCCGGGATGCTGGCCGTCGGAGCGCCGGCGCAGATCAAGGGCCCTGTCGCCGGGACCGGCGCCGAGATGTGGGTCAAGGTGAACCCGCAGGCGTACCGCGACCTCGCCCAGCGGCATCTGGCCGGGCTGGAGCCGCTCTAGACTTTGCGCGTGTTGGCCGCGGCGCGTTCCATCTCCCAGTAGGCGCGCAGGGCCACCATCTTGCCCTCGGCGTCGACCCGGTAGGTGAAAACGCCTTCAGCTGTCGTCTGGTACTCACCCGTCGTGATGAGGATGTGCCCGACGTTGGCTTCCTCGTTGCCGCACTGGTAGGTGTCGCGGAAGAAGAACTCGATCTTGGTGGTGGGGGCGATGGCCTTGTCCCAGAAGGCCGAGATGGCGTCACGGCCCCGGTGGCCGAGGCCTTCGGGGTCGAACACCGAGGGCCCGATCGGGTCCTCGACGATGGCGTCGTCGGCGAATACCGCCAGCCAGGCGTCCTTGTCCCGGGCCGCCACCGCGTCGCGGGAGCGGCGGCCGGCCTCGTGCGCGGGATGCTCACTCAACGGCGCCGCTCCTCCTCATCGCTGCGTCCCCCGCAAGCGGGCGGTACCCCCACTGCATCGTCGTCGGCGCGCTCACGAGACCTGCTGGGCCGCGGGCTTGTCTGCACCGACCACCCACATCGAGTAGTACTGGGAGCCACCGCCGTAGGCGTGTCCCAGGGCCTTTCGCGCGTTGGGAACCTGGTGGTCGCCACCCTTGCCCATCACCTGAATGGCCGCTTCGGCGAACCGAATCAGGCCCGACGCGCCGATCGGGTTCGACGACAGCACCCCGCCGGACGGGTTCACCGGCAGCCGACCGCCGATCTTGGTTTCGCCCGCTTCGGTGAGTTTCCAGCCTTCGCCCTCGGCGGCAAACCCGAGGTTTTCCAACCACATCGGTTCGAACCAGGAGAACGGGACATAGATCTCCGCGGCGTCGATCTCGTCGATCGGGCTCTCGATGCCGGCGGCCTTCCATAGTGCCGCGGCGGCGTCACGGCCGGCCTGCGGGCTGACCTGGTCGCGTCCGGCGAACTGCAGCGGCTCGGTGCGCAACGCGGTGGCGTGGATCCAGGCCACCGGATGTCCTTGCGCCAGGCGGGCTTCGGCGGCCTCCTCATTGCCGATCACGACGGCGGCGGCGCCGTCGGACGACGGGCAGGTCTCGTCGTAACGGATCGGATCCCACAGCATGGGCGAGGCCATCACCTTCTCGACGGTGATGTCGGGTTGGTGCAGATGCGCCAGCGGGTTCTTGACGCCGTTGAGCCGGTCCTTGACCGCGACCATGGCGCCGATGTTCGTCGGCGCGCCGGTCCGGCGGATGTAGGAGCGCACGTGCGGGGCGAAGTAGCCGCCCGCGCCGGCGCCCACCGGCTTGATGAACGGGATGGGAATCGACAACGCCCACATGGCGTTTGACTCCGACTGCTTCTCCCAGGCCATCGCGAGCACGCGCCGGTACTTGCCGGACTGGACCAGGCTGGCGGCCACCACGCCGGTAGAACCGCCGACCGATCCGGCGGTGTGCACCCGGATCAGCGGCTTACCCGTGGCGCCCATGGCGTCGGCCATGAACAGCTCGGGCATCATGACGCCCTCGAAGAAGTCCGGCGCCTTGCCGACCACGACGGCGTCGATGTCGTCGAAGGTGGAACCGGAGTCGGCCAGCGCCCGGTCGATGGCCTCGCGCACCATGCCGTTCATCGAAACGTCCTGGCGTTTGGCGACGTACTTCGTTTGTCCGGTACCTAGTACCGCAGCAACGTTTGGCCCTGCACCGGCCATCAGTTCTTTCCTTCCATCACCGCGACCAGGTTCTGTTGTAGCGCAGGCCCGCTGGTGGCGTGCGCCAGCACCCGCTCAGCAGAACCGTTCCAGATGTGTTGTGCCGCAAAGCCGATGCGTTCGAGACCGGCGACGAACATGGGATTGGCCGCCAGCGCGCCGCCGGACGGGTTGACCTTGGTCGGTCCCGGTATCCGGATGGCTTCCGCGATGATCAGATGTTGGTGGGTGAACGGCGCGCAGATCTCGGCAACGTCGAGGTTGTCGGTCCGCCCGCCGGTGGCCACCTGGGCGGCGGCCTTGGTCGACGGGGACTCGGTGAGGTCCCGCGCGCCCAGCACCGGCGTTTCGATGCGATGCTCGATTCCGGTGATCCAGGCCGGGTTTTCGCGCAGCTCGCGCGCCCGGTCGCCGGCCGCGAGCACGATGGCCGCGGCGCCGTCGGTGATCGGGGCGATGTCGTGGCGGCGCAGCGGGTCGGCGAAGAAGGGCCGCTCGAGCAACTCGGCCACGCTGATCGACCCCTCCACGTTGTCCACCCGGCGCGCGTTGGCGAAGGAGTCGAAGGCCACGCGCGCCATCTGCTCCTCGGTCCACTTGCCGGTGTCGAGCCCGATGCGCGCCTGCAGCCCGGCCATCGAGATCGAATCCGGCCACAACGGCGCGACGGTGTAGGGGTCGGTCTGCCGCGTCAGGATCTGACGCAGGATGCCCGCCGAGGACTTGCCGAAGCCGTACACCAGCGCGGTGTCGACCTCGCCGGTCAGGATCTTGATGTAGGCCTCGTAAAGCGCCCAGGCCGCGTCCATCTCGACGTGTGATTCGTTGATCGGCGGAACGGCGCCGATCGAGTCGATCGCCGAGATGAACGAAAATGCCCGTCCGGCAAGGTAATCAGATGATCCGGAGCACCAGAAGCCGATGTCGGTCCGGCTGATGCCCAGCTCCTCGTACAGCTGGGCGAAGCACGGGATCAACATTTCGACACCGTTGGTGGTGCCGTCGGTGCGGCGGACGTGCGGTGCGTGGGCAAAGCCGACTACCGCGACGTTGCGAGCGCTCATGTGTTCTTAAGCCCTTTACAGGTGGTGCTTGTAGGTGTCGTAGTCGGCGTCGGGTTCCCCGGTCGGCCGGAAGTACTCGATGTTGTCGATCCCAAATCCCCACTCCTCGCGGGGTTTCCACACCGCCTCGACGCGCATGCCCATCCGCACCTCGTGGGCGTCGATGTCGGCGACCAGATGCAGGAACGGGATGTCGGAACCGTCGAGCAGCACGTAGGCCGCCACGTAGGGGGGCTTGATGCGCTGACCCTGGAACGGGATGTTGATGATCGCGAATGTCGTGACGGTGCCCTTGTCCGGCAATTCGATGAACTCGGTCGTCGGCTGGCCGGTGGCGGGGTCGGCGCCGTGCGGCGGGAAGTAGACCTTGCCGTTCTCGCCCGTCTTCGCGCCGAGCAGCTTGCCCTGCGCGATGGCCCGCAGGTAGGCGCTCTCCTCGTGTGAGGCGCTGTGCTGAATCGTCAGCGACACGGGCGTGACGACCATGGTCACCGGGTCTTTGTCGCCCTCCGAGTGCTCCGTCACGGCCTCGGCTTCCTCACCGAGCTCGAAATACGCGATGTCGGTGATGGCGCCCACCGGCTCGTCGGCCCAGCGCACATGTACCCGGGTGCCGGTCTTGATGTTCTTCGGCTCGCCCGCGTCCACCGCGTGGATCAGCGGGGTGTCGGCGCCGTCCAGCTTGATCAGCGCCCAGGCGAACGGCCTGTCCAGCGGCTGGCCCTCCATGGGCTCGGGCTGCCAGGTCCACGAGACGACGGTGCCGACACTGGACACCGGTACCATCTCGCCCAGCGGCTCATAGGTGACCGGGTCATACTCCGCCGGCGGCACGTGCACCCGGCCATCGGATCCGCGCACACCCAGGACGTGGCGGTCACGCAGTGCGGTGAAGAACTTGCCCAGCGTGGGGCCGACCGAACGGGTGTAGTCGAAGGACAACGTCAGTGGCGCGGCGAGCGGTGGCTCAGGGTGATCCATCAGGGGCGGGCTACTCGAACTGGCTGTCACGCCATCGAGTAGAACAGGTTCTAAGAACGGATTCAACATCGGGTCTGCTATCCGGAAGGAAGACGATGAAGCTGGGATTGCAGCTGGGATATTGGGGCGCTCAGCCGCCCCAAAACCATGGCGAACTCGTCGCCGCCGCCGAGGAGGCCGGATACGACGCCGTCTTCACCGCCGAGGCCTGGGGCTCGGACGCCTACACACCGCTGGCCTGGCTGGGCTCGTCGACATCCCGGGTGCGGCTGGGCACCTCGGTGGTCCAGCTGTCTGCCCGCACGCCGACCGCCTGCGCGATGGCCGCGTTGACGCTCGACCACCTCTCCGGCGGGCGCCACGTCCTCGGCCTCGGCGTCTCCGGCCCGCAGGTGGTCGAGGGCTGGTACGGGCAGTCATTCCCCAAACCGCTGGCCCGCACCCGGGAATACATCGACATCATCCGGCAGGTGTGGGCGCGGGAGGCGCCGGTGACCAGCGCCGGCCCGCACTATCCGCTGCCTTTGCAGGACGGGGTCCGGGGACCGGCGACGGGTCTGGGCAAGCCGCTCAAGCCGATCACCCATCCGTTGCGGGCCGACATCCCGATCATGCTGGGCGCCGAGGGACCCAAAAACGTCGCGCTGGCCGCCGAGATCTGCGACGGCTGGCTGCCGATCTTCTACACGCCGCGCATGGCCGACACCTACAACGAGTGGCTGGACGAGGGATTCGCCCGCCCGGGGGCGCGCCGCAGCCGGGAGGACTTCGAGATCTGCGCGACGGCCAACATCGTCATCACCGAGGACCGCGGCGCCGCCTTCGCGGCCATGAAGCCCTACATCGCGCTGTACATGGGCGGGATGGGCGCCGAGGACACCAACTTCCACGCCGACGTCTACCGCCGGATGGGCTACGCCGAGGTGGTCGACGACGTGACGAAGCTGTTCCGCAGTGGACGCAAGGAAAAGGCCGCGGAAATCATCCCCGACGAGGTGATCGATGACGCCGCGATCGTCGGCGACCTCGACTACGTGCGTAAGCAGATCAAGGCCTGGGAGGCCGCCGGCGTCACCATGATGGTGGTGTCGGGCCGCAGTACAGAGCAGGTCCGCGAGCTGGCGACGCTGATCTGACGCCCGGGCGCAACAAACGAGAACACGTTCTAATTTTCTTGCAAGAGACTTAGAACGCGTTCTAGATTGTCCGGATGACAGCTTCGCAGCACACCATCGCGGGCAGGGTGCTCACCATGCCGGTGCAGATCCGCAAGGCGACCCAGCACATGGCGATGTTCTCTGTGGACGCGGACGCCGCGCAGCAGATGATCGACTACAGCGGCCTGCAGGTCTGTCGTTACCTGCCAGGCCGGGCGATCGTGGTCCTGATGTTGATGCAGTACATCGACGGCGACCTGGACCAGTACAACGAATTCGGCACCACCGTGATGGTCAATCCGCCTGGGTCGACGGCGAGTGGGCCACGAGCCCTGCAGTCGGCGGGCGCCTTCATCCACCACCTGCCCGTCGACCAGGCGTTCACGCTGGAAGCTGGAACGAAGATCTGGGGCTACCCGAAAGTGATGGCGGACTTCACCGTTCGGGAAGGCCGTCGGTTCGGCTTCGACTGCACAGTCGACGGGCAGTTGGTGGTCGGCATGGAATTCGGCCGCGGACTGCCATTTCGGCTCACCCCGCGCACGCAAGCGCAGCGGAGTTACTCGCACCGCGACGGTGTCACCTGGGAGACCGCCTTCGACTCCACGCTGGACGGCGTGCGCACCAGATTCGGCGGGGTACGCGTCCGGCTCGGCGACCACCCCTATGCGAAAGAGTTGGCGTCGCTGGGCCTTCCGAAGCGCGCGATGCTGTCCAGTTCTGCTGACCAAGTACAAATGACATTCGGCGACGCACAGGAGATTTCATGACTTCGACCATCCCGGAAGCAATCTCGAACATCGACCTGACCGACGGCAATTTTTACGCCGACCGTCGCACCTCGCGGGAGGCCTATCGCTGGATGCGGGCCAACCAGCCGGTGTTTCGTGATCGCAATGGGCTGGCCGGTGCCACCACTTATCAAGCCATCCTTGACGCCGAACGCAATCCGGAACTGTTCTCCAGCACCGGTGGCATCCGTCCCGAGCAGCCCGGCATGCCCTACATGATCGACATGGACGACCCCGCACATCTGTTGCGGCGCAAACTCGTCAACGCCGGTTTCACCCGCAAGCGGGTGAAGGAAAAGGAACCGTCGATCGCCAGGTTGTGCGACACCCTGATCGACGCGGTGTGCGAGCGCGGCGAGTGTGACTTCGTCCGCGACATCGCCGCCCCGCTGCCGATGGCGGTGATCGGCGACATGCTGGGCGTGCTGCCCTCCGAACGCGGCATGCTGTTGAAATGGTCGGACGACCTGGTCTGCGGGCTGAGCTCGCACATCGACCCGGAGTCGGAGACAGCCCAGGCGGTGATGGCCGCATTCGCCGCGTACACCGAATTCACTTCCGCCATCATCACCAAGCGGCGAGCCGAGCCCAACGACGACCTGTTCTCCATCTTGGTGAACGCCGAGGTGGAGGGCCAGCGGATGTCCGACGACGAGATCGTCATGGAGACACTGCTCATCCTCATCGGCGGCGACGAAACCACCCGTCACACATTGAGTGGGGGCACCGAGCAGCTGGTGCGCCACCGCGACCAGTGGGATTCGCTGGTGCGTGACCCGTCGCTGCTTCCCGGCGCTATCGAGGAGATGCTGCGCTGGACATCGCCGGTGAAGAACATGTGCCGAACCCTGACCGCCGACACCGAATTCCACGGCACCTCACTGCGTGAGGGCGAAAAGATCATGCTGCTGTTCGAGTCGGGCAACTTCGACGAGTCGGTGTTCGACGAGCCGGATAGCTTCGACATCAGCCGTAACCCGAACAGCCACATGGCTTTCGGCTTCGGCACCCACTTCTGCCTGGGGAACCAGCTGGCCCGCCTGGAGTTGTCGATGATGACCGAGCGGGTGCTCAAGCGGCTGCCGGATCTGCGACTGGCCGACGACGACTCGACCCTGCCGCTGCGGCCGGCGAACTTCGTCAGCGGACTGGAAGCGATGCCGGTGGTGTTCACCCCGAGCGCCCCGCTGCTGAGCTGATTGGCTTTGCGCCGAGCGTGCACTCACGGCGAGCTTTTCGCTGATTTCTCGCCCTGAGTTCACGTTCGGCGCTTCCAAGCCGCCGATACCCGAGCGAGAATGCCGCCGGCCGTGTCTTCGGCGGTCACCCGGATGACGATCCACCCGAGCTCCGTCAACGACTCCAATCGCGCGATGTCTCGATTGAATTGCCGTCGATCGGAACGGTGGTGATCCCCCTCGTACTCGACGGCCAATTTGATGTCCTCCCAGCCCATATCGAGGACCGCGACGAGCTCGCCGTAGTGGCCGTGGACCGGAATCTGCGTCCGCGGGCAGGGATAACCGGCGTCGATGAGCAGCAATCGCAACCACGTCTCGCGTGGCGACTCGGCCCCCGCGTCGACCATGGTCAGCGCGCGGCGGGCACGACGGACATTTCGATGTCCCGTGTAGCGGTCGGCGAGCAGCTGGGCTTCGGCGATGTCGAGATTCGTCGCCCTCACCAACGCGTCGAGAGCCGCGACGGCTTTGCCGACGGGATGGCGGCAGGCGATATCGAACGCCGTACGCGCCGCGGAAGTTGCGAGCATATCGCCGATCGACCGGACTTCGTTGTGCGACAACGAGTCCGACCAGGTGTTGATACCGGGCGGCGGACGGCGGTGTTGGTAGAGCAATTGTGCCGGCGCCCGGTGGTCGACCCATTTGGCCCCGTGCAGCGCCGCGGCGGAGCGCCCGGCGACGATGCCTCGGCGCCGCGACCACAGCCACGCCGCGCATGCGCGCGTTGTGGCGGTCAGTTCAGTGCCGGGGGCGACGTAGACGTCGGGGTGCACGGCGACGAATCGGCTGCGCAGCCGGTGCCGCGTCAGAGCGCCGGTTGCGAGCGCCTCGCTGCCGATGAAGGGTTCGCGCACGCAAGCAGTGTGGCGCGCAGGACCGACAACGTCGCCGAACGTGACGTCACGGCGACGAAATGCCCGAAAAGCCGCCCTGAGTTCACGCTCGGCGAAGAGGGGGCTAGCGGTTTTTGAAGTTGGGCTTGCGCTTCTCGGCGAACGCCCGGGGGCCTTCCTTGGAGTCCTCGGAAAGGAACACCGGGATGCCGTTGGCGGTGTCGGGCTTGAAGGCCTCTTCCTCGTGCATCCCCTCGGTCTCGCGGATGGTCTTGAGGATCGCCTGTACGGCCAGGGGTCCGTTGTTTTCGATGACCTCCGCGATCTCGAGCGCCTTGGTCAGCGCCTGCCCGTCGGGCACGACGTGGCCGATCAGGCCCATGTCCTTGGCTTCGGCGGCGGTGATGTGCCGTCCGGTCAGCAGCAGGTCGCAGGCCACGGTGTAGGGGATCTGGCGCACCAGACGGACGGCGGAACCGCCCATCGGGTACAGGCTCCATTTGGCCTCGGAGATACCGAATTTGGCGCTCTCGCCGGCGACCCGGATGTCGGTGCCCTGCAGGATCTCGGTTCCCCCCGCGATCGCCGGGCCCTCGACGGCGGCGATCAGCGGCTTCTTGAGCCGGCGACCCTTGAGCAGAGCGTCGATTCGCGACGGGTCGTAGCTGCCGTCCTTGAACGAGTCGCCCGGCGGCTTCTGGGTCGCCGCCTTGAGGTCCATGCCCGCGCAGAAGTAGCCACCGGCGCCGGTCAGGATGCAGACGCGGATGTCGTCGTCGTTGTCGACACGGTCCCAGGCCTGGACCATGATTTCCATCATTTCGGTGCTCAAAGCGTTGCGGCGGTGCGGCCGATTCATGGTCACGATGAGGGTGTGACCACGCTGTTCCACCAGCGCATCCGGGCCGGTTGCCCCGTTTTCGGTGTTTGCTGGGGTTCCGGCATTCTCCACGGTCACGGCTACCGCCTTTCCCTCGACAATGGGCACGAGCTTGCCTCGAAATGTAACACGTTCTAATTTGGTGGCCGTGGCCTTGAATATTGCCGACCTTGCAGAGCACGCCATCGACGCTGTGCCCGACCGTGTCGCCCTGATCTGCGGCGACGAGAAGCTGACCTACGCCCAGCTGGAGGAGAAGGCCAACCGCCTGGCTCACTACCTGATGGAGCAGGGGGTGAAAAAGGACGACAAGGTCGGTCTGTATTGCCGCAACCGCATCGAGATCGTCATCGCGATGCTCGGCATCGTCAAAGCGGGCGCCATCCTGGTGAACATCAACTACCGCTACGTCGAGGGCGAGCTGCGCTACCTGTTCGAGAACTCCGACATGGTCGCGCTGGTGCACGAGCGCCAGTACTCCGACCGGGTGGCCAACGTGTTGCCCGATACGCCCAACGTCAAGACGATCCTGGTCGTCGAGGACGGCAGCGACAACGACTTCGGCCGCTACGGCGGCGTCGAGTTCTACTCGGCGATCGCGCAGAGCTCACCCGAGCGCGACTTCGGCGAGCGCAGCGCCGACGACATCTACCTGCTCTACACCGGGGGCACCACCGGCTTCCCGAAGGGCGTGATGTGGCGCCACGAGGACATCTACCGGGTGCTGTTCGGTGGAACCGACTTCGCCACAGGCGAATTCGTCGAGGACGAATACGACCTGGCCAAGGCCGCCGCGGCCAACCCGCCGATGGTGCGTCACCCGATTCCACCGATGATTCACGGCGCCACGCAGTCGGCCACCTGGATGTCGATCTTTTCGGGCCAAACCACCGTGCTGGCACCGGAATTCAACGCCGACGAGGTGTGGCGCACGATCCACGACCACAAGGTGAACCTGCTGTTCTTCACCGGTGACGCCATGGCGCGACCGCTGCTCGACGCGCTGCTGGCCCACCAGGACGAGGGCAACGAGTATGACCTCTCGTCGCTGTTCCTGCTCGCCTCCACCGCAGCGCTGTTCTCGCCGAGCATCAAGGAGAAGTTCCTCGAGCTGCTGCCCAATCGGGTGATCACCGACTCCATCGGATCTTCGGAGACAGGATTCGGCGGCACCAGCATCGTCGCCAAGGACGCCCCACACAGCGGCGGCCCGCGCGTGACGATCGACCACCGCACCGTCGTGCTCGACGAGGAGGGCAACGAGGTCAAGCCCGGCTCCGGTGTGCGCGGCTTCATCGCCAAGAAGGGCAACATTCCCGTCGGTTACTACAAGGACGAGAAGAAGACCGCCGAGACGTTCAAGACCTTCAACGGCGTGCGGTACGCCATCCCGGGCGACTGGGCGACCGTCGAGGAGGACGGCACCGTCACGATGCTGGGCCGCGGCTCGGTGTCGATCAACAGCGGCGGCGAGAAGATCTACCCCGAGGAGGTCGAGGCCGCACTCAAGGGTCACCCCGACGTCTTCGACGCCCTGGTGGTCGGCGTGCCCGACCCCCGCTACGGGCAGCATGTCGCCGCCGTCGTCCAGCCCCGGCCCGGCGCCCGGCCCGCGCTGTCGGACCTGGACAGCTTCGTACGCTCCGAGATCGCGGGCTACAAGGTACCGCGCAGCCTGTGGCTGGTCGACGAGGTCAAGCGATCGCCCGCGGGCAAACCCGACTACCGCTGGGCCAAGGAGCAGACCGAGGCCCGCCCGGCCGACGACGTGCACGCCGCCCACGCCACTGCGTGACCGACTTCGTCAAACGTAATCCCGCCGCGCCCGCCGGCTTCTTCGCGTGGGAAGCCGCAGGGCTGCAATGGCTTTCCGCCGCCGAAGGTGGCGTGCCGTGCGCGCGGGTCGTGTCCGTCGACGACGCCAGCCTGACCCTGCGGCGCCTGGAATCGGTGGGCCCGACCCCCGAGGCCGCGCGCACTTTCGGCGGCCGGCTGGCCGTCACGCACGACGCCGGCGCCGCCGCGTTCGGCGCCGGGCCGGACGGCTGGGCTGGACCGGGCTTTTTCGGGCCGTTGTCGCAGCCCCTGCCGCTCTCGCTGCGCCGGCACGACAGCTGGGGCGAGTTCTACGCCGGGGAACGGCTGGGCCCGATGGCCGAACTCGCGGCGCCTCGGCTCGATGCCGCCACCCGCGACGCCGTCGACTCCGTCGTGAAGCGTTGCCGTGCAGGCGATTTCGACAACGACGACCGGCCGGTTCGGTTGCACGGCGACCTGTGGAGCGGAAACGTGATGTGGACTCCCGACGGTGTCGTGCTCATCGACCCGGCCGCACACGCCGGCCACCGCGAGACGGACCTGGCGATGCTTGCCCTGTTCGGCTGCCCGCACTACGACGAGATCATCGCGGGTTACCAGGAAGTGCGACCGCTCCAACCCCGCTGGCGCGACCGCACCGGCCTGCACCAACTCTTTCCGCTGCTGGCGCACGTCGTGTTGTTCGGCGGCGGGTACGCGCAGCAGACCCACGCCTGCGCCCGCGCCGCGCTGGCCATCTGAGGTCGGCGGCCCCCGGTCTAGAGCTGATTGCCCGCCTCGCCCCCCGCCGCTGAGCGGCTGGGGGTACCCCCACCTCCCGCCGCTCCGCGGCGCGCATCGTCGGCGGGCTAAAGTCCAATCGCATGACGATCGATGTCTGGATGCAGCATCCGACCGCGCGGTTTCTGCGCAGCGACATGCTCGCATCCCTGCGGCGGTGGACGGGCGGGACGATCCCCGACACCGATATTCCGATCGAGGCGACCCTGGCATCGATGGACGCCGCCGGCGTCGAACTGGGTGTGCTCAGCGCCTGGCGCGGCCCGGGTGGAGAGGACCTGGTCTCGAACGACGAGGTGGCGCAATGGGTTGCCGCGCACCCGCAGCGGCTCGCCGGCCTGGCCGCCGTCGACCTGGACCGCCCGATGGAAGCCGTCCGCGAGCTGCGGCGCCGGGTCGCCGACGGGGGGTTCGTCGGGCTGCGGGTGGTGCCGTGGTTGTGGAACGCCCCGCCCACCGACCGTCGCTACTATCCGCTGTTCGCCGAGTGCGTAGAGTCCGGCGTGCCGTTCTGCACGCAGGTCGGCCATACCGGTCCGTTGCGCCCGTCGGAGACCGGCCGGCCGATTCCCTACATCGACCAGGTGGCACTCGATTTCCCGGAGCTGGTGATCGTCTGCGGCCACGTCGGCTATCCCTGGACCGAGGAGATGGTCGCGGTGGCCCGCAAGCACGAGAACGTCTACATCGATACCTCGGCGTACACGATCAAGCGGTTGCCGGACGAACTGGTTCGATTCATGAAGACCGGTACCGGGCAACGAAAAGTGTTGTTCGGCACCAATTATCCGATGATCACCCACGAGCACGCGTTGGCGGGACTGGACCAGCTCGGGCTGTCCGACGAGGCTCGCCGAGATTTCCTGCGCGGCAACGCCGAACGAGTTTTCCGACTGGAGGCAATGAAGTGAACGGTGCCCTGGCCCTGATCAACACCCTGGTCGACGGCGGTGTCGACGTGTGTTTCGCCAACCCGGGCACGTCGGAGATGCACTTCGTCGCCGCCCTGGACGCCGTGCCGCGGATGCGCGGCGTGCTGGCGTTGTTCGAGGGGGTCGCCACCGGCGCGGCCGACGGCTACGCCCGCATCGCCGATCGTCCGGCCGCGGTGCTGCTGCACCTGGGCCCAGGGCTGGGCAACGGCCTGGCCAACCTGCACAACGCGCGTCGCGCGCGGGTGCCGATGGTGGTGGTCGTCGGCGACCACGCCACCTATCACAAAAAGTACGACGCCCCACTGGAATCCGACATCGACGCGCTCGCCGGCACCGTCTCGGGCTGGGTACGCCGGACCGGTGACGCCTCCCAGGTCTCGGCCGATGCCGTCGAGGGCATCGCGGCCAGCCGGTGGGGTTCGCAGATCTCGACGTTGATCCTGCCCGCCGACGTGTCGTGGTCGGCGGGGGCCCAGTTGTTCTCCAACCTGGAGGCCCAACCGACGGGCGCCGATCCGCTGCTGGCGCCCGAGGTGCTCGAGGTGCTTCGCTCCGGGGAGCCGACGGTGATCATGGTGGGCGGCGATGCCACCCGCAAGGCCGGGCTGGCGGCGGCGACCCGCATAGCGGCGGCGACCGGTGCCCGCGTGCTGTGCGAAACCTTTCCGGCCCGGCTGGAGCGCGGCGCCGGCGTCCCCGCCGTAGACCGGCTCGCGTATTTCGCCGAGGCCGCCACCGCCCAACTCAACGGTGCCAAGCATCTGGTGCTGGCCGGCGCCAAGTCACCGGTGTCGTTCTTCGCCTACCCCAACATGCCCAGCGATCTGGTTCCGGCCGGCTGCGAGGTCCACGTGCTCGCCGAATACAGCGGCGCCGCAGACGCTTTGATCGCCCTGGCCGATCAGGTCGCGCCCGGCGCCGAGGCTCCGGTGGCGCCCGCGTCGCGTCCCCAGCTGCCGACGGGCGCGCTGACCTCCGCGTCGGCCGCCGACGTGATCGGGGCGCTGCTGCCCGAAGCCGCGATCGTGGTCGACGAGTCGAACACCTCGGGCGTGTTGCTCGCGGGCGCGACCGCGGGCGCGCCGGCGCACGACTGGCTGACGCTGACCGGCGGGGCGATCGGTTACGGCATCCCGGCGGCGGTCGGTGCCGCGGTGGCCGCCCCGCATCGTCCGGTGCTGTGTTTGGAGTCCGATGGCTCGGCGATGTACACGATTTCGGGGTTGTGGACCCAGGCCCGCGAGAATCTCAACGTGACCACCGTGCTGTACAACAACAGCGCCTACGACATCCTCCGGATCGAGCTGCAACGCGTCGGCGCCGGGTCGACCCCCGGGCCGGAAGCGCTCGCGCTACTCGATTTGTCGGACCCCACAATGGATTTCGTGAAGATCAGCGAGGGCATGGGGGTGCCCGCCCGGCGCGTCACCACCGCCGAGGAACTGGCCGATGCGCTGCGCGCCGCCTTCGCCGAACCTGGGCCGCACCTGATCGACGCGGTGGTGCCGTCAATAACGGGCTAGCGTCGGCAGCCGGCTCAGCAGCCAGTCGGTCAGCGTATCGACCACGTCGACGCCCGTCTCGAAAGCGCCGTCGTCCGCGTCAGCGGCGAGTGCTACACCCCACTGGCCGGAAGGGGTGGGAACGATGCCGAACTGGCGGACCAGGTACCCGCCATGTACGCCCGGCCCCCAACCGCCCTTCGCGGCAAGGCCTTTCGCGGCCAGCCCCCACTGATCGCCGGCGACCAGGCGTTGCATGAGATCGATCACTTCGACGGCGTCCGGGATGGTCGACAGCTCCGCGGCGAACCGCGCTTGCCGTTGCAGGCTCCACTCGGTTTGGCCGAAAGCGGTGAACCCGCGGCGGAGCCGCCGTGATTCGACCACCGTCGCGGTGTCGCCGCCTTCGGCCACCACGACCTGAACCCGTCGCGCGGCGTCCATCGGCTCGCCCAATTGCGACCACAACTGCTCGGAGGCGCGATTGTCGGATTCGGTGATGGCTTTCACGGCCAAATCGCGGGCACCCAGCCAATCGTTGCGCAGCGCCGCTATCGCCAGGGGCACCTTGATCGTCGACCACGCCACGCCCGACCACCAGCTGCCCAGCGAGAACGTTCGGTCCGGGCGGGCGATTGCGACGCCGACGTTCGCCGGCACCGCGGCGGAAAGCTGTTCGAAGCTCGCTTCCAGCGCGAGTTCGAGAGGCCGTGCGGTCATGCCCTGGTTGCCACGGCCGAGCCGGCGACGACTTCGCGGGTTTTCATCAAGCGCTGAGTTTACTGCTCGGGTGGCAAGTCAACGGCGGATCTTGCACACCGGGTCGCCGCACTCGACACCCTGAGCGGCCAGCTGCCGCTTGAGCACCTTGAAGGTCGCCGTCCGCGGGAGTTCGGCGCAGATCCGCACGTACGACGGCCACTGCTTGGGCCCTAGATCCGTTTGCTCATCCAGGAAGGCACGGAATTCTTCGTCCTGAAACTCGGCGCCCGGCGCCAGCACCAACGCGGCCATCACCTGGTCGCCGACTACCGGGTCCGGCACCGGGTACACCGCGGCCTCGGTGACGTCGGGGTGGCGCAGCAACACCCGTTCAATCGGGGCCGCGCCGAGGTTCTCGCCGTCGACGCGCAGCCAATCACCCAGCCGCCCAGCGAAGTACGCGTAGCCGGCGTCGTCGCGGTAGGCCAGGTCACCGCTGTGGTACACGCCGCCGGCCATCCGCTCGGCCTCGGCCGCGACGTCGTTGTAGTAGCCCTCGAAACGGCCCGGTCCCGCGGTGTTGACCAGTTCGCCGACCACACCCGGCGGGCACGACGAGCCGGTGTCGGGATCGACGATGTCGATGCCGTCGGGAAGCGGGCCCAGTGAACCGGCCGGCGTATCGGGCGTGCGCGCGATGGCCACGCCGCCTTCGGTGGAGCCGAACCCGTCCTGCACCACACACCCGAACCTGCGCCCGAAGCGCTCGACGTCTTCGGGCACGCCCTCATTGCCGTAGACCGCGCGCAGCGGGTTGTCGGCATCGTCGGGCTGCTCCGGCGTGGCGAGCACATACGACAGGGGCTTGCCCACGTAATTCGCATAGGTGGCACCGTAGCGACGGACATCGACGATGAAGTTCGAGGCGGAAAACTTGCGCCGCAACGCCATTGAGCCCCGGCAGGCCGCCGCGACGGCCCAACCGACCAGCACCGCGTTGGAATGAAACAGCGGCATCGACACGTAGCAGACGTCGTCGCGCCCGAGGCCGAAACGCTGCGTCATCGTCACACCCGCGATCGCGACCTTGCCGTGGCTGCACTTGACCGCCTTCGGCTCGCCACTGGTGCCCGACGTGAAGATCAACATGAAGAGATCCGCCGGCGAGGCCGCCTGAAAAGAGATCGGCGCGTCGCGGTGCGCCGCGATCTCGTCGGCCCACTCGGGCGAGTCGGCGTTCAGGTGCTCGATGTCGCCCAGCGTCTCAGAAGATTTCGAGTCGGCCAGCACCAATTGGCAGTCGGCGCGGGCGATGTCGCGGCGCAGCGCATCGCCGCGGCGCACCGGGTTGAGCCCGACCGGCACGATCCCCGACATTCCCGCCGCCACCAGCATCGCCGAGAAGAAGGGGGTGTTCTCCAGCAGCACGCCGACATGCGGCGGCCGGCTGGGGTCGAGCCGCGCGCGCAACGTCGCGGCGACCACGGCACCGTGCTGCAGGTGATCGCGCCAGCTGGTGAACGCGTCCTCGAAGTGGATGCCGCGATCGTCGATCTCGGTCAGCGGCGCCAGCAGCTTGGTGACGGTCAGGTCGTCGGTGAGTTCCATTGCGCCTAAGCGGGCGTCTCGGCCAGCTCCCGGCCGATCCGGCGCAGCTGGCCGGTGGCGCCGCCGAGGGCGAACTCGATCTCCTTGGCGGCCAAGAAGTAGCGGTGCGCGGGGTGATCGGTGTCGACGCCGACGCCGCCGTGCACGTGCACGATGGTGTGCGCCACCCGGTGTCCGGCGTCCGCCGCCCAGAACGCCGCACTCGCGACGTCGACCTCGGCCGGGATGTCCTCCGAGACCCGCCAGGCCGCCTGCGTCAGCGTGAGCCGCAGACCTTTGACGTCGATGTAGCCGTCGGCCAGTCGCTGCGACACCGCCTGGAAGCTGCCGATCGGGCGGTCGAACTGTTCGCGCTCGCGCGCGTACTCGGCCGTCATCTGCAGGCCGCGCTCGAGCACTCCGAGCTGGAAAGCGCTGCGGCCCAACGTGCCCAGCGTGCCAAGCCACGTCACGACCTCGGCGCCGCCGACCTTGCGGCTCTCGTCCACCTGGGTCCCTTCCAGCGCGAGGTGCCCGACGCTGCCCAGGCCGGTGGTTTCCAGCGCGGTCACCATGACGCCGGGATCGTCGGCGGCGACCAGGAAAACCGCGGTGCCGGAATCCGTTTCGGCGGGAACCAGGAACGCGTCGGCGACCGGGCCGAAGCCGACCTGGGTGCGGGTTCCGGTCAGCCGATAGCCGGCGCCGGAACCGGCCGCCTGCACGGGACCCTCGCCCATCTCGCCGTCGAGGGCGACGGCCAGCGTCTTCTCGCCGTTGACCGCGGGCACCCCCCAGCTCTGTTGCAGCTCTTCGGAGCCGAACCGGGCCAGCGCTCCGGCGCCGAGCACCACCGACTCCAGGTAGGGCACCGCGGCCAGCTGGCGTCCCAGCGCGACCAGGATCGCGATCTGCTCGAGCGCCCCGAAGCCGTCGCCGCCCAGCGACGAGGCCGACGCGCTGGACAGGATGCCCGCGTCGATCAGCTTGCGCCACAGGTCGCGGTCGAACCGTTGATCGAGCCCGTCGAGCTCACGCTGGTGCTCGGGTGTGCAAACCGAGTCCACGATGGTGTCGACCAGGTTGCCCAGGTCGTTGGCCGCTTCGGTGGTGGTGAAATCCATGAACGTCCGTCCTTCTATTACGTAGCGGCTCAGCGGTTTCGGGGCAGACCGAGGGCGACCATGCCGATGATGTCGCGCTGCACCTCGTTGGTGCCGCCGCCGAAGGTGAGGATCAGGCAGGCCCGGTGCATCCGCTCGACCCGTCCGCGCAGCAACGCACCCGGCGAATTCTGGCGCACCGTCGCGGCAGTGCCGAGCACCTCCATCAGCAGCCGGTAGGCCTCGGTGGCCAGCTCGGTGCCGTACACCTTGGCCGCCGACGCGTCGGCCGGGTTCAGCGCTTCACTGGACGCCGAGGCCAGCTCCCAGTTGATCAGCTTGAGCACCTCGGCCTTGGCGTGCACGCGGGCCAGGTTGAGCTGCACCCACTCGGAATCGATCAGCCGGGCGCCGCCGGCGTCCTTGGTGTTCTGCGCCCATTCGCGGACCTCACGCAGGGCCAGGAAGATCGGTTGCGGCGAGACGAGCGCGACCCGCTCGTGGTTAAGCTGGTTGGTCACCAGTTTCCAGCCGCCGTTCTCCTCGCCGACCAGGTTGGTGACCGGGACGCGCACATCGGAGTAATAGGTGGCGCTGGTGTCCACGCCGGCCATGGTGTGCACCGGCGTCCAGGAGAAGCCCTCGGCGGTGGTCGGCACGGTCAGCATCGAAATGCCGCGGTGCTTCTTGGCCTCGGGGTTGGTGCGCACCGCCAGCCACACCCAGTCCGCGTAGGCGATCAGGCTGGTCCACATCTTCTGGCCGTTGATGACGTAGTCGTCACCGTCGCGTACCGCGGTGGTGCGCAAGTTCGCCAGGTCGGTGCCGGCGCCGGGCTCGGAGTAGCCGATGGAGAAGTGCAATTCGCCGGCGGCGATCTTGGGCAGGAAGAACTTCTTCTGTTCCTCGGTGCCGAACGCCATGATGGTCGGCGCCACGCTGTTGATGGTCAGGAACGGCACCGGCACACCGGCGATGGCGGCCTCGTCGGTGAAGATCAGCGAGTCCATCGGGGAGCGGTCCTGGCCGCCGTATTCCTTGGGCCAGTTCAGGGTGAGCCACCCGTCCTTGCCCATCTGCGCGACGGTGTCGCGGTACGCGGTGCCGGTGCCGACCTCGCCGCCCCCTGAAGAGGTCAGCGCCTCCCGGCGCTCGGGGGTCATCAGCTCGGTGAAGTACGACCGCAGCTCGCGACGCAGGTCCTCTTGTTCCGGGGTGTAACTGATACGCATTTCGGCCGTCCTCGAAGTTAACGACGTTCGGAGTAGCAAGCCTCATCACAGGCTGCAGCTCGACCAACGGCTACCCGTTCGCCTCCCCGGTTGTAACACGTTCTAGTCTGGGAATCCAGCGACCGTTTCCCCAGCGGTGTCGGGGTCCTATGGTGGACCTACATGCTGATGAGGCGAGTCCTGCTGTGATGGCCAGGTTCAAGGAGGGTGCTGTGCGGGTGATCGTGGACCGTGACCGGTGCGAAGGTAACGCAGTGTGCCTGGGAATTGCCCCAGATATCTTCGACCTGGACGACGAGGATTACGCAGTGGTGAAGCTCGACCCGATTCCCGGCGATCAGGAGCAACTGGCCGAGCAGGCGATCGCCGAATGCCCGCGCGCGGCACTTCAGCGCGCCGACTAATCCGAGCCCAGAGCGCGGAACCGAGAAACTAGAGGTATTCATAAATTGACTAGGCCTTATGACCCGGCTTCTCCTCAGACCGCTGCACGGTCTGCGTCGTCGCCGGGCGCTAGCACGAACGCGACCGATCTGTCCGGAAAGGTCGCGGTGGTGACCGGTGCGGCCGCGGGCCTGGGACGCGCCGAGGCGCTCGGCCTGGCGCGCCAGGGCGCAACCGTCGTCGTCAACGACATCGCCGCGGCGCTGGATGCCTCCGACGTCATCGACGAGATCAACTCGGCCGGTTCGAAGGCCGTCGCCGTGGCCGGCGATATCAGCGAACGCGCCACCGCCGACGAGTTGGTTGCTCAGGCCGACTCGTTGGGTGGCCTCGACATCGTGATCAACAACGCCGGGATCACGCGCGACCGGATGCTGTTCAACATGTCCGACGAGGAGTGGGATCTCGTCATCGCGGTGCACCTGCGCGGTCACTTCCTGCTGACCCGCAACGCGGCGACCTACTGGCGTTCCAAGGCCAAGGACTCCGGTGGCAGGATCTTCGGGCGCATCGTCAACACCGCTTCGGAGGCCGGGCTGGTCGGGCCGGTCGGGCAGGCGAACTACGGTGCCGCCAAGGCGGGCATCATTTCGCTGACCCTGACGGCCGCACGGGCGCTGGGCCGCTACGGGGTATGCGCCAACGCCATCTGCCCCCGCGCGCGCACCGCGATGACGGCCGACGTGTTCGGCGATGCACCGGAGGTGGAGGCCGGCGGTGTCGACCCGTTGTCGCCCGAGCACGTGGTGAATCTGGTGACGTTCCTGTCGTCCCCGGCGGCCGCCGAGGTGAACGGTCAGGTGTTCATCGTCTACGGTCCACAGGTGACTTTGGTGGCCGCACCGACCGCGGAGCGTAAATTCGTCGCCGATGGCGGCGCCTGGGACCCTGCGCAGCTGAGCTCGACGCTGCAGGATTACTTTGCTGGCCGTGATCCTGAGCACAATTTTTCCGCTGGCGCGCTGATGGAGCAATAACGCCGGAAACCTGGTCGATCGGGCCAAATCGCCAGGTAGAACGTGTGTCAGTTTGACACGTGCCAAGTGCTTCTGACCTGGCAAATTAACAGTTCAGATACGGAAATGCTGTTCATTGACATGGTGAACTTGTTCTGGGTTAATATGATCCGGCTCACACCGAGCCCCGTGGGACAGTAGCCGACGCAAAGGCCAGACATAGACTTCGCCGAGACCGAACCGAGGGGGGAACCGCGTTGAGGGAACAACTTGCGGTTCCCGCCCGCGCCGTCGGCGGATTTTTCGAAATGATGTTGGATACCGGCCGAGCGGCTTTCCGCCGGCCGTTTCAGTTCGGTGAGTTCCTCGACCAGACCTGGATGATCGCGCGGGTGTCGCTGGTCCCCACGCTGCTGGTATCCATCCCGTTCACCGTCCTGGTGGCCTTCACCCTCAACATCCTGCTCCGCGAGATCGGCGCCGCCGACCTGTCCGGCGCTGGGACGGCGTTCGGAACCATCACCCAGCTGGGTCCGGTGGTGACGGTGCTCGTCGTGGCCGGTGCCGGCGCCACCGCGATCTGTGCCGACCTCGGCGCCCGCACCATCCGCGAGGAGATCGACGCGATGCGGGTGCTCGGCATCGACCCGATCCAGCGACTGGTCGTGCCGCGCGTGCTGGCCTCCACGGTGGTGGCGCTGCTGCTCAACGGATTGGTGTGCGCCATCGGCCTTTCCGGCGGCTATGTGTTCTCCGTCTTCCTGCAAGGCGTCAATCCCGGCGCGTTCATCAACGGATTGACCGTGCTTACCGGACTGCGCGAGCTGGTGCTCGCCGAGGTCAAGGCGCTGCTGTTCGGCGTGATGGCCGGCATGGTGGGCTGCTACCGGGGCCTGACCGTCAAGGGCGGGCCCAAAGGCGTCGGTAACGCGGTCAACGAAACCGTGGTCTACGCCTTCATCTGTCTGTTCGTGATCAATGTGGTGATGACCGCCATCGGCGTGCGAATCTCGGCGAAGTGATGGGACGGGTAAGCACGCAATGAGTTACGACATCACGTACCGGCTGCGCAATATCGCCTCCCGGCTCCAGGACCCGGTCGATGACTTCGGCGAGCAAGCGTTGTTCTACGGCCAGACGATGCGATATGTCCCCAATGCGCTCACCCGCTACCGCAAGGAGACCGTCCGGCTGATCGCCGAGATGACGATGGGCGCGGGAGCTCTGGTCATGATCGGCGGCACGGTCGGTGTGGCCGCCTTCTTGACCCTGGCCTCCGGGGGTGTCATTGCCGTGCAGGGGTATTCGTCGCTGGGCAACATCGGCATCGAGGCGCTGACCGGATTCCTGTCGGCGTTCCTCAACGTGCGGGTGGTCGCGCCGGTGATCGCCGGTATCGCGCTGGCCGCCACCATCGGTGCCGGCGCCACCGCCCAACTGGGTGCCATGCGGGTGTCCGAGGAGATCGATGCCGTCGAATGCATGGCGGTGCACTCGGTGTCCTATCTGGTGTCGACCCGCCTGATTGCGGGCCTCATCGCGATCATCCCGCTGTACTCGCTGTCGGTGCTGGCCGCGTTCTTCGCCGCTCGCTTCACCACGGTGTACATCAACGGGCAGTCAAAAGGCCTGTACGACCACTACTTCAATACGTTCCTGATCCCGTCCGACCTGTTGTGGTCGTTTTTGCAGGCCATCGTGATGTCCATCGCGGTCATGCTCGTCCACACCTATTACGGCTACAACGCCCACGGCGGCCCGGTGGGAGTCGGGATTGCGGTCGGCCAGGCCGTGCGGACTTCGCTGATCGTGGTGGTCGTCATTACGTTGTTCATCTCGCTCGCTGTGTATGGGGCGTCCGGTAACTTCAACCTCTCCGGATAAGAGGACCGCTCACAAGGGACATGGCAGACACAGACGCGCGACGCTCAACCGTCCGGCTGGCAGCAGCGGTGCTGGCCGGTCTCTTGGTGGCTTTCGTTGTGCTGACCTACCTTTCCTACACGGCGGCCTTCGCGTCGATCGACACCGTCACGGTGTCGGCGCCGCGGGCCGGCCTGGTGATGGAGAAGGGCGCCAAGGTCAAATACCGCGGTATCCAGATCGGCAAGGTCGAAACGATCGACTATTCCGGTGACCAGGCGCGGCTGACGCTGGGCATCAACAGCGACGACATGCATTTCATCCCGTCCAATGCGACAGTGCGCCTCGCGGGTAACACCATCTTCGGTGCCAAGGCGGTGGAATTCATTCCGCCGCAGGCGCCTTCGCCGACGTCCCTGCGTCCGGACGCACACGTGGCGGCATCCTCGGTGCAGCTGGAAGTCAACACCTTGTTCCAGTCGTTGATGGACCTGCTGCACAAGGTCGATCCGGTCGAACTCAACGGCACGTTGAGCGCGTTCGCGGAAGGCCTGCGCGGCCACGGCGACGACCTGGGTGGCATCCTGTCGGGCTTGAACACGCTGACGCGCCAGGCAAATCCGAAGCTGCCCGCGCTGCAGGAGGACTTCCGCAAGGTCGGGGTCGTGGCCAACGTGTACGCCGACGCCGCGCCGGACCTGACGACCGTGGTCGACAACCTGCCGACGATCGACAAGACGGTCGTGGACCAGCAGAAGAATCTCGACAGCACGCTGTTGGCCACCATCGGGCTGTCGAACAACGCCTATGAAACCCTGGCTCCGGCCGAACAGGACTTCATCGACACCATCAACCGGCTGCGGGCCCCGCTGAAGGTGGCCGCCGACTACTCACCGGAATTCGGCTGCCTGTTCGCCGGGATCGAGCGCGGTATCAAAGAATTCGCCCCGCTGCTTGGTGTCCGCAAGGCCGGCCTGTTCACGTCGTCGAGCTTCGTGCTGGGCGCGCCGGCGTACGTATATCCGGAATCGCTGCCGATCGTCAACGCCTCCGGCGGCCCGAACTGCCGTGGGCTGCCGGACATCCCGACCAAGCAGACCGGCGGATCGTTCTTCCGTTCCCCGTTCCTGGTGACCGACAACGCGAACATCCCCTACGAGCCCTTCACCGAGCTGCAGTTCGACGCGCCGTCCACGCTGCAGTTCTTGTTCCACGGTGCCTTCGCGGAACGGGACGACTTCTGATGGCCGCCTCGGGAATGCCGTCGCACCGCGAGATGATCATCAAGGTCAGCATCTTCGCGGTGGCCATGCTGCTGGTGTCCGCGGGGCTGGTGGTGGTCTTCGGCGATTTCCGCTTCGGGCCCGAAAGTACCTACCACGCAACGTTTACCAACGTGTCACGGCTGAAATCCGGCCAGAAGGTGCGCATCGCCGGGGTCCCGGTCGGCGCGGTGTCGGGCATCAAGCTCAACCCGGACAACACCATCGACGTGAAGTTCGGAGTCGACAAGCGCTACACGCTGTATTCGTCCACCCGCGCGGTGATCCGCTACGAAAACCTGGTCGGCGACCGATTCCTGGAGATCACGTCGGGCCCCGGGGAACTGCGGAAGTTGCCTGCCGGCGGGACGATCAACAGCCAACACACCCAGCCCGCACTGGATCTCGACGCGCTGCTGGGCGGACTGCGACCGGTGCTCAAGGGTCTTGACGCCGACAAGGTCAACACCATCAGCGGCGCCGTCATTCAGTTGCTGCAAGGCCAGGGCGGGGCGTTGTCGAACGTGCTGGCCGACACCAGCGCGTTCTCCTCGGCGCTGGGCCAGCGCGACCAGCTCATCGGCGACGTGATCAACAACCTCAACACGGTGCTGACCACCGTGGACCAACGCAGCGCACAGTTCTCGGCCAGCGTCGACCAGCTTCAGCAACTGATCACCGGGCTCGCCCAGCACAAGGACGACATCGCCGGTGCCATCCCGCCGCTGGCGTCGACCACGACGGATCTGACGGAGCTGCTGAAGAATTCGCGCCGTCCGCTGCAGGGCATCCTGGAGAACACCCGCCCGCTGGCCACCGAACTGGACAACCGCAAGGCCGAGGTGAACAACGACGTTGAGCAGCTCGGCGAGGACTATCTGCGGCTGGCCGCATTGGGTGCCTACGGATCGTTCTTCAACATCTACTTCTGCTCCGTGACGATCAAGATCAACGGCCCGGCCGGTAGCGACATCCTGCTGCCGCTCGGTGGCCAGGTGGATCCCAGCAAGGGGAGGTGCTCTTTTGCCAAGTAACGCAAGGCAGGGCGAGCGCGATCCACTGCGCACCGGCATCTTCGGCGTGGTGCTGGTGGTGTGTGTCGTGCTCATTGCGTTCGGCTACGCCGGATTACCGTTCTGGCCGCAGGGCAAAATCTACGACGCCTACTTCAGCGACGCCGGCGGCATCAATCCCGGCAACGCCGTTTACGTTTCGGGCTTCAAGGTCGGCAAGGTCACCTCGGTGGGCCTGGCCGGCGACAGCGCCAAGATCAGCTTCAGCGTCGACCGCCACGTCGCCGTCGGCGACCAGTCGCTGGCCGCGATCCGGACCGACACCATCCTCGGTGAGCGTTCCATCTCCGTGACCCCGGCCGGTGGCGGCAAGGCGACCACCATCCCGCTCAGCCGCACGACGACCCCGTACACGCTCGCCGGCGCGCTCGAGGACCTGGGGCAGAACGCCAACAACCTGGACAAGCCGCAGTTCGAGAAGGCGTTGAACGTGCTGACCGACACGCTGCACGACGCCAACCCGCAGCTGCGCGGCGCGCTGGACGGCGTGACCTCGCTGTCGCGCACCCTGGACCGCCGCGACGAGGCGCTGCAAAGCCTGCTGGCGCACGCGAAATCGGTCACCGGTGTGTTGTCGCAGCGCGCCGACCAGGTCAACAAACTGGTCGATGACGGCAACGAGTTGTTCGCCGCCCTCGACGAACGACGGGGCGCCCTGGAGCAGCTGATCTCCGGAATCCGGGGCCTCTCGGCGCAGATCTCCGGCTTCGTCGCCGATAACCGCAAGGAATTCGGTCCGGCGCTGAACAAGCTCAACGACGTGCTGTCCAACCTCAACGAGCGCCGCGACTACATCGCCGAGGCCCTCAAGCGGCTGCCCACCTACGCCACCGAGCTGGGTGAGGTGGTTGGTTCGGGACCCGGGTTCAACGTCAACGTCTACGGCGTGATCCCGGCGCCGTTGCTTGCCACCATGTTCGACTTCTTCTACCAGCCGGGCAAGATGCCGGCCAGCCTCGCCGATTACCTGCGTGGGTTGATTCAGGAACGCTGGATCATCAGGCCGAAGTCACCGTGACGCAGCGGATCCTCGGCAGCAGGGGGCTGCGCTACACCACCATCATCGCGCTCGTCGCGGTGCTGGTGGGTGGCGTGTATGTGCTTACCTCGCAAGCGAATAACCGCAAGATCGTCGGCTACTTCGCCTCCGCGGTCGGCCTGTATCCCGGTGACCAGGTGCGCGTGCTCGGCGTCCCCATCGGCACCATCGACACGATCGAACCGCGGCCGTCCGACGTCAAGATCACCATGTCGGTGAGTAAGGACGTGAAGATCCCGAAGGACGCCAAGGCGATCATCATCTCGCCGAACCTGGTGGCGGCCCGCTTCATTCAGCTGACACCCGCCTACACCGGCGGACCGGCGATGGCCGACGGCGCGAGCATCGGCCCGGACCGCACCGCGGTCCCGGTGGAGTGGGACGAGGTCAAGGAATCGCTGACGCAGCTGGCCGTGCAACTGGGCCCCACGGCCGGATCGATGCAGGGTCCGTTGGGCGCGGCGATCAACCAGGCCGCGGACACCTTCGACGGCAAGGGCGAGTCGTTCCACAACGCCTTGCGCGAGCTTTCGCAAGCCGCTGGGCGGCTGGGCGATTCGCGCGGCGACATCTTCGGCACCGTGAAGAATCTGCAGGTACTCGTCAACGCGCTATCGTCCAGCAACGAACAGATCGTCCAGTTCGCCGGGAACGTCGCCTCGGTGTCACAGGTGCTCGCCGACAGCTCGCGCCACCTCGACACCACGCTGGGCACCCTGAACGTGGCGCTGTCCGACATCCGGGGTTTCCTGCACGAGAACAACTCGACGATCGTCGACACGGTCAACAACCTCAACGATTTCGCGAAGACGTTGAGCGACCAGAGCGACAACATCGAGCAGGTGCTGCACGTGGCGGGCCCGGGTATCGCCAACTTCTACAACATCTATGACCCCGCACAGGGCACACTGAACGGCCTGTTGTCGATACCGGAGTTCGCCAACCCCGTGCAGTTCATCTGCGGTGGATCCTTCGAGACCGCGGCCGGGCCACGGGCGCCCGACTACTTCAAGCGCGCCGAACTCTGCCGTGAGCGGCTGGGGCCGGTGCTGCGCCGGCTCACCGCGAACTACCCGCCGCTGATGTTCCACCCGCTGAACACGATCACGGCGTACAAGGGCCAGATCATCTACGACACCCCCGAAACGCAGGCCAAAGCCGCCACCCCGGTACCCCAGCTGACCTGGGTTCCGGCGAAGGGCGCCCAGACGCAGCCGGCCGCGCAGAACCCGGCGGATCTGCAGGCCCTGCTGGTACCGACGGCCCCGCAGGCCGGCCCCGCGCCGGGCCAATCGGCGCCGGGCGCCGCTCCGGCGCCGGGGCCAGCGCCCGGAAGCGCCTTCGGCCCGCTGCCGGGGCCGGCGCCGGGCCAGGCGCCCAACGGGCCCGCGGCCGACCTGGGCGGTGGCGGATGAACCGAATGTCGTTGCGCGTCGGCGTATTGGCGTCGGGCGCCATGTTGCTGGCCGGCTGCCAATTCAGCGGGCTGAACTCGCTGGCGATGCCCGGCACCGCCGGCCACGGTAGCGGCGCCTACTCGATCACCGTCGAACTGCCCGATGTCGCGACCCTGCCGCAGAACTCTCCGGTCATGGTGGACGACGTCACGGTCGGCAGCGTCGCCGGTATTTCGGCCGAACAGCGCGTCGACGGATCGTTCTATGCGGCAGTGAAACTGGCGCTCGACAAGAATGTCGTGCTGCCCGCCAACTCGACCGCGACGGTCGCCCAGACGTCGCTGCTCGGTTCCATGCACATCGACCTGGCGCGCCCGAAGGACAAGCCGGCCGTGGGCAAGCTGAAGGACGGGTCGAAGATCGCGGAGGCCAACACCGGTCGCTATCCCACCACCGAGGAGGTGCTCTCGGCGCTCGGCGTGGTGGTGAACAAGGGCAATGTCGGTGCCCTGGAAGAGATCACCGATGAGACCTATCGCGCGGTCGCCGGCCGGCAGGACCAGTTCGTCGACCTGGTTCCCCGGCTCGCGGAACTGACCTCGGGACTCAACCGTCAGGTCAACGACATCATCGATGCCGTCGACGGATTGAACCGATTCTCGGCGACCCTGGCGCACGACAAGGACAACCTCGGCCGGGCGCTCGACACGCTGCCCGAGGCGATTCGCGTGCTGAACAAGAACCGCGACCACATCGTGGAGGCCTTCGGCGCGCTGCACAAACTGGCGAACGTCACCTCGAACATCCTGGCAAAGACCAAGGTGGACTTCGCCGCCGACATGAAGGACCTCTACTCGGCGGTCAAGGCGCTGAACGACAACCGCAAGAACTTCGTCACCTCGCTCCAGTTGTTGCTGACGTTCCCGTTCCCCAACTTCGGCATCAAGCAGGCCGTGCGTGGCGACTACCTCAACGTGTTCACCACCTTCGACCTCACCCTGCGCCGCCTCGGTGAAACCTTCTTCACGACGGCCTATTTCGACCCGAACATGGCCCACATGAACGAGATCCTCAACCCGCCGGACTTCTTGACCGGCGAGATGGCCAACCTGTCCGGACAGGCCGCGGATCCGTTCAAGATTCCGCCCGGCACGGCTTCAGGACAGTAGGGGGCGGGGAGCACATGCACGACAGACTGACCAAGATCCAGCTGGCGATCTTCGCGGTGATCACTGCCATCACCCTGACCGTGATGGCCATCTTCTATCTGCGGTTGCCCGCGACGTTCGGCATCGGAACCTATGGCGTGAGCGCCGATTTCGTCGCCGGCGGCGGCCTGTACAAGAACGCCAACGTCACCTACCGCGGCGTGGCCGTCGGCCGCGTCGAGTCGGTGGGCCTGAGCCCCAACGGCGTCATCGCCGGCATGCGGCTGAACAGTGGCACCGCCATCCCGTCGAACGTCACCGCGACGGTCAAGAGTGTGTCGGCGGTCGGCGAGCAGTACATCGACCTGGTGCCGCCCGGGTCGCCGGCAACCAGCAAGCTGCACAACGGATCTCGCATCGAGCGGCAGAACACCCGGATCGGCCGCGACGTCGCCGAGCTGCTGAAGCGCTCGGAAACCTTGGTCAACAGCCTGGGCGACACCCGGTTGCGTGAGCTGCTGCACGAGACGTTCATCGCGGCCAACGGCTCAGGTCCGGAGCTGGCCCGGCTCTTCGAGTCCGCCCGGCTGCTGGTGGACGAGGCCAACGCCAACTATCCGCAGGTCTCGCAGTTGATCGATCAGGCCGGCCCGTTCCTGCAGGCGCAGATTCGTGCCGGCGGTGACATCAAGTCGCTGTCCGACGGGTTGGCGCGGTTCACCTCCGAGGTGCGTCAAGCCGACCCGCAGCTCCGCGACACCCTGGCGACCGCGCCCGGCGCCACCGACGAGGCCAGCACCGCGTTCTCGGGCATCCGCCCCTCCTTCCCGGCCCTGGCCGCCAGCCTGGCCAACCTCGGCCGGGTCGGCGTCATCTACCACAAGTCGATCGAGCAACTGCTGGTCGTCTTGCCGGCGCTGTTCGCCGCGATCACCACCGCAGCGGGCGGTGGGCCGCAGGACGAAGGCGCCAAGCTGGACTTCAAGCTCGACCTCAACGACCCGCCGCCGTGCGCCGTCGGCTTCCTGCCGCCGCCGCTGATGCGCACCCCGGCCGACGAGACGGTGCGTGAGCTGCCGAGGGACATGTACTGCAAGACGGCGCAGAACGATCCGAGCACCGTGCGTGGCGCGCGCAACTACCCGTGCCAGGAATTCCCCGGAAAGCGCGCCCCGACGATCCAGCTGTGTCGCGACCCGAAGGGCTTTGTGCCGATCGGCCGCAACCCGTGGCGCGGGCCGCCGGTGCCGTACGACACGCCGGTGACCAACGGCTTGAACGTCTTGCCGCCCAACCACTTCCCGTACATCCCGCCCGGCGCCGAGCCCGACCCGGGCACGCCCATCGTCGGGCCGCCGCCCCCGGGCGTGACGCCCGGGCCGGGGCCGTTGCCGAACAAACAGCCGGCATTCGACCCGCCGCCGCCCAACAACAACGGGCCGCCACCGCCGTTCACGTCCTGGCAGCCGCCCGGGGTGCCCCCCGTGCCGCCCCAGCTTCCGTACCCGAAGTGGCTGCCCCCGCCCCCGGCACCGGAGGGCATCAGCCCGCCGCCGGCCGGCCCCGGACCGGAGAAGCCGTGGGGGCCGCCGCCCGGCGGACAACCGCAGGCCAGCGGACCTGCCTACGCCACGTATGACCAGAAGACCGGCGCGTTTATCGATCCGGCCGGCGGCACTGGTATCTTCGCGGCCGGCGCAACTGGCACCTCAGGCGCCGAGAACTGGGTGGACCTCATGCTTGATCCAAGGCCGATGTAATGGACCCTGCCGTGGCAGACGAACCGGCAACCACGCCGCGCGTTCGTCGACGGGCTTCGCGTGCGGCAGGTCCGGCCAAGGGCGGGCCGGCGCAGGACGCGACGGTCCAGACCGAGGCGCCCACCGCGCCGAAGCAGTCGGCGAAACCCGTCCGGGCCTTGAAGTCCATCAAGCCGCCGCCACGTCGGCAGCCACATCGTGTCCTGGTCGGCTGGATCTCGTTCGCGGCGGCGGTGTTGGCGATCGGGGCGCTGGCCGCCGGCCTGGCATACATGTGGACCCAGCAGCGTCACGCCACCGCGGCGCAGGCGCGCGATCAGCGTTTCGTCGACACCGCCACCCAGACGGTGGTCAACATGTTCAGCTACAAGCAGGACAACATCGACGAGAGCGTGAACCGCTTCGTCAACGGCACCAGCGGTCCGCTGCGCGGCATGCTCGGTGCGAACAACAATGTCGAGAACCTCAAGGGGCTGTTCCGCTCGACCAATGCGACGTCGGAGGCCGTCATCAACGGCGCGGCGCTGGAAGGCGTTGACACCGTTACCGATAACGCGTCGGTGCTGGTGTCGGTGCGCGTCACCGTCGCCGACATCGACGGGGTGAACAAGCCGTCGATGCCGTATCGCTTGCGCGTCATCGTGCACGAAGACGATGCCGGGAAGATGACCGGCTACGACTTGAAATATCCAGACGGGGGTAATTGATGCGATGGCGGCGCCGGCTGCTGGTCATCGCGGGTTACCTCGTGGCCGTGGCGTTCGTCGGGCTGTCGGCGGTGGCCGGCTGGATGTACTGGGACCGGGTGCAGACTCGCGGCGAACAGGCGGCGCGCGCCGTGCTGCCGGCGTTGGCGGCCAAGGAGATTCCCGAGGTCTTCGCGTACGACTACCAGACCGTCGAGCGGAGCCTGTCGGCGGCGTATCCGTTGTTGACCCCCGACTATCGCGCGGAGTTCCAGAAGAGCGCCAACAACCAGATCATCCCCGAGGCCAAGAAGCGCGAAGTGGTGGTGCAGGCCAATGTCGTTGGCGTGGGGGTCATGTCGGCCAAACGGGAATCGGCATCGGTGATGGTCTTCATGAACCGGACCGTGACGGACAAGTCACGCCAGCCGTTGTATGACGGCAGCCGGTTGCGGGTGGACTTCAAGAAGGTCGGCAAGCAATGGCTGATCGCCTACATCACGCCGATCTAGGCCCGACGGGTCGAGGTCAGTAGCACATCGCAATGCCGTTGCAGTACAACGGGTAACGATTGATTGGGCTCGGCGGCGGGCCGACCATCGTCAGCGAGAACGGTTCCTTCTTCATGCCCGGCTGCAACCCGCACACGGCGCCGTGCATGGTGGTGTGGTTGCCGCTCATCGTTTCGTCGCTGAATGCGAAGGTTTCGGTGGTGGGTCCGGTGCCACCGCCCGGGCATGCGACACCGTCGGCCTTGTCGACCTTGAAAGTCCATAGCATGCTGGACATCCGGGCGCGGCCGCTGAAGTTCTGCAGCTTGTCCGCGGCGCTGATCTGTTCGGGGGTCGAACTCACGATGTTCAGCGCGCAGTTCATCGCGAACACGATCGGGTCGTTGTAGTCGTTCATGTTCCGGGTGCCCGAGGGCTGATCGCAGAGCGCCGAGATGGTCCAGGTAACCCCGGACACGCCCGCCTCGTTGAAGTTGTAGGTGCCGTCCGCCGGCGGTCCGACCGCTTTCGCCGGTTCACCGGATTGCAGCGCGATTCCCGCCGCGATCGCCGTGCAGATGCCGGCACCGGCGGCCATCCCGTGACGGAGCTTCATGTGATTCCCTCTCCTTCACGCTCGACGCTGCATCTGAGTATCACAGCGTTCGGGCGCCAACACCATGGGTTCTTGCGTGTGCGGGCTAATCG
Organism: Actinomycetota bacterium; assembly: GCA_036338755.1. Lineage (GTDB taxonomy): Bacteria > Actinomycetota > Actinomycetes > Mycobacteriales > Mycobacteriaceae > Mycobacterium. The sequence continues at coordinate 16,432 of JAYZBN010000017.1, read as the reverse complement.
GCGGCATGGGGCCGGGATTCGGCGAGCGCATCGAGGAACGAGCGCGCCCAGCGGTCGACGTCGTGAGCGAGAACTTGGCGGCGCAGTGACCGCATCCGGCGGCGCCCGTCTTCGGCGGATTGGTTCAGCGCGGCCTCGATCGTGTCCTTGACGCCTTCGGTGTCGTGCGGGTTGACCAGATACGCCTGCCGGAGTTCGGCGGCGGCGCCGGTGAATTCGGACAGGACGAGCGCACCGCCGAGATCGCTGCGGCAGGCGACATACTCCTTGGCCACCAGGTTCATCCCGTCGCGCAGCGGGGTGACGAGCATGACGTCGGCGGCGACGAAGAACGCGATGAGTTCGTCGCGCGGGACCGGGCGGTGCAGGTAGTGCACCACCGGATGCCCGACTTCGCCGTACTCCCCGTTGATGTGGCCGACCTGACGTTCGATGTCGTTGCGCAGGTGCTGATAACTGTCCACCCGTTCCCGGCTTGGTGTCGCGAGCTGTATCAGCACCGTGTCGTCGCGTTTGGCGCGGCCTTCGGCGAGCAACTCCGAAAAGGCCTTCAGCCGTACGTCGATGCCCTTGGTGTAATCGAGCCGGTCGACGCCGAGCAGCACCTTGCGGGGGTTGCCCAGCTCGGCCCGGATCTCGCGGGCGCGCCGCTTGATGTCGCGATGACGGGCCGCCTGGTCGAGGGAACTGGAGTCGATGGAGATGGGGAAGGCGCCCACCCGGACCACCCGGGACTCGAGTTCCACCTCGCCGTACCGTGAGCGCACTCCCACCGCTCCGCGTGAGGTGTTGGCCCCGGTCAGCCGTCGGGCCAGGAACAGGAAGTTCTGTGCACCGCCGGGCAAATGGAATCCGACCAGGTCGGCTCCGAGCAGCCCCTCGACGATCTCGGTCCGCCAGGGCATCTGCATGAACAGCTCGACCGGCGGGAAGGGGATGTGCAGGAAGAAACCGATGGTCAGGTCGGGCCGCAGTTCGCGCAGCATTTTGGGGACCAGCTGCAGCTGGTAGTCCTGCACCCAGACCGTCGCGCCTTTCGCGGCGGCGCGTGAGGTGGCTTCGGCGAAGCGGCGGTTGACGGCGACGTAGCGTTCCCACCATTCGCGGTGGTAGATCGGCTTGACGATGACGTCGTGATACAGCGGCCACAGGGTGGCGTTCGAGAAGCCCTCGTAGTATTCGGCGACGTCGTCGGCGCTCAGCTTGACCGGTCGAAGCTCCAGGTCTTCCTGGACGATGGGCTCGGCATCCTGGTCGGTGTCCTCGTCGATGGTTCCAGGCCAGCCGACCCACGCCCCACGCTGGCGACGCAGCAGCGGCTCGAGGGCGGTGACCAGGCCCCCGGGGCTGCGTTTCCACGCGGTGCTGCCGTCGGGCAGGCGCTCCTGGTCCACTGGCAGGCGGTTGGCGACTACGACGAAGTCGGAATTCCCGAAATCGGCTGCCTTCGAGCTTCGCCCTCCCCCGGGAGACATTTACGCGTCGAGTTTCGCAGGTCCAATACCCAGCATGGACAGAAAGACCCGGCATTCGTCGGCGTCGTTGGCGTACGCCGCGACGACCCGCCTGGCCTGGCTCGCAGTGTCGTCGGCCACCGGCTCGACATCGCCGATTTCGCCGGGATCAGATTTTGTAGGCATGACTTAACTGTAGGCGACGCGGATGACCGGTCGCAGGCCGTCTCACCAGCTAACGGGCTCTAGGAGCGGTTATGGCTGGTTTGCACGGATTCGCCGCGCCGCTCGCGAAGAGACCATGGACTGCGCGCCCCGGTGATGCACCATAAGCAGGTGGTCGATCAGGACGCCGATAGCGACAGGGTGTTCGAGTTCGTCGATGTCGTCGTGGAGCGCCAGGGCGTGCGCGCTCTCGACGGGCTGACCGCCGCCATTCCGGGTCACGGTGTGACGGCCGTGTGTGGACCGTCGGGCGCCGGCAAATCGACCCTGCTTCGGCTGTGCAACCGGCTGGAGCTGCCGACGAGTGGGCGGGCCTCGTTCTACGGATCGGACGTCGCCGGCCTCGACCCGCTGTCGCTGCGCCGCCGGGTGGGCATGTGCTTTCAGCGCCCGACTCCCTTTCCCGGCACGGTCGCCGACAACCTGCGGGCCGCCGACCCGGACGCGACCGACGCGCGGATGCGGGAGACGCTGGCCCGGGTGGCGCTGACCGGGTCGTGGCTGGGGCGTGACGTGGCCGAGCTCTCGGGCGGCGAAGCGCAACGCGTGTGCCTGGCTCGCACCCTGATGGCGCGGCCGCAGGTGCTGCTGCTGGACGAACCCACCTCCGCGGTCGACACCGAGGCCGCCGAGGTCATCGAGCGCGCGGTGCGCGAACTGGCCGCCGACGGGACCCCGGTCCTGTGGGTCACCCATAACGTGGCGCAGGTGCGACGCGCGGCCGACCGGGTCTTGCGCCTGGAGTTCGGCCGCAGCGTGGGGCTGGGCCCCGTCGCCGCCAATCCCGGCGATGGCTCGGTCGCGTCATGAACGGTCCGGTCGGCTGGGTGGGCCTGGCGACGTCGCTGGTCCTGGTGGCCTTCGCGGCCGGGATTTCGCTGTGGCGGCGACTGGGTTTGGAGCGGCAGCTGCTGTGGGCCGCGGCCCGCGCGCTGGTGCAGCTGCTGCTCGTGGGCGGGGCGCTGACGCTGCTGTTCGAACCGGGCCGGTCGCTGTGGTGGTCGTGGGCCTGGGTTGCCGGGATGGTGGCCTACGCCGGGGATGTCGCCCGCCGCCGGGCGCCGGAGGTGCCGCGCTTTGCGCCGCTGGCCGTGGCCGCGTTCGCCGGCGCGGCGCTGGTGACGCTGGGGGTGATCTTCGGCCTGCGGGTGTTCCCGCTGCAGGGCCGCACCCTGGTGCCGATCGCCGGGATGATGATCGGCAACTCGATGACCGCCATGGTGCTGGTGGCTCGGCGGCTGGTCGACGAGCTGCGCGACAAGCGCGACGAGGTCGAAGCCCGCCTCGCGCTGGGTCAGCCGTCGCGGCAGGCCGCGTCACCGTATCTGCGAATCGCCTTGCGCTCGGCCATATCTCCGCAGATCGAGACGACCAAGGCCACCGGCCTGGTGTTCCTGCCGGGCGCGATGACCGGTCTCATCCTCGCGGGGGTGCCGCCGTTGCAGGCCGTGCTGGTGCAGGCCGTGGTGATGTTCTTGATCCTGGGTTCGGTTGCCGCCACCACCGTGGTCGTCGCGATGGGCATCGTCCGGCTGGTGTTCACCCGCGACCACCGCCTGCTGCCGCTGCCCCGGCGGCCCGAGAGCGCCGGACGGTAAGCCCGTCGGCCGATCACCCCAGCGCGGACCCGGTTACACACTGGCCGTAATGTGTAAACAAGGCCAATTCAACGACGAACGAGGTGGGCGGAATGACAGTCTCCGAGCAAGCCGACACCGGCGCGGCCGACGCCAACTCTCCGGAGCTGGTGGCCTACGAGACCCTCGATGAGGGCCGCATCGCCCGGATTTGGCTGAACCGGCCCGACGCCCACAACGCGCAGAGTCGGCTCCTGCTGGTCCAGCTCGACGAGGCATTCGGCCGGGCCGAGGCCGACGACACGGTTCGCGTGGTGATCCTGGCGGCGCGCGGCAGAAACTTCTCCGCCGGCCACGACCTCGGTTCCGAGCAGGCCCTGGCCGAGCGCGCACCGGGGCCGGGGCAGCATCCCAGCTTCCGCTCGCGCGGGGCCACGCTCGAGCCGATCATGGAGAAGCTGTACCACCAGGAGTGGCACTACTTCTTCGAAAACACTTGCCGTTGGCGCGATCTGCGCAAGATCACCATCGCCCAGGTGCAGGGGAACGCGATATCGGCCGGCTTGATGCTGATCTGGGCGTGCGACCTCATCGTCGCGGCCGACAACGCAAAGTTCAGCGACGTCGTCGCGGTCCGGCTGGGAATGCCGGGTGTCGAATACTACGCCCACCCTTGGGAATTCGGACCGCGAAAGGCCAAAGAGCTTCTGCTGACCGGGGATTCGATCGACGCGGACGAGGCGCACCGACTGGGTATGGTGTCCAAGGTTTTCGCTGTAGACGAATTAGAGGAGAAGACACTCGAATTCGCGCGACGCATCGCCGAACGGCCCACGATGGCGTCGCTGCTCATCAAGGATTCGGTCAACGCCGCCTCCGACGCGATGGGCTACACCGAGGCGCTGCGGCACGCGTTCCACGTGCACCTGCTGGGGCATGCCCACTGGGCGGCGTTCAACGAGAACCGTTGGCCGGTTGGCCAGCCCCCGCACGTCGAGGACTGGCGTAACGCGAAGCCGACGAAGCTGGCGCGCCGCGACACGCCGTAGCGCCGCGCCGCAAAAGCCTAACGAGACCGGGGGTAGCGATATTCGCCCCGAGCGGACATGCTTCTATAGCTAGAACTTGTTCCAGTTTGAAAGGGCCTCGCGTGCAGCTGTCTTTCGAAGACCGGACATATCTGATCACCGGCGGCGGTAGCGGGATCGGCAAGGGCGTGGCCGCCGGGCTGGTCGCGGGCGGGGCCTCGGTCATGATCGTCGGCCGCAACGCCGATCGCCTTGCGGCGGCCGTGAAGGAGATCGAGGCGCTCCCCGGGAGCGGCTCGATCCGCTACGAGCCCGCCGATGTCACCAATGAGGACGAGGTGGTCCGTGCGGTGGACGCCGCGACGGCCTGGCGCGGCCGGCTGCATGGCGCGGTGCACTGCGCGGGCGGCTCGCTGACCGTCGGCCCGATCACCCACACCGACTCGGAGGCGTGGCGAAACACCGTCGACCTCAACGTCAACGGCACCATGTACGTCCTCAAGCATGTGAGCCGCGAGTTGGTGCGGGGCGGTGGCGGCTCGTTCGTCGGGATCTCGTCGATCGCGGCCAGCAACACCCACCGCTGGTTCGGGCCCTACGGGGTCACCAAGTCGGCGATCGACCACATGATGATGCTGGCCGCCGACGAGCTCGGCCCGTCGTGGGTGCGGGTCAACAGCATTCGACCGGGTTTGATCCGGACCGATCTGGTCGACGCGAGCGTGATCCAGTCACCCGAGATCAGCGGCGACTACGCACTCTGCACGCCGCTGCCGCGGGTCGGCGAGGTCGAGGACGTCGCCAACCTGGCGATGTTCCTGCTCAGCGACGCCGCAACCTGGATCACCGGCCAGTGCATCAACGTCGACGGCGGACACATGCTGCGCCGCGGCCCGGACTACTCGTCGATGATGGAACAGATGTACGGCGCCGACGCGCTGCGCGGAGTGGTCTGAGCCGGGAGGATCGCTGTGAAAAGGCTTGAGGGCAAGCGGATCCTGGTGACGGGCGCCGCGTCGGGCATCGGTCAGGCCGCCGCGCTGCGCCTGCTCGACGAGGGTGCCGCCGTCGCGGCCTCGGACGTCGCCGCCGACGGCTTGGACCGCACCCGTGCGCAGGCCGACGACGCCGGCACCGCCGACCGGCTCACCACCATGCCGATGGATGTCGGCAACGAGGAGTCGGTGATCGACGGCGTGCGCCTGGCGGTCGAGCAGTTGGGTGGGCTCGACTCGCTGGTGAACGCCGCCGGCATCCTGCGGGCCGCGCACACCCACGAGACCAGCCTCGACCTCTGGAACCAGATCGTCGGCGTGAACCTGACCGGCACCTTCCTGGTGGTCCGAGAGGCGCTACCGTCCCTGCTGGTGAATCCGCGCAGCGCGATCGTGAACTTCAGCTCGACGTCGGCCTCGTTCGCCCACCCATACATGGCCGCCTACGCCGCGAGCAAGGGCGGCATCCAGGCGTTCACCCACTCGCTGGCGCTCGAATATGCCAAGCAGGGTCTGCGCGCGGCATGCGTGGCGCCGGGCAGCATCAAGTCCGGGATCACCGACGCCACCGGCGGCTACATTCCGAAGGACGCCGACTGGTCGCTGTTTCCCCGGCTGATGCCGATCCTGCCGACGACGGTGGAGTCAAGCGGCGCCGGCATGGCCGAGCCCGGCGCGATCGCCGGCGTCATCGCCATGCTGGTGTCCGACGACGGCGCGTGGATCACCGGTACCGAGATCCGGATCGACGGCGGCACCCACGCCTGACGGTGGCGACCCGCCGCGGTTGCGATCGCCTGGTCAGTTGACGCACGGGACGCCGCCGCCGTCGATCGGCTTCCCCTGATCGGGCGTCGGATAGGTCGTGGTCGTCCCGTTGTAGTAGTAACTCTTGGCCTTGGCCGACGTCGTGCTGGAGCTGGTGCTCGTGGTGTCGTCCATTTGGGTCTCGTCGGCGGTGGGCATCGAGAAACTGGTGTCCACGGTCAGCCGGATGTGTCCGGCCGCGACGCCGGGACTCGGCTGTTTGGGCGCGTCCACGCCGAGCATGCCGGCCAGGCTGAGCGCATCGGTCTGAGCACCCGCGCCGTACTCCACCGTCGTGGTGGTCGGGTCGCCCGATTCGCGGTCGCGCACCTGGCCCGGCGTGAAGCCCTTCTTCTTCAGCGCGCGCGAGACCTGGGTGGCCAGACCACTCATGGCGCCGGAGTTGACCACGTCGACGACGGTGGACGGATCGGGTTTGACGGCCGTGGTGCTCGGCGCGGTCGTCGGCGTGTCGGCGCCGATCGCCGCGGCCACCTCGGCCTTGATCGCCGCCGGGTCGACGATGTTGACGTCCTGGCCGTCGATGTTGTCGTAGCGCACCACCGGCAGGGTCCGGAACTCGACGTTGCCGCCGGCCAGCCCGCCGAGCCGCTGGATCATGTCGTCGTTCCAGCCCGCCGAGAGCACCACGTCTTTGCGCGCCACCGCCATGAGGTTCTTCAACTTGTCGATGTTGGTGAAGGTGCCCGCCGCCTGCAGCTCCTGCATGACCGAAGAGATGAACGCCTGCTGCCGGTGGGTGCGGTCCAGGTCGCCGTTGTCCAGGCCGTGCCGCTGCCTGACGAACGACAGCGCCTCGGACGCGTCCAGCCGTTGCCGGCCGGCGGGGAAGTCCGCGCCCGAATACTCGTCGTAGACGGGGTGGTTCAGGCAGACGTCGACGCCGCCGAGAGTCTGTGCCAGATCGAAGAAACCGGCCAGATTGATCTCGGCGAAGTAGTCGATGGGAACGCCGGTCAGGTTTCGCACCGCGCGCAGCGTCGCCGCCCGGCCGGCCTCGCGGCCCTTGGTCTCCAGTTCCTTCTGCGTGCTGTCGCCCTGGCTGGCCAGCTTTTGGGCGACGTACTGTTTGGTCAGCCCGTACGCCTCTTTGATCTTGATGTGGTTGTAGCCCGGGACTCCCGTGAAAGGCACCCAGTCGTCGCGGGGGATCGAGAAGGCGACGACTTTGTTGTCGGCGCTGACGTGCACCAGGATCATCGTGTTGGTGTTGTAGCCACCGTCGTCGGAATCGCCGGCGTGCAGATGCTTCAGGATCGAGTTGGGCAGGTCGTTGCCGTCCTGGTCTTTACGCGAATCCAGCCCGATCAGCAGGATGTTCATGTTGTCGCCGCTGGAACGCGGATCGTCGGGCAGCAGGGCGTTCGACACGGTGATACCGCCCAGCGCGCCATGCGCCACGTAGTACCCCGCCCCGGTGAGCCCCACGGCGGCAACGGAGACGAGCGCGCCCAGGGTGCGCGTCAGCCCCTTGCGGAAACGGGAGGGTTGACGGACTGCTCGATGACGACGATGTGCGCCGCCCGAGCGGGCCATCACAAACCTCTGCCCACGCCCAGCGCACCACCAGGCACCACAACGGTGCCCTGCGGCGATGTCGCTTCAAGCATGGTGACAAGTATGCGTTAGCTTGCTGTGAAGCCTCCAATCGAGAGCACCCGTCACAGGCTCCCCGCAGGCGCGTTTGTCGAGCCGACCAGGAGCGATTCGCGCTCGTCCCATCGGCTCTACCAGCAGGTTCAGCGCGGCCGCCGCCGCGACGGTCTCCTGCGGGTCTCCGGCCGGTCACGACGCCGCCCGGATCGAGCCGAACTTGTTACCCAGCGGATGCGGCGCCGGAGACCGCCACCGCTCCGTCGCTACCGGGCTTTGACCAGGTCCTCGCCCGCGCTGTAAAAGAGCGCGATGTTGGTGCCGGTGACGATTTCCGCGAGGTAGACGCCGACGGGTTCGATCTCGTAGTAGTAGCGGACGTTGCCGTCGTTATCCAGCGTCGACGCACAGGCAAAGTCCGGCGCACCGCAGCGCTGCTTGACGGGTGCGGCGAGGACGGCAAGCAGTACGACGACGGCGGCGCCGACGACCAGCGGTTTCGCTCGCGCCGGATTGACCACGGTTGGAGTGTAAGCGGGGAATCCAGTGGCTTCGGCGCGCGGCCGGGATTCGTCATCGCGGCCGATCGGATACCGCCTGGGGCGTTTGGCTGCCCGGGTACGGCGGGTACGCGGCCATGAGCCGAGCGAAGGACTGAGCATGATCGACACACGCCTCAGGCCGTCTCCGGCGGGGCGGCCGGCAGATTCGGAGCCGGTGCAACCGGGCAGTCCCGGCGAGACGCCGGAGCGGCTGACGCCGACGGAAACGCCCGAACGGGTCACGCCGGCAGAACCGCCCGAGCGCTTGACGCCGTCCGAACCACCCGAGCGCCAGGCGCCGGAGTAGCCAACACGATTGGAGAGCAGATATGCGCGCCGAGGAAGGCGACGAAACCGTCAAGGACTACGCGAACGAGGGACGAGAAACCCTCGGCCGCATCAAGGCTTCGCAACACGGGGGCGGTCGCCTCGGCGACATCGCCCGGCGCTTCGCCAGCCTGTGGCGAGGCCAGCGCGGTACCGAAGACGCCGAGCCTACCACGTAAAGCCCTCAACGACAGGCTAATTCGGGTCCGCAGGTGCGGGATGCCGGTGGGCCCAGGGGCGCGCCTCTTCGAGTTGCGCTGCGAGCTGCAGCAGATCGCCGTCTGCGCCGAGCTTTCCGACGAACTGCACACCCAGCGGCAGTCCGGCATCCGTCCAATGCAGCGGCACACTGATCGCCGGGCGGCCGGTGAGGTTCGCCAGCTGCGTATAGGGCACCCAGCCCAGACTCTCCTGGATGAGGTCATCGAGGATTCCGCTGAGCCCCATGAGTTTTCCGGCGTGGACCCGGCTGACCAGGCGGGCCACCCGCTGCAACGGGGCCGACGTCGTCGTCGCACCGACCGCAATCGGTGGGGTGGCCAACGTAGGGGTCAAGAAGAAGTCGTAGCTTGCGTGAAACGCGGCCAGCGACTGGATGTAGTCGTTCCGATTCTCCAGTGCGGACATCACGGGCAGCACACCGCCCGACCGGCCCAGTTCGGCGATGGCCAAGGTGTCGGCCTCAAAGTCGCTGTCGCGCGCACCGATTCGCCGTTTGATGTCGGCGACTTGCTGGTATAGCTGGCCGAACCAGATGGTCAGAAAGTCACGCCCCAGCGCAGCGTCGTCGTACGGCGGCGCGACCTCCTCGACCTGATGGCCGAGCTCGCGAAGAAGCGCCGCGGCGTTTTCGACCGCGGCGACGGCCTCGCGGTGCGGCCGAGCGTTGATCGCCGAGCGCGCCGAGTATCCGATTCTCAGCGTCTGCGGGCGGAGTTTGATCTGTTCGCCAAACGCGTTGTCGGGCAACGCTACTCGGTAGGCTGCGCTCGGGTCGGGTCCGATGATCGCGTCGAGCAGCGCCGCGCTGTCGCGCACGGTGCGCGACACGACTCCCTGGGTCGCCATGCCCAGCAGCTGTTCACCCGTCTGTGGGCCGTAGGGCGCCAACCCCCGGCTGGGCTTGAGGCCGACCAGTCCGTTGCAGGCGGCGGGGATGCGGATCGACCCGCCGCCGTCGTTGGCGCCGGCGGCGGGCCCGCTGCCCGCCCCCCCGGCGGCCCCCGATCCCCCCGCGGGCCCGCCGGGGGGGTGCCCGGGGGTGCCAGGAGTGCGGGGCGGCCCCCCCGCCGGGGGCGGGCGGGGGGGAGGCGGAGCGCCCCGCCGCGGTCGTGGGCGCGGGCGGGGGGCCCGAGCCCCCCCCCCACGGCGGCCCCGGATCCGCCCGAGGAGCCGCCGGGGGTGTGCCCGGTGTTCCACGGATTGCGGGCCGGCCCCCAATAGTCGGGTTCCGTCACGCCCTTGGCCCCGAACTCCGGGGTGTTGGTCTTGCCGAAGATCACCAGGCCCGCGTCCAGGAACCGCTGGGTGACCAGGGCATGCCGGTCGGCCACGTCATGGGCCAGCGAGCGCGAGCCGCACGAGGTCGCGAAGCCGCGGTATTCCTGACCGAGGTCTTTGAGCAGAAACGGCACACCGGCGAACGGTCCGCTCAGGTTTGGGTCGGCGGCCTGCCGGTCGGCCACGTCGTCGAGGCGGCAGACGATGGCGTTCAGCCGCGGATTCACCTCGTCCGCTCGTTGCCGCGCCAACGCGAGGAGCTCGGCCGGGGTGACCTGCTTGCGCGAGACCAGGTCGGCCAGCGCGGTCGCATCCAACGACATGTACTCGTCAAGGTGCACGAGTGCTCCTTCGCTTCGGTGGGCTTGCGTAGCGCGGGCATCACCCTCTTCGCGATCAACGCCGCTGCACGCTGTCGACGTTAAGCCAACGCGAGCTTTGCGTGGGGGGCGCCTTAGTATCACCTGATGCCCGCGGCAGCTGAACCGTTCACGATCCAGGGCCCCGGCGGGGTGCAGATCGTCGCTGACCGCTTGGGGGATCAGCAGGCGCGCGCGGTGGTGTTCTTGCACGGCGGCGGACAGACCCGCCGGTCCTGGGGGAAGGCGGCCGCTGCCGTGGCGGCACAGGGGTGGCAGGCCGTCACCGTCGACCTGCGTGGCCACGGCGAATCGGACTGGTCCGACGACGGCGACTACCGCGTCGTCAGTTTCGCCGCCGACGTCCAAGAAGTGCTGCGCACGCTGCCCCCGCGGCCGGTGCTGGTCGGTGCATCCTTGGGAGGGTTCACATCGATGCTCCTCGCCGGGGAGCTGTGCCCGGGCATCGCCAGTGCGGTCGTGTTGGTGGACATCGTGCCGAACATGGACCAGTCCGGCGCGAACCGGATACATGCCTTCATGGCCGACCGCGTGGAGTCGGGCTTCGGCTCACTCGACGAGGTCGCCGACGCCATCGCCGAATACAACCCGCACCGGCCGCGACCAACCGATCTGGAAGGCCTGACCACCAATCTGCGTCGCCGCGGCGATCGCTGGTACTGGCATTGGGACCCTCAATTCATCAGCGGCACTGCGGCTTTCCCGCCTTTCGAGGTGACCGACCCGGACCGGATGCACGCCGCCGTCGGCGCTATCCTGCGCGGAGGGGTGCCCATGCTGCTGGTCCGCGGCCAGATGAGCGACCTGGTCAGCCAGGAGCGCGCCGACGAATTCCTCGCGCGTTTCCCGCAGGTCGAATTCACCGATGTTCGCGGCGCGGGACACATGGTGGCGGGCGACCGCAACGACGTCTTTGCCGGTGCTGTGCTGGATTTCCTTGCCCGGCACGTCGATGCCGGATGAACCGGATGCGTGGAACAAGTTGGCCGCCAGCTCATTTCAGGTCGGCAGCCCTGCTACTATCTGGCGGGCGCAAGGGAGAAAGGGACGGCGTGACCATACGGTGGTTGCGGGGGCCGGTGCTCTTAGGGGCTGTGATGGTGATCGCGACAGCCGTGGCGAAAACCGCTCCCGCAGCGCCGCCCCCGGCTCTGCCGTCGCCGCCCCCCGCGCCGGGCATCGGAGTCGATCATGAATCCGGCAGGTGCACAGCCGGATTCGCGGCGCAGGGATCCGACGGCAGTTACTATCTGATGACGAGCGGGCACTGCGACTCACACGACGGCGCGGAATGGACGTACGGTAACGACGCTCCGCTGGGCAGGATCTCCGCCAGCGAGCACGACGGCGACAAGCGAGACGCCGCGATCATCCGTCTGGAGCCGAGCGTCGGGATGCCGATAGGCGACGTCGGCGGCAGGTATCAGGTCCGGGAGGTGTTGAGCCGCCAGCAGATTCAGGCCGGCATGCCGTTCTGCAAGATCGGCGCGGTGACCGGCGAGACGTGCGGTGCCGTCAAAAGCATCAACGGTGACGTCGTCGAGGCCAGCGTGTTCAGCCTGGACGGCGACAGCGGCAGTCCAGGCTTCGTGATGAACCCGGACGGCACCGTCAGCGCGGTCGGTCTGTTGATGTCATCGCCCGACGGCGACGACTACACGACGTACTTCATGCTCATCAATCCGCTGCTGGGCAAGTGGGGACTGCGGGTGCTTCCGTGAGTGGCGCTCGCGGCGGTGAGCAGGGATCCGTTCGCACCTGAAAGCCGTTTACTGCGGGTGGGCGGCCACGTAATCGGCGGCCGGGATCGGCGACGATGCGTCGTAACCGATGGGGAGCAACACATCGCCCGCCGTCGTCAGACAGTAGACGTCCCACCGGTAGTACGCGGCGAACGTCGCGGGGTCGGCGGCGATCAGCGCCGCGTAATCGTCGACCGCGCGCACATATTGGTTGGCGTGGTTGTACCCGTAAATGGCGTGATCGCGATCCGTGGCGAACCCGTTGGCCGCCAGGTAACGGCCCGCCGCCAGGATGCTGTCGTGGGGCGAGTGGATGTCGCCACCCTGGCCGTAGCCGGCGAACGTCGAGGGCAGGAACTGCATGGGTCCCTGCGCACCGGCGGTGCTCGCGCCGACGATGCTGCCGAAGCGCGACTCGACGAAGTTGATCGCGGCCAGGTAATTCCAGCTGACCCCGGATTCGGACTCCGCCTGGCGGTAGTAGTTCATCAGCTCGTCGGCCGGTGCCGGCGGCGCGATGCGCCACGCCGGCAGTGTTTCTCGCACCGGGGTCAGCGCGGTGAGCTGGCGGCGGGCGTCGACGTTGCGGTCGTAGACATCAACCAGCTCCGGTGGGATACGCGGGCGCGTGGTGGCGTCCCACTCGGGGTGGCGCCCGATGGCGCGGTAGGCCGCCTGCTCGCGATGCGCCGCCGCCGTCAGCGCCGGGTCCGGTGTCCCCGGATCGCGCAGCGCGCGCTCGTCGGCCACCAGGTCGTCGGCCAACTGCGTGGGGTCCGACGCCAGGCGAGGCTGCGCGCCCGGCGTGCCTGAGTCGGCGGGCACCATCCGTGTCGTCAGCGCCGGAGGCGCGGGGACGTGCGCGGCCGTGGTCGGTCCGGTCGCGGAGTCGGGATGCGGCGCCGAACAACCGGCGAGCGCGAACACGATCGCCCCAACGACAAGTGACGCGATGCGCCAGTCACGACTCGCGGTGATGCGTGCGTCCAATGCCTCGAATCCCACCGTTCCGTTAGTTGGGTTACCGCGAGTCTGTCGCATCCGAGCATCGGACATCAATGCGGCGGCGGTCTTTTGTTCGCAGGGAGTTGTCACAATTGCGCGGCACTCTCAAACTGATTGGTATGCGCGACCGCGAGAAGATCGACTCAGAATTGCGGCTCATCGCGCTGCGGCGCCAAGCGATCCGCGAGCAGGGTGGTAGGCCATCGTCCGTAGAGGCCGACGAACTGCTCGACGAAATCCTGGCCCACGGCGCCGGCACGTCTGAGCTCGATCCGTTTGCAGTCTGGGAGACCGAGGTCGTCGCCGCCGCACGGTCGCGCGCCAGCAGAATCCGCGCCATCGCGTCGCGGCGACAAAAGGTTGCCGCGCTGCGCCGCTTCGGCCTTTTCGCCGCGCTGCCGCTGTCTCTGGTGGCCGTCGTCGCCGCCGTGCTGGTGATGTTCGCACTCCACCGCCAGGATTCGTCCGCGCAGCCGGAGGACCCCCCGCCGTCGGCCGCGCCCTTCACACCTGCCGCGCCCTCGACGCCGGCCGCGCCCTTCACGCCGGCCGCGCCGAAGCCGTCGGCTCCCGCGATCAGCGCTATTGACGCGGCGTTCGTCTCCGTGCTGAAGCAGGAAGGCGTGCCAGTTCCCAGCCAGGATTACGTGCTGGCGCAAGGGCATGCGGTGTGCGATTTCCTGGCGCACCAACCGAACTTCGCGGACGCCGTCGGGTTCGTGCAGCGCACATCCGTATGGAATGCCGATCAGAGCACCGCCGTAACCGCGGGTGCCATTGCTTCCTATTGCCCCCAGTCCCGACCTACGACCCCTGACCAGATCTCGCCGGCCTATCAGAACACGCTGTCTGATCTGCAGGCCATTGAGCAGAAGCTGCAAGGCATTCAAGGGAATCTCAAAGACATTCAAGATGGTCTGCCGGGCATACCGGGCCGACCGTGACCCGGCGCCGTCGGCAGGCCGTCCGAAAAATGCGTGTGGAGATAGTGACCTGTAGTTATTGTTTTCGCTATCATGGGTTAGTAGCCTCACAGCGGAGGAGGCCCTCATGCGTTACATCACCTCGATCGATCCCGTTGACCACCAGCGCACGAGTCGCCCGCTGGTGGGACAAGCGCTGAAAAGTCCGGCCAAAGAGCCCGCGTTGCTTTTGATGGCGGTCGGACTGGTGGCGTACGGGCTCTGCCTTGCGTGCTTGGCGCACTGCCAATACGGGAACGCGCTCATCGCCGCCGTCATTTCGTTGCTGGCTCTGGCGACGGGCGGGGCCTGGTTATGGGTGGAAGCACGGCGAGTCCGGAAACTTGACAGCGACTGGAACAGCAAAGAACACGAAAACCTGGCGGGTTGATCGAATTCACCGCCGGCATTCGAAGCCGCACCTGGTTTTATGGTTCAAGTAAAAGTTTGAGCTGTTCGCCGTAATGGCTGAGCGATTCGACAGTCAACATATTCTCATGTGCGCAATCGACCGCATACTCGGTGATGTCGCCGACGACGTAAGGGCGCCAGCTCTGTGTGAATGACGCACTGCGCTCGCTATCACCCGGCGCAGCGACGAATATGGTCATGTCACCGCCATAAATTCGGGGTTCGTGGGCCCGCTGCAGCTCCACGTTGCCATTGAGATTTTGAATGAGCCAATCGACAAGCCGCTTGAGCCGCGGAAACTCCGTGATTCCTCGCTGAACCATTATTTCTTCTAGGCGCTCATAGGTGAGCGGCTCATCCTCCTCGGAAAGGTCTATGCCGTAGAAACGCAAGACTTCTTCCAAAGTCTCTTTGTCCTCTAGAGGGTGGCTGGGTAGTTTCGCGCTGTCGTCGAGACGGACTTGAGCGTCGAAAAGGATGAGGCGTCCGATTGCGCATCCGCGTTGCTGGAGCTCGATGGCGATTTCATGCGCGACGACGCCGCCGAAAGACCAGCCCAGAAGATTGTAGGGTCCGCTGGGGCTAATCCTTTGAATTCTGTCGGCGTAGTTCTTCGCCATCTCCTGAATTGTCTGTGGTTCCGCTTCTTCGGCCTCTAAGAGTTGCTGAATTCCAACGATCGGGCATTCCAGGTACTGACCAAGACGCTGATACGGCCAACTCATTCCGCCCCCGGGATGGATGCAGAACAGCGGAACGCCCGTACCCTCCTTGAGGATCTCGACAGGCACAACTTCGGGCTCGCTGGTCTGCCTGCCCACCTGCAGGCTCAAGCGCCTAACGGATGGCGCGTGGAACAGGGTGCGCACCGCGAGGTCGGTGTCGAGCGCTTCGTTGATCGCGGCGATGACTCGCATCGCGGAGATGCTGTCGCCGCCGAGTTCGAAGAATGAGTCATCGACCCCGACTCGTTCGAGGCCGAGGATGTCGGCGTAGATGCCGGCCAGGATTTCCTCGGTGGCCGTGGAGGGGGCGCGGTAACGCTCGGTGTCGGTGTAGTCCGGGGCGGGCAACGCGCGGGTGTCGAGTTTGCCGTTGGCGGTCAGCGGGAGAGCGTCGACGGCGATGATGGCGGCGGGGATCATGTAGGCGGGCAGGTGTTCGGCCAGCGCGCTGCGCAGGGTCGCGGGGTCGGCGTGCCCGGTGATGTAGCCGATCAGGCGTTTGGCCCCGGGTTGGTCTTCGCGGGCGAGCACCACCGCCTGCTCCACCCCGGCCAGGGTGGTCAGGGCGGCCTGGATTTCGCCGAGTTCGATGCGGTAGCCGCGGATCTTGACCTGCTCATCGGCGCGCCCGTGGTAGTCCAGCTGCCCATCGGGGCGCCAGCACACCAGGTCCCCGGTGCGATACATGCGTTGTCCGGGGGCCTCGGGCCCGGCGAAGGGACAGGCCACAAACCGCGATCCGGTCAACCCCGCGCGGCCCACATAACCCACGCCCACCCCGGCGCCGGCCACATACAACTCACCGATCACCCCGACCGGCACCGGGCGCAACCACCCATCAAGGACGAACAACGCCGCCTGACCCACCGGTGAGCCGATCGGCGGGGCCCCCGACCCCGCCACCAGCGGGGCGCTCAGCGTGGCATAGATCGTGGTCTCGGTCGGCCCGTAGCCGTTGACCATCACCCGACCCGGCGCCCACCGATTGACCACTGCCGCCGGGCAGGCCTCCGCGGCGATCACCAACGCCGCCGACTCCAACCCCTGCGGGGACAACATCCCCACCGCCGAGGGGGTCTGGCTCAACACCGTCACCTGCTCGGCGACCAGCAGGGCCTGCAACTGCTGCGGGGAACCG
>JAYZBN010000016.1:0-244220 GCA_036338755.1 Actinomycetota bacterium | reverse complement strand
AATGCCGATATCAAGGCGACGACGGTGTTCGGCGGCAAGTATGTGTCGTTGACGACGCCGGCCAATCCGTCGCCGCAGAAGATTTCGCCGCGCACGGTGATCGATGCGCGTTCGGTGACCACCGAGATCAACACGTTGTTTCAGACGATCACCTCGATCGCGGAGAAGGTCGATCCGGTCAAGCTGAATTTGACGTTGAGTGCGGCGGCGCAGTCGTTGTCGGGGCTGGGGGAGAAGTTCGGCCAGTCGATCACCAACGCCAACGTTCTGCTCGATGATGTGAATCCGCAGATGCCGCAGGCGCGCAAGGACATTCAGCAGCTGGCGGCGCTGGGTGATACGTATGCGAACGCCTCGCCGGATCTGTTCGACTTTTTGAACAATGCGGTGATCACCTCGCGCACGATCAATGCCCAGCAAAAGGATTTGGATCAGGCGTTGTTGTCGGCGGCCGGGTTCGGCAATACGGGTGCGGACCTGTTCGAAAAGGGTGGGCCGTATCTGGCGCGCGGCGCCGCCGACCTGGTGCCCACCGCGCAACTGCTCGACACCTACAGCCCCGAGCTGTTCTGCACCGTGCGCAACTACCACGACATCGAGCCCAAGGCCGCGTCCTTCCTGGGCGGCAATGGCTATTCGCTGGTCGCCCACACCCAGGCGCTGTCCGGATTGGGGCTGGTCGCCAACCCACTGTCGCTGGTCGCCGTCTCCGCGCTCACGCTGGGGCTCGGCGGCGCGGTCGGCCTGATCGGTGGTGCGCCCAACCCCTACGTCTACCCGGAGAACCTGCCCCGGGTGAACGCACGCGGCGGCCCGGGCGGGGCGCCGGGGTGCTGGCAACCCCTCACCCACGACCTGTGGCCCGCTCCGGAGCTGGTGATGGACACCGGCAACAGCCTCGCGCCGTACAACCACCTCGACACCGGATCGCCGTATGCGATCGAGTACGTCTGGGGCCGCCAGGTAGGGGATAACACGATCAACCCATGAAAATCACCGGAACCATTGTCAAGCTCAGCATCTTCTCGGTGGTGCTGTTGGTCTTCACTGTGATGATCATCGTCGTGTTCGGTCAGATGCGCTTCGACCGCACCAGCAAATACTCGGCGGAGTTCAGCAACGTCAGCGGCCTGCGCGCGGGCCAATTCGTCCGCGCCTCCGGCGTTGAGGTCGGCAAGGTCGACACGGTCGAGCTGGTCGACGGCGGCAAGCGGGCGCGGGTGAAGTTCAACGTCGACCGCTCGATACCGCTGTACCAGTCGACGAGCGCCCAGATCCGCTACCTCGACCTGATCGGTAACCGCTACCTGGAGCTCAAGCGCGGCCAGGGCGAAGGGGCCGACAAGGTTCTGCCGCCGGGCGGCTTCATCCCGCTCGCCCGCACCCAGCCGGCGCTCGACCTCGACGCCCTGATCGGTGGGTTCAAGCCGTTGTTCCGGGCGCTCGACCCGCAAAAGGTCAACACCATTGCGACCGCGCTGGTCACGGTTTTCCAGGGCCAGGGCGGCACCATCAACGACATCCTCGACCAGACCGCGCAGCTGACCAACCAGCTCGGTGAACGCGACCAGGCCATCGGCGAGGTCATCAAGAACTTGAACACGGTGCTGGACACGACGGTTCGGCACCGGCAGCAGTTCGACCAGACCATCAACAACCTGGAGGTGTTGATCACCGGTCTGAAGGACCACGGTGACCAGCTGGCCGGGGGGACCGCCCACATCAGCAACGCCACCGGCACGGTTGCCGACCTGTTGGCCGAGGACCGCGGGCTGTTGCACAAGACGCTCAACTACCTCGACGCGGTGCAGCAACCGCTGATCGATCAGCAGGACCAACTGCAGGACTACCTGAAGAAGGTGCCGACGGCGTTGAACATGATCGGGCGCGCAATCGGGTCCTACGGGGACTTCGTGAACTTCTACGCCTGCGACATCACTCTGAAGATCAACGGCCTGCAGGCCGGCGGTCCGGTCCGCACGGTCCGGTTGTTCCAGCAGCCGACGGGTAGGTGCACGCCGCAATGAGAACACTGGAACCACCCAACCGGGTTCGCATCGGCCTGATGGGCATCGTCGTGACGGTGCTGGTGATCGGCGTGGGCCAAAGCTTCACCAGCGTCCCGGTGTTGATGGCCAAGCCGCACTACTACGGGCAGTTCAGCGACACCGGCGGCCTGAGCAAAGGCGACAAGGTGCGCATCGCCGGGGTGGACGTCGGCAAGGTAGAGGGCCTCAAGATCGACGGTGATCACATCGCGGTTCAATTCAACGCCGGCACAGCACAATTCGGCACCGAGAGCCGGATCGCGGTCAAGACCGACACCATCCTGGGTAAGAAGGTCCTCGAACTCGAGCCGCGCGGCAACCAAACGCTGAAGCCGGGCGGGACGCTGCCGATCGGCCAGAGCACCACGCCGTATCAGATCTACGACGCGTTCTTCGACGTCACCAAGGCCGCCCAGGGCTGGGACATCGACACGGTCAAGCAGTCCTTGCACGTGCTCTCGCAGACCATCGACCAGACCTATCCGCACCTGAGCCCCGCCCTGAAAGGGGTGGAGAAGTTCTCGGCCACCGTCGGCAAGCGCGACGAAGAGGTCAAGCACCTGCTCGCGCAGGCCAACAAGGTGGCCAGCATCCTCGGTGATCGCAGCGATCAGATCGACCGGCTGCTGGTCAACACCAAGACGCTGCTGGCCGCCTTCAACGAACGCGGCCAGGCGATCGACGCCCTGCTGGGCAACATCGCGGCGTTCTCCGAACAGGTCAAGGGCTTCATCAACGACAACCCGAACCTGAATCACGTGCTGGAGCAGCTGCGCACGGTCAGCGACATCCTGGTGCAGCGCAAGGACGACCTGGCCAACGGTTTCACCGAGGTCGGCAAGTTCCTGCCGTCCCTGAACGAGGCCATCGCCTCGGGCCCGTTCTTCAAGGTGGTGCTGCACAACCTGGCCCTGTACCAGATTTCGCAGCCCTGGGTCGACGCCGCCTTCAAGAAGCGCGGGATCGATCCGGAGAACTTCTGGCGCAGTGCCGGATTGCCGGAGTTCCGGTTCCCCGACCCGAACGGCACCCGGTTCCCCAACGGCGCGCCGCCACCCGCGCCCCCGGTGCTCGAGGGCACGCCCGACCACCCGGGTCCGGCCGTACCCCCGGGATCGCCCTGCTCGTACACGCCGGCCAATCCGGGCGGCAACGTCACGGTCGGGGACGAGGGTCTGCCGCGGCCGTGGAATCCGTTGCCGTGTGCTGGTGCGGCGTCGGGTCCGTTCGGCGGGCCGGGCTTCCCGGCGCCGGTCGACGTGATGACGTCGCCGCCGAACCCGAACGGTCTGCCGCCCACGCCGGGCATCAACATCGCGGGCCGGCCGGGCGATCCGCCACCCGACGTCCCGGGGACTCCGGTGCCGTTGCCGGCGCAGGCACCCCCGGGCGCGCGCACCGAGAACCTCGCGCCGGCCGGGCCGACGCCGCCGCCGTCGACGTTCGCGCCGGGGTTGCCGCCGGGACCGCCGGCGCCGCCCGGGCCGGGCAACCAGCTGCCCGCGCCGTTCATCAATCCCGGGGGCTCTGGAGGCAGCGGCGCAGCGGGGGGAGGTAGCCAGAATTGAGCACCATCTTTGACGTCCGCAACCTGCGGCTGCCGAAGCTGACGCGGGCATCGGTGATCATCGCATCGCTGGTGGTGATCCTGGCGATCGTCGTCGGCTACGTCGGTTGGCGCTTGTATCAGAAGGTGACCACCAACACCGTGGTGGCCTACTTCCCGGCGGCGAACGCGCTGTACCCGGGCGACAAGGTCCAGATCATGGGGCTGCGGGTGGGCGCGATCGACAAGATCGAGCCGGTCGGCAACAAGATGAAGGTCACCTTCCACTACGAGAACCAGTACCGGGTTCCGGCCAACGCCTCGGCGGTGATCCTCAACCCGACCCTGGTGGCGTCGCGGGCCATCCAGCTCGAACCCGCCTACAAGGGCGGCCCGGTGCTCGCCGACAACGCGGTGATCCCCGAAGAGCGCACCCAGGTGCCGGTGGAGTGGGATCAGCTGCGCAACAGCATCACCAACATCATCTCCAAGCTGGGCCCCACACCCGAGCAGCCGAAGGGCCCGTTCGGTGAGGTCATCGAGTCTTTCGCCAATGGGCTGGCCGGCAAGGGCAAGCAGTTCAACGACACGCTGAGCAACCTGTCGCAGGCGCTGACCGCGTTGAACGAGGGTCGCGGCGACTTCTTCGCGGTGGTGCGCAGCCTGGCCCTGTTCGTCAACGCACTGCACAACGACGACCAGCAGTTCGTCGCGCTGAACCAGAACCTGGCCGATTTCACCACGCACCTCGCGCACTCCGACAACGACCTGGCCAACGCCATCCAGCAGTTCGACGGCCTGCTCAGCACCATCCGCCCGTGGCTGAACCAGAACCGCGAGGTGCTGACTCACGACATCAACAACCTCGAAACCGTCACGAACACGCTGCTGCAGCCCGATCCGCTGAACGGGCTGGAGACCGCGCTGCACGTCCTGCCGACCGCCGCGGCGAACATCAACCAGATCTATCACCCGTCACACGGTTCGGTGGTCGCCATCCCGTCGATCACCAACTTCGCGAACCCGATGCAGTTCATCTGCAGCGCGATCCAGGCCGGTAGCCGGCTGGGATATCAGGAGTCGGCCGAACTGTGCGCGCAGTACCTCGCGCCGATTCTGGATGCGATCAAGTTCAACTACCCGCCGTTCGGGTTGAACCTGTTCAGCACGGCCGAGACGCTGCCCAAGGAAGTCGCCTATTCGGAGGATCGGCTGCATCCGCCGAACGGATACAAGGACACCACCGTGCCGGGCATCTGGGTGCCCGACACCCCGACGTCGCACCGCAACACCCAGCCGGGCTGGATCGTCGCCCCGGGTATGCAGGGCCAGCAGGTCGGGCCGATCACCGCGGGCCTGATGACCCCGGAGTCGCTCAATGAGCTGATGGGCGGACCGAACATCGAGCCGGTCCAGTCGACTCTGCAGACCCCGCCGGGGCCGCCGAACGCCTACGACGAGAACCCGATAGCGCCGGTCATCGGCCAGGTTCCGCCGCAGGTTCCCATTCCGCCGCCACCGCCGGGGCCGGGCGTGATCCCGGGACCGGTCGCGCCGACACCGGCGCCGGTGTCCGCGCCCGCACCGAACGCGGGTGGCCCCGCGTCACCCGCTGACTTTGGAGGTGGCCAGTGAGGGGCGCGACGAGCGCGATGAGGTTGGTCCGGCACCGGGCATGGCAGACGTTGATCCTGCTGGTCGCGGCGATGGTGCTGAGTTCGTGTGGCTGGAAAGGCATTTCGAACGTCGCCATCCCGGGCGGCCCCGGCAGCGGCTCGGGCTCCATGACCATCTACGTGCAGGTGCCGGACACCCTGGCGATCAACGGCAACAGCAAGGTGATGGTCGCGGACGTGTTCGTCGGCTCGATCAAGGCGATCAATCTGAAGAACTGGATCGCCACCCTGACGCTGGGCGTGGACAAAAAGGTCAAGCTGCCCAAGAACGCCACCGCCCGGATCGGCCAGACCTCACTGCTGGGTTCGCAGCATGTCGAGCTCGCGGCGCCGCCAAATCCGTCGCCCGAACTGCTCAAGAACGGCGACACCATTCCGCTGAAGAACTCGACCTCGTATCCCACGACCGAGCAGACGCTGGCCAGCCTGTCGCTCATCCTGCGCGGCGGCGGCATCCCCAACCTGGAGGTGCTGCAGAACGAGATCTACAACATCTTCAACGGACGCGGCGAACAGATCCGGGCACTGCTGGGCAAGCTGGACACCTTCACCAGCCAGCTCAACGCGCAGCGCGACGACATCACGCACGCCATCGACTCGACCAACCGGCTGCTGACCTACGTGGGCGGCCGCGCCGATGTCCTGGATCGGGTGCTCACCGATATTCCGCCGCTGATCAAGCATTTCGCCGACACGAAGAACCTGCTGATCAACGCCACCGACTCGGTGGGACGGCTCAGCCAGGCCGCCGACCAGTACCTGTCGGAAACACGTGGGCCGCTGCACACCGACCTGCAGGCGCTGCAATGCCCGCTCAAGGAGCTCGGCAAGGCCTCGCCTTATCTGATCGGTGCGCTGAAGTTGATCCTCACCCAGCCGTTCGACATCGACACGGTGCCCAAGATGTTCCGCGGTGACTACATCAACATCTCGCTGACGCTCGACCTGACCTACAGCGCGGTCGACAACGCGTTCCTCACCGGGACGGGATTGTCCGGAGCCCTGCGGGCGCTCGAGCAGTCCTTCGGGCGCGACCCGGAGACGATGATTCCCGACGTGCGCTACACGCCGAACCCGAATGACGCACCGGGTGGACCGCTGGTGGAAAGGGGGGACCGGAATTGCTGACTCCCTTCATCCGACGCCAGCTGATCGCCTTCGGGGTCCTGACCGTCATCTCGCTGCTCGTCCTCGGTATCTACTACCTGCAGATCCCGAGCCTGATGGGCATCGGCCGGTACACGCTCAAGGCCGACCTACCGGCATCGGGAGGGCTGTATCCCACGGCCAACGTCACCTACCGGGGCATCACCATCGGCAAGGTCACCGACGTCGAGCCGACCGAGCACGGCGTGCAGGCGACGATGAGCATCGACAGCCACTACAAGATCCCGATCGACGCGACCGCCAACGTGCACTCGGTCTCGGCCGTCGGTGAGCAGTACCTGGACCTGACCTCGTCCGGGAATACCGGCAAGTACCTGGCGGAGGGCCAGACCATCACCAAGGGCACCGTGCCCGCCGAAATCGGGCCGGCCCTGGATACCGCGAACCGCGGGCTGGCGGTGCTGCCGAAGGAGAAGATCGGTCAGCTGCTCGACGAGACGGCGCAAGCCGTCGGCGGGTTGGGCCCCAACCTGCAGAGGTTGGTCGATGCCACGCAGGCGATCGTCGGTGACTTCAAAAACCAGATGACCGACGTCAACGACATCATCCAGAACTCCGGCCCGGTGCTCGACAGCCAGGTCAAATCGGGCGATGCCATCGAACGTTGGGCGCGCAACCTCAACCGGCTGGGCGCCCAGACCGCGCAGGAAGATCAACACCTGAAAAGCGTGCTGCGCCAGGCGGCGCCGACGGCCGACCAGGTCAACTCGGTCTTCAACGACGTGCGTGACTCGCTGCCCCAGACGCTGGCCAATCTCGAAGTCGTCATCGAGCTGCTCAAGCGCTACCACACCGGCGTCGAGCAGGTCCTGGTGTTCCTCCCGCAGGGCGCATCGATCGCCCAGACGGTGGCGGCGCCGTTCCCGAACATGGCCGCGCTGGACCTGGCGCTGTCGATCAACCAGCCGCCGCCGTGTTTGACCGGCTTCATTCCGGCGTCGGAGTGGCGGTCACCGGCCGACACCAGCGTTCAGCCGTTGCCCACGGGTACGTACTGCAAGATCCCGATGGAGACCCCGGCCAACGGCGTGCGCGGATCGCGCAACATCCCGTGTACGGACGTTCCGGGCAAACGCGCCGCGACTCCGCGGGAATGCCGTGACCCCAAGCCGTATGTGCCCGCGGGTACCAACCCGTGGTACGGCGACCCCAACCAGATTCTGACCTGCCCCGCGCCGTCGGCGCGGTGTGACCAGCCGGTCAAGCCAGGCATAGTGATTCCCGCGCCGTCGGTGAACAACGGGCTGAACCCGGCGCCCTCGGACCGGGTTCCGGGCACACCCCCGCCCACCAGCGATCCGCTGTCCCGGCCGGGGTCGGGTACCGTGCAGTGCAATGGCCAGCAGCCCAACCCCTGTGTCTACAAACCCAGTGGGCCTCCCTCGGCGATCTACAGTCCCCAAAGCGGTGAACTGGTAGGGCCAGACGGGGTGAAATACTCCGTCGAGAACTCGACCAGAACAGGAGACGATGGATGGAAGGAGATGCTGGCACCAGCCGGCTGAACCCCATCGACACGGACGATTCGTTGACCACGCAGGACAAGGACGAGGATTCGACGGCACCCGAGACCGGGCACACCGATCCGCAGGACGCCTCGGGGGATCCCGTGGAATCCACCGACGGTGACGCCGACGTCGACGCCGAGGTGTCCGAGTCCGACGGCGCTGCCGACAATGCCGCTGAATCCGGCGAGCCCGCCGTGGCCGCGCCCCGGCGTCCGTCCCGGGTGGGTCGCGGGTGGCTGGCCGCCATCGCCGCGGTGCTGGTGCTCTGCGCCGGCGCCATCGGGGCGGGTGGCTACCTCGCTCTGCACTACCACCAGCAAAGCCAACGGACCGCCCGCAACGACGACGCGGCGCTGAAGGCCGCGGTGGAATGCGTGTCGGCGACCCAGGCGCCGGACACCAACGCGATGACCGCGAGCGAGCAGAAGATCATCGACTGCGGCACGGACGCGTTCCGCTCGCAGGCGTTGCTGTACACCAGCATGCTCGTGCAGGCGTATCAGGCCGCGAACGTCCACGTTCAGGTGTCGGACGTGCGGGCGGCTGTCGAACGCAACAACCCCGACGGTTCGATCGACATCCTCGTCGCGATGCGCGTCAAGGTGGCCAGCGACCAGAACCAGAACGAAGCCGGCTACCGGCTGCGCGTGAAAATGGCCTTCGCCGAGGGGCAGTACAAGATTTCCAAGCTCGACCAGGTGACGAAGTGACGGTGGTGGCCGAACCCACTGCGCCCACGGCAATCCAACAGTCACCGCGGGAGACCTTGGCGCCCTGGCGATCTCGCGCCATCGCCGTCGCCGTCGACGTGCTGCCCGGGGTCGCCGTGGTGACGACCCTGGCGTTGGTGTCGTTCACCGTGCCGGCGGGCGGCGTGTGGTGGTGGCTGGCCATCTGCGTCCTCGGCATAGTGACCCTGCTTCTTCTGGTCAACCGGCTGTTGCTGCCGGTCATCACCGGCTGGAGCCTGGGTCGCGCTCTGGTGGGCATCACCGTAACGCGGCGCACCGGCGCCGCTCCGGGCCCGTGGACGCTGCTGCTCCGGGAGCTAGCCCACCTGCTCGATACCGTGTCGATCTTGGGATGGCTTTGGCCCCTGTGGGATTCGCGCCGCCGTACCTTCGCCGACATGTTGGTGCGCACGGAAGTGCGCCGCCTGGAAGCGGAGACGGCGCCGCCTCACACCCGGCGCTGGAGCGCGGCCGCCGTGTCGAGCGCGCTGATCCTCTGCCTGGCCGGGGTCGCCATGAGCTTCTTCGTGTCGTACTCCGCGGACCGCGCGACCGATCAGACCCGCGCCCAGATCGCGACGCTGGGACCCAAGATGGTCGCCCAGATGCTGACGTATGACCCCAAGACGTTGCACGACGACTTCACCCGGGCACTGTCGCTGGCGACCGACAAATATCGGCCCCAGCTCGCGGCCCAGCAGGATCTGGTCCAGAAGGGGCACCCGGTCATCAACGAGTATTGGGTCACCAACAGCTCGATCGAATCGGCCAGCCCGGACCGGGCGAAGATGCTGCTGTTCATGCAGGGCCGCCGCGGGACCGGGCCCGAGCAACGCTACATCAGCGCCACGGTGCGGGTGAACTTCGCCAAGGTCGGCGGAAACGACTGGCGCGTCGACGATCTCAACGTGCTGACCAAGCCGAAACAGCCCGGGGCCGGTAAATGAGCCCGCGCCGCAGGTTCGCCCCCGACGAGCGACCCCTGCTCGTCGCGCGGCCGGTCGAGGCCGAGGCGCCGCGACCCTGGCTGGTGCCGTTGGCCAGCACCGTCGCCGCGGTGCTGATGGTGGCGGCGATCACCGCCTGCGCGCTGATGCTCGCCTCGCACGCGTCCCGGGAGCGGACCGCGTCGAAGGACCGCGAGGTGCTGAACTACGTGAGCGGCTTCATGACGCAGTTCACCTCCATCGATCCGTTCCACGCCAACGACTACGTGAATCGGATCTTGGCGCAGGCGACCGGCGACTTCGCCAAGCAATACCAGAAGAACGCCAACGAGATTCTCCTCCAGGTAGCCCGGGCCGAACCGGCCACGGGCACCGTCCTGGACGCCGGCCTGGAGCGATGGAACGACGACGGCAGCGTCAATGTCATGGTGGCCACCGCGATCACAACGAAGTCTCCGGATGAAAAACAGGTGGTACAGAACGCCAATCGTTGGGCGGCAACCGCGACGCAGGAAGGGAACCAGTGGAAGATCAGCAACCTGCAGCAGGTGATGTGACCGCCGAGCAGAACACCGCCGCCGAAGGCGGCGCGACCACTGCGGCAGAGCGCGACGGCGCGCTCCCGAGCGACGAAACTGCCGACGCGGCAACGGAATCCGAGGCCACGGCGGCCGAGCCGGACGGCGCTGACGGCGAGGCCACCGACGAGGCAACCGGCGAAGGGGAGGCCACCGGCCAGGACGCGGAGGGGGCCGCCGACACGGAGCCGGGCGATGGCCCGCGCAAGAAGCGGCGCACCGGCAGGGCCTGGGCCGCCGTCGCCACGATCGCCGCTCTGCTGTTCGTCGGGTCCGCCGCCTTCGCCGGCGCGATGATGCAGCCGTACCTGACCGACCGGGCCACCGCGGCAACGAAACTCAACGTCGCGCGGACCGCGGCCAACGCGATCACCACGCTGTGGACGTATACGCCGGAAAACATGGACACGCTGGCCGACCGCGCATCCCGCTACCTCAGCGGCGATTTCGAAGCGCAGTACCGCAAATTCGTCGACGCGATCGTGGCCCCTAACAAGCAGGCCAAGATCACCAACAGCACCGAGGTCACCGGCGCGGCGGTCGAAACGCTCGACGGCCCCAACGCTGCAGTCATCGTCTACACCAACACGACCTCCACCAGCCCGCTGACCAAGAACGTCCCGTCGCTGAAGTACCTGTCCTACCGGCTGTTCTTGAAGCGGTCCGACAACCGTTGGCTGGTGACCAGGATGACGACGATCACGTCGCTGGATCTGACGCCGAAAGTTTAGCGGCGACCGCCGGCGGAGCCGAAATATACTGCACCGCATGGCTGTCACGTCTCCGGTATCGCAACGATGGACGGTAGCCGCGTTGCTGCTGTTGACCTTCGCCACCGGCCTGGCCGACTCGATCAGCATCCTGGCGCTCGGCCACGTGTTCGTCGCCAATATGACCGGCAACGTGATCTTCCTCGGGTTCTGGCTGGCTCCGAGAACCACCATCGACCTGACCGCCGTCGTGGTGGCCCTGCCGACCTTCATCTGCACCACGGTCGTCAGCGGCCGGCTCGCACGCCATTTCGGCGTCCGCACGCGAGCGTGGATCAGCACGGTACTGGCAACCGAGATCGTGCTGCTGGTGGCGCTGGCGATCCTGGCGGGCGCGGGAGTGTTGCGCTACCAAGGGAATTCGAAGCTGATCATGATCGGCATCCTCGCGGTGACGTTCGGCCTGCAACACTCGAGCGCGCGCCAGTTCGGCATTCAGGAGCTGTCCACCACGGTCCTGACGTCGACGATCGTCAGCCTCGGGCTGGACAGTCGCCTGGCGGGCGGCACCGGCGAACGCCACAGGCTGCGCATCGGAGTCGTCGCGACCATGTGCGCCGGCGCCTTCTTCGGTGCGACGATGTCGAGATACGTGATCGCCCCGGTGTTCGTGGTCACCGCCGCGGTGATAGCAGCGAGTCTGCTGATCTTCCGGTTGGGGCCGGCTGCGACGAAACCTGCTGCGGCCGTTGCTAGTTGAACGCCAGCCAGCTGGGCAGCGCACGCTCGTGTGAGTCGCAGAGCACCTGCCGGGTGTCGCACGATCCGCGCGGTGATCCCGCCCCGGCCCACATGCCCCCGGTGTCGCGGCGCAGCACGATCGCCGACGAGCCGCCGCCGTCGAGCAGGACGGCGTTATCGCTGCCGAGTCCGCGGAACAGGTCCTGCATGTTGTCCGGGGTGTAGTTGCCGCCCTCGAAGATGTACATCTCGTCCTTTTGCCGGGCGTAGGCAATGGCCGTTCGCGCCGCGCTGGGCCCGCCGTCGTGCAGCTGTCCGGTGTTGCCGGGCGCCAACAGCCCGATTCCCGAGACCGCGACGAATCGCTCGTTCTTGTTCAGCAGGTCGGCGACCACCGGAGTGGCGGCGTCATAGTCGCTCTTTGTCTTGGGCCACACCACATACGGCGCACCACCGGACGGCAGGATCATGGTCGACAGCGCGCTCCAGCTTTCGCCGCCACCGGACAGGCCCTGCTTGCCGGGGTAGGCGACGGTACCGGTGACCGCCTGGTTGGCGCGACCCTGCCCCTGGGTGTTGTCGACGAAGGCGCCGAGCGGAGAACTGCAGCCGGTCTGCCGCCAGGATCCGCCCTTTTGCCCTCGGACGTCGAAGAAGTTGGCGTTGATCGCGATGGTCGGCTGGCCCATGCGCTGCCAGGCCTGCAGCGGCGCGTAGAGCTCCGACGCCTGCCAGAGGCCCTCGCCGGTGCGGGCCCCGGGGTTGTTCTCGCACCTGGCCTGATCACCCCGGTGCGTGTCGACCAGCAGGTGCGGCGACAGGCGACCCGCCGCGTTCTTGATGATCATCAGATGGCCGCCGTTGTCCATCTCGTACCAACTGCCCCCGGCGTTGAGCATCGGCGCGGGATGGCCGGGGCCGAAGTTGTAGACCAGGTAGGAACCACGGGTGCTGCCGATGGCGTTGGCCAGCAGGTCGCGGCCGTCGGCGGCCCGGGCCAGGGGTTGTCCCGAGGTGATGGCCAGGGTGCAGCAGGCGACGACGGACGCGCAGCACGCCGCGAGCCGGCGGAAGCTGGCGCGTCGGGTCAGCACTTTAGCCCTTTCCGCCTGAAGCCGAATGCAACAAAAACATCATCAGCCTCAAAAGTCACACTGTCAACAAAGATAACGTTGGGGTGACGGTCGGGCTACGCGCGAATTACGCTTGCTCGCTTGAACTTTCGGGCCCGGCGGCGGCGGGTTCGGTGGCGGCGGGTTCGGTGGCGCCGGATTCGGCCGACCCGGATCCGGCAGGCGCCGGCCCGGATCCGGCAGGCGCGGCGGCGGGCACCACCGCGTGCTTACCGCGGCGGGCCAGGTGCTGCGCCTGGTGCTCCTGGGCGATCGCCAGTTCGACCGCGCCCGGAATCCGGTGAAAGCCCTTGCGGTCGTAGAGGTGCGTGACGACGCCGCCGAGCAGCAGGCCGATGACAAGGCCGATCGTCGTCATGGTCAGGGCCTGGGTCAGACCGGCATCGCCATGACCGCCGAAGTAGAGCAGCGAGCGGGCCCCGAGGAAGACCTGGTGCATCGGTTCGAATTCGGCCAGCCAGCGGAAGAAGGACGGCGTGGCCTCCAGCGGCACCGTGGCACCGGCGGACGGGAGACCGAGGATCACGAAGATGAGCATGCTGACCAGCATTCCGGCGGTGCCCAGCACCGAGAGCAGGGAACTGGATGTGATGCCCACCGCGGCGATCGCGAAGACCCCGAACGCCCAGAGTTGCCAGCTGTGGTCGATGGGCATGCCGAGCCCGTCGGCGATCGCCAGATACACCGCCGAGGTGAGCAGCCCCAGCAGCACCATCATGGCCCACTTCAGCAGCAGGGTCTGGAATCGGGAAATCCTGACCTGCTCGGCGAATCGGTACACCGGGCCGAATTCCGCCGGGACGTAACCGAGTAGCGCGTCCACCAGCGTGCTGACCACGATGCTGCCGGTGAATCCGGCCAGCAGCAGCAAGAGCGCGTAGTAGAAGGCCGACAGGCCGTTACCGGTGCCGTTCGGCAGTGGGTTGTACACGTTCGACTGGATGTCGATGGGGGCGCTCAGACCCACCTGGGCCGCCCCGGCCAGCGGCGCACCGCCGGTCTGCGCGGCCACCTCCGCCATAACCCGTTGCCCTGCTATGCCGTTGGCCATTCCCATCGCCGCGTTGAGGGTTTGACCGGCGATGCTCGCGCCTAGCGTGCCGGCCCTCGGATTGGTGGAGACCGTTATCGACGGCCGATCGGCGCGGGCGGGCACTACCGCGCTGGTCGCGAAGTCTCGCAACTTCGACGAGAAGCTCGGCGGTATCAGCACCTGGCCGTACACCCGTCCGGTGTCCATTTGGTGCTTGGCCTCGCCTCGGGTGAGCACGCGAACGTCGAACTTGTTCTTGTCCAACCCATTGAGCAGGCGGTCGACGATCTGTGCGCCGCCGGGGCCGGCGTCCTCGTTCACCACCGCGATGGGGAAATGACGCAGGTTGGTTGTCGGGTTCAAAATGCCGCCGAGATAGAGCGCGCACAGCGCCGACATCAACGCGACGGTGATCACCAGGGGTGCCGCCCAGAACCGCACGGTGCGGATCGCCTTGATGTTCCGGTTGGGGTTGGGCGCCGCGTGCTGCGGGTGCGATTGAGGCATGCCGACTCCTGTCTGTCGAGCCCACTCTATGGGCTGCGGAGCCGGCCCTCTATGGCCTCAGTCACCCAGCTTCGCGTGCATCTCCCAGATCAGCAGTTCCGACGGCTCGCTCGCGGTCACGCGCCGGCCGTCGGCGTCGGTGAATCGCACGGCGTCGCCCTCGTTCACCGCGCCGATTCCCTCCACGTCGACCCGGCCCCGGGCCGCGAAAAGGTGCAGGTAGGGCGCCTGCGGAAGGCCCAACGCCGCACCGGCCGCCAACCGCGTCACGTGCAGCGCGGCGTTGCGGTTGTGCAGGGTGATCGCGGCGTCATGCGCGGACATGCCTGAGGCGATCGTCACAAGATTGCCCGCCAACAGCTTCTGGTCGATCTCTCGCTGTTGATAGCTCGGTTCGACGCCGGCCTCATCGGGGGCCACCCACATTTGCACGAAATGAACCGGCTCAGTGGGGGAGTCGTTGCGTTCGGAGTGCAGGATTCCGCTGCCGGCCGACATGCGTTGCGCCAGGCCGGGATAGACCACGCCTTGGTTGCCCTCGGAGTCGCGGTGCGACAGTTCGCCGCGCAGCACCCAGGTCACGATCTCCATATCGCGGTGCGGGTGGGTGTCGAATCCCGTTCCCGGGGCGACGATGTCGTCGTTGTTCACCAGCAGCAGCCCGAAATGGGTGTTCTGCGGGTCATAGTGGTCACCGAAGGAGAAAGAGTGCCGCGATGTCAGCCACGCGGTTCTGGTGACGGCCCGGGTTTCCGCAGCCCTGATCTCCGTGGTCGCGGACATCGCCTCAGCCTAATGTCTGTGGCGTCACGCCACCGCCGCGGTGAGCATCCCCTGGGCGTGCCGAAGCGCCGCGTCGAGTTCCGGCAAGGTCAGCCCTGCCGAGTGGCCCAGGTGGATCTCGATCTGATACTCCGGCTGCCCGTCCTGGGCGAATATCGGCAGGACAACGAATTCCGTTGTGGCCAAGTCGGTCTCGAGTACATCGGTGATCGACCGCAGGGTCACCATCGTCATCAGCGTGGTGAGCTGGCGGGTGACCTGCGCCGTCGGCTCCAACGAGGCCAGCACATCGGCAAGCCGGGTGTGCAGCGATCGGTGAGTGTCATCGAACCGCCACGCGCCGTAGCCGCGGGCGCGGATATCGGCGAGTACCCGTCGGTGCTCGGCGATCTCGGTGCGGGTCAGCCTGGGCGTCACGCGATGCAACCACGCCTCGACGAAGTCATCATCGCGCCAGGCCATGGCGACCAGCCCGAACGGCGGGTCGATGGGGAAGCGCTGCCCCACGGCATGCTCGCCGTCGGTGGCATGGCCGACCGCATCGACGGTGGTCAGATGCCGGGTGCCGATCCTCGACATCGAGCAGCCCCCGCCGAGCGTGTGGTGCAGGAAGCGCAGCGCGTCGCGCCCGCGGTCCAGCAGCGGAAACTGCTGGCGCAGGCCGTGAACAAGTCCGAACAGTCCGCTGCCCAATACGTAGCGGCGATCGTCGCGGCGCGCCACCCAGCCCCGCCCTTCCAGTTCGGCCAGCACCAGGGCGCAGGTCGACGTGCTGATCGCGCAGCTCTTCGCCAACTCGGCCGAGGTCAAGCCGGGTTGCGAATCAGCCAGGGCGACAAGGACATTAATTACCCGGGCGGTCGGCGGTGATTTGGCACCCGATCCCCCGCGGGTCCCGGCCATTGACGTATCCACCGTCACCTCCTTACGATCCGCCTAAATATAGTCATATGTGTCCTAATATTAGGAGAGTGTCCGTGTTCAAGGTGGGAGTTTGGGGCCCGGGCTCGATGGGCGTGGTGGCCCTGCGCGGGGTGATCGACCATCCGGAGCTGCAACTGGTCGACGTCGTCGTGCACAGCGACGCGAAGGCTGGTCGCGATGCGGGGGAGCTGTGTGGCATCGCGCCCGTCGGCGTGGTGGCGACCCAGGATCCGGCGGCCCTGCTGGCCGGTGATGCCGATGTCGTGGTGTACGCCGCCGCCGCGAACTTGCGGCCGCTGGAGGCCGTCGAGGACATGGTGTCGATCCTGCGGGCCGGAAAGAACGTGGTGTCGTGTTCAGTGGTGCCGCTGGTATTTCCCGACGCCGTCGACGCCGCCTTCACCGACCCGCTGCGCCAGGCCGCGATCGACGGAGGGGTGTCGTTCTTCACCACCGGTATCGACTCCGGGTTCGCCAATGACGTGCTGCCGCTGGTCCTTACCGGAGTCTCCCGGGTGATCGAGTCGGTGCGGGTCACCGAGATGTTCAATTACGCCACCTATCCGGACCGCTCCGCCGTCTACGAGATTCTCGGATTCGGCCAGCGGCCGGACTACCCGGCCTTCGCGGCTCAGCCGGGGATCTTCACCTTCGGCTGGGGTCCGGTGCTGCACCAGTTGGCCGCCGGGCTGGGCGTCAAGATCGACAACGTCGAGGAGAGCAACGAGCGCATCCCCGCCACCGAGTCCTTCGACACCCCCACCGGTCACGTCGCCGCCGGAACCATCGCCGCGATGCGTTCGACGCTCACCGGTTACGTGGACGGGAAGCCCACTTTCGTGCTCGACCACGTGACGCGCATGCGTGACGACATCGCCCCGGATTGGCCGCAGCCACGCGTCTCCATCACACCGAAGGACCTCGGCTACGGGCCGGCGTCGGGACAGGGGCTCTACCGCGTGGAGATCGAGGGCTCGCCGAGCATGCGCTGTGAATTCGAGATGGCCGAGGGGGCGGACCACGACCTGGGGGCCCGGATCGCCGGCTCGTCGCGAATGGTCAACGCCATCCCCGCGGTTTGTGCGGCCCCGCCGGGACTGCTGTCCGCGCTGGACCTGCCGCTGATCACCGGGAGCGGCCTGGTGCGTCCGGTGCCTGGGCCGCCGCCGGACAGCCGGCTGTTCTAGCCCTAAGCCCGGCCGTCGGGAAAGGTCGCGGCGGCGAGCTGCAGGATTTCGGCGCGGTCGGCCGGCAGAATGAACCCGGCGGCGATCGCCGCGTCGAGGGCTGGGGTAAAGCCTTCCAGGTACTGCGCGCCGCCATCCGGATAGAGCCGCCGAATCGTGTTGGCGTCGAACAGTTCTCCGGAGCCGAAGATCGACGACATGATGCTCTCGTCGCCGCCCAGACCCGACGTCCTGGCGATCGGCACGTCCACCCATGGGGTTCTGATGCCACCGCGGGCGAGCCCGTTGCCATCCGGAACGGGTTGCGGCCCGGCGTCTTCGCGTACCTCGAGCGGGTCCGCGCTCGGGGCGGGTTCGCCGGAGACGACCCAGTTATTCAGCGCAGCCACCGCCGCTTGCACCACATAGTGGTGCTGCGGGCCGAAGTTGATGTTGTGTGCCAGCCGCTGGCCCATCAACATGTTGGTCGGCGCGTAGCCCGCCACGATGGTCTCGAGCGGTGCCGAGCCGCTGTCGATGAACGCAACCTGAATCGTGTAGTTGTCGGCGTGTGCGGCGCCGGCGATCTCCCAGACCCGCAGCCGCTCACCGTCCGGCTGCCTGGCGAAGTAGTAGCCGTCGCGCGGACCGCCGAAGACATCCGTCTCGGTGATCACCGCCAGCAGCGGGACACGCAGTTCCGGGCGGAACATAACCGGCTGTGTCGCAGAGGATTCGTCGAAGATCGAGCTGCCGTCCAGCGGGGCGGCCGGGCCGAAGCGGGAGTGCACCAGGAATCCGTCGTAGATGTGGGTCAGCGGGTCGACGGCGTTGACGTAGGTCGTGAGAAACATCGCGGACTGGGATTCGCCCAGCGCGATGACGTGCCGGGCGGGCAACCCGCGCAGGATGGCGTCGTGTTCGCCGTCCTTGATGAGCCCGCCGATCTGGGAGAACATGTCGTAGGAGAACGCGTCGCCCGGATGGTGCAGGGTCGCATACCGTTGCGGGTCTTGGCTTTTCAACGACATGTCCGTGCCGAGCAGGCTTTCGCCGCCTTCGACTCCCACCCGCTGAGCCGAGACCGCGACGTAGGCGTAACCGGCGCGCAGCATCTCGCGGTGCGCCATCATCCACACCGCGGCGGCGTCGATGCCACCGCTCACGTTGAGCCATTCGACCAGCACCGTCCCGTTGAACCGGGCGGGATCGGACGGCGTCAACACCACCATTCGGGTGGTGAAATCGGCCGAGCCCGAAGGTGTTACGTCCCAGCGGCCATCGGGACCCAGCTCGCTCACCGGGCTGTAGCTGCGGGCCGTGCCGGCGACCAGGAACTCCTCGACGCAGTACCCGACGTCGGCCAGGTCGAAGGCGCTCAGCAGCAGCGCCGGCTTGCCCGGGGTGGGGGTCACCTGGGTCGTGTGCGTCATGGCGCCGTCCTTCTCAATGCCGTTCCGCGGGAAGCGAACTGGGCAGGCCGAATTTCGTGAACAACGTGTCGTCGAGGAAGGCCACCACGTGGGACACCTTGCCGCCCCGCACATCCAGCACCTGCAGCTGAAAGGGCATGTGCGCCTCGCCGTCGCGCATGTACATGGCCGCGGCGGGCTGGCCGTTGGCGATCAGCGGCAGCATGCGCATGTCCCCGCTGCCCTCGGCCGGGCACTGCTGATGAATGAGGGTGACGATGGCCCCCGCCCCCTGATACCAACCGGTGTACGGCGGCATCTCCCAGATCGCCTCGGCGGTGAACAGGTCGACCAGCCGGTCGATGTCGTAGGTTTCGAACGCGGCGATGTAGCGTGCCAGCAGGTCCTGCGCTTCGGCCGAATCCGGTTGCACCAGTTGGTCTTCGGTGCTGGGCCCCACCTCCTCGAGCTGAGACCTGGCCCGCTGCAGCAGGCTGTTCACGGCGGTGGTGGTGGTCCCGACCGCATCGGCGACCTCCGCGGAGCGCCACTGCAGCACGTCGCGCAGCAGCAGCACCGCCCGCTGCCGTGGCGGAAGGTATTGCAGCGCAGCGACAAACGCCAACCGCACGGACTCCCGCGACCCGACGACGACCGAAGGGTCGGCCGGATGCTCGGTCAACTCCGGCAGCGGCTCCAGCCACGGCACCTCACGCCGCTCCACCAGCTCGGCTGTCGGGTCCGAGCTCGGACCGCCCAGGCCCACCGGCAGCGGCCTGCGCTGGCGTCCCTCCAGCGCGGTCAGGCAGGTGTTGGTGGCGATGCGATGTAACCACGTCCGCATCGAGGACTTGCCTTCGAAACGGTCGTAGGCCTTCCAGGCCCGGAGCAGGGTCTCTTGCACCAGGTCCTCGGCGTCGTGTAGCGACCCGGTCATTCGGTAGCAGTGGGCCAGCAGTTCGCGTCGATAGGGTTCGGCGTGCTCCGAGAAACCCTCGCCGGTCACCGGGTCACCTTCAGAGTTTTGCGCGAGAAGGCTCATCCGCATGAGCCTACGCAGTGTCGGGCCATCCGGCCCGAATCAACAGCCACTACGCTGCCGGTAATGACGAGGACCTCCGAGTGAACCGCACCGAACGCAGTTTCGACGGCTTCGGCGGTGTGCGCATCGTCTACGACGTCTGGACGCCCGACACCGCCCCGCGAGCCGTCGTGGTGCTCTCCCACGGTCTGGGCGAATACGCCCGGCGCTACGACCACGTCGCACAGCGCTTCGGCGAGGCCGGCCTGGTCACCTACGCGCTGGACCATCGCGGGCACGGCCGCTCCGGCGGCAAGCGGGTGCTGGTGCGCGACATCCATGAGTACACCTCCGACTTCGACACCCTGGTCGGCATCGCCACCCGGGAACACCATGGCCTCAAGTGCGTCGTGCTGGGGCACAGCATGGGCGGCGGAATCGTCTTCGCTTACGGCGTCGAACGCCCGGACAACTACGACCTGATGGTGCTCTCAGGGCCCGCGGTCGCGGCCCAGGACCAGGTCTCGCCGCTGCTGGGGTTGGCCGCCAAGGTGCTCGGGGTCGTCATGCCCGGGCTGCCGGCGCAGGAACTCGACGTCGACGCCATCTCCCGGGACCCCGCGGTGGTGGCGGCCTACAAAGAAGACCCGCTGGTGTATCACGGCAAGGTGCCGGCCGGCATCGGCCGCGCGTTGTTGCTGGTCGGCGAGACCATGCCGCGGCGGGCGCCGGCCCTGACGGCGCCATTGCTGGTGGTGCACGGGGAGCAGGACCGGCTGATTTCGGTCGCGGGCAGCCGGCGCCTCGTCGAGTGCGTGGGGTCCACCGACGTCGAGTTGAAGGTGTATCCGGGGCTCTACCACGAGGTTTTCAACGAGCCCGAGCGCCAGCAGGTGCTTGATGACGTGGTCTCCTGGATCACCGCGCGCCTGTGAGACGGGCGTGTCGGCGGGCTCCAGTATTTTGGCGCCATGACTGACGACAAGATGCTGGCGCGCATCGCCGCGCTGCTGCGTCAGGCCGAGGGCACCGACAACACCCACGAAGCCGACGCGTTCATGTCCGCCGCGCAGCGGCTCGCGACGGCCGCTTCCATCGACCTCGCGGTGGCGCGCTCCCATTCCGCCCAGCGGTCGGCGGCGCAGGCACCGACGCAGCGCACCATCACCATCGGGGCCGCCGGCACCAAGGGGTTACGCACGTATGTACAGCTGTTCGTGCTCATCGCCGCGGCCAACGATGTGCGATGCGACGTGGCGTCGAATTCGACGTTCGTTTATGCCTACGGGTTCGTCGAGGACATCGACGCCAGCCACGCCCTGTACGCCAGCCTGGTCGTACAGATGGTCCGCGCGTCGGACGCCTACCTGGCCTCGGGTGCGCACCGTCCCACGCCGACGATCACCGCCCGGCTCAACTTCCAGCTGGCGTTCGGGGCGCGCGTCGGCCAGCGGCTGACCGAGGCCCGCGACCAGGCCCGGCGGGAAGCCACCAAAGATCGCAGCCGGGCGCCGGGCACCGCTATTGCGTTGCGGGACAAGGAGGTCGAGCTGGTGGACTACTACCGCGGCGCGTCGAAGGCGCGCGGCACCTGGCAGGCCGCCCGGGCATCGGCGGGGTATTCGTCGGCGGCGCGGCGCGCCGGGGACCGGGCCGGCAAGCGAGCGCGGCTCGGCAACAGTCCCGAGCTTCCCGGGGCGCGGAGCGCGTTGAGCGGGTGACCGCGGGGGACTCCCCGCGGCGGGATTCTCAACGCTCCAAGGTCTATGCGGCCGAGGAGTTCGTCCGGACGCTGTTCGACCGTGCCGCCCAGCACGGCTCACCGGTGGTGGACTTCTTCGGCACGCAGTTGACGCTGCCGCCGGAGGCGCGATTCGGTTCGGTGGCCTCCGCGCAGCGCTATGTGGATGACGTGCTGGCGCTTCCGGCGGTGCGGCAACGGTGGCCGGCCGCGTCGACCCTGCGGGTGCGGCAACGGCGCGCCGCCAGCGCCGCGCACTACGAAAACCGTGAGGGCACAGGCATTATCGCGGTTCCCGATCGCGACACCGCCGACTGGGCGCTGCGCGAGCTGGTGATGCTGCACGAAGTGGCGCATCATTTGTGCCAGGCCGAGCCGCCGCACGGCCCCGAGTTCGTTGCGACGATCTGCGAGTTGACGGAGCTGGTGATGGGACCGGAACTGGGGCACGTGCTGCGCGTGGTCTACGCCAAAGAGGGCGTGCGGTGAGCCAGGCCGATCCCGACGCGCGGGCCCGCGACGTCGAGGCCCGGATGACCGACGACGAGCGGTTCGGGCTGCTGGTGTCGGTGCTGGGGGCCGGCGAGATGTGGCCGGTCCGCGACGAGCGGATCCCCGCGGACACGCCGATGAGTGCGGGATACGTGCCGGGCATCCCGCGCCTGGGTG
The DNA here is from genome assembly GCA_036338755.1 of Actinomycetota bacterium. Lineage (GTDB taxonomy): Bacteria > Actinomycetota > Actinomycetes > Mycobacteriales > Mycobacteriaceae > Mycobacterium. The sequence continues at coordinate 222,179 of JAYZBN010000016.1, read as the reverse complement.
TGTCGGCGTTGCTGATGAGCGACGCCGGCCTGGGCATCACCAACCCGGGTTTCCGCCCGGGCGACACGGCCACTGCGCTGCCCGCCGGTCTGGCGCTGGCCGCCAGCTTCAATCCGTCACTGGCCCGGGCCGCGGGTGAACTGATCGGCCGCGAAGCGCGCAGCCGCGGGTTCAACGTGCAACTGGCCGGTGCGATGAACCTGGCCCGCGACCCGCGCAACGGCCGCAACTTCGAATATCATTCCGAGGACCCGCTTTTGACCGCCACGATGGCCGCCGAGTCGATCGACGGCATCCAGCGCCAAGGCGTGATCTCGACGGTCAAGCACTACTCGTTGAACTGCAACGAAACCAACCGGCACTTCCTGGACGCGGTCATCCATCCCGATGCCCACCGCGAATCCGACTTGCTGGCCTTCGAATTGGCGATCGAGCGCGCGCAACCCGGCGCCGTGATGACCGCCTACAACAAGATCAACGGTGATTACGCCGCGGCGAACTCCGTCTTGATCAACGAGGTCCTGAAGGATGCCTGGGGCTACCCGGGGTGGGTGATGTCGGATTGGGGTGCCACGCCGAGCTGGCGGTGCGCCCTGGCCGGCCTCGATCAGGAGTGTGGCGCCCAGATCGACACGCTGTTGCGGCAGGCCGAGTCCTTCGGTGCGCCGCTGCGCGACGCGTACGCCGACGGGCGGCTGACAAAGGAGCGATTGTCGGACATGGTTCGCCGGATCCTGCGGTCCATGTTCGCCGTCGGTGTCGACAATGCCGAGCCGGCGCCGCCACCGGACCTGGCCGCGCACAACGAGATCGCGCTGAACATCGCCCGGCAGGGAACGGTGCTCCTGACGAACCGGGGGCTGTTGCCGTTGGAGCCCGGGTCGAGTGTGCGTATCGCCGTCATCGGGGGATATGCGCACCTGGGTGTGCCGGCCGGATACGGTTCCAGCACCGTTCTGCCGCGAGGTGGGTACGCGGCCGTGGTGCCCATCGGCGGCACGGGCCTGGAGGCCGGTATGCGCAATCTGTACCTGCTGCCACCGAGTCCGCTGGAAGAGCTACGAAAACAGTTGCCACACGCGCAGATCGAATTCGACCCGGGCATCAGTCCCGCCGAGGCGGTGCGCGCGGCGCACAGGGCCGACATCGCGATCGTGTTCGCGGTCCGCGCGGAGGGTGAAGGCTTCGACATCGCCGACCTGTCGCTGCCGTGGGGCCAAGACGAACTGATCACCGCGGTGTCGGCGGCCAACCCCGACACCGTCGTGGTGCTGCAGACCGGCAATCCGGTGAGCATGCCCTGGCGCGAGACGGTGAACGCCGTTGTGCAGGCGTGGTTTCCGGGCCAGGCCGGCGCCCAGGCCATCGCCGAGGTCCTCACCGGCCGGGTGAATCCTTCGGGCCGGCTGCCGATCACCTTTCCGGTGGACCTCGACCAGACGCCGCGCCCGCAGTTGCCCGACCCCGGCGAACCGTGGGGGAAGGCGAGCACCATCGAATACTTCGAGGGCGCCGACGTCGGTTATCGCTGGTTTGCCACGCGAGGCCACCAGCCGATGTTCGCCTTCGGTCATGGGTTGTCCTACACCAGGTTTGACTACCACGACCTGGTGGCCAGCGGCGGCGAAACGATCCGTGCCAGCTTCACCGTCGTCAACGTCGGCGACCGCGCCGGGACGGACGTTGCCCAGCTCTACCTGACGGCCGCCGCCGGTGAACCGTGCTTGCGGCTGCTGGGATTCGCGCGGGTGGAGCTCGAGCCCGGGGCGACCCACCGGGTGAGTATCGAGGCGGACCCGCGCCTGCTCGCCCGCTACGACGGCGGCGCCAAAAGCTGGCGGATTAGCCCGGGCGCCTATACGGCGGCGGTGGGTGCGTCGGCGATAGCGATGCGGCTGGAAGCCACGGTCGAGGTGACCGGCCGTACGTTCGGGCGGTGAATCACACGGGCACACACCCGAACGCACGACCGGCCCGACGGACTACTTGACGGGGGTCAGCGCGTCGCCGCACGTGCAGCGGTAGGGCTCACCCGAACCCGAGCAGTGGCAGGGGACCTCGATGCGGACGCGACAGCCGCAGCCTTCGTGGCCGCAGGTCAATTCGGTCCCGGCCTCGTAAGTTGCCATGTAACTCACCCTTTTCTCGTTGTGGTGACTCGTGCGGTGCGGGTCGACCGCACCCTCACTATATACCCCCCGAGGGTATGTCGTAAACGGCCACCACCGGTCCGATACCGGTCCGGCTTGCCGTGCCAACCCGGTCGGGCGCGGCTAGCGTGGGCGAAATGACCGAGAAACCAACCCCCGAAGACGTCGACGCATTTCTGGACAGCACGGTGGTGCAGGACGATCCGTCCTTGAGCGCCGCCCTGGAGGCCAGCAGTGCGGCCGGATTGCCCCCGATTGCGGTATCGGTCCAGCAGGGAAAGTTCCTGAGCCTGCTCGCCGGTGCCACCGGCGCGCGCAGCATCCTCGAGCTCGGCACGCTCGGCGGTTTCAGCACCATCTGGCTGGCGCGCGGCGCCGGCCCGCAGGGCCGGGTGGTGACGCTGGAATACGAGCCCAAGCACGCCGAGGTGGCGCGGGCCAACCTCGAGCGGGCCGGCCTCGCCGATCGGGTGGAGGTGGTCGTCGGGGCCGCGCTGGACACGCTGCCGACGGTGACCGGTCCCTTCGATCTGATCTTCATCGACGCCGACAAGGAGAACTACCCCGCCTACCTGGAGTGGTCGGTGCGACTGGCCCGTCCCGGCGCGGTCATCGTGGCGGACAACGTGATTCGGCAGGGACAGATCCTCGACCCGGAATCCAACGCCCAGGCGCAGGCTGTCCGGCGAACGCTGCAGGCGATGGGCGAGGATCCGCGGCTGGACACCGCGGTGATCCAGACGGTGGGCGCCAAGCCTTGGGACGGCTTCGCGCTCGCGTTGGTGCGCTAGGTGTAGCGCGGGGTGAGGTCGGCGACGGCCTGCTCGGCGGAGGTGAGTTCGCCTATCCGCAAAGCGGTTTCGCCCGCGTACAAAGCCGCGCTGTCCAACCAGGAGTCGGGCACGCCCGCCACCGGCGCCAGCGGCGTGAAGAACGGGAAGGCGGGCGACTGCAGGCGCATCAGCGGCCCCGCATCGAAATAACCCAGAGCCGACAGCGGGCGGCTGGCCGCGTTCAGGGCAGAAGGGAGCGCCTTGGCCTTCCCGTCGTGGCCGCACCACCGCCGGGTGGCCGCGTTGGGCACGACGCGGTGGCGCAGCGGCCAGCTCAGCCCGAACAGGTTGGTTTCGATCGTGCTGTCCGCCTGCAGGATTCGCCGCTGGTACTCGCGGTTCGCGTTGGCTTCGTGCGTCAACAGGAATCGTGTGCCGGCGATGACACCGCTGGCGCCGGCATCCAGCGCGGCGCGGGTGTCGGCGCCGGTGGCGATGCCACCGGCCACGAAGACCGGGCGGTTGGCGGACACGGCGAGGGCGTGCGGTAAAAAATCAAGTGCCGCCATCGTGCCCACGAGATGCCCTCCGGCCTCGCGTCCCTGAGCGATCAAACCATCGGCGCCGCCGGCTATCGCGGCACGCGCTTGCGCCTCGGTGCCTACCATCACGAAGACGAAGACCCCGGCATCGCGCAGGTGCGCGACGAGCCCACGCTTGTCGCCGAACGCCAGGACGACGGCGTCCACGCCGGCGTCGACGCAGACCGCGACGTGACGACGATGAACGAAGGGCAGCAACAGGTTTACCGCCACGGCGCGGTCAGGCGCCTGCGCGCGCACCTGTTCGATCGACGTTCGTAGCCGGCGGGGCGTGTCGATGCCCAGCGTGCCGAGCCCGCCCGCCCGGGCGACCGCGCCCGCCAGCGCCGGGCCCGCCAGTCCGCCGCCCATGCCGGCCTGCCCGACTGGTACATCGAGGCGCAGCCGGTCGACGATATCCATGCCCTAAGACGCTACGCGCCTTATCGATACGACCCCGCGGAGCGGCCCAGTCGGGCGCCGCTTTTCGTTGCTGGCCATGGTGCGCCGGCGTAATCTTGACGCCAGATGGATGGGTGCAGTTGGGCTCAAAAGGCTTGCTGCATAACAGAAAGGTCACAAAATGAGTACAGTCCATTCATCAATCGATCACCATCCCGATTTGTTGGCTCTGCGTGCGCGCTATGAGCGCGTCGCCGAGTCGATGAGCGCGCATGTCACGTTCGGACTGGCCCTGCTGACGGGCCTGTATGTGGCCGCGTCGCCGTGGATCGTCGGATTCAACGCCACGGCATCGCTCACCACGTCCGACCTGATCGCGGGGATCGCGGCGGCGTTCTTGGCCTACGGGTTCGCGACCGCGCTGGATCGCGCGCACGGCATGACCTGGACGATGCCGGTTCTGGGCGGTTGGGTCATCGTCTCGACCTGGATCCTGCCGGGCGTCACGCTGAGCGCCGGCATGGTCTGGTCGAATGTCGTTGCGGGCGCGTTGTTGACGTTCTTGGGCCTCAACGCGACCTACTTCGGCATGCGCACTCGCGCGGCGGACACGCGCGCGTAGTCGCGAACTTCGCTAGACCGCAAGGCGGTTCGCCTGCCCCGGGCCGAACCTTACGGCCCGGGGCGGCGATCAGCCGCAGACCGCGCCGATCGCGGCCGAGCTGACCAGCTTCACGTACTTGGCCAGCACCCCGGTCTTGTAGCGGGGCTCCGGCGGCGTGAAATCCTTTCGGCGCGACTCGAATTCGGCAGGATCGGTCAGCACGTCGAGCACGTGGTTGGCCACATCCAGGCGGATGCGGTCGCCGTCTTGCAGGAAGGCGATCGGTCCGGCGTCGACCGCCTCGGGCGCGATATGTCCGACGCACAGGCCGGTGGTCCCGCCCGAGAACCGGCCGTCGGTCAGCAGCAGCACGTCCTTGCCCAGACCCGCACCCTTGATGGCGCCGGTGATGGCCAGCATTTCGCGCATGCCGGGCCCGCCCTTGGGGCCCTCGTAGCGGATCACCACGGCGTCACCCTTGGTGATGGTGCCGTCCTCCAAAGCGTCCAGCGCGGCCCGCTCGCCGTCGAAAACCCTTGCGGTGCCCTCGAACACGTCGGAATCGAAACCGGCCGACTTCACCACCGCCCCCTCGGGCGCCAGCGATCCGCGCAGGATGGTGATCCCGCCGGTCGGGTGAATGGGATTGCTCAGGGCGCGAAGCACCTTGCCGTCCGGGTCGGGCGGCGCGATCTCGGCCAGGTTCTCGGCAACCGTCGCGCCCGTCACCGTCAGGCAGTCGCCGCGCAGCAGACCGGCGTCGAGCAGCGCCTTCATCACGACCGGCACGCCGCCGATGTGGTCGACGTGGGACATGACGTGGCGGCCGAAGGGCTTGACGTCGGCCAGGTGCGGAACCTTCGACCCGATCCGGCTGAAATCGTCGAGCGAGAGCTCGACGCCGGCCTCGTGGGCGATGGCGAGCAGGTGCAGCACCGCGTTCGTCGAGCCGCCGAACGCCATCACCACCGCGATCGCGTTTTCGAAGGCCTCCTTGGTGAGGATGTCGCGGGCGGTGATGCCGCGCCGCAGCAGCTCGACGACGGCCGCACCGCTGCGCCGCGCGAACCCGTCGCGGCGGCGGTCGGTCGCCGGTGGCGCCGCGCTGCCCGGCAGCGACATCCCGAGCGCCTCGGCGGCGCTGGCCATCGTGTTGGCGGTGTACATGCCGCCGCACGCACCCTCACCGGGACAGATCGCGCGCTCGATGGCATCGACGTCCTCGCGGGGCATCAGGCCCCGGGCGCAGGCGCCGACCGCCTCGAACGCGTCGATGATGGTGACCTCGCGCTCGCTGCCGTCGGACAGCTTGGCAACCCCGGGCAGGATGGACCCCGCGTAGAGGAACACCGAGGCCAGGTCGAGTCGTGCGGCGGCCATCAGCATCCCGGGCAGCGACTTGTCGCATCCGGCCAGCAGCACCGACCCGTCGAGCCGCTCGGCCTGCATCACCGTCTCGACGCTGTCGGCGATCACCTCGCGGGAGACCAGCGAGAAGTGCATGCCTTCGTGGCCCATCGAGATGCCGTCGGACACCGAGATGGTGCCGAATTCCAGCGGGTAGCCACCGGCGGAGAACACGCCCTCCTTGACCGCCTTGGCGAGCCGGTCCAGGGAGAGGTTGCACGGGGTGATCTCGTTCCAGGACGACGCCACCCCGATCTGCGGCTTGGCGAAGTCTTCGTCTCCCATGCCTACGGCCCGCAGCATGCCCCGGGCGGCGGCCTTCTCCAGGCCGTCGGTGACGTCACGACTACGCGGCTTGATGTCGGCGGCGGGGGCCGAATCGGTGGTGGGGGGCATCGCTCAAGTATGCGGGAACGCCGTGGCCAGCTGACCGGGGGATACCCCAACGGGGTATAAGCTGGCGGGGTGACGAACGACCACGGGTATTCGCAGCAGAAGGACAACTACGCGAAGCGGCTGCGACGCATCGAGGGCCAGGTGCGTGGCATCGCCCGGATGATCGAGGAAGACAAGTACTGCATCGACGTGCTCACCCAGGTGAGCGCCGTCAACAGCGCGCTGCGGTCGGTCGCCCTGAACCTGCTCGACGAGCACCTGAACCACTGCGTCACCCGCGCCGTCGCCGAGGGCGGCGACGATGCCCAAGCCAAGCTCGACGAGGCGTCCGCCGCGATCGCGCGGTTGGTTCGTTCTTGATCGGTGATGCAGTTGAGACCTTCGCTACGGCCCTGATGCGGGGGGAGGCGTAGTTGCGGTCCGTACGGTAAGGCAGTGTGATCGCATTAGGCGCGACAACCCAGGAAGTGGGTAGTCCGGCCGATACAGAAGCCATGACTGCCGAAATCAACGCTGCCGCGCGAACGTGGACCCCACGGATCGCGGCTCAGTTGGCTGTGCTGGCGGCCGCGGCCTTCACCTACGTCACCGCCGAGATTCTGCCGGTGGGCGCGCTGCCGGCCATCGCTCGCGACCTGCACGTCAGTTTGTTCGCGGTGGGAACGCTGTTGACCTGGTATGCCTTCGTGGCGGCCCTGACGACGTTTCCGCTGGTGCGCTGGACCGCGCACTGGCCGCGGCGGCGCGCGCTCATGCTCAGCCTGACCTGCCTGACGGCCTCGCAGGCGATCTCGGCACTGGCGCCTAATTTTGCGGTGCTGGCCACCGGGCGGGTGCTCTGCGCGATCACCCACGGCCTGCTGTGGGCGGTCATCGCACCGATCGCGACCCGGCTCGTGCCGCCGAGCCATGCCGGGCGGGCCACCATGTCGATCTACGTCGGTACCAGCCTCGCGCTGGTGGTGGGGAGCCCGCTCACCGCGGCCTTGAGCCTGATGTGGGGGTGGCGCCTGGCCGTCGTGTGCGTCACCGTCGCGGCCGCCGCCGTCACGCTCGCCGCCCGGCTGATGCTGCCGGAGATGGTGCTCACCGAGGACCAGCTCGCCCACGTCGGCCCCAGGTCACGACACCACCGCAACCCCCGGCTGATTCTGGTGAGCGTGCTGGCGATGATCGCGGTCACCGGCCACTTCGTGTCCTACACGTTCATCGTCGAGATCATCCGCAACGTCCTCGGCGTGCGGGGGCCCAACCTGGCCTTCGTGCTGGCCGCCTACGGGCTGGCCGGTTTGCTGTCGTTGCCGCTGGTGGCGCGGCCGCTGGATCACCGGCCCAAGAGCGCCGTCATCCTGTGCATGACGGGGTTGACGGCGGCCTTCGTGGCGCTGACCGGGCTGGCGTTCGGTGGCCGGGCCGGCGTGGCCACAGCGCTGATCGGAACCGCCGCCATCGTGCTGTGGGGGGCGATGGCCACCGCGGTCTCGCCGATGATGCAATCCGCCGCGATGCGCAACGGGGCCGACGACCCCGACGGGGCGTCGGGGTTCTACGTCACCGCGTTCCAGGTCGGCATCATGGCCGGCTCACTGGTCGGCGGCCTGCTGTACGAGCGCAGCGTCACGATGATGCTGACGGCTTCGGCAGCGCTGATGGCCGTCGCGCTGGCCGGCATCGCGGCCAACCGGCGGATGCTGGACGTTGCTCCGACAAGCTCACCCGATTCATAGCCGCGCAGGTCAAGTGCGTGAACGCACTCCTTTAGTGTCGCGGCAATCCGTCGGTGACGGTAGCTGGCGTGGCTGCTATGCCACACTGTGTCGAGAACACCGAGTGGAGGTAATGCGTATGTCAGGCTGGACGAGGGCCGGGACGAGGAAGGGCCTTTTCGCCGCTCTGAGCACAACCGGTTTGGCGTCCGTCGTGGGCTTGGCGCTGGTGCTGAGTGCGGCTCCCGCATCGGCGGATCCGGACCCGGCACCCGCTGACCCGGGTGCCGTCGCCGCTCCGCCCGGGCCGCCCCCGCCGCCCGATCCGTTGGCGCCCCCGCCTCCGGCTGACCCGCTGGCGGCCCCGCCGCCGCCCAACCCGCTGGCGCCGCCGGCGCCGTGGGCTCCGCCCAACGCCCAGCCCGCAGCGACGTCGGCCGAGGGGCAGAACGCCACGCCGTTCACCGGCACGGCGCCGTTCGGGCCGCCGTCGTTCGTCCCCAAGAGCGGCTCGACGGTGGGTGTGGGCCAGCCGATCATCATCAACTTCCCCGGAACGGTCGAGAACGCCGACGCGGCGATCGGCGCCGTGCACGTCTCGTCGGTTCCGCCGGTGCCGGGCAAGTTCTACTGGATGACCCCGACCCAGCTGCGCTGGCGCCCGATCAACTTCTGGCCCGCGCACACCGCGGTGACCGTCGACGCCGGCGGCACCGTGTCCACCTTCCAGACCGGTGACACGCTGATCGCCACGGCCGACGACGCCACTCACCAGCTGACCATCACCCGCAACGGCACCGTGGAGAAGACCTTCCCGATGTCGATGGGCATGACGTCGGGCAACCACCAGACCCCCAACGGCACCTACTACGTGCAGGACAAGAAGGCCTCGGTGGTGATGGACTCCTCGACCTACGGGGTGCCGGTGAGCTCGACGTATGGCTACAAGGTGACGGTTGAGGACGCGGTGCGCTTCGACAACGTCGGCGACTACGTGCACAGCGCGCCGTGGTCGGTCGACGACCAGGGCAAGCGCGACGTCAGCCACGGCTGCATCAACATCAGCCCCAGCAACGCGAAGTGGTTCTTCGACAACTTCGGTCCGGGTGATCCCATCGTGGTGAAGAACTCCAGCGGCGGCTCGTACAAGAAGAACGACGGCTCCGCCGACTGGATGAACTAGACCCTTCGCGACAGCGCAGAATCGCCCATTTCCCTCGGAAATGGGCGATTTTGCGTCTTGGCGTTAAGGACGTGTGTGCGCGGGTCTTTCGCGGCCGCGGCGATTATGTATAGCATCATACATACGCCGAGACCGCTGAGGAGCTGCGATGCGTAGTCCACGCGAGCGGATGGTCGTCTCCGCCGCGCTGCTTATCCGGGAGCGGGGCGCGCGCGCCACCGCGATCTCCGACGTGCTCGAGCACAGCGGCGCGCCGCGGGGCTCGGCCTACCACTACTTCCCCGGCGGCCGCACGCAATTGCTCTGCGAGGCGGTCGACTATGCGGGTGAGCACGTCGCCGCCGTGATCGCCGGCGCCGACGATGGCCCGCAACTGCTGGACACGTTGATCGACAAGTACCGCCGGCAGCTACTCGACAGCGACTTCCGCGCCGGCTGCCCCATCGTGGCGGTCTCCGTCGAAGCGGGCGAGCAGCACGACGCCGAACGCATGGTGATCGAGCGCGCCGCCGCGGTCTTCGACCGATGGACGGATTTGATCGCCACGCGGTTCATCGCGGACGGGATTCCGCCGGAGCGGGCACGCGAACTGGCGATCCTCGCGACCACCTCCCTCGAGGGCGCGATCGTGCTGGCGCGGGTTCGTCGTGACCTGACGCCCCTCGACGTCGTCCACCGCCAGCTGCGCGATCTGCTGCTGGCGGCATCGCCCCCTGCGGGGCCAGGGAAAGGAAATCCGCGATGACCGGTGAATGGCAATCCAGCGCGTGCATCCTGTGCGAATGCAACTGCGGCATCGTCGTCCAAGTCGAAGACCGCCGGCTGGCCCGCATCCGCGGCGATAAGGCGCACCCGGCCTCGCAGGGCTATACCTGCAATAAGGCGCTGCGGCTGGACCACTACCAGAACAGCGGCGCCCGGCTGACCTCACCACTGCGCCGCCGCGCGGACGGCAGCTACGAGGAGATCGATTGGGACACGGCGATCGTGGAGATCGCCGAGGGATTCAAGCGCATTCGCGACAGCTACGGCGGCGACAAGATCTTCTACTACGGCGGCGGCGGCCAGGGCAACCACCTGGGCGGGGCCTACAGCGGCGCCTTCTTGAAGGCGCTGGGTTCGCGCTACCGCTCGAATGCGCTGGCGCAGGAGAAGACCGGTGAGGCCTGGATCGACGGACACCTCTACGGCGGCCACACCAGGGGCGAGTTCGAACACGCCGAGGTCGCGGTGTTCGTCGGCAAGAACCCGTGGATGTCGCAGAGCTTTCCGCGGGCCCGGGTGGTGCTCAACGAGATCGCCAAGGATCCGGCCCGTTCGATGATCGTCATCGATCCCGTGGTCACCGACACCGCCAAGATGTCCGACTTCCACCTGCGGGTCCGACCCGGCACCGACGCATGGTGTCTGGCCGCGCTGGCCGCCATCCTGGTGCAGGAAAACCTTTGCAACGAAACATTTCTCGCCGAGCATGTGCGCGGCGCGGATGCCGTGCGCGCGGCGCTGCGCGAGGTGTCGGTGGCCGACTACGCCGAGCAGTGCGGGGTGGACCAGGAACTGCTGCGCGCAGCGGCGCGGCGCATCGGCACGGCCGCCAGCGTCTCGGTGTTCGAAGACCTTGGCGTGCAGCAGGCACCCAACAGCACCCTGTGCTCCTATCTGAACAAGTTGCTCTGGATCCTCACCGGCAACTTCGCGAAAAAGGGTGGCCAGCACCTGCATTCGTCGTTCGCCCCATTGTTCGGCCAGTTCTCCGGCCGTACCCCCGTCACCGGCGCCCCGATCATCAGCGGACTGGTGCCCAGCAATGTGGTGCCCGAGGAAATCCTGACCGACCATCCCGACCGGTTCCGGGCCATGATCGTGGAAAGCAGCAATCCCGCTCACTCGCTGGCCAATTCGGCCGCCTGCCGGGAGGCTTTTCAGGCGCTGGAACTGATGGTGGTGATCGACGTCGCGATGACCGAGACGGCAAGGCTCGCGCATTATGTGCTGCCCGCGGCGTCCCAGTTCGAGAAGCCGGAGGCCACCTTCTTCAACCTCGAATTCCCGCGCAATACCTTCCAGCTGCGCCGTGCGTTGATGGAGCCCCTGCCGGGAACCCTGGACGAACCCGAGATCTGGGCGCGGTTGGTCCGTGCGCTCGGCGTCGTGGACGACGCGGATCTGCGGCCGCTGCACGAAGCGGCCCGACATGGCCGGCAGGCATACACCGAAACGTTCCTCGGTGCCGCCGCGACCAATCCCACTGTGGCGCAACTGCTGCCGTATGTGCTGTACGAAACGCTCGGGCCGACACTGCCCGAGGGGCTGCGCGGCGCGGCCGCCCTGTGGGGGCTTGCCCAGAAAACCGCACTGAGCTATCCGGATGCGGTGCGGCGCGCCGGGCACGCCGACGGCAACGCCCTGTTCGACGCGATCCTGGCCACCCCGTCAGGGGTGACCTTCACCGTGCACAACTACGAGGACGACTTCGCGCTGATCGGTCACGCCGATCACAAGATCGCGCTGGAGATTCCGTCCATGCTCGACGAATTGAAGACGCTGTCCCGCACCCCGTCCCGGCTCACCACCCCTGAATTCCCGATCGTGCTGTCGGTGGGGGAGCGGCGCGCCTACACCGCGAATGACATCTTCCGCGACCCGACCTGGCGCAAACGCGACACCGACGGCGCACTGCGGATCAGCGTCGAGGACGCCCAGATGCTCGGTCTGGCGCAGGGGTGCCGGGCGCGCATCAGCACAGCGGCCGGTAGCGCCGAGGCCACCGTGGAGATCACCGAGACGATGATGGCCGGTCATGCCGCCCTGCCCAACGGTTTTGGGCTCGACTACCGCGACGCCGAGGGGCGCACCGTCACTCCGGGTGTGGCCCCGAACGTACTCACGTCGACCGGGTGGCGCGACCCCTACGCCGGCACGCCGTGGCACAAGCACGTGCCCGCGCGGATCGAGGCCGTGAGCGTCAGTTCCAGATCTTGACCCGGCTGCCCGGCTCCAAAAACAGCGCGCCGGCGTCGGCGCCGTCGAAGGCGTCGTAAAAGGCATCCATGTTGCGCAGCACGCCGTTGCACCGGAACTCCGGCGGCGAGTGCGGATCCACCGCCAGGCGCCGGATCGCCTCCGCCTCACGGGATTTGGTGCGCCACACCTGGGCCCATCCGTAGAACACGCGCTGCACGCCGGTCAGGCCGTCGATCACCGGGGCGGGCCGGCCGTTCAGCGACAACTGGTAGGCCAGCAGCGCGATCGACAAGCCACCCAGGTCGCCGATGTTCTCCCCGACGGTGAAAGCGCCGTTGACGTGGTGGTCGCCGTCCAGGCCCCGCGGAGTGTAAGCGTCGTACTGCTCGATGAGAGCCTTTGTGCGGGAACCGAATTCGGTCCGGTCGGCATCCGTCCACCAGTCGACCAGGTTTCCGTCACCGTCGTATTTGGCCCCCTGGTCGTCGAAGCCGTGCCCGATCTCGTGCCCGATCACCGCGCCGATCCCGCCGTAGTTGGCCGCGTCGTCGGCCTCGGGGTCGAAGAACGGCGGCTGCAGAATCGCTGCCGGGAAGACGATTTCGTTCATCCCGGGGTTGTAGTACGCGTTGACCGTCTGCGGCGTCATGAACCACTCGTCCCTGTCCACCGGCCCGCCCAGCTTGGCCAGCTCACGATCGTGGTTGACCGCGTACCCGCGCAGGTAGTTGCCGTACAGGTCGTCGCGCTCGATCACCAGCGTGGAGTAGTCGCGCCACTTGGCCGGATAGCCGACCTTGGCGGTGAACTTCTCCAGCTTGGCCAGCGCCCGCTCCCGGGTCTGCGGCGTCATCCAGTCCAGGTCGCTGATGCTCATCCGGTACGCCGCACGCAGGTTGGCGACCAGCTCGTCGATGCGGGCCTTCGCCCCGGGCGGGAAATGCCGCTGCACATACAGCTTTCCGACGGCGTCGCCCATCAGGTTCTCCACCAGCGACACCGCACGCTTCCATCGCTCCCGGATCTGCTCGGCGCCGGTCAGCAGCCGGCCGTAGAAGTCGAAGTCCGCGGACACCAGCTCGTCGGTCAGCCAGGAGGCCCGTGCGCGGATCAGCCGCCACCGCGCCCAGCTCTTCCACACCTCGAGGTCCTCGTTGCGCCACAGCTCGGCGAAGGTGCGCAGGTAATCGGGTTGGCGCACAATCACTTCCGCCAGCGACTCGGGGCTCGCACCCAGCGCGGCGGCCCAGCCCGCCCAGTCGAAGCCCACCGACTCGTCACGCAGTTGCGCGAACGTGCGCAGGTTGTAGCTGAGCTCGGCGTCGCGGCGCTTGACCACATCCCAATGCGCCTCGGCGAGCTTGCCCTCCAGCGCGACGATGCGTTCGGCGGTTTGGACGTGGTCGGCCGGGTCCCCGCCGAACACCAGGGCGAACATCCGCGCGATGTGCGCCGGATAGGCCTCCAGCACCTGGAGGTGCCGCTCTTCGCGGTAGTAGGACTCGTCGGGCAGCCCGAGGCCGGACTGGGTGAAATGCACCAGGTAGCGGGCCGAGTTCTTGGCGTCGGTGTCCACGTACACCCCGACGCCGCCGCCCGCGCCGGTGCGCTGCAGCGCGCCGATGGCCCGGGCCAGCGCGTCGGCATCGGCGGCGTCGTCGATCACGGACATCTCGTCGCGCAGCGGCCGCACGCCGCGGCGCTGCACGGTGTCCTCGTCGAGGAAGCTGGCATACAGGTCGCCGATGCGCTGCGCGTCGTCGTCCGTGGCGGCCGAACCCTGCTGGCTGGCCTCCACGATCAGGTCGCGCACCTGTTCTTCGGCGCGGTCGTAGAGCTGGCGGAAGGCGCCGTCGGTCGCCCGGTCTGCGGGTATCTCGTATTCGGCCAGCCAGCGGCCGTTGACGTGACCGAACAGGTCGTCTTGGGGGCGGATGCTTTCGTCGACAAAGCTCAGGTCGATGCCCGAGCGGATGGCCGTATTCGTCACCCCGCCATCCTTCCATCTTTTCCGGGTGCGACGATCGGGCCATGTCCGACGGCGAGCGAACCGAGCAAGAAGATTCCGTTGACGTCGACCCAGACGAGGACTCGAACGACTCCAGCGACGTGGCAGACGAATCCGAAAGAGCCGAAATGTTTTCGCATTACGGCATCGCGTCGGCGGTTCTCGGTGTGCTGTCGGTCGCCGCGGTCGTGCTCGGCTACGTCATCTGGTCCGATCACCGCGACCAGATTGCCGAGCGCGGCTACCTGAGCCGCGCCATGCAGACCGCCGCGGACTGGGCGGACGTGTTGATCAACATGAACAGCGGAAACGTGGATGCCAGCCTGCAACGGCTGCACGACGGGACGGTCGGCGAACTCAACACCGACTTCGATGCCGCCGTGCAGCCATACAAGGCGGTCGTGGAGAAGCTGCAGTCGAAGAGCGCCGGCCGGATCGACGCGGTGGCGATCGAAACCGTGCACCACGACCTGGACACCCAGCCGGCGGGCGCGAGGCCTCCAAGAGAGATCGTCACCACCAAGCTGCCGCCGTTCGCGAGTCGAACCGACTCGGTGATACTGATCGCCACGTCGGTCAGCGAAAACGTCGGAGCCAAACCGCAGACCGTGCACTGGAGTCTGCGGCTGGACGTCTCCGACGTGGACGGCAAGCAGATGATCTCCGGATTGGCGTCGATCAAATGAGAAACATCTGGCGGCTGGCCGCCTTCGACATCTTGGCGCCGCTGGCCGCGATCGCGGCCCTGCTGGCCATCGGGCTGGTGCTCGGCTGGCCGCTGTGGTGGGTGTCGGCGTGCTCGGTGCTGATCCTGCTGATCGTCGAAGGCGTGGCGATCAATTTCTGGTTGTTGCGCCGCGATTCGGTCAGCCTCGGCACCGACGACGACGCGCCCGGGCTGCGGTTGGCGGTCGTCCTGCTGTGCACGGCCGCCCTGGGCGCGGCCGTCGCGACCGGCTACACGCACTGGACCGAGGCGGACAACGACTTCACCGACGACTCCCACCAAGTGGTTCAGATCGCGACCGGCATGGCGGAGGCGATGGCATCGTTCAGCCCCACCGCCCCGACCGGCTCCATCGACCGGGCGACGGCGATGATCGTCCCCGAGCACGCGGCCGCCTTCAAGGAGCAGTACACGAAGTCCAGCACCGAGCTGGCCCAGCACAATGTCACCGCGCAAGCCACCACGGTGTCGGCCGGAGTCGAGGCCCTGGGGCCGTCGGCGGCCAGTGTGGCGGTGGTCCTGCGGGTCACTCAGAACACCCCGGGCCAACCGCCGAGTCAGGCGGCGCCGGCGCTACGGGTGACGCTGACCAAGCGGGGCAGCGACTGGCTGGTCGCCGATGTGCAGCCGGTCAGATAGCGGGTCAGTTCGCTTCGGCTGAGCGAGCGGACTTCACCTTGACGAACCGATCCGACAACCGCCGGATCCGGATCATCAGGGCGGCCGTCGGGCTGGTGCTGCCGTCGAGATAGCCGTCCAGCTCCTCGGCAGTGACCCCGATGCGCGACGCGAACTCCTGCGGGGCCAGACCCGAGCGGTCGATCAGGAGCCCGACGTGACGCGCCACCTCGGCGCGCTCGTTGGCCTCCAGGTGGGTGCGGGCACGCTCGAGCACCTCCCACAGCGCCTTGGCGATGCCGTACGGCCGGGTGCCCTCGAGGACCTCTTCGACCTGTCGGGCGGTCCGCCCGTACGGGTCCCGCTTCAGCGCACCGGCGATGCGCTTCCACGTCGCGATGTCACCGCCCTGCAGGGCGGAACGGATGGCCGCGGTCGGCCAGAACTCCACGGGCTGTTCGGTGTCCTGGAGCGACCCGGACGGTCCGTTGCCGGGTTGACGTTGTGCCGGGGCCGGCCGGCGGGGCGGCGGCGCGGGGCGTCGGTCGGGTGCCAACGTCACCTCGCCTCCTCCAGCATCGCTACGGCCACGGACATGCAGCGTTGCCTGATTCCCTCCCAGTCCGAGTCGGCCTCGGCTTCCGATCCCTGGTCTTCCGGGTAGTCGCAAGGGTCGGGATCTGCGAGTCGACGGACCAGCTGGGTGGCGATCCACTGCTCCCTGGATGATTTACAACAGTAGTACCTGTCCATTCCGGCCAGCACCACCGCGGCGGTCTCGGGCTCCAACGTATCGACCATGTCTGCAAAGTCGGCGTAATCGCGCCGGCTGTTACGGCGCATGATCAGGTAGCCCTTCAGCCGCAGCGTCTCCGCACCGGTCGGGACCAGCAACCGGTCGCCGGTGGGCAACTGCACGTTGGTGGTCTCCACCGGGCTGCGCCGCTCGTATCTCGGCCCGTCGTCGACGGCTGCGCCGGTGTCGCTTTCCAGCGCGTCGATCGCGACCGACAGGCGTCCCCGCCACAACGTCACCGGGTGAACGGGCCTGCCCGTGATGGCCTTGGCGATGCCGTTGCGCGAGGTCAGGCCGTTGACCAGCTTCTTGGCCGCCAGGGAGCCGTTGGTGTGGCCGTTGGCGCCCGGCTTCCTGTCGGCCGCCACGCCGACGCTGACCTTCTCCTCACCCAGGGCGACCTGGTGGGGGATCTGCCCGGGTCCAAGACCACGGGACCGATCCTCGTCGGGGCCCAGCGCCGCCTGCGCGGTGCGGCCACAACCGGTGAAGGCCAGCGGATCGGCCACGCAGATCGCGTCGGGCGCCAGGTGTTTGAGCTTGGCGGCCGACTTGACCACCATCCGCAGGTCGGCGCTCGGGGCCACCAGCGCCGAGATGTCGTCGGGGATGACGACGACGTCGCCGAGGTCGACCTCGGGCAGCGGCCGGTCGAAGTCCACCGACGGCAGCACGCGGGACAGCCACGGCGGCAGCCACCAGTTCCACTGGGCGAACATCGCCATCAACGCCGGCACCATCACCAGCCGCACCACGGTGGCGTCCACCGCGATGGCGACCGCGCACGCCACGCCGATCTCCGCCACCAGCGGCATGCCGGCGAACGCGAACCCGACGAATACCGCGATCATGATCAGCGCCGCGCTGGTGATGGTCCGGGCGCTGGTGCTGACGCCGTAGGCCACCGCATCGCGGGTGTTGCCGGAATGCAGGAAGCGCTCCCGGATGCGGGTGAGCAGGAAGATCTCGTAATCCATCGACAACCCGAAGGTCATCGCGAGCACCAGCGGGGGAACGGTGCTGTCGATCGAGCTGATCTGGGCGAAGCCGAGGTCCTTCAGCCACCCCCACTGGAAGACCATCACCAGGCTGCCGTAGGCGGCGGCGACCGACAGCAGCGTCATCAGGACGCCCTTGAGCGCCAGGAACACCGAGTGAACCGACACCAGCAGCATCACGAACGCGATCAGCGCCACGATGCCCAGCACCAGCGGCTCGGTCTTGGACACCTGGTCGTCGAAGTCCTTGATCAGCGCCGTGGGGCCGCCGACGTCGACGCGCGCGGTGCCCACTTCGGGGATCTTGGGCAACTGCGCACGCATCCAGCCAACGGTCTCGCGGGCCTTCATGTCCTCGGGATCCACCGACAACACCGCGGACAGCAGCGCGCTGCCGTTGTCCTCGGCGAACTGCGGAGGCGACACCGAGACGATGTTGGGGGCCTGCGACATCCGCTGGCGGATCGCGCCGACGGTGTGGCTGTGTTCGGGGGAGGCGGCGCCGCCCTCGGGGAAGTTGATCAGCACGCGGATCGGGCCCAGCGCGCCGGGACCGAGGGCCTGGGCCGCGGCGCCGACGCCGGCGCGAATTTCGTGCGACGAGTCGAACTGGCGCAACAGGCTGTTGCCCAGCACCATCGAGGACGCCGGCGCGGCCATCACGAGCAGCACCAGCGACGCCGCCAGTGCGGACATCCACGGCCGGCGCATCACCCAGCCGATCCAGCGGTTCCAGAACCGCGACTGCGTGCTCTCGGGCCGTCGCGACCAGTGCAGGAAGCCCGACCGTTTGGCGGCCGCGCGGCCGAACGTCGCCAGCGCGGCCGGCGTCAAAGTGGTCGAGGTCAACATGGCGACCGCGACGGCCAGGATGGCGCCCGTGGCCATCGACTTCAGGGCGGGGGTATTGATCACGTAGATCCCGGTCAAGGAGGCCACGACCGTCATGCCCGACAGCACCACCGCCAGACCGGAGGTCGCCATCGCGGCGTCGACGGCTTCGCGGGGCTGGCGCCCGGTCCGCAGCTCCTCCCGGAACCGCATCAAGATGAACAGTGAGTAGTCGACGGCGAGCGCGATCCCGAACATGGACACCGTCGAGGTCACGAACACCGACATGGTGGTGTAGGCGGACAGCAGATAGACCAGGCCCATGGTGACCACGACTGTGCAGATCCCCAAGGCAAGCGGAATGGCCGCGGCGGCCAGCGAACCGAACACCGCGAGCAGCACGATCAAAATGACCGGCAGGTTCCACTTTTCGGCCGCGGCGATGTCGTGTTTGGTGTTGGCCGCGGCGGCGGCGGACAGCGCGCCCTGCCCGATGACATAGAGCCGCACGCGGCCGTTCGCGGTCTGGCCGGGCTGATCGCCCTTGATGCCGACCTTGGTGCGGAGCTGCTTGGCGATGTCGCTCGTGTTGCGGGAATCCAGCCGCACCGACAGCACGTACGGGCGGTCGGGCTGCGGCGGCCGCTGGGTCGGGTTGGGGATTTCGGCGGTGCCGGGGATGCCGCCGGCGATCTGTCGCAGCTGGGCGACGGCGTCGTTCATGTCCTGGTAGCTGGCGTCGGGCCGGGGCGCGGCTACCAGCGCCAGCGACGACCCACCCTGGTCGTGGTACAGCTCCTCGAGCTGGTCATGGACCGCCAGCGATTGCGATCCGGCGACGTCGAACCCACCGCCGGTGAGGTTGCCCGACTGCGTCAGCGCCAGGTACACCGCCGGAACCAATGCCAGCAACCAGCCTGTGAAGACCAACCAGCGGTACTTACGCAGGCTGCGGCTGAGGCGGATCATTAACTGCTGGATTTTGTCGCTCCCCGGTTCTCGCGTAGCGCGTGCTCGCGACGATACCGCAGCGGGCTGTGGAATATGTGGCTTATCTAGTTCCTGAGCTGCGGCGACGGCGTTGTTGCCAAGACGCTGCGAAGACGTTGTGAAGTGGTGACCAAAGCGGGATTTCGGTCACACGCTCCGTCCGAACTGGCAGCGGTGATACCGGCGGTGGCAGGATGTCGAATGGCCCGCCAGGCGGTCCCCGGGGTTCACGGGGATGCCCGCGCTCAGTGGGGCCGTCTGTTGCAGTCGTTTGCGCGGCGCCGATCCGGCGATCCGCCGCAAACTCTTAAGGAGTTATCGATGACGAGAGCCACCGCTGGACGGGGTCGCAGAATCTTCGCCGGGCTGATCGCCGCCACGGTGCCCGCGGTCGCCTTCGCGGTGCTCGCCGGAGCACCGGCGACGGGCGCCAATGACCCGTGCGCGGCCAGTGAGGTCGCCCGGACGATCGGCTCGGTCTCCAAGTCGATGGGTGATTACCTGGATTCGCATCCGGAGACCAATCAGACGATGACCTCGATGCTGCAGCAGCAGGCCGGGCCGCAGTCGGTGAACGGATTGAAGTCCTACTTCGAGGCCAACCCCAAGGTGGCCGGTGACATGACGTCGATCGCGCAGCCGCTGACCACCCTGTCGACGCAGTGCAAGCTGCCGATCTCGATCCCGCAGGCGATGGGCCTGATGCAACAGGCGCAGGGCGCGGCCGGTGGGCTGCCCGCGCTGCCCGGAAACCCTGCGGGCGCATCGCCGTTGGGTGGGACCACCGGAGGAGCCCCGGCCGCGGCGCCGCCCGCGGCGACCAACCCGCTGCCGGGTCCGCCGCGCGGAAACACCGTCGGCTAGTCCCGATGGTGGCGACCCGCTTCGCCCGGCTTGGACTATGCGGCGACCCGCCGCGCCCGGCTACGCCGCGCTTGCGATCGCCGCGGCCGCCCTCGCGATCGCCACTAGAGCTCGGTTTCGGGGTTTCGGTCGGGCGGCAACGGCCCCTGCAGCGCGGTCTCGGTCGGATCGGCCGGGGGGTCGCCCTGCGGCGGCACGACCGGTAGTGGACCCGTGATCGGGTCCTCGTCGGACTCCGCCACGTTCTCGGTGCGGAACACGAAGAAGAACACCACCCAGCCGATCGCGGAGATGAGCAACCAGCTGATCAGCCGGTAGATCAGCATCGCCGAGATCGCGTTGGGCAGCGACATCCCGCTGGACACCAGGCCGGGCACGAGCACCGCCTCGACGATCAACAGCCCGCCGGGCATCAGCGGGATGGTGCCGACCGCGCGGGCGGCGGCGTAGGCCACCGTCAACCCGGCAACCGAGGCGTGGTCCCCGGCGGCGTACGCGGCGAAGCCCAGGCAGGCGACGTCGGCGATCCAGTTGAACATCGACCAGCCGAAGGCCACCCCCAGGTCGCGCCGCCCCAGGCTCACCGATTCCAGCTGCATCAGCGTCTCGCGCCACTTGTCCAGGCCGGCGTCGGCCGGCCTGCCCCGGACCGAGTTGATCCATGCCAACACCCGGCTGCCGATGCCGTCGATCAGCTCCGGGCGTGACGCGACGGCCTGGGCCAGCAGCAGCAGCGCGACGAAGCCGCCGAGGGTGAACAGCAACGAGAACGGGTTGTTCTTCGCGCCCAGCAGGAAGGCGCCGCCCAGGCCGAGCAAAGCCAACCCGACCGCCTGCAGTACGCCCGACATCACCAACTGCCACGACGCCACCACGGTCGAGGCTCCCCACAGCCGCTGCTGGCGGAACAGGAACGTCGCCGACAGGACGGGCCCGCCGGGCAGCGTGGTGCTCAGTGAGTTGGCGGCATAGAAGGCCGCCTCGGAGCGCAACTGCTTGACGTGCACGCCAGCCGACTTGAGCAACGTGCGCTGGATCTGAGCAAAGCTGTGCATCGACGCGGCCGCGGCCGCCACCGACGCTAGCAACCACAACCAGTTCGCCTCGTACAGGCTCATCCAGGCTTTGGCCAGCTGGTCCCAGCCCAGCGAAACCTCGACGGCAAGCACGATGGCTACCGCGCCCAGGATCACCCAGCGCACCCACCAGTACTTGCCACGCGAAGTTTCTTCGCGCGGCAAGTCGAGGTTGCGGGCGGGCGCGTCGTGCGACACGTGATTTAGGGTAACGGTGCAGGTGGCGCCGCGATCGCCGCGGATCGCTTACCGTGTCTCGGACGTTCTTGGGTCGTAACCGGATCGTGCCGACGATTACCGGCTCAGCAGGCGCGCAGACAGCCTCGAGCCAGGCTTGGGCTACGTTTGACCGCGCGCCGCGGCGGATAGGCTGACCAGATGTCAGCAAACGTCGACGATGCCTCGGTCGAACCCCTTGTCCGCAAGACCGCAGCCTGGGCGTGGCGCTTGCTCATCATCCTGATCGCCGTGCTCGCGCTGTTGTGGGTGGTGAAAAAGCTCGAAGTCATCGTCGTTCCGGTCCTGGTGGCGCTGCTGCTGAGCGCACTCTTGGTGCCCGTGGTCGACTGGCTGGACAAGCGCGGCCTGCCCCGCGGCGGCGCGGTGGCCCTGGTGTTGCTGGGCGGCTTCGCGATCCTGGGCGGCATTCTGGCGTTCGTCGTCCTGCAATTCATCGACGGCCTGCCCGGCCTCACCGAACAGGTGACGAACAGCATCGAGTCAACGCGGCGCTGGCTGACTCACGGGCCGGCCCATCTGCGCAACGAACAGATCGACAACGTGGGCAACGCCGCCATCGAGGCGCTGCACAACAATCAGGCGAAGCTGACCAGCGGCGCGCTCTCCACCGCGGCCACCGTCACGGAGCTGGTCACGGCGGCGGTGCTGGTGCTGTTCACGCTGATCTTCTTTCTCTACGGCGGGCGCAACATCTGGCAGTACGTCGTGCAGATCATTCCGTCGGACGTGCGCGGCCGGGTGCACGAAGCCGGTACTGCCGGATACGGGTCGCTGATCGGGTACGTGCGGGCCACGTTTCTGGTGGCCCTGACCGACGCGGCGGGGGTCGGCACGGGTTTGGCGATCATGGGGATCCCGCTGGCGCTGCCGCTGGCATCGCTGGTCTTCCTGGGCGCGTTCATCCCGCTGGTGGGTGCATTGATCTCCGGCCTGGTGGCCGTGGTGGTCGCGCTGCTGGCCAAGGGCTTCGTCTACGCCCTGATCACGCTGGGCCTGCTGATCGCGGTCAACCAGATCGAGGCTCATCTGCTACAGCCGCTGGTGATGGGCCGCGCGGTCTCGATTCACCCGCTCGCGGTGGTGCTCGCGATTGCCACCGGAGGAGTGATCGCCGGGATCGTCGGTGCCCTGCTGGCGGTGCCGACGGTGGCCTTTCTCAACAACGCGATCCAGGTGCTGCTGGCACCCGATCCATCCGTCGAAGCCGAGAAGCAGACCGAGGAAGCGGACGAAAAGAACGCGATTTTGCAGGCCGAGCCCGACAAACCCAAGGACGAATCCGGCTGAGCCGCTAGTCCTTTCGGTGCCGTTGCGAAGACCTGGTTACAGCCGACCCTCGCGACGCAGCAGGTCTTGCGCGGACAGGCCGCCGCCGGAACGCCGGCGTTGCCGCGCGGGGTCGCCGTTCTCGCCCTGCCCGCGCGCGTCCGCCTGATCGGTGGCCGCGTTGGGGTCGTTGCCCTCCGGGCGCATCTTCGGCAGGGCGGTGGTGGGTTCGGCGGCGTCGCTGGTGTCGTCGGTCCGGTGGCCGGGCACCGGTATGGCCCGCGTCTGATCGCCGGACGGCGGGGCGGTCGGGCCCGGCGCCGGCGGTCGTTGGGCAGGCTGCGGTGCGGAGCTGGTCGCGGGGCGCGGCTCGGCCGGGCGGTCATGCCCGGGCACGCCCGGCGCGGAGAAGCGCGTCGTCTTGGCTTCGGTGGGCTGGCTGGAGCGGGCGGGGACGCGGGTGCCGCCCGCGGTTTCACCCGAAGACGGTTCCCGCGCGGGCCGTGGCTCGGCCGGACCCGGACGGGCCGGGCGCGGCGGCTCCAGCGCGCCGGGATGGGTGGGGTCATGCGGCGGCCGCGGTGCGGCCGCGACCAGGCTTGCGGCGACCGGCGGCCGCGCGGGCCGGCCGTTGAGCGTGGGCCGCTTGCGCTCGTCGGGCAGGTCGATCTCGCCGAGCCCGATCTTGTTCTGCAGGCGCCGGGCCCAGCGCGGCGCCCACCAGCAGTCGTCGCCGAGCAGCTTCATCACCGACGGCACCAGGAACATGCGGACGACGGTGGCGTCCAGCAGCAGCGCCGCCATCAGACCGAAGGCCAGATACTTCATCAACACCAGGTCGGAGAACACGAACGAGCCAGCGACCACCGCCAGCACCAGTGCGGCGGCCGTGATCAGGCGCCCGGTGGTCGCGGTGCCGATCCGGATGGCCTCGGCCGTCGACATGCCGCGCTCGCGCGCCTCGACCATTCGCGACACCAGGAACACCTCGTAGTCGGTGGCCAGACCGAAACCGACCGCGACGACCAGCGCGATGACCACGACCATCAGGGGGGTAGGCGTGAAGTTCAGCACGTTCGCGAAGTGCCCGTCGACGAAAATCCAGGTCAGGATGCCCATCGTCGAGCCCAACGTCAGCGCGCTCATCACCGCCGCCTTGATCGGCAACACCACCGACCCGAACGCCAGGAACATCAGCAACATGGTCGCGCCCAGCAGCAGCACCAGCATCAGCGGAGCCTTGTCGAACAAGCTGTGGATGCTGTCCTGCTCCAGGGCCGGCGTACCGCCGACGTACAGGTTGAGCCCCTTCGGAGGGTTGATCGAGCGAAGTTCGGCGAGCTTCTTGGCGGCGTCGTTCTTGTTGACCAGACCGTTCTGGATCACCCGCACCGAGCCGTCCTTGGGCACCGTCGTCCCGTTCGGTCCGGCGACGCAGGGGTTGCCGGCGATGGTCGGGCAGGCCCGCTCCTCCCACTGCTTGTCGGTGAAGCCGCCGATCGAGGAGATCCTGTTGCGGATGTCGGCGACCTGTTGGTCGGTGACCTTGCTGCCGTTGCTGCTCTGGATGACGACCGTCAGCTGCTCGGTCCGGTAACCGGGGAAGAGCTTGTCGAAGTGCTCCTGGGCCATGCGCACCGGGTTGTCCGGCGGCAGGTATTTCTCGCTCATGCCGCCGAACGACAGGTTGCCCAGCGGGATGACCAGCAGGATCATGCCGATGGCGATCGGCAGGGCGAACGCCAGCGGGCGCTTCATCACCCAGTTGACGAGCTTGCCCCAGAAGCCGGCCTCGACCTCTTCACGGGTCTTGGTCTTCTGCAACCGGTCGGCCAGCCAGTTCAGGTAGGCCCGCGAATATTTCCAATTCCGCAGGAAGGGCACCCGGAATGCGGTCCGGACCCCGAGCGCGTCGACGTGGCGGCCGAGGATGCCCAGGCAGGCGGGCAGGAACGTGATCGACAGCAGCGCCGCCAGGCCCACCGCGGCGAAGATCGCGTACGTCAGCGAATGCACGAAGCCCTGGGGCAACACCAGCAGGCTGGCGCTGGACGCGATGATCAGCACCGCCGAGAACGTCACGGTGCGGCCGGCCGTCATCACCGTTCTTCGCACGGCGGCCTCGGTGTCGTAGCCCTCGGCTATCTCCTCGCGGAATCTGCTCACCACGAACAGCCCGTAGTCGATGGCGATACCCAGGCCGATCAGCGAGACCACCGGCTGGGCGAAGAAGTGCACCGGCCCGAACACGGCGACCAGGCGCAGGATGCCCAGCGAGCCCGCGATGCTCAGGCCGCCCACGATGGCCGGCAGGCCGGCGGCGACCGCGCCCCCGAAGACGAGGAACAGCACGACGGCGACCAGCGGCACCGCGAGTACCTCCATGCGGCGCTGGTCGGTGGCGATGGTGCCCGTCAGGGCGTTGGCGATCGGCTCGAGGCCGGCCAGCTGCACGGTGCCCCCGTCGAGCTTCTGCAGATCCGGCTGGATGGCCTTGTAGTTGTTGAGGATGCTGTCGTCGTCGTCGCCCTTGAGCGGAATGCTGACGAAGGTGTGCTTTCGGTCCTCGCTGACCATCCCCTTGATGACCGGGTTGGTGCTGTTCGGCGCCGCGAGCCAGCCGGCCCAGCCGACGACCTGGTCGGGGTGGTCGGTCTTGAACTTGTTGAGTTCGCCGACGAGCTTGTCGCGCCACGCCGGGTCGTCGGCCGATTTGCCGTCGGGAGCGGTGAAGGTGGCCACGATGTGGCTGGTGCGGTCGCGGCCGTAGGTCTGGTCGCCCAGTACCGAGGCTTTGACGGATTGGCTGCCGTCGTCATAGAAGCCGCTCTGTGTAACATGCTTGCCCAGGCTTACTCCGAAGACGCCACCCAGCAGACACAGAGCTACCGTGACCCCGATCACGATGTACCGGTACCGGTACACAGTTCGACCCCACCAGGCGAACACGCAAGCTCCTTACTGGATCGTCAACGACCCGCGCATAGGTTTTCCAGTGTCACACACGGGCGGTCAGCAGCGCGGAGAGCGGCCGGAACGGCTGTAGCCACGCACCCTGGTCAGGCAGCGAATCTAGGCCGATCCGCGGCAACGGTTCCCGGAAGACACCAGCGATATCCTCCAGATCAACGAAGTCCAAGGTATCCGACGCTAGCGCCCAACTCGCATGTTCGCGAAATCCGATCACCTGGACGCTGACCCCGGTTCGTGCGATGTCTTCCAGCGGATGACGAAAAGCCTGGCCGTCGGCGGAGGCCACCACCAGCGCCGCCAATCCCTGGGTGCGCCGCAGTTCGATGTGGGCCAGCATGTCGCGGTCCACGTCGCTGTCCTCGTCGATCTTCGGCTTGGCGAACACCGCGAATCCCACGTTACGAAGCGCGTCCACCCAGGGCCGGACGACGTCGGCGCTGCCCGGTGCGATGTTGGTGAAGACGGTGGCCTCGGGTTCCACCACCACGCCGGGGCGACTGGCGCTGACCTCGGCCGTGCGCGACAACAGCCAGCGCCCCAGGGCGTCGAACCGCGGGCGTTCCAGGGCCGTCGGGCGGCGGCCGAGGATCGATCCCAGGCCCATGTCGAGGTTGGGTGCGTCCCACACCAGCAGTACGCGTCCACCTGGCGGGGCGTAGTCGCCCAGCTCGTCGCCGGTCAGCACCGCCGGCGGCGCGACGGGCTCCGCTCCCGCCGCGGTCTCTTCAGTCAGGCTCATACTCATCGCCTACTCATCGTCTAAGCCAAATGAATTCGGTGACGGCGCTGCCCGCTTCTTGAGCCTTCGTCTCGTACTTGGTGCTGGGGCGCACGATCGAGATCGGCAGCGCACTGTCGGGACCGGCCGGGTGCAGTCGGGATTCACCCGCGCCGACCTCGGCGATGTGCTCGGCGTAGCCGGCGTGGTCCGTCGCAACGTGCAGGACACCACCAGGGAGTAGCCGGTCGGCTATCAAGCCAATCGTGCCGGGCTGCAGGAACCGGCGTTTGTGGTGCCGGGCTTTCGGCCACGGATCGGGAAAGAAGACGCGAACCCCGGTCAGCGACCCCGGCGCGATGAGGCGTTGCAGGACATCGAGGGCGTTGCCGCGGATCAGCCGGATGTTGCTCACCTGGTCGCGGTCGATGGCGGACAGCAGTTGCGCCAGCCCGCGGCGGTAGATTTCCACCGCGACCACATCGACATCGGGCTCGTCTTTGGCCATCGCCAAGGTGGAAATGCCACTGCCGCAACCGATTTCGAGTACCACCGGGGCCTGCCGGCCGAACCACGCGGCCGTATCCAGCGGGGGCTCGGAGCTGTCGGGTTCGTCGGGGGTGGCCACTGACAGGCCGAGTTCGGGCCAGCGTCGCTCCCAGGTCTGGCGCTGGGCGTCGGACAGCGTCGAGCGTCGCGATCGGAACGCCGTTGCCGGGAGATAGCGCTGGTCGGGACGGTCGGAGTCCCCGGTCGACGTGTCGGCAGACATCGCCACCCCGCGCTGCGCGTGCATTTGTCCATGGTGGCCTATGAACCCCGGATGTAGCCGCCCCTGGTCCGGATTGATACCCAACAGTTGCGTTCAACTGGTAACTGATTAACGGTGGCTCGCTTCTTCGTGACGCGGATGCCACCATTCGGTGGGACCGCTCGGTCCCGGCGCTGCATCGCCTAGCGGTTGCGCCGGCCGGGCAGGGGGTCATCCAGACCGAACAGGCGGGATATGAGGGCACAAGGACACCGAACTTTCGTCGACGAGCTGGCGCGGTTCGCTGCCGGCCACGTCGACCCGCGCATCACGGCGATCGCAACGCGATCCGCCACCCCGTTGCGCGTGGCCGTTTGCGGCCGTCGGGGCGTCGGCTGCAGCACCGTGCGCCGCGCCCTGTCCGGCGCGGGACCCGCGGCGGGCATCGCGGTCGACGGCCCGGCGACGGATGGTCGCGTGGATGCGGTGGTCTACGTGCTCACGGAGGTGGTCAAGCCCGAGGACACCCGGGCGATCGCCCAACTCGCAGCGGCGGGGCGCCCGGTGCTGGCGGTGCTGAACAAGGCCGACCTGGCGGGCTCGCTGTCCGGCCGTGGCGGAGACGGCCCGATCGCCGCCGCGCGCGCGAGGTGCGTGGAGCTGTCGGCGCTGAGCGGCGTGCCCATGGAACCGATGACCGGCCTGCTCGCGGTCGCCGCGCTCGACGACCTGGACAGCACCCAGTGGACGGCGCTGTCCACGCTCGCCGCGCACCCCGGCGGCACCGCGTGTTTCGCCGGCTCCTTCGCCGGATTCCTGTCCGCCGACGTCCCCGTTCCGGTCGAGGTGCGGCGGCGCCTGCTGGACACCCTCGACCTGTTCGGCACCGCGCTGGCGGTCGCCGCGTTCCGGCAGGGCCGGACCCCGGCCCAGGTGCTGACCCTGCTGCACCGGATGAGTGGCATCGAGGCCGTCGTGGCCAGGATCGGCGCGCTGGGCGCCGAGGCGCGCTACCAGCGGGTGCTGGACGCCGTCGCCGAACTCGAGGCGCTGGCCGCCGGCGGCGGCAGGCTGGGTGAGCGCATCGGCGGGTTCCTGTCCCGCGACGAGACCGTGCTCGCAAGGATGGCGGCCGCGGTGGACCTGGCCGAGGCGGCCGGCCTGGAGCCGGGCGACCGGAAGGCCGTCGACGCCCATCGAGACCCGGCCGCGCACCTGCCTCGGGCGGTGCGGTGGCAGCGCTACAGCCGCGCGTCGGCCAGCGACCTGCACCGCGCCTGCGGCGCCGACATCGCCCGGGGGTCGCTGCGGCTGTGGTCCCAGGCCTGCGCGTCGCTGCCGGGGGAATCCTGGTGAGCGGCGAGACAAGCCACGATCCCGTCGCCGACGTGGACGCGTTGGTCGCGGCGGCCGGCCCCGGGCTGGATCCGCCGGCGATTCAGCGCCGCGACGCGGTGCTGGTGACCGGTCCGTGGATGGCCGGGGTAAGCGCGGTGGTCGACGCACTGCGTGAGCGGCTGCCACAACGCGAATTCGTCGAGTCGACGGACCTGGGTCCCGGCGAGGCACCGGTGGCTGTGGTGTTCGTCGTGTCGGCGGCGGCGAACCTGACGCCGTCGGACTGCGCGCTGCTGGACGCCGCGACCGAGCACACCGACGCGGTCGTCGGCGTGGTGTCCAAGATCGACGTGCATCTCAACTGGCGGGACATCGTCGCCGCCAACCGAGACTCGCTCGGCGCGCACGCGCCCCGCTACGGCCGGGCGCCCTGGGTGGGCGCGGCGGCCCTGCCCGACCTGGGTGACCCGGACGTCGACGACGTGGTCGAAGCCGTCACGGCGGTGTTGGAGGCCCCCGATCTCGCGCGCCGGAACCGGTTGCGGGCGTGGGAGTCTCGGCTTGAAACGATGGCGCGCAGGCATGAGCGCGAGGTCGAGGGGTCCGGCCGGCGGGCCCGGGTCGAGGCGCTGCGCGAGGAGCGCAGCACCGCGCTGAAACAGCAACGCCAGGCGAAAAGCGAGCGGACCATCACGCTGCGCGGTCAGATCCAGCAGGCGCGGGTCGCCCTGTCGCACTCGGCGCGTAACCGGTGTGCGGCGGTGCGCACCGACCTGCAGGAGCACGCGGCGGGTTTGTCGCGGCGCGGTATGTCCGGCTTCGAGGCGCTCACCCGTGATCAGGTGGATGCGGTGGTGGCCGAGGTCAGCGAGGGCGCCGACGCGCGCCTGGCCGAGGTGGCGCAGGTGGTCGGCCTGCCGATGGAGCTACCGCCGCCCGAGCGGCTGCCAAAAGTCGACATCTCGCCGCCGCCGCTGAAATCGCGCCGACACGAAACCTGGCTGATGATCGTGCTGGGCGTCGGGTTCGGCCTCGGGGTGGCGCTGACACTGAGCCGGCTGATGAGCGGCCTGGCCTCGCGGCTCAATCCCGCGCTGGCCGTCGCCGCGGCTGTGGCGTGCGTGGCGATCTCGGTGGGGCTCACGTTCATGGTGATCAACATTCGTGCGCTGCTGCACGACCGGGCGCTGCTGGACCGCTGGGCGGGCGGCGTCACGTCCTCGCTGCAGTCGGTCGTCGAGGAGCTGGTCGCCACCCGGGTGCTGGTGGTCGAGTCGGTGTTGAGCAGGGCGCTGCTGGCTCAGGACGAGGCCGAGAACGCGCAGGTGTCGGCGTCGGTGGGCGTCATCGACACCGAACTGCGCGAGCACGCCCTGGCCGCCGCGCGGGCCGCGGCTGCGCGCGACCGGGACATGCCCGCGGTGGCGGCGGGCCTGGCCGTCGTACGTGCAGAACTGGGAGAACCGGGTATACGAGAAGACGAAAGTCACTCCGGAGACGACGGCGGTGACGACGACGCCGGAAAACCCGCTTCGAGGAGCGAAGATGACAGCCCGTCGGGATCTTCTGAATCGTTGTTGTGAGAAGGCTTATACCTGCCCGAGACCCACCCGACAAGATCCTCACGATAACCTGTTGTTAACGCCACCAATTCCTTAATTGTGTGGGCGAGAGCATAGCGAGCAACACCAGCCCGATACGCAGAAGAATCCAGGAGAGTTCGATGACCTCAGCGACCATTCCCGGTTTGGACACAGCACCCACGAACCACCCGGGCCTGTTGTCATGGGTGCAGGAGGTCGCCGAGCTCACCCAGCCCGACCGGGTCGTTTTCGCTGACGGCTCCGACGAGGAGTTCAACCGGCTGGCCACGCACCTGGTCGAGGCCGGCACCCTGACGAAGCTGAACGAGAAGAAGCACCCCAACTCCTACCTGGCGCTGTCCGACCCGTCCGACGTGGCGCGGGTGGAGTCGCGGACCTTCATCTGTTCCGAGCGCCAGATCGACGCCGGGCCGACGAACAACTGGATGGACCCCTCCGAGATGCGGGCCACCATGACCGATCTCTACCGCGGCTGCATGCGCGGCCGCACCATGTGGGTGGTGCCGTTCTGCATGGGCCCGCTGGGCGCCGACGACCCCAAGCTGGGTGTGGAGATCACCGACTCCGAGTACGTCGTCATCTCGATGAAGGTGATGACCCGGATGGGCAAGGCCGCCCTGGAGAAGATCGGCGACGACGGATTCTTCGTCAAGGCGATGCACTCGGTGGGCGCTCCGCTGGAGCCGGGCCAACAGGACGTGCCGTGGCCCTGCAACGACACCAAGTACATCACCCACTTCCCGGAGACCCGCGAGATCATGAGCTACGGCTCGGGCTACGGCGGGAACGCGCTGCTGGGCAAGAAGTGCTACTCGCTGCGCATCGCCTCGGCGATGGCCCACGACGAGGGCTGGCTCGCCGAGCACATGCTGATCCTCAAGCTCATCTCCCCGGAGAACAAGGCCTACTACTTCGCCGCGGCGTTCCCGTCAGCGTGCGGCAAGACGAACCTCGCCATGCTGCAGCCGACCATCCCGGGCTGGCGCGCCGAGACCCTCGGCGACGACATCGCCTGGATGCGGTTCGGCAAGGACGGCCGCCTGTACGCGGTCAACCCCGAGTTCGGTTTCTTCGGCGTCGCGCCGGGGACCAACTGGAAGTCCAACCCCAACGCGATGCGCACCATCGAGGGGGGCAACACCGTCTTCACCAACGTGGCGCTCACCGACGACAACGACGTGTGGTGGGAGGGCCTCGAGGGCGAGCCGGAGCACCTGACCGACTGGAAGGGCCGCGACTGGACGCCCGATTCCGGCGAGAAGGCCGCCCACCCCAACTCGCGCTACTGCACCCCGATGTCGCAGTGCCCGATCCTGGCGCCGGAGTGGGACGACCCGCAGGGCGTACCGATCTCCGGCATCCTGTTCGGCGCGCGCCGCAAGACGACGGTGCCGCTGGTGACGCAGGCCCGCGACTGGCAGCACGGCGTGTTCATGGGAGCCACCATGGGCAGCGAGCAGACCGCCGCCGCCGAGGGCAAGGTCGGCACCGTGCGCCGCGACCCGATGGCCATGCTGCCGTTCCTGGGCTACCACGTCGGTGACTACTTCCAGCACTGGATCGACCTGGGCAAGAACTCCGACGAGTCGAAGATGCCGAAGGTGTTCTTCGTCAACTGGTTCCGCCGCGACGAAGACGGTGGCTTCCTGTGGCCGGGCTTCGGCGAGAACAGCCGGGTGCTCAAGTGGATCGTGGACCGCATCGAGCACCAGGCCGGCGGCCAGGACACCCCGATCGGCATCGTGCCGACGGCCGACGATTTGGACCTGGACGGCCTGGACGTCGACGGCGATGACGTGGCCAAGGCGCTCGCCGTCAACCCGGCGGAGTGGCGCGAGGAACTGCCGCTGATCGAGGAGTGGTTCGAGTTCGTCGGCGACAAGCTGCCCACCGGTGTGCGCGACGAGTTCGAGGCGCTCAAGCAGCGGCTGTCCGAAGCGCGTTAAAGCCGCGCGGTGACGTAGGCCTCAGCCGCTAATCGCCTGCCGCCGTAGCGATCTGGGCAGGTAGACCGCTCCCGCCCCGGAGCTGGCCGCCAGGTCGCCCGGATTGGAGATCGCGCAGCGCTTCAGTGACAGGCAGCCGCAGCCGATGCACGAATCCAGGTTGTCGCGCAGCGCGATCAACCCGGCGATCTGATCGTCGAGGCGCGCGCGCCAAATTTTGGACAGCCGGCCCCAATCAGCTCGGGTCGGGGTGCGCCCGTCCGGAAGTGTGGCGAGTGCGTCGGCGACCTCATCCAGGCTCAGGCCGACGTTGCGGGCGGCCTTGATGAAGGCCAGGCGTCGCAGCATCTGACGATCGAAGCGGCGCTGACCGCCGGCGGTCCGGGTCGCCGTGATCAGCCCCTGACTCTCATAGAACCGGATCGCCGATGCCGCGAAGCCGCTGCGCTTCGCTATCTCACCGACGGTGAACAAGTCTCGCTTATCCATTGTGGCCTTCTCGAATTCGTGACTTGACTTAAAGTTTACTTCAACTATCAGTATGGGGGGATTACTCAATCCGAACAGCGACCCGTCGCTATTGTCACCGGCACCTCGCGCGGCTTCGGACGTGCGGTCTCCGCCGCCCTGCTCGACCGCGGTTGGACGGTCGTCGGCGATGCCCGACGCGCCTACGAACTGGAATCAACTGCCCGAGAACTGAATTCACCGAACTTCATCACGCTGGCCGGTGACGTCACCGACGCGTCGCACCGTGCCGACGTGGTGGCGGCCGCGCTAGCCGCCGGGCCGCTTGGCCTGTTGGTGAACAACGCCAGTCGGCTGGGGCCCAGCCCGCAACCGGTCCTCGCCGATTACCCCGCGAGCGAATTGTGGACGGTGTACCAGACGAACCTGTTCGCGCCGCTGGCCCTCATCCAGGCGACACTGCCGGCGCTCGCCGAAAACGGCGGCGCGATCGTCAATCTGACCTCCGACGCCGCCGTCGAACCGTACCCGGGCTGGGGCGGATACGGCTCGTCGAAGGCCGCACTCGACCAGCTCTCGGCCGTCCTCGCCGCCGAGAAGCCCACGGTGCCCGCGTACGCCTTCGACCCGGGTGACATGCGCACCGAGATGCACCAGGCCGCCTTCCCGGGCGAGGACATCTCCGACCGTGCCGAGCCGGAGGCGAAAGTGCCGGCGCTACTGCGATTGCTTGACACCCGGCCCCCCGCGGGCCGCTATCGCGCCGCGGACCTGGCGCCATCCGGAGCGGCGCGATGACCCTGACGGCCCCGCACACCCGCTTCCACCGCCCCCCGAACTCCGATGCCATCGAGCCGCCCGAAGCGCACGGCGTCGCCCGCGACGGCGTCAAGCTACTGATCGCTCGCCCCGACGGCGTCAGCCATGCCCGCTTCGCCGACCTCGTCGATCACCTGCGCCCGGGCGATCTGCTGGTGGTGAATAACTCCGCCACCATGCCGGCCGCCGTGGACGGCCGCCGCGACGGGCGGCCCATCGCAGTGCACTTCTCTACCCGGCGCGCCGAGAGGGTCTGGGTGGTCGAACTGCGGCCTGCGGGAGAAGCGGCCGGACACCTCCCAGACGTCCGGCCGGGCGAACGCATCGACATGCCGGGCGGCGGCGCGTTGGTCGTCGAGGCCTCCTACCCGCAACCCGGGATCAGCGGCGCGCGGTTGTGGTCCGCGCGAGTCGTCGTAGAGGGAGACGTCGCGTCGTATCTGGCCCGCCACGGCCGGCCCATTCGGTACGCGTACGTGCCACGGCCGTGGCCGCTGCGCTACTACCAGACCGTGTTCGCCCGGCACCCGGGCAGTGCCGAAATGCCCAGCGCGGCCCGTCCTTTCAGCACCGAATTGGTCACCGCCCTGGTTTCCGCGGGCATCGCGATCGCACCGATCACGCTGCACGCGGGGGTGTCGTCGGCCGACGCCGGCGAGCCACCGACTCCCGAGCCCTTCGCCGTACCGGCCGCGACCGCGCGACTGGTGAACGTCACGCGCACGACCGGCGGGCGGGTGATCGCGGTGGGAACGACGGTGACGCGCGCTCTGGAGTCCGCGGCCACCGCGGACGGCGCGGTGCGGCAGGTGGACGGCTGGACGGACCTCGTGCTCGGCCCTGGCCGGCCGTGCCGGGTGGTCGACGGCCTGATCACCGGCTGGCACGACGCCGGCGCCTCGCACCTGCTGTTGCTGGAGGCGGTCGCCGGCCCCGAGCTGGTCGGGCTGGCGTATCGGGAGGCAGTGGAGCACGGCTACCTGTGGCATGAATTCGGCGACAGCGCGCTGCTACTGCCCGCACCGGAGCCCACTTAACACCTGTCAAGTTTCGCGGCGGTACAGTTTGCGCATGCAGATCCGCCCCTACATCGGCGCCGACAAACCTGCTGTCATCCTGTACCCGTCCGGAACGGTCGTCACCTTCGACGACCTCGAGGCGCGCGCCAATCGACTGGCGCACCGGTTCCGCGCCGCGGGCCTGCGCGAAGGCGACACCGTCGCAATCCTGATGGAGAACAACGAGCACATCCACGCGGTGATGTGGGCGGCTCGTCGCAGCGGGTTGTACTACGTGCCGATCAACACGCACCTGACCGCGGCAGAGGCCGCCTACATCATCGACAACAGCAGCGCCAAGGCCATCATCGGCTCGGCGGCGCTGCGTGACACCCTCGCCGGCCTCGGCGAGCATTTGCCGGGCGGGCTACCCGAGCTGCTGCTGATTGCTGACGGCGACCTGCCGGGCTGGGAGCGCTACCCGGAATGCGTTGCCGGGCAGCCCGATACACCGATCGATGACGAAGTCGAGGGCGACCTGCTGCAGTACTCGTCGGGCACCACCGGCCGGCCCAAGGGCATCAAACGCGAATTGCCGCACGTGCCACCGGCCGACGCGCCCGGCATGATGTCCGCACTCGTCGGCTTCTGGATGACGCCCGACTCGATCTATCTCAGCCCCGCGCCGCTGTACCACACGGCGCCCTCGGTGTGGTCGATGAGCGCGCAGGCCGGCGGCATCACCACGGTGGTGATGGAGAAGTTCGACGCCGAAGGATGCTTGGACGCCATCGCGCGCCACCGAGTCACGCATGGCCAGTTCGTCCCGGCGATGTTCACCCGCATGCTGAAACTGCCTGACCGGGTGCGTCATTCGTACGACCTGTCCAGCCTGCAGCGGGTGATGCACGCGGCGGCCCCGTGTCCGGTGGAGATCAAGAAGCAGATGATCGACTGGTGGGGGCCGATCATCGACGAGTACTACGCGTCCTCGGAAGCGCACGGCTCGACGCTGATCACGGCCGAGGACTGGCTGGCGCACCCGGGTTCCGTCGGCAAACCCATGGGCGGCGCCGTACACATCCTCGACGAACACGGCGACGAGTTGCCACCCGGGCAGGCCGGCGAGATCTACTTCGAAGGCGGCTATTCCTTCGAATACCTCAATGACGAGGCGAAAACCGCCTCATCGCGCGACAAGCACGGCTGGGCCACGGTCGGGGACATCGGCTACCTCGACGACGAGGGTTACCTGTACCTGACCGACCGGCGGCACCACATGATCATCTCCGGCGGAGTGAACATCTACCCGCAGGAAGCCGAGAACCTTCTGGTCACCCACCCGAAGGTGTTGGACGCCGCGGTGTTCGGGGTGCCCGACGACGAAATGGGCCAGCGCGTGGTGGCGGCCGTGCAGACCGTCGACGCCGCCGATGCCACCGACGGATTCGCCGAGGAGTTGACGGCGTGGCTGCGAGACCGGTTGGCGCACTACAAGTGCCCGCGATCGATCGCCTTCGAAGCACAGCTGCCGCGCACCGACACGGGCAAGCTCTACAAGAACGGGCTGATCGAGAAGTACTCGGTGTGACCGATGCTCCGGGTGGTCGACCTGTCGAAGGCGCCGCACGACGGCCCGGCGTCGCCGCCCGGGGTGATCGTCGCCGTCGGCTCGGCCACCGACATCGCCGACGCTGAATTCTGGCTCGACGCAGCGACTTTCACGCTGACCGAGGATCGCTGCGCCGACCGGCGCGTGGTCACCGTCGCGTCGGTGCCGGCGACCGTGGCGGAGCTGACGGCACGCTGTCAACGCTGGCCGCACGCCAGCGGGGTCTGTGATGACGTGCTGCGCGCGGTGGATCCGCGGGGCTCGACGCTGGCTGGGGTGACGACGGAGTCGTTGGCGTACTCGACCCTGCAGGCCGGCCCGGAGTTCGCGCGGTGGTTACGCGAGCGGGGCCCGGTCCGGATGCCCGAGATCCCCGACCCGGTGCGGGCGACCCGCGACGGCGACGTTGTGCGTATCGCGTTCAACCGGCCGCAGCGGCACAACGCGTTCTCCACCGATGCGCGCGCGGCGCTGCTGGAGGCCCTGACGGTGGCTCAGCTGGACCCGTCGGTCACCGGCATCGTGTTGAGCGGCAACGGTCCGTCGTTCTGCAGCGGTGGGGACCTGGCCGAGTTCGGCACGTTCGCCGACCCGGCGAGTGCGCACCTGGCGCGTACCCGCCACAGCCCCGCCCTGGCGCTCGACGCGCTGGCCACCAGGCTCGGCCGCGCATGCCGGGCCGAAGTGCACGGGCGGGTTATGGGCAGCGGACTGGAGATGGCGGCGTTTTGCGGGTGGGTCACCGCCCGCAATGACGCGATGTTCGGGCTACCCGAGCTGGCGTTGGGCCTGCTCCCCGGAGCCGGTGGCACCGTCAGCGTCACACGGCGGATCGGCCGTTGGCGCACAGCGTATCTCGTATTGTCCGGTCGCACCGTCGATGCGGAAACCGCGTTGGCCTGGGGGCTGGTGGACGAGGCCTGGGGTCAGAAGCCCGAATAGGTGGTGGTGGTCGTGGACGGGATGGAAGAGACGATCGCCGCGAACATGGCGAACCACAGCACGACGCCGATCACCGCGGCGGCGGCGCCCACGACCGCACCGATGATGGCCCACTTCTTGGCGTTGTTGGACGCCTCATAGGCCTCGGCGTACCGGCCCTGGGCCCACAGCCCGGACACCTTGTTGGAGTAGACGATCGACACGATCCCGAAAGGCAGGCAGCACAGCACCGTGCACAGGATCGCCCAGACCAGATAGTTCTCGGGCTCCTGCATTCCCGGCTGCTGCGCCGGCCATCCCGCCGGTGGCGGCTGGCCCTGCCATCCCGGTGGGTACTGAGCTTGCCACCCGGCGGGCCGCTGGCCTTGCCACTCCGGTTGTTGGCCTTGCCATTCCGGTTGCTGCGCTGGCCATTCCGGCGAACCTCCGGGCGGCACGGGAGGATAACTCATGGCGGCTGCCTTTCCCTTTGGTTCAGAGTCAGGTAAATATACTCCCAAACTATGTTCTCGGGCCGCGAGATTGGTGAGCCGGATCAGACGCCGCCGCGCGTCACCAGTTGCCGGGCAATCACATTTCGCTGGATCTCGTTCGTGCCTTCGCCGACGATCATCAACGGTGCGTCCCGGAAGTAGCGTTCGACGTCGTATTCGGTGGAATAGCCGTATCCGCCGTGTATTCGCACCGCGTTCAGCGCGATCTCCATGGCGACCTCGGAGGCAAACAATTTCGCCATGCCGGCTTCCATGTCGCAGCGTTCGCCACTGTCGTACCGCTCGGCGGCATACCGGGTGAGCTGGCGGGCCGCGGTGAGTTTGGTGGCCATGTCGGCCAGGTAATTACCGATCGACTGGTGCTGCCAGATCGGCTGGCCGAAGCTCTCCCGCTGCTGGGCATAAGCCAGCGCGTCCTCGAGCGCCGCGGTGGCCACCCCCAGGGCACGAGAGGCCACCTGGATACGTCCCGTCTCGAGTCCCTTCATCATCTGCGAAAAGCCTTCGCCCGCAACGCCTCCCAGCAGCGCCGTGCGGGGTGTCCGGAAGTTGTCGAACGACAGCTCGCACGACTCGACGCCCTTGTAGCCCAGCTTCGGCAGATCCCGCGACACCGTCAGGCCCGGGCCGTGCTCGACGAGCACGATCGAGATGCCCTTGTGGCGCGGTGTGGCATCCGGATCGGTCTTACACAGCAGCGCGATCAGTCCGGAACGGCGCGCGTTGCTGATCCAGGTCTTGGATCCGTTGATCACCAGCCCGTCGGCATCGGGCAGCGCGGTGGTCGTCATGTTCTGCAGATCCGAGCCGCCGCCGGGCTCGGTCAGCGCCATGGTGGCGCGCACCTCTCCGCTGGCCATCCGCGGCAGGTAAGTCCGCTTCTGATCCTCGGTGCCGAACAGCGTCAGCAGTTTGGCGACAACGGTGTGCCCGCCCATCGCACCGGCCAGGCTCATCCAGCCGCGCGCCAGTTCCTCGGTGACCCGCACGTAGCACGGCATGGACACCGGCGACCCGCCGTATTCCTCCGGAACGGCCAGGCCGTAGATGCCGATCCGCTTCATCTGGTCGATCCACGCCTCGGGGTAGGTGTTGGCGTGCTCGACCTCGCGAATGCTCGGTTTGACGTCGCGGTCGATGAACGCCCGCACCGTGGCGACCAGCATCTCTTCTTCGTCGTTCACCTGCGATCACCTTCCAGCCCTGATGGTGGCGACCCGCTTCGCCCGGCTTCGCCGCACTCGCGATCGCCACGAGCCCAGATGGTGGCGACCCGCTTCGCCCGGCTTCGCCGCACTCGCGATCGCCACGAAGTTGACCCTCGATTCCACAGCCTGCCAGCATGGGGCGTTGTGACGAGTGACGGGTATGCGGGGATTCGCGAGGGGGGACCCTACTTCGACGACCTGTCGGTTGGGCAGGTGTTCGACTGGGCGCCGTCGATGACGTTGTCGTCGGGGCTGGCCGGCGCCCATCAGGCCATCGTGGGCGACCGGTTGCGCCTGGCGCTGGACGCTGACCTGTGCGGCGCGGTGACGGGCCTACCGGCGCCGCTGGCCCACCCGGGGCTGGTGTGCGACGTGGCGATCGGGCAGTCGACGTTGGTGACCCAGCGGGTCAAGGCCAACCTGTTTTATCGCAACCTGGTGTTCCACCGGTTCCCGGTGATCGGCGATTCCCTCTACACCCGCACCGAAGTGGTTGGGCTGCGCGCGAATTCGCCCAAGCCGGGCCGGGCGCCGACGGGCCTTGCGGCGCTGCGGATGATCACGATAGACCAGGCCGATCAGCTGGTGCTCGACTTCTACCGCTGCGGCATGCTGCCCGCCAGCCCGGATTGGCGGCCGGAGGACGGGCCCGACGACGATCTGTCGGCCATCGGCGCCGACGTGCCCGGCCCGGCCCACGATCCGACCGCGCAGTGGGACGGAAAGGTGTTCCGCGACAAGGTGCCCGGGCCGCACTTCGATGCCGGCTTGGCGGGCTCGGTGTTGCACAGCACCGCCGACGTGGTCAGCAGCGCACCCGAACTGGCCCGGCTCACCCTGAATATCGCTGCCACGCATCACGATTCGCGAGTCGGTGGGCGCCGGCTCGTGTACGGCGGGCATACCATCGGGCTGGCTTTGGCGCAGGCGAGCAGGCTGCTGCCCAATCTGGTCACGGTGCTGAACTGGCAGTCCTGCGACCACACCGGACCCGTGCACGAGGGCGACACCCTGTACAGCGAGCTGCACATCGAATCCACGGAGCCGGCCGATCACGGCGGCGTGTTGGGGCTGCGGTCGCTGGTGTACGCCGTCGGCGACGCAGAACCGGACCGTCCGGTGCTGGACTGGCGGTTTCACGCGCTGCAGTTCTGAGGCCGCCGTGCGCCACGCGCACAATGGGGTCGTGAGCTCGGCCGCAACCAACTGGGGCAGCAGCGGGCTGGCCTACTTGACCGGCCTGCCCGACGGTCCCGCCGACTTCTCCCGCGCCAGCGTGCTGGCCCGCGCGCACCAGGTCGCGACGGCCATCGGCGGCGGACTGGGTATCGACGTCGACGCGGTGAGCCTGCTGACCGGGCGGGCCGCACTGCTGGGGCTGACTCGTCGCGGTCGGGTGTCGCCGGGCGGCGGCACCCGCCTGTTCGCCGCC
The DNA here is from genome assembly GCA_036338755.1 of Actinomycetota bacterium. Classification (GTDB taxonomy): domain Bacteria; phylum Actinomycetota; class Actinomycetes; order Mycobacteriales; family Mycobacteriaceae; genus Mycobacterium. The sequence continues at coordinate 182,296 of JAYZBN010000016.1, read as the reverse complement.
CGGGACGGCTGCTGCGCGCTCACCCTCTCGCGGCCCGACGACCTCGCCGCCGTCCCGGCCCTGCTGCAGGTCGACGACGTCGACGCCGACCCGTGGCCGGTGTTGGGGCGCTGGGTGGCGGCCCGTCCGGTGGCCGAAATCGTCGAGCGGGCGGCGCTGCTCGACCTTCCGGTGGCGGGCCTGGGCGAGGCCGCGCCCGCGCCGCCGCGGATACGCGTGACAGGACCGCGGTCGGCGCCGCGCGTGTTACCGGGCCTGCTGGTGGCCGACCTGTCCTCGATGTGGGCGGGGCCGCTGTGCGGGCGGCTGCTGGCCCGCGCCGGAGCGACCGTCGTCAAGGTCGAAAGCCCGCGCCGCCGAGACGGTACCCGGGCCGGCCATCCGGCCTTCTTCGATTGGATCAACGGCCAAAAGCTTTGTTACGAAGCCGATTTCGACAGCCAGGCCGACGAACTGCGTGACCTGCTCGCGGCCAGCGACGTCGTCATCGAGGGCTCGCGCCGCGCGGCGCTGGCGCGCCGGGGCCTCGGGCCCGATGACATCGCCCCACGCGCGGGTCGAATCTGGTTGCAGATCACCGGATATGACGGCCGCCGGCCGGGATTCGGGGACGACACCGCGGTGGCCGGCGGACTGGTCGGCACCAGCGCCGGCGGGCCGGTGTTCTGCGGCGACGCCATCGCCGACCCGTTGACCGGGCTCGAGGCGACGCTCGCGGTGGCCAAATCCCTGGCCCGCGGTGGCGGCGAGTTGATCGGCGTGTCCATGGCCGGGGTCGCCGCGACCTACGCGGCCCTGCCGGTCGAGGCGTCGGCGTCGTCGGCGCCGGTGTCTGCACCGTCGGCCCCGCCGGCGTCGGGTCCGGCATCCGGGCCGGGCGCCGACAACGCGGCGGTGCGCCATTTGGTGAGCCAAAGGCGCGTGCTGTCATGCTGATTCAGCGGGCAACCCTGCTGGACGGCACCACGACAGACATCCGGGTGGGCGCGCTGATCGAGGAGATGGCGCCGCCGGGGGAGGGTCTGGTGCCCCGGGCGGGCGAGGGTGTGCTGTACGCGGGCGGCGGCGCCGTCCTGCCCGGGCTACACGACCACCATGTGCACGTGCGTTCTGCGGCCTCGGCGCTCGATTCGTTCTTCGTCGGGCCGCCGGGGGTCAGCAACGCGTCGCAGCTCACGCAATTGCTCGCGAACGCCACCCCGGGACCCGACGGCTGGATTCGCGCTGTGGGATACCACGATTCGGTTGCCGGAGAACTCGATCGGGGCACCCTCGACGCCATCGTTTCGCACGTGCCGGTGCGCATTCAGCACCGCAGCGGGGCGCTGTGGATCCTCAATTCCGAGGCGCTGGGCCGCGTCGGCCTGGCCGATCATCCCGATGGGCGGCTGCGCAGCGCCGACCGGGGCTGGTCGCTGGCGCTGCAGCGGCGCGAAACCGATCTGGCCGAATTGAGCCGCCGGATCACCGCGACCGGTGTCACCGGCGTCACGGACGCAACCCCCGATCTCGATGCCGACGACATGGAGTCGCTGACGGCGGCGCACCAGCGCGGCGAGTTCCGGCCCCGGCTGAGTTTCCTGTCGCCGGGCAAGAAGATCCTGCACGACGACCGCCTCGACCTCGATGCCCTCACGGAATGGATTGCGCGCCAACATGACAGTGGACAACCGGTCGCGGTGCACTGCGTGACCGCGGCACAGCTGGTGGTGGCCCTAGCGGCGCTGCGCGCGGCCGGCGGCCATCCGAAGGACCGCATCGAACACGCCGCCGTGGTGCCCGACGACAACCTGGCCGACCTGGCCGACCTCGGGGTCACGGTGGTGACGCAGCCCAACTTCGTCGCCGAGCGCGGCGATCAGTACCTCGCCGAAGTCCCCGTCGCCGAGCACGATCAGCTGTGGCGCGTCGCCTCCCTGCGCTACGCGAGGGTGCCGGTCGCGCTGTCCACCGACATGCCGTTCGGCCATGGCGACCCATGGACGGCGATGCGCGCCGCGGTCCACCGCACCACTCCGCGGGGCGCCGTGCTGGGGGCGCGCGAATGTGTCTCTGCGCGAGAGGCTTTGACGATGTTTCTGGGCAGGGCCGATCAGCCCGGCCGGCCACGCACCGTGGAGATCGGGCAGCCGGGCGACCTGTGCGTGCTCAACGAGCCGCCGGCTACGGCGCTGGCGGCCCTGGACGCGGGGCTGGTGGCGGCCACCATCATCGGTGGCGAGCTGGTGTACTTCGCGATGTGAGGCGGATCAAGCGGCGGGGGCCAACGCCGCCCGAAGACTGTCGCATTGGCTGTCGAAAAACCGCTGGGACACTTGGGCTTTCGGCAAAATCAGGTCGAAACCGTGGAAGGCGCCCGGAATGGTTTCCACCTGGCACGGCACCCCCGCGGCGCGCAGGCGCTCGGCGTAGGCCAGGTTTTCGTCGTGGAACAGGTCATGCGTACCCACCCCGATCCAGGCCGGCGGCAATCCGCCCAGGTCGTCGCGGCGGCCGGGGACGGCCACCTGCGGGTCGGCGTCGCCCAGGTAGGCCGCCCAGCCGAACCTGTTGCTGCGGTTGTCCCACAGCCGGTAGTTCGCATTGGGCGCGGTGGCCGAACTGCGGTCGTCGAGCATGGGATAGGTCAGCAGCTGGAACGCCGGGCTCACCTCGGCACGGTCGCGGGCCAGCAGGGCCAGGGCCGCCGCGAGCCCACCGCCGGCGCTGGCGCCGCCGATGGCGATGCGGTAGCGGTCCACCGATGGCAGCCCGGCCAGCCAGGTGAGTGCCGCATAGCAGTCTTCCAGCGGGGTGGGATAGGGATGTTGGGGCGCCAGGCGGTATTCGACCGAGGCGACGGTGATGCCCAACCGCCTGCTGAATCGGCTGCAGAGCCGGTCGTCCTGCTGGGCGGTGCCGATCACGTATCCGCCACCATGGATCCACAACAGCGCAGGGGTGGCCTCGGTGGCCCCCGCGGGCCGGAACAGCCGGACGCCGGCCCCGGAACCGAGCGTGATCGCCTCGACGCCGGCGACGGGCTTGCCGAGGCGCCCCCGCCACGCCATCCCCACCCGCATCAGCGGCAGGGTGCGCGGACTGACGAGCCGCCGCGGAGCGAAGCGGGCAAATCGCTGCAGGTCGGGATGAACATCGTTGTTCGTCACCGGACAAGTATCACCGACGCGGAAAATCAAGGGACGGCGATGCGTGGTCCGCCGTACCCACTAGGACTTCAGGAGGCAGCGTGACCGTCGACAATCCCCGGCTGGCTTCGCGGTTGGTCGATACGGCTCTCGGGGCGATCCGGGTGCAGGTGAGTGCGGGGACCGGGCCCGCCGTCCTGATGTGGCCCAGCCTGTTGATGACTGGCGATCTGTGGGCCGGCCAGGCCGCACGCTTCGGCGACTCACACCGCCTGGTGCTGATCGATCCGCCCGGCCACGGGCGCAGTGCGCCGCTGCGCGCGATGTTCAGCTTCACCGACTGCGCGCGCTGCGTCGTCGAACTACTGGACGGCCTCAACATCGACAGGGCGCATTTCGTCGGCAACTCGTGGGGCGGGATGATCGGCGGCACCTTCGCCGCCCTCTACCCCGACCGCGTCGACCGCGCGGTGCTGATGAATTGCACGGCCTCGAAAGCGCCTGTCGTGCAACAGGTGCAGTACGCTGCCATGCTCCGGGTGGCGAGGCTGCTGGGCGGCATCCGGCCGCCGCTGACCCGCTCGGCCGTCCGCGCCTTCTTGGGCCCGACGACGCTGCGCACCCGCCCGGACGTGGTGGCGACGGTGCGGGCAGCCGTGCAGTCGGTGAACACCGATTCGGTCCGTTGGGCGGTGCGCAGCGTGGTGTCCGCCCGACCCGACCAGCACGCCCTGCTGGGTCGCGTCACGGCCCGGGTGCTGGTGGTCGCGGGCGCTGAAGACGCCACCTTCCCGGTGCGCGAGACGCGGGCGATGGCCGACTCCATCGGCGGCGCATGCTTCACCGTGCTCGACGGGGTGGCCCACCTGGCGGCGCTGGAAGATCCCGCGCGGGTCAACGAGCTGCTGGACGCATTCCTGTTCGGCTGATTTGGACAGGATTCGCAGCGGCGAAAAGCCCTGCCGGCGGCCATGATTCGGGCGCTATCGGTTGCGCGGTGGCCACGCCGGTCTGCCGCCGATCGCCGCCGTGGGTGAACCACGCCCGGCGCTGCAACGTAGCCGCAGGAAGGGCCTTGAAAGAGAGGGGGATTAACCGAGCCACGATCGGGGTATCGGAGCAGTGCTGGCGCACGTGCTTGCCGTCAGCTTGTTGGGGTTTGCCGGTACGTCGCCGCAACGTCCTTCGGGGGGACCGAGCGCCGGTGCGCCGCCCGATCGGCCAGGACGCGAGGGACGTGAAATGCTTGGGCAACTCTACGATCGGGCACTCGGCGGCGAGCGATGTTGGATCCGTCATGACGACGGCGAACTGCGGCCACTGCCGACGCACAAATGGTTGGGTGTGCGATGTCCCGGTGATGGATCTGGTGGCGCCTTCGACGAAATCTTCGACGAAGCCGTCACGCAGATGTGCACCGGGCCGACGATCGAGTTGGGCTGCGGCCCGGGCCGATTGGTGGCGAGGCTGATCCGGCGGGGCATCCCGGCGCTCGGCATCGACCGGTCTGCGACCGCGATTCAGCTGGCGGGCCGCGGCGGTGCGCCGGCCCTGTTGGGCGATGTGTTCGAGCCGCTGCCGGGAATGGGCCTGTGGCAGACGGTTTTGCTGGTCGATGGCAATGTCGGGCTGGGTGGGGATCCGCTGCGAATTCTCCGGCGCGCCTTCGAACTGCTGGCCCGCGGTGGCCGTTGCATTGCCGAATTCGACGCCGAGGCCATCGGGATCTGTTCGCGATGGGTCCGGCTGGAGGCGTCGGGCGAGGTCGGCCCCTGGTTTCGCTGGGCATCCGTCGGGGTGGACAGCGCTGCCGCGCTGGCCGCGCAGGTGGGGCTCACGCTGACCGGCGTCAGCCTGGTCGGTGGCCGGGTGATCGCCGACCTGACGGTCAGGTAAGCGTGTCGTACACAGCAACATGCGTCGCAGGCTGAAAACCGCGAAAGGCGGTTCAAGCAGCGTAAATACCGCCTGCAACGTGCGCACTGGGCAAAGCGTTTTCGCTGCCGTCGCCCGTTCGACGGAAACGTCAGTTTGTCAATCGCGGTGAGGGGTACAGTCCCCTCCATGACGGTGACTGGACCGGGCATTACCAATTGCGTGAAATGGTTGCTGCGGGCCCGCCCCGGCGACTATGCGCTGGCGTTGAGCGTGGCGGGGACTTCGCTGCCCGTGGTCGGCAAGCATCTCGAACCCCTGGGTGGCCTGACCGCCATGGGCGTCTGGGGAGCCCGGCACGCTCCGGAGGCGATCTCCGCGGCGACCAGGGACTGGTTCACGCCGGGGATCAGCGACGTACGCCGCCGCGACCGCGAAAGCACGCAACGGGTATCCCTCGCCGCGCTACGCGGGGTCGTGTCGGCAGCCGATCTCGAGACGGACTGGCCCGTCGCCGCAAAGACACCGCCGATCTGGGCGGGCCTGCGCCAGCGCCGCTATCTCTACCGCCGCGCCGTGCACTACGGCGACCACCCCGATCAGGTGCTCGACGTCTGGCGGCGCCAAGACCTGCCCGCGCAGCCCGCGCCGGTCCTGATCTTCCTGCCGGGCGGCGCCTGGGTGCACGGCAAGTGCATGGGTCAGGGTTCGGCGCTCATGTCGCGGCTCGCGGAGCAGGGCTGGGTGTGCCTGGCGGTCAACTACCGCGCCGCCCCGCACCACCGCTGGCCACGCCACATCATCGACGTCAAAACCGCCATCGCCTGGGCACGAGCCAACGTCGACAAGTTCGGCGGTGACCGCGATTTCGTGGCGATAGCGGGATGTTCGGCCGGCGGCCACCTGTGCGCGCTGGCCGGGCTCACGCCCGACGATCCGCAGTTTCAGGCCAAGCTGCCCGAGGGCGCGAACACCTCCGTGGACGCGGTCGTCGGGATCTACGGCCGCTACGACTGGGAGGATCGCTCGACGCCGGAGCGCGAACGGTTCGTCGAGTTCCTGGAGCGCATCGTGGTGAAGAAGTCGATCGCGCGGCGCCCCGACATCTTTCACGACGCATCGCCGATCGCGCGTGTGCACCGCAACGCGCCGCCCTTCCTGGTCATTCACGGCAGCAAAGACTCGGTGATACCCGTCGAACAGGCACGCAGCTTCGTCGAGCGGCTTCGGGCGGTATCGCATTCGATGGTCGGCTACCTCGAATTCCCCGGCGCCGGCCACGGGTATGACCTCGTCGACGGCGAGCGCGCCGCCGCCGCCGCGCACGTCACCTCGTTGTTCCTCAACCAGATCTACCGCACCAAGACACGCGTCGGGGCAAAAGAGGTCATCTGAACGTCGCCGCTGAGTATGGTCCCTCTATGGGCAAGGGGCAGCGGTGAAGAGGCTTAGCGGGTGGGACGCCGTACTCCTGTACAGCGAAACGCCGAACGTCCACATGCACACCATCAAAGCGGCCGTGATCGAGCTGGACGCCGACCGCCGCTCGCTGAACGTCGACACGTTTCGCGAAGTCATCGCCGGGCGGCTGAACAAGCTCGATCCGTTCTGCTACCAGCTCGTCGAGGTGCCGCTGCACTTACACCACCCGATGTGGCGAGAGAACTGCGACCTGGACCTGGACTATCACATCCGCCCCTGGCGGGTGTCGCCGCCAGGGGGCCGGCGCGAACTGGACGAGGCCATCGGGCAGATCGCCAGCACGCAACTCGACCGCAGCCGTCCGCTGTGGGAGATGTACTTCGTGGAGGGTTTGGCCAACAACCGGATCGCGGTCGTCGGCAAAATCCATCACGCGCTGGCCGACGGCGTCGCGTCCGCGAACCTGTTGGCCCGGGGCATGGACCTGCAGCCCGGCCCGGAGGGCGGTCCGTACGTGTGCGACCCGGCGCCCACCACGCGGCAGCTGATGGCATCGGCATTCGCCGACCACATGCGCCATGTCGGAGCGCTGCCCCACACCTTCCGCTACACCGCCCAGGGCCTGGGCCGGGTGCGCCGCAGCTCCCGCAAACTCTCCCCGGAACTGACGCGGCCGTTCGAGCCGCCGCCGACCTTCATGAACCACAAGATCACCCCGGAACGGCGGTTCGCGACCGCCACCCTGGCCCTGGCCGACGTCAAGGAGACCGGCAAGCGGCTCGGGGCGACGATCAACGACATGGTGCTGGCCATGGCGACCGGCGCCCTTCGCACCCTGCTGTTGCGATACGACGGCAAGGCCGAACCGCTGCTCGCGTCGGTGCCGATGAGTTTCGACTTCTCGCCCGAACGGATCTCGGGCAATCGCTTCACCGGCGTACTGGTGGGCCTGCCGACGAACTCCGACGATCCGCTGGAGCGGGTGCGGTGCTGCCACGAAAACGCCATCGCCGCAAAGGAAAGCAACCAGCTGATGGGGCCGGAGCTGGTCAGCAGGTGGGCGGCCTACATGCCACCGGCGCCCACCCAGGCCTTCTTCCGCTGGGCCTCCGGTCGCGACGGACACAACAAGATCCTCAACCTGAACATCTCCAACGTGCCCGGCCCCCGGGAACGCGGCCGGGTGGGCGGGGCACTGGTCACCGAGATCTATTCGGTGGGCCCGTTGACCGCCGGCAGCGGCCTCAACATCACCGTGTGGAGTTACGTCGATCAGCTCAACATCTCGGTGCTCTCGGACGGCTCCACGCTCGAGGACCCGCACGAGGTTTCCGACGCCATGGTCGCCGACTTCATCGAGATACGCAGGGCCGCAGGGCTTTCCGAGAACCTAACGGTCATCGAAGCGGCAATGGCTCCGGCGTGATCGACACGGATTCCTGGCCGACTCGGCGTTGGCGGTAAGCCGAATCTCTTTGGGCTGTTAACGCCATTTCCGCCGACCGTTACCATCGGTCCGACAGGAGCTATCCCAGAGCCACCGATCCGTGTAAGGAGCCGCGGCACCGTGAGCAGTGGAAATCAAGAGGCCGGCACCGAAGAACCCGAAGTTCTGGTCGAACAACGGGATCGAATCCTCATCATCACGATCAACCGGCCCAAGGCCAAGAATGCGGTCAACTCCGCGGTGGCCAATGGCCTGGCCGCGGCCGTGGATCGGCTCGACAACGAGACCGGCCTCTCGGTGGGCATCCTGACCGGCGCGGGCGGTTCGTTCTGCGCCGGCATGGACCTCAAGGCCTTCGCCCGCGGCGAGCTTCCCATCGTCGAGGGCCGGGGTATGGGCTTCACCGAGCGTCCCCCGGTCAAGCCGCTGATCGCCGCGGTGGAGGGCTACGCGCTGGCCGGCGGTACCGAGCTGGCGTTGGCCACCGACCTGATCGTGGCATCGAAGGACGCCGCGTTCGGCATTCCGGAAGTCAAGCGTGGGCTGGTCGCCGGTGGCGGCGGGCTGCTGCGGCTGCCGCAGCGCATCCCGTCCGCGATCGCCATGGAACTGGCGCTGACCGGCGAGAACCTGAGCGCCGAGCGCGCGCATGCGCTGGGCATGGTGAACGTGCTGGCCGAGCCGGGCGCCGCGCTGGACGCCGCGGTCGAGCTGGCCGAAAAGATCGCGGCGAACGGGCCGCTCGCGGTGGCGGCCACCAAGCGGATCATCGTGGAGTCCCGGGGCTGGAGCCCCGACGAGATGTTCGCCGAGCAGAACAAGCTGCTGACTCCGGTGTTTTCCTCCAACGACGCCAAGGAGGGTGCCATCGCGTTCGCCGAGAAGCGCCCACCCAAGTGGACTGGCACCTAATCGGTCAGATAGCGCTGCAGCGTCGGCCCCAGCCAGCCGACGAGGTCCTCGACGGTGGTCGATGCGAGTGGCTTTATCTTCAGCTGGTAGCGCGCGAAAGCGAGCCCGGCCAGATGGCTTGCCACCAGCTCGACCCGTAGCTCGGCATCGGCCACCCCGAATTCTTCCGCGACCCGCGTGGCGATTGGGCCGGCGAGACTGTCGTGCAACACTTTTCGCGCCTCGGGGTGCATCGCCGCCGAGCGCCACAGCGTCAGGAACGGTTCGAAGACGGCGCCTTCCTCCCAGTGCTCGAGGAAGCGCCGCGCCAGCCTTTCGCCGATCCGTTGGGTGCCCTCGTCGAGCAGCGTGGCCAGCTGGTGCAACGGATGCTCGGGACCGGTCAGCGTGGACGCGGTGAACAGGCCTTCCTTGTTGCCGAAAAAGTAGTAGACCATCGCGACGTCCACACCGGCGTCGGCCGCGATCGCGCGGACGGTGGCCCGCTCGTACCCATCGCGCATGAAGCGTTCGCGCGCCGCGTCGATGATGCGCTGGCGGTTCAGTTGACCGGTGCGCCACCGGCCGGGACGCCGCGCTCCTGGCATGCGCGCCAGGATACTTCAACAAGCGTTGGCAAATCTCGCCGTGCGGCGTACGTTAGTTGTTGAACGGAGGTTGAAGTTTCGACGGAGGAGGTCTTCCATGGTGACGAGCACGCGACGACGCCTTTGGTGGCGACACCTGATGTCCGTCCTGCTGTTCCCGGTGACGGTGACGCTCGTGGTGCCGGCCCTGATCGTCTTTCCGGCAGGCGTGCGCGCGCCGCACCTGGATGCCGCGCTGACGGCCGGACTGATCACTGTCGGCTTTCTACTGATCGCCGCCGGCGTGGCTCTGATGATCTGGACAAACGTGCTGTTCGACCGAGTGGGCGAGGGGACGCTTGGGCTGGGAGATGTGATGGGAGAGCCGCTGCATCTGGTCGTGCGGGGCCCCTACCGGCATGTGCGGAACCCGATGATCACCGGTGTGCTGTGCATCCTGCTCGGCGAGGCGGCCGTCACCGCGTCGGGCTCGCTATTGCTCTGGTTCGCAATCTTTTTCACGTTCCAGGCGATCGCCATTCGGTTCTGGGAGGAGCCCCATCTGACCGAGCGCTATGGCGGTGAATACGTCGACTATCGGGCCAACGTGCCACGCTGGATCCCGCGGGTCTCGGCCTGGGATCCGCCTGTAAGTCGCTGAGGCGGTGGCGAAGCGCCCCGGCACTGATCGAATTTTGGTTTCCTGTCCGTTCGCTGTTGACGAGGGCTCAAACGGCCGTGCCGTCAGAGCCGACGGACCCGCCGTGACCAGGGCGCCTGTCACGCGGCAAGCTCGGCATCGGGGGACAACCCGGTTGAGTTACACTGCAGGCGAGATTTGTAAAGGGCCGGGAATCCAGAAAGATCGAGGATGAGCATTTCGTTGCTGCTGGAGATGGCCGCATCGGGCAACGCCGAACGCACGGCGGTGGTATCCGGAGACCTGCGGCTGACAACACAACAGCTCAGCGAGCTCGCCGACGGCGGCGCGGGGGTGATCGCCGGGTCGAATGCCAAGCACGTCGCGTACGTTGGCACCGGCGGCGCGATGCTGCCGGTGCTGATCTTCGCCGCGGCGCGCGCCGGGGTGACCTTCACCCCGATCAATTACCGGCTCTCCGCCGAGGGGATCCAGGCGCTGATCGAGCGGCTGCCCGACCCGTTGGTGATCGTCGACAGTCGCTACCGCGACGCCGTCGGCGACGTGTCGGACCGGATGATGGTGTCCTACGATTTCCTGGCGGCCGCGCGCACCGCCGAACCGGCCACTGAAGGCCTCGCGTTCCCCGATCCGGACTCCGTCGCGATCGTGCTGTTCACCTCGGGCACCACGTCGCAGCCCAAGGCCGTCGAACTCTCGCACAACAACCTGACCAGTTACGTCACCGGCACGGTGGAATTCGGGGCGGCCTCCGAGACCGACGCCGCCCTGATCTGCGTGCCGCCGTATCACATCGCCGGGGTCAGCGCCGCGCTGTCGAATCTCTATGCCGGCCGCAAGATGGTGTACCTGCCGAATTTCGATGCGCGGGAATGGGTTCGGCTGATCAACGCCGAGAAGGTGACCACCGCGACGGTGGTGCCGACCATGCTGGACCGCATCGTCACCGTGCTGGAGAACGGCGACGGGACGGCCATCGAGCTGCCGTCGTTGCGCAACCTGGCCTACGGCGGCTCCAAGGTCGGGCTGCCGCTGGTCCGCCGTGCACTCGAGCTGCTGCCCGACGTGGGCTTCGTCAACGCGTACGGCCTGACCGAGACCAGCTCGACAATCGCGGTGTTGACGCCCGACGACCATCGCGCGGCGCAGGCGGCGGATGCGCCCGATGTCGCCCGCCGGCTGGGATCGGTGGGCCAAGCGGTCGCCGGCATCGAGCTGCAGATCCGCGACGAGGCCGGCCATGTGCTGCCGCCGGGTGCGACGGGCGAGCTGTTCGTGCGGGGCGAGCAGGTGTCGGGCCGCTACACCGGGATCGGTTCGGTGCTCGACGAAAACGGCTGGTTTCCCACCAAGGACATCGCCATGCTCGACGACGAGGGCTACCTGTTCATCGGCGGGCGCAGCGACGACACCATCATCCGCGGCGGCGAGAACATCGCGCCCGCCGAGCTGGAAGAGGTCCTGGTCGAGCACCCCCACGTGCGCGACGTCGCCGTGGTTGGTGTCGAGGACCCGCAGTGGGGGCAGGCGATCGTCGCGGTGGTGGTGCCCGCCGCGGGCACCGACCCCGACCCCGAAGAATTGCGCGACTTCGTCCGCAAGAGTTTGCGCGGATCGCGCACTCCCGACGAGGTAGTGTTTCGCGACGAGCTGCCCACCACCGCCACCGGCAAGGTCTTGCGGCGGGAAATCATCCAGACCCTGACCGGATTGCGCGCCGCGCCGGCCCAGCAGTAAGCGATCAAGGACGGAAATCAATGATCAAGAACGGAACTCGTCTCGCCAGCCAGGTCTGTGACACCCAGGTGATCGTCGTCAGAAGTTCCGACAGCCTGGACGATCTGCGGTGTGGGGGTGCGCCGATGGTGCCGGTCGGTGGCGAGCGGTCGGGCGAACTGGACCCGGCGTTCGCCGGCGGCACGGTGATGGGCAAGCGCTACGTCGACGAAACCGGTGCCGAGGTACTGGTGACCAAGCCGGGTGCGGGAAGCCTGAGCATCGGGCAGACCGCCCTGCAGCTCAAAGAGGTCAAGCCGTTACCGGCCAGCGACTGAGCCGCCCTGCTTTCCGGAAATGTTGTTCCGGGCGACGAATTCCTTTGCCTTGATCAGGAATTCGAGCTGCTCGCCCACCTGGTGTAGCGGGCCCGCGTTGCGCGTTGAGCGGGAGAGCACGATGGCGCCCTCCAGCGCGGCGATCGACATCACGGCCAGCGACGCGGCATCGGCCTGCTCGAAGCCGTCGTTGACGAATGCGCGGGTGAGCGCGGTGCACCAACGGCCCAGGATCGCGCCGGCCTCGGTAGAGAGCTTAGGGCCGTCGTCGTCCGAACAGCCGATCGCCGCCGCCACGACCGGGCAGCCGGCGGTGAATCCGCCCTCGGTGAGCAGCCGCTCCCAGAACCCGACGAATTCCTGCAACAACACCCGGGCTCCCCGGCCTGCGGCCTCGTCGATGATGGCCGTGATCGAGTCACCGGAGTACCGCAGCGCCTCGGTCAGGATCTGGTTGCGCCCGTCGGGAAAGTGGTAATAAACCGAACCGCGTGGGGCACCGCTGCGGGCGAGCACGGCGTCGATGGTGACGCCCGCGGCTCCTCGTTCGCGCATCACCTCGGCGGCGCTGGCCAACATTTTCGTCCGGGTGCCCCCACGTTTCGCCGGGGCTTGGTCCGGCGCGGCCTTCCCGATAGCAGGCGTTCGAGTACCTTCCATGGCCCGGGTCATGCAGCGTGCGAGTGCCGCAACGCCGGCCAGTGCATTTGGCGTGGGGTGAAGCGAAATGTGCGGCGCCGCAAGTCCGGCATCTCGCGGGTGAATTGGTAGCCGGCGACGTTGAGCTCGATGATCCACATGATGTTCTCCCGGCCTGTGTAGGGCCCTAGATTATGCTATGAACCATATAAGACATTTGTAAATTAATCTATTTCTCAGGCGCAGTGTGACGTAAGTCGCAAAATCTGCTGCCTGTTGGACGAGGCCGCCGCTTACGTGCACGTAAAACAAGTCCGGGATTATGTCTTATTGCATAATTCATAGATTTCCGCTTCACTGGGCGGATGGTCAGCAGCCCCGAGCCCCCGCCCCTGCCGGAACTGGACACCGTGGCTCTGCGGCGCGACGGCCATGTTTTACTCATCGGGCTGAACCGACCGCACAAACGCAACACGTTCGACCGGGCGATGCTCGCCGACCTTTCCCGCGCCTACGGCGTGCTGGAGTCCGATCCCTCGGTGCGGGCCGGCGTGCTGTTCGCGCAGGGCGACCACTTCACCGCAGGTCTGGATCTGGTCGACGTCGGCCCGGGGATCGCGAGCGGGGAGCTGTCCTTTCCGGACGATGGCCGCGATCCCTGGCGCCTCGACGGCACCTGGACCACGCCACTGGTCGCCGTGGCGCACGGCTGGTGCATGACGCTGGGCATCGAGTTGTTGCTGGCCGCAGACATCCGCATCGCGGCGACCGGCACCCGGTTCACACAGCTGGAGGTGCAGCGCGGGATCTATCCGTTCGGCGGTGCGACGATCCGCCTGCCCCGAACCGCCGGGTGGGGCAACGCGATGCGCTGGCTGCTCACCGGCGAGGAGTTCGACGCCGCCGAGGCGCACCGCATCGGACTGGTCCAGGAGGTGGCCGACGACGCCGCGGCGGGCCTGGCCCGGGCTCGCGACATCGCGCACACCATCGCCGATCGCGCCGCGCCGCTGGGTGTGCGGGCGACGCTGGAGTCGGCCCATCTGGCGCGCGATCGCGGGGAAGCTGCGGCGATCGAAAGGCTACGCCCGGCCGTCATCGAACTCTTCGCCAGCCAGGACGCCGCCGAGGGAGTGCAGTCGTTCGTCGAACGTCGCGACGCCCAGTTCTGCGGCCACTGACCGGGCTCGAGCGTCACGCCAGCGTAGTTGCGGACGCCGAGCGTCACGCTGGCGTGACACTGCGCGCTAAGCCCTAGCCCTCGACGGTGTAGCCCATCGGCATCAGCACGCTCTTCTGCTGCGTGAAGTGCTCGACGCCCTCGGGCCCGTTCTCGCGACCGATTCCGGAGTTCTTGTAGCCGCCGAACGGGCAGCACGGGTCGAACGCATACCAGTTGATGGCGTAGGTCCCGGTGCGGATCTTCTCCGAGATTTCGATGCCCTTGGGAATGTCGGTGGTCCACACGCTGCCGGCCAGGCCATACGCCGAGTCGTTGGCGATCTTGATCGCGTCCTCCTCGGTGTCGAACGGGATGATGCTCAGCACCGGCCCGAAGATCTCCTCCTGGGCGATCGTCATCTTGTTGTCGACGTCGGCGAAGACAGTGGGCTGCACGAAGAAACCGTTGTCCAGGCCCTCGGGACGGCCACCGCCGCACACCAGCCGGGCGCCCTCCTCGATGCCCTTGGCGATGTAACCCTCGACGCGGGCGCGCTGCTTCTCCGAGATCAGCGACCCGATCTGGGCGGCCGGGTCCGACGGCGGCCCAACCGGTAGCGCCTGCACGAATTGACTGACCGCATCCACGATTTCGTCGTAGCGCGAGCGGGGCGCCAGGATGCGGGTCTGGCCCACGCAGGCCTGCCCGGTGTTCATAATTCCGGAGAACACCAGCATCGGGACCGCCGACGCCAGGTCGACGTCCTCGAGGACGATCGCGGCCGACTTACCGCCGAGCTCGAGCGTGCACGGCTTGAGCATTTCCGCGGCGCGCCGGCCGATCTCCTTGCCCACGCCGGAGCTGCCGGTGAACGTGAACAGGTCGACGTCTGGGTTGGAGGTCAGCGCCTGGCCGGTCTCGATGCCGCCGGGCACCACCGACAGCACGCCTTCGGGCAGGCCGGCCTCGACGAAGATGTCCGCCAAAGCATTTGTGGTCAAGGGTGTTTCGGCGGCCGGCTTGAGCACTACCGTGCAGCCGGCCAGCAACGCGGGGCCCAGCTTGTTGACCGCCAGGAACAGCGGCACGTTCCAGGCCACGATCGCGCCGACCACGCCGATCGGCTCGCGGTGCACGATGGTCTGTCCGTAGGAGCCGTTGCGGATCTCGCGCCACTTGACCTGGTCGACGGCCGGGCCGGCGAAGAAGTTCATCGCGCCCATCGAGCCCATCCAGTGCATCGTCTCGATGGTGGTCGGCGGCTGGCCGGTCTCGCCGGCGAGCAGCGCGCTCAGCAGTTCCTTGCGCTCCTCCATCAGCTTGGCGGCATTGGCGATGACGGCCGCGCGTTCCTTCGGCGGCGTCGTGGGCCACGGGCCATTGTCGAAAGCGGCGCGGGCCGCGGCGACCGCGGCGTCGACGTCGGCCGCCGCCGCCAGGGCCGCCTTGCCGAAGTACTCACCGGTGGCCGGACAGCGCACCTCGATCACCTCGGAGGTCGACGGCTCGGTCCACTTGCCGCCGATGAAAAGCTTGTCGTATTCGGTCTTGATGTCGGTCATGTTCGCCGCTCCTCCTCATTGCTCCGCGCTGCATCGTCGCCGCGGGCATGCGCGCCACCCTACCCAAGCCAGAGCAAAACGAGAACACGTTTCACTATTGGGGCTGTAGGACCAGCACCAGATTGCTCACCAGGAACTCACGCAGCACCGGCACACCCGTCAGCCACCATGCCCATCGTGGGTGGTAGCGGGGAAATGCGGCCACCAGAGCCCCGGTGTTCTCAGCCCAGCTCAGCCCCTCGGCCACCGACACCCCAAACAACGACGACCCGTAGTCGTTTTTGGGTCGGTGGCCATGCTTGCGGGCGTAGCGCGCGGCGGCGCGGGCGCCGCCGAGGTAATGGGCCAGGCCCGTCTCGTGGCCGCCGAACGGCCCCAGCCAGACGGTGTAGGACAGCACGGCCAGGCCGCCCGGCTTGGTCACCCGCAGCATCTCGGCGCCGAGCTGCCAGGGCCGCGGCACGTGCTCGGCGACGTTGGACGACAAGCAGATGTCCACGGAGTCCTCGGCGAAGGGCAGCGCCATTCCGGAGGCCCGCACGAAGGTCCCCGTCCCCCGGGCGACGGCGGGCCCGGCCGCATGCATCTCGCTGGGGTCGGGTTCGACGCCGACATAGCGCAGGCCGGCATCGGTGAAGGCTGCCGCGAAGTAGCCTGGGCCGCCGCCGACGTCGAGCAGCGTGCGGCCGCAAAGCGGCTCGCCGTGGGCGGCCCGCCACAGGTCGCTCACCATGGCCGCCGTGTCGGCCGCCAGGGCGCCGTAGAAGCGGGCCGGATCCGGCTGCTCGTAGCGAAACTCCGACAGCAGCCGCACCGAGCGGGCCAGCGTCGCCCGGCGCGCGAAGATGTCGGTGGCCGCCACCGGCCACACCCTACGGATGTGTGGCGCTGCCCGATGCACATCCTCGCCGGTTAGGCTGACGACCGATGTCTTCGTTGCGCTCCGTGCTGCTGCTGTGCTGGCGCGATACCGGGCACCCCCAGGGCGGCGGCAGCGAAGCGTATTTGCAGCGCATCGGCGCGCAGCTGGCCGCATCGGGAATCGCCGTCACTCTGCGCACCGCCCGCTACCCCGGGGCGCCGCGCCGCGAGGTCGTCGACGGCGTGCGAATCAACCGGGCCGGCGGCCGCTACTCGGTGTATGTCTGGGCGCTGCTGGCGATGGCGTCGGCGCGGCTAGGGCTCGGGCCGCTGCGCGCGGTGCGGCCCGACGTGGTCGTCGACACCCAGAACGGCCTGCCTTTCCTGGCCCGGCTGGTCTATGGCCGCCGCGCGGTGGTGTTGGTGCACCACTGCCATCGGGAACAGTGGCCGGTGGCCGGGCCGGTGCTCGGCCGGCTCGGCTGGTTCGTCGAGTCGACGCTGTCGCCGCGGGTGAACCGCCACAACCAGTACGTCACCGTGTCGCTGCCGTCCGCGCGCGACCTGGTGAGTCTGGGCGTCAACGGCGCGCAGATCGCGGTGGTGCGCAACGGCCTTGACCGCGCGCCCGCGCAGTCGCTGACGGGCCCGCGGTCGCCCGCGCCGCGGGTGGTGGTGCTGTCGCGGCTGGTGCCGCACAAGCAGATCGAGGACGCCCTGGAGGCGGTCGCGCGGCTGCTGCCGCGGATCCCGGGCCTGCACCTGGACATCGTCGGCGACGGCTGGTGGCGCGACCGGCTCGTCGAGCACGTGCGACGGCTCGGCATCGGTTCGGCGGTGACGTTCCACGGGCATGTCGACGACGTGGCCAAACACCACGTCCTGCAACGGGCGTGGGTGCACCTGCTTCCCTCCCGCAAGGAGGGCTGGGGTCTGGCCGTCGTGGAGGCGGCCCAGCACCGGGTGCCGACCATCGGCTACCGGTCCTCGGGCGGCCTGTCGGACTCGATCGTCGACGAGGTGACCGGGATCCTGGTGGACAGCCGCGCCGAGCTGGTGGACCGGCTCGAAGAACTGATCGCCGATCCGGTGCTGCGCGATCAACTGGGCGCCAAGGCGCACACCCGCAGCGGTGAATTCTCCTGGACGCAGAGCGCGGACGCGATGTGCGGCGTGCTGGAAGCCGTACGGGCCGGCCGCACGGTCAGCGGGCTAGTCACCGGGCGGGACTGAGCGGGCGCGGCGACGCCACGCACCGATCATCGCGCCGGCGCCACCCCCGATCAGCATCGTCAGCCACGCGAGATGAGCGACCATCGTCGCCGTCCGCCGCCCGGCCGCCACCCCGGCGGTCTGGCCGCCGATCCGGTAGAGCGCGATCTCGTGGTCGCGATAGGCCGGGGCCACCGCGTTCAGCGTGCGGGCGGCCGCCCCCATGTCGCCTGCGCTGTCGGATTCCACCACCAGCCAGGCCACGCCTGCAGCGGCCAGCGCCGCCGGATCGGATCCGGACAGCAGGAGCTCCTGCACCGCCCGGGCGTGCGCCCCCTCCCCGGCAATGGTGGTGCCCGAGATCACCAGATCACCGGTGCTCAGCACGTCGGCACGCACCCAGCGGGGCAGCGGGTCCAACACCGGCGCCGGGCCCGACCAGGAGAACAGCCGCATGGTGCCGGCGGGCAGCACCGCGACCGCGCCCGGTTGGGCATCGATCGCCGCGGCGACGGCGGTCCAGCCGCGCGGATAGCGCACCGGCGTGACCTTGCCGAACACACCCCAGACCAGGTCGGGCAGAGCCAACAACAGCGTCAGGCAGCAGACCAGCGCCGGGGCGGCGGTCCCGGAAAGCCGTAGCCACCGGCGCAGCGTCACCACCGCGCCGGCACCCGCCAGGGCGTAGCCGGGCACCGCCAGCGCCACCCACTTCTGGCCGTCCCGCAGCACCCCGAAACCGGGCACGGCGTCGACCATCGCGCTCAGCAGCTGCAGGCCCGGGCCGGTCGCCAGCGCCGCCGGCACGAGCACGGACACCGCCGCCAGCGCCAGCAGTGGCGCCACCGCCGGGCGCCGGATGACCGTCGGTAGGCCCGCCGCCACCACCCCCAGCAGCACCACGGCCGAGAACACCGCGAAAAGCGTTGTGCGCGAACCGGGTACTGCGTCGCCGTTCCAGATGCCGCCGAGACTGGCAAGGCTGGCCAGGGTGCCCAGCCCGGGCTCGGCGCGGGGCGCGAACGCCTCGACGCCGAGCCGGTTCGCCGCCGTGTGGGCGGTCAGCGACGATCCCATCACCGACGCCGTCAACCAAGGCAGCGCGGCCACCAGCGCGGCACCCAACGCCGCCGCGGCGCACCACCGGCGCGACCGGCCGGTACCGGGCGCCGCCGCGCAAACCAGCGCCACCGTCGCGGCCAGCAGTAGCCCGGTCGGGGTCAGCCCGGCCAGCGCGACCCAGAAGGCCAGCCCGCAGAACACGGACCGGCTTGCGGCCGTCGTGCGCAGCACCAGCACGGCCGACGCCACCCAGGGCAGACAGCCGTAACCGACCAACAGGCTCCAGTGCCCCTGCAGAAGCCGTTCGGCGACATAGGGATTCCAGATCGCCACGGTGGTGCCGACGAACTGGCCGGAAGCGCCCGCGCACGGCAGCGCAACCGCGATCAGCCGGGCCGCCCCCCACCCGGCCAGCCACAGCCCGAGAATCAGCAGGGCCTTCACGACGACGCCGCCGTCGACCAGATGGGAGGCCAGCGCCACCGCGAAATCCTGGGGGGTGGCGCGCGGCGCCGACGTCAGCCCCAGCGCGGTGTCGGAGAGATACGACCGCGGCGTCGACACCGCGTCGCGCAACAGCAGGTAACCGGGCGCCAGGACCGGCCCGGCCACCAGCAGCGCCAAGACCAGTGCGTACCCGGGCCGGGTCCAGCGCACGGTCAACGCATCCGAGCCGGGCTATTCCCGGTCGTGCGGGGCGGGCGGATGCGGCTCGGCCGGTCCCGCCTCGGTGGGCGCGTCCGGCCCGGCCTTCCCGGGTAAGACAGGTGGTTCGGAGCCGGGCGGACCGGACTCTTCACGCGCCTCTGGACGCTGGGTGGGCAGCTTCTCGGTCTCGGCTTCGGCGCCGGGCACCCGTTCCTCGAGGCCGCTGCGGCCGAAGAAGTCCTGGTCGCCCCGGTCCAGGCCGGGGTCGGTCAGCGCGCTCTCGCTGCGCAGGCTGAACGAGGCGAGCAGCCCGCCGCCGATCAGTGCGATCAAACCGACCGCGGTGAACGTGATCGGCAGCACCCGCGACCACAGAGCCAGCCGGTCGCGCTCGTCGCGGGCCGCGTTGACCTGCGATTCGACGGTGTCTTCGTTCGAGGTGACCTTATAGTCGGCGAGGGTGAGCTCCGGCTTGAGCGGGTCGCGGGCGAAATAGTGGTCGGCGTGCTCGGTCTGCTTGACGATGGTGCCCGACACCGGGTCCACCCAGAATGTGCGCTGCGCCGCGTAGTAGCGGGTCATGGTGATCTGCTCGTTCGGATCGCCGCCCTGGACGCCCCACATCGACGCCGAGGTGGTCTGCTTGGCGTCCTCGTTGCCGGCCAGCAGCGACGGGTACGCGACCGGAGCCACCAGCTTGCCGTCGGAGTTGTAGCCGACGTTCTGGGTGAACTTGTACGTGGAAAGCCCGTTGACGTCTTCCTGAGCTTCGTAGTTGACGTCGAACGCCTTCTGCGCGATCGGATCGAAGTAGGGGTAGGTCTTCTTCTCGGTGTTGAACGGGAACCGGTAGGACAGCCCGTCGTGCCGCAGCGGCATCGCGGTGGGCGGATTCTCGTCGTTGACGGCGCGCGGCTTCTGGACCGAGCCGCCGGCATGGGTGTCGTCCGAGACGGCCAACGCGGTCTTGCGATTGAGCGTGACGGTGTCGACGATCGCCAGCAGCAGCCCGCTGTCCTTCTGCTTGTCTGTTCGCCGCAACGAGCTGCCGACCTGCAGCGTGACGACGTCGGCGTTCGCGGGGGACTCGACGCTGATCTGCTGCTGGGAGACTAGCGGCACGTTCTGGTTGACGACGACGTGGTCGGTCGACAGCGACGAGGAGTCCAGTGCCGTCCCGGTGCCGTCCCCGACCAGCGTGGCGTCGATGTCCAGGGGAACCTTGGTGATCCGGCTGGTGGTGTACGTCGTCAACAGCAGCGCGGCGATCAGCAGGGCAGCTCCGAGGCCGATGATCCCGCATGCGGCGAACCGCAACATGACTGCTCGGTTCACGTCGCTGTGCCCTCCTCGATTCCTTGCTTCATCAGCCGCGACCCGACCCGAGCAGCAGCCCGGGGCAAACTCGTTTGACCCTAACAGCAGAAAGTAAGGCGGCGGCTTACCAACCTGTTGAGGTCCCCCCGGGTGTACCCATTCGGCGTGCAAGGCAGCACAGGCAAACTGTGGTGGTGAGCGATGACCAGCGGGTGGGCGGGGTGCGCAGCTTCCTGCCGGCCGTGGAAGGCATGCGCGCCTGCGCGGCCATGGGCGTCGTCGTCACGCACGTCGCGTTCCAGACCGGGCACTCCAGCGGCGCCACCGGCAGGCTGTTCGGCCGCTTCGATCTCGCCGTGGCGGTGTTCTTCGCGCTGTCTGGTTTTCTGCTGTGGCGCGGACATGCCGCGGCGGCGAGGGATCTGGGACCCCGCCCGGCCACGGGCCACTATCTGCGGTCCAGGGTGGTCCGCATCATGCCCGCCTATGTGGTCGCCGTCGTCGTGATCCTGACCCTGTTGCCCGACGCCGATCACGCCAGCCTGACGGTGTGGTTGGCCAACCTCACGCTCACCCAGATTTACGTGCCGCTGACGCTGACCGGCGGCCTGACCCAGATGTGGAGCCTGTCGGTGGAGGTCAGCTTCTACCTGGCATTGCCGATTCTGGCCCTGCTGGCCCGCAGGCTGCCGGTGCGGGCCCGGGTGCCGGCGATCGCCGCGCTGGGGGCCCTCAGCTGGGCGTGGGGCTGGGCGCCCATCCATACCGGGTCCGGCACGAATCCGCTCAACTGGCCGCCGGCGTTCTTCTCCTGGTTCGCCGCCGGCATGCTGCTGGCGGAGTGGGTGCACAGTGGGGTCGGGGTGCCGCATCGCATCGCGCGCCGGCGCCTGGTGATGGCCGCCGTCGCGGTCATCGCGTACCTGATCGCGGCGTCACCTCTGGCCGGTCCCGAGGGTCTGGTGCCTGGCACCCCCGGCCAGTTCGCGGTGAAGACCGCGATGGGCTCTGTGGTGGCCTTCGCGCTCGTCGCCCCGCTGGTGCTCGATCGGGTGGACACGCCGCATCGCGTCCTGGGGACCACCGCCATGGTGACCCTGGGGCGGTGGTCCTACGGGCTGTTCGTGTGGCACCTGGCGGCGTTGGCCATGGTGTTCCCGGTGCTCGGGACGTTCCCGTTCACCGGCCGCATGCCCACGGTGCTGGTGCTGACGCTGATCTTCGGATTCGCGATCGCCGCGGTGAGCTACGCGCTGGTCGAGTCGCCGTGCCGAGAAGCGTTGCGCCGCTGGGAGAAACGCGACAGGCCGGACGAAAAGGCCCAAGCCGTCGACGCCGAGGCGGACGCGATCGCGCCCTAGCTCGCCTCCGCGGCCGCCAGGCGCTCCAGGATCTCGGCGCGCACCGCCGAGCGGCGGGCCTTGCCGGCGTCGTCGCGCAGCGGGGTTTCGACGAACTCGACGGTGTGCGGCACCTTGTACCCCGCCACGTGGTCACGCAGAAACTCTTGCACCCCAACGGAATCCAGCTCCGAACCGTCGACCGGATGCACAAGCGCGTATGGCACCTGGCCGAGATCCTCGTGCGGGACGCCGACGACCAGGCAGGACAACACATCCGGGTGCGCCGACAGCGCGTTCTCGATTTCGGCGGGGTAGACGTTGCGGCCGCCGACGGTGAACATGTCGACGCGGCGGTCCGAGAGAAACAGGAAGCCGTCGTCGTCGAAATAGCCGAGATCGCCCAGCGAGTCCCAGCCGTCGCGGGTCTTCGCCGTGGCGCCGACGTAGCGGTAGGTGGGCGCGCTGCCCGGGCCGGGCCGCATGTAGATCTCGCCGACCACGCCGGGCGGGCAGGGGTGGCCGTCGTCGTCGAGCACCTTCATCTCGCCGGCGACCACCACGCCGACCGAACCGCGGTGCGCCAGCCACTGGTCCCCGGAGATGAACGTCAGCGCCTGTAATTCGGTGCCGCCGTACAGCTCCCACACTTTCTCCGCGCCCAGCAGGTCGATCCACGCCTGCTTGATGGCCGGCGGGCAGGGCGCGCCAAGATGCCAGAACCGCCGGATCGAGGACAGGTCGTAGGCATCCGGGTCGGCCTGGTAAACCGGCAGCGTCCGCTGCATGATCGTGGGCACCGTCGTCAGGAACGTCACGCGCTGGTCGGCGATCAGCCGCAGAAACCGCTCCGGTTCGAACCGGCTCATCAGCACCAGGTGATGGCGCATCAGCAACGCGATCGTCGCGGTGGTGAAGCCGGTGTTGTGCGACAGCGGCACCGGCACCAGCGTGGTGTCGCCCTCCTGGGCGCCCAGCGGATAGCCGATCGCCGACGGTATCCGGCTGTCGCCGCCGGACTCGATCAGCTTGGGCCGGCCGGTGCTGCCGCCGGATCCCATCGCTTTCCACACCGGCGAGACCGCCTCCGGCAGCGGGGCGTCGGACAGCCCCGGATTCGGCGTGAAATCCATTGGCACGCTGGGTATCTGGCGATGCTCGCGCCCGACCAGCAAGGCCGGCGGTCGCAACTCGAGCAAGCCCGCCAGCTCCGCGTCGGGCAACCGCGCCGACAGCGGCTGCGGCACCGCGCCCAGCTTCCAGCACGCCACCGCGGCCTGGATCCACTCGATCGAATTCGGCAGCACCATCGTCACGTAATCGCCGACGCCGACGCCGCGCTCGGCGTAGGCGCGGGCCAACCGATTCGTCGAGCGGTCGAGGTGGGCGCGGGTCAGGGTCACCCCGTCGCAGGTGACCGCCGGCTCGCCGGGCGCGAGTTCGGCCAGCGCCGAAATCTGCGTACCGATCGGCGGGATCGGCTCACTCATACGCGCCCTGTCGGTCGAAGATGCGGCGCGGGTTCTCCACCAACATGGTGTGCAACTGCTTGTCGGTGACGCCGCGTTCCTTGAGCGCCGGGATGACGTCGTTGTGAATGTGCAAGTAGTGCCAGTTCGGGGCCATCTGCGGCACCAGCTCCTCGGGGAGCGCGTCGAAGTAGCAGTTGGCGTCGTGCGAGAGCACCATCCTGTCGGCATGCCCGCGCTCGCACATCTCCGCCACGATCCGGACCCGCTCCTCGAATGGTGAGATCACGTCGAGGCCGAACCGGTCCATGCCCAGATACGATCCGGCCGCGATGAGCTCTTCGAGATAGCCGATGTCGGTGCTGTCGCCGGAATGCCCGATGACCACCCTGGTCAGGTCGACGCCCTCTTCTTCGAAGATGCGCTGCTGCTCGAGGCCGCGCCGCAGGCCGGCGTGGGTGTGCGTGGAGATCGGCACCCCGGTGCGTTTGTGCGCCTGGGCGACGGCGCGCAGCACCCGCTCGACGCCGGGGGTGATGCCGGGCTCGTCGGTGGCGCACTTGAGGATTCCGGCCTTGATGCCGGTGTCGGCGATGCCCTGTTCGATGTCGCGCACGAACATCTCGGTCATGATCTCCGGGCCGCCCAGCAAACCCCCGGGGCCCTCGTAGTGGAACCGGAAAGGCACGTCGTTGTAGGTGTAAAGCCCCGTTGCCACAACGATATTCAGCTCGGTCCCGGCTGCCACGCGGGCGATGCGCGGGATGTAGCGGCCCAGGCCGATCACGGTGAGGTCGACGATGGTGTCCACGCCACGGGCCTTCAGCTCGTTGAGCCGGTCGATGGCATCGGCGACACGCTGGTCTTCGTCACCCCACGCTTCCGGATAGTTCTCCGCGATCTCGGTGGTCATGATGAACACGTGCTCATGCATGAGGGTCACGCCTAATGCGGCGGTATCGATGGACCCGCGAGCGGTATTGAGTTCTGACACGCCACTGATGCTAGGTCGGCCGGCACGTGACCAACAGAGCCGTTTTGCTTCAGGTGTCCCGGGGGCCGCCCTATTGCAGTACCGTCACCCTCGTCTTGGTCGAGAACCCGCTGGGAGTCACGTCATGTTGCTCAATCCGAATAACCTGCAACGCCGGTACCCAGACCGTCGCTCGGGGGAGATCATGGCCGCGACGGTCGACTTCTTCGAGTCGCGGGGCAAGGCCCGGTTGAAGTCCGACGATCACGAACGAGTGTGGTACTCGGAGTTTTTGGACCACATCGGCCGGGAGCGCATCTTCGCGTCATTGCTGACCCCGAGCGCCTACGGCGCCGACGACTGCCGCTGGGATACCTACCGGATCAGTGCGTTCGCCGAGATCGTCGGCTTCTACGGGCTGAATTACTGGTATCCCTTCCAGGTCACCGCGCTGGGCCTGGACCCGATCTGGATGAGCGCCAACTCGGATGCCAAGCGCAAGGCGGCCGCGTTGCTCGAAGCCGGCGAGGTCTTCGCCTTCGGCCTGTCGGAACAGACGCACGGCGCGGACGTCTACCAGACCGACATGAACCTGACGCCGACGCCGGATGGCGGCTGGACCGCCACCGGGGAGAAGTACTACATCGGCAACGCCAACGTGGCCCGGATGGTCTCGACCTTCGGCAAGTTCGACGGCACCGACGAGTACGTGTTCTTCGCCGCCGACTCCCAGCACGATCGCTACGACCTGATCAAGAACGTGGTGAACTCGCAGAACTTCGTGGCCAACTACGCGCTGCGCGACTACCCGGTCACCGAGGCCGACATCCTGCACCGCGGTCCCGAGGCCTTCCACGCCGCCCTCAACACCGTCAACGTCTGCAAGTACAACCTCGGCTGGGGCGCGGTCGGCATGTGCACCCACGCGATGTACGAGGCCGTCACCCACGCGTCCAACCGCATCCTCTACGGGACCGTCGTCACCGACTTCACCCACGTGCGCCGGCTGCTCACCGACGCCTACGCGCGGTTGGTCGCGATGCGGCTGGTCGCCACCCGGGCGTGCGACTACATGCGCAGCGCGTCGGCCGAGGACCGCCGCTACCTGCTGTACAGCCCGCTTACCAAGGCGAAGATCACCAGCGAAGGCGAACGCGTGATCACGGCGCTGTGGGATGTCATCGCCGCCAAGGGCGTGGAGAAGGACACCATCTTCGAGGCGATGACGCGTGAAATCGGGCTGCTGCCAAGGCTGGAGGGCACGGTCCACATCAACATCGGGCTGCTCGCCAAGTTCATGCCCAACTTCCTGTTCGCCCCCAACAGCGCGTTGCCGTTGCTCGGCCGCCGGGACGACGCGGCCGACGACGCCTTCCTGTTCGCGCAGGGGCCCACCGGCGGGCTTGGCAAAGTGCGCTTCCATGACTGGCGCGCGCCGTTCGACACCTTCGGGCATCTGCCCAACGTCGCGCTGCTGCGCTCGCAGATCGACGTGCTCGCCGACATGCTGGCCGGCGCAACCCCGGATGCCGCCCAGCAGAAGGACATCGACTTCGCCTTCGCCGTCGGTCAGTTGTTCGCGACGGTCCCCTACGCCCAGCTCATCCTGGAGGAGGCCGGGCTGTCGGGCGTCGACGAGGCGTTGATCGACGAGATCTTCGCCGTGTTGGTCCGCGACTTCAACGCTTACGCCGTGGAGTTGTCCGACAAGCCCGCGACGACGGACGAACAGGCCCGCTTCGCGCTGCGGATGATCCGCCGGCCCGCCCACGACCCGGCGCGCTACGACCAGATTTGGAAGGATCACGTCCTTCCGCTGAATGGCGCGTACGCGATGCGGCCGTGAGCTGGCGCTCCCGCGGGCCCGGCGCCCTCGAGCGTGCAGGTAGTTTCACACTGGGCCGCGAGCGTGAAGTTAATTTCACGCTCAACAGTGGGCCTGGTCGGGCGACGTCAAGGCGAGAGGCGATGGCCCGCGCCCACCCTTGACTGTGAGCTCCATCACAGTAGGATGACCAGTGGTCATTACGTTGAGGAGGGTCATTGCCAACGGTCACCTGGGCGCGCGTCGATCCCGCCCGTCGCGCCGCGATCATCGAAGCCGCGGAGTCGGAGTTCGGGGCCCATGGGTTCTCCCGGGGCAGCCTGAACGTCATCGCACGCCGCGCCGGGGTCGCCAAGGGCAGTCTGTTCCAGTATTTCGCGGACAAGCGTGACCTGTATGCGTTCATCGCCGACATCGGCAGCCAGCGGGTGCGGGCCTACATGGAGGACCGCATTCGCGAACTCGACCCGAGCCGGCCCTTCTTCGACTTTCTCACCGATTGGCTCGACGCGTGGGTGGCCTACTTCGCGGACCATCCGCACGAACGCGCGCTGCACGCGGCGGCGACCCTGGAGGTCGACACCGAAGCCCGCGTCAGCGTGCAGAACGTCATCCACCGCCACTACCTGGAAGTGATGCGCCCGCTCGTCCGCGAGGCGCACATCCGCGGCGACCTGCGCGCGGATTCCGACACCGATGCGCTGTTGTCGTTGCTGCTGTTGATCTTTCCGCACCTGGCACTGGCGCCCTACATGCGCGGGCTGGATCCGGTTCTGGGGCTCGACGAGCCGACCCCGGAGCAGCCCGCACTGGCGGTGCGCCGGCTCGTGTCCGTGCTGGCCGCCGCGTTCTCGGCCGCGCCGAAAACCCCGCCGGTCGGCTCAGCCCCTAAACGATCTGAGGAGGTCACATGAACAGAACCCGTATAGCCTCGATGGTCGAGGGCGGTCTCAACTGGGACAGCTTGCCGCTCAAGCTTTTTGCGGGCGGCAACGCGAAATTCTGGAATCCGGCCGACATCGACTTTTCCCGCGATCGCGAGGACTGGGAACGCCTCACCGAGGACGAACGCCACTACGCGACCCGGTTGTGCGCCGAGTTCATCGCCGGCGAGGAATCGGTGACCCAGGACATTCAGCCCTTCATGGCCGCGATGCGGGCCGAGGGCCGGCTCGGCGACGAGATGTATCTGACGCAGTTCGCCTTCGAGGAGGCCAAACACGTCCAGGTGTTCCGCATGTGGCTGGACGCCGTCGGCATCACCGAGGATCTGCACGACTTCCTCGAAGACGTGCCGACCTACCGCACGATCTTCTACGAGGAGCTGCCGGACTGCCTGCACGCGCTGACGGTCGATCCGTCGCCGGCCGCGCAGGTGCGGGCGTCGGTGACCTACAACCACATGGTCGAAGGGATGCTGGCGCTGACCGGTTACTTCGGCTGGCACAAGATCTGCGTGGAACGCGGCATCCTGCCCGGCATGCAGGAGTTGGTGCGGCGCATCGGCGACGACGAGCGACGGCACATGGCGTGGGGCACCTTCACCTGCCGGCGCCACGTTGCCGCCGACGACGCCAACTGGGGCGTCTTCGAAACCCGGATGAACGAGCTGATGCCGCTCGGCCTGCGTCTGATCGAGGAAGGCTTCGCCCTCTACGATCCGATGCCCTTCGGGCTGTCGGTGGACGAGTTCATGCAGTACGCCGCCGACAAGGGGATGCGACGCTTCGGCACCATCTCGAGCGCCCGCGGGCGCCCGCTGGGCGAGATCGACCTCGACTACTCACCGCTGCAGCTCGAGGACACCTTCGCCGACGAGGACGAGCGGGCGCTGGCGGCCGTCTAGCGGCGGAACCTCACTCGACCTTGTCGTCGCCCGACGAGGAGCCGCTTTCGGATTCCCCGACCCACACGGTTTTGGCGTTGACGAATGCGCGGATGCCAAGCCCCGCGAGTTCGCGTCCGTACCCGGACCGCTTGACGCCGCCGAACCCCAGCTCGGGATAGGACACCGTCATCCCGTTGATGAAGACCTGGCCGGCCTCGATGTCGTCGATGAACCGCTGCTGCTCGGCCTCGTCGTTGGTCCAGGCGTTGGAGCCCAGGCCGAACGTGGTGGCGTTGGCGATCTCGATGGCCTCGTCGATGTCCGCGGCCCGGTACATCGACGCGACGGGGCCGAACACCTCCTCGGTGTAGAGGGCCATGTCCTTGGTGATGTCGGTGACGACGGTCGGCGGATAGAACCACCCCGGCCCATCGATTGGCTTGCCGCCGAGCCGCACCTTGGCGCCCGCCGCGGCGGCGTCGTCGACCTGCTTGGCGATCTCGTCGCGGCCCGATTCGGTGGCCAGCGGGCCCACGTCGGTGTCCGGGTCGGTCGGGTCGCCGACGGTCAGCGCCTCCATCTGCTCGGTGAACTTGTCGACAAACGCGTCGTAGATGTCGGTGTGCACGATGAACCGCTTTGCGGCGATGCACGATTGGCCGTTGTTCTGCACCCGGGCGGTCACCGCGGTCTTGGCGGCCTCGTCCAGGTTGGCCGACGGCATCACGATGAACGGGTCGCTGCCGCCTAGCTCGAGCACGGTCGGTTTGATCTCGTCGCCGGCGATGGCCGCCACCGACTGGCCGGCCGGTTCGCTTCCGGTCAGGGTCGCAGCCGCGACCCGGGGGTCGCGCAGGATGCGCTCGACCGCGCTGGAGGAGACGAGCAGGGTCTGGAAACATCCCTCGGGGAAGCCGCCGCGGGCGATGACGTCGGCGAGGTACAGCGCGCTCTGCGGCACGTTCGACGCGTGCTTGAGGATCCCGACGTTGCCCGCCATCAGCGCCGGTGCGGCGAACCGCACGGCCTGCCACAGCGGGAAGTTCCACGGCATCACCGCCAGCACCACCCCGAGCGGCTGGTAGCGGGTGTAGGCCTTCTTCGCGCCCACCGCCTCGGCGTCGGCCGGCTCGTCGGCCAGCAGCTGCTCGGCGTTTTCGGCGTAGTAGCGAAAACCCTTGGCGCACTTCAGCGCTTCGGCCTTGGCCGACTTCAGGGTCTTGCCCATCTCCAGCGTCATCATGGCCGCGACGTCGTCGGCCTCGGTCTCCAGCAGGTCGGCGGTCGCGTTTGCCCACTGGGCGCGCTGGGCAAACGTGGTGTTGTGGCGGTAGTCGAGGAAGCGGTCGTAGGCACGGGCAATCGCGGCATCGACTTCTTGATCGGTGGCCGCGGTGAAGGTCTTCACTGTTTCGCCGGTAGCCGGGTTAATGGTGGCGATGGGCACGTCGGCCCTCCTTCATCGGGTTCGTGGCTGAAAAGTCCAACACCTAGCCTGCCACTATCGTTCCCCTAAGGGAGGTGTCGGATGAGCAAGGCCGCTGAGCTGATCGTCAAGTGCCTGGAAAACGAGGGTGTTTCCGTCGTGTTCGGGGTTCCCGGCGAGGAGAACATCCGGTTCGTGCAGGCGCTCGCGTCGTCGAGCATCCGGTATGTGCTCACCCGGCACGAGCAGGCCGCCTCGTTCATGGCGGAGATGTACGGCAGGGTCACCGGCCGGGCCGCGGTGGTGTCGGCCACATTGGGCCCCGGCGCGATCAACATGCAACTCGGTGTCGCCGACGCCACCACCAACAGCACCCCGCTGGTCGCCATCTCCGCGCAGGTGGGCCACGACCGGGAGTTCAAGGAGTCGCACCAGTACGTCGACCTGGTGTCGATGTTCGCCCCCATCACCCGGTGGGCGGCCGGCATCCCTACCGCGCGCGCCATCCCCGAGATGGTCCGAAAGGCGTTCAAAGTCTCCGAGGCGGAGCGGCCGGCCGCGGTATATCTGGCCGTGCCCGAGCACATCGATGCCGACGAGGCCGACTACGACCTGCGACCGTTGCCTCGCAACGTCGTACGCGCCGACGCCCCGGCCCCCCGCCAGGTGGCGCGCGCCGTCGACGTCCTGCGCAACGCGAAGCGGCCGGTGCTGCTGGCCGGGCACGGCGCCGCGCGCGCCGACGCCACCAAAGCCCTGGTGCGCTTCTCCGAGGAATTCGGCATCCAGGTCGCCAACACCTTCCACGGCAAGGGCGTCATGCCCGACGATCACCCCAACAGCATCGGCACGCTCGGCTTCATGCGGCACGACTACGTCAACTTCGGGTTCGACAACGCCGACGCCGTCATCGCCGTCGGCTACGAGCTGCAGGAGTTCGACCCGGTACGGATCAACCCGCAGGCCGACAAGAGGATCATCCACATTCACCGGTTCCCGGCCGAGGTCGACGCGCACTACTCGGTCGACGTGGGGATCATCGGTGACATCAGCGATTCCTTGAACGCCCTCACCGACGCGCTGTCCGGTCACACCTTCGCGCACGCCGCCGACGTCCCCGGCTCGGGTCTGCTGGCCGAGGAATTCGAACGGGGACAACAGGATTCGCGCTACCCGCTGGCGCCGGCGCGGGTGGTGGCCGACACCCGTGCGGCGCTGGGCCGCAGTGACGTCGTCCTGGTCGACACCGGCGCGACCAAGATGTGGATGGCCCGGCTCTACCCGACCTACGAGCGGAACACCTGCTTGATCTCAAACGGGTTGTCCACCATGAGCTTCGCCCTTCCCGGGGCGCTGGGCGTCAAGCTCGCCCAACCGGAAGCCAAGGTGCTGGCCGTCGTCGGCGACGGCGCATTCCTGATGAACTCGCAAGAGATCGAGACCGCCGTGCGCGAGCGGATCCCGCTGGTGGTGCTGATTTGGGAGGACGGCGGTTACGGCCTCATCGAGTGGAAGATGGACCTCGAACTCGGCGAGCACTACTACGTGAAGTTCAACAACCCGGACGTGGTGACCTACGCGGAAAGCTTCGGCGCCAAGGGATACCGGATAAACAGCGCCGAGGAGTTGCTGCCGACCCTGCGGACCGCGCTCGACGACGACGGCGTCTCGCTGATCAGTTGCCCGGTCGACTACTCCGAGAACCTGCGGCTGACCGACCGCCTCGGTGAGTTGGACGAAACTCTGTAGTTCGGGAAACCGTTGCAGATGTCGGAGCGCGATCGTGACGAATCGGGTCGGCCGCGAAATGCCCGGCCGCGCGACGCTTTTGGCCGACCACTTCCGCCCGGTAGCGCGGGCGTGCCACGCGTCCCCGATGACCTGGCGCTGGCGCCCGCCGAGACCCTCGCGTATGCCCAGGATCTGCTGGATCGCGGTCTCGCCTTCAACGCCCACGAGGTTTTAGAGGCCGCATGGAAGAACGGTCCAACCAACGAGCAGCCACTGTGGCAAGGCCTGACGCAGCTCGCGGTGGGGATCACCCACGTCCAGCGGGGCAACCCGAATGGGGCAACCACGTTGCTTCGTCGCGCGGCAGCCCATCTCCGCGACGCGGATCGGCCGGCGCCGCACGACATCGACGTCGCCGGATTGGTGGAGTACGTCAACGCGCTGATCGATGACGTTGCCGCCGGAGTTGATGTCACCGCGTCGCGGCTACGGCCCCGCCTCCTGATCTGATACGTCGGTTAGCTCCGACAACGTCGGCTCCGCCGGGTACGTCACGTGCCCGCGCTCGTCGACGACTGGGGTGGCGCCCCATTGACCGAGCCGGTGCTGGCGCGGGGCGGACCCGCTCATCAGGTGCCATACCGTCCACCCTTGGGCGACAAGGTTGTTCGCGATCAGCTGCCGGTGGCATCGCCAGGGCATCGGCTCGCCACACATGATCGCCAGTCGGTGTGACCGGGCCAGGGTGATCAGCCGGGTGAGGCCGCGCTGGTATTCGCCGGTGAGGGTGTAGTCGGCGTAATTCTTGAAGCTCGCGTTTTGCCAGCCGGCGTTGATGGCGGGATCGACGCTTTGCTGACGGCGGCGTCCGCCGAGCTCGGGAAGGTGGATGTAACCGATGCCGGCGTCACCCAGCCAGCGCGCCATCTCTGCGCTGCCGAACTGGGGGCTGCGTCGCGAGCCAGGCTGAGCGCGCACATCGGCGAGCAGGTCGATGCGGGCATCATCCAGGGGCTCCAAGAAGGTCGGCACCGGGCATGTCCAGTGTCCGATGGTCCAGATCTCGTCGTGCTCGCCCATGCTTGTGCCGTGCCGGCTCTAGTCGATCTTCTCCAGAGTGTCGCCCTTGTGCATCGCGACGTGGTCGGTTTTGTCGCTTTTGATCTCGTATTGCGGGTCGTCTTCGGTGCAGTGCCGTTTGTGGCCTTTGTACTCGGTGTCGCGGGTGTGCTTTTTCACGATGGTGCCGCTCACCCGGCCGGCTTCGGAATTCCACCTGACGTGATCTCCGACTTCGAACTGTTTGGGCACCGCGCCTCCTTCGCATACTTCGTTTCACGCTGAACCTTCGGTCGCCAAGACGAGTACCCGCTAACAACCGGCGGCATGATCGAATGGCTCATGCTGTTCCGTCAGCTGGAATACTTCGTCGCGCTCGCTCAGGAGCGTCACTTCGCGCGCGCCGCGAGGGCCTGTTACGTGTCGCAGCCAGCGCTGTCGGAAGCCATCCGCAAGCTCGAAGCCGAACTCAACGTCCCGCTGGTGCGGCGCGGACAGAAGTTCGAGGGCCTGACTCCAGAAGGCGAGCGGCTGGTGCCGTGGGCGCGGCGCATCCTGGCCGACCGCGACGCCATGGAACAGGAAGTCACCGCGTTGCGCGCCGGCCTCACCGGCGAATTGCGGCTCGGCGTGGTGCCGGCCGCCTCGACTACCGTTGCGCTGCTTACGGATCCGTTTTGTGCGGCACACCCCTTGGTGCGCGTTCGGCTCGAGGTCAACCTGCGTTCGGCCGGGATCGTCGACCGGGTCCGCAACTTCGAATTGGACGCGGGCATCCTCTACCCCGACCAGCAGGACACGGCCGATCTGCTGGTGACTCCGCTGTACCACGAGCAGCCGGTGCTCATCGCCGCCGCCGAGCTGCTCGGCGGTAAGGCGGAAACCATCGCGTGGTCCGAAGCGGTGCAGCTACCGCTGTGTCTGCTCACTCAGGGCATGCGCGGCCGCCGGCTCATCGACGACGCGCTGGCCACCCACGGCCTGCAAGTCGCCGCGCAGCTGGAAACCGATTCCGTGGCCGCGCTATTCGCGCACGTTCGCACCGGCCGGTGGGCGAGCATCGTGCCGCAGCCGTGGATTCACACCCTGGGCGTACCGGTCGGGGTCAGCGTGCTGCGGCTGCGGCGCCCCTCGGTCACGGCGCTGATAGCGCTGGTGACCAACAGGGCGGAGCCGGGCCCGTTGCTGGCGCGCGCATTGCGACGAACCGCGCGCGAGGCCCGCATCGGTGCGGCGCTCAGCGAGTTGCCCTGACCCAGCCTCGAGTGATCGGCGTTGCCTATCAGCCGGTCGGAACCGCGTCTTTGACACGACGTGAGCGCCCTCTGAGACTGGGATTGATTCCGCTCAAGGAGGACTTCAATGGCCAAGTGTGTGATGGTGCTCTACCCCGACCCCGTCGATGGCTACCCGCCGACCTACGCGCGCGACAGCATCCCGACGATCCACGCATATCCCGACGGCAGCACCGTGCCGACTCCGTCCAAGATCGACTTCACGCCCGGTGAGCTGCTCGGCTGCGTCTCGGGTGAGCTGGGGCTGCGCAAGTTCTTCGAAGACGCCGGGCACGAGTTGGTGGTGACGTCGGACAAGGAGGGCCCCGACTCGGAATTCGAGCGTGAGCTGGCCGACGCCGATATCGTGATCTCGCAACCGTTTTGGCCGGCCTACCTGACGAAGGAACGCATCGCCAAGGCGCCCAAACTGAAGCTGGCGTTGACCGCGGGCATCGGCTCCGACCACGTGGACCTGGACGCCGCGAAGGAACGCGGGATCACCGTCGCCGAGGTGACGTACAGCAACAGCATCAGCGTCGCCGAGCATGCCGTGATGCAGATCCTCGCGCTGGTGCGCAATTTCGTGCCGTCGCATCGGTGGGCCGCCGAAGGCGGCTGGAACATCGCCGACTGCGTCGAGCGCGCTTACGACCTCGAGGGCATGGACGTCGGCGTCATCGCCGCCGGCCGGATCGGGCGTGCGGTACTGCGCCGGCTGGCGCCGTTCGACGTCAACCTGCACTACACCGACACCCGCCGGCTGGCGCCGGACGTGGAGAAACAACTCAACGTGACGTTTCACCCCGACGTGGAGTCGCTGGTGCAGGCCGTCGACGTGGTGTCCGTCCATTCGCCGCTGTACGACGACACCCGCAGAATGTTCAACGAGCAGCTGATCTCGACGATGCGGCGGGGCTCCTACATCGTCAACACCGCCCGCGCCGAGGAGACGGTCCCGGAAGCGATCGTCGCCGCCCTGAAATCCGGGCAGCTCGCGGGCTACGCCGGTGACGTGTGGTACCCGCAGCCCCCGCCGCCCGACCACCCCTGGCGGACCATGCCGAATAACGCCATGACGCCGCATGTTTCGGGTACCACGTTGTCCGCTCAGGCGCGTTACGCCGCCGGCACCCGGGAGATCCTGGAGAGCTGGTTCGCCGGCAAGCCCATCCGTCCCGAGTACCTGATCGTCGAGGGCGGACGGCTCGCGGGCACCGGAGCGCTGTCCTACCAGAAGTAGGACAGCCTCACCCGGCGCTGGTCGCCGTCGACAGGGCCATCGGTGGCACGTAACCGCCGACCAGGGCGCGATGCCACCAGGCCCGGTCACGGCGCAGCTCCGCCGGTGTGGTGAAGCGATACTGGTAGAGCTGGGCCCGCACCAAGCGGGGCGGAGATTCGGGAAAAGGGTTGTGGCGCAACAAGCGTAGCGTCGCCCGATCGTTTTGCAGCAACCGCTGCATGAAGGGCCTCAGCCATGGCTGCGCGTAGCCGGGCGAGATCGCGGCGAACCACATCAGCCAGTCCAGGCGCAGATGATACGGGGCCCACTGACGCGGCAACCGGCGCACCGCCCCCGGCTTGCCCTTGAATTCGTATTCCTTCCAGACGGTTTGGGCGGTGATCAGCGCCTCGTCGGTGCCTTCGATCACCACCTCCCGACGGATCCGCCCGACACTGCCGAACGCCCCGTAGGTGTTGACCAGATGAAACGAGTTGAACGACATATTCATTCGCTGCCGCGACGACAACATGTTGGCCAACGGCCAGTAGCTCATGAACAACACCGCGGCCGTCACCGCGATTACCAGGCCGACGAACCACAGCGGCTGTGACAAATGCGCCGCCAGACCCCCGTGTGCCGGAACGAGTCCCTCGGGCAGCAGCATCGCCACCGATGCGTCGTCGATTGCGCTGAACGCCAGCACTATCGTCACCCAATTGAGCCAGGCGAAATTGCCCGAGGCGACCAGCCACAGCTGGGTGACGACGATGATCGCGGCGGCCGCGCCGGCCACCGGCTGCGGGGCGAACAATCCGAACGGCACGATCAGCTGCGCGAAATGATTGCCCGCCACCTCGACCCGATGCAATGGCTTGGGCAGATGGTGGAAGAACCAGCTCAGCGGCCCAGGCATCGGCTGCGTCTCATGGTGGTAGTACAAACACGTCAGGTCACGCCAGCACGGGTCGCCGCGCATCTTGATCAGCCCCGCACCGAACTCGACGCGGAACAACAGCAGCCGAACCATCCAGAGCGTCAGCACCGGCGGCGCCACGGCGTGGTTGCCCAAAAAGATCATCAGGAACCCGGTCTCGAGCAGTAGCGATTCCCAGCCGAACGAGTACCAGGTCTGTCCGACGTTGACGATCGACAGGTAAAGCACCCACAGCGTCAGCCACATCGCCATCGCCGCCCACAGCGGCACCGCGTCGGCGGCCCCGACGGCGATCGCCGCCGACAGTGCCGCGCCGAACCACGAGACGGCCGAAAACAGCCGATCGGAATAGCGCAGGTGGAAAAGGCTCGGCGTGCGCCAGAAGGTTTGCCTGGCCAAGAACTGCGGAATGGGCAGGATGCCGCGCTCGCCGATGAGCGCGCGAAACTGGACCGCGGCCGCGACGAAACCGAGCAGGTAAATCACCGCGGCGCCGCGCTCGAGCACCAGTCTGCCCACCCAATATTCGGGTGCCGAAAACCAGTCCATGGCGCGTGACTCCTCGGTTGGTGGCGGCTACGCCAACCCGCGTATCCAGTCAATCAGCCGGTAAACGGGTAGCCAAGAGCCCGGCCGACTATTCGTCGTGCGGCGCCTGCGCACGTTCGGGTACCGCAACCGCCGAAGCGGCAAGCACCGCAACCGAAATCAGTGCCAGCAGCTGGACACCGGCGGAATGGCCGGCGTAGCCGTCGGCCGAGCGCCAGGGCTGCCGCGACAGCGCCGCCCCGGCCAGGATCAGCCCGCTGGCACTGCACACCACGCTGAGGCGTTCCCAACGCCGCCGGCGCAGCGCGTAGCGCAGGCCCAGGGCGATGCCCATCACCACCACACCGCCCCATCCGGCGATCAGGCCGGCCGCAGCCAGCGCCGCGACGCTCGCTGATGCGCCGGGCCGCCACGGCCGTGCGGGCTCGGCTGTGTCGTCCTTTCGCCGGGTGCGCCAGAGCGCGAGCATCGCGAGCAGCGGAAGCAGGGCCAGTCCCACCGCCAGGCCCGCGCGGTAGAGCGAGTTGGAGGCGAACGTCAGCGTGATGGTGCCCGGGTCGCCCGCGGGCACCACCCAGCCCTGTTGCCACCCGTTGACGGCGATCGGCGTCAAGCGGGTCCCGGCGCTGGTGTGCGCCACCCAACCCGGGTTGATGCTTTCCGGGATGACCAGCACCCGGGATGTGGCCGAGGCGGGCGCCTGTACCTCGCGGCGGGCCGGACCCCAGGCCCGCCATGACGAAACACGCACCGGCTGTGCGGCTTCGGGGCCGGCGGAGGCGGTCAGCTCGGCCCCGTCGACGACGAACTGGGCGCCGGGGCTGACCAAGAGCTCCTGTTGGCCCGCGGGCAGCGCGATCGGGTCGCGCTCGCAGGGCACCGCGGCCAGCGGCGCGTCGTCCAGGATGGCCCCCACGGTGGTGTGAATCGCGGTGTGCACGAAGCGGCCCGCGACCGCGATGACGGGTCCGCGGTCGCATCCGACGCCGATCTCCCGGCCGCGGTTGCGGGCCGCGTCGCCCGGTGCGATCGGGTTGCCGTCGGCGCCCAGCGCCGCGACCTCGGCCAACCCCGGCGGCTTGAGCTGGTCGAAACCCAAAGCGTTGCGGTCGATGACGTCTTGCCAATTCAGCAGGCTGATCGTCACGGTGTCGGTCACCCGGGGTTTCAGCGGCACAATCTGCGCCCCGTCGGGTCGCACCGCGGCGCCCTGCGGGCCGTCGCCCAGGTTGATGGCCACCATCGTCGGGTGCGCGGGCAAGGCCGACCGGCTCGGGACCAGTCGCACCCCGGTGACCTGGGTGGGGCGCGGCAGCGTGAGCGTCAGGGTCGGCGGGGTCTTGTGCTGCACCACACGCTGCGGCGCCGTCCACGCCGTGGCGGGGTCGCCGTCGGCGGCCGCGTATGCGGAGCCGAGAACGTCGACGGTATCCGAATCACCATGAGACACGGTGACATTCGGTTCAGTGATCAGGTCGGCCAGCTTGGGGCCTTGGCGCGGCCGCACCCACACCGTCGGGGTCACCGACGTCGCCGTCGGCACGGTCAGCGTCCGGCTGAAATTGACCGGTTCCTCCGGTGCCAGGGCCATCGACGGCGCGCAGCGCACACCGTCGGGAGCTGGCGCGCAACCCGGCCTGCCCAGCAGTTCCGATCCCAGATCCCACCCGTCGACCGCCGATCCCGGCGGCGGCCCGGGCACCCGCACGGTGTGCCGCAGCTCGACCTGGTGGGCGAATCCGGACGCGTCGTATTGGGTGATCGACAGGTCGGTGATGCCGAACTGCACCCCGGCGGACCCGTCGTCGGTTCCGGCGGCGGTGATTCGCACCCAGGGGGTCTCGCCATAGGGCAGTGCCGCGGCCAGCGGCTTGCCCGGCTCGTCGAAGCGCAAAGTGGTGCTGCCGGTGGCGGTCTCGATCAGGATTCGGCGCACCTGGGCGCCGACGGCGGTGGCGCTGGGCGTCAGCGTGATCGCCGCGTTGGTCACCGGGTGGTCGAAGTCGATCCGCATCCATTGACCGACGGCGGCCTGCAGCGAGTTCGACACCCAGGCCGTCGCCGAATCCCCGTCGATCGCCGCGGCGGGGGAGGTGGCCGGCGCGACGTCGGGCATCGCGGTGGAATCCGACGACGAACTCGATACCGTGATCCGCCCGCCGGACCAGGCGCCGGCGACCGGGTCGGCGCCGGGGACGGGGTAGTCGGGCACCCGGTTGTAGGTGTGCCGCGCATCGCCGGGGGCGCGGATCGCCGACGAATGTTGGTCGACCCGGCCATAATCCGTCTCCCGCGCCACCGGGGTGTCGGTGATCATCACCCCGGCATTCATCGGCAGCCCGGCGCCCCGCGCGTCCGCGGCAAGCAGCGCCGGACCCAGCGGCGGCTGACCCAGCAATCGCCGACGCTCGTCGAGGCGCAGCAGCGCCTCGGGTCCGCCGTCGACCCGGGCCAGCCGGTCGGTATCGACGAAATACGGTGTGGCGGGGTCGGTGTCGCCGCCGACCCGATAAATCTCGACCGCCGGGTATCGCGGCCGCAGTCCGCTGTCCGCGACGAAACCCGCCAGGGTGCCCGGCCCCACCGGCGCGCCGAACTGTGCGACCTTGCGCAGCCCCGGTGACCCGTCGACCGCGCGGTGCACCAGGACCGGGCGGGCCGAGCGCGACGCGTCGGGATCCAGGTCGTTGCGCAGCGCCAGATAGGAAATGCCTTGGCGGGCAAGGGTATCGGCCAGCCCGGCCGACGGGCGGCCGGCGGCCAACAAGCGCTGCACCGAATCCAGCGCCCGGATGGTCTGCGGCGGGGTCAGCGGGATGGAATCGCGAACACCCCATGGGCTGGTGCCCAGCACCTGCAGCGGCTCGTCGTGGCTGGTGCCCCACACCTGGGTGGCGAACGGCGCGCCCGGAATTACGAGTACCCGCCCGGGGGTCGGCGCCCCGGTGTTGTGTTCGGTGAGCCAGTCGGCGGCCTCGTGCCAGTACTGCGGGATCGCGGTGAAGGTTCCGGGCGGGGCCAGCCGGCCGGTCCACGCCAGTGACGTGCTGACCATCAGCGCCGTCACGACGACGATCGCGGCCGCGACGCGCTTGTCACGCTCAGGATGCGCAAAGGACCGCAGCCACACCAACATTGGTGCGTCGCCCGGCAGCGGTATCCGGCCCAGCAACTGCGCGAGGCCCAGCACCACCGGGATCCTGATCACCGAACCGAGCTTGTGCACGTTGCGCAGCGGGGCGCCACCGGCGTCCAGGAAGGCCTGCACCGCGTGCGCCACCGGCGAGCCCAGGTCGCCGCTGTATCCGGCGGCCATCAACACCACCCCGGTCAACAACATCGTCACCAGCCGCCCGCGCGCCGGCATGGCCGGGCTGGCCAGCCCCGCCAGTCCGGCCGCGGCGACCAGGCAGGTTCCGAGCACGGCGGCCGACCCGGTCACCAGCGGAGCGCCCGCGGTGGCGGTCGGCGCAACGTACGGGGTCCAGCTGTCGGTACCGCGCAACATCTCGACCAGTGACGACCATTGCGTCGTCACGCCGGAGGACTCGATGAAGTCCAGGAACGGGGGGCTGATGGCGCGCAGCATCACCAGCGCCACCACCCACCACAGCGTGGCCAACAGCAGCGCCACCAGCCACCACCCGGTGTACCGCCACCACAACCGGCTCGGCCGGTGGCACGCCCACCAGATCACCGCCGGCAGGCAGCCGGCCAGGGTCGCGATGGCGTTCACCGCACCCATCAGCGCGACGGCCAGCCCCGCCTGCCCGGCCAGCGCGCGCACCGACCGGTGGCCGGAGCCTCGCAGCGCCAGGATCGTGGGCAGCAAGACCCACGGCGCCAACATCATTGGCAGCGTTTCCGACGAGATCGAGCCGAGGGTGGTCAGCACTCGAGGCGACAGCGCGAATGCGACCGCGGCGATCACCCGTGACGCCGGGCTGCCGATCCGCAACGCCTCGGCGACCCGTAGCAGCCCCCAAAAGCCAACCGTGAGCAGCAGCGCCCACCACAGCCGCTGGGTGATCCAGCCGGGCACGCCCAGCGCATGGCCGAGGAGAAAGAAGCTGCCGTGCGGAAACAGGTAGCCGTAGGCCTGGTTCTGCGCCTGCCCGAACGGCAGCTCGCTGTTCCACAGATTGGTTGCCCGGGCCAGAAAGCGCAGCGGGTTGGCGGTGAGGTCGAGCTTGGTGTCGGGGGAGATCCGCCCGGGCGATTGGATGAACGCCAGGGCCAGCGCGACCGAACCGGCCAGCCACAACCATCGCCGCGACACCGGCTCGGCCGTCGAGCATGAGACCGGCGCTCCGGTCCCCGTCTCCGACCGGCTAGCTACGGTTGCCGTACTCGACCCGGTTGAGCACTGACGACTGCGGATCGCCCCCGGGAAGTGGCGGCTTCGTGTCTTGCTGGACCATCAGCGTGATCCCGAAAATCGCGGCCGCGCCGAGCAACAGGCCAACCACAACGCTCGCTGCGGCGGGCGCAACGATCCGGTTCATTCGACGGCTCCTGAGTGTCGGCTTGCGGTCGTGACTTTCAACCTAGCGCCAACCTAGCAGAAGCCCGCGCCGCCACCGGGCCGCCGGTCACCAGTGCAGACAGTGTCCGTGCACACAGCGGTCGCCGTATTCCACCTGATAGGGACCGGCCGGGAGCGCGGGGCGCTGAACGGGTGGCACCTGCACCAAGCTGTGGTCGGCGACGGCGAGCGTGATTCCGACCGTCGTCGCCACCCCGGCGGACAAACCGACCGCGACGCTGACCGCGGCGGCCAACGTGAAACGGATCATCGCCGGCTCCCTCCCTGCCAGTCAAAAGGCGCCCCGACAAGCCCCAGACCCCTGATCAGCAACGTACCGCTGATGCCCCCTGGAGCCGGGTACGAAACGCCCGTCGTGAAAGCATGGCCCGATGGCATTTTCGCGCACCTTCGCCGTGCTCGCAGTCGCGTCGGCGCTGGTGGCCGGCTGCGGCCACCACGCCGCACACCCGCCCCGCCCGTCGACTTCCACGTCAAGCAAGCCGGTGGCCGCCCCGGCGCCGCCGGTGTGCGCCGACCCGTCGGCGGTGCCGGCCACCCTGAACATCCGCGACAAGCTGGCCCAGCTCTTGATGGTCGGTGTGAAGAACGCCGACGACGCCCGGGCCGTCGTCAACGGCTATCACGTGGGCGGAATCTTCATCGGCAGCTGGACCGACCTGTCGATCTTCAAGGGCCCGCTGGCCGACATCACGGCCAAGGCGGGCCCCCTGCCGCTGGCCGTCAGCGTCGACGAAGAGGGCGGCCGGGTCTCGCGGTTGAAATCGCTGATCGGGACGTCGCCGCCGCCCCGGGAGCTGGCACAGACGCAAACCGTCCAGCAGGTGCATGACCTGGCCGCCGACCGCGGCAAGAAGATGCACGACCTGGGCATCACCGTCGACTTCGCGCCCGTCGTCGACGTCAGCGACGAGCCCGATGACGCGGTGATCGGCAACCGTTCGTTCGGCGCGGATCCGGCCACGGTGACCGACTACGCCGGGGCTTATGCGCAGGGGTTGCGGGAGGCCGGGCTGCTCCCGGTGCTCAAGCACTTCCCCGGCCACGGGCATGGCTCGGGTGATTCACACACCGGGGGTGTGGTCACGCCGCCGCTGGACAGTTTGCAGAACAGCGATCTGGTGCCCTACCGGACGCTGGTGGCCGCTGCGCCGGTCGCGGTGATGGTGGGCCACTTGCAGGTTCCCGGACTCACCGGCGACGCCCCGGCCAGCCTGAGCTCCGAGGCGGTGCAGCTGCTGCGCAACGGCGTCGGCTATAAGGGCCCGCCGTTCACCGGGCCGGTGTTCAGCGACGACCTGTCCAGCATGGCCGCCATCTCCGATCGGTACGGGGTATCGGAGGCGGTGCTGCGCAGCCTGCGGGCCGGCGTCGACGTCGCCCTGTGGGTCACCACCGACGAGGTGCCTGCGGTCTTGGACCGGTTGCAAAAGGCTGTCGCGTCGGGGGAATTGCCGGCCCAGCAGGTCGACGAGTCGCTGGTGCGGGTGGCGACGATGAAGGGCCGCAGCGCCACCTGCGGTCACTAGTGCGTGTGCCGCGGCGCCGCGTTGCTTACTCTTGAGTCAGATAGACGGAGAGGCAAGCGATGGCGGGTGGTACCAAGCGGTTACCGCGTGCCGTCCGTGAGCAGCAGATGCTCGACGCCGCCGTGCAGATGTTCTCGGTCAACGGCTATCACGAGACCTCGATGGACGCCATCGCCGCCGAGGCGCAGATCTCCAAGCCGATGCTGTACCTGTACTACGGCTCCAAGGAAGACCTGTTCGGCGCCTGCCTGAACCGGGAGATGGGTCGGTTCATCGACGTCGTGCGCGCCGACATCGATTTCCG
This sequence comes from Actinomycetota bacterium, assembly GCA_036338755.1. Lineage (GTDB taxonomy): Bacteria > Actinomycetota > Actinomycetes > Mycobacteriales > Mycobacteriaceae > Mycobacterium. The sequence goes on along the minus strand of JAYZBN010000016.1, from coordinate 139,753 downwards.
GCAGAGCCCCAACGACATGCTGCGTAACACCATCGCGTCGTTCATGCGTTACATCGACGCCAATCGGGCTTCCTGGATCGTGATGTACACCCAGGCCACCAGCTCGCAGGCGTTCGCCCACATGGTCCGAGAGGGACGCGAGCAGATCATCGAACTGGTGGCCGGGCTGATGCGGGCGGGTAGCCGCAACCCGCGCTCCGAGCGGGAGCACGAGATGATGGCCGTGGCCCTGGTGGGCGCGGGCGAGGCGGTCGCCAACCGGCTGTCCGCCGGCGACGTCGACGTCGAGGAGGCGGCCCAGCTGATGGTCGACCTGTTCTGGTACGGCCTCAAGGGCTCGCCGGCGGAACGCGAAGCGGCCGCGGCGGGCGGCTCGGACGCCGCGGGCGACTAGGCCTACCTTCGTGCAGGTGGCCCGGATGAGCGCCCCCGGCTCGGACCGCGGCAACCTCGACTTCTTTTGTGCGGTAACCATCGTCGGGTTGCTCGCCGGAGTCGCCGGATTGGCGACGACGTTCGTGCTGCGCGCTGTCCAGCACGCCACCTACCACTACAGTTTCGGCGCGTTACTGGCGGGGGTGGCCGCCAGCAGCCCGATCCGCCGGGTCGTAGGCCCGATGATCGGCGGCGCCCTGGCGGGCCTGGGGTGGTGGCTGTTGCGGCGCCGGGCGGAGGTGCCCCCACTGGCGCAGACCATCGCCGCGCGGGAGCCCGTGCCCAGGTTGTCGTGGAGCGTCGATGCCTTGCTGCAGGTGCTGCTCGTCGGGTCGGGCGCATCACTGGGGCGAGAAGGGGCGCCGCGTCAATTCGCGGCTGCGCTAAGCGATTTCGGCACCGGATGGCTCAAGCGGCTTTCACCGCATGATCGTGAGGTCTTGCTGGCCTGCGCGGCCGGGGCCGGGCTGGGCGCGGTGTACGCGGTCCCGCTGGCCGGGGCGCTGTTCTCGATCCGGATCCTGCTCAGCACCTGGCAGCCGCGCGCGGTGGGCGCGGCGTTTCTCTCCTCCGGCCTGGCGGTCGCCGTCGGCTCGGCGATCACCCGCGACCAGCCCAACCTGCAGTGGCCGATCGAGGAGTCGACGTATCTGCTGACCGCGCACGGATTGCTGCTGGCGCCGGTGGCTCTGGCGGTGGGGCTGGCCTTCAACCGGTTGATGGCCGCAGCGCGGCCCGCCCGTCCGATGCGCACGCCGATGCTGATCCCCGCGCTTGCCGCGGCGGGCCTGGTGATGGGGATCTGTTCGCATTGGTGGCCCGAGCTGCCCGGCAACGGCCGCAGCATCCTGACGGTCAGCCTGGCCAGCGGCATGACCTTGCTGTCGGCGCTGGCGATTCTGGCGCTGAAACCCCTTCTGACAGCGTTGTTTCTGCGGGCCGGCGGGGCGGGCGGACTGCTCACGCCCTCACTGGCGACCGGCGCGGCCGCCGGGTCCGCGCTGGTGCTGATGATCAACTGGGCGACGGGGACGCACCTGCACGTGCCGGCGGTGTCGCTGGCCGGCGCCGCGGGCGTGCTGGCGGTGACGCAGGGCTCACCGATCTGGGCGGCGATCTTCGTCTGGGAACTCGCCCGGCCGCCCCTGTGGCTGTTTTTGCTTTTCCTGCTGACCGCGACCAGCGCCCACGGTTTGAAAGTACTTGTACAGGGCCGCAGCCCGACGCACGCGGGCTAGCGGGACGCTAAAGCGCCCGGACAGTGCCGGTCAGGTGCGGGTAGCCCTTGGCGATGTTGCGCAGCGAAATGTCCCAGCCGCCATCGTGTTCATCGATGTAGAGCCCCGCGGTTGCGGGCAGCACCACCGGCTTGCCGAACCGCACCGAATAACGCACGGCATCGGGGATCTGCGCCTCGACATTCGCCAATACAGCTGCGGCGCTGAACATTCCGTGCGCGATCACCGTAGGGAATCCGAACAGTTTGGCCGCGACCGAGTTGGTGTGGATCGGGTTGTGGTCGCCCCCGACGTCGGCGTAGCGCCGGATCAGCCCCGGGCTGATGCGCAGCACAGTCGACGGTGGCGGTAGCTTGGGCTGCTTCTGCGGGGGCGGCTTGGGTTCGTCGGACAGGCTGGTCCGCTGCTGGTGTAAGAAGGTCGTCACCTGATGCCAGGCGGTGTCGTTGCCGACGCTGACGTCGGTCACCAGATCGACCAACAGACCCTTGCGGTGCTCGCGCAGGTTCTCGGCGTGCACGCGCACCCCGACGGTATCGGTGACCGCGATCGGGCGGTACTGCGTGATCTGGTTCTCGGTGTGCACCGATCCCATTGCGGCGAAAGGGAAGTCGAACCCGGTCACCAGCGACATCAGCGCCGGAAAGGTCAGCGCGAACGGGTAGGTCAGCGGGACGTGGTTGCCGTAGCGCAGGCCGGTCACCCCCGCGTACTCGGCCACATTGGCGCGGTCGATCGGCAGTTCCTCGATGGTCACCGTCCGGGTGGGCAGCTCGCTGCCGCGCGACACCACCGGCAGGGCCCCGGCGGCCGCGCGCAACATGTTCTTCAGGCCGCTTGGCTGGTTCATGACATTCTCCTATGCGCCCAGCATGGCCTGGCCGCAGACGCGAATGACATTGCCCGTCACCGCGTTTGAAGCCGGACTGGCGAAGTAGGCGATGGTTTCCGCGACGTCCACCGGCTGGCCGCCCTGCAGCAGCGAGTTCAGCCGGCGCCCGACCTCGCGGGTGGCCAGCGGGATGGCGGCCGTCATCTGGGTTTCGATGAATCCCGGCGCGACGGCGTTGATCGTGATGCCCTTGTCGTAGAGCTGCGGGGCCAGCGACTGGGTGAGGCCGATCATCCCGGCCTTCGTGGTCGCGTAGTTGGTCTGGCCGCGGTTGCCGGCGATGCCTGCCATCGACGACAGGCCGATCACCCGACCACCCTCGCCGAGCGTGCCGTTGGACACCAGCCCTTCGGTAAGTCGCAGCGGGGCAAGCAGATTGACCGCCAGGACGGCGTCCCACCGAGCGTCGTCCATGTTGGCCAGCAGCTTGTCGCGGGTGATGCCGGCGTTGTTGACCAGCACGTCGGCGCGGCCGCCGTGGTGTTCGCGCAGGTGTTCGGTGATCTTGTCGACGGCGTCTTCGGCGGTGACGTCGAGCCACAGCGCGGTGCCCCCGACGCGGCTGGCGGTCTCGGCCAACGCCTCGGCGGCCGATTCCACGTCGATGGCGACCACGCGTGCGCCGTCGCGGGCGAACACCTCGGCGATCGTCGCGCCGATTCCCCGCGCCGCGCCCGTGACGATGGCGACCTTCCCGTCCAGCGGTCGCTCCCAGTCCGCCGGGGGAGTGGAATCCGCCTCACCGACGTAGAAGACCTGGCCGTCGACGTAGGCGGACTTGGCCGACAGGATGAACCGCATCGTCGACTCCAGGCCCGTCGCAGCGGGTTTGGCGTCCGGTGAGAGATAGACCAGGGCCACCGTGGTGCCGTTACGCACCTCCTTGCCCAGCGAGCGGGTGAAGCCCTCCAGCGCGCGCTGCGCGATCTGCTCGTGCGGGCTCGCGGCGGCGTCGGGCGTGGTGCCGACCACGGCGACGCGCGCCGAATGGCCGAGATTGCGCAGCAGGGGGGTGAAGAACTCGTAGAGCCCCCTGAGCCCCTCGGGCGTGGTGATGCCGGTGGCATCGAACACCAGGCCGCCGAATTTGTCGGCCCAGCGACCGCCCAGGTTGTTGCCCACCAGGTCGTAATCGGCGTCCAGCGCCGCGCGCAGCGGTTCGACGACCCTGCCCTCCCCGCCGATCAGCAAGGCCCCGGCCAGGGGCGGTTCACCGACGGAGTAGCGGCGCAGCGTCTCGGGTTGGGGGACGCCGAGCTGCTTGGCGAGAAACGATCCAGGACCGGAGTTGACGATCTGAGAGAACAGATCGGATGAAGCCTTGGGAGCCACCGGAGCTACCTTCCATATTCTTTCGAAGTCGGGGTATGCCTACAGCACAACCGTATCGAGGACGAACTTACTGCAGAGTAAGAACAGTGGGTAGTATGGCCCAAGACGGGCGACTCCCAAACCGATAGACCGCCAGAAACACGGAGAAAACAGTGGCCGCTGCAAGTTCTGAGGCAAGCAAGCAACGCAGCTCCGAGCGGCGGCCCGTGGCCGTCCTCGGCGGCAACCGCATCCCGTTCGCCCGATCCGATGGTGCCTACGCGGAGGCATCCAACCAGGACATGTTCACCGCCGCCCTGGAAGGGCTGGTGGATCGCTTCGGGCTGGCCGGCGAGCGGCTGGGCCTGGTGGTCGGCGGTGCCGTCCTCAAGCACAGCCGGGACTTCAACCTGACGCGTGAATGTGTGCTCGGCTCGCAGCTGTCGTCCCACACCCCCGCGTTCGACCTGCAGCAGGCCTGCGGTACCGGGCTGCAGGCGGCCGTCAACGCGGCCGAGGGCATCGCGGCGGGCCGCTACGACGTGGCCGCAGCCGGCGGTGTGGACACCACCTCCGACGCGCCCATCGGCCTGGGCGACAACCTGCGCCGCACGCTGCTCAAGCTGCGCCGCGCGAACTCCAACGTGCAACGGCTGAAGCTGGCGGGCACGCTGCCCGCGACGCTGGGCGTCGAGATCCCGGTCAACAGCGAACCCCGCACCGGGCTGTCCATGGGGGAGCACCAGGCGCTGACGGCGAAGAAGATGGGCATCAGCCGCGTCGCCCAGGATGAGCTGGCCGCCGCCAGCCATCGCAACATGGCCGCCGCCTACGACCGCGGCTTTTTCGACGACCTGGTCACGCCGTTCTTGGGGCTGTACCGCGACGACAACCTGCGCGCGGACTCGTCGGCGGAGAAGCTGGCGAAGCTGCGTCCGGTGTTCGGCGTGAAGGCCGGTGACGCGACGATGACGGCCGGTAACTCGACCCCGCTGACCGACGGCGCGTCGGTGGCGCTGCTGGCCACCGACGAGTGGGCGGCCGCGCATTCGTTGACCCCGCTGGCCTACCTGGTGGATTCGGAGACCGCGGCGGTCGACTACGTCAACGGGCGCGACGGCCTGCTGATGGCCCCGACCTACGCGGTGCCGCGGCTGCTCGCCCGCAACGGCCTGAGCCTGCAGGACTTCGACTTCTACGAGATCCACGAGGCTTTCGCGTCGGTGGTGCTGTGCCACCTGCAGGCGTGGGAATCCGAGGAGTACTGCAAGGAGCGCCTGGGGCTGGACGCCGCGCTGGGGTCGATCGATCGGTCCAAGCTCAACGTCAACGGGTCCTCGCTGGCCGCCGGCCACCCGTTCGCGGCCACCGGTGGACGAATCCTGGCTCAGGCGTCCAAGCAGCTGGCGCAACGTAAGGCCGAGCAGAAGGGCGGCGGCACCGTGCGCGCCCTGGTCTCGATCTGCGCGGCCGGCGGCCAGGGCGTCGCCGCGATCTTGGAGGCCTGACGGCCCATCGGCCCTCGCCCGCGCGGGCTCGACGCCCGTAATGAGTTGGGTCACTCCTGGTTAGTCCAATCGGGGCGCGGGTATTCGACCCACCGGATGGCCCCGTGTTGTGGTCTGACCCCCCGACCCCGACGGCAATACGGGGCATCCCCCGAATGCGAGTGCCGGCCCGTTTCACGGACTGGCGTGCGAAAAGGGCCGCCGCTGGAGTGAGGGGATCCAGCGGCGGCCTTTTCGTTGCCGGGGGATTGCGCGGTACGGCAAAAGACAAATCCCCCGCTTCGCGGTCGAAGCGGGGGATTTGCGCGTGGCGTTCGAGGTTGGGCTAGAAGGCGGCCTCGTCGAGCTCCATGATGTCGTTGTCCAGCGTGTCGATGACCTCGCGAGTGCTGGTCAGCAACGGCAGGAAGTTCTTCGCGAAGAACGATGCCACCGCGATCTTGCCCTCGTAGAAGGACTTCTCCTCGCCGCTGGCGCCGGCGTCGAGCGCCGCCACGGCAACCGCCGCCTGGCGCTGCAACAACCAGCCGATGACCAGGTCACCGACGCTCATCAGGAAGCGCACCGAACCCAGACCCACCTTGTACAGGCTGGTCACGTCCTCCTGCGCCGCCATCAGGTAGCCGGTCAGCGTCGCCGCCATCGCCTGCACGTCCTCCAGCGCCTTGGCCAGTAGCTCCCGCTCGGTCTTCAAGCGGCCGTTGCCGGACTCGCTGTCGACGAACTTCTGGATCTGCTCGGACACGTGCGCCAGGGCCTGGCCCTTGTCGCGGACGATCTTGCGGAAGAAGAAGTCCTGCGCCTGGATGGCGGTGGTGCCCTCGTACAGCGAGTCGATCTTGGCGTCTCGGATGTACTGCTCGATCGGGTAGTCCTGCAGGAAGCCGGAGCCACCGAAGGTCTGCAGGCTCTCGGTGAGCTTGGCGTACGCCTGCTCCGAGCCCACACCCTTGACGACGGGCAGCATCAGGTCGTTCACCTTGACCGCCAGCTCGGCGTCCACACCGTGCAGTGCCTCGGCGACGGCCGAGTCCTGGTAGGTCGCGGTGAACAGGTACAGCGCGCGCAGACCCTCGGCGTACGCCTTCTGGGTCATCAGCGACCGGCGCACGTCGGGGTGGTGCGTGATGGTCACCCGCGGTGCGGTCTTGTCGGTCATCTGGGTCATGTCGGCGCCCTGCACGCGAGACTTCGCGTACTCGAGCGCGTTCAGGTAACCCGTCGACAGCGTCGCGATGGCCTTGGTGCCGACCATCATGCGGGCCTGCTCGATCACCTCGAACATCTGCGCGATGCCGTTGTGCACCTCGCCGACCAGCCAGCCCTTGGCGGGGACGTCGTGCTGGCCGAAGCTCAGCTCGCACGTCGCCGATACCTTCAGGCCCATCTTGTGCTCGACGTTGGTGACGTAGACGCCGTTGCGCTCGCCCAGCTCACCGGTCTCGAAGTCGAACAGGAACTTGGGCACGAAGAACAGCGACAGGCCCTTGGTGCCCGGTCCGGCACCCTCGGGGCGCGCCAGCACCAGGTGGAAGATGTTCTCGAACAGGTCGCCGGAGTCGGCGGAGGTGATGAATCGCTTCACCCCGTCGATGTGCCAGGAACCGTCCTCCTGCTGAACCGCCTTGGTCCGCCCGGCGCCCACGTCGGAGCCGGCGTCCGGCTCGGTGAGCACCATGGTCGAACCCCAGCCGCGCTCGGCGGCCAGCTCGGCCCACTTCTTCTGCTCGTCGGTGCCGAGGTGGTGAAGGATCTGGGCGAAGCCCGCCCCTCCGGCGTACATCCACACGGCCGGGTTGGCGCCCAGGAGATGTTCGTGCAGGGCCCACAGCAGCGCTTTGGGAGCGGGCACGCCGCCCAGCGACTCGTCAAGGCCTACCTTGTCCCAACCCGCCTCGATGACGGCGCGAACCGACTTCTTGAAAGACTCGGGCAGCGTCACCGAGTGCGTCTCGGGGTCGAAGACCGGCGGATTGCGGTCGCCCTCGACGAACGACTCCGCGACCGGCCCTTCGGCCAGCCGGCTGATCTCGTTCAACATTTCGCGGGCGGTGTCGGCGTCCAGATCGCTGTATTCGCCTTGGCCCAATGCCTTGTCAACGCCCAGAACTTCGAACAGGTTGAACGCCTGGTCGCGGACGTTGCTCTTGTAGTGGCTCACTACGGTCCTCCTCGTTGAGAATGCCACTTGTGGTTGGGTACTAGGTCTAAGTTACCCACCAGTAACACCGCTAAAATATCGCTAGCGTCAGCGGTATGCAAGCCAATGTGAGCTAGATTTCATTGCCTAATTAACCAACCGGTTGGGAAGCTGCAGGTCACGCCCTGAAAATCGATTTACCTGCGGTGATGACGGGCACATGACCGATGTGCGCGGCGTCACTGCGCTGCCCTCGGAGCTGCCCGCAGTGGATTTGCGGGCCGACCCGGGCCGCCTGCGGGACGCCCTGCGCGTCGCGGGCCACGAGATCGGATTCTTTTATCTCACCGGTCACGGCGTGCCGCCGGAGTTGGTGACGCGGGTCCTGGACGCGGCCCGCCGTCTCTTCGCGCTGCCGCAACCGGACAAGGACGCCGTCGCCATGGTGCGCAGTCCCCACTTCCGTGGTTACACCCGGCTCGGCGGCGAGTTGACCCGCGGGGAAGTGGATTGGCGCGAGCAGATCGACGTCGGGCCGGAACGACCTGCGATCGGTGGGCTGGACGGATCCGACTATCGGTGGCTGCAGGGCCCCAATCAGTGGCCCGCCGCGCTGCCGGACCTGCCCGGGATCGTGGCGGAGTGGGACGCCGCGTTGTCCGCGGTGGCCCGCACCCTGCTGCGGCATTGGGCGGCCGCGCTGGGCGGCCCGTCCGATATGTTCGACGCCGCCTTCGCCGACGCGCCGGCCACGCTGATCAAGATCATCCGCTACCCGGGCCGCGCGGCCGGACCGCAGGGTGTGGGCGCCCACCGCGACTCGGGGGTGTTGACGCTGCTGCTGGCGGAACCGGGCAGCACGGGCCTGCAGGTGCGGCCGCCGGGAATCGGCCATTCGAACGGCGGCTGGATCGACGTGCCGCCGCGCGACGGCGCATTCATCGTCAACATCGGTGAACTGCTGGAGGTGGCGACGCGCGGGTACTTACGGGCCACCGAGCACCGGGTCAACCTGCAGGGGCCTGCGGGTGACCGCATCTCGGTGCCCTTCTTCTTCAACCCCCGCCTGGACGCGCGGATACCGGTGCTGTCGCTGCCCGACGAACTCGAGGCACGCGCGCAGCGAGTCGACGATCCCTCGGATCCGATCTTCGCGGTCTACGGCCGCAACGCCTGGAAGAGCAGACTGCGGGCGCATCCGGATGTCGCCGCGGCGCACGGATATTCGGCAAAACGCTTAGAAAACGGGTGAGGGTGGCCGCGCCCGGGCGAGTGAAGCCGGGTAGGGTCAAATCCGACAAATCCCGTCTCCGGCTCTAGGGGCGAATAAGTCCGGTGAACTCGAATGACAAGTTGACAGCGTCGTCACTGCGGGAGGCCTTCGGTCACTTCCCGTCCGGTGTCGTCGCGATCGCCGCCGAAGTGAACGGAACGCGGGAAGGTTTGGCCGCCAGCACTTTTGTGCCCGTATCGCTGGATCCGCCGTTGGTGTCGTTCTGCGTGCAGAACACCTCGACGACGTGGCCCAAACTCAAGGATCTGCCGATGCTGGGGATCAGTGTGCTGGGCGAGGAACATGACGCGGCCGCGCGGGCGCTGGCCGCCAAGACCGGCGACAGGTTCGCGGGGTTGGAAACCGTCTCGCGTTCCACCGGCGCGGTGTTCATCAAGGGCACCGGCCTCTGGCTGGAAAGCGCGATCGAGCAACTCATTCCGGCCGGCGATCACACCATCGTGGTGCTGCGGGTCAGCGAGGTGACGGTGGACGCCGAGGTGGCGCCCATCGTGTTCCATCGAAGCGTCTTTCGCCGTCTCGGCGCGTAATCCTCGCGGAAGACTAGCGCCGGAACAGCTTGTTACCGAGCCACACCACCGGGTCGTACTTACGGTCGGCGACCCGCTCTTTCATCGGGATCAGCGCGTTGTCGGTGATCTTGATGTTTTCCGGGCAGACCTCGGTGCAGCACTTGGTGATGTTGCAGTAGCCCAGGCCGTGCTCGTCCTGAGCGTCGTTGCGCCGGTCGCGGGTGTCCAGCGGGTGCATTTCCAGCTCGGCGATTCGCATCAAAAAGCGTGGGCCGGCGAACGCCTTCTTGTTCTCCTCGTGGTCGCGCACCACGTGGCACACGTTCTGACACAGGAAGCACTCGATGCACTTGCGGAACTCCTGGGAGCGTCCGACGTCTTCCTGCGCCATCCGGTATTCGCCGGGCTGCAGGTCCTTGGGCGGCGCGAAAGACGGTATCTCGCGGGCCTTTTCGTAGTTGAACGAGACGTCGGTGACCAGGTCGCGGATCACCGGGAACGTCCGCAGCGGCGTGACGGTGACCACCTCGTCCTCGGCGAAGGTGGACATCCGGGTCATGCAGAGCAGCCGCGGCTTGCCGTTGATCTCCGCCGAGCAGGAGCCGCACTTGCCCGCCTTGCAGTTCCACCGGACCGCCAGATCGGGCGTCTGCGTCTGCTGCAGGCGATGGATGATGTCGAGGACGACCTCGCCCTCGTTGACCTCGACCGTGAAGTCCTGCAGACCACCGTCGGCGTCGTCGCCGCGCCACACCCGCATCGTCGCGTTGTAGGTCATTTACCACTCCGTCCCGGGTGCCCGGCGAGTTCTTCGTCGGTGTAGTACTTCTCCAGCTCGGCGATGTCGAACAGCTCCAGCAGATCGGGCCGCATCGGCGTCTGATCCTTCTTCGTGATGGTGATGTCCGGAATCACCTCGTCGCCCTCGGCCGCCTCGCACACCAGCAGCACCTTGCGCCACGACGAGTCCATCGACGGGTGGTCGTCGCGGGTGTGCCCGCCGCGGCTCTCGGTGCGCTGCAGCGCGGCCTTGGCGACGCATTCGCTGACCAGCAGCATGTTGCGCAGGTCGATGGCGAGGTTCCAGGCCGGGTTGTATCGCCGCTGCCCCTCCACGTGCAGGTTCTTGAACCGCGCCCGCAGCTTGTCCAGCCGCGCCAGGGCCTCCGTGATCTCGTCGGACTTGCGGATGATGCCGACCAGGTCGTTCATCGACTGTTGCAGTTCCAGCTGCAGGGTGTAGGGGTTCTCCCCGGCGGCGCCGTTGGCCGGCGCGTCAAAGGGTGACAGCGCCCGCTTCGCCGCCGCTTCGACGGCGTCGTCGGCGATGGCCGGACGGCTGCTCAACGCCCGCACGTAGTCGGCCGCGCCCAGACCGGCGCGCCGGCCGAACACCAGCAGGTCCGACAGCGAGTTGCCGCCCAGCCGGTTCGAGCCGTGCATGCCGCCGGAGCATTCGCCGGCGGCGAAGAGCCCGGGGACCGTGGCGGCGCCGGTGTCGGCGTCCACCTCGACGCCGCCCATCACGTAGTGGCAGGTCGGCCCCACTTCCATGGGCTCCTTGGTGATGTCGACCCCGGCCAGCTCCTTGAACTGGTGGTACATCGACGGCAGGCGGCGGTTGATCTCCGCCGGGGTCAGTCGCGACGCGATGTCGAGGAAGACGCCGCCGTGTGGGCTGCCCCGTCCGGCCTTGACCTCGGAGTTGATCGCGCGCGCGACCTCGTCGCGGGGCAGCAGGTCCGGGGTGCGGCGGGCCGAGTCGTTGTCCTTGAGCCACTGGTCGGCTTCTTGTTCGGACTCGGCGTACTGGCCCTTGAACACCGACGGGATGTAATCGAACATGAATCGCTTGTCGTCCGAGTTCTTCAGCACCCCGCCGTCGCCGCGAACGCCCTCGGTGACCAAGATCCCCTTCACACTCGGCGGCCACACCATGCCCGTCGGGTGGAACTGGACGAACTCCATGTTGATCAGCGACGCGCCCGCGCGCAGGGCCAGTGCGTGGCCGTCGCCGGTGTACTCCCACGAGTTCGAAGTGACCTTGAACGACTTGCCGATGCCGCCGGTGGCCAGCACCACCGCGGGCGCCTCGAACAAGATGAAGTTTCCGCTTTCGCGGATGTAGCCGAACGCCCCGGCGATCGCGTCGCCGTCCTTGATCAACTCGGTGATCGTGGTTTCGGCGAACACCCGGATCCGGGCTTCGTAGTCGCCGAGCTCGGCGAAATCCTCCTGCTGCAGCGACACGATCTTCTGCTGCATGGTGCGGATCAGCTCCAGGCCGGTGCGGTCACCGACGTGGGCCAGCCGGGGGTAGGTGTGCCCGCCGAAGTTGCGCTGGCTGATCTTGCCGTCCTTGAGGCGATCGAACAGCGCGCCATAGGTTTCCAGCTCCCAGACGCGGTCCGGGGCTTCCTTGGCGTGCAGTTCGGCCATGCGCCAGTTGTTGAGGAATTTCCCGCCGCGCATCGTGTCGCCGAAGTGGGTCTTCCAGTTGTCCTTCGGGTTGGTGTTGCCCATGGACGCCGCGCAGCCACCCTCGGCCATCACCGTGTGGGCCTTGCCGAACAGCGACTTGCACACCACCGCAACCCGCAAACCCCGTTCGCGCGCTTCGATGACCGCACGCAGCCCGGCGCCGCCCGCACCGATCACGACCACGTCATACGTGTGCCGCTCGATTTCAACCATTGAAACCCTCGCTAGCTAAATTCTGATTGATGTCGAAATGGCTTGTCAGCCAACAAATCTCAGGTCTGGGATGGTGCCGCTGGCCACCAGCGCGATGTAGAAGTCGGTGAGCATCAGCGTGCCCAGCGTGATCCAGGCGTACATCTTGTGCCGGGTGTTGATGACGCTGACCTGCGTCCAGATCCAGTACCGCACAGGGTGCTTGGAGAAATGCTTGAGCCGGCCGCCGGTGACGTGCCGGCAGGAGTGGCACGACAGCGTGTAGATCCAGAGCATGATGACGTTGCCGAGCAGGATCAGATTGCCCAGACCGAAACCGAATCCGCCGGGTCCGCTGTCGGAGTGAAACGCGACGATGGCGTCGTAGGTGTTGATCACCGAGATGATGCCGGCGATGTAGAAGAAGTACCGGTGCGTGTTCTGGATGATCAGCGGGAACCGCGTCTCGCCGGTGTAGTGGGCGCGCGGCTCGGCCACCGCGCAGGCGGTGGGCGACTGCCACACCGTGCGGTAGTAGGCGCCGCGGTAGTAGTAGCAGGTCAACCGGAACAGCAGGAGGAACGGCAGCGAGAGCGCCGCGTACGGCAGCCACCACACGTCGGGAAGGAACTGCGGCCAGATGTCGCCGGCCTCACCGCAACCCTTGCTCACGCACGGCGAGTAGAACGGCGTCAGGTAGTGGTATTTGGGGACGAAGAAGTAATTCTGTTGAAACGCCCGCGCTGTCGCATAGATAAGGAAGGCGGCGAAGCCGAGATCGATTCGCAGCGGCGACATCCACCACCGGTCGGTGCGTAGGGTGCGTTGCTGGATACGGGCGCGCGTGGGTGAAAAGACACCGGACGCAGGACGGTTCGCCGTTGGTGCGCTCATTTAGTGTGTTCCTCTTCGAACGGGCTGTAGGTCGAAGGGTACACAGAGGAAAGCCCCCCTTTTCTGGGGGGCTTGGGTTGTTCAGGCCCTGTTGTGACCGCCGACACCCTCGTCGTCGACGTCGCGCCAGAATTCGCTGTCGTACTGGGTGTCTGGAATGACGATCTTCTCGCCGGACTGCTGCACGGTGGCGCCGGCCAGGTCCAATTCGGACACGTCGGTGTCGAGCAGGTCGACGTCGGACATGATGCGGTCGGCGTCGATGACGATGCGCCGCATGGCCGGGCTGTCACCGTATCGGGCCCGCAGGGAACTCACGCACCGCCGCAGGCCGCCGATGAGGTCGTGGAGTTCGGCGAATTCGGTCGTGCCAGTCGTGCTCGTCAACGGATCTCCTCGGCAGTGTTTCGGATCACAGTACGCCCTCGATACTATCCACGGCACACGCCACACGTCAGTTTTGTTGAGCCCGGATGCCGAGGGAGCAGACACTTATGACGGGACGCACCCCGCCGGCCGAGCGGGCCGCCACGCTGCTGAAACTGCACCGGCCGGGTGACCCGGTCATCCTGCCGACCGTGTGGGATGCCTGGTCGGCGCGGCTGGCCACCGGCGCCGGATTCGCCGCCCTGACGGTGGGCAGCCACCCGATGGCGGACTCGATCGGCAAACCCGACAACGAGGGCATGTCGTTCGACGACGTCCTCGCCCGGGTCGCCCAGATCACCGCCGCCGTCGATGTCCCCGTGTCGGTGGACATCGAGTCCGGTTACGGGCAGCCGCCGGCCCGGCTGATCGAGGGCCTGCTCAGCGCCGGGGCCGTCGGGCTGAACATCGAGGACACCGTGCACTCGGAGGGCAAGCGGTTGCGGTCGGCCGGCGAACACGCCGAGCTGGTCGGCGAGCTGCGGTCGGCCGCCGACGCGGCCGGGGTGCACGTCGTCATCAATGCCCGGACGGATCTGTTCGTGCGCCAGGACGGCGAGGCGTCCGATCGCGTCGAGCGGGCGGTGGCACGGCTGAATCAGGCGGCGGCCGCCGGCGCCGATGTGCTCTATCCGGTGGGCCGCCACGACCCCGACACGTTGCGGCGCCTCACCGCGGAGCTGGAGTTGCCGGTCAACGCGATCGCGCTGCCCGACCAGGACGACCCGGCGACGTTCGGTCCGCTGGGTGTGGCGCGCATCAGTTTCGGGCCGTTCCTGCAGGCCGCGCTGGCGACCCGGGCCAAGGAGCTGCTGGCCCGCTGGGGCTGACGCGCCGAATCCGGCGGAGCCGTTGTGACGCCGCCGGATTCGGCTGTTTCTCTCCGAACTGGCCGGAGACTATTTGGTGATCTCGATGCGCTGCGCCTGGTTGTCGGCGTATGCACCGGCGACCCGCACTGTCAGCACGCCGGCGTCATAGGTGGCCGTGATGGCATCGCCGGTGACGTGGCCGGGCAGCTGGAACGACCGGCGGAACGCTCCGTACCGGATCTCCCGCAGCGTGCGGCCTGCATCTTCCCATTCGTCTTGCGCCCGCCGATCGCGGTGCTCGCCGTGGATGACCAACCGTCCGCGGTCGACCTCCACGTTGACGTCCTGGTCGACGTCAACGCCCGGGAGCTCGACCCGTACGATCGCGTCGTCGCCGTCCTTGACGATCTCGGCGGCGGGCTTGAAGCCGCTGGTCGCCGGGGTGTTCCAGTCCGCCGCGGCGGCGGGTCCGAAAAAGTCGCGCAACCACCGGTCGGTGTCCCAGGCCGGCCGCGACCACAATGCGAGGCTGCTCATGGCGCTTCCCTTCTAATTCCTTGAACTTGATTGTGAGATTCCTGTGACCGGTGCCTGTTCGACCGGCTACTAGGTCAAACATGAGTCGACCCCGCTAAAGTTCCACCTTGTCGTTCGCCGGCAGCGAACGATCAATCACAGGCCTTCCTGTGAGTTGTGAGATCCTCGTCATAGGACCGTCACATTGGGCGAAAAGAACGTAATTTCTGGCCGTTACTCTCAAAGCCATGTCTGCAGACGGGATTTCGCGCGCCAGCTGTGCGCGTCGTCACATCATCGTAGTCGGACATGGCATGGTAGGGCACCGATTCGTCGAGGCGCTGCGCGCCCGTGACGCCGAGGGACTCTGGCGCATCACGGTTTTCGCCGAGGAGACCGACGCCGCCTACGACCGCGTCGGCCTGACCTCCTACACCGAAAGCTGGGATCGCAAGCTACTGGCGTTGCCCGGCAACGAATACGAGGGCGACGAGCAGGTCCGCCTCGTGCTCAACCAGCGCGTCACCGAAATAGACCGCGCCGCAAAGACAGTGACGACGGCGGACGGCCAGCGGCACGCGTACGACACGTTGGTCCTGGCGACCGGGTCGTACGCGTTCGTGCCCCCGGTGCCGGGCCACGACCTGCCCGCATGCCACGTGTACCGCACGCTCGACGACCTCGACGCCATCCGCGCCGACGCCCAGCGCACAGTCGAAACCTCGCACGCCACCGCGGGTGTCGTGATCGGCGGCGGCCTGCTGGGCCTGGAAGCCGCTAACGCGCTGCGCCAGTTCGGGTTGCAGACCCACGTCATCGAGATGATGCCGCGGCTGATGGCCCAGCAGATCGACGAGGCCGGCGGTGGGCTGCTGGCCAGGATGATCGGCGAGCTCGGTATCTCGGTGCACGTCGGCACCGGAACCGAATCGATCGAGGCGGTCGAGCATTCGGACGGCACCACCTCGGTGCGGGTGAGTCTGACCGACGGCCAGGTCATCGACGCCGGTCTGGTGATCTTCGCCGCCGGCATCCGGCCGCGCGACGAGCTCGCGACCGCCGCCGGACTGACGCGCGCCGAGCGTGGCGGGGTGCTCACCGACGTGGCTTGCCAGACAAGCGATCCCGACATCTACGCGATCGGCGAGGTCGCCGCGATCGGCGGTCGGTGCTACGGCCTGGTGGGTCCCGGCTACACCTCCGCCGAGGTGGTGGCCGACCGGCTGTTGGACGGCGTCGCGGAGTTCGGCGAGGCGGACCTGTCCACGAAGCTCAAACTGCTGGGCGTCGACGTGGCCAGCTTCGGCGACGCGATGGGGACCACCGAGAACTGCCTCGAGGTCGCCATCAACGACGCGGTCAACCGCACCTACGCCAAGCTCGTGCTCTCCGACGACGCCAAGACGCTGCTCGGCGGCGTGCTGGTCGGTGACGCCTCGTCCTACGGCGTGCTGCGGCCCATGGTCGGCAGCGAGCTGCCCGGCGACCCGCTGGCGCTGATCGCACCGGCCTCCGCCGGCAGCGGCACCGCGTTGGGCGTTGGGGCGCTACCGGATTCGGCGCAGATCTGCTCGTGCAACAACGTTACCAAGGGCGATCTGAAGTGCGCGATCGCCGACGGCTGCGCCGATGTCCCCGCGCTCAAGGCGTGCACCTCGGCGGGCACCTCGTGTGGGTCATGCGTCCCGCTGCTCAAGCAGCTGCTGGAAGCCGAGGGCGTGGAACAGTCCAAGGCGCTCTGCGAGCACTTCAGCCAATCGCGCGCGGAGCTTTTCGAGATCATCTCCGCCACCGAGATCCGCACCTTCTCCGGGCTGCTGGAGCGCTTCGGCCGCGGAAAGGGTTGCGACATCTGCAAACCCGTGGTCGCCTCCATTCTGGCCTCCACCGGGTCGGACCACATCCTCGAAGGCGAGCAGGCCTCGCTGCAGGATTCCAACGACCACTTCCTGGCCAACATCCAGAAGAACGGCAGCTACTCGGTGGTGCCCCGAGTCCCCGGCGGGGACATCAAGCCGGAGCATCTGATCCTGATCGGCCAGATCGCCCAAGACTTCGGGCTCTACACCAAGATCACCGGCGGGCAGCGGATCGACATGTTCGGCGCGCGGGTGGACCAACTGCCGGAGATCTGGAAGCGCCTCGTCGACGGTGGCATGGAATCGGGCCACGCGTACGGCAAGGCCTTACGCACGGTGAAGAGCTGCGTGGGAACCGACTGGTGCCGTTACGGGCAGCAGGATTCGGTGCAGCTGGCCATCGATTTGGAACTGCGCTACCGCGGCTTGCGGGCACCGCACAAGATCAAGATGGGCGTCTCGGGCTGCGCGCGAGAGTGCGCCGAGGCGCGGTCCAAGGACGTCGGCGTCATCGCCACCGAAAAGGGCTGGAACCTGTACGTCGGGGGCAACGGCGGCATGACGCCCAAACACGCGCAGCTGCTGGCCAGCGACCTGGACACCGAAACGCTGGTCCGCTACGTCGACCGGTTCGTCATGTACTACATCCGGACGGCCGACCGGCTGCAACGCACGGCGCCGTGGGTCGACTCGCTCGACGGCGGGCTCGACCACGTGCGCGAGGTGGTGTGCGACGACTCGCTCGGCCTGGCCGGGGAATTCGAGGCCGCAATGGAGCGGCACGTCGAGAACTACAAGTGCGAATGGAAGGGCGTGCTGGACGACCCGGACAAGCTGTCACGGTTCGTGTCGTTCGTCAACGCCCCGGACGCCGTCGATTCGACGGTGGCGTTCACCGAGCACGCCGGCCGCAAAATCCCTGTGTCCATTGGCATGCCGCGGGTCCGTGCGGCGACAACGGAGGAATGAGGAACCGATCATGACACTTCTCAACGACATTGCGGTATGGACCAGCGCGTGCGCGTACGAGCACCTCATTCCGGGTCGCGGCGTCGGCGTGCTGCTCGACGACGGTTCCCAGGCGGCGTTGTTCCGGCTCGACGACGGCTCGGTGTACGCGGTCGGCAACGTCGACCCGTTCTCCGGGGCCGCGGTGCTTTCCCGCGGGATCGTGGGTGACCGCGACGGCTGCGTCACGGTTCAGTCGCCCATCTTGAAGCAGGCGTTCTCACTCGAAGACGGTTCCTGCCTGGATGATCCGACCGTTTCGGTGCCGGTGTACCCGGTGCGGATCACCGACGACGGCTACGTTCAGGTCGCGCGCGACTACCAGCCGCGGGCCGCCTGAGGCCGAACGCCGGGTTCAGCGGGTGATGTCGCCGACCAGGTAGCGCTGCATCGTCGGCCCGATCGCGTCGACGAGTGCGTCCACCGGCATGGAGTGCAGCGGCTCGGATCGGATGCCGTAGCGCATGATGCCCAGGCCCACCAATTGCGAGGCGCACAGCGAGGCCCGCAGGGCCGCCTTGTCGGCGCCCAGAATCTTCAGCAGTGGGCCGAAGACGGGTCCGATGAACATGCCCTGCACGATTTCGGCGGTCTTCGCCATTCCCGTCGACGCGACGGCACTGGCCGCGAACGGGCCGCCGCCGGCGGCGTCCCACGTCGTGATCAGCATGCGCAGGGTGCGCCGGCCCACCTGATTGGCACCGCCCGTCACGATCCGGTCGATGAATTCCGGTGTGCCGAAGGGCAACCGCAGCATCTTGGCGACCGGGTCGAGGATCCCATGCGACTGCTCTTCGCGGCGGGGCATGGTGCCAGGATCGCCCGTCGGCGACCAAAGATCAAGGAACGCCGAGCACCGGCGCGCCTCGCCGGCAGGCGATTTGCGCTAGGGAAGGGAAATTGTGGTTCGAGGGTGGGCCGGCTGATGCGGGCTCGATCGGCGCGACGCGTGCCGGGCCGTCCGGGCGAGGACCGGCGGCAGCGCCCGGCGAAAGCGGTTCGCGACCAGCCGCGCCAGCCCCGGGTGGGTGCCCAGCGGCTCGCTGACCAGGTCGGCGCCACACCCGTGCAGCCGTTGTTGGAACAGGCCGTCGGCCAGTAGATACGAAGCGACCACGACGCGTCCGCCGGTGCGGCGCGCCCGTGCCCGATCCACGGCCTCTGCCACCGGCGGATCACCGGTGGCCGCGAACGCCAGGCTCACCCGGGACCCGGTCAGCGCCGACACCAGCGTCGCCGTGGTGTGCAGATCGGCGCGGGCCTGGTCGTCGGATGTCCCCGCGGCCGCCAGGATCACCGAATCGCCCGGCCGCCAACCGCATTTCAGCAGTTGATCGCCGACGATACGGGCGATCTGACCGCTCGGGCCCAACGCGGGGGTGACGGTCACGTTCGGGTGTCCACTGATCTCGACGTGTGACGGCAGGTCCGCCCGTACGTGGTATCCGCGTGACAGGAACGCGGGCACCACGATGGCGGGCCGTTCGGCGGCCTTCGCGCGCGCCAGGACTTCGCTGGGGGTGGGGCCGAGAACATCCACGAAGGCAACGTCTACCGTGCCGCGGACGAGCGTACTCACCTGTGCCGCAAGGTCTTCGATCATCGCAACGCCACCCGGCCTGCGGGTGCCGTGGGCTACCAGGATCAATGCCATGTGGAATCTCCCGGGTGGTCGACCGCGAGCCGGTAACCGCGCTTGACCACGGTCGCGACGATGTTCTTGTCGCCCAGCGCCGTTCGCAGCCGCAGCACTGCGGTATCGACGGCGTGGGGATCATTGCTGTTGCCGGGAAGTACCCGCAGCAAGTCGTTGCGTGCGACGACATCGCCGGGACGTTGTGCCAGTGCGCGCAGGGTAGCCATGCTCGATCCCGACAGCGACTGCACCGACCCGTCGACCAGCACGCACGTTCCGCGGATCTCGATGTCGTGCCCGGCCGCGCGGATGGTGCACGACCGCAGCGGCGGGAGCTCCTGGGCGATGTGACGGGCCAACGCGCCCAACCGCATTCGCTCGGGCGAGGACGTCGGGATCCCCGCGCGGATCAACGGCTGGGCGGTGACCGGGCCGACGCACATCGCATGCACGTCGCTGCGAAGCGCTTGCAGCAGTTGGTCTTCGATGCCCAGCTCGCGGCTGCGTTCCAGCAGCGCCGCGCCGGCGGGCGCCGAGGTGAAGGTCACGGCGTCGAATTGCCGGCGCGCAACCGAGGCGACGAGTTGGTCGAAGTCACCGCCGGCCGGCGTCGGCTTCCACCGGTACACGTGGATGGGAACCACCTGCGCGCCCGCCGCCCGCAATCCGTTGATGAACTCCGGGAAGGGATCCCAACCGTCGGCCGCACCGTGCAGCTGGACGGCGATGCGCTTGCCGGCGACGTCCGACTCGAGGAGGTAGCGCAGGACTTCGCGCGACGACTCGGATTTGGGGGACCACTCCTCGTGCAGCCCGGCGGCCCGCAACGCGCCGGTCGCCTTCGGGCCGCGCGCCACGATCCGCGACTTGGCAAGCGACGCCAGCAGCTGGGTCGCCAGCCCCCAGCCGTCGGCCGCGGCGACCCAGCCGCGGAAGCCTATGCCGGTGTGCGCCACCAAGATATCGGGTGGATCGGCGATCACCGCTTCGGTGTGATTCTGCAGTTCGGCGTCTTCGGGCAGCGCGATGATGTTGATGGCCGCGGCGCTGGAGACCTCCGCGCCGTTACGGCGCAGCAACGCGCACAGCTCCTCGGCGCGGTTCGCCGACGTGACGGCGATCCGGTAGCCGGTCAGCGGCGCGGAGTCTGGTGGGGCCAGTTGAGGGGCCATATGAATTGTGTATGCCTGCGACGTTTCGGTTGCGTTACCTGTCAATTGCTGTGGCATTGCCCGTGTTGCGAGTCCGCTCACACGCGGGCGGCCTCGGTATCCGGCGCCGATCCGGACAAGCCCGGGGCGGACGCGGGACGGCGTACGTAGACCACCCACGTCATGATCGCCGCGACGATGTACGAGCTCAGAAAGACCCAGTAGGCAGATGTTTCCGTGCCGGTGCTCAGGTACGACTGGCGCAGCGCCAGGTTGATTCCCACGCCCCCCAACGCCCCGACGGCCGAACAGATGCCGATCAGGGATCCCGACATGGCGCGGGCCCAATGACGGCGCTCGTCCTCGCTCGTGTCCAGCGACCGACTGCGCGCCTCGTAGACCGAGGGGATCAGCTTGAAGACCGAGCCGTTGCCCATGCCGGACAGGACGAACAGCACCATGAAGCCGGTGACGTAGCCGATCATGCTGGCGGAGTGCGCCGCGGCGTGGTGATCGTCGAGGGTGCTGACGGTGACCAGAAGCCCGGCGGCCACGGTCATGCCGGCGAGTACGCCCAGGGTGACGCGGCTGCCGCCGACGCGGTCGGACAGCCGGCCGCCGTAGATGCGTGCCAGCGAACCCAGCAGTGGCCCGATGAAGGCCACCTGGGCGGCGTGTAGGGCCGCATGTTTGGCGCTTTCCCCGCTTTCGGCGAAGTTGACCTGCATCACCTGCCCGAAGGCGAAGGAAAATCCGATCCAGGAGCCGAACGTGGCGATGTAGAGCAGCGAGATCACCTGGGTATCGCGCTCGAACAGGATCGAGCGCATGGTGCTCAACCGGGTGCCGTGGTGAATGTCGTCCATGAACGACGCGGCCGCGATACCGACCATGGTGAGGAACACCAGATACACAGCGCAGACCCAGTACGGCGCCTTGTGCCCGGCCGCGGCCAGCGCCAGCAGGCCGACCAGCTGGATCACCGCGACCCCGACGTTGGCGACGCCGGCGTTGATGGCCAGCGCGCCGCCCTTGAGCCGCTGCGGATAGAAGGCGTTGACGTTGGCCAGCGAGGCCGCGTAATTGCCGCCGCCGAGCCCGGTCATGGCCGCGCACACCACGAACAACCACAGCGGCAGACCGGGATTGGCCAGCAACACAATCGTGAGGGCCGTCGGGATCACTAACACGAAGGCCGAGAACGTCGTCCAGGTGCGGCCGCCGAAGGCGGCGATACCCAGGGTGTAGGGAATGCGGACACAACCCCCGACCAGGGTCGCGACCGCGCCGAGCAGCAGCTTGTCGCCGGCGGAGAAGCCGTAGACGGAACCGGGCATGAACAGCGCCATCACCGGCCACAGGGTCCAGATCGAAAACGCCACGTGGTCACCGGCAATGGTGCACAGCAGGTTGCGGCGGGCGATGTTCTTGTTGCCGGCCTCCCAGGCCGCCGCGTCCTCCGGATTCCAGTCCGCCTGTCTCCCAACGACCTCGAACCGGTTGGCGCGCATACAGATTCCTCTCCTCCGGTCTCACGAAATCGCCGCATCCGGCCGCCGCCGTGCCAGGGGTCACCGCGCTCGCCCGATACCGGGAGAGCTGTTCAGGGGCGGCTTTCGACACTTGGGCACCCCAGATCATGGGGCATGCCTTGCCGTGCGGTCCGATGCTCACATTTACGACGCGAGCGGGTCAACCGGAGGGGGCCGTTATCGGCTGTTAGTTGTTTACCAATTGTCTGGTAGATCCCTGGGGGCTGCTCAGCGCGCGAGTGTGCGGTTCATCCAGCCTGAATCGGCACCGCCACCAAGTGATTTCACGCATAGGCGCGTGCTCGTGTGAGCTGGAATACGGTGCCGTCCCGGCACCAAATGAGTTAGGAAAAGGGCCAACTCGCGGCACCGGAGTGGGCGCCGACCAAAGCCCTGGGCCGCGCCCAGTGCAGCCGCACCGCCTGGCCGGGCCGGACCTGGGCGATCTTGTCCACGTCCTCGTCGACCACCACCCCGATCACCGGATAGCCGCCGGTGACCGGATGGTCGGGACCCAGGATCACCGGTAAACCGTTGGGCGGCACCTGGATTGCGCCGCGGGTAGCACCCTCGCTGGGCAGCTGCCGGTCAGGATAGCAGTGCTGCAGCGGCCGGCCCGTCAGCCGCATCCCCACCCGGTCGGTGCGATCGGACGCCATCCAGTACGTGTGCACCAAGCGGTCTGGCTCGACGAACCAATCGTCACGCGGCCCGGGCACCACGAACAGGTCGACGGCGCCCCCGGTGATTGCCGCGACCGGCGCCTGGTCCAATTCGGGATAGGCATCGGTGTGCTCGCCGATCGGCAGCCGGTCGCCGCTCCGCAGCGGCGCCGGGCCGATGCCCGACATCACGTCGTAGCTGCGCGAGCCCAGCACCGGCTCCACACAGATGCCGCCGCGGATCGCCAGATAGCTGCGCAGCCCCGCGCGGGGCACGCCCAGCGAGATCACCTCGCCATCGCGCACATGATGAATGCTGTTGGTGCCGAACTTGATTCCGTTGACCGTCGGGTCGGTGTCCGCACCCGTCACCGCGATGTCCACGTCACCGCCGGTGACCCTGGCCGCGAAGCCACCGAACGTCACCTCCACGGTGGCACGGTCGTCGGGATTGGCCACCAGCCGGTTGGCCAGCCTGTGCGCGCGCCGGTCGGCGGCTCCGGACCGGCTCACCCCCAGGTGGGCAAGCCCCGGGCGACCGCGGTCTTGGAGCACGGCGAACGGTCCGGTGCGCAGGATCTCCAGGATTGCCACGGCTCTCTCCTTAGCTATTGGTGGCGAACCGCTTCGCCCGGCTACGTCGCGCTCACGATCGCCGCCGACTAGACGGCCCGGAACTGAACCCACATGCCCTGCGTCAACAACGCGGGGTTCGGGCGCTGCAGATTCCACAGGACGGCGTCGGTGCGGCCGATGAGTTGCCAACCCCCGGGGGACCGGCGTGGGTACACGGCGCTGAATTCACCGGCCAGGCCCACGGAACCCGCCGGCACGGAGGTGCGCGGCTCCGGGCGGCGCGGCACGCGCAGCCGGGCGTCGCCGTCGACCAGATACGCGAAACCGGGTGCGAATCCGCTGAAGCCGACCCGCCACAGCGTTGCGGTGTGGGCGTCGATCACTCCGGCGATGCTCAAACCGGTGTGGCCGGCGACCTCGGCGAGGTCGGGACCGTCGTAGACGACGTCGATGACCACGTCGGCGCGGCGCTCCGAGGAGGCGTCCGGGGTGGCGGCCACGCGCAGCTTACGCAGCCGCTGGCGGATGACGCCTTGGTAGCGGGGGCCGTCCAGCTTCACCAGCACCGTGCGGGCCGCCGGGACGACGTCGTCCACGCCCGGTACCGCCGCGTCGCGCAGCGCGTCCGCCCATGCCAGCACCTCAGCGGTACTGCCGCATTGCACCATCAGCGCGCGGTCGCCGTAGTCCACAACGGTGTTACCGACGAGGTCGGTCGGCAGGTGGTGGGCGACGTCGCCGCTAAGATCCGTCACGCTCATTACTCGACGGTAACTCCGGGATCGGCGCCTGTGCGAGGGGTAGCGACGGATTTTCGAGCACTGCCAGAGCTGCCTTAGCAAACGCTCAAACAGCCGCGGCGAGCCCGGGTGGCTAGCCCAGAATCTTAGTGAGCAGCGGGGGCAGTTGGTCGGCGATGACGGGGTAGCTCAGCGGCGACGCGAACGCGATGGCGCCGGCCTGTTCCTTCGTGGTGAAGATGTTCCGATTCTGCGCGGTGGTGAGCGACCCGGCGACTTCGGGGTCGGCCAGGATCGCCTTCTGATCGTCCGGGCTCTGGGTCGTCCAGATCACCACGTCGGCGGACTCGAGCACCGCTTTGATGTGGTCGCGCGGAATCATGGCCCGCTGACCGGTGCCGAATGGCTTGATGGTGTCGGAGATGACCAGCCCCATTTGATTCAGGAAATCCGTCCGCCAGCCCGCCATGGTGGCGGTGACGGTGCCCTGCTCCGGCGCGCCGTGCATCAGCAGCGCCTTCTTGCCGGTCCATTGTTGATTCTTCTTGCCGATGTCGGTGAACTTCTGGTCGACGCCGTCGACCGACGACTTCATCTGGTCGGCCTTGAAGACCGCCTGGCCGACGGTGGTTGCCTGTTCTTTCCACGGTTCGAAGAAGGCTTCGCCGTCCGACTGCGCGATGGTCGGGGCGATCGCGGACAGTTTCTGATACGTGTCGGCGTCCAGGCCGGCGTTGACGGCCACGATCAGGTCCGGTTTCAGGCCGGCGATCTGGTCGACGGGAACGCCGTTGTCCAGGTTCAGCACCGTCGGCTGCGCACCGCCGAGTTTGGGCGCGGCCCAGGGCCAGACCGCGAAGGGCTGGTCACCGAACCAGTTGGTCACCGCGATCGGCACCACGCCGACCGCCAGCAGGTCGTCCTGTTCGGTGTAGCCGGCGCTGACGACACGCTTGGGGGGTTCTTTGACGACGGTCTGACCGAACAGGTGGGTGACCGTCACCGATCCCGGGGTCGCTCCGGGAGCCGCACTGCGTGACGAGCATCCCGAGGAGAACGCGGTCGCACCGCCGATCGCGGCGACCCCGGCAGCACCTGCGAGCTGCAAGAATCCCCGTCGATTCCATCCCTGTCGCATCGCGTGAGAGTATCGCGTTCCGCCCGTTCAGATGCATCGCCGCGCGGTTGGAACCCGTCAGCCCAGCGGCATGCCGGCGTCCATGAAATCCAGGGCGCGATAGATCGTGTCGGCGGTCTTCGGCGCGCCGTCGAAAGCGGCCATCATGGCACCCGTCAACGCCCCCGCGAACACTCGGACTTCGAAATCGTCTGCGGCACGGCCGATCCGGTGCGCGATGGCCTCGGCGGCGACGGTCACGGTGCGGTAGTACTCGTCGTACATCGCGGCCTTGAGTTCGGGTATGGAGAACATCAGGCGTTGCCGGGTGCTCTCGAACTCGAGCTGGTCGTCGGGCAGCTGGGCGATGACGGCCTCGTAGGCCCGGCGGAAGGCCTGCGCCGGAGACAGGTCGCGCGGCTGGGCCTTCAACGCGTCGAGGATCAGCGGGTCGAGGTCGTCGGCCAGCAGCAGCGATTCCTTCGATCCGAAGTAGCGGAAGAAGGTGCTCGGCGACACGTCGGCCGCCTCAGCGATCTGTTCCACGGTGGTGGCGGCGTACCCGTTCTGCTCGATGAGGCGAAACGCCTCGCGCCTGATGGCGCGGCGGGTCTTGATCTTCTTGCGCTCCCGTAGCCCCGGGGGAGCCCCAGTCACCTGCATGCGCCGATTGTCGCGCATCGGCGCCTCGTCGTGGGCGCGCGTTGCGGAAGTACGCAGTCGCGGACAGTGAGTCACCGGTCTAGCTGCGCTTGTACGGTTTCGCCGGGTCGCGGCGCCGCGGTGGGCGTCGCCTGGGTGGCGAATGCGACCGCCGCGCGCACGGCCTTGGGGTTGCGCAGGATCCGGTAGTGCGCGAGGCGGCCAAGGCCGTGCGTGGCGGTCAGGCTTGCCCCCGGCCACGCTGAGGCCAAGTCCTCGCTCATCGCAAAGGGGCTGTCGGGGTCGTCGGGGTCGTGCAGGATCAGCAGCGGAGGCGGATCGTCGATGCACGATGCCAGATGGGTCAGGTCGGAATGCAGCAACGGGAATCCCAGTCGGCGGTCGAGTCGGCGGTGCAGAGCGTCGCGGATGCGCGGGCCGAAGCCGTGCCGCTGCGCGAACCAGTCGAGGTAGAACGCGAAGCCGCCCATCGGTGCCAGGAAGACCAGGCGCTCCGCGCGTGCTCCCCAGGACAGCGCCAGTGCGGTGGCCTTGGCGCCCAGGGAGTGCGCAATGATCGCGTGCGCGGGCCCGTAGGCGTCCACCATGGCTTTCACCGCTTGGGCACATTCGCCGATCGTCGTGCGGCCGGGCGCCAATCCGCCGGGGTCGGATTCCTGGTGGCTGGGCAGGTCGAAGGCAATCACTCGATGGCCCGCCGCTAGCAGGGGTTTGACGAACACTCCGAGGTGCGCACGGCATCCGCCCCAGCCGTGTATCAGGTACACCAGCGGCCCCTGGCCCCAGGCTTCGCCGACGATTCTGTGACCGGACCATGACGCTTCCACAGGTTCACTGGCGCCCACGCCGGGCGGCATGCGAGCCGATGTCGTCTCGGGCGGTGTGCACCACAGTTCGATGGCCCAGCGCGCACCCAGTCGCGGGGCCGTCCGCTCCAGAATGCCGAATGCTCTGCGCACGCGCGGTGAGACGGGGGGTTCTAGACCCGATCCTTCGCCCGCGCGTGGGGCATCGAAATCGCTCATGAATGCAGTTCCTATCCGGGCCGTGGCAACGTCGGGTGCTCAGCCGGCCGCTTCCGGCACGGTCATAGTGTCGCGGTCGAGATCGCTGAGGACTCCGCGGGTGGTCGATTCGGCGGGATTCGGCGAAGAGCGACGCGACCTCCATCTTGCCCTGGATGCGTTGCGTTGCGGAGTTCTGACAAACGGGGCAGGGCCGTTGCGATTTCTGCGTATCGCCCACGTAACTGTGCACACCCCGGCCGGTAACAGGGCATCTCTAGCGTCGAGTCGTCACTGCCCGCGCCTCACGAAACTCAGGAGTCCCACCAGATGACCACGACCATCAGCCCCGTAACGCAGCCGGCGCCCACGCGCGAGCGTCATGCGGGACGGCACTGGATCGATGACTGGCGGCCCGAAGACCCCGACTTCTGGGAGACCACCGGCAAGCCGATCGCTCGCCGGAACCTGATCTTCTCGATCTTCGCCGAGCACGTCGGATTCAGCGTGTGGATGCTGTGGAGCATCGTGGTGGTTCACATGACCGCGGTCGGCGGACCCGGCCACCCCGCCGCGTCCGGGTGGGCGCTGACCGCCAGCCAGGCCCTGTGCCTGGTCGCCGTCCCCAGCGGCGTCGGGGCGTTCCTGAGATTGCCCTACACCTTCGCGGTTCCGCTGTTCGGCGGCCGCAACTGGACCACCATCTCGGCGGCGCTGCTGCTCATCCCGTGCCTGCTGCTGGCCTGGGCGGTGAGCCATCCGGGCCTGCCGTTCGGCGCCCTGGTGGCGATCGCCGCGACCGCCGGCTTCGGCGGCGGCAACTTCGCCTCGTCGATGGCCAACATCTCGTTCTTCTACCCGGAGAAAGACAAGGGCTGGGCGCTGGGCCTGAATGCGGCCGGCGGCAATATCGGCGTGGCGGTAGTGCAAAAGATCATTCCGCCCATCGTCATCGCCGGTGGTGGGATGGCGCTGTCGCGCGCCGGCCTGTGCTACGTACCGCTGGCCGTCGTGGCCGCGGTCTGCGCGTTCCTGTTCATGAACAACCTCACCGAGGCCAAGGCCGACGTGCGGCCGGTGCTGGAGTCGCTGCGGCACCCCGACACCTGGATCATGTCGCTGCTCTACATCGGCACCTTCGGGTCGTTCATCGGTTACTCGGCGGCCTTTCCCACCCTGCTGAAGACGGTTTTCGGGCGCGGTGACATCGCCCTGGCGTGGGCCTTCCTGGGTGCGGGTATCGGATCGGTCATCAGGCCCCTCGGCGGAAAGCTGGCCGACCGGATCGGCGGGGCCCGCATCACCGCCGCGAGCTTCGTGATGCTGGCGATCGGGGCGGGGGCCGCGTTGTGGTCGGTGCAGGCGGTCAACCTGCCGGCGTTCTTCGCCAGCTTCATGTTCCTGTTTGTGGCGACCGGCATCGGCAACGGCTCGACCTATCGGATGATTTCGCGGATCTTCAAAATCAAGGGCGAACTGGCCGGGGGCGATCCGGAGACCATGGTGGCCATGCGCCGCCAGGCCGCCGGGGCGCTGGGCGTCATCTCGGCGGTGGGTGCGTTCGGCGGGTTCGTGGTTCCGCTGGCGTACGCGTGGTCGAAGTCGCAGTTCGGCGGCATCGAACCGGCGCTGCGGTTCTACATCGTGTTCTTCCTCGGCCTGCTCGGCGTCACGTGGTACTGCTACCTGCGCAAGCACAACGCGGTTACGCGGGTGGGGATCTAGGCGAGGCCCGGCGTCAGGTCGACGGCTTCTGCTTTCCGCCGTATCCGTCCCAAGGGCTGTAGTCGGCGATCAGGTCTTCCTGGGGTGGCCGTTCGTCTCCCGGAACGTGCTGCAGGTTGATCCGGATCCGGTACCAGATCGAACTGGGCCCGCGCATCCCGTCGACCAGGACGTCGACCGGCTCGAGTCGGCGGGCCGCGGCGGGATAGCGGTCGCGCCAGACGTCCAGCGCCGCCAGCGCCTCGTCCTTCGTCTTGGTGCGGGCGATCTCGATCAGCGGCATCGTCGATTGCCGCCGGCCTGCCGCTCCGCTGCCGCGCGTGCCCGACCCCTTCGGAGCGCGTTCGGGCGGCCCCATCTCCTCGGCCAGCACCAGCAGCCGGTCGAGCTCGCCGACGGCGTCGTCCATTGCCTCCCACGGGTCGCCCAGTTCGGCAAACCGGTCGGGCACGGTGTCGATGGTGAACGCCGCGGGGTCGCAGCCGGCGACCTCGTCCCAGTGCAGCGGGGTCGAGACCCGGGCATCGGGCGTCGCCCGCACCGAGTACGCCGACGCGACCGTGCGGTCCTTCGCGTTCTGGTTGAAGTCGACGAACACCCCTTCGCGTTCTTCCTTCCACCAGCGGCTGGTCGCCGCCTCGGGCAGGCGCCGCTCGACTTCGCGGGCGACGGTCTGCGCGGCGAGCCGCACCTGGCGGAACTCCCAGCGCGGGGCGATGCGGGCGTAGATGTGGAAGCCGCGCGATCCCGACGTCTTCGGCCACGCCGTCAGGCCGTAGTCCTCCAGCACCTCGCGGGCCACCAGCGCGACGTCGACGATGCGCCGCCAGGACACCCCGGGCATCGGGTCCAAGTCCACCCGCAGCTCGTCGGGGTGATCGAGGTCCT
The DNA here is from genome assembly GCA_036338755.1 of Actinomycetota bacterium. Taxonomy (GTDB): domain Bacteria; phylum Actinomycetota; class Actinomycetes; order Mycobacteriales; family Mycobacteriaceae; genus Mycobacterium. The sequence continues at coordinate 110,541 of JAYZBN010000016.1, read as the reverse complement.
CGGCGAGCACCGGATGGGGGTTCAGGTCGACGCATCCCAGGTTGACCGCCCAGGCCAGCCCCGCCGCATCGTGGATCACCGCCTCGGCGGCGGAAGTGCCTCGGGCGTAACGCAGTTCGGCGACGTCGACCCAGTCCGGCCGTTTGACCGGTGCGCGCTTCTGGAACACCGCTTCCTCCGTGATGCCCTTGACGAAGCGCTTCAGGATCATCGGGCGGCCGGCCACGCCGCGCAGTGCGCCGTCGGCCACCGCCAGGTAATAGCGGACCAGGTCGAGCTTGGTGTATGGGCCAGCGGAGAATCCAGCGGATTCGCCGGCGCTCGCCGGGGGGAACACCACCTTGTCCGGGTGCGTGATGGTGACCTCGCGCCCGGCCACCTCCAGCGAAACCGGACCCATGTTCATCATCGTAAGTCGGTGGGTACTTACCCCTGGTAATGCGACGGACGTCACATAGGGTGGGATCCATGCCTAATCTGATCGGCCTGCCCGGGCAGGCGGTTTCCAAGGTTCAGCAATACGCGGAGCGCGGTCTAGCGGAGCTGCACTATGTCCGCAAAATTCTCGAAGCCGGGGGCTTTCCGCTGGAGCCTCCCCAGAACCTTGCCGCGATGGTCAGCGACATCCGCAAATGGGGCGAGATCGGGATGCTTCCCGCCCTGCACGCGCGGCGCACCCCGGACAAGGTGGCCATCATCGACGATGACGGCGAGTTGACGTGGAAGGAGCTCGACGACGCCACCAACGCGGTTGCCCACGGCCTGCTGGACAAGGGCGTCAAGGGCGGCGACGGCGTTGCGATCCTGGCCCGCAACAGCCGCTGGTTTTCCATCGCCGAGTTCGGATGCGCCCGGGTCGGTGCTCGCATCATCCTGCTGAACAGCTCGTTCTCCGGGCCACAGATCAAGGAGGTGTCCGAGCGCGAGGACGCCAAGCTGATCATCTACGACGACGAATACTGCGAGGACGTCAGCAAGGCCGACCCGCCGCTGGGCAAGCTGCGGGCGCTGGGTACCAATCCCGACTCCGACAAGAAGTCGGGCAGCAAAGACGAGACACTTGCCGAGCTGATCGAACACAGCAGCGGCAAGCCCGCACCCAAGGCGGACAAGCATTCGTCGATCATCATCCTGACCAGCGGCACGACCGGCACCCCCAAGGGTGCGAACCGCAGCACCCCGCCGACCTTGGCACCCATCGGCGGCATCCTGTCGCATGTCCCGTTCAAGGCCGGCGAGGTGACGGCGCTTCCCGCGCCGATGTTCCACGCGCTGGGCTTCCTGCACGCCACCATCGGAGCGTTCCTGGGCTCGACGCTGGTGCTGCACCGAAAGTTCAAGCCGGACGTGGTGTTGAAGGACATCGCGAAGCACAAGACGACCGCGATCGTCGTCGTCCCGGTGATGTTGTCCCGGATGCTGGACGCCCTGGAGAAGATGGACGAGAAGCCCGATTTGTCTTGCCTGCGAATCGTTTTCGTCTCCGGTTCGGCGTTGAACGCCGATGTCGCCGAGCGGGGTCTCAAAGAGCTCGGGGACGTCATCTACAACATGTACGGCTCGACGGAGATCGCGTTTGCCACCATCGCCGAACCCAAGCACCTCAAGCACAACCCGTCGACGGCGGGACCGGTCGTCAAAGGCGTCAAGGTCAAGATCTACGACGAAAACGGCAAGGAGCTGCCGCAGGGCGAGGTCGGCCGCATCTTCGTCGGCAACGCCTTCCCGTTCGAGGGTTACACCGGCGGCGGCAAGAAGCAGATCATCGACGGGCTGTTGTCCTCGGGCGATGTCGGCTACTTCGACGAGCACAACCTGCTGTACATCAGCGGCCGCGACGACGAGATGATCGTGTCGGGCGGCGAGAACGTCTTCCCCGCGGAAGTCGAGGACTGCCTCAGCGGGCATCCCGAGGTGGTCGAGGCCACGGCGATCGGTGTGGAAGACAAGGAGTGGGGTCACCGCTTGCGCGCCTTCGTGGTCAAGAAGGACGGCTCCGACGTCGACGAGGACACCCTGAAGAAGCACGTGAAGGACCAGTTGGCCAAGTACAAGGTGCCTCGCGAGGTGGTCTTCCTCGACGAGTTGCCGCGTAACCCGACGGGCAAGATCCTCAAGCGCGAATTGCGCGAAATGGACGTCGAATAGCCCATTCGGGGCGGCGCGCGTCCGTTCGTTGGCCGGGTCAGCGCCGGTCTTTGATGGCGCGGGTTATTTGCGCCGTGAGCTTGGGGTCGACCAGTAGTTGATCGATCAGCGCGGTGAGCACCTCTTGCCCGGTCACCCGGGCGACTCCCAGCCGGTCGGCGGCTTCACGCTGCCAGATGTCGAGTGCGCGGTGAGTGGCCGCCGCCAGGTCGACGGTTCGGCGCGTGCGCTGGGTGCGTCCCGGCTGGCCGGCCGGCGGCGGGCTGGCGATCCGCGGGCGGCCCTGCCCGAGACTGAGACGTTCGGTGGGGGCGGCGTCCCCGGAGGGTCCGTTGGCCGAGTTAGGCGCGCGAAAGGCCCCAACGCCGGGTCCGCTGTGGCCGCTGTTGAAGTTCACTTCGGTGTCTTCCTCCGTGAGTGCCAATCAGTAAATCAGCGCTCGGTGCCGTTGTGTCAATACTGATTCTGTCACCGACGCCGGCGTAAGTCGCGTCGCCGGGCGCCTACGTTCCGGTCACGAGCCGCCCGGGCCGGGGACTCAGCTGCGTGCGCGACGGCACCTCAGCACCGCACAGTACTAAAGTAGCTGTTTGCTCGGCAACCATTAAATCGGCGCGGCCAATGACACGGTTGGCTATTTTTCGAAATACCGCCGAATCAACGCATCCGTCGACACGGAAAGCCTGAAATCAGTGAACATTTAGTCCGCAGATCAGTACCTCAGTAAACCTTCTGTGCGCTGCGTAAATCGAGTTTTTGATGCCAGAACGCGTCAGTATTCGAGGACCAGTTAAATTGCACGAATGCGTAAATCATATTGCCGAATATCGAGGGCTGTTGCGCGATTGTTATCCAATTCACAGTCAAAAAAGACAAATCTCCCTTGTTTGCCGGAAAACGCGCAACTAACGTTTTAACCAGCGATAGCGAGTGGTTGGAAGGAATGACTTCGATGATCTCCCGGCGATCATTGCGCGGCGCGGCCGCAGGTGCCATAGGTGCCGGAGCTGTGGTCGGCGCGCTGCTTTTTTGCGGCGCGCCCACGGCTCAGGCCGGCCCGGCGTCCGCACCCACCACGAGCTTCGCCAGTGCTGGGCCGCACAGCGGACCGGGCTTCATCCCCGATCGCCCCGGCGGTCGCGGATGGGGCGGCCATGATGGTCGGGGAAATGGCAATGGGGGGCACGGCAACTGGAGCCGTGGCGGTGGCTACTGGGGCCCCCAGCACTGGTGGAACTGGTGGTGGTAACCACCATCTCCGCGCGGTAACGGCCCTCGCCGACACGCCAACCCTCGGGATGGCCGACCGCGTCCGGGGAACCATGCCGGCCTGACCTAGTCAGGTCGGCATGGCCCTGTTTTGGGGCTTTGTGCGACGTTTTACGGGTCCCGGGGCAGGCCTAGCAGCCGTTCGGCGATGATGTTCAGCTGTACCTCGGAGGTGCCGCCGTAAATGGTGGTGGCGCGGCTGGCCAACAGGTATTCGCCCCATTTGCCGGGTAGCTGGCCGGGGTCGCCGATCGCGGCATCGGTGCCGAACGACGAGACCGCGAACTCGGCGTAACCCTGGCCGGTACGCATGGACAGCAGCTTGGAGATCGCCGCCGACGGCATGGCGTCCCCACCGGCCAGCGTCAACAGCGTCGAACGCAGGTTGAGCACCTTGGCCGCATGGCCCTCGGCAATCAATTGGCCCGCCCGATGCTGGGCGATCTGGTCGAAGTGGCCGTCGCGAACGAACTCGACGAACTGGGGCAGGGTGGCCAGGAAGTTCGCGTCGCTGCTGCCGATCGACACCCGCTCCGCGGTCAGCGTGTTGCGGCTGACCTCCCAGCCCCGGTCGACCTCGCCGAGCACGCACTCGTCGGGCACGAACACGTCGTCGATGTAGACGGTGTTGAACATCGCGTTGCCGGTGAGCTCGCGTAGCGGCGTGACCGTCACGCCTTCACTTTTCATGTCCAGCAGGAAGTACGTGATGCCATTGTGTTTCGGGGCGCTCGGGTCCGTCCTGGCCAGCAGCGCACCCCACTGCGAGTACTGCGCGGCGGTGGTCCAGATCTTCTGACCGGTGATACGCCAGCCGCCGTCGGTCCGGGTGGCCTTGGTGGAGAGGCCGGCCAGATCCGACCCGGCGCCGGGTTCGGAAAACAGCTGGCACCAGATCATCTCGCCGCGGAAGGTCGGCGGCAGGAACCGTTGCTTTTGCTCGTCGGTCCCGAACGCGACGATCGACGGAATGATCCACGCGGCGATGCCGACCTGCGGCCGCTTCACCCGCCCGGCGGTGAACTCCTGGGCGATGATGATCTGTTCCACCGGGCTGGCGGCGCGGCCCCACGGCTTCGGGAGATAGGGCAGCACCCAGCCGCCCTCGGCGAGGGCGACCTTGCGCTGCTCCCGCTCGATCTCCTTGAGCGCGGCGACCTCGGCCCGGATCTCCGCCCGCAATTTCTCGGTGTCGGGGTCGAGGTCGATGTCCACCGGACGCATGCCGGTGGTGGTCGCGGTGTCGACGACTTTCTGTGGGTAGTCCGAACTGCGGCCGAAGGAGGCCGCCAGCATCAGCGCCCGGCGGTAGTAGACGTTCGTGTCGTGTTCCCAGGTGAAGCCGATCCCGCCGTGCACCTGAATGCAGTCCTGGGCGCACCGCTGGGCGGCCGCGGGCGCCAGCGTCGCCGCCACCGCGGCGGCGAAGTCGACGTGCGAACCCGCTGTGTCCCAGCCGTTTTCGCGCGCCTCGTCGATAGCGCGGGCGGCATCCCACACGGCCGCGGTGGCCCGCTCGGTGTCGGCGATCATCTCGGCGCACTTGTGCTTGATGGCCTGGAACTGACCGATCGGGCGGCCGAACTGTTCGCGAATCTTGGCGTAGTGGGACGCCGTGTCGGTCGCCCAGCGGGCCACGCCGATGGCCTCCGCGGACAGCAGCGTGGTCATCAGCGCGTGCGCGGTCGCCATGCTCAGGTTGGTCAGCACGACGTCGTCAGCGACCTCGACGGCGTTGGCTCGCACATCGGCGATGGGGCGCAGCGGGTCCAGGCTTTTCACCGGCTCGATCTCGAGCTGGTCGGCGCGCAGCACCACCCACGCCTCGCCGCTGTCGATCGCAACGGGCAGCACGAGCAGCGAGGCCTGCGCCGCGGCGGGGACGGCACGGACCTCGCCGCGGATCACCAGTGAGTCACCGTGCCGGGTGGCGGTCAGCGCGCAGCAATTCAGGCCATAGGCGGCGATTTCGGCGCCCGATGCCAGCTCGGAGAGCACCTTCGCGTCCGGGTCGTGCGCGGAGATCAGGGCACTGGCGATCGCCGACGGCACAAACGGGCCCGGCACCGCCCCGTAACCGAATTCGGCTAGCACGATGGCCAACTCGAGGATGCCAAAGCCTTGCCCGCCGACGGATTCGGCGAGATGAACGCCCTGCAAGCCCTGGTCGGCGGCGGCCTGCCAGTACGGCGGGGGGTTCTCGAGGGGCGTCTCCATGGCCGCGTGCAGCGTCTCCGACGGCGCGACGCGCGTCACCAGCGATCGCACGGAATCGGCCAGGTCTTGATGCTCGGGATTTATCGCGATCGGCATTGGTCGCCTTCCGTTGCTGCAGGAGGCCGCGTCGGCCACGTACCTTCCAAGCTAACAACCAGTCGGTTGGTTGACGAGATGGGCCAGGGCGTCTTTCGCGCAGGCGCCGGCGACATGGTCGAGACGTGTCAGCGCCATCGCTTGGCGATCCATTGCGCGATGGTGTCGGCTTGCTCGCTGCGTGCGCCCGGGGTGGTGAAGTAGTGGTCGGTGTCCACCGACGCCTGCGATTTGTCGGTGCCGGCGAGTGCGTCGAAAATGCGCCGGGCGTCGGAGGGAAACACTCCGGTGTCGGCTTCGGCGTTGATCACCAAGGCGGGACAGGTGATTCGGGCAAGGTGCGGTTCGGCGCGGGTTTGCGCCACCCGCAGGCTCCACATGCCCAGCCAGTTGCGCAGCGTGCAGGCCGCCGCGATCCCTTGCGCCGAGCGGTTGGCCTTGGCCGGGACGCCCGCGTAGCACATGTTGGGTTGCCGTTTGGTGGGCTCGATGCCGGCGTCGACCATGCGGGGATCGGCCCAGGTCCGCATCACGGAAAAGGGGCGATCGGAAAACCCCGCCGCGCGAACACGTTTGAGCTCCGTTTCGGCCCAGTCGGTGATCGCGTGATTGCGCGCGGCCTGCGCGGTGCGGTAGCGGGCGAGAAACTCCGGCGAGTAGGGCGGGCCGTTGCGCTCGTTGAACAGATCGAGGTCGGCGTCGGTGGCGACGGGGTCGTTCTCGTCGACGACGGCGGCGTCCATCCAGGCGGTGAGCACCTCGGGACGCCCGGGATGGGCGGCGGTGGCCACGTAGCCGTCGGCGGGCGGCAAGTCGGTCAGCCCGGCCGCCGGACGCATTCCGTCCAGCGGGGTGACGTTCGGTTCGACGGCCTGTGACTGGTACGCGGCCATCAGCGAGCCGCCGCCCGAATTTCCCAACAGCACAACGGTATCCACGCCCTGAACGTCACGCAGCCAGCGCACGCCGACGCCGATGTCGACCAGGGCGTGGTCGAGCAGAAAGCTGCTTTCGAAGCCGCGGAACCTGGTGTTCCAGCCCAGAAACCCGACGCCGCGAGTGGCCATGTAGTCGGCGAGGTAGTGCTCGGAGAAGTCGATCTGGTAGTGCGTGGCGATCATCGCCACTTTGGGTTTGCGTCCGGCCCCCCGGTGATACAGACCCTGGCACGGGTGCCCGCCCGCGCCCGCGCGCCCCGCGGTGGGGGACGGCAGCCCGACGAATTCGCGGATCACTCCGGCACCGGTGCGACGAGTCAATTCAGCGGTCCCCCTCACGCATAGATGGCTCGGTAGTAGATGTTGGCCAGGGTTTGGATGCAGGCCCGATCATCGGGTTCCGCCGCGCGGGTCCCACTGAGCTGGAGGTAGCAGAACTGGTTGAACATCGCCACGATGGCCTCGGCGAGCAGCCGCGGATCGTCGTCGAGGCAATAGCCCTGAGCCTGGGCGCGTCGGACCGAATCGGCTATGAATGATATTGGTATTTCACAGATTTCGGCCCAGTATCGGGCGAAGTCGCCGTTGACCATCGCCAGCTGCGACACGCTGATCACCTCGGCGAGCCGATTGCGGTAGGTGTGCCAGTGCGCCGAAGCGGCGGCGTGCGCGCGCTCCCGATCGGACAAACCATGCCCGGTCACCGAGAGTGCGCGCTCGTTGGCCTCGTCCCGGAAGCGCAGCGCCCACTGGCGCACCATCGCCTCTTTGGAGTCGTAGTAGTTGTAGAACGACGCCGCCGACCGGCCGGCCTCGGCGGCGATGTCGGCGATGGTGGTGGCCAGGACGCCCTTGCGCGCGATGACGGTCCGGGCGGCCGTATCGATGGCCGCACGCGTGCGCCTGCCCCGAACGGTGGGAAGCTCGGCGGGCCGGCCGCCCCGGCCGGCGGTGGACGCCGCGGTCGACACCTGCGCACCTCCCTGGGCTAAAACTGAAACTGATGTTAGATTCAGATTTGGATCTTGGCCAGGATCGTCAAGCCGGGGACCGAGGGGAGCCACCAGATGATCAAGCCGCACAACACCAACACGGAATTCGAACTCGGCGGGATCAACCATGTCGCCCTGGTGTGTTCGGACATGGCGAAAACGGTGGACTTCTACAGCAATATCCTCGGCATGCCGCTGATCAAATCGCTGGATCTACCGGGCGGGGCGGGTCAGCATTTCTTCTTCGACGCCGGCAACGGCGACTGCGTCGCATTCTTCTGGTTCGCCGACGCCCCCGACCGGGTGCCTGGCATCTCGTCGCCGGGCGCCATCCCGGGCATCGGCGATATCACCAGCGCCGTCAGCACCATGAACCACTTGGCCTTCCACGTGCCACCCGAGAAGTTCGACGCCTACCGTCAGCTCCTCAAGGACAAAGGGGTGCGGGTCGGGCCCGTGCTCAACCACGACGAGAGCCCCATGCAGGTGTCCGCGACCGTCCATCCCGGCGTCTACGTGCGCTCGTTCTACTTCCAGGACCCGGACGGCATTACCCTCGAATTCGCCTGCTGGGTAAAGGAATTCGCCAGCGATGATGCCAAGGCGGTGCCCAGGACCGCCGCCGAGCGCCGGCCCCCGGTGGGTGCGGCGCACTGATCCGACCGGGCCGAGCCGGAGGGTGTTTTGATGACCGACGGCATTCTGACCGACGCGCAGATCGCGGCGCTCACGCCCCAGCAGCGCCGGGACCTGATCACCAGGCTGGAGCAGCCGCTCGGTGACGTGATCGACCCGGACTTCCTGGCGCGGGTGCGGCGCATCCGGTTGAGCCTGATGATCGGTGGCTCCATGGCGATGGTGCCGTGGCTGGGTTATCTGTCGGTGACGCTGCCCGAGAACTACGTCGCGCACAACTGGCCCATCACCTGGATCGGTTTCGACGTGCTGCTGGTCGGGTTCATGTTGACCACGGCGGCGCTCGGGTACCTGCGCCGTCAGCTGCTGGTGCTCGCCGCGTTCACGACGGGGGTCCTGCTGATCTGCGACGCGTGGTTCGACCTGATGACCGCTGGGCCCAAGGACATCTGGCTGTCGGTGATCACGGCGGTGCTGATCGAGGTGCCGCTGGCGATCTTCTTGATCACCAGCGCGGTGCGCATCATGCGGCTCACCATGATGCGGTTGTGGCTGCTGCATCCCGGCATGCGGCTCTGGGATTTACCGCTGTTCCCGTGAGCCGGTGACTTGGCGGCGAGCTCTATGCGTCCGCACGTGTTTCGATGAGGCGGTACAGGTTTGGCTCGGCGAGCTCGTCGAGCAGGGCCGCCAGCTGATCGACGAGCTGGTCCGGCTCCAGTTGGACGTCACCTGCCAGCCAGGCGCTGATGGTTTGTCCCACGCCGCCGACCACGAAATGCGCTGCGGCTTTGATGTGTTCGTTCGCCGGAACTTGCAGCGCCTGGCCGACGTGTTGACCGGACAGCATGGCGAACAGCGCGCTGGACTCCGCGCGTTTGCGCACGACCACCGGATCGGCCAGCTGCGTGCTGAACAGCAGCCGCCCCACGCGCGGGTCTTCGGTGATGGTGCGCACGATGTTCGCCATGCCGGCGCGGGTTTGCTCATCGGCCGGCACCGCGGCGACCGCCGCCTGAGTGGTGGCGGCCAACTCGGCGACAACCCAGTCGAAGACGCGGGCGACGAACTCGTCCTTGTCGGCGAAGCTCTCATAGAAGTACCTGGCGGCCAGGCCGGCGCTGCGGCACACGCCGCGGACGGTGACCGCCGAGATGTTCTGCCGCTCCGCCCCGAGTAGGTCCAGGCCCGCGGCGAGCAGCCGGTTGCGGCGGGTGGCCAGGCGCTCAGCGGCCTCGACCCCGCGATACGGCCGCACGCTCTCGCTCATGGAAACCATCTTGACACTTACGCCCGGTCGGGACAATATCAGGAAACAAGCGTTCGCACATTAGCGACGCGCTGCGGGAGGACCTGACCATGGCAATTCACGAGCCGGTGCACCAACCGGTTGGGCACGTCGAGCGCAGAGTCACCGACCCGCCCCGCGCCCGGCGGCGCAGGCGGGGACGGCTGCTGGGTATCGACGAGGGCTTGATGGGAGTCGCACTGCTGGCCGGCCCGGCGAACGTGATCATGCAATTGGCGCAACCCGGCGTCGGATACGGCGTAATGGAGAGCCGCGTCGAAAGTGGTCGGGTCGACCTGCACCCGATCAAGCGCGCCCGCACGACCTTCACCTACCTGGCCGTGGCGACCAATGGCACCGATGCCCAGAAGGACGCGTTCCGCCGGGCGGTGAACCGCGCCCATGCGCAGGTGTACTCCACCGCGGCAAGCCCGGTGTCCTACAACGCCTTCGATCCCGCGTTGCAGCTATGGGTGGGGGCCTGCCTGTACAAGGGCGGCGTCGACATCTACCGCATGTTCATCGGTGAACTCGAGGGCGAGGAGGCCGACCGTCACTACCGCGAGGGCATGACGCTGGCCACCACTTTGCAGGTGCCGCCGGAGATGTGGCCCGCCGACCGTGCGGCGTTCGACCGTTATTGGGAAGAGTCGCTGGCCAAGGTGCACATTGACGACGCCGTGCGTGAGTACCTGTTTCCCATTGCCGCCAACCGGATTCGGGGCGTTCGACTGCCCCGTGGGCTGCAGCGCCGCTCCGACAGCTTCGCGCTGCTGATCACCACGGGCTTCTTGCCGCAGCGGTTTCGTGACGAGATGCGGCTGCCCTGGGACGCAACCAAGCAACGCCGCTTCGACAGGTTGATCGCCGTACTGGCCGGGGTGAACCGGTATCTACCGCGGTTCATCCGGCAGTTCCCGTTCAACGTCCTGCTGCACGACCTGGACCGCAGGATCAAGAAGGGCCGCCCGCTCGTGTGACGGCGTAAGCCGGCAGGCCCGGCCTCTTGAAAACGATAATCATATTCATTAAGCTCCTCACCCTGGTAACCCTTCCAGCCTGAGGAGTGCCTATGACGGCGCCAATTTGGATGGCCTCGCCGCCCGAACTGCATTCCGCGCTGCTCAGCAGCGGCCCCGGACCCGGGCCATTGCTGGCTGCGGCCAGTGCGTGGTCGCAACTGAGCGCCGAATATGCCTCTGCCGCAAACGAATTGAGCACATTACTGGCGGGGGTGCAGACCGGCGCATGGCAGGGGCCCACGAGCGAGTCCTATGCTGCCGCGCACGCGCCGTACCTGGCCTGGTTGGCGAAATCGAGCGCCGACAGCGCCACGGCCGCCGGTCAGCACGAGGTGGCCGCTGCGGCCTACACGGCAGCCCTGACGGCCATGCCCACGCTGGCGGAACTGGCCACCAACCACGTTGTGCACGGAGTCCTGCTGGCGACGAACTTCTTCGGCGTCAACACAATACCCATCGCCGTCAACGAGGCAGACTATGCGCGAATGTGGACGCAGGCGGCCACCACCATGTCCACCTATCAAGCGGTGAGCACCGCGGCCGTCGCGTCGACACCGCAACCCGATCCGGCCCCACCGATCGTGAAATCCGATGCCTCGAGCGATGATTCGGGGAGTCCGTTCCACGATCCCAAGATCGACAATCCGCTCAACGACTTCATCGCGAAGATCCTGAAAAACTTCGGGATCGACTGGGACCCCGCCGAGGGCACGGTGAACGGGCTGGACTACGACGCCTATACCAACGCCGCGGACCCCATCTTCTGGGTGGTGCGCGCCCTGGAACTGCTGGAGGATTTCGAGCAGTTCGGTTACTACCTGGTGCACAATCCCGCCTTGGCCTTCCAGTATCTGGTTCAGCTGGCGCTGTTTGACTGGCCGACGCACATCCTCGAGATCTTCACCAGCATGCCGGAGTTGCTGGCCCCCGCCCTGCTGCTCGCGGCCGCGCCCTTCGGCGCCATCGGCGGGTTCGCCGGCTTGGCCGGCTTGGCGGCCATACCCCAACCGGCGGCCGTCCCGGCGCCCATGCCGGTCCCACCCCCGGCGCCCCCCGCCCTGCCCGCCGTCGCAATGGCCCCGAGCCCCGTTGCGACCGCTGCGGCACCTGCCTCGGCCCCGGCGCCCGCGCCCACCCCTACCGCAAGCACCGTGGCCAGTGCGCCAGCGGCAGCGCCGGCCCCGGTCACACCCGGGGCGGGGTTCTTTCCGCCCTACGTCATCGGCCCCCCGGGGATGGGAACGGGCTCGGGCATGAGCGCGAGCGCCGGCACAAGCGCGAAAAGGAAAGCACCCGAACCGGATAGCGCCGCAGCGGCGGCGGCCGCGGCCGCGCGGCAATCCGCCCGGGCGCGCCGGCGTCGGCGCGCGACACAGGGCGGGCACGAGTTCATGGATATGAACGTCGATGTCGACCCCGACTGGGGCGCGTCACTGGCGTCCGGCAGGGGCGCCGGCACACTGGGGTTCGCCGGGACCGCCCGCCGGGACATGGCCGCGGCCGCCGGATTGACCACACTGGCCGGTGACGAATACGGCGGCGGCCCGACGCTGCCGATGATGCCGGGCACCTGGAGCACCGAGGGCGCCGGCGACCGGGCGCCGCGCAGCGATGAAGGGAACGAGTAGCGCCCGTGACGACGGGTCGACCATCGTGGCCTGGCGAATCGTCCCGAAACCCCTTGTTGGTGCGCGCTGAGATAATGACCCGGTGGAGACGCTGAAGTCCGGGCGCCGGTTACGCGTCGGGTCGATGGAAGTTCTGGTCGCCCTTCTGTTGGCCTGCGCGTTGGCCGCCACGACCCTGCGCAACGCGGTGTTCAACAGCGCGGCGCTCTCGACGGTGGGCACCGTGTTCTGCGGAGTCTTCGTGCAGGCGATTCCCTTTTTGGTGCTCGGTGTCGTGGTCAGCGGATTGATCGCGGTGTTTGTGTCGCCGCAGCGGCTGGCGAGCTGGTTGCCACGCCGGCCGGCGTTGGCGGTGGTGGCGGCCGGCCTCGGTGGCGTCGCGCTACCGGGGTGTGAATGCGGGTCAGTTCCGTTGGCGCGCAGGTTGTTCGGCGAAGGCGGGGCAACCGGAGCCGCGGCGTTGACGTTCATGCTGGCCGCGCCGGCGATCAACCCGGTCGTCCTGGTCGCCACGGCGGTGGCGTTTCCGGGCGAACCCCGCATGGGCTTCGCCCGCATGGGGGCGTCGCTGCTGACCGCGGTCGTCATGGGCTGGGCGTGGTCGCGGTGGGGCCGCGCGGAATGGATCACCCGCCGGTTGCCCGCCGGGGGAATCCGGACCGAACCGCGGTGGGTGGCCTTCGTCGAGGCGACCCGTCACGACTTTTTGCAGGCCGCATCGTATTTGGTGCTCGGCGCTGCCGCAGCGGCGTTGCTTCACGTCGCGATGCCGCAGTGGGTGTTCACGCATCTGGCGACTGACCTGGTGCTGGGCGTCGCGGCGATGGCAGCCCTGGCGGTGGTGCTCGCGTTGTGTTCGGAGGCCGACGCGTTCGTGGCCGCCAGCATGACGATGGTGCCGCTGGTGCCCCGGCTCGTGTTTCTGGTCGTCGGGCCGGCCGTCGATGTCAAATTGTTCGCCATGCAGGCGGGCATGTTCGGCCGCGCGTTCGCCGCGCGCTTTGCGCCGTGCACTTTCCTGGTGGCCACCGCAAGCGCCTGCGCGATCGGGCTTTTCGTCCTGGGCGCCCGGTGATGAGCCGCGAAGCCGAGAACACCGTGCTGCTCCTGGTGGGCATCAGCATCGCCATGATCACCGTGTCCGGCGTGTTCACCCGCTACGTCAAACCCGGGCTGTTGCCATGGTTGATCGGATCAGCGGTGGTACTCATCGGTCTGGCGCTGATCGCGATCATCGGTGACATTCGTCGCGGCGGGCCGCGAGTCGGTGACGCAACCGGTGATCAGGGCCACGAGCATTTCCATCGGACCGGCATCGCCTGGTTGCTGGTGGTCGCCGTCCTGGTGCTGATGTTCGTGGCGCCACCGGCGCTTCGGCCCTCGGCCGCCGCCCCATCCGTGACATCGGTATCCAATGATGTTCTGAATAGGGCATTTCCGCCGCTGCCGCCCGGGCCTTCTCCAGAGGTCTCGCTCCCCGAGGTGCTGATGCGCGAAGCGCACGACTCGACCGGATCGTTGACGAACCGGTCGATCACCATGACCGGCTTCGTATTGAACGAGGCCCAGGGCGTCGACCTCGGTCGCATCGTCATCATCTGCTGTGCGGCCGACGCCCAGCTGGCGCGCATTCACCTGCGCGGACCGGCCGCCGGCGCCGCGGCCGGCCTGCCGGACAACACCTGGCTTCGGGTCCAAGGGCAGGTCATACCCGCTCCGCGACAACCGAATTCGCCGGCGATTCCGATACTGCAGGCCACCTCGGTCACCCGCATCGACGCCCCGCCCAACCCCTATGCCTACCCGCATTGAGCGATCAGTTGCATCGGCTCACGGCTGTCCCCGCAGGGGTGGGGCCGACGGCAGCCGCTGCGGCCGCAGGTAACGACGAGCGCCATTACCGTTGCGCGCCACCGGAAAGGGTTTGTCGGCCGCGGGGCGTAGTGTGGTCTTCGTGCGTAGCGAAGGCGATACCTGGGACATCACCACGAGCGTGGGGTCGACCGCGTTGTTCGTGGCAACGGCGCGGGCGTTGGAGGCGCAAAAGGCCGACCCGTTGGCCGTGGATCCGTACGCGGAGGTCTTCTGCCGCGCAGTCGGCGGTTCGTGGGCGGACGTCCTCGACGGCAAGGAGCCGGACCACCAGCTGAAGACCGCCGACTTCGGCGAGAACTTCGTCAACTTCCAGGGCGCCCGCACCAAGTTCTTCGACGAATATTTCCGTCGTGCCGCGGACGCGGGCGTGCGTCAGGTCGTCGTCTTGGCGGCGGGCCTGGACTCGCGCGCTTACCGGCTGGACTGGCCGGCCGCGACGACGATCTTCGAGCTCGACCAGCCGCAAGTGCTGGACTTCAAGCGAGAGGTGCTCACCGGCGCCGGCGCCCAACCGCGTGCCGAGCGTCGTGAGATCGCCATCGACCTGCGCGACGACTGGCCGCAAGCGTTGCGCGACAGCGGCTTTGACCCCGCCAAACCGTCGGCATGGATTGCCGAGGGCTTGTTGATCTACCTTCCGGCAGCGGCCGAAGAGCAGCTGTTCAGCGGTATCGACGGCCTGGCCGGCCACGGCAGCCACGTCGCCGTCGAGGACGGCGCCCCGATGGAGCCCGAGGACTTCGAAGCCGCGGTGGCCGAAGAACGCGCGGCCACCGCGCAGGGCGACGGGCGCGTGTTCTTCCAGCTGGTCTACAACGAGCGGCATGCGCCGGCTACCGACTGGTTCGGCAACCACGGCTGGAATGCGGTCGGCACTCCGTTGGCCGACTACCTTCGGCGGGTCGGCCGCCCGGTGCCTGGACCGGAAACCGAGGCCGGCCCGATGATCGCGCGCAACACCCTGGTGAGCGCCGTAAAGGCCTGACTCCCGCGGTCGCCTTTTCATGAGTTTTCGATGAGTTGACCTCGCGCCGGAACTTTTGCGCGCCGCCGCCCGACTAATGACGGGCTGATCGGTGCGCCGTCCAACAGCCCGGGCGGCATCGGTTTCAGCCGGCAAGGAGTCCGGAGGATGACCGCACCCGTATGGATGGCGTTGCCACCGGAAGTCCATTCCACGCTGCTGAGTACCGGTCCCGGACCTGCCGGCCTGCTGGCCGCCGCGGCCGCCTGGAGCTCGCTGAGCGCTACTTACGCGTCGGCGGCCGACGAGCTCTCAGCGACCCTCGCCGCAGCGCAGGCCGGGGCGTGGGAGGGCCCCACCGCCGAACGGTACGCGGCCGCCCACCTGCCCTATCTCGCGTGGTTGATGCGGGCGAGCGCAAGCAGCGCGGTGGCCGCGACCCGGCACGAGACCGCGGCCACGGCCTACACCGCAGCGCTGGCCGCCATGCCCAGGCTGCCGGAGCTGGCCGCCAACCACACCGTCCACGGCGTGTTGGTGGCGACGAATTTCTTTGGCATCAACACGATTCCGATCGCCCTCAATGAGGCGGATTACGCCCGGATGTGGGTCCAGGCGGCCACCACGATGACGACCTATCAGGCGGTCTCGACCGCGGCGGTAGCGTCCGCGCCGCCGACCGATCCGGCGCCCCCCATCATGAACGCCAGCGACAGCAGCGGCGAAGACGACGACGATACGGGCATCGTCGACAACGACGGCGGTGACCCGACCCAGCTGAGCTGGTGGGTGAACCGCTTCCTCGAGATCTTCCAGACGATAGGAAAAGATCTGGCGGAATTTCCCGAGGATCCGGCCGACGCAATCGAGGATCTGCTCGAGGACATCTTCGGGCCGGCGGGACTGATCGCCGACGAGTTCACCCACCTCGGGGAGGCCCTTCAGACCTTCCCGCAGCTCGCGGCCATCCCCTTGATCGTGCCCGCGGGATTTGGGGGAGGCGTAGCCGGTCTGACCCTGCTGGCCGGGATCCAGCCTGCCGCGGACCCGATTCCGGAACCAGCCGCCGTGCCCGCAGCGATACCGCAGGCGCCCAGCGCGCCGGCCGTCAGCAGCGCCCCGGTGGTGAGCGCCGCTCCCGTCGCCGCGCCGGCGCCGTCCCCGGTCTCCGCCCCCGCTCCGGCGCCCACGCCGACCTCGGCCCCGGTTACCGCGGCACCGCCGCCGCCGGTGACCGGCGGCGAGGCAGTCGCCTTCCCCTATCTGGTCGGTGGACCCGGCATCGGCACCGATTCCGGCATGGGCAGCGGCGCGCAGCGCAAGTCGTCCGAGCCGCGTTCCGCCGCGGCCGCCGCGCCGGCGGCGGCATCGGTGTCCGAAAGGCAGCGGGCGCGGCGGCGCCGTCGCGCGACGATGCGAGACCACTATCGCGGCTACGAGTACGTGGACCTGGAACCGGATGACGGGCCGGTACCCGATCCTGGCCTGCCGGTGGCATCGGATCGCGGCGCGGGGTCGCTGGGCTTTGCCGGAACGGCGCCGGTGGGGAGCGCCGAGGCGGCGGGGCTGACGACGCTAGCGGGTGACGAGTTCGGAAGCGGGCCAGCGGCGCCGATGTTGCCGGGCAGTTGGGACACCGATTAAGGGGAACTTTTCCGCCCGGCCAGCCGACTACTGGCTGCGTGATCGTTCCGCGGCTACCGGTCGTGGCGGTAGCCGAGTTCACCCGATCGTCAAGGAGTCGTTGTCATGACCGCGCCGGTGCGGACGGTGTCGTCCCTGATCCGCTCGGCGGTAACGGGTGGCCCCAAGGCCCGCACGCCGAGTTGATAATGAAAATGATTTTCATTAAGGTAAGGCCTTGCTGTGAGAGCGCCCGACGTGTGGCTGTGAGTATGCCGAAAATGCGGAGAACTCAGGGTCAAAGCAACCTCAACAGCGGTAAAACAAGGACAGTGCAGTGGTGAGCCGGACAGACCCAAGCGTCTCGACAGTTAGCTTATGCAATGCTAACTTCAGGCGGGTTAGGTTAGGGGAGACTACATACATGAAAAGACGCGGCCGTGGAGCGCGGTGACACCGGCATGCTCACAGCTCAGCCTGTCAATTCGCGGGTTGACGAGGACGTCGTCAGCCGGTTCGCCACGTGCTGTCGCGCGCTGGGCATCGTCGTGTACCAGCGTCAGCGCCCCGCCGATCTGGCCGCCGCGCGCTCCGGCTTCACCGCGCTGACCCGCGTCGCCCACGACCAGTGCGACGCATGGACGGGCCTGGCGGCCGCCGGCGATGTGTCCCTGCGGGTGCTCGAGGCGGTCTCGCGCAACGTCGCGACCGCGGGCACGCTGCAGCGCCAGGTCGATCTGGCGCCCGGCTCGCTGGGCTTCCGCTACGACACCGGACTGTATTTGCAGTTTCGCGCCATCGCGCCCGACGACTTCCACCTCGCCTACGCGGCCGCGCTGGCAACGGCCGGACGATTTGCTGAAGCCCACGAAATCGTCGCCGGCCTGACTGCCGGCCGCCCGAACTGGCGTGAGGCCCGCTGGGTGTCCGTCGTCATCAACTACCGGGCCGAGCGCTGGTCGGACGTCGTCAAGCTGCTGACCCCGATCGTCAACGACGCGGATCTGGACGAGGCGTATGCGCACGCCGCCAAGATCGCCCTGGGCACCGCGCTGGCCCGGCTCGGCATGTTCGCCCCGTCGCTGTCGTATCTGGAGGAGCCCGAGGGCCCCGTCGCGGTGGCCGCCGTCGACGGCGCGCTGGCCAAGGCGCTGGTGCTGCGCGCGCACGTGGACGAGGACTCGGCGAGCGAGGTCTTGCAGGACCTGTACGCCGCCCATCCCGAAAACGAGCAAGTCGAACAGGCTTTGACCGACACCAGTTTCGGGATCGTGACCACCACGGCGGCCCGGATCGAGGCCCGTACCGATCCGTGGGACCCCGAAACCGAGCCCAGCGCCGAGGATTTCGTCGACCCCGCCGCGCACGAACGCAAAGCCGTGCTGCTGCACGAGGCGGAGCGCCAGCTCGCCGAGTTCATCGGGCTCGACGAGGTCAAGAACCAGGTATCGCGGCTGAAGAGTTCGGTCGCCATGGAACTGGTCCGCAAGCAGCGTGGCCTCGCGGTCGCGCAGCGCGCCCATCACCTGGTGTTCGCCGGTCCGCCCGGGACCGGTAAGACCACCATCGCCCGCGTGGTTGCCAAGATCTATTGCGGCCTGGGGCTTTTGAAGCGGGAAAACATCCGCGAGGTGCACCGCGCCGACCTCATCGGCCAGCACATCGGTGAGACCGAGGCCAAGACCAACGCGATCATCGACAGCGCGCTCGACGGCGTGCTGTTCCTCGACGAGGCTTACGCACTTGTCGCGACGGGCGCCAAGAACGACTTCGGGCTGGTGGCCATCGACACGCTGCTGGCGCGGATGGAGAACGACCGCGACCGGCTGGTGGTCATCATCGCCGGATACCGCGCCGACCTGGATAAGTTTCTGGATACCAACGAGGGCTTGCGTTCTCGATTCACCCGCAACATCGACTTCCCTTCCTACGCACCGTCGGAGCTGGTCGAGATCGCCAACACCATGGCCGAGCAGCGCGACAGCATCTTCGAACAATCCGCCCTGCAACACATGGAGGCGTTGTTCAGCAAGCTGGCATCCGAGTCGACTCCGGACGCGAACGGAATCTCGCGGCGCAACCTGGACATCGCCGGCAACGGTCGATTCGTCCGAAACATCGTCGAGCGCTCCGAGGAAGAACGCGAGTTCCGGCTCGACCATTCGGAACACGCCGGCACCGGCGAATTCAGTGACGAGGAGTTGATGACGATCACCGACGACGACGTCGAACGGTCGGTAGAGCCGCTGCTGCGCGGCCTGGGCCTGTCGGTGCCGGCATGAGCAACGAGTCCGACGAGCGCCGTTCGTTCACCTCTCGCACGCCGGTCAACGACAACCCCGACCAGGTCGAGTATCGCCGCGGTTTCGTCACGCGCCACCAGGTCACCGGCTGGCGGTTCGTGATGCGCCGAATCGCCTCCGGTATCGCCCTGCACGACACCAGGATGCTGGTCGACCCGCTGCGCACACAGTCGCGCGCGGTGGCCATGGGGGCGGTCCTTCTGATCACCGGCTTGGCGGGTTGCTTCGTGTTCTCCCTGATCCGGCCGAGCGGCACGGTGGGCACCAACGCCATACTGGCCGACCGGTCGACGGCCGCTCTGTACGTCCGCGTCGGCGAGGATCTGCATCCGGTGCTCAACTTGACCTCCGCCCGGCTGATCACCGGCCACGCGGTCGATCCCACCATGGTGAAAAGCAGTGAACTGGACCGCTTTCCGCGCGGCAACCTGATCGGCATCCCGGGGGCGCCGGAACGCATGGTGCAAAACCCCTCGCACGACGCGAACTGGACGGTGTGCGACTCGGTCAGCGAGCCGGCCCAGGGTGGGCATGCCGCCCACAGCACCGGCGTCACGGTGATCGCGGGCCGGCCGGACAGCAGCGGTGCGCGCGCGGCGACGCTCCCGTCGCGGCAGGCGATCCTCGTGGACAGGGACGGCGGCACCTGGTTGTTGTGGGATGGCAGGCGTTCGCAGATCAACCTGACCGACCACGCCATCACGAACGCACTCGGCTTGGGGCAGAACAACTCCGAGGTGCCCGCGCCGCGGCCCATCGCGCTGGGCCTGTTCAACGCGATACCCGAGGGGCCGCCGCTGACCGCGCCGGTCATCCCGAACGCCGGCGCCCCGGCGCCGTTCAGCGTGCCCGCGCCGATCGGCGCTGTGGTGGTCTCCTACGCCCTGGACCAGAGTTCTTCGGGCGCACCGCGCTACTACGCGGTCATGCCCGACGGTTTACAGCAGATCTCGCCGGTGCTCGCCGCGATCCTGCGCAACACCAATTCCTATGGGCTGGACCAGCCGCCGCGGCTGGGTGCCGACGCGGTGGCCAAGCTCCCGGTGTCGCGGATGGTGGACACCGCACGGTACCCCGATCAGCAGATCAGCGTCGTCAATGCGGCCAAATCCCCTGTCAGCTGCGCCTATTGGAGCAAGCCGGCCGGGGCCGCGACCAGCTCGCTGAACCTGATGTCGGGCTCCGCACTGCCGATCGCCGAATCGATCCGCACCGTCGACCTGGTGAGCGGCGGCGCGCCGACAACCTCCACCCGGGTCGCCCTGGCGCCCGGCACCGGCTACTTCACCCAGACCGTCGGCGGCGGCCCGGACTCACCGGGCACCGGCTCATTGTTCTGGGTCTCCGACACCGGCGTCCGCTACGGCATCGACAACGAGGCCGAGCATTCGGCCGCCGGGCACGGCAAAACGGTTGAGGCGCTGGGCCTTAACGGGTCGCCGGTCCCCGCGCCGTGGTCGGTGCTGTCGCTGTTCGCCAATGGTCCGACACTTTCGCGCGCCGACGCGCTGCTGGCACATGACGGGCTGACGCCCGATCAAAGGCCCGGCCGCGTGGCCTCTGCCGAGGGAGCCACCCGATGAGCCGACTGATCTTCGAAGCGCGCCGCCGGCTGGCGCCGCCGGTGACCCGCAAGGGCACCATCGCCATCGAGGCGCCGCCCGAGCTGCCCCGGGTGATTCCGCCGTCGTTCCTGCGGCGGGCGATGCCCTATGTGCTGGTGATCCTGATCGTCGGCATGGTCGTCGCCCTGTTCGCCACCGGGATGCGGCTGATCTCGCCGCAGACGTTGTTCTTCCCGTTCGTGCTGTTGCTCGCCGCGACCGCGATGTATCGCGGCAACGACAACAAGACGCGTACCGAGGAGGTCGACGCGGAACGCGCCGACTACCTGCGCTACCTCTCGGTGGTGCGGGACAACATCCGCACCCAGGCCACCGCGCAGCGCGCCGCCGCGCAGTGGTCCCACCCGGAGCCGACCGCGTTGGCGGCGGTGCCGGGATCCCGCCGCCAATGGGAGCGTGATCCGCACGATCCCGACTTCCTGGTGCTGCGGGCCGGCCGCCATCACGTGCCGC
The DNA here is from genome assembly GCA_036338755.1 of Actinomycetota bacterium. GTDB lineage: Bacteria > Actinomycetota > Actinomycetes > Mycobacteriales > Mycobacteriaceae > Mycobacterium. The sequence continues at coordinate 89,464 of JAYZBN010000016.1, read as the reverse complement.
TGGCCACCGCCTTGCGGGTCAACGACACCGCGGACGAAATCGACCTGGAGCCCGTGTCGCACAGCGCATTACGCAGCCTGCTCGACACCCATCGCACCGTGCGCGACGTGCCGACCGGAATCGACCTGGCCAAGGTTTCCCGGATCACCCTGGTCGGCGCGGAAGACGAGGCGCGCGCGGCGTTGCGCGCCTGGATCGCCCAGGCGGTGACCTGGCATGACCCGACCGTGCTCGGGGTCGCGCTGGTCACTCCGAACCTGGAGGACCCGGACTGGTCGTGGCTGAAGTGGTTGCCGCACATCGACATTCCCGGTCAGCTCGACGGGGTCGGACCGGCCCGCTTCATGTTCACCAACGTTGACGACTTGGTGGCGAGCCTCGGTTCGGCCCTCCTCGACCGTCCGGCCTTCACCGGCGAGGCCGCCGCCGCGCTCCGCCATCTGCTGATCGTCGTCGACGACCCCGACTACGACCTGAACGCGTCGACGCTCGCGCTGGGCCGGGCCGGTGTCACCGTCGTGCACCGCAGCGCAACGGCGCCGAACCGTGACCAGTATTCGGATCCGGAGAAGCCGATCCTGCGCGTCGCAAGCGGCGCCATCGAGCGCTGGCAAACCGGCGGTTGGCAGCCGTACATCGACAATGCCGACGAATTGGGTGCCGACGAGGCCGCGCACCTGGCGCGCCAGTTGTCGCGCTGGGACTCCAATCCCACCCACACCGGGCTGCGCTCGGCGGCCACCCGCGGTGCCACGTTCACCACGATGCTGGGCATCTCGGACGCGTCCCAACTCGACGTGCCCACGCTGTGGGCGCCGCGCCGGCGCGAGGACGAGTTGCGCGTTCCGATCGGGGTCACCGCGACCGGTGAGCCGTTGATGTTCGACCTCAAGGACGAAGCCGAGGGCGGGATGGGGCCGCACGGGCTGATGATCGGTATGACCGGGTCGGGCAAGTCCCAGACCCTGATGTCGATCCTGTTGTCGCTGTTGACGACTCATTCGGCGGATCGGTTGATCGTCATCTATGCCGACTTCAAGGGTGAGGCCGGGGCCGACAGCTTCCGTAACTTCCCGCAAGTCGTCGCCGTCATCTCCAACATGGCCGAGAAGAAGTCGCTTGCCGACCGGTTCGCCGACACGCTGCGCGGCGAGGTGGCCCGCCGGGAGACGTTGTTGCGTGAGGCCGGCCGTCAGGTGCAGGGCAGCGCGTTCAACTCGGTGGTGGAGTACGAGGCCGCGATCGCTGCCGGACACGACCTGCCGCCGATCCCGACGCTGTTCGTGGTCGCCGACGAGTTCACGCTGATGCTGGCCGACCACCCGGAATACGCGGAGCTGTTCGATTACGTTGCGCGTAAAGGCCGCTCGTTCCGCATCCACATCCTGTTCGCGTCGCAGACGCTGGACGTCGGCAAGATCAAGGACATCGACAAGAACACCTCCTACCGCATCGGTTTGAAGGTGGCCAGTCCCAGCGTTTCTCGCCAGATCATCGGTGTCGAGGACGCCTACCACATCGAGTCCGGCAAGGAGCACAAGGGCGTGGGCTTCTTGGTGCCCGCCCCGGGTGCGACGCCGATCAAGTTTCGCAGCACCTACGTGGACGGCATCTACGACCCGCCGGTCAAGGCCAAATCCTTTGTGGTGCCGTCTATCCCGGAGCCGAAGCTGTTTACGGCCGGGCGAGTCGAACCGGATCAGGACACCGTGATCACCGCCCCGGAGGAAGACGAGTTGACCGGACCGCCGCGCAAGCTGATTGCCACCATCGGCGATCAGCTGGCGGGTTACGGCCCGCGGGCGCCGCAGCTGTGGCTGCCGCCGCTGGACGAGCCGATCCCGTTGACCGCCATGCTGGCCCGCGCCGGCGTGCCGCCCCGGCAGTGGCAGTGGCCGCTCGGCAAGATCGACAAGCCGTTCGAGATGCGCCGCGACCCGCTGGTGTTCGATGCCGCCTCGTCGGCCGGGAACATGGTCATCCACGGTGGCCCGAAATCGGGCAAGTCGACCGCGCTGCAGACGTTCATCCTGTCCGCGGCCAACCTGCACTCGCCGCGCGAAGTCACGTTCTACTGCTTGGATTACGGCGGCGGCAAGCTGCGGGCGCTCGAAGATTTGGCGCACGTGGGCAGCGTGGCCTCGGCGCTGGAACCCGAACGTATCCGGCGCACCTTCGGCGAGCTCGAGCAGCTGCTGCTGGCCCGGCAGCGGCGAGAGGCGTTCCGGGATTCCCGCGGTGGCGTCCCCGACGACGGGTTCGGCGAGGTGTTCTTGGTCATCGACAACCTCTACGCGTTCGGTCGGGACAACACCGACCAGTTCAACACCCGAAACCCGTTGCTGGCCAGGGTCAGTGAGCTGGTCAACATCGGCCTCGCCTACGGCATCCACGTCGTCGTCACCACGCCCAGCTGGCTGGAGGTGCCGCTGGCCATGCGCGACGGCCTCGGACTGCGGCTCGAGCTCAAGCTGCACGACCCGCGGGACAGCAACGTGCGGGTGGTCGGCGCCCTGCGTCGGCCCGCCGAGGCGGTGCCGCACGATCAGCCTGGCCGCGGATTGACCATGGCCGCAGAACATTTCCTGTTCGCCGCTCCCGAGCTGGAACAGGTGGCCGAGCTCAATGCGCGCTACTCGGGCCTGACGGCGCCGCCGGTGCGGTTGCTGCCGACCAACCTCGCGCCGGAGTCTGTCGGGTCGTTGTATCGGGGGCCGGAGCAGGTCGTCATCGGCCAGCGCGAAGAAGATCTCGCGCCGGTGGTGCTCAACTTCGCCGAGAACCCGCTGCTGATGGTGTTCGGCGACAGCAAGTCCGGGAAGACCACGCTCCTGCGCCATCTCATTCGCACCGTGCGCGAGCACTCCACGCCCGATCAGGTGGCCTTCACGGTGCTGGATCGTCGGCTGCACCTCGTCGACGAGCCGCTGTTCGCCGACAACGAGTACACCGCCAACATCGACCGGATCACCCCGGCGATGCTCGGCCTGGCCAACATCATCGAATCGCGGCGGCCGCCGGCCGGCCTGCCGCCTTCGGAGCTGGCCCACTGGCGCTACGCCGGCCACACCCACTATCTGATCATCGACGACGTCGACCAGATACCCGATTCGCCGGCGATGAGCGGTCCCTACGTCGGGCAGCGGCCCTGGACGCCGCTGATCGGATTGCTTTCGCAGGCGGCCGATCTGGGGCTACGGGTGATCGTCACCGCACGTGCCACCGGTTCGGGGCACGCCTTGATGACCAACCCGCTGCTGCGCCGGTTCAACGACCTGCAGGCGACCACGTTGATGCTGGCGGGCAATCCGCAGGACAGCGGCAAGATCCGCGGTCAGCGATTCGGCCGGCTGCCCGCCGGGCGGGCGATCCTGTTGGGCGACAGCGACGCTCCGACGTACGTGCAGCTGGTCAACCCGTTGGTCGGGGAGTCCGTGATCGAGGGCGCCAACGAAGGATTCGCCCACTGATGTTTACGCAAGTCCAGAAGGACTAGGGAAGGAGTAACCATGACCCTGCGAGTGGTTCCCGAAGGTCTGGCCGCGACCAGCGCCGCGGTGGAGGCCCTGACGGCACGGCTGGCGGCCGCGCACGCAGCGGCGGCTCCGGCGATTACGGCGGTGGTGCCGCCGGCGGTCGACCCGGTGTCGCTGCAGACGGCCGTCGGATTCAGCGCTCAGGGCCAGGAGCATTCGGCCATGGCGGCCCAGGGCGTCGAAGAGCTCGGCCGGGCCGGCGTCGGCGTCGGTGAAGCGGGCGCAAGCTACCTCGCGGGCGACACCGCGGCCGCTGCGACGTTCGGAATCGCGGGCGTCTGACCAATGACCGCCCCCATCGCGCCCATCTGGATGGCGTCGCCACCCGAGGTGCATTCGGCGTTGCTCAGCGCCGGTCCGGGGCCGGGGCCGCTGTTGGCGGCCGCCGGCGCGTGGACCTCGCTGAGCGCCCAATACGCCTCGGCGGCAGCCGAACTCAGTGGGCTGTTGGGGGAGGCGCAGGCCGGCGCCTGGGAGGGGCCGAGCGCCGAGCAGTATGTGGCGGCCCACCTGCCGTACCTGGCGTGGCTGCAGCAGGCCAGCGCCGACAGCGCCGGTGCGGCCGCGCAGCAAGAGGTCGCGGCGACGGCGTACACCGCCGCCTTGGCGGCCATGCCGACGCTGGCCGAACTGGCCGCCAATCACACCGTGCACGGGGTGCTGGTGGCAACGAATTTCTTTGGCATCAACACGATTCCGATCGCGGTCAACGAGGCCGACTACGCACGGATGTGGGTGCAGGCGGCCACCACCATGGGCACCTACCAGGCCGTGTCGGGCTCGGCCCTGGCCGCGACGCCGCGCACGACGGCGGCGCCGCCGATCGTGAATCCCGGCGGCCAGACGAACAGTCTCGCGGCCAACGCCGCGCAGAACGGCCCTGGGGACTGGTTGCAGAATTTCCTCCAGCAGCTGTCCAAGTTCCTGCAGGACTTTCTCCAGAACATCCAGCAGATGTTGCAGAATCTGGCGCCGTTCCTGGCGGCCAACGGCCCACTGCTGTTCTTCATCGCATACGAGGCGTTCTTCATTCCGTTCGGTACCACGTTCTGGACCGTGCTGTTGACCGCGCCATTCTTCATCCCGCTGATCATCGGCATTGCCGCCTATTTCTATCTGAATCCCGAGGTCGCGCCGGACCTACCGGCTGCGGTCCCGGTCCCGGTCCCGGTTCCCGCGTCCCAAACGTCCTCGATGCCGCCGGTGGCCGCCATGGCCCCGCCGGCGCCGACGCCCGCTTCGGCTCCCGCGTCCGCGCCGGCTCCGGCAGCCTCCGGTGCGCCCGCCGCGCCGGCGCCGGCAGCCGCGGCGAGCAACTTCGCCTACCTGGTGGCCATGGGCGGCGACCCCGACGCCGGCGTCGGACCCACGCTCGGGGGCCGCGGCGGGGCCAAGGCCCCGGCGGCCACCATCCCGGCGGCCGGCGCAGCGGCGGCCAGCCGGGCCGAGTCCCGGGCGCGGCGCCGTCGGCGGGCCGCGCTGCACGACCACGCGGACGAATACGCGGACATGGATTCCGATTTCGGTGTGCCGCCGAATTTCGGTGACGAGGAGCAGCTGGCCACCGCCGTCGCGTCCGCCCAGGGTGCTGGGGCGCTCGGGTTTGCCGGAACCACGCAGCGGCAGAAGGCCTTTCAGGCGGCCGGATTGACCAAGCTGGCAGAGGACGATTTCGGTGGCGGCCCGCGGATGCCGATGGTGCCCGGCACGTGGGAGCACGAATCCGGTAACGGGGCAAGCCCAACCGAGCCCGGGAAAGGGGGTTAAGGCAGTCAGCCAGATGAAGGCGAATTACCGAAACCCGAACGGAAGCAACAGAAAGGACTCAACATGAGTATGTTGGACGCTCACATTCCGCAGTTGGTAGCCGCTCAATCGGCCTTCAGCGCCAAGGCGGCGTTGCTGCGCAGCACGATCAGCCAGGCCGAGCAGGAAGCGATGTCGGCGCAGGCATTCCACCAGGGCGAATCCTCAGCCGCCTTCCAGGCCGCGCACGCGCGGTTCGTCGAGGTCGCCGCGCGGGTCAACACCCTGCTGGACATCGCCCAGGCCAACCTCGGAGACGCAGCCGGGACCTACGTGGCCGCGGATGCCGCCGCCGCGTCCGGCTACACCGCCTTCTGATCTCACCGCTAGCAACCGCGAAAGGACTTGTCATGTCGCAGATCATGTACAACTACCCGGCGATGTTGAACCACGCCGCCGACATGTCGGGCTACGCCGGCACCATGCAGGGGCTCGGTTCCGATATCGCCAGCGAGCAGGCCACGTTGTCGAACGCCTGGCAGGGTGACACCGGTATGACCTACCAGGTGTGGCAGGCCCAGTGGAACCAGGCGATGGAAAGCCTGGTGCGCGCCTACCAGTCGATGGCCAGCACCCACGAGGCGAACACCATGTCCATGCTGGCCCGCGACCAGGCCGAAGCCGCCAAATGGGGCGGTTAGGTCGTGACTGAACGAGCCTGATGGACTCGACGCCAAACGCCGTCGAGCTGACGGTCGATCACGCCTGGTTCATCGCGGAAACGATCGGGGCGGGGAGCTTTCCCTGGGTTTTGGCGATCACCTCGCCCTATCGTGATGCCGCGGAACGCAACGCGTTCCTCGACCGTCAGAAGGCTGAGCTCACCGAACTCGGTCTGGTCTCGGCGGCCGGGGTCGTCAATTCCGCGGTCGCCGAGTGGATCAAGGTGGTGTGCTTTCCGGAGCGGTGGCTGGACCTGCGTTACGTCGGCCCGGCCAAGGACACCGGTGCGGGCGACGGTGCCGAGTTACTGCGCGGCGTCGTCGCACAGCGCTCCGGTGCGCCCGGCAAGGCGTCGATCACGGTGGTCGCGTTGCGCAGCGCGCAGCTCATCACGTTCACCGTCATGGACATCGATGACCCGCGCGCGCTGGTCCCGGTGCTCACCGTCGGCCTCGCGCAGCGGCCGCCCGCTCGGTTCGACGAGTTCAGCATGCCGACGCGAGTGGGCGCCAGGGCGGACGAACGACTGCGTTCGGGTGCCCCACTCGCCGAAGTCCTTGACTACCTGGGCATTCCGCAATCGGCAAGAAAGGTGGTGGAGTCGGTGTTCAACGGGCCGCGCAGCTATGTCGAGATCGTCGCCGGCTGCCACCGCGACGGCCGGCACTCCACCAGCGAGGTGGGGATGAGCATTGTCGACGCACGCGAGGGGCGGGTACTGGTCAGTCCGTCCCTCGCCTTCGACGGCGAGTGGGTCTCGACCTTCGCGCCCGGAGCGCCATTCGCGATCGCGGTCGCGATCGAACAACTGACCGCCCTATTGCCAGACGCCGGATGGTTCTCCGAACACCGGTTAGCCCGAGACTTCTCCCCTTCAACACTGTCCGTCCAACATTCGTAATACGAAAGAAGAGAGCACGATGTTCCAGCAACGGCCACAACATGTTTCGAGGGTCCGGTGACGTCCGGAACCGTCATGCCGATCGTCCGCGTGGCAATATTGGCGGATAGCAGGTTGACGGAAATGGCCTTGCCCGCGGAGCTGCCGCTGCGCGAGATCCTGCCCGCCGTCCAGCGTTTGGTGGTTCCGGTCAGCGGCGGCCCGGAAGATGGCGCCGCATCGCGCGGTGCCGCCGAGGTCGGCGCAGCGACCCAGTTGAGCCTGGCCCCGATCGGTGGTGCGCCGTTCAGCCTGGACGCCAGCCTGGACACGGTCGGAGTCGTGGACGGCGACCTGCTGGCGCTGCAGGCGGTGCCGCTCGGTCCGGCCGCGCCCGGCATTGTCGAGGACATCGCCGACGCGGCCATGATCTTCTCGACCTCGCGGCTCAAGCCTTGGGGCACAACGCATATCCAGCGTGGCGCGTTGGCCGCTGCGATCGTGGTGGCCTTTCTGGCGACCGGGTTGTCCGTCGCCTACCGGGTGGCGACCGGTGCGCTGCTGGGATTGGTCGCGGTCAGCGCGGTCGCGGCGGTGACCGCGATCGTCGGGCTACTGGTCACCGCACGCTCGGCGCGCACCGGCATGGCGCTCTCGATCGCCGCACTAATTCCCATCGCCGCGGCACTCGCGCTGGCCGTACCGGGCGAATTCGGCGCCGCCCAACTGACCCTGGCCGCGGCCGGGGTCACCGCGTGGTCGCTGATCGCCTTGATGACGCCCAGCGCCGAACGTGAACGCATCGCCGGCTTCTTCACCGCGACCGCGGTGCTGGGCGCCGGGGTGCTGCTGGCCGCCGGCGCCACACTGCTCTGGCACCTGCAACCGATCGCCATCGGCTGCGGGCTGATCGTGGCGGCGTTGCTGGTCACCATCGAGGCGCCCCAACTGTCCGCGCTGTGGGCACGCTTCCCGCTGCCGGTCATCCCGGCGCCCGGTGACCCGACCCCGTCGGCGCCGTCGCTGCGGGTGCTCGAGGACCTGCCGCGCCGGGTCCGGATCAGCGACGCGCATCAGAGCGGATTCATTGCCGCCGCAGTGCTACTCAGCGTCCTGGGTTCGGTGGCGATCGGGCTGCGGCCCGAGACGCTCAGCGGTGCGGGTTGGTACGTGGTAGCGGCCACCGCCGCGACGTCGGTGCTGCGCGCCCGGGTGTGGGACTCGGCCGCGTGCAAGGCGTGGCTGCTGGCTCAGCCCTTCCTGGCCGCCGGCGTGCTGCTGGTGCTCTACACCTCGACCGGACGCTATGCGGCCGCCCTCGGTGCGGTGCTGGTCCTGCTCGTACTCGTGTCGGTGTGGATCGTGGTGGCGCTCAACCCGGGCATCGCTGCGCCGGAAAGCTACTCGCTGCCGGTGCGCCGGCTGGTCGGCTTCGTCGCGACCGGACTCGACGCGTCGCTGATCCCCGTGATGGCTTTCGTGGTCGGTCTGTTCGGCTTGGTGCTCAATCGATGATTCGGCCGGCATCAGCCTGCGTCGCAGCGGCATTGGCCTTGCTGCCGGCCGCCGCGACGTGGACGAGTCCGCCGGCATCCGCGATCAGCCCGCCGACGGTCGACCCCGGCGCCGCGCCGCCCAGCGGGGCGCCGGGCCCCGGACAGCCGATGGAACAACGCGGCCCCTGCGGCATGTCCGGCGTCGTTCCCGGCAGCGATCCCGGTGCCATCACGCCCAGCCAGTCGATGCTGAATCTGCCTGCGGCATGGCAGTTCTCGCGCGGCGAGGGCCAGCTGGTGGCGGTGCTCGACACCGGGGTGCGGCCGGGGCCGCGGCTGCCCAACGTGGATCCGGGCGGTGATTTCGTCGAGACCACCGACGGGCTGACCGACTGCGACGGACACGGAACGCTGGTGGCCGGGCTCGTCGCCGGCCAGCCCTCGGCCGACGACGGGTTCTCCGGCGTGGCACCCGCCGCGCGGGTGGTGGCCATCAGGACGACGTCGGCCAAATTCTCGCCGCGGACACCGGGTGGTGATCCGCTGCTGGCGCGGGTGTCGGCCGAGGTGTCGACGCTCGCCCGGGCGATCGTGCACGCGGCCGACCTCGGCGCCAAGGTGATCGACATCGGCTCGGCCACTTGCATGCCCGTGGACCGTCCCGTCGACCAGGCCGCCCTCGGCGCGGCCGTCCGTTACGCGGCGGTCGACAAGGACGCGGTGATCGTGGCCGGCGCGGGCAACAGCGGGGCGGGCGCCGGTGGCGCCACGTGTGAGTCCAATCCGCTGACCGACCTGAGCCGCCCCAACGATCCGCGCAATTGGGGCGGTGTCACGTCGGTGTCCATTCCCTCGTGGTGGCAGCCGTACGTGTTGTCGGTGGCATCGCTGACCCCGGATGGGCAGCCGTCGAAATTCACCGTGGCGGGGCCGTGGGTGGGTGTCGCCGCGCCTGGCGAACGCATCGTGTCGATCGGCAACGCCGACGGCGGCGGGCTGGCCAACGGCCTGCCCGACGGGCACCAGCAACTCGCCGCCGTGAGCGGAACCGATTACGCCGCCGGCTATGTGGCCGGTGTGGCGGCGCTGGTCCGCAGCAAGTATCCCGAGCTGAACGCCGCCGCCGTGCAGCGTCGCATCACCGCAACCGCACATAACGGCGCCCGCGACCCGTCCAACGTCGTCGGCACCGGCAGTGTGGATCCGGTGGCGGCCCTGACCTGGCAACTGCCCGCCGGTAACCAGCCCGGCGCTGCGTCGGTGAAGCCGGTGGCCGTGCCTCCGGCCCCGGCGCCCAAGGACACCAAACCGCGGACCGTAGCGGTGGCCGGTACCGCCGCGCTGGCCGTGCTGGTCGCGGTGGCGGGCGCAGTCACCGCCATCGCCGCACGCCGACGAAAGGACCCCACCCCGTGAACAAGCATCGGATACCGATCCCCGGGAGCGCTCGAATCACGTTGGCGCTGCTGGCCGTTGTGCCCGCCGTCATGGCGTACCCGTGGCGAACGCCGCGCGACTACTGGTTACTGGGCATCGCCGCCGCCGTCGTCATCGTGTTGTTCGGCTGGTGGCGCGGTCTGCACTTCACCACCATCCTCGGCCGCCGCCTGGCAATGATCGGACGCGGCAACGCCGTACCCGCGAGCACCCCCGACTCGGCGGCAACCGCCCTGATTCGTCTCGGCGCGCCCGAGGATGACTCGGAAGTGCTGCCGCTCCCGTTGATCGCGAGTTATCTCGACCGTTACGGCGTTCGGGCGGACAAGATCCGAATCACCAGTCGCGACAACGCCTCCGACGTGTCACGACGCGAGACGTGGATCGGACTGACCGTGTCGGCGCCGGACAATCTGGCTGCGCTGCAAGCCCGCTCACCGCGGATCCCGCTGCACGAGACCGCACAGGTCGCGGCCCGCCGGCTGGCCGACCATTTGAGGGAGATCGGTTGGGAAGCTACTACCGTCGGGGCCGACGACGTCCCGCGGCTGCTGACTGCCAACCCCCGCGAGAGGTGGCGGGGAGTGCAGCGCGGTGCCTCGGATTACCTTGCCGCATACCGAGTTCGGGTGGACGACGCGCTCCCGCAGACCTTGGACGCGATTCGGGCGTATTCCGCGCGCGAAACGTGCACCGCGCTGGAGCTCGCCGGTGACAAGGGTAGGCCCACCGTCGCGGTGGCCTGTGCGTTCCAGACGGAGTCCGCCCCGGATGGCAAAGCCCCGGTGGACGGGCTGACCCCGCAACGCGGAAACCACCTGCCCGCGTTGACGGACCTGGACCTGCTGTCCGCGCGCCGGCTGGACGGACACGCGCCGGTGCCGGAGAACCTGCTGGCGGAGCTGCACTGGCCCACCCTGCTGGGCGGAGCCCATCGCGCCTCGCTCGGCCAAACCGGCGACGGCGCCGACACCGTCGAGGTGGTCAGAACATGACCTCCTGCAGGAACGTGGTCATCCGGCGCAGGTAATCCAGCTGGCTGACGTGCAGCACGTGGCTGCCCGGAAACCAGTGCAGCGCACATTGATCCCAGTGCCGCCATAGTTTGACGGCGTGGTCCGGCGGCGCCATCCGGTCGCCGAGTCCGGTGATGATCATCCGGCGGTCGCGGGGCACCAGCGGCCGGTAGTTCAGCGGGCAGTGGTACGCCAGCCCCGCCGTCAGGTCGTCGTGGCTGATGTCGGAGACGCGCAGGCCCAGCCGGACCAGCTTGTTGGCCGGGAACCACTCGTCGAACAACGTCGAAGGGGTGACGACGGGGCAGTTGGGGATCACCGCCTCGAGCCGATCGTCGGCCGACGCCACCAGCGCCGAGGTGTAACCGCCCAGCGAGATTCCGGTGAGCGCGATGCGCTCGACTCCCGTGCGGTGCAGATAGTCGATGAGCGACCGAAAGTCGTGCACGGCCTGTGCCATGGCCTCGGCGAAACCGCTGAGCCCGCCGGCGAAATAGCCGAAACCGCTGAAGGGCGAATACTTTTCGGCCCGCTTGCCGTGGAAGGGCAAGGTGTACATCAGCACGTCGTAGCCGGACTGGTAGTACCAGGGCAACGAAAAGAACCGCCCGTTGGCCAGATACGACGATCCCAGGAAGCCATGGATCACGCACAGGGTGGGACGCGGCCCGTCGTCGTGGCGCCAATGCTGCGCGCGCACGGTGTTGTTGGCCCGCCACGCGCCCCACCGGGCGCGCATGGCCGGGTTTATGGCGGTGAAACTGCTGGGGAACGCGATGTTGTCGACCGTGCCGCGCGCGATCCACTCCGCCAGCGGGCTGGCTCGCCGCGATACGACCCGGGGCGCATCGGTGGGTGCCGGAAAGGACCGTGACGGATCCTTCGCCGCGCCCAACTCCGCATAGAAGTCGAGGTTGTGGCGCTCGGCAGCGGAATCGGATTGCCGCAGCGCGTTGGCCACCACGAACGGCGCCACCGTGGTGGAGAGCAGCGAGGCCACCCAGGTGCGCAGGGCCAGATCGCCGAGGGCCGATGCCTCGACTACCATTCGCTGGCGGGGCGACAACGCCGAGCGGGGGGGTAGTCCGCCGGCGCCGGCCGGCAGATCGGCGCCGGAAACGTCCGGAACGGGAACGGGCGGGTCGATCGGATCTGAGTCGGGCGCCACGAACGCCGATGGTAGCCGGACGAACGCGCCTTTCCTGGGCGTTTCGTTCGGTTTCGGTCGCCGCGGTGTTATCCCGGGACCAACCGGGCCGCGGCGGCGCACCATAGGAGTTATACGGTTTGCTATCGGCCGGCGAGCGGCGGCGCGAGGATCGGGAGGATCGACATGTGGGATCCGGACGTCTATCTGGCCTTCGCCGACCACCGCGCACGCCCCTTCTACGACCTGCTGTCGCGGGTGGGCGCCGAGCGGGCGCGCCGCGTCGTCGATCTCGGATGCGGCCCCGGCCACCTGACCAAGTATCTGGCGCGGCGTTGGCCCGATGCGGTGATCGAGGCGATGGACAGCTCACCGGAGATGGTTGCCGCGGCCAAGGAACGCGGCATCGACGCCGTCACCGGCGACCTGCGCGACTGGAAGCCCAAACCCGACACCGACGTGGTGGTCAGCAACGCGGCCCTGCACTGGGTGCCCGAGCATGCCGACCTGCTGTTGCGGTGGGCGGGGCAGCTGGCGCCCGGATCGTGGATCGGGGTGCAGATGCCGGGCAACTTCGAGTCGCCGTCCTACGCCGCGGTGCGGGCGCTGGCCCGCCGGGAGCCGTACGCTAAACTGCTGCGCGACATACCCTTTCGGGTGGGGGCGGTGGTTCAGCCGCCGGGGCACTATGCCAATCTGCTGCTCGACGCCGGATGCAAGGTCGACGTCTGGGAGACGACCTACCTGCATCAGCTGACCGGCGAGCATCCGGTGCTGGAGTGGATCACCGGCACCGCCCTGGTTCCAGTGCGCGAGCGCCTCGACGACGACACGTGGGAGCAGTTCCGCGAGGAGCTGATCCCGCTGCTGCAGGACGCCTACCGGCCGCGTTCCGACGGCGCGACGATCTTCCCGTTCCGGCGGGTGTTCGTCATCGCGGAAGTGGGCGGCTCGAGCCAGGGCAATTAGCGCTGCGTGGGCTTACCCTCTTCGATGCCGCGGTCGGCGGCGATGCCGGAGCGGGGGGTCGGTTTCGAGCGATGGATCTGCAGATACGTTTCGGTGTAGCGCGCGGAGATGCGGGTGCCGGCGAATTCCGACGGGATGACGTCACCCGTGCGCTGGCGCCAATCATCCAGCAGCACAGCAAGGTTGGCCGCGACATCGGCCGCGTCGGTCCCGTCATCGGCCAGCAGGTTGGTGGTCTCGGTGGGATCGGTACGCAGATCGTAGAGTTCCCGTTCCGGCCGCGGCGCCGTGACGAGCGGTGCGACGGCCAGCCCGGACGGGCTTTCCTGGATGTCCAGCGGCAGATCCAGTAGCGGCCGGGGCACGTAGTTCTCGATGTAGCTGTAGTCCTTGGTGCGGATCGCGCGAATCGGATCGAACGAGTCGTGGTAGGTCTTCATGGTGTAGACGTGTTCGCGCACCGGCGCGGTTTGCGGACCCGGTTCCAGCAGGGCGGACGCGTGCGAGACACCGTCGACGTCGGCCGGAGCGTCAATCCCCAACAGCCCCAACAACGTCGGGACCAAGTCGACGGCGCTGAACAGCTCGTCGTACACGCGCGGTTGGATCGCCCGGCCGGTCGGCGGGCGAATGATCAAGCCGATGCCGGTGCCGGCGTCATACAGCGTGGATTTCGCCCGCGGGAATGCGGGGCCGTGATCGGTGAAGAACACCACCCAGGTGGTGGCGTCCAAACCGGTGTCGGCCAGCGCGTCCAGCAGCAGCCCGACGGCGGCGTCGGCGGTGCTGATGGCCCCGTAGAAGTCGGCGAGGTCCCCACGCACCTCGGGGGTGTCGGGCAGGTAATCGGGCGTATCCACCGTGGCGCTGTCGGCCGGTGTGTAGCGGTCGTGCGGATAGGGCCGGTGCGTCTCGAAGAAGCCGGCGGTCAACAAAAACGGCTGTCCGACAAGGCCTTCGGCGCTTTGCCGCAGCCACTCGCCGGCCTTGTCGGCCACGTAGTCGCAGTACGAGTTCGACACGTCGAACTCGTCGAAACCCAACCGCTTCGGGTAGGAGGTCTCGTGTTGCATGCCGAAAAGCGCCGAATACCAGCCCGATTCGGACAAAATCTGGGGCAGGGTCCGGATCCCGTCGCGGTATTCCCAGCCGTGGTGGGCCAGCCCGATGAGGCCGTTGTTGTGCGGGTAGCGACCGGTGAACAGCGATCCGCGCGACGGCGAACACAGCGGCGCGGTGGCGTGCGCCCGGGTGAACAGGATGCCCTCGGCGGCGAGGCGGTCGAGTCGCGGGCTCGACACGTCGGGGTGGCCGTAGGCACCGAGGTGGCGCCCCAGGTCGTGCCAGTGCACGATCAGCACGTTGTCCCGAGAGCCCGTATTTTGTTTTTGCCCGGCGTCGTCCAATGGCGTCACCTCTCACCTTGCCTTGCGACCGGCGACGTTACCGCAACTTCCCCGGGTGCTTTCTCTTCAGTATCAGGGCGTCGGCAACTGGCCCCATCGGTTCTCGCAGACGAACTCCGGCAACGGTCGCCCGACGGCCCAGCCGTCCAGTTCCAGCGCCGGGCGATCGGGGAATTCGGGCACCGGCCCCAGACACAGGATGGCCACCGGTTCAGCGCCCGAGGGCATGCCCAGCAGTTCCGCCAGCCGTTGCGGATCGAACAGGGACACCCAGCCCATGCCGAGCCCCTCGGACCGGGCCGCCAGCCACAGGTTCTGGATCGCGCACGACACCGACGCCAGGTCCATCTGCGGTAGCGTTCGCCGGCCGAACACGTGCGCGTCGCGGCCGTCGCCGAGCGCCACTACGAACAACTCCGCGCATTCGAGGATGCCCTCCACCTTGAGCGCCAGGAACTCGTCGGCTCGCTCGCCCAGCGCTTTGGCGGTGCGCGGGCGTTCCTCGTCGACCAGGGCGTGAATGCGCCGCCGCAGCGAGTGGTCGGTGATCCGGATGAAGCGCCACGGCTGCATCAGCCCGACGCTGGGAGCCGCGTGCGCGGCCTGCAGCAGGCGCGCCAGTACGGCTTCGTCCACCACCGCACCGGGCACGAATCGGCGCATGTCACGGCGCTCGTAGATGACGCGATAGACGGCCCGCCGCTCTTGCGGGCTGAATGCCTCACCGCTCACGCCTGCCATCGTAGGAAATCGGCGTTAGCGTTGAGCCTGCCCAGACCAAAGGACCTGGTGAACCCCGGGAAGGGAGCGGTGTGAAGTGAAGCCTTCCGATGTGCTCGATCAGCTGGCCGCCGATGGCGCGGGCCGCAATTACGGTGAGCCCTATCAGACCCCGGACGGCACCACCGTCATCGTGGCGACCAAGCCGCTGGGGGTGTTCGCCATCCGCGACGGGCAGGCCACCTGGACGCCGGCCGTGGACAACAGCCGGATCGCGCTGATCGGGGTGATCACCGGCCTGCTGGCCGCGGTGATCGGCACCCTCGCGGTGCTGCGGCAGCCGCCGTGGCCGCGCATCGCGATCAGGGACTATAGGTAACCCCGACCGCGCGGAACACGTATTCCGGCGGCATGTCGAACGCCAGCGACCGCCGGGGCAGGCCGGCCAGAATATCGTCGGGAATCGCCACCTTGTAGTGCAGCGACAGCTCGCCGGCGAACTTCTCGTCGACCCGGGAGACGTCGGCGTCGACCTGCAGCCCGGTCGGCGAGACCTCCACCCGCGCCGCTCCCGCCTGCGGCGCGTCCCAGCGCACGTTGACGGTCGGGCCCGCCAGCCGGGGCAGCATCGACAGCGTTGCCAGCGCTCGCTCCGAGGTGAAGACCAGTGAACCCGTGTAGCTGGCGACGCTGTGCGGCAACCGAACGCCGGGGATGGTGCCGCTGAATCGGCGGGTCACGGCCACGTAATCGGCGTGGTAGATGAGGCCTTCCGACTCGAGCTGGGCGTGCAGCTCGTCGGGCAGCTTGCCGATGCCGAACAACCTACGGACAAAGACGGCCATATCGACAGTATGACGCGCGAGCGCCGGCGAGGACGGGTCGCACGGTGACGCCGGGTGATCGCAAGCGCGGCGCTTGTCGCCGGGTGCAGCGGGTCGCCCGCATGTCATCGACGGGACTGCTGGTATCGGTTGGTTATGACTCGCCCCAGGACGCCGGTGGCCCTGTGCTTCGCGGTGCTGGCTGCCGCCGTGTACGCGACGATGTGGGCGGGCTACTGCCGGCACTGGACCTGGCTGTACCGGATGGACTGGTCGGTGCTGAACGCGGCCCGCGGTGTAGCGCTCAAACATCCGCAGTGGCTGCGGTTTTGGGAAGGCGTGTCCTATGCATTGGGTCCGGTCCCGATGTCGGCGCTGGGCATCGCGATGACGGTGACTGCCCTGGTCATGCGCAATCTGCGGGCCGCGCTGGTGCTGGCTTTCGCCTGCGGGCCGCTCAACGAGTTCGCGACCGCGGCGGCCAAGGCTTTGGTCAACCGGCCCCGCCCGGCGACCATGTTGGTCGCCGCGCCCTCCACCTCCTTTCCGTCCGGGCATGCGCTGGAGGCGATGGCCGCGCTGCTCGCCGTGCTGTGTTTTTTCTTTCCGATGCTCAACCGGACGATCCGCGGCATCGCGGTAGCGGTGGTGACGGTGTCGCTGCTGACGGTCGGCGTCTCGCGCGTGGCGCTGAACGTGCACTACCCGTCCGATGTGCTGGCCGGCTGGTCGCTGGGCTACCTGTATTTCCTGTTGTGTCTCTTGATTTTTCGGCCCTCGATCACGCTATCCGCCGGCCCGCGGCGCGCAACCGAAACCACCGCCACGCGCTAACTGCGCTGTGCCGGCGGCTATTTGGTCACGACGCGGTGACCTAACCGGAGCTAAAGCTTTACTTGACCCCGAAGATGTGCCCGTTCGACGATGGAGTGCATGCACCGACTGCTCACTTCGCTGTGCGCCGCGGCGTGCGTGATCCTGGCGTCGGTGGGGCTGGCCCCGACCGGTGCGGCCGCGGGCGCTCCCTGGTTCGCGAACGCGGTCGGCAATGCGACCCAGGTGGTTTCGGTGGTGAGCACCGGCGGTTCCAACGCGAACATGGAGATCTTCCAGCGCACCGGCACCGGCTGGCAGTCGCTGCGATCCGGCATCCCCACCCACGTCGGTTCGGCGGGAATGGCCCCTCAGGCCAAGAGTGGTGTGCCGGCCACCCCGATGGGCGTGTACAGCCTCGACTCCGCGTTCGGCACCGCGCCGAACCCCGGCACCGGGTTGCCCTACACCCAGGTTTCCGGGCCGAACTACTGGTGGAGCGGTGACGACCACAGTCCAACGTTCAACTCCATGCAGGTCTGCCAGAAGGCGCAGTGCCCGTTCAACACCGGTGACAGCGAGAACCTGCAGATCCCGCAGTACAAACACGCCGTCGTGATGGGCGTCAACAAGAACAAGGCCCCGGGTGGCGGAGCCGCGTTCTTCTTCCACACCACCGACGGAAAGCCCACCGAGGGCTGCGTGGCGGTGGACGACGCTCAGCTGGTGTCGATCATGAAATGGCTGCGGCCCGGCGCGGTCATCGCCATCACCAAGTAGCTTCTCAGTCCGCGGCGATGGCGCGTCCGGGTTTGAGAGTGAAGTTCAGGCCCTCCAAAGACATTGTGGCGTCATAGGTTCGGTCGTAGCCGGTGCCGCTGATCTTCCAGCCCGCCTCGGTGCGGCGGTAGGTGTCGCGGTAGAACGCGGCCCCGATCAACATGAAGTTGAAGTCGGCGACCATGACGCGGTCCTGCAGATACCAACTGCCCGTTGCGGTGTCGCCGTCGACGGTGATGTCGGGGTGGGTCACCCGGTGTTCGGTGATGACGTTCGCGGGCAGCGAGGTACGCATGTACTCCACCAGGTCGGCCCGGTTGGTGAAGTGCAGCTCGTTGCCGATCGACGGCCCGTAGTCGGCCTTGATGTCCTCGGCCAGGGTGTCGGTGAAGTCGTCCCAGTGCTTGGTGTCCAGCGCACGCAGATACCGGTATTTGACTTGCTTGATCGCTTCGATATCGGCGAGATCGTCGAGGGTCATCCCGTCATTGCAGCACACGGGAAATGCGAAGCCTGAGCCGGTCGGACGGGGTGGGCCACCGAGACTTAAACCAGTGCGACTTCGCGCGGCGTGTCGTGTGCGTGGTTTACGTGTCGCGGTGTCACGGGCCCTCGGAGAGGTGGCGGGTGACCATGTCGACGAGGGCGCGCCGTTCCAGGCTCCAATCGATCGCGGTGCCGGTGACCATCTGTGCCAGCACCACACCGCGCAGCGTGGCCCAAATGACCTCGGCCACACCGGCATGCGCCGGATCGGTGGTGATCAGTCGCCCCAGCTGGCCGACAGCGGCGTTCATGTCGAGCAGGTGGCGCCGCGACGACGGGTCCGGACCGCCGCGGGTCTCGCGCAGGATTTCGAAGGCGGCCATCGACGTCGGGCTGCTGTAACAGCTCCACGCGGTGTCGACGACGACCTCGATGCGCCTTCGCAGGGGCAGCTCACTGACATCGGCCGACGACAGGCTGTCGACCAGCCGGGTCACCCCGTCGTCCACCACTGCCATCAGCAGGCCGTTGCGATCCCCGAAGTGGTACTGGATGACCCCCCACGTCACGCCTGCGCGTTCGGCCACGTGCTTGGCCGTGGCGGCAGAGAATCCCTCCTCGACGATGCAGCGCACCGTCTCATCGATGATCTTCGCCCGAGTGTCATCGCCGCGCTTGCGTGGCGCGGTGGTGCGCCGGGTCGGGCCGACCGGGCGTTCCGGCTTCTGGCCAGCGACGATGGACATTATTGACTTTATAACATAGTCGAGTCTATTTTTGGGGCGTGAGCAGCCCCTCGCGATACGCGCGATTGTCCCGCGACGAGCTCGTCGTCTTGGTTCCCGAACTGCTACTGATCGGGCAGCTGATCGACCGATCCGGGATGGCCTGGTGCATCTCCTCGTTCGGGCGCGACGAGATGGTCCAGATCGCCATCGAGGAGTGGGCGGGATCCAGCCCGATCTACACCCGGCGCATGCAGAAAGCCCTGAACTACGAGGGCGACGACGTGGTGACCATCTTCAAGGGCCTACAACTCGACATCGGTGCGCCACCGCAATTCATGGATTTCCGGTACACGGTCCACGACCGCTGGCACGGCGAATTCCACCTCGACCACTGCGGCGCACTGCTCGACGTCGAGCCGATGGGCGAGCAGTACGTGTTCGGCATGTGCCACACCATCGAGGACCCCACCTTCGACGCCACCGCGATCGCCACCAACCCGCGCGCCCAGGTGCGTCCCATCCATCGCCCGCCCCGGACGCCGGCGGACCGGCATCCGCACTGCGCGTGGACCGTCATCATCGACGAGTCCCATCCCGAAGCGCAAAGCATCCCGGCGCTCGACATCGTCAGCCGAACACGCGCTGCGACATGGGAACTCGACGCCATCGACTCCTCGGACGATGGGCAGGCGGATTACTCCGGGCCGTTGCTGTCCGACTTCGACTTCGCCGCCTTCTCGCATTCGGCGCTGGTCCGGATGGCCGACGAAGTATGCCTGCAGATGCACCTGCTGTACTTGTCGTTCGCGATCGCGGTGCGGGCGCGTGCCGCGAACGACGACGAAGCGGTCGGCGTGTGCACCCGCGGCCTGACCGGCATCGCGGGTGTGGCCGCCGAGCGCATTCACCGCGCACTGAAACTTCCGGGCGGCACCGAAGGTGCCCTGCGCGTCCTCGAGCTGCACCCGCTGCTGAACCCTGCTGACTACGTTGTCGCCGAGACGGATTCGAGCCGCCTGCACGTCCACCCGTCGCCGGCGCATGATGACCGATCCTGGATCTCGCTGTGCTCGCCGGAGTCGGTGCAGCCGCTCCAGGCGGTCGCCACCGCGGTGGATCCGCACATCGCGGTTCGAGTTAGCGGATCGGCCACCGACTGGACGGCCGAACTGGTCGAAACCGACACTCCCACCGAGGAACTACCAGAGGTTTCCGTCGTCAGAGTCAGTGGGGGATCGACCTTCCAGTTCGAGCCGAGGCGTTCGCTGCCGCTGACGGTCTTGTAACGAAAGGCGTTTTGTCAAGGGGTTTTCGGTACCGCTTCGGTGACGCAAGGGCATCGAGCGGATACCAATGACATTGCGAAGCATCGGCTTTCCGCGTGTCCGCGGCTATCGTTGACGCTGGCCACCGACCCCTATAGACGAAGGTTTCGCTCTATGTACGACCCACTCGGGTTGTCGATCGGGACCACGAACCTGGTCGCTGCGCGTAATGGAAGCCCACCGGTTACCCGCCGGTCTGTGCTGACCCTTTACCCGCACTGTGCACCGAAAATCGGTGCGCCCGATGAGAACCCGTACCTAACCGAGCCTGGCGTACCGATGAAGGGCTTTATCGAGCGCATCGGTGATTCCGTTGCGCTGGTGTCACCCGACGGTTCGGCGCACGACCCGGAGCTGCTGACGGTGGAGGCGCTGGACGCGATGGTGCTCGCGGCCGGTGCGGATGCGGCGTGCTCGGAGATTTCCATCGCCGTTCCGGCGCATTGGAAACCCGCGACGGTGCAGGCGTTGCGCGACGCGCTGCGAACCCATCTGGGCTTCGTGCGAAGCGGTATGGCGCCGCGGCTGGTTTCGGACGCGATCGCGTCGCTGAAGGCGGTGAAGGCCGAGCTCGGCCTGCCCGACGAGGGCGTGGTGGGCCTGCTCGACTTCGGCGGCAGCGGCACGTCGGCCACGTTGGTCAATGTCGCGGGGGACTTCGAACTCGTCAGCGCCACCATGCGTTACGCCGCGTTGTCCGGTGACGAGATCGACCAGGAGTTGCAGCTGCGTGCGTTCGAGGAGTTGGGGCATGGCAGCGGCCTGGACCCGGCCAGCACCGCCGGCGTCGGGCAGCTCGTCGAACTCAGGGAACAATGCCGGGTGGGCAAGGAGCTGCTCTCGACCGACATGACCACCGAGATCACCGCGGTGCTGGGCGGGCGCAGCTGCAGTTTGACGTTGACGCAAGACGACCTCGAAGAGATGATTGCTGACCGGCTGACCGGCTTCATCTACGCCTTCGACGACATGCTGCTGCGCTACCGCACGAACTGGACGGACCTTGTCGCTGTGGTAACGGTCGGTGGCGGCGCACGCATTCCGTTTGTCACCGAACGACTTTCGGCCCACGGCCGGATGCCGATCCTGACGCCCTCGCAGCCCGCGCTGGCCGCGGCGAGCGGGGCGCTGATCCTGGCATCGCGCGGTGGCGAGCTGGATCTGCGCACGCGGACATCGATAGGGCTGCTCGCCTCGGCCGACGCCGCCGGTGACGTCGTCGACCTCGGCGCCGGCGATGTGCTGGTGATCGATGATGAGGCGCTCACCGATCGCGAATTGGCTTGGTCGCAAACGGAATACCCCGGCGACCTGCGGATGCGGTTCGGTGGCGAAACCTACGACGAAGACGGACCGGCCGGCTGGTCGATGCGGCTCAACGTCATTGAGCCGCCCCGGGAACGCCGACCCTGGTTGCGTCTTCGGTTCTCCCAGTTGATCATCGGCATGTCGGCCGTGGTCGCCATGACGGCGATCGGTGGCGTGGCCTACACGCTGACCGGAATAGAGAACCGGCCGGCCCCGCCCTCGGTCGCGCCCCTGCCTGCGCCCCCGGCGAACTCGGTGGCGCCCCGGCCCGCCGCGCCGCCACCGCCCACCGCGGTGCCGCCACCCCCGCCGCCCAGCGCGCAACCCATCCCGAGCCCCCCGCCGCCACCGCCGGAACCGCCGCCGTCACCGCCGCCTCCGCCACCTCCGGTGGTGGTCACCACCGCGCCGCCGGCGCCCGTCTACACCCCCCGGCATACGGCGCCGCCGACCACCGCGCCGCCGCAACCGACGGTCACCACGACGGTGCCGCCGCCACCGTCGGTGACCACCACGGCGCCGCCGCCGCCGGTGGAAACCACCACACCCCCGCCCCCGCCGACCACTACCACCACCACGGTGCCGATGACCACCGAATGGATCCACGTTCCGCTGCTACCGGTCCCGATCCCGGTGCCGGTTCCACAGCAGCAGGCTCCTGCGACTCCGCAGTACCCGCAATATCCCCAGTACCCCCAGTACCCGCAGTACCCCCAGTACCCCCAGTACCCGGGGAGCGCGCAGAATCCGTACCTGGGGCCGGGTTATTAGCGTTATTCCTGCGTACGCACACCGCCTGCGCAATTAGCTGCACGCGCGTAAC
The DNA here is from genome assembly GCA_036338755.1 of Actinomycetota bacterium. Lineage (GTDB taxonomy): Bacteria > Actinomycetota > Actinomycetes > Mycobacteriales > Mycobacteriaceae > Mycobacterium. The sequence continues at coordinate 67,301 of JAYZBN010000016.1, read as the reverse complement.
GTTTATGTCACCAAGTTCGGGCGGGGTTCCTCCCGTCGTGCCCTCGCAGAGGGCGTTGAAAAGGGCTTTGGAGGCGTTACGTGGACATCGTGCTTGGGGTGTCGATGGCTCCCAGGACAGTCCGCCTGGTGGCGATCGAGGGCCAAAATGCGGACGGCGTGACCGTCGAACAAGAAGAGTTCGAGGTTGGGGCCGCTGGGAATTCGGTTAATTCGGCGGCCGGCGCTGTCGACCAGGTGATCGACGCGATCATCGGCAGCCGCGAAGGTGTGTTGGAGGGCGGCCACCGGCTGACCTCCACGGGGGTCACCTGGAGTGACCCCGCCGGCGTCGGCGCGCTGCGGGAGGCGATCGCCACCTGCGAACTGGGCGGCGTGATGCTGGTCGCACCGTTGCTCGCCGCGGCCGCGCTCGCACAGACCGTCGGTTACGCGCTGGGTTACGAACGCCTCGCGATGCTGTTCGTCGAGCCGGCCAACGCGACGCTGGCCGTGGTCGACGTCGCCGACGGTTCGATCGTCGATCTGCACCGGCGCCAGACCGGCGGCGACCACCCGGGAGGTCTGGCCGCCGAACTCGCGACGATGGTCGCCGGTCTGGACGCGCGCGGGTCTCGTGCCGACGGGGTGTTCCTGATCGGCTGCGGAACCGACATCGTGGCGCTGAAGCCCACGCTCGAGGCGGCCACCCCGCTTCCGGTCACCGCGCCCGAGGAGCCGGACATGGCATTGGCCCGCGGCGCCGCCCTGGCCTCGGCGAACGCCCCGCTGTTCGCATCGTCGACGGCGGCCCTGGCCTACGCACTGGATCCGAGCACCGGAGAGCTGAGTCTCCCCGCGCTCGGCCCGAGCTACCTGGACGTCTGGGGCAACGCCGACGTCGGCACCGGCGCGCGGGCCTACAGCGCGGTCGCGGACGAGGACGACACTCCGCCGCGCCGCCCTCGGTCGATGCTGCTCGCCGGCAGCGCCCTGGTCGGCATCGTCGCCGCGATAGGCGGCGTGGTGCTGGTGACGTTGACCTCGGATCGTCCGGCCGACCGTCACACTTCGGGCGTCAGCGTGGCCACCCCCGGCGTCCAGCTGCCCGCGCCTCCGCCGAAGAACCCGCCGAGCAACCCCCCGCAGGCGCAGCTGCCGGCCCCGAGCCCGGCGCCCCCGCCGCCCGCGCCCAGCCCAACCGAGGTGGCCGCCCCGGCACCCGCATCGTCGCCGGTGCAGCAGTCCGCACCGCAGGCCCCGGTCACTCAGGCACCCGCGGCCCCGGTCTACCGCGCCCCGACCCGGCAGGCACCGCAGTACGTGCCGCCGCCCGTCCGGCAGGCGCCCCCACCGGTCCAGGAGGCTGCGCCCCCGCCGGCCGCGGCGCCCGAGCCCCCGCCTGCCGCGCCGCCCCCGCCGCCCGCGGCGCCGCCGCGGCCCCAGCAGCCACCGGTGACGATGTATCTGCATTTCCCGTTCGTCACGGTGCCTATCCCGATCAACCCCCCGCCGCCGCCCGGCCCGTAACCACGTGGCGAACGGCCTCGACTGAGCGCACACTGGCAGTTACGACATCGAGCGCCAAGGAGGTCGCGTGGGCGAGCACAGTGGATTCGGATTCGACCCCGAAGAGTTCGACCGAATGATCCGGGAGGGCAGCGAGGGGCTGCGCGACGTATTCGAGCGGGTCGGCAAGTTCGTGGCCGGGCCCGGTGTCCGGACGGGGTGGTCCGCCGTTTTCGACGACCTGTCGCGGCGTCCGCGCAGCGCCCCCGAAACCGCGGGCGAGGCCGGTGAGGGCGTGTGGGCCATCTACACGGTGGACGCCGACGGCGGCGCGCGCGTCGAACAGGTCTATGCGACCGAACTCGACGCACTGCGGGCGAACAAGGACAACGTCGATCCCAAACGCAAGGTGCGTTTCCTGCCCTACGGCATTGCGGTCAGCGTCCTCGACGACGACCAAGACGACACCGAAGCCGACGCCGAAGAGCCCGCGTAACAATCGTTTTCGCTCAGCCCTGCTGCACCACGTTGGAGCCGCCGGAGTTGCTGATCTTCGGCGCGCCCGAGTGGTAGGTGACCTTGTTGTTGAAGCCGGAGGCGTCGATGGCCTCGACGGCCTCGACCGTGACCGAATTCTGCACGCCCGACACCGACAGACTGGTGCAGTGGCCGGTGATCGTCACCGTGTTGGAAACCCCGCTGACGTTGACGATGTTGTCGTTGCAGGCGATGGTCCGGTTCTCGTTGATGCCGGCGACGCTGAGTTCGGTACCCGGTGGTGCGGTGGTCGACGTCGACGACGAAAGTGATTTCCTCTGTGATGGAACGGGATTCGTCGAAACGCTCGGCGGGAGCAACGTGGTGGAGATGGTCGGCGGCGAGGCGATGATCGACCTCACGCCGGAAACTTGGTGTGCGGCAAAGGCGGCGATGCCCCCCGCCAGGGCCAACACGCCGACGACGACGACCGTGCCGAGAATCCACCAGATGCGGTTACTCGACGAGCGTTGCTGGAATGGCTCGGGGAGCGGGCCGCCGTAATTCCACGAGGCCGGCGGGGGTGGGGCGCCCGGCTGCCCGGCGGGCTGCGAGCTGCCCTGCTCGGACGCCCGCGCCGTCTCGGCGAGCGGGCGCTCGAGTTCCCGGATTCGGTCCTCCGGGTCTTCGTTTGCTGCCATGGGATGAATATGCCATTCGCTTCTGGCTTTCCGGGCCGTTCGGTAGTTTTTACGATCGTGCCCGATTTGCCGAATCGCCAGGTCCTCCTTCGTCGCCGTCCGTCCGGGCTTGTCCAACCGGATGACACCGAAATGGTCACCACGCCCGCGCCCGAACCCGCCGAGGGCGAGGCGCTGCTGCGCACCACCTACGTCGGCATCGACGCCGCCGCCCGCACCTGGCTCGACGACCAGCCCAGCTACCTTCCGCCGGTCCAGCTGGGTGAGGTGATCCGGGCGGCCGGCATCGGCGAGGTGGTGGCGTCGCGATGCGACGCCTATGCGGTCGGCGACGTCGTCACCACGCTGACCGGTTTCCAGGAGTACGTGATCATCCGCGACGACCTGTTCAGCACGCCGATCCCGGGCGAGGACGACCAGCTGGCGATCATGTCGGTCTACGGCCCGACCGGCGCCACCGCCTATTTCGGGATGACCGACATCGGCCGGCCGCAGCCGGGGGAGACGGTGGTGGTGTCGGCGGCCGCGGGCGCCACCGGATCGGTCGCGGGGCAGATCGCCAAGATCGCCGGCGCCCGCGTGGTGGGCATCGCGGGCGGGCCGGAGAAATGTCGGGCGGTGGTCGAGGACTTCGGGTTCGACGCGTGCATCGACTACAAGAATGACGACGTCGCGGCGGCGCTGAAAAAGCATTGCCCGCAACGCGTCGACGTCTACTTCGACAACGTGGGCGGTCCCATCCTCAACGCCGTGCTGGGCCGCCTGGCCGCCCGGGCGCGCGTCGTGCTGTGCGGCGTCATCTCCAGCTATCTGACCGGCGATCACCCCGGGCCTGCCAACTACGTGAACCTGCTGTCGAAGACCGCCCTGATGCAGGGGTTCAACGCGCTCGATCAGTGGGGCCGCTTCGACGAGGCGTTCGCCGCGCTACGCCAGTGGGCGGCCGAAGGCCGACTTCACCACCGGCAGACCATCTTTGAGGGCATCGAGTCCTGTGTCGATGCCCTCAACGGCTTGTTCACCGGCGTCAACGTCGGCAAGACCCTGGTCAGGCTGAGCGAACCCAGTCCCCGCTAGGCGGCGCCGAGCGCCCGGTGCAGCGCCTTGCGCGCATCGGTCAGCGCCTCGAGCACCTTGGTTCGCGCCTCGGCGAGCTGCTGCTTCTGCTCGTCGGTGCCCGTCCATGCGATGGTGCGGGCCAGTCCGGCGATCTCGAAGAATTCCTTGCGGATCTTCACCACGTCACCGAACTTGGCCGCACGGCTCAAGAAGGCGTGGGCGGTCTCGCTGCTGATTCCGCGCCATGCCAACACGTTTCGGCCGAGTTCGGTCAGCGTCGCCACGCCGCCGTCGACGGTGACCACGCCGCGCCCGGCGAGGATGCCGATCGCAAGCTCGGCCACGTCCTGCGGAGGCGTGAACGCGCCGCCGGTCGCGTCGGACACCCGTTGCACCACTTGCGCGGCGTCGGCCGGCCCGTCCAGCAGCAATGCCGCGGTGACGAACGCCGCGCGCTTGAGGCCGTGGCGACCCTTCTTGCCGAAGTGGGCGAAGCCGGGACCGCCGGCGCCCGGGCCGCCGAATCCCGGAGCGCCAAAGCCCGGACCGTCGAAACCGGGACCACCGAAATTACCGAAGAATCCATGAGACATGGCTGTTTCCTTTCTCAAACCATCAACCTCCTTGATACCAGCGGCGGCGCATATGTCAACTAAGTTGATGGTTGAGTCGCGAAATCCCTAGAAGTGGGCCACTCGGCTGCTATCGTCGCTTGTTTATGCCAGGGGGATCGCGGCAGCGGCTCGTGAGCGGGAACGCCGCGCGCGGATCGGGTGCGCGCGGACCCCGACCGCGGCATGCATGCCACCCCACCGCGTGGTTTCATAACACCGTTTGCGAGAGTTGCCTGGGGAGAGTCCGCCGAGCTTGACGAGCCGGCTTCGAACGATTGGTGGATTAGATGGATCGTCGCAGCATGATGTTGATGTCGGGCCTCGGCATGCTCGGGGCTGCGATGCGCTTGCCGGGCGCGTGGGCGACCCCGTCGGGCCCGCCGGTGCCGGCCGCGCCGGCGGCCGGAGGCGGCGGCTACATCTTCGCCGACGAGTTCGACGGCCCCGCGGGTTCGGCTCCCGATCCGGGCAAATGGACCATTCAGACCTGGCAGGACGACGTGTTCCCGCCGGTCGCGGGGATATACCGCGACGACCGCCGAAATGTGTTCCAAGACGGGAACTCCAACCTCGTTTTGCGCGCCACCCAGGAAGGGGACACCTACTACGGCGCCAAACTGCGGGGCAACTTCCGCAGCATGATCAACCAGACTTGGGAAGCTCGGATAAAGCTGAACTGCTTGGAGCCGGGCCTGTGGTCCGCGTTCTGGGGCGTCAACGAGGATCCGCTGCCCGACGGCGAGGTTGACCTCTTCGAGTGGTACGGCAACGGCTCGTGGCCTCCGGGGACGACCGTGCACGCCGCGTCGAACGGCAAGACCTGGGAGGGCAAGTCGATCCCCGGGATGGTCGACGGCAACTGGCACACCTGGCGCATGCATTGGGGCGAAGAAGGATTTCAATTCGCCCGAGACGGGGCACAGTACTTCAGCGTTCCGAACAAACCCATCCATGTTCACGGCGGCGCCCCCGACGACTTCCGGTGGCCGTTCAACAACCCCGGCTACTGGATGACACCCATGTTCACCCTGGCGGTCGGCGGCGTCGGCGCCGGCGATCCCGCGGCGGCGACCTACCCGGCGGACATGCTCGTCGACTGGATCCACATCTGGTGACTATCGCTGGGCTTTGAGCACCTGGACCAGGTTGAACTGCCAGCGCTCCACCAGCCGGAAGCCCAGGTCGTGCGGCACTGCGAAGGCGGTGCTCGCCCAATAGACCGGGCCTGGCGGCAGCGCCGGGCCCTGCTCGTGCGCCGGCTGGGACGGGTCGGCCTGGGTGATGATCCAGACGACGCCGCACTGGCTCAGCGGCGTGGCCACCACCTCGGGGATGAGATTGGTGTCGAACACGTCGTTGCGGTCGGTCGCCTTCTGCCACAGCGTGAGATCGATCAGCTTGCGATAGGCGTCCGGGCGCGCCGCCAGCAGCGGGCGCATGGGCGCCGGCATGAACGTCACCGTGTCGTTCACCAGTAGACAATCGCCCGGTGCCGCCTTCGCGCTGATCAGGTCGGCGACCTGGCTGTAGTCCATGCCGTATTTGGCGTACGGGTTGCGTTGCACGCGAACATAATTCGGAGCGGCGGCCACCGCGAAAAGGCCGATGACCGCCGTTGTCACCCATGGTTTGCCGGCCACCGCGCCACTGCAGACGCCGAGGATCAACGCCAATGCGGGGGCGGTGAAGCACAAGTAGCGCGGCGTGTAGATCGGGTGAACCAGCGCCGAATACGTGACGATCGCGGCCGTCGGCGCCGCAAGCCACCCCGCCGCGAGCACCAGCAGTTGGCGCTGCGGGCCCGCCGGGCGAGCGGACCCGCTGAGCCACAACACGATTGCCGCGCCGATCAGCAGCGCCGACAGCACTGCGAACGGCGGGCATCGCTCGAAATACTGCTGCATCAGCACGTCTTCGACGGTGCGGTGACCGATGGGTGCCACCCAACTGATCTGGTGTGCCTGCCCGGCCACCGCCGTCAGGAACGGCAGCAGTGCGGCCACTGCTGCGGCCGAGGCGATCGCGAAGCCCAGCAACGTCATTCGGCGTCGGTGGAAGATGCACACGAACACGACATAGGCCGCCAGCAACAGCGCGAGGTACGCGTCGAGCAGGATCGAGAAACCCAGAGCGACGGCATACGACAGCCACAGCCACGCGGTGTCGCGGCGCGCGGCGTGAACCAGCAGGACGGTCAGCCACACCGCGGCCATCATCGACAACGCGTAAGGGCGGGCCTCGATGCCCGCCCACGTGGTCCGCGGCAGGATCGCACAGAACGCACCGGAGGCCACCGCGACGCTGCGGGAGGAGAACTGTTTCCCCAACACCACGACGCCGGCGGCCGCGCCGCCCACCGCCAGCGCGCTGGGCGCGCGCGACCAGAACTCGGTCGGCGGAAAGACCTGGAACCAGCCGTGCATGAGGACGTAATACAGACCGTGGACGGCGTCGACATTGGCCAGCATGTGCCACAGCTGGCCCAGCGACCGGCTGTAGGCGGCCGAGATGGTCGCGGCCTCGTCGTACCAGAAGGAGGGCCGGGCGGCGCCGGCCATGCTCACCGCGGCGGCCACGATCGCGATCACCAGCGGGTCCAGCGCGGCCGGCGCCACCCACCGGCGACCGTCCGGCGCGCCGCGGCGACCGCCTGACGCCTCGGTGGTTGCGATGCTCACCGAACCGCCCTGGACGTCGCGGTTTGGCTGAACACACCGCTATGTTGCCAGAAGCCAACTGCCCCGATCAGGGGGCTCAACGATGCGCCTATTCGAACGTATGATCGATCAATGGGTCCGCTCGCGTCGATCGGGTACAACGGCCAACCGGTCCGCAGCCCGTTTCGGGTGGTCCGTCCCGCGATCGCGGTTCTGGTCGACCTGACCGTCCTCTTCCCGCGCGAGCCGCACCGCTCGGGGCGGTATCAGCCCAACGGTCTGCAGCTGCACAAGGTCGTCGAGGGGTGGCTGAGCTGCTGGGCCCTGTGCGAGCAGGGCGACTGGTGGGGCCTGGTGACCTATCCCGTCGCGTACGGATCCAAGCGCAGAACCGTGACGCACTGGGTGCCCGCGTGGACGCTGCGCCGCAAAGGCTGACCGGTGCGGTCAACCGCTGCGTGAGCGTCACGCCAATGCGATGATTGCTGCCCGTGGAGGCAAGTTGGGCCGCGGTGCTGGGCAAAGTCGTCGCGCTGGCGGCGGTCATCGCGCTGTCACCGATCACGGTCATTCCCGCGGTGCTGGTGTTGCATGCGCCGCGCCCACGCCCGGCCGGCCTCGCCTTCCTGGGCGGCTGGCTGCTGGGGTTGGCAGCTCTCACCGCGGCGTTCGTCAGCGGCTCGGAGCTGCTCAGCGGCTTCCACGCGACCCCACCGAAATGGGCGGCCTGGGTGCGGCTCGCGTTCGGCGTGGCGCTGCTCGCCCTGGCCGCCTACCACTGGTTCATCAGGCATCGTCAGCGCAACATGCCACGCTGGATGCGTTCGTTCTCCACGCTCTCGCCGGTACGCGCCGCAGTGATGGGCGCCGTGCTGGCGCCGGTGCGCCCGGAGGTGCTGATCCTGTGCGCGGCCGCCGGCCTGGCCATCGGCAACAGCAGCCTGAGCGCCGGCGCCCAGGTGATCGCCGCCGCGATCTTCGTCGTGCTCGCCGCGTCGACGGTCGCCATCCCGATACTGGCTTACGTCGGCGCCGGTGACCGCCTCGAGGACGCCCTGGAACGTCTCAAAGCCTGGATGGAGGCCAACCACGACGCGATGATGGCCGTCATCCTGTTCCTGATCGGGTTGATCGTGCTCTACAACGGGATTCGCACGCTGGCCTGACCCGGTTCGGCGCGTTCGACGTCGCATCGCCCGCGGCGATGGCAGGATGCCGCCCATGGCAGGAAGCTGGGGGACGGTGCTGACCGGCCTCGTTCCGCTCGGACTGGTCATCTCGCTCTCACCGCTCACTGTCATTCCGGCGGTGCTGGTGCTGCAGGCGCCGCGGCCGCGGCCGAGCAGCCTCGCGTTCCTGGGCGGCTGGCTGCTCAGCCTGTCCGCGCTGACGGCGCTGTCTGTCGCGGCCTCCGGCCTGCTGGGCGGCCTGGACAAGGCGCCTCCGCGGTGGTCATCGTGGCTGCGCGTGGTGCTGGGGTCGGCGCTGATCGTCTACGGCATCTACCGATGGCTCAACCGGCACGGTCAGGCCGAATCCCCGGCCTGGATGCGCTCGTTCGCCAGCATCACCCCGGCCCGCGCCGGGATCATCGGCGCGGTGCTGGCCGTGGTGCGCCCGGATGTGGCGCTCATCTGCGTCCCGGCGGGATTGGGCATCGGCACCAGCGGACTGGGTCTCGCCGGCGACTGGGCGGCCGCGGCCTTCTTCGTGGCCATCGCCGCCTCCAGCGTCGCGATCCCGATATTGGCGTACGTGGCGGCCGGTAGCCGCCTCGACGACACGCTGGCGCGGCTCAAGGACTGGATGGACCGCAACAACGGCGCCCTGCTCGCGGCGGTCTTCGTGGTGATCGGCGCGATGGTGCTCTACCACGGGATTCACGCCCTGTAGCCACCGTCGGACAGGCCGGCGTCCTCTTCGAACCTGTTCACCGCGCCAAACGCCAACTCGCGGAACAACTCCCGGCCGTAGCCGGCGAGCATGCCCAGGTAGCCCCGGTCGGCCCATTGCGCGGCGTGCCGCTCTTCGTGATGCAACACCCGGTCCAGGTCGAGGCGGCTCACGCGGGGCGTGCGGCTGCCGTCGAGATACCAGGCGTGCCCGGATGAGACGACTTGGCGGAGCTGCCCGCCGGGGTCGGCGGGCTTGCCCGTGTTCATCATGAAGATGTCACCCCAGGTGGTGCCGCCGCGCTGGCTGAACAACCGTTGGATCCAGTTGCCGCCCAAGCCCATCAGCATGCCGTTGGGGGTGGCTACCAGCCGTCCGCCGTTGCGGTGCACGAAGGGCACGTCGCGACGGTAGCTCCAGCGATTTGCGTTCTGCCGGAACATGATTCGTGCCACCTCGGCGGCGCTGTAAGGGGTGGAAGGAAAGTCGGTCGGCCGCCCGCCCGGCTTACCGTAGCCGGTATCCGCGTTGAGGATGTAGGTCATCAGCGCGGCGTCGCGGGCGCGGGCGCCGTCGGCGTAGGCCGGGATGAGGAAGAACGACTTGCCGTGCGGGTCCTCGAGCTGGGCCATGCCCTCGAGCACTCCGAAGCGTGCGGCCGTGACGCCGTGCCGGCGGGCGATCTCGGCGACGACGTGCGCGTCCACGCCGCGGCGTTCGGCGTTGTCGCGCCACCTCATGCAATAGCCCTGTGCGTCCATGTCTCCGGACCAATTTAGGGTGTAGCGAATGAACAGGGGGCGCCGCCAACGCGGACGCGGCATCAAACAGATCACCCGGGGACTGGGCACGCTGGACCGCGAACTGTTCGATGCCATCGCCGAAACGGACACCCCGCTGCTGGACAGGGTCATGCCGCCGCTGACCCGCGCGGCGGACCATTCCAAGCTCTGGGTCGGCATCGGTGCGGCGCTGCTCGCCACGGGCAGGCAAAGCGCGCAGCGGGGCGCGACCCGCGGCTTGGTGACGCTGGCCGTAACCAGCCTGGTCACCAACCAGGTCGCCAAGCGGATCCGCCGGCGGCCGCGCCCCGGGTATGACCTGGTGCCGCTGATCAGGCAGGTCCGCCGGCGCCCGACGTCGAATTCCCTGCCGTCCGGACACTCCGCCAGCGCCGCCGCGTTCGCCGTCGGGGTGGGGCTGGAAAACGCGCCGCTGGGTTTCGGGCTGGCGCTGCTGGCCGGGCTGGTGGGCCTGTCGCGGGTGGCGACCGGCGCACACTACCCCGGCGACGTCATCGCCGGATTCGGCATCGGCTCGGGCTTGGCCGTGCTGGGCGGGCGGCTCGTCCCGCCGATCACCGAAACCGCCCGGCCGCGAACCGAACCGCTCCGCGTCGCCGCGCCGCAGCGGCCCGACGGCGCCGGGGTGATCCTGGTCATCAACCCGGAGTCGGGCAGCGGCACCGGCGCCCGCGTCGTCGAGGAAGTGCGCGCCGAGCTGCCCAAGGTCGACATCCGCGAACTGGGCCCCGACGACGACCCGGTGCAGGTTCTGCGGGGCGCGGCCGAACAAGCCGAGGTGCTGGCCGTGGGCGGCGGTGACGGCACCGTCGCGGCCGCCGCCGGGGTGGCCATCGACGCGGGACTTCCGCTGGCGGTCTTTCCCGCCGGGACGTTCAACCACTTCGCCAAGGACATCGGCTGTGACACCGTGGCCAAGACGGTCGACGCCATCCGGCGTGGCCACGTCGCGTGCGTGGACCTGGTGTGCCTCAACGAAACTCAGATGGTCCTCAACACCGCCAGCATCGGCGCGTACCCGGCCTTCGTGCGGCGCCGCGAGAAACTCGAGAAACGCATCGGCAAGCCGCTGGCCGGGCTCTACGCGATGCTGCGCACGCTGCGCGCGGACCAGCCCGTGCGTATCCGCTATGACAACAAGACCCTGCTGACATCGCTGTTCTTCCTGGGCAATTCGCTGTACCTGCCGAACGGGTTCGCGCCGGCGCGGCGGACCCGGATGGACGACGGCCTGATCGACGTCCGCATCCTCGAGGCCGGCCGGCGCTGGGCGAGGACCAGGATCCTGACCGCGCTCGTCCTGGGGCGCCTGCAGCGCAGCCCGCTCTATCACGAGTTGCAGGTGCCGGAATTCAGCTTCAGTGCCGTCGACGGTCCCACGGTCGTCGCGTGCGACGGCGAGGTCGGCGACAAGTACGACAAGGCCAGCTTCAGCGCGAAGTACCGAATCCTTCCGGTGTTTCGTCCGCTTCGCGACGACCGGTGACTCCCTCGGTGAGGTCGCGCACCCGCGCGTAATGCGCCAGCACCTCGGGCGCGGGCTCCGCGGTGTATTCGTCGGTGGGCGGCGGTTGCCACGCGGGCGGACGGTCCGAGCCGCTCAACGCCCACGCCGCCTGCCGCGCCGCACCCAGCGCGACGTACTGCGCCGGCGCGGGTGCCAGCACCGGCATGCCGAACACCGTGGGGGCGATCTCGCGTAGCGCCCGGGACTGGGCGCCGCCGCCGACCAGCAGGATCCGCCGCGCGGCGACACCGTGCGCGGCCAGATGCGCCACTCCGTCGGCGAGCGAGCACAGCAGTCCCTCCACCGCGGCCCGGGCCAGATTGGCCGGAGTCGCATTCGCGACGCGCAGACCGTGCACCGCTCCGGTTGCGTTGGGCCGGTTAGGCGTTCGCTCGCCTTCCAGGTACGGGATCAGCACCAGCCCGGCGCTGCCGGGAGGCGCCGACAGCGCGAGCCCGGACAGCTCGTCCTGCCCGACTCGCAGCATCGTGGCCGCGGCCTGAAGCACCCGCGCGCCGTTGAGGGTGCACACCAGCGGGAGATAGCGCCCGGTGCCGTCGGCGAATCCGGCGACGAATCCCGCGTCGTCGCGCACCGGATCCGCGGTCACGGCGGCCGCCACCCCCGAGGTCCCGATGGAGACGACCACGTCGCCCTCCTCGGCGCGCAGGCCGAGCGCCGCGGCGGCGTTGTCACCGAGTCCCGCTCCGAATGTGCTTGCGCCGCCTTCGGTTCGGTCCGACGGGCCGAGCACGGTCGGCAGCTGGGGCCGACGGCCGCGCAGCGCCAGTTCCAGCAGATCGAAGCGGTAAGCGCCCGTTGCGGCGTCGTAGTAGCCGGTGCCGCTGGCGTCGCTGCGGTCGGTGGTCAGGGTCGTGATGTCGGATTCGCCGCGCAGGCGCCACGTCAGCCAGTCGTGCGGCAGGCAGACCGCCGCGGTGCGGTCGGCGTGCTGCGGCTCCCGGTCGGCCAGCCAGCGCAGTTTCGCCACAGTGATCGCGGCCAGCGGCACGACGCCGACGGCCCGGGCCCAGGCATGCGCGCCACCGAGCTCGCCGACGAGTGCGCGTGCGGCGCCGGCCGATCGCACGTCGTTCCACAGCAGCGCGGGACGCACCACCCGCCCGACGCGGTCCACGCACACCATGCCGTGCTGCTGCGCACCGACGGCGACCGCCTCGACACCATCCAGGCCGCCCGCGTCGTCGATGGCCTTACGGGCGGCGATTTCCCATGCGGCCGGGTCGATTTCGGTGCCGTTCGGGTGATCGGCGTGTCCCTCGCGCACCACCCGGCCGGTAGCGCCGTCGCACACCAGCACTTTGCAGGACTGTGTCGACGAGTCGATGCCGGCGACCAGCGTCATGATCCGCCGGCACCGATCAGCGCCCGCAGCGTTGCGCGGGCGCCGTTGCGGTGCAGCGAGTCCAGCGCCCACAGGTAGGACTCGCGGAAGCGTTCGTGGTCGACGAGATCACCGAATACCGAACGGTTGGCCAGGAACGCGACGGGGTTGTCGCGCTGCGAGCGGGCGGTCGGAACAAGGGACTCGGCGAGCCGGTCCACCACCTCGATTGGTTGGCCCTGCTCGTCGACGCCCTCGGCATAGCGCGCCCAGCTCGCGACGATCGCCGCGGCAAGCCGCACCGCGCCGCCGGTGCGCAGATTGTCACGCACCACGGGTAGCAACCACTTCGGGATGCGATCCGAGGACTCGGCGCACAATCTGGCCACGGTGTCGCGGATGTAGGCGTTGGCGAAGCGCGGCAGGAGTCCGGCTTTGAACTCGTCCAGCCCCGGGATGCGCTGCAGCGTCGGCATGGCCTCCGAATTCATATAGCGGGCAAGGAACTCGGCGATCAGCGGATCCTGGGCGGCGTCGTGCACCAGCCGGTATCCGGCGAGGTACGCGAAATAGCACAGGCCCTGATGGGAGGCGTTGAGCAGCCGCAACTTCATGGCCTCATACGGCGCCACGTCGTCGACGAGTTGTACCCCTGCTTGATCCAACGGCGGCCGGCCGGCGGCGAAATCGTCTTCGACCACCCACATGGCGAAGGGTTCGGCGATGACGGGCCAGGCATCGGCCACACCGAACTCGGAGTCCAGCCGCTCGAGCACGTCGGGCGTGGTCACCGGCGTGATCCGGTCGACCATCGAGTTGGGGAAGGTGGTCTTCTCGCGCATCCATTGCGCGAGTTCGGGATTGATGTGTTCAGCGTATGACGTGAAGACGCGCCGCGCCATGTCGCCGTTCCCGGCGATGTTGTCGCAGGAGACGATCGTGGGGGAGGGCAGGTCGCGCTCGCGCCGCCGATCGCACGCCTCGGCGACCAACCCGAACACCGCGCTCAGCGGTGGCTGATAGCCGCCCTCGGTGATGGTGAGCGAGATGATCCGGGTGGCCGGATCGGCGAGCAGATCGACCACCGAGCCGGGATCGTCAGGCGCATAACGGTAGTCGACGATGGAGCCGATGACCCGCGGTTCCCGCGTGCCATCGGGGTGTTCGAGGATCAGCGTGTACAGATGGTCCTGGCCGCGCAGCGCGTCGCGCATGCGCCGATCACCCGGCAGCACGCCGATTCCGCAGATCCCGAAGTCCTGGGCCAGCCCGTCGCTGAGCAACCGGTCGATGTACATGGCTTGGTGGGAACGGTGAAAACCGCCGACGCCGAAATGCGCTATGCCAACGCCGATTTGACTGCGGTCATACGTCGGGACCGGGATCTTGAGGCCGGTCACGTTCGCTGCGTTGAGCTTCACTCGAGGTCACCCTAGCGCGGACCGCCGCGCGCGGGGCTAAAACGCGTCAGGCGTTGGGGCACAAATCGCGCAGCGCGAAGATCACCACGTCTGCGGCCTGTCGACCGTTGATCCCACCGGTGCCCTGGTCGGCGTCCGAGCGCTGCAGCGCCAAAGCCTCCAGCTGTTGCGGAGAAGCGCCCCACGAAAGCTGCTGGCAAAGGTCGGCACCCATCTGCAACAGCTCCGGGTCGCCGCCGTTGACGGCGTGGATGCCGGCGTTGTGCAGGTCGTTGATGAAGGCGGCCTGGTCGGCGCGCGCCGGGCCGGCGCAGAGGACCCCGGCGAGCACAAGCGGGCCACTCGCCAGCGCCGCACCCACGAACCGGCCAAACTGCCTGCGTGCCGCCATCAACCTTCTCCCTGTGTGCGCCGGATGCCGATGATGCACTTTTACACAAAACCGCGAACACCCGCTGCGCGAACAAGTCGGGGAAGTGAACAGTCGGCCAAGAACGGCGGAGGCTACCCGCGGACCGGCGCAATCCAGGCGCCCACGCTCAAGGGCCGCGAAACTACGGAAGTGTCAGATGAGCCCTAGCCGCCGGGGCAAAGGTCACGCTCGGCGTAGCCGACGATGTCGTTGGCCTGCTGCGGACTGAGCCCGCCGGCTCCTTGCCGTTCGTCGGACCGTTGCAGCGCCAAACCGACGAGCTGGGATTCGGGGGCGCCCCACGAGAGTTGCTGGCATACGTTCAGGCCCGCCTGCAGCAGAGCGCCGTCACCGCCGGTAACGGCGTGGACGCCGTCTCTGTGCATGTCATTGAGGAAAGTGGTCGCGTCGGCCTGTGCTGGACCGGCCCAGATAAGGCTGGCGAGAAGCGGGCCGCCGAGCAGAGCCGAACCGATGAACCCGGTGGTGAGACGACGTGGGGACATAGCCTCTTCTCCTCGTTACGTCAACAGTTCTAATCTCGATGTTAACTTCTCCGTAACCTTCAAAGCGATAACTGTTCACCAACAGTTTCCTGTGAAGCACCTGCGGAAAATTTAATTCGGTGAGATTCGAAACCCGTCCGGCGACCGCTGGCCTTCGGCGTTTAGTGGCGATCTGCCTTGAGTTCTGATTCGTGACGCCGTTGTGACGTCACCATTTGGAAACGGCACGGTGCGGCGTGGCGCGTGTCGCGCGCGTGGTGCTGACAATTGGCGCGGTCGCGAAAGTGACCTCGGTACGGCTAGGCGGGCCTGCTGCACCAGTGCGAAATAGCTGAGCGTGAATAAAGGAGAGTTGACGCTGATGGCGATCGTCGATCGGTTCAACATCAAAGTAGTTGCCGGCGTTGGGTTGTGCGGGGCTGCTATCGCGTTGAGCCCCAATGCGGCGGCCGCCCCGCTGATCACGGGCGGCAACGCGTGCATCGAGGGGCAGGCCGGCGAGGCGCCGGCCGCCGGCGGTCCGGTCGCGGGCGCAGGGCCCGTGGCTGCTGGTGCGCCGGCCGCCGGGGGCATGTGCGCTGCGCCCATGATTGACATGTCCGGCGTGCCGATGGCCGTGCCAGGCCCCGTGCCGGTCGGTGCTCCGGTGCCGATCGTGCCGCCGTTGCCCCTCGCGCCGCCGATTCCGGTAGTGCCGCCGGTGCCGGTCGTGCCGGCCGGCGCGCCGCTGATTGCGCTGGGTGGGCCGGCGGCTGCCGGTGCGCCCCTGGACGCGGCCGCTCCGCTCATCGACATGTCCGGGGTGAAGGATGCGCCAACGGGTCCGGCACCGAGCGGCGGACCGGTGCCCGGCCAGCCGGTTCCCGCCGGCCCCTCGGGCGCGAGCTGACGCCGAGTTTTGAGTGAACGGGACGGGCCCGCTGGTTTGTCACCAGCGGGCCCGTCCCGTTGCGTGGCGCGCAGGTAAGGCAACGTCGCCGCGTCCCAAAAGTCCCAAAAGCCGCGCACGTCAGGGTGATTGAAGCGACGCACCGGGCTAACGCCTAAGTGCAGAGCTTCCTAATTGTAAGTCGAGTCCACGACCATCACCGGGTCGCCGACGTTGACGTGGTCGTAGTACCACTCGGCGTCTTCGGGACTCAGGCTGATGCAGCCGTGGCTGACGTTCTCGAGCCCCAGTGAGGAGACGGCCCACGGAGCCGAATGCACGAAAAGGCCGCGGTTGGTGATGCGGACGGCGTAGTTCACCGTGAGCAGGTAACCGTTGGGATCGTCGACGGGAATGCCGACGCTGCTCGAATCCATGGTCACTGCAGGATCTTTGGACAACACGGTGTACGTGCCGACCGGCGTCGGGTATTCCGGCCTACCCATCGATGCGGGCATCACGCCTTGCTCGCCGAAGTGCGGCCGGTGGTGCGGCGCCGGCAGTGCGGACGGTGGTCCCGTCTGGACCCCGTCGATGCTCACGGTGAAGGTGTGGTCGGAGATGTTGGCGACCCCGACCACGGCAGGACCCGTTTTGATCTCGGTGGTCACGCCGCCGACTGTCAGCGCAATCGTGCTGTGCGCGGGCCAGTATCTGTCCGGAACCCACTGCGCGACATCGTTGTCGAGCCAGTCGAACTTGCCGGTCATGGCGGGCGTTGATTTGACTTCGATGGAGCGCTCGGCCGCCTGCCGATTGGCTACGGGTGCGGTGAATCTCACCAGCACGGGGTGCGCCACGCCGACCACCTCGTCGCGCGCCGGCAGGACCGACGCGATCGCGAACCCACGCGACTGGTTGGATGCCGCCAGGCTCACGTCGGCCGGCGTCACGACAACACTCGCAGCGGCTCCGATCACCGCAAGAACACACCGAACACCCGTCCGCATGGCTCCAATTCCTTTTGAACGACCTTGTTGTAGTAGGGATGATAAATGTGCGCTGAGCTGCGAAAGTACAAGGGCGCGTTGATGTTTGGCCACACCTCGGTCACGTTTTGGCCAAGGGTGTTCGGTTGCGCGGCCGGCGGTGAATTGGGATCGAGTCGTGACCCGCCCGTGGCTCGGCCGCGCGATCTCGGAGTTGCCACTCACGACCGCGGCGGCCCGGACAGCAAAGACGGTCGGTGAACTGCAGACCAATATGGCGAAACCCTGGCGCCGCGGAGACGGCGGGTCGAATACTGAGTGGATGAGTAGGCCCGCACCGCCCGTGCTGACGGTCCAATCGAACTGGTCACGGCGCAGTTTTGCCGCCGGTCACGATGTCGTCGTGGGAAGTGACCTGCGCGCCGACATGCGCGTCGCGCACCCGCAGATCGCCCGCGCGCACCTGTTGTTGCGTTTCGATCGCGGCAAATGGATGGCGATCGACAACGGATCCCCGACGGGAATGTTCGTCAATGGCGGCCGGGTCGCCGTCGTCGACATCCGCGACGGCCAGAGCATCAACGTGGGAAGTCCCGACGGGCCGCGGTTGAGCTTCGTGATCGAAAGCCACGACAGGACGGTGGGCCAGCTGCCGCCGACGGTCGAAGGTATGCAGGCCCTCAGGCGCCCCGGCGCCCCGAAACCGGCGCACCCCGAGTACCCGCAGCAACCCGGCGGCTCTTCGCCCCGCATCGCGCGACCGCAACCCGCCCCGCTCCGTTACGCCCGGGGCGGCCCGCCGCCGCCGGCGCCGCAGCAGGCCGGCGGCCCGCGCCGCGCTGTCGGCTATCCGGGCCAATCGTCTCCGCCCCGCGTGCCCCAGCCGGCACCGCCGGCCGAACGGCCCGCGCAGCCGGTGGCAAAAGGCCAACCGACCGAGATCGGAGCGGAGGCACTCGAAGCCGCGCAGTTCGACAGCACCAACCTGCGGCGGGCCGTGCAGCGGTCGCGGTCGACGCTGGCTGCGCCACCCACGGGCGCCGCCGTGATCGGTCGCGCCGAAGACAGCGACGTCGTCATCTCGGATGTCTTGGCGTCGCGCCATCACGCCTACTTGGTCTCCAGCGCGACCGGCACGGAGATCCACGACGCGCACAGCATCAACGGCACCTTCGTCAACGGCACCCGAATCTTGTCGGCGCCGCTGACGGAGGGCGACGTGGTCACCATCGGCAACGTCGACCTGGTGTTCAACGGCGAGATCTTGCTCCGCCGCGCCGAAGCGGCCACCCGCACCGGCGGGCTGGAGGTGCGCGAGGTCGACTTCGACGTCGACGGCAAACGGTTGATCCAGAAGGTATCCATGACGGCCAGGCCCGGCACGCTGACCGCCCTCATCGGTGGGTCCGGTGCCGGCAAAAGCACGTTGTCCCGGCTGATCGCCGGGGCCACCTGTCCCACCTCCGGCTCAATCACCTTCGAGGGCCACGACATTCACGCCAGCTTCGCGTCCTTGCGCAGCCGGATCGGGATGGTGCCCCAAGACGACGTCGTGCACCGCCAGCTGACCGTGACCCAGGCGCTGAGTTATGCGGCCGAGTTGCGGCTGCCGCCCGACACCAGCAAGCAGGACCGCGCACAGGTGGTCGCGCAGGTCATCGAGGAACTCGGGTTGACCAAGCACGCCGACACCCGGGTGGACAAGCTGTCCGGCGGACAGCGCAAGCGTGCCTCGGTGGCACTCGAGCTGCTCACCGGGCCGTCCCTACTGATCCTGGACGAACCGACGTCCGGCCTGGATCCGGCGCTGGACCTTCAGGTCATGACCATGTTGCGGCAGCTGGCCGACGCAGGTCGGGTGGTGTTGGTGGTGACGCACTCGCTGAGCTACCTCGATCTCTGCGATCAGGTGCTGCTGATGGCGCCCGGCGGCAAGACGGCGTATTGCGGCCCGCCCGACGAAATCGAAGCGACCATGGGAACCACCAACTGGGCCAAGATCTTTGGCATGGTCGGCGCGGACCCCGACGAAGCCAACCGCCGTTTTCTGGCCCAACTCAAACCACCCCCGGCCGCAGCCGAGGCGGACAAGCCGGCGGACCTGGGCGCCCCGGCCCGCTCCAGCACCCGCCGCCAGTTCGTCACGATCGCCCGCCGCCAAATTCGGTTGATTTTCGCCGACCGCGCCTACTTCATCTTCCTGGCGCTGTTGCCGTTTGTGATGGGCGCGCTGGCGCTCACGGTTCCGGGTTCGACGGGTTTCCGCGTCGCCGATCCAAACGGTGACGGCTCCGATGAGCCGGGCTCGGTACTGATGTTGCTCACCATGGCTGCCGTCTTCATGGGCACCGCGCTGACGATCCGCGACCTCATCGGCGAGCGCCCGATCTTCCGTCGGGAACAGGCGGTCGGCCTGTCCACCAAGGCGTACCTGCTCGCGAAGATGGCCGTGTTCTCCGTGTTCGCCGTCGTCCAGTCGGCGATCGCGACGACCATCACGATTCTGGGCAAGGGAGCACCGACGCGGCCGGCGCTGCTCCTCGGCAGCGCCACCCTCGAGCTGTACGTCGCGACCGCCGCGATGTGCGTCACCGCGGCGATGATCGGGTTGGTGCTGTCCTCCCTCGCCCGCTCCAACGAGCAGATCATGCCGCTGCTGGTGGTTTCGCTGATGCTGCAGTTGGTGCTGTGCGGCGGGATGATCCCGGTCACCGACCGGCTCGGTCTCGACCAGATGTCGTGGGCGGTGCCCTCGCGCTGGGGTTTCGCGGCGCAGGCCTCGACCGTCGACTTGTGGACGATCGAGCCCGGACCGCTCGCACCGAAAGACAGCCACTTCAAACACACTGCGCAGGCCTGGCTGTTCGACGTGGGCATGCTGGGGGTGCTGACGGTCGTGTACGCGAGTTTCGTGGGTTGGCGCAGCCGGCTCAAGCGCCATTGACCCACGTATCCGCTAGATGAAGTCCAACGCCTCGACCGTGGCCACCGGGCCTTCATGGGTGGGCCGGTTCGCCCCACCGATGCAGTAGACGGTGTTGCCCACCGTGGCGACCGCCTCGGCGTGGCGCGGAGTTGGCATGGGCGGCAACGTGTTCCACGTTCCATTGGCGATGTCGTACATCTCGGCCACGCCCACCACCTGCGTCGGTTGCTCACCGCCGACCGCCAGGATTCGGCCGTCGATCAAGGTGGCGCCGTAGCTGCCGCGAGGGGTCGGCATGTCGACCAGCTTGGTCCACGTCCCGGCCTGCGGGTCGAATCGTTCGAACGCCGCGGAGTTCTTGTCGGACGACAGGAACCTCCCGCCGACCGCGTACACGTAGGTTCCGTCAGACACCGCGGCCAGATGTTCACGCGGGGTGGGCATGTTGGCCGCGTCGTGCCACGAGCTGCCGTCGAAGACCTCGGTTTGGCCGACCAGCTGTTTGGCGTTCTGCCCGCCGACGACTACGAGTTTGTCGCCGACCGCAGCGGCGGCCAGCGCTGCGCGAGGGTGAGCGAGGCTGGGCAACTCCACCCACTTGCCGGCGCGCAGCGCGAACACCTTGGCGGACGCCTGCGTGAGGTCGCCGCTGGCGCCCCCGAGCACCACCACCTCGCCGCGATAGGTTGCCGCCGCGGCGTGATGCAGCGGGACGGGCAATGCGGGTTGCGGCTGCCAGATGCCGGTGCGGGGGTCGTAGCTTTCGACCGTTTGCAGCGCGACCCCGTCGCGCAAGCCGCCCACGATCCAGATCTTGTCGTCGAGCACCGTCCACGCCGTCATCAATCTCGCCGTCGGTGCGTCGGGCAGGGAACGCCACTGCGCGGCCGGCTGCATTCGACGCGGCGGTAGTTGCAGCGCCTCCGCGGACGAGGTCGCTTGGCCGTCGCCGACATCGCTCGACCCGCCGATCGAGTACACGGCTTGCCCAACCGCGGCGACCGACATGCCGTGCCGCGCCGTCGCCATGTCCGGCAGGCCCGCCCACGTGTTGGTCGTCAGATCGAGCACCGACACGCTCTTGAGGACCTGCCCCGCCGACTGCCCCCCGACGGCGACCAGGCGCCGGTCGGCTATTGCCACGCCCAGGTCTCCGCGCGGTTGGGGAAGGTCCGGCAACCGCGTCCAGGTTTTCGCGGCAGGGTCATACGCCTCGACCGTCGCCAGCTCGGCGGTCCCGTTGGTGCCGCCGACCGCGTACACCACCTTCCCGTCCGACGCCGCGGACAGCATCTGGCGGGGGGTCGGTATGGGGGCGCCGAGGGTCCAGGAATTGCCGTCGAAGATCTCGACGGTGTTCAGCAGCGCGCCATTCGAGTCGACCCCGCCGCTGACGATGATGCGGTCGCCCACCACCGCCGCCGCCGCTGCCGCCCGGGGCTGCAGCATATGGGGGAGTTCAACCCAATGGCTGTTGACCACCCGCCAAACCTGGTCGCTGGCAACCTTTTGCGCGCCCGCGGCGCGCCAGCCCCCGAGGACGATCGGATTGCCCTGCCACGTCACCGCCATCGCGTGTTGTACCGGAACAGGTAGATCGTCACCGCTTTTCCAGCTGTCGATGACCGGGTCGTAGCCCTCGTGGTTCGGGACGAGCGCACGGTTGCTGCCCATTCCGCCGAATATCCAGATGGTGCCGTCGGCTTGCGTGGTCGCCGCCGCTTGGCGAGCGATGCGGGCATTGGTGATCGGCTGCCATTTCACCGGTTGGCCGCCCGGTTGGTTCGCGGTGGTGCTGTGCTGCTTGTTGCCTTGCGAAAGCAGTACGTAGACACCGATGCCCAGCACCAGCACCGCCACCAGGATTCCCACGGCGATCAGTGGCGCCGTTACGCGGTTGCGCTTCTTTTTCGACGAGCCCATCCATGCCACCGCTCCGGCGGCCAGCCCGCGGCGCCCGACCGCGGGTGGGTCCGCCGGCGGGGCGATCGCCTCGGTCATGCTGGTGGCTTCGGCAATCGCTTGGGTCGGCTCAGATGTGTTCGGCGGGGCCGAATTTGGTCTGCGGGCGTCTACAAAGGGGCTGCGAGGACCGGAGGGTTGCGGACCGGTGGGCTGTGACGGCGACGCCGTATTCCCACGGCCTTTCAGCGGATTGATCAGCGAGGTGGCGTTTTCCGCGTCGGCACTGCGCGGGCCCGGCTTGGCGATTCTTGGCGGCCTTTGGGTCGACGCGCCCGCTTTACCGCCACGCCCGGCCGGCGATAGGGTCCGCGTCTCCGACAGGCCCGCCGAGGTGCCCACCGTGCGTCCCGAACCGGCGGAGGCAGTGATGGCCATCGCATCGGGCTTGAGGCCGTTGCGGCGCTGCGTCTCCTGCAACCCGCGACCGAAATCCGCTGCTGATGGCGGGCGTTCATCCGGGTCGGGCGACATCGCCATCTCGATCGCCGAGCACACCGCGTCCGGGATTCCGTTATGACGCAAGTCCGGGATCCGCGTGTTGTTGATCCGCGTGTAGTGGGCGAGCAGGTCTTCGTTTCCGCGGCGCTCGTAGGCGGCGTTACCGGCGATCAGCGCATAGATCGTGGCGCCGAGCGAGTAAACGTCGCTGCCAACCGTCGCGGGCTCGCCCGTCATTATCTCGGGCGCCAGGTAATCGATTGTGCCGGAGAACAATCCGGCCGCCGTCTCGTATCCGCCGGGGACGTGGGCGGTCCCGAAATCGGTCAATTGCGGTTCGCCGTAGTCGTTGACGAGTACGTTCGCCGGCTTGATATCGCGGTGCAGGGTGCCGCTCAGGTGTGCGGTTTCCAGCGCCCCGCACAACTTCACACCGATCCGCACGGCTTCGGGCCAGGCGATGGGTCCCTCTCGCTGCACCCGTAAGCCCAGCGAACCCGCGGGGCAGTACGACATGACGATGTAGGGACGGCCCTCGGGGGTGACGCCGACCCGCAGGATGTTGACGATGTTCGGATGCCCGGAGAGCCCACCCATCGCGTAACCCTCACGGAGAAATCGTTCGCGGCCCGCGTCATCGCTGAATGGCGGCAGCACCTTGATCGCAACGTTGCGCCCCAGCGCGGTCTCGCGACAGCAATACACCACTCCGGCGGCGCCTCGAGCGACCTGGCGCGCGTTGTCGAATCCGGCAGCGGCTAACTCCGCCACGACCTCGCGCCGTCCCGACGCCGGGGCGCGAGTCTTGGGTCTTTCAGCCATTACCTGGCCTCAACTTCCCAGGGATTTACGAATCGGGTCAAGCGTAGCGAACATCCGCGCGTCGTCCGGGCGGTTCAGGCGACGATCTTGAGAGGCGAGCGGCGCTACGATTTCTCCGTTGGCGTCGCCCCTGGTGAGTAGTTAGCGGGCATCCGTCGTCGACAGCGGCTGACGTTCGACGGAACGCCCGAGGACGACCTTCGCCGTGATCACACCCAACTTGGCCATGCCCAAGTACGTCGACGGGTTGAACAGCGTCGGCCACACCGTGCGGGTTTTGTGTTCGTCGACGGGCCGATCGGCGAATCGGTCGCGCAGCCACCTCAGCGTCATGGGCGCCGACAGTGGATGCAACAGCAGATGCCCACAGAACCGGTCGCGGTGATAGGTGACCGCCGCGCCGAGGCCTTCGTATTCGTCCACCAGCGCATCGATGTCGTCGACGCTGATGATTCCGTCGTGCACTGCCTGCACGACCAGCACCGCGGGTTTGGGCCTGGACTTGCCGAGCTTGGTCGCATCGAAGATGTGGCGCACGTCGGGTAGGTCCCACAGCTCGTCGGCCGTCATGTCGACGTAGGACCCGATGTCGACGTTGCGGAAGCGCCACACAGCCTGGGCCGTCGACATCGTCTGCAACTCGTCGAGCAACGCCTTGCCCTCGTCGGTCGCGTGCTCATCGACGACCCTCTGCGCGCCGGGGAAGACTTGCGTCAACGCGGAGATCATCAGCGCTGCGAGGCCGGCGAAGAAGCTGCCATTGAGGCGGCGCGCCACACTGCCCGGGTCGCCGACGGGCGAACCGAGAACGGCGCCAACGATATTGAGCTCCGGTGCATACCGCTCACAGAGTTCGGCCGCCCACGCCGACGCCAGCCCTCCTCCCGAATATCCCCACAGACCCACCGCTGCAGACGGTGACAATTCCAAGCGCTCACACCGCATCGCGGCCCGCAGCCCGTCCAGAATCCGGTAGCCGGGCTCGACCGGAGCGCCCCACATGCCGTGGCAACCTTCGTGATCGGGTACGCAAACCACCCAGCCCTCGGCCAGCGCGGCCGTCACCAACAAGTACTCGGCTTGGACGAACGCACCGATCGGTCCCGCGCCGCGGCGCATCGCAAATGAAGGGAAGCAGCGCGACGCAACAGCGTCGATGGCGCATTGGTAGGAGAGGACCCGATCAGCGACGTCCGACTCGCGCCGCGACGGGACAAGCACCGTCGTCACCGCGACTTCCGGTTCTTCGTGCAGATTCGTGGTGCGGTAAAGCAACTGAGTGGCCTTCACCGGCTGACTGATGAGACCCAGAAATCCGATCTGCACGTCGCGCGAGCGCAACACCGTCCCCGGTTCCGTGTGCTCGTAGCCCTGTGGCGCTCGGTAGAACGGATCATCGTCGGGTGAGATCGGACGTTCACCGCGTCGAAGCTCATCGTGTGGCGGGCTTGCGACTTTCACCGGCGTGGCGGAATGGCTATCCATTGATGTGGCGACCCCCTGGGCATATCGCAGGCGGGGCGCGCTCGCGCCGCCCGCGGTTTTGCATTACCCGCGATGCCCGTGTTCAACCCTGTTTGCGGTCGATCAATTTGTTGGGCTACCACACTTTAGACCGGATTGGTCAACGCATCGTCGGTGAATCCGTAATATCGCGTCATGAGGCTTGTCGCGAGAACACCGGGCGAGCATCGTGTCTTCAACTTGGCGGCCGCCGGCCTGCTCGCCGCGGCTTTGGTGATCACCCTGGCAGCCATGCATTTTCCGTTATCGGCGCTGATTCCGGCGGCATCGGCGGCGTGCCCCGATGCCGAAGTGGTTTTCGCTCGCGGCCGAGAGGAACCACCCGGCGCCGGCGCAGTCGGCGACGCATTCGTCAATTCACTGCGTGGCAAGACGCGTATGTCGGTCGGCGTTTATGGAGTTAACTATCCCGCCAACATAACGACCGTCAGTGGCGCCAACGATATGAGCGCCCACGTGCAATTCATGGCCGCAAGTTGCCCGAACACCCGGATAGTGCTCGGCGGCTATTCGTTGGGGGCCGAGGTGGCTGATCTCGTGACCGGGGGCCGCGCGGCATTCGGGTTCACCAACCCACTGCCGCCAGGCGTGGATCAGCACATCGCGGCGGTCGCGTTGTTCGGTAACGGCACTCGGCGACTCGCCCCTGCCTTCGCCGGTAAGACGATCGACCAGTGCGCGGCCGGCGATCCCATCTGCGGGAGAGGAACGAATTGGCCGTCGCATCTGCAGCCCTCATACATCGACTCCGGATTGGTGGATCAGGCGGCTAGCTTCGTCGCCGGCAAGTTATAGGTGAAGCGTGCGGTGGGCTGCGCCAGCCGCGGGCTAGATTCGGCTCGTGCGCAGGACCATTGACTGGGACGGCGACGCCGTCACGATCATCGACCAGACCGCCTTGCCGACGGAATACCGCGTTGTCAGTCTGCGCACCGTCGACGAGCTGATCGACGCGATCCGCCGCCTGGCGGTGCGCGGCGCCCCGGCACTCGGCGCGGCGGGGGCGCTCGGCGTCGTGCTGGCGGCCCGCGAAGGAGGCGACATCCGGGCTGCGGCCGAGCGAGTTGCGAAGGCGCGACCGACCGCCGTCAACCTCAGCTGGGGGGCCGCGCGTGCGCTCGAGAAACTCGACGACGGCGCCGAAGCCGTGCTCGCCGAAGCGCTGAAAATCCTCGACGAGGACGAACGTCTCAACCGTGCGGCATCCGCCCACGCCGCCGAGATCGTGCTCGCACTATGTGATCGCCGCCCGCTGCGGCTGCTAAGCCATTGCAACGCAGGCCATCTCGCCACCGTGGCCTGGGGCAGTGCGCTCGGTGTCGTGTGGCATCTGCATGAGCGCGGACTGGTGGAGTCGGTGCTGGTCGACGAGACACGTCCGTTGCTGCAGGGCGCCCGGCTGACGGCGTGGGAGCTGGCGCAGGCGGGCGTGCCCTACCGGGTGCAGCCGGACGGCGCCGCCGCGGCGGCGATGGCACGCGGCCTGGTCGACTGCGTGCTCGTCGGCGCCGACCGGATCGCCGTCAACGGCGACGTCGCCAACAAGATCGGCACCTACGGCTTGGCCATCGCGGCCCATCATCACCACGTGCCGCTCGTCGTGGTCGCGCCTTCGTCCACGGTCGACGGATCGCTTGCCACTGGCGCCGAGATCGCCATCGAGGAACGCGCGCCCGACGAACTCAGGACGTTCAGCGGCACCACGATCACCCCGCCCGACGCGGACGTTTTCAATCCTGCCTTCGACGTGACCCCGGCCGGGCTCATCACCGCCGTCGTAACCGAGCACGGCCCCTACCGGCCCCAGGATGGCCAGCGTTAAGGGTGTGCTGCACGCGCCAACGCCCGCGGATCTTTTCATGCCGTCCACCCAGGAGGGCGTGCTTTGAAGGTCCTTCGCTCCTCTCCAGAGGCTTCATGATGTTGTCTATTTGAAGGGATTGAAGGTGCGGCCGAGGAAGTACTGAGTGCGCTGTCGGACCGGGCGTATGGCCGCGGCGGTGAGTTTGTTCACGATGCCCGGTATGCAGACGGGCTTGCCGTTGGTCACGGCGGCCCATCCCTCGCGGACAACGGGATCAGGCTGTTGCCACAAGAAGCCCGGCAGGCGGTCGGCGGCATCGCGGGTGCCCATCACGTCGTGGAACTCGCTGTGGGTGAAGCCGGGGCAGAGCGCAGTCACATGGATGCCATGGGGTTTGAGTTCCATGTCGAGGGATTGCGACATGTTCAGCACGTAGGACTTGATGCCGGTGTACAGCAGCCCTTCTCCCGGTGGGGACATCGCGGCCAGTGAGGACAGGTTGACGATGCGTCCCCACCCTCGTTGTTTCATGCCAGGGATGGCTCGGTGGATCAATTCGGTTAGTGCGGTGACCATCAGTTGAAGTTCTCCGGCGACCGAGTCCCAGGAGGTGTCGGAGAATTTTGTGCTGGCCGAAAGTCCTGCGTTATTGATAAGCACGTCGATGGGCAGGCCCAATTCCGTTGCGCGGGTGGTGATCGCAGCGGGTGCAGAGGGGTCGGTGAGGTCGGCGGCGAACACTTCGGCGCGCACGCCGTTTTGTTGGTGTAGTTGTGTGGCGAGTTCTTCGAGGCGCTCGGCGCGTCGGGCGACGAGCAGCACGTCGTAGCCCTCGGTCGCGAGGTGGCGAGCGAAGGCCGCTCCAATGCCGGCAGATGCCCCCGTGATCAGGGCGGCACGTCGGGCCGTGTTCATGGATGGGTGTTCCTTACTAATAGGCGTCGGCCGCCATGGCCGAATCGGGGGTGCGCCTCTGGTGCGCGGCGGGTGTCGAGTCTCTGCGGGTGGAAGGCCGCTTGGCGTTGCGTCACGTCAGTGGGACGTGGCGATTGAGGAAGTCGATCTGGTCCGTCACGATCCCGTCGAAGTGCGGATCCAGGTATGGCTCGAAGTGCGTGCAGTCATAGGAGCGGACTTCGCCGTGGGGGATGCGGGCCACGATCTTCTTGGCTTTGGCGTAGGGAGTGACGTCGTCACGTTCGGCGAGCTGCACCAGTGTCGGTGCGGTGATGTCTGCGACCTTGCGTCCCGGTGAGTACAACGGCACGCGCAGGGCGATGCGCGCGGCGACGTCGTTTTCGGCGAGGAGCTGCTCGCGCTTGTGCTCGGCCGCTTCGCCCCCGGCCATCTCCTCCACGAGCTCATAGGCGCCGGGTGAGGTCATCATCGCGACCTCGCCGGGCCTGCCGACGGACTTCACCCGGTGCGGTGCCCGCCCGAGCCATGCGCCGACCTGATCACGCAGAGCTGCGGCTATCAGGCGTGCGACCAAAGTGGGGGATTGGGAGAACGCGGATGCGGGTCCGGTGACGTGGGGCACCTGGACGATGGCGGCTGCGAGATCGTGGTCGTGGGCGGCCAAGTTGAGAACGTGGCCACCGCCGAAGGACGAACCCCATCCCACCACCCGGGTGGTGTCGACGTTGTCCAGGCTGCGGGCGTAGGCGATGGCGGCCCGCCAGTCAGCGTGCTGTTTGGCGATGTCAAGGATGCGGCGGGGCTGTCCTTGGCTGGCGCCCCAGTGCCGGTAGTCGAACACCAGTGCGGCGTAACCTGCCTGGGCGAATCGTGCGGCGTAGGCGTCCAGGCGCAGTTCGCGGAAGGCGGCAAACCCGTGGGCCAGTACGACGATGGGCGGGTTCTTGACGCCTTCGGGACGGTAGAGCCACGCGGCGCAAGCTGTCTCCTCGGACAAAAAGGTCACGTCGTGTCGGACGTAGCTAAGTGGCTGGTTCATCGTCGCGGGTCTCCATCGGGTATCTTGAATGACGTTCAACAAAAGGTACCAAGCTCTTGAATGTCGTTCAACATAGTGTGATCTAGTCGATGCAGAGGGAGCCATGGCACGGAACAAGCGTCCACAGGCCGCCGAAGAGAAGCGGGCAGAAATCGTCGCGGCAGCACGACGGCTGTTCATCGATACTGGCTACGACGCCACCCCGATGAGTCGCCTCGCGAAGGAGGCCGGGGTGGCACCAAACACCATCTACTGGTATTTCGGGGATAAGGACGACGTTCTCATCGCTGTGCTCGACTCCGTCATGGCCGACGTCTGGCCGCAGTACCAACAGGTTGCGACCGAACCGATCCCCGCTCGAGTGCTGTGGGTGGTTCGTCAGTTACAACAGATGAGCCGCCTGGTGACGACGGTGCACGCCCGCGTCGAACATTCGGCCGCCATCGCCGAGTGGCATCACAACTTCCATCTGATCACCGGCGGCATGTTCCGTTACGAATTGGAGACCGCGGGAGTGTCGACTTCGACCGTGGAGGCCGAAGTGATGATCGGCATCTTCACCGTCGAAGGACTCCTCATGCACGACCTGAATGAGGTTGAGCAACGCACCATTTGCGACACCCTGGCTTCACGCTGGACTGTGACCCAGCCGCACCCGTCCTGAGCAGGCAAGTCTCCCTCAACGCTTCCCCCTCGACGCGCACCGGATAACTGCTCCGGGAAGCAGTTCGATTGGCAAGGGACTGTTACGGGACCGACCGTCGACCGAGGCGGAGTGAGCGGACGAAATACCTGCTCATATGTGGAGCCGATGACGGGAATCGAACCCGCGTATTCAGCTTGGGAAGCTGATGTTCTGCCATTGAACTACATCGGCACTTCTCGCCAAGGAAGGCTAGCACCCGACGGCAGCCGTCGAGGTCAGGACGGCTCATCGACGGGTATCGCCGCGCCCGTTGTGCGCCATCGCGCCCAAACCCGAGTTATTCCTTTCACAAATTCACATGCTCATATTTATTATTCCGTTATCGCACCGTAATGTGCTGCGGGTGGGTCGACACCGATTAGCCAGGAAGCGGCGTAAACCGTCAGTGGCCCTGGCAGCAGTCGTCGCCCCTGCGGCGGTGTTCTTCGCGGTGTCGGCGGACGTCCACCCATTTGCACCCCGTACCGAGGCTAAGCCCGTTATCAGCGACGTCGCCCCCTGCTGCGTACAAATCGTCACCGCGGCATCGAATCGGCTTATTAAAGAAGCCGCTGACGGCGAGCCGACGGCGGCGTCGCGCTACCACACCCGGGCCCGCTTCCTAACCGCCGATGTCGCCCCGGAACGGGGGCTGCAGATCCGGACGATCTTGACCGCGCGCAACATCACCGCGGAATTTCCGCAGATCCACGAGATGGGGGGAGTGCGCCCGGATCCGTTGCCGTGGCACCCCCTAGGCCTGGCGATCGATGTGATGATTCCGAACCCGCAATCGGCCGACGGTATCGCGCTGGGCAATGCGATCGTCGCCTACGTGCTACAGAACGCCAACCGGTTCGGCATCCAGGATGCGATCTGGCGAGGCGTCTACTACACGCCGAACGGAGCGCAGGCGAGCCGGCTCGGCCACTACGACCACGTACACGTCACGACGACCGGCGGCGGATATCCCACCGGCAGCGAGGTCTATCTCCGCTGAGCTCGATCGGGGAGAAGCTAGGCTCGTCGCGTGCTGCTCTCCGATCGCGACCTCAGGGCCGAAATCACCGCCGGGCGGTTGGGCATCGAGCCCTTCGAAGGCAGCCTGGTGCAGCCGTCCAGCATCGACGTGCGGCTCGACACCATGTTCCGGGTGTTCAACAACACCCGCTACACCCACATCGATCCGGCCAAGCAGCAAGACGAGCTGACGAGCCTGGTCGAACCCGCCGCCGGGGAGCCGTTCGTCTTGCATCCCGGAGAGTTCGTGCTCGGCTCGACGCTGGAACTCATCACCCTGCCCGACGACCTCGCCGGTCGCCTGGAGGGCAAGTCGTCGCTGGGCCGCCTGGGCCTGCTGACACACTCAACGGCCGGCTTCATCGATCCCGGCTTCAGCGGCCACATCACGCTGGAGCTGTCCAACGTCGCCAACCTGCCGATCACCCTGTGGCCCGGCATGAAGATCGGTCAACTGTGCATTCTGCGGTTGACCAGTCCCGCCGAACACCCTTACGGCAGTACGCAAGTTGGCTCGAAGTATCAGGGTCAGCGAGGACCTACGCCGTCGCGCTCCTATCAGAACTTCATACGGACTACATAGGTTCTGCGGGGCTCTCACGCTCCCCGTGTGGGCGATACTTAGTTAGCCATGGTTTTTTCCTCCGCCCGGCCATGGTTCGTCGTGCAATACCTTTGGAGGGGTTTGTATTGGATATCGTGCTCGGGGTGTCGATGGCACCGTCGTCGATCCAAATGGTCGTCCTGGAAGGCGAATACGCCGACGGCGCCACGGTAGAAGAGGACACGTTCGACGTCGCCGACGTCGAAAATGTAGCTGCGACGACCGGGCCCGATCAGGTGATCTCCGCGATCCTGGGCACCCGCGAGGGTGCCGCTGATGCCGGCCTCGAGCTGTCGTCCATCGGCGTGACATGGACGGATCAACTCGAAGCCGCTGCGCTGCGCGATGCGCTGTCCGCTCACCGGATCGACAACGTGATGCTCGTCTCCGCGTTCTTGGCCGCCGCGGCGCTGGCGCAAAACGTCGGCGGCGCAATGGGTTACGAGCGCACCGCGGTGCTCCTGGTGGAGCCTGACACCGCGACTCTGGCGGTCGTCGAGACCGCCGACGGTTCCATCCCGGACGTCTACAAGCAACAGCTGCACGCCGACTACTACGGCGATGTTGCGGCGCAGCTCGGCGCGATGGTCGCCGGGATGGAGAAGCTGGAACTCCCGCCGGGCGGCCTATTCCTGGTCGGCTCGGGGGTTGACGTCGCGCCGTTGAAGCCGGTGTTGCAGTCGACGACGTTCCTCGATGTGAGTGTGGCCGAGGAGCCGGAGACGGCGCTGGCCCGCGGCGCGGCACTGGCGTCGGCGAACGCGCCGCTGTTCGCCTCGTCGACCGCCGCGCTGGCCTACGCGCAAGACCCCGGTACCGGCGCCGTCGACCAGTACTCCCTTCCCGAGTATCTCTATGTCCCGTTCGGGCAGCAGTCCGGCGACGACGAACTCGCCTACAGCGCGGTGGCAGACGACGACGCCGATTCGCCGACCGTCGTCATCGAAAAGCTTTTCCTTCCCGAAGAAAGCCAGCCCAGGCGGCGGCCGGCACTGCTTGTCGGCAGCGGGCTGGCGGTGGTGGGGATCAGCGCCGTGCTGGCGCTCGAGATCGCGCTGGCCATCGGCATCCGCACGACGGGAACCGTTGCCTTGCAGCCCACCCCTGGTCAGCACTTGATCGTCCCCGAGCAGGCGTCGGCCCCGGCGCCGGTGCAGGCGTCCGAACCGCTGGCGAAGATCAGCCTGCCCGCCCCCGCGGCCGCGCCCCAGCCGTTGAGCCCGCCGGTTGCCGCGCCGCTGCCCGCGGTTCCCCCGCCGGCGGCGCCTCCGCCGCCCGCGGCCCCGGTTGCTCCGGTTCCCGTCGTGGTTGCTCCGGTGCCGATTCCGGTGCCCGTCCGCATTCCGATTCCCAACCCGGTCGAGAGTCCCCCGATGCTGGAGGCTCCGCGGTTGTCCATCCCGCAGCCGGTGCAGCCCCAGCCGCCGGTTCGCCTTCCCCAGCCGCCGCAGGTCACCGTTCCGCAGTCACCACCGCAGGTCACTGTTCCGAAGTCACCACCGCAGGTCACCGTTCCGAAGTCACCGCCGCAGGTCACCGTTCCGCAGGCACCGCCGCAGGTCACCGTTCCGAAGTCACCACCGCATCAGACGCCCCCGGGCGAGGGCACCCCTCCCAAGCCGACCGGTCCCGGCAACTACGGCGGCGGCCACAATCCCACGCCTGGGGAAAACGGTCCCGGCGGTTTGGGTGGTGGGCACGTTCCCGCCCCTGGTAGCGGTCCGGGCGGTTTGGGCGGCGGTCACGTTCCCACGCCTCCCGCAGGTGTCCCCGGCGGTGGCGGTCTCGGCGGGTTCGGTGGTGGCCCCGGCGGCTTTCCCGGCCTCGGCGGCGGTCATGCGCCGGCTCCCGGCGGTGGTGGCCCCGGCGGTTTTCCCGGTTTCGGTGGCGGTCATGCGCCGGCTCCTGGTGGCGGCGGTGGTCTCGGGGGCTTCGGTGGCGGCCACAGCGGTGGGGGCGGTGGTCTTGGGGGCTTCGGCGGCGGCGGTGGCTTTGGCGGCGGCCACAGCGGTGGGGGCGGCGGCGGTGGCGGCGGACATCACTAGTCCGATTGCCAACTAACCCACAGCGCTCCGCGCTCGCTGTCGAGATCACACGAGTAGGGTCGGGGTATTGAGGCTGGTCAAAAAATGCCGCCAGACCCGCCAGAATTTCATCAGCCCAGCATCGTGTGTGGGCTCGCAGCCCGCCCTCTGCTATCGGCACGAAATCACTGGTGATCGATTCAATAGTGGTGTTGGAGGAGCGTAAGCGGTGGTGGGCATCGTGCTCGGCGTCTCGATGACGCCGACGAAGGTGCGCATGGTGCGGGTCGAAGGCGAAAGCGCCGACGGGGTCACCGTCGACGAGGACGATTTCGACGTCGACACGCAACGCACCGCTCTGCCCGGCACCGCCCCCAACGAAGTGATCTCGGCGATCCTCGGCACCCGGGAAGGCGCCGCCGACGGCGGCTACCAACTGCTTTCGACCGGTGTGACG
Organism: Actinomycetota bacterium; assembly: GCA_036338755.1. Classification (GTDB taxonomy): domain Bacteria; phylum Actinomycetota; class Actinomycetes; order Mycobacteriales; family Mycobacteriaceae; genus Mycobacterium. The sequence continues at coordinate 34,336 of JAYZBN010000016.1, read as the reverse complement.
TGGACCGATCACGTCGAAGCGGCGATGCTGCGCGACGCCCTGATCTCGCACAAGGTCGAAAACGTCATGCTGGTCTCGGCTTTCATGGCCGCGGCCGCGCTGACGCAGGCCGTCGGTGACGCCACCAACTACGAGCGCACCGCCCTGCTCTTCGTGGAGCCCTACAGTGCAACCCTGGCCGTGGTCGACACCGCTGACGGCTCGGTCTCGGAGGTGCGGCGCAGAACGCTCGCGGACGACGAGGATCAAGCGGTAGCCGAACTCGTCGACATGGCGTCCAGCGCCGAGGCGCTCGAAACGCACCCGCAAGGACTGGTTCTCGTCGGTTCCGGGGTCGACATTCCGATGATCAAACCGGTCCTGGAGGCCGCGACCTCGCTCGAGTTGTCCGTGCCCGACGAGCCGGAGATGGCTCTGGCGCGAGGCGCCGCGCTGGCTTCAGCGAATGCGCCGCTGTTCGCGTCATCGACGGCCGCCCTGGCCTACGCGCTGGACCCGGGCACCGGCGAAGTGGACCCGCTGGCGCTCGCCGGACAACATCCCGGCCTGCTTGCCGCATATCAACCCGAATACCGCAGCCACATCGCGACCCTGGCCGCCGACGCCGACAAGGGCACGACCAACGTCGCGTACAGCGCCGTGGGCGACGAAGACGCCGACGCCAAAACCATGATCGCCCTTGATGAACGCGCGCGTCGGCGCAAGTCTGTGTTGCTGGTCAGCAGCTCGCTCGCGGTGATCTTCATCGCCGCGGTGGTGGCGCTGGAAATCGCGTTGGCGATCAGCATCCGTCCGACCGTCGCGCTGCGGCCCAGTCCCAACCAGAACATCGTCGCCCCAGCCCCCACGCCGGCCCCGCCCAATCCGGCGCCGCCCGTGCAGGCTCAACCGAAAGTCGCGCCGCCGCAGCCGCGGCCGTTGGCTGTGCCGCACCCGGTCGCGCCGGCGCCGCCCGCGGCTCCGCCCGCACCGGTCCTGCCGCCGCCCGTGTTCGTTCCGCCGCCGCGGCTGCCGGTGCCCGGCCTGGGCGGTGGCGGTGGGGGTCACGGCCCCTTGGGCGGTCATGGACCGTTCGGCGGTCACGGTCCATTCGGCGGTCACGGACCGTTCGGAGGGGGTCACGGACCGTTCGGCGGTGGCCACGGTTTCGGTGGTGGTCATGGATTCGGCGGCCACGGTTTCGGTGGTGGTCACGGATTCGGCCATCGATAGCGCGTTCACGGTTCGCGCGCGTGTCTGACCCGTCGGGCTAGGGTGGCGGACTAGGGTGTGGCCGCGGCCAGAACTGTGATTAGTCCGGCTGACTCGCGAATCGCGGGACCCCAAGGCGGTGGCAACGCAGCCGTACGGCATGGCGCAGCAACCAATTTGGACGATTTGGAGGAGCGGTGGACGTCGTACTTGGCGTGTCTATGGCACCTGAGACAGTCCGCATGGTGCTCATCGAAGGTGAAGCTGCCGGCGGGGTGACTGTCGATCAGGACGGTTTTGCGGTCGCCGACGATGAAACGCCCATTGTCGCAGCAAATCACATCGTCGCGGCCATTCTCGGCACGCGAGACAGCGCTGCTCAGGGTGGGTACCGGCTCAAATCCAGTGGAGTGAGCTGGACCGACCCCGTCAAGGCGGCGGCGCTGCGAGACGCGTTGGCAGCACGCAAGATTGAGAATGTGATGCTGGTCTCGGCGGTCATGGCAGCCGCGGCGCTGGCGCAGGCCGTGGGCAGCGCCACCAACTGGGCGCGAACCGCGTTACTGCTCATCGAGCCGGCCAGCGCCACCCTGGCGGTCGTCGACACCTCCGACGGAACGGTCACCGACTTGCATCGGCACCCGCTGCCCGGCAGCGACGACGCCGCGCTGGCGGAGCTGACCGCGATGATCTCGGGCGCCGAGTCGATGAGGGCGCGGCCGGACGGGGTGTTTCTGGTCGGCTCGGAGGTCGACATCCCGTCGATCAAGCCCACACTCGAGGCGGCGACCGCACTGTCGGTGACCACACCCGAGGAACCCGAGATGGCCCTGGCGCGGGGCGCCTCGTTGGCAGCGGCGAACGCGAACCTCGGAGCGCCGCGGACGGTATCGATCCCGGCCGCGCGGACTTCCCCGGCGGCTGCGGCCGAACGCGCCTACAGCGCCGAAGGCGACGCCGTCTCCGACCACCGGCTTACCGACACCCCGTCGCGCCGGCAGCCCAGCCGCAAGTCGGTGTTGACGATCGCCGCCGTCACGATGGTCTTCATCGCCGGCATCCTGGGGCTGGCGCTGGCGCTCGCCGTCGGTATCCGGCCGCACGCGGACCAGCGCCCGAACGTCGGCACGAACGTCGTCGCGCCGCAGAATCCCAATGCCGGCCCGCCCGGCCCACCCCGGCCGACGGACGCTCCAGTGGCGCCGCCCCAAGCGCCCCCGCCTCCGCCGCAACCTTCGCCACACTCCGGTGACCATCAACACTGGGAGGATTGGCTGCACCGCCACTTCGGCACTCAAATTCCGTCCCCGTAGCCGCGCCTGGGCCCGGCACCGAGCCACCGCCCGAGTGCCGAACGCGCGTAAAATCGGGTCTTTAGGGGAATACCGGTGGGATCTCGGAGAGGTCTCGCGTCACCGCAAAGTGCGACGAGCCTGCCGCCACCGTGAACGGCTAGCAACCGACTATTGGAGGAGCTTTGGACACCGTACTTGGTGTGTCGATGGCGCCGACCGCAGTCCGGATGGTGCTGGTCGAGGGGGAAAATGGCGACGGCGCGACCGTCGATGAAGACAACTTCGACGTCGCTGCGCCTGATGATGCAGCAACGGTAGCCGCCTCGGACCAGGTAGTGTCAGCCATCTTGGGCACGCGTCAGGGCGCAGCAGAAGGCGGCTATCAACTGGCATCGACCGGCGTCACGTTCACCGACCCGCTCGAGGCCGCCGCGCTGCGCGACAAGCTGGCCGCCCACAAGGTCGAAAATGTGATGCTTGTCTCGGCCTTTTTGGCCGCGGCGGCGCTTGCCCAGGCGGTAGGCCATCGGACCAACTACGCACAGACGGCACTGCTCTACATCGAGCCCGACACCGCGACGCTGGCGGTCGTCGACAGCGCGGACGGATCCATTTCCGACGTCCGGCGGCAGGTCCTGCCCGATGACGACGAGGCGGCCGTAGCCGAGCTGACTCGTCTGATCTCCGGCGCGGAGCACATGGAGACGCGCCCGGATGCGGTGTTCGTCGTCGGCTCCGGCGTCGACATCCCGCTGATCAAGCCCGCCCTGGAGGCGGCGACCACCCTGCCGCTGACGGCGCCCGAGGAACCGGACACCGCACTGGCCCGCGGCGCGGCCCTGGCGTCTGCGCATGCGCCCTTGTTCTCGTCGTCCACCGCGGCCTTGGCCTACGCGCAAGATCCCGGCACCGGTGCGATCGACCCGCTGGCCGTGGCACCCGGTTACTTCGAGACCCCGGGCCAGGCCGGCGTGGACGGGCTCGCGTACAGCGCCGTGCCCGACGACCCGGACGAGTTCTTCACCGGCTCGCAGACCGCCGCGACGGCACTGGTCGGAGCGGACTACAACGAGCGCAGGTCGTTCAAGACGGTTGGGGCCGCGGTGGCGGGGATCTTCGTCATCGGCGTCGTGGCGCTGGTCGTGTCGCTGGCCATCGCCATCCGGCCGACAGCCAATGTGCGGCCAAGCCCGAACCAGAACGTTGTCGTCGCGCCCACCCGGCCGGCTCCCGCTCCCGCGGCCCCGACACCCGCGCCGGCGGCACCCGCCCCGGCTCCGCAGGCTCCGGCACCTGCGCCCGAAGCCGCACCGCAGGCACCCGCTCCGGCGCCGGCGGCTCCCGCCCCCGCTCCAGTGCCGGAGGCTCCCGCGCCCGCTCCTGTGCCCGTGCCGGCGGCACCGCCGCCAGCACCCCCGCCGGTTGCGCCCGTCCCGGTACCAATTCCGCTGCCAATTCCAGGTCTCGGCGGGCCAGGCTTCGGTGGGCCGCCGGGAGGTGGGCACGGCGGCGGTGGTGGCCACGGGGACGACGGCGGCGGTTTCCCCGGCCGCGGGGGCGGCGGCGGCCATGGTCACGGAGGATTCGGCGGCGGCGGCCCGCACATTGGCATCCCGGGCATTCCCGGGCTGTAATCCGTGACGCAGACGCCACCTGTCATCTGCCGTTTGCCTTCCGCTTAGCCCCGCGATGCACTTAGCTCATCGCAGCCGCCTACACCGGACGTATGCGATGCACCGTGTTCGGCACGGGTTACCTCGGCGCCACCCACGCGGTTGGGATGGCGGCACTGGGACACGACGTGCTCGGGATCGATATCGACCCCGGCAAGGTGGCCAAGCTCGCCGGGGGTGACATCCCCTTCTACGAGCCCGGCCTGCGAAAGCTGTTGAGGGAGAACCTGGCTGCGGGCCGGCTGCGCTTTTCCACCGATTACGACATGGCGGCCGGCTTCGCCGACGTGCATTTCCTGGGCGTGGGCACCCCGCAGAAGAAGGGCGAATACGGCGCCGACCTGCGCCATGTCTACGCCGTCATCGACGCGCTGGTGCCGCGGTTGACGACTTCGGCGGTGCTGGTTGGCAAGTCGACCGTTCCGGTGGGCACCGCGGCCGAACTGAACCAGCGTGCCGCCGCGCTGGCACCGCATGGTGTCGACGTCGAAATCGCCTGGAATCCAGAGTTTTTGCGCGAGGGTTACGCGGTGCAAGACACCCTCAATCCGGACCGGATCGTGCTGGGTGTCAACCCGGATTCGACCCGCGCCGAGGCCGCCGTTCGTGAGCTGTACGGGCCGCTGCTCGAGGCCGGGGTGCCGTTTATGGTGACGGATCTGCAGACCGCGGAGCTGGTCAAGGTTTCCGCCAATGCCTTTCTGGCGACGAAGATTTCGTTCATCAACGCCATTTCCGAGGTATGCGAGGCCGCTGGCGCCGACGTCAGCCTCCTGGCGGATGCGCTCGGCTACGACCCCCGGATCGGACGCCAATTCCTCAATGCCGGTTTGGGTTTCGGCGGTGGCTGCCTGCCCAAGGACATTCGGGCGTTCATGGCGCGCGCGGGCGAGCTGGGCGCCGACCAAGCGTTGACGTTCCTGCGCGAGGTGGACAGCATCAACATGCGCCGCCGCACCCGGATGGTGGAACTGGCCAGCGCGGCCTGTGGTGGCTCGCTGCTGGGCGCCAACATCGCGGTGCTCGGCGCGGCGTTCAAGCCCGAATCCGACGATGTGCGTGACTCACCCGCGCTTAACGTCGCGGGCCAGCTGCAGCTCAACGGCGCGGCGGTGAATGTCTTTGACCCCAAGGCCCTCGACAACGCGCAGCGCCTGTTCCCGACGCTGAACTACGCCGTGTCGGTCGAAGAGGCCTGCGAACGCGCGGATGCGGTGCTGGTGCTCACCGAGTGGCGCCAGTTCGTCGACATGGACCCGAACGTCCTGGCCGACCGCGTGCGGGCCCGCGTCATCGTGGATGGCCGCAACTGCCTGGATGCCGCCGGCTGGCAGCGGGCGGGCTGGCGGGTATACCGGCTGGGCGCCCCGCGGCCCTAGGAGAACGGGTCGAAATCGGCGGGCCGGGGTGGGGGCGCCGGGTTGCTTGCCGGTGGATGCTGCGGTGTGGGGGCCCGGTTGCTTGCCGGTGGATGCTGGGGTGGCGCCGTGGCTGTCGGTCCGTGCTGCGCCGCGTTCACTATCTCGGCGAAAGTCGGAGGGGGAGGCGGCTTGTGGGCGTCCCGGTGCAGGTATGCGTTGGACGCGGGCAGGAATAGCAGGACGCCGGTGGCGACCGCGGTGACGGCCGCGGTGATAGCGCCCGCCTGCGTCAGGTGAGTGAACCAGGCCACCGCACTGCCGGGTCCGACGATGAGCCCGAATGCGGCGAGCGCCAAGGTCAGCCCGCACGCGAGCACGGCGACCGGCCGAGCGAGACGTCGATGCCTGACGATCCGGATCGCCTGCCAGATGATCGCCGCACCGAGCAGCACGCCGGCCGCCGCCGCTGACAGCGCAAGCCAGGTGTGGCTGCCGTAGTACCAGTCGAATTCGGGGATGGCCATCGCGACCGCGATGGCCAGCGTCAGCATGACCGCGCCGATGCCCGCGAACAACCAACTGGCGAACGCCACGGTGTCCGGCAGCTTGGAAGAGTCGACGGCCTGTGGCGCCGGGTTCGACCGCGCGGGCGCTGCCGGTGGTGGCGGAAGTGCTTGCGACGCAGGGCGTGCGCGACGGGGAGCCGCCGGGGGCGGCGGCGCGCTGTGGGCCTGCTGTTGGAGCCAGGCGGTGGCTTCGCTCCGGCCGAACGGATCGGAGCCGGGGCCAGCGAACGGATCGGCGCCGAACGGGTCGGATGCGGTGTTGCCGAACGGATCGCCACCGAACGGGTCGGACCCCGCCGCGTGCTGGTCTGGATGTTGCGGGCCGGCCATGTCAGCGCACCCCAGCCGGTCGTCGTCGGCGCCAGAGGAGATATCCGCCGCCGCCCAGCCAGGCCACCGCGGGCAGAATCACCAAGTAGAACAACGGCTTTGACGGCGCCGTTGCCGGAGCCACGAATGGCACCCACGGGCTCAGCTTCGACGGCCAGATCTGGTCCAACGGTACCGAGGTGACCACGTTGCCCAACCACACCTGCTTCGCGTTGTCCTGGACCAGCGGGCCGATGATCGAAGGCCCCGCTGTCTTTGCCACCGCGTCGTACTTCTGGGTGAACTCCGGCGCGCCGATGTCGTGCGTCTCCACCTTACTGAAATCGACTCCGCCCCAAGACCGTGTCCACGTTGTCCCCTTGGCGTCGGTCCAGCTGAATGTAGGCTCGGGGTGCTTTGTGGAATCCAGATAACGCTCCCACACCGCGCGCGGATCCCATGGCACCGTCAGGTCGTCGATGTTCCCGGAGTCGATGAGCTTCGCGTACTGAGTTGGCTTGTTGGCGTTGCGCTTTCGGTACCACTCGGCCGCCACCCGACTGGTGTAGACCCGGCGCAGGTCGGCGAAATCAGGGTTGTGATTCACCGCGTCGATGAGCGCGGGCATGATCATCTGCTGGTACAGCTGACCGTTGTGGTCCGTGACCGCCGGATCCTGGTCTTGGCACAGGTCTGTGCCCGGAGTGACGTCGCTTTGATCCGTCCCGATCTTCACCGTGAGCGGCGTGTCGAGAATGTAGAGCTGGTCGCCGTCTTCGTGGACTTCGGCCGGTTGCGGCACGATCCATAACCGCCTACCCAGATAGCATTTGTTGCCCTGCATGGCGTCGACGAAACGACGACCGAGTTCGGTGTCGGTCTTCTGCAGTCGGGCGGACACCAGTTTCATTTCCAGGTCTGCCTCGAGCAGCACCTCGCCGGCTTCGGTCCGGCCGAATGCGGCCTCGATGATGCGGTCAGGTTCGGTGGGCTTGAGGTTCACCCAGAAATTCTGCGGCGGCAGTGCCAGCCAGACATAAAAGGCGTCCAATGCCATCTTCGCGTTGCGTCGCCCACCGTAGGAGGTCTCCGTGGCCGGCAGGGTGTTCGCGCTGAACGCGTACTGCATGGCCGGTTTTCCGTTGACGGAGTCGGTGACGTAACGCATCTCCAGCGAGGTGAAGTCGATGCCGCCGAGACCAGGCGATGCCGAGACCGGCACGGGCGCGGCGGGAGCGGGTACCGCGGGCGCGGGAGCGGGAAGCGCGGGCGCCGGCAGGCGCGGTGGTGCGGGCGCCGCGGGTAGTTGTGGCGCCGGTAGGGCCGGTGCGGGCAGGCGCGGTGGCGCGGGTAACGCGGGCGCCGGCAGGCGTGGTGCGGGTAGGGCGGGCGCGGGCAGGCGCGGTGGTGCGGGCGCCGCGGGTAGTTGTGGCGCCGGTAGGGCCGGTGCGGGCAGACGTGGTGGCGCGGGAGCCGCGGGTGCCTGTGGTGCCGGCAGCGCCGGGGGCTGAGCGGGGACGGGTGCTTGCGGCGCGGGAGCCGGTGCTTGCGGCACCGGTGCTGGATTTGCACCAACCGGCATCGGCGCGTTGGTCGGTGCCTGCGCGGGCGTCTGCTGCTCGGTCGGGTTGTCCTCCGCCTCGAGCCCACTTGCTATCTGGTCCTCGAGCGCTTGGTCCTCGGGCGAATCCGCCGATTCATCCAGAACAGGATCCGGCGCGGGTCGCGGAGCCGAATTGCCCGCCGCCGAACCCGGATCCTGTCTCTCCTGAGGCTTGGCCGGTGTATAGCGAGCACAGAACGCCGGAGGCATCTTGACGCCGGCGGCCCTCAGATCGTCGATCGTTTGCTTCATCCACCGCTGCGTCGCGTCGGTGGGCCTGCCCGCGAACATCACCATGAGCGACGAGCCGAGCTGTCCCATTCTCTTGACGTGATCGACGAATTGGTTGCGGGCGTGCGCACCCAGCGTGGTGCCGGACTTGGCTTCGATCATGAGCCATTTCGAGACCGGAACACTGTCGGCGATGTTGAAGATGTCGAAGACGGGACCGTTCGGCGAAATGTTTTTGGGCAGTTGCTTATTGGTCTGCCAGCCGGCTTCGGGCGGCAACTTGTCCAGCTCCCAACCTTCGAAAATAAACTTCTCGAAGGCCGGACCGACGCGACGGTTCTGGAGCACGTTGATGTAGGCCTTTTTCCACTTGTCCCATGGCTTGGGGCCGCCGGCAAGGACGTACTTCTTCCAGCGCGCTTTCATGCCCTGCAACGTGTCCGCGTTTCCGCGCACCGCGCCCTTGTCGTCGATGTCGGCGAGTTCGGCTCGCGAAGGCTCTTGAGCGTTACGAACTTCCGGGCTCAAGGGGTCGTAATCATAGGTGTGCATTTCGCCGGGCGGAGCCATCTGCGTCGCGTCGTAGCCGGGCATGGGGACCCCGGGGTCGCAATCGCCGTAACCCCCGTAATTCGCGTGGGCGACCGGAAGAGCGTGGAACGCAAAGCAGACCAACAGCAGCGCAGCGATGAGCCCTCGGAATGCTGCCTTCACGATTGCGCCTCCCCGTGACCCACCCACTTGTCGTAAACGCTTCGCGCCTTTGGTTGCCCCGTCGTCAGGCACAATTCCAGCAGCAGGAACGGGTTTGTAGTGGCGGCTTCGTCATTGGTTTGAATGTGATAGCCGACGAGGGCGGGCTCGCCGTCTCGCACCATCTGTGGACGGTCCACCCAGCGGGCAGGATCGGCGCGGCACAACATCTCGCCCAGGTACCACGTCGCGCCATCGACGAAGTCCGCGTTGGCCGGGTCGTAAAGACTATCCACGGTCGGCGTGACGCTGTGTGTCAATTCGGTGAGCGCGTCAATGCTTTCCGGGCTGTTGTCCCACGTGCCCGGATAACGGGTTCCCCAAGCGGGAAAATCTCGCCGGCGCGCGGCGAGCCATGCGTCCAATTCGGTTGATGCGGCTGGACTGTCGTAGATGTCGATGCCGATCACCCCGCGCTTCGGCGGGGTGGTGACCTTTGCTTGCCATGCGGAGTAGGTGCGCGCCAGCGGCCCGCTGTCATCTTCCGGTCGGTCCGCGACTGTGGCCAGCAACAGGTGCAATGGGGAGACGGGTTCGAGGCCCAGCCCGTCGCCCGGGACCGCGACGGGAATCCCGGGCGCGGCGTCTTCGGCATCGGGCCACGTCCAGTTCTGGGTGGCGACCGCTTCGGCAAGCGGGGCGTCGGTCAGCGGCGGATGGGCCCGCTGTGCAAAGCCCGGTTCGTCGTCCCAGTCCCAGCGCCCGCCGGTGAGATGTATCAGGGTAAGCCCGATATAGCCCATCAATGCCTGAACTAGCGGCCGTTCCCCGGCGTGCAACACGTGTTCCGGTTCGTCGAACAGGGTTCGTATCACGGACTCCACAGCGCGCAGCGATCCGATCGAGTAGTCCAGCTGCAGGCCGCGCTCTGAGGCGTTGTCCTGCAGCCCGGCTACCGCCGGTGCGATCCCACTCTCCCAATCGGCGGCGAGCCCTTGGCGATCCACCCCAGTACTCCTCCCGACCCGTATTGGTTAGTAAGACTGCACTGTCGACCCAACGCGCTCAAGTCATGTAGTTGTACTAGACCCGCATGGCCGGTGGTTCTGCGATTAGTCGACCCACTCATCGTGAAGTCCGCGCGCCTCGTGCTCTTTTGTCGTGAGGCTGAGGCGCAATAACCGGAACGGCGATGCCGTGTCGGAGTCGTCGCTCGTCTGCACCTGATAACCCGCGACCGCCGGGGCTCCGTCGCGCGCCGCCATGTGGGGGCGATGCGCCCAACGTACCCCCACGCTGCGCAGCAGCACCTCACCCACGTACCAGGAGGCGCCCTCGACGAAGTCTGCGTTGGCCGGATCGTTGAATTCGTCAGTGGTCGGAGTGAGCTTGAAAGCCAGCTCGGTGACGGCGTCGATGCTATCGGGACTGTAATCCCAAGTGCCGGGGTAGCGGCTGGCCCACCCGGCAAATTCTTGCTGGCGTGCGGTCAGCCAGGAATCCAATTCCGTTGAGGCAGTAGGCGAATCGAAGATATCGATACCCGGTACCCCGGGCTTCGGTGCGGTGGACACCTTCGCTCTCCAAGCGGAGTAGGTTCGCGCCACCGGCCCGCTGTCATCTTCCGGTCGGTCCGCGACCGTCGCCAGCAACAGATGCAATGGAGAAACGGGTTCGAGGCCCAGCCCGTCGCCCGGGACCGCGACGGGAATCCCGGGCGCGGCGTCTTCGGCATCGGGCCACGTCCAGATCGGGGTGGCGACCGCTTCGGCAAGCGGGGCGTCGGCCAGCGCCGGACGGGCCCGCTGCGCGAAGCCCGGTTCGTCATCCCAGTCCCAGCGCCCGCCGGTGAGACGTATCAGGGAAAGCCCGACGTAGGCCATCAACGCCTGGACGAGCGGACGTTCCTCGGCGTGCAACACGTATTCCGGTTCGTCGAACAGGGTTCGTATCACGGACTCCACAGCGCGCAGCGACTCGATCGAGTAGTCCAGCTGCAGGCCCCGGGCTGTGGCGTTGTCCTGCAGCCCGCCTACGGCCGGTGCGATCCCACTGTCCCAATCGGCGGCGAGCCCTTGGCGATCCACCCCAGCACTCCTCCCGACCCGTATTCGTTAGTAAGACTGCACTGTCGACCCAACGCGCTCAAGTCACAGCGGCAAAGCGCCGGCGGGCACGCCGTGCGGGTAGCGTGACCGGCGTGGACTTCGCCGGCGCATTCCTCGACGAGAATCGGGCATTCGCAGAGCTTTTTCAGGACGCCGATGAGTCGACGCCCGTGCCGACCTGCCCGGGCTGGACCCTGCGGCAACTGTTCCGTCACGTCGGCCGCGGCGATCGCTGGGCGGCGCAGATCGTGCGCGAGCGACTCGATAGCTACCTCGATCCCCGCACGGTGGAAGGCGGTAAGCCGCCGCCCGATCCGGCCGGAGCGATCGCCTGGCTGCACGGCGGTGCCCAGCGGCTGATCGACGCCGTCGAGCTGACCGGGGTGGAAACGCCGGTCTGGACCTTCCTGGGTTCGCGCGCGGCGAACTGGTGGGTCCGGCGCCGGTTGCACGAGGTCGCGGTGCACCGCGCCGACGCCGCGATCGCGCTGAGCCGCGACTTCACCCTGGAACCCGCCGTGGCCGCCGACGGCATCACCGAATGGCTGGAGCGGGTGGCGATCCAGGCGGGTGGCGAAGGGACGCCGCTTCCGCTGGAGGAGGGCGACACCCTGCATCTGCACGCCACCGATGCCGGGCTGGGCGACGACGGCGAGTGGACGATCGGCGTCGAGCAGGGCCGGATCGCCTGGTCGCATCAGCACGGCAAGGGCAGCGCCGCGCTGCGCGGTGGCGCGACCGAGTTGCTGCTGGCGATACTGCGCCGCCGGCCGCTGGCCGAGACGGGCGTCGAGCTGTTCGGTGACGACGCCGTGTGGGAGCGCTGGTTGGCCCGTACTCCTCTCTAGCCGGGGAGCCGCACGGTAATTTGCACACCATGACCACATCGGAGATCGCCACCGTACTGGCATGGCACGACGCCCTGAACTCTTCTGACCTGGCCACCCTGGAGTCCCTGTCCAGCGAGGACATCGAGATCGGCGACGCGCACGGAGCCGCGCAGGGCCACCAAGCGCTGCGTAACTGGGCTACCTCGCACCGGTCTCCCGCGCAGCTCGGCCAGATGTATGTGCACGACGGCGTCGTCGTCGCCGAACAGAAACTGGGCAGCCCTGACGGCTCGGGGGCGGGCGCCGACGCGCTGGCATTTCGCGTTGTGCGCGACCATGTCACCTCCGTTTTCCGGCACGACAGCTTGGCGACGGCGCTGGCGGCGACCGAGCTGACCGAGTCCGACGCCGTCGAATAGGGCAGACCAAGGCATCAGGAGCCATCCAATGCGCGGAATCATCCTGGCGGGCGGATCGGGCACTCGCCTGCATCCGATCACCACGGGCATCAGTAAGCAGCTGCTGCCGGTCTACGACAAACCGATGGTTTACTACCCGCTGTCCACCCTGATGATGGCCGGCATCCGCGACATCCTGGTGATCACCACTCGACACGACGCGCCCGGATTCCAGCGACTGCTGGCCGACGGCTCGCAGTTCGGGGTCAACATCAGCTATGTGACGCAGGAACGGCCCGATGGTCTGGCCCAGGCATTCGTCCTGGGCGCCGGGCACATCGGGAACGAGCCGGTGGCTTTGGTGTTGGGAGACAACATTTTCTACGGCCCGGGCCTGGGCACCAGCCTGAGTCGATTCCAATCCGTCAGCGGGGGAGCGGTTTTCGCGTACTGGGTCGCCAACCCATCGGCATACGGCGTCATCGAGTTTAGCGATGACGGTAGGGCGCTGTCATTGGAGGAGAAGCCCAAGACGCCGAAATCCAACTACGCGGTGCCGGGTTTGTACTTCTACGACAACGACGTGGTCGAAATCGCGAAGGGCCTGAAGAAATCGGCACGCGGTGAATACGAGATCACCGAGGTCAACCAGATCTACCTGAGCCGGGGCAGGCTCTCGGTCGAGGTGATGACCCGCGGCACCGCGTGGCTGGACACCGGGACGTTCGACTCGCTGCTGGACGCAAGCGATTTCGTGCGCACCCTGGAGCGGCGGCAGGGCCTGAAGGTCAGCGTCCCAGAGGAAGTGGCGTGGCGGCGCGGCTGGATCACCGACGACGAGCTGGCCGAGCGCGCACAGGGCTTGCTCAAGTCCGGCTACGGCGGCTATCTGCTGGACCTGTTGGAGCGGAGTCGATTTTAGGTTTGGCAAGCACCGCGGCGATTGCCGTCGTCAGCGGCACCGACAGCGCCAGCGCCATGCCGCCCACCGCCGAGCGGGCGATCTCGATCGCCACGCTCTCGCTGGTCAGCACGTCGGTCAACGAGCGGTTGGCGACGCTGAACAGCAACAGCAGCGGCAGCGAACTGCCGGCGTAGGCCAGCACCAGCGTGTAAACCGTGCTGGCGATGTGATCGCGGCCGACCCGGATCGCGCCCACAAAGATCGCCCGCCGCGAGCCGCCGAGGTGGGCGAGCTCGAACACCGTCGAGGCCTGGGTCACCGTCACATCGTTGAGCACACCCAACGACCCGATGATGAAGCCGGCGAGCAGCAGGCCGCTGATCGACACGCTGCCCAGATACGCGCTGACGGTGCTGTTCTGTTCGTCCGATAAACCGGTCAAGTGCGCCAGTTGTATTGCCGCCCATGATAATCCGGCCGCCAACAGCAGCGCCGACAGGGTGCCCAGCAGTGCGGCGCTGGTCCGCAGGTTCACCCCGTGCGCGAGATAGATGACCGCGTACAGGATCGCCGCCGCCGCCACCAGCGCCACCGGAACAGCCGGTGCGCCGTCGCGCAGCGCCGGCAGTAGGAACGTCACCAGCACCACGAACGCGACCACGATGCCCACCAGCGCGAGCAGCCCGCGCCAGCGCGCCACGGCCACGATCACCACCGCGAACGCGATCGCCAAACCGCCTAGCGCCCAACCACGTTCGAAGTCGTAGAACGCATAGCTGGTCGCGCCCTGATCGTCGACCTGACGGACGAGTCGAATGTGGTCGCCCACCGCGAATTTCGGTTGGCCGGGGCCAGGGGAGGACTCCAGTAGTGTCTGGGCCCCGGCATTGGGTCCGGAATCGATCGAGACCTGGGTCAAAACGCACCGTCCCGCGCCGGGCAGGGCCTGCTGCGGCGCGCCGGTGAGGACTTGGCTGGCCGAAGGGCTGCCGCAGTCGCCCACCGCGCTGGACAGCACGTGCCCGGCCTGCGTGCTCACCGCGCCGCCCGCCGCGTTCTGCAGCGGCATCGGGATGTCGACGTGCTGGCGGCTGGGCCAGAGCACGATCGCGCCGACGGCTACTGCCACGCCGATAGCGACCAATAACCCGACGACGATCCTGGCGGGCAACGGATCGACCCCGGACGGGCCCTCCGATGAGCGGGCCATGCTGTGCGAGTGGGAGTGCGTCACCCGCTCCACCGTAGAGGCGGCCGCGCGGATGCTTACGGCCGATAGCCGACGAGGAAGTTGCCCAGCCGCTCGATCGCGGCCGCCAGATCGCGGGCCCACGGCAGCGTCACGATGCGCAGGTGATCCGGTGCCGGCCAATTGAAACCGGTGCCTTGGGTGACCAAAATCTTCTCCTGCAGCAGCAGGTCGAGGACGAGCTGTTCGTCGTCTTCGACGTCATAGACCTCGGGGTCAAGCCGAGGAAACGCGTAGAGCGCGCCGGCGGGCTTGACGCAGGACACCCCCGGGATCTCGTTCAGCTTGGTCCACGCGACGTCGCGCTGCTCGAGCAGCCGCCCGCCCGGTAGGACCAAGTCGTCGATGCTCTGGTGACCGCCCAGGGCCACCTGAATCGCGTGCTGCGCCGGAACGTTGGGACACAGCCGCATGTTCGCCAGCAGGTTGATGCCCTCGATGAAGCTGCTGGCGTGGTCCTTGGGCCCGGTGATCGCCAGCCAGCCGGCCCGATAGCCGGCCACCCGGTAGGCCTTGGACAGGCCGTTGAACGTCAGGCACAGCATGTCCGGCGCCAGCGTGGCCAGGTTGATGTGCTTGGCGTCGTCGTAAAGGATCTTGTCGTAGATCTCGTCGGCGAGCAGCAGCAGCTCGTGCTTGCGCGCCAGATCGACGATCTGGGTGAGCACTTCGCTGGTGTAAACCGCGCCGGTCGGGTTGTTCGGGTTGATCACCACCAGCGCCTTGGTGCGGTCGGTGATCTTGGACTCCATGTCGGCGATGTCCGGCTGCCAGCCCTGCGTCTCGTCGCACAGGTAATGCACCGGCGTGCCGCCCGCAAGGGAGGTCGACGCCGTCCACAGCGGGTAGTCCGGCGACGGGATCAGCACCTCGTCGCCGTTGTCGAGTAGGGCCTGCAGCGTCATGGTGATCAGCTCGGACACCCCGTTGCCCAAATAGACGTCGTCGACGTCGAAGCGGGGGAATCCGTCGATCACCTCGTAGCGGGTGACCACCGCCCGGCGGGCGGGCAGGATGCCCCGCGAGTCGGAGTATCCCTGGGCGTACGGCAGGGCCTGGATCATGTCGCGCATGATCACGTCGGGAGCCTCGAAGCCGAACGGCGCCGGGTTGCCGATGTTGAGCTTGAGAATGCGATGCCCCTCGGCCTCCAGCCGCGCGGCGTGTGCGTGCACCGGCCCGCGGATTTCGTACAGGACGTCCTGAAGCTTCGACGACTGCGCGAAACTGCGCTGCGGCCGGTGATGAGCCGACGCGTGCAGAGGCAGCTGATGGGTGGTCACACCACCAATGGTGCCATCACTGTCCACTGATATTTGCTACGAAGCCGCAACGATGCAGGTCACCGCTTCCCGGGGGGACGCGCCCCACGGGCGATGCCCAGGCCCTTGACCGGTGGCTGCGACGGTGCGCCGTCGCCGTCGGTCTGCTCTGCCGGCTCGGCCTTCGGCGCCGGCTCGGGTTCGGCGTCCGCCGGGCCGGCGGGCGCAGCCTCGGCCTTGGGCTCCTCGGCCTTGGGCTCCTCGGTCTTGGGGGCCGCCGCCGGTGCCGACTTCTTGGCGCCGGGCCGTTTGGCGCCCGCGGCGATGCCCAGGCCCTTGACCGGGGCGGCGGATGCCTTGGCTTCGGTTTTGGTCTCGGTCTCCGCTTCAGGGGTCGCGTCCGCGGTTGCCTCGGCCTTGGCCGCGGCAACCGGGGCGGACTTCTTGGCGCCGGGCCGTTTGGCGCCGGCGGCCAGACCCAGGCCCTTCGCCGGTGCGGCGGATGCCTTGGCTTCTCCGCCGTCGGCCGGCGCCTCGGCCTTCGCCGGCTCGGCGGCCGGGGCGGCCTTCTTGGCGCCGGGCTTCTTCGCGCCGCCGGCGATGCCCAGCCCTTTAGCGGGCGCGGCGGGAGCCGCGGTGGCCTCGGACTTCGGCGCGGCCTCGGCCTTGGCGGGTGCTTCGGCCTTGGCGGGTGCTTCGGCCGGCGCCTCAACCGTGGCTGACGAGGCCTTGGGCGCCTCAGCCGCCCGCTTCTCGGCCTCCTTGGCGGCCGTGCCCTTCTCCGGCAGCGTGGCCTTGTCGTACTCGAGGGACCCGAGCAGGATCTGGGCGACGTCGAGCACCTCGACGCCGCTGCGTCCGGCTTCCTCCTGGCGGTCGTTGACACCGTCGGTGACCATCACCCGGCAGAAGGGGCAACCCGTGGCGATCGTGGCGGCCCCGGTGGCCAGCGCCTCGTCGACGCGCTCGTGGTTGATGCGCTTGCCGATGTGTTCTTCCATCCACATCCGCGCGCCGCCGGCGCCACAGCAGAAGCTGCGCTCGGCATGCCGCGGCATCTCGGTCAGGGTCGCTCCCGCGGCCCCGATCAGCTCGCGCGGCGCCTCGTAGACCTTGTTGTGCCGGCCCAGGTAGCAGGGGTCGTGATAGGTGATGTCCTGCGACACCGGCGTCACCGGCACCAGTTTGTTGTCCCGGATCAGCCGGTTGAGCAGCTGGGTGTGGTGCAACACCGAATAGTTCGCGCCGAGCTGGCGGTACTCGCGGCCCAGGGTGTTGAAGCAGTGCGGGCAGGTGACGACGATCTTGCGGTCGACGGTCTCGGTGCCCTCGAAAAGGCCGTCCAGGGTCTCGACGGCCTGGGCGGCCAGCTGCTGGAACAGGAACTCGTTGCCCGAGCGACGGGCGGAGTCGCCGTTGCAGGTCTCGCCGGTGCCCAGCACCAGGTACTTCACGCCGGCGATCGCCAGCAGCTCGGCGACGGCCTTGGTGGTCTTCTTGGCCTTGTCGTCGTAAGCGCCGGCACAACCCACCCAGAACAAGTACTCGTAGCCGTCGAAGCTGTCGACGTCCTCGCCGTAGACCGGCACGTCGAAGTCGACCTCGTCGATCCAGCTGGTGCGGTCCGAGGCGTTCTGGCCCCACGGATTGCCCTTGGTCTCCAGGTTCTTGAACAGCACGGACAGCTCGGAGGGGAACTCCGACTCCATCATCACCTGGTAGCGCCGCATGTCGACGATGTGATCGATGTGCTCGATGTCCACCGGGCACTGTTCGACGCAGGCGCCGCACGTCACGCAGGACCACAAGACGTCCGGGTCGATGACGCCGCCCTGTTCCTCGGTCCCCACCAGCGGACGGGTGGCCTGCTCCGGCCCGGAACCCATCACGCGGCCGAAGCCGGACTCCGGGACGTGGTGCGCTTCGGCGTGCTCTTCGCCGGCCAATTTGTCGCCGAGTCCGCCCTCCGGGGTGCTTTCGGTCGGAGATTCCTTGCTGCCCAGGATGTAGGGCGCCTTGGCCATCCAGTGGTCGCGCAGGTCCATGATGACGAGCTTGGGCGAGAGCGGCTTGCCGGTGTTCCACGCCGGGCACTGCGACTGACAGCGCCCGCACTCGGTGCAGGTGGCGAAGTCGAGCGCGGCTTTCCAGCTGAAGTCCTCGATCTTGCCGCGACCGAATTCGGCGTCGTCGGGCGGGTTTTCGAAGTCGATCGGCTTGCCGTCGTGTTCGAGCGGCAGCAGCGGGCCGAGGCCGTTGGGCAGCCGCTTGAAGATGACGTTGATCGGCGCCGTGAAGATGTGCATGTGCTTGGAGTGCAGCACGATGATCAGGAACGCGAGCATTACCAAGATGTGCAGCAGCAGCGCGGTCGTTTCGATGATCTCGTTGGCGGGCTGGCCCAGCGGTCGCAGGATGGCGCCGAACAGCTGGGACAGGAAGGCGCCGTTGCCGTAGGGCAGCGTGCCGTTGTTGACCGCTGCTCCGCGCACGAACACGTAGGTGAAGACGACGTTGAAGATCATGAACAGCACCAGCCAGGCACCGCCGGTGTGCGAGCCGTAGAACCGTGACTGGCGCCCGATCTCCTTCGGGCTGCGCATCAGCCGGATGATGGCGAAGGTGACGATGCCCAGGAAGACCGCGGTCGCGAAGAAGTCCTGCAGGAAGCCGAGTGCGTCCCAGCGCCCGATGATCGGGATGTGGAAGTTGTCCTGGAAAAGCAGACCGTAGGCCTCGATGTAGACCGTGAGCAGAATGAAGAAGCCCCACATGGTGAAGAAGTGCGCCAGCCCGGGGATGGACCACTTCAACAGCTTGCGCTGACCGAATACTTCGGACACCTCTGCCCAGACGCGTTTGCCGGGATCGTCGGTGTGACCCGGGGCCGGCTTGCCGGACGTGATCAGCTTGAACAGCCACAGGACACGCCGTGCGGCGAGTGCGGCCACGACCAGCGTCATGCCCATGCCCACGATCAGCCTGATGAGCATCTGCGTTGTCACAGAAGGTCTCCCCAATGCATAGATAAATTCGGCTGTGCTTATTTGCCTGCTAAAGCCCCGCTCATAGTTACATCTTTGCGGCTTTCAGCGCGAGAAAGGCTGCCCTAACTTAAGACGCGACGCTCGCCGAAGTGATGAGCGCCACCATGCTTCGCTGAATGGCCCTTCGACGGCCACCGCTTGGCGGCCATCCGTGTCTGGTGCGTCAGCGCCCGAAGATGGGCGGCAGGGGCCACCCGCGCGTGGTCGTCGGCGCGGCGGTGGTGGCCGTCTGCGACGTTGTGGTGGGCGCCTGCGACGTCGTGGTGGGCGCGGCGGTCGTGGTTGTGGTCGTGCTCGGCGGCGCCGTGGTGGTGGTCGTCGTCGTCGACGGCGCCGGCCCCGGCGTCGTGGTGGTGGCCGACGGCTCGGTGGACGGCGGCGGCGCCGGGATCACGGTGACGGTGGTGCTGTCGTTCGGCCCGGTGATGGTCACCGTTTGCGGGGGCTGGGTAGGCGGCGACGTGGGACTGACCCGCGTTGACTTGGTCGACAACAGGTTGATCGCCAGGATCAGGGCCACCAGCACCGCCGCGGCCGCCCCCGCCACGCTCAACACCAGCGCCGTGCGTTTGTACCAGGGCAGTCGCGCCTGGGGGGCAGCGTAGCGGCTGCCGGTCGCGCCGTCGAATTCCCTTGCCTCGTTGGCATATTCGCCGGTGGCGTCGCGTCCGGTATATGGCACCGGCTCGTCGTTGTCGGCGTCCTGCGACCACGCCAGGGCGTCGTCCACGTCGGTGGCCTGGGCCCCCCACGCGGCCTGGGTCATGTCGAGCCCGGCGGTGCCGACCAGTTCGGTCGGTGTTTCCACGGCGGCGGCCGCGGCGGTCGGAGCTCCTCCCGACGTGTAGTGCGGGCCGAGCACCGCCGCGCCGAGGGCGGCGCTGAGCGCCGGCTGCACGGTGCTGTGCACCGGCACCCCGAAGCGCTGCGACAAGCGCGCTTTGAGCAACGGGATGTTCGCACCGCCGCCGGCTATCGCAACGGCGCTCAGCCCTGCGTTCGGAATCGCGTTGCGGCGCAACGACTCCTCGACAAATGAGAGGAACCGGTCCAGCGGCGCGGAGAGCAGTTGGTCGAATTCGGTGCGGGAGAGCTGGGCACCCTCACCGGAAGCCCCGGCGATCGTGCTCACCGCGGCCGTCGACAGCTGTTCCTTGGCGCGCCGGCATGCGCCGAGCAGGCGGGCCTGCGGGCCGACCCGCGCGGTGCCGCCCAGCATGGCGGTGCTGACGTCGGAGGCCAGCAGGTGGTCCAGGATGAGCTGATCGATCGCGTCGCCGGAGAATTCGGTGTACCGCGCGGCCGGGCCGACGGACGCAAAGCCGGCCTTGGCGTCCATCAACGTGACGGTGGTGCCGCCCGCGCCGAAGTCGCACAAGGCAATAACGCCGTCGGCCCTGAAGCCCGGCGTGCCGCGCAGCGCCGCGAGCGCGGCAGTGGCATCGGAAACCAGCATGGGCGCCACCCCGCCGCGCGCTAGGTCCGACTGCGCGAAGAACTCCTCGCGCAGCGCCGTGAACTGGTCGTGGGACCAGTAGGCGGGCACCGCGATGGTGATCGGTGTCCCGTAGCCGACCGTGCGGGCCATGGCCTCGATCGCCTCGACCGTCAGCGCCGCGCCGAGGTATTTGGTGCCGTCGGCCGCCACCAATGGCGCGCGGTCGCCGACGCGTTCGACGAATCCCCGCAGCACCAGTCCGGGTTCGGTCAGATTCGGATTCTCTTCCGGCAGGCCGACTTCGGTAGGTCGCTGTTCGAACAAGGTGACCACCGAGCTGCGGGTTATCGAAGCGCTGCCCGCGCGGGCGGCGACCAGGTTGGCCACCCCGATCGATAGCCCGAGCGATTCGCTCATCTGCTGCACCCCTGTGTCAGTTGTCCCGTTGCCCTCGCGCGGTCGCCCTCACCGCAGCGACCGTGGATTGCAGCGAGTGTAGGGCTTCGCCCGCGCTGCGCGGCGCAACCGTGATCGAGGCTGCCACCGACTCGCTACCGCAGCCCGGGGGGCACCGTGACCGGATTCGGCACCCCCGGAACGGTGATCACCGGCGGCAGCTGCGGCAAATGGTGGTGATGCGACGGCTGCTGCGTCTGCCCGCCCGTGGGTTGCTGTTGCGGCGGCTGCGCCGGTGGCTCTTGCGTCGGTGACTCTTCGCTGCTGGGCGAGGACGTGGTGGTCGTGGTGGTGGTCGGGGTCGTGGTGGTGGTGGTCGTCGTGCTCGTCGTCGTCTTCGGGACGTGGTTGACGGTCTGCTGTCCGTGAGTGAGCTCGATGACTCCGAAGACGATCAACGCGATCAGGACGACGACGGAGATCAGCCAGGCGATCAGCATCGCGGGCTTGCGGTACCAGGGAGTGGGCTCGGTCTCCTGGTCAAACGGGTCGACATCGCCGGGCCCCTCGGGCTCCCGGGGCGGGTTCGGCGGCGGACCGGAAGACGGAACCTGGCCGGTCGGCGGCTGTTCGGGTGCGCCGAACTCGCCATGCTGGGTCGGCTGGTTGTGGAAGTCGTCGCGTGGGCCATTGGATGCCACGGCACCGATGGTACTAACCGCACCTGCCAATCTGCTGATGCCGGCCCGTGTAGTGGTTAGGTCGAGGTCGTGGATTCCCTGGTGAAGTTGTTGCGAGACACGGTCGCGGTTCGGATATCGGTCTGCGTGGCCCTCGGAGTGGCGGTCGCCGTCGTGGTCGGCAACACCGCCGGATGGCGTTATGCGCTGGCCGGCTGGATCGCCACCGCCGGAATGTATGCGGCATGGACGCACCTCACCCTGCTCGGCATGGATGCCGAGCAGACCTGCCGCTGGGCAACGCGGGAGGACCCCACCCGATGGGTCGCCGACGCCGTCATCCTGTCGGCGAGCGTCGCGAGCCTGGGCGGAGTCGGCTACGTGGTGGCCGCGGGCTCACGCTCGGGCCACGAAGCCCTGGCCGCCGCCGTCGTCGGCGTCCTGACCGTCGCCGCGTCCTGGGTCGCCGTGCACACGCTGTACTCCGTGCATTACGCGCGGCTCTACTACTCGGATGACCCGGGTGGCATCAACTTTCACGATCCCGAGCCGCCGCGCTTCCGGGATTTCGCCTATCTCGCATTCACCGTCGGCATGACGTACCAGGTGTCGGACACCGAGATCGGGCTGGCCTCGATCCGGGCGACGGTCTTGCGCCATGCGTTGGTGTCCTACCTGCTCGGGGCGGTGGTCCTGGCGGTGACGATCAATCTGATCGCGGGGCTGGGCTCCAAGCTCTGATCGGTCCCGTCACACGCCGGCCGTTGAGCGGCCTCGGAGAATCCCTTCGATGCGATCCAGCAGCTCGCCCGGGTCGTCGCGGGCGCCGTCTCGCCAGGCGATGAGTGCGTTGAGCAGGTTGACCGGTGGAACCGTCAGCCGCAGGCCGAGCAGCACCGTCTTGGTAGTGCCGTCGCCGATCTCCGCGGGGCGGTAAGCGATTGCGACTTGCAACGAGTCAGCACGCGACGGCAGCGGGACGAGCTTGGGCTCGATCGACGCAACCAGCTCACGCCGAATTTCGGTCAACTGGCTCCCACGCTCGGCCAACCGCACGGTCAACATCGACGGGCTAAAGCAGAGAAGAGAACGCAGCCACATACGAACGATGCCCCAGAGGGACAGCGGGGTCACACCCGCCAGGAGGATGACGCCGCCGTACAGCAGCCATCTCGGATTGCCGGGCGCGAGCCCCAAGGCCACCATGGCAACCCCCATCAGCGGGAGGAGCACTAACGCGCTGTAGGCATTGCCCTCGTACCAGGGAATGTAGCGGCAGACGATCTCGTCACCAGTTCGGCTGACCCCGGCGCGAAAGATCCGGCGGTGACCGATGAGGATGATTCCGCCGGTCACAGCGCCGCCGAGAGCTAGGGGCCATGGCGCTCCGACCAGCACGTTAATGACCGCCAGCAGGCATAGGACGCCACCTATGGCGTACCGCAGCATCCGCCGCCAACGGCCTCTCTTCCCGCTATCGGCCATCAGAGCCCTTTCGTATTTCCGGTCAGCGGGGCGCGGTGACCCGCGAGCGCTGGACTTACCACCGGCCCCGGAACGGCCTTCAGCCAGATGTGTGCCCGGTCCACCAGCGAATCGGTGAGGGCCGTCATCGTGAGCTGCGCGATCAACGTCTCCTGCTCCGTCGTGATGATCCGGGACTTCGACTCGCTGTCGATCGTGCCGAGTTCATGCGCGATCTTCATTGCGAGCAACCCCGTGACGCCGGCACCTTCGGTGGCCGCACCCAGTTCGCGGCTTTGCTCTCGACAGCCCGGCGCCGCTTGCAACTGCTGTTCGACCAACATCGCGAAAACGCCGGCTGGGTCCAAAGCAGCCTCGACGCGATGCATCGTCAACACCGCGTTAGCGCAAAACACTTCGATGCAGGGGTCGTTGCGCCAGGCCCACACCCGCGCCCCGACAGCCGAGTCGAAGGGTTCCCAACCCGGTGGTACTCCCACCTCAACCACAAACCCGGCAAATCGATCGACCGGGTACACAGCCAGGTTGTGCTCCTGCACGAAGTCATCGAATCGCATCGAAGTCGCTCCTACCCGAACCCGAAGACGGATTCCACGCCGTGCACCGCGCTGCCGACGGCATCGGCGACCGGCTCCCAGGACACTTCGACTGCTTTAGACGCCACCCAGGCGGCGCCCGCTCCCACGACGGCGCCTGCCACCAGACCGACCGCGGTCCCGGCACCGGGAACGACCGAACCGATCAGCGCGCCAGTTTCTGCGCCCGCGGCCAGCCCGGCGGCGACACCAGCAGTCTCGCGGGTTATGGCCTCTGGCACCGAGTTTCCGTCATGGATGTCGGACAGGACGGCGGGCACCGCGCTGGCCACACCAACGACCCCGCCGATACGGGTGAATCCCGGGAGTTCAACTCCGGCGACCTTGGGATCCTCGAACCACTTCAACAGCCACGGATCAGCCTTGCCGGGACCCGTACCCGGGGACTCAGCGAGCAGGTTGAGCGTCGTCTGACGCACACCGTCGGCGGTACCGCCGGCGATCGCACCCGCGCTCCCGATCGCCACTTCCCCCGGTGACGGGGTCAATGCGGGACCCCCGCCGGGTTGGCCGGGTGGCGCCGGGCCGGGACCCCCGCCGGGTTGGCCGGATGCCGGGCCGGCTGCCGGCTGACCGGGTGCCGGCCCGGCACCGGGAGCGTCATATCCGTCCGCGTGCAGGGTCCCCATCGCGTCCTGAAACGACTTGGAGTAACCGTCGCGTGTCGCCTGCAGCTGGCCTAGCGCCGACTTGGTTGCCCGGACGGCATCGTCTTCGCATGTGGCGATAAACGCCTCCAGCGCATCGAAATCGGCCTGGCTGAGGTCCTCGTCGTCCTCCATCTCGTCGGCTTCGCCGATCAAATCGTCGAGCTCTTGCAGCCTTGCTTCCAGCGACGCGATTTGACCGGCCGCGGCTTTCTGCGCCTCGGCCAGCGTCGCGGCGATGCTCTCCAGGTCCGCACCGATCTTCGGTATCTGCAGGGACTGCGCCCCAAGCGCTTTCGTCACCCGCTGAACTTCGTCGGAGTCGTTGATCGGGTGACCGCCGTCCTGGTGATTCCAGGCGGCTTCGAAGCGGGTACGGGCCTGTTCGAACGCGTTGCTGGCCTCCGTCGTGCACCGGCCTGCGCGAAGAAATGCCTGGGCAAGATTGGAAATCTGCAGCGGGCTGCCGGCTTGCAGGCTGCCATTGATCGCCCACGGGTCGCCGCCGGCCGCGCCGATCAGCGCCGGGATGCTCAGGTATCGCAGTTGCATGAGATCGTCAGGTGCTCGCCCGACTTCGGATCCACCCGGTTCCGGACGTGGCGGGCAGCGCGCGGGGCGCCTGGGAAACCGACCGCGGCCTACCGGCACCGACAAGCATCGCCGCCCCCTCCCGAGCTCATCGGCAAGATTACCGACGTCGGGTTGGCAATCAATTCACGCGCGCTCGGGCTCCCGCGATGGAGCCCGGCTCAGAAGGTGTTGACCTTCTCGACGCTCACGAACATGCCGTGCTTGGTCTGGTCGTTCGTGAAGCGGGTGCCGTCGGCGTTGGCGACGATCGTCCAGCCCTGCGCCGCGTAGGTCTTGTAGTCGATGGTGACCGTCGGGATTGCCCCCAGGTTGCCCAGCACCCACTGCACCTTGCCGCCGGTGTTGATGCTGACGCCGTTGGCGTGCTCACCGTCCTGCAGCGGGGAGTTGGTGAACGGTGCCTCGCAGCCGACGGTGTCCTTGTTGATCTGGCAGCGCGTCACGCCGGATTTCGTCTCGATGAAGACGTAACCGTTCTGGTCGGGTGGCAGCGGGATGGCGCCCGCCGGAGTGGTCGGGTTCGCCGGCGCGGCGGACGGGCCCGGGCCGGGGGCCGGGGCGGCGGTGGCCGACGGCGGGGTGGATCGGGGCGTGGGGAAAGACGGCTCGGTGGGCCCGGCTCCCGGCGACGCCACCGGGCGGCCCCCGATGATGGAGCTGCAGCCCGAGAGCGGCTCCGCACCGGCCAGCAGGGCCACGAGCAGCAGCGAACCACCGGCCAGGCTCCGCCGCCCATTCTCCGAAAACCGCACCCGCCGCTCCCCAGACGATTCGAATAGCGGCACTTAGGTTACGCACCGAGAAGCGGACCTAGCTGCCCCGGCGCGACGATCGATGCAGAGCCGATGGCCGGGGTTTATCTCCGCGTGACCGCCGATCCTCGGCAGCGCCGAAGTTTTTTGCCACCCCCGGGAACAAGGCGGGACGGACCGCCGTTAACATGAACGACAAGTTGAGCGAACTACACTCAATGCTGGGTTGACAGCCCACCGGCCCCAAGGGCAGGCTTGAGCGGGGTTCACTCAGCATAGTGGCACCAAACAAGCTCTACACATTCAGGAGGAATCACTATGGCTCGTGCGGTCGGTATCGACCTCGGGACCACCAACTCCGTCGTCGCAGTTCTCGAGGGTGGCGACCCTGTCGTCGTCGCCAACTCCGAGGGTTCGCGGACGACGCCGTCCATCGTCGCCTTCGCGCGCAACGGCGAGGTGCTCGTCGGTCAGCCCGCCAAGAACCAGGCTGTCACCAACGTCGACCGCACCATCCGTTCGGTCAAGCGGCACATGGGCACCGATTGGTCCGTCGAGATCGATGACAAGAAATACACCGCTCAGGAGATCAGCGCCCGCGTGCTGATGAAGTTGAAGCGCGACGCCGAGGCATACCTGGGCGAGGACGTCACCGACGCCGTCGTCACCGTGCCCGCGTACTTCAACGACGCCCAGCGTCAGGCGACCAAGGAAGCCGGCCAGATCGCCGGCCTGAACGTGCTGCGCATCGTCAACGAGCCGACCGCGGCCGCGCTGGCCTACGGCCTGGACAAGGGCGAGAAGGAACAGACCATCCTGGTCTTCGACCTCGGTGGCGGTACCTTCGACGTCTCGCTGCTCGAGATCGGTGAGGGTGTGGTCGAGGTCCGCGCCACCAGTGGTGACAACCACCTCGGCGGGGACGACTGGGACGACCGCGTCGTCGAGTGGCTGGTCGATAAGTTCAAGGGCACCAGCGGAATTGACCTGACCAAGGACAAGATGGCGATGCAGCGGCTGCGTGAGGCCGCCGAGAAGGCCAAGATCGAGCTGTCGAGTTCGCAGAGCACCTCGATCAACCTGCCTTACATCACCGTCGACGCGGACAAGAACCCGCTGTTCCTCGACGAGCAGCTGACCCGCGCCGAATTCCAGCGCATCACCCAGGATCTGCTCGACCGCACGCGTCAGCCGTTCCAGTCGGTCATCAAGGACGCTGGCATCTCGGTGTCCGAGATCGACCACGTGGTGCTGGTGGGTGGTTCCACCCGCATGCCGGCGGTGACCGAGCTGGTCAAGGAGCTCACCGGCGGTAAGGAGCCCAACAAGGGCGTCAACCCCGACGAGGTTGTGGCCGTTGGTGCCGCGCTGCAGGCGGGTGTCCTCAAGGGCGAGGTGAAAGATGTTCTGCTGCTTGACGTCACACCGCTGAGCCTCGGCATTGAGACCAAGGGTGGCGTGATGACCAAGCTGATCGAGCGCAACACCACGATCCCGACCAAGCGGTCGGAGACCTTCACCACGGCCGACGACAATCAGCCGTCGGTGCAGATCCAGGTCTTCCAGGGTGAGCGCGAAATCGCTTCGCACAACAAGCTCCTCGGCTCGTTCGAGCTGACCGGTATCCCGCCGGCTCCGCGCGGTGTCCCGCAGATCGAGGTCACCTTCGACATCGACGCCAACGGCATCGTGCACGTCACGGCCAAGGACAAGGGCACCGGCAAGGAGAACACGATCAAAATCCAAGAGGGCTCCGGCCTGTCCAAGGAGGAGATCGACCGGATGATCAAGGACGCCGAGGCGCATGCCGAGGAGGACCGCAAGCGTCGCGAAGAGGCCGATGTCCGTAACCAGGCCGAGTCGCTGGTCTACCAGACCGAGAAGTTCATCGCTGAACAACGGAGCGCAGCGTCCGAGTCTGGCGGGTCGCAGGTTCCCGAGGAGACGCTGGCCAAGGTCGACGGCGCGATCGCCGAGGCCAAGTCGGCGCTGGGCGGCACCGACATCGCCGCGATCAAGACGGCGATGGAGAAGCTCGGCCAGGAGTCTCAGGCGCTGGGTCAGGCGATCTACGAAGCTACTCAAGCGGCCGGCGGACAGTCCGGCGGCGCCGAGTCCGGCGGCTCATCCGGCTCCGCTGATGATGTCGTGGACGCGGAGGTGGTCGACGACGACCGGGAGTCCAAGTGACTCAAGGAGATCAACAACGGGATGGCAATCCGCAAGAACAGGTAACTGTCACCGACAAGCGGCGGATTGATCCCGAGACCGGAGAAGTACGCGATGTCCCACCCGGCCCCCAAACAGCAGGGGCGCCGGGCGGGGCGGCGTCCGGACCATTCGCCGGCGAAACTCCGGAGGAGGCAGGCAAGGCGGCCGAACTGATCGCCGACCTGCAACGGGTTCAAGCCGATTTCGCGAACTACCGCAAGCGTGCGCTGCGCGACCAGCAGGCTGCGGCGGATCGGGCCAAGGCCACCGTTGTGAGCCAATTGCTGGGCGTGCTCGACGATCTCGACCGCGCGCGCAAGCACGGTGACCTGGAGTCCGGCCCGCTGAAGTCGGTTGCCGACAAGCTGATGAGCGCGCTGACCGGACTCGGCCTGGTGGCGTTCGGTGCCGAGGGCGAAGATTTCGACCCGGTGCTACACGAAGCCGTCCAGCATGAGGGTGATGGCGGCGAGGGCTCCAAACCGGTGATCGGCACCGTGATGCGCGAGGGCTACAAACTGGGCGACAACGTATTGCGTCACGCCCTGGTTGGCGTCGTGGACACGGTCTCGGGCGGGGGCGACGAAGCCAACGCCTCGCCGAGCGCGGCCCCCGCCGCGAGCGACACCGACGAAAATGCCGACACCTCCGGTGGTTAAGGCACAGAATCAGCACAACAGAAATAGCGAAAGGTGAGGGGAGGTGACGCGACATGGCCCAGCGTGAGTGGGTCGAAAAGGACTTCTACAAGGAGCTTGGCGTCTCCTCCGACGCCAGCCCCGAAGAGATAAAGCGCGCCTATCGCAAGTTGGCGCGCGACCTGCATCCGGATGCGAATCCCGACAACCCCGCCGCCGGTGAACGGTTCAAAGCGGTGTCGGAAGCGCATAACGTGCTGTCGGATCCGGCCAAGCGCAAGGAGTACGACGAAACCCGCCGGCTCTTCGCCGGTGGTGGCCTGGGCGGTCGGCGGTTCGACACCGGCGGCTTCGGTGGCTTCAACGTCGGCGGCGACGGTGCCGAGTTCAATCTCAACGATTTGTTCGACGCAGCGGGCCGCAGTGGGGGCACCAACATCGGCGACCTCTTCGGTGGCTTGTTCGGACGCGGCGCGGGTGCTCGTCCCAGCCGGCCCCGGCGTGGCAACGATCTGGAAACCGAAACCGAGCTGGATTTCGTCGAGGCCGCCAATGGCGTCGCGATGCCGTTGCGGTTGACCAGCCCCGCACCATGCACCAATTGCCATGGCAGCGGCGCACGTCCGGGTACCAGTCCGAAGGTGTGTCCCACCTGTAACGGAGCCGGTGTGGTCAGCAGCAACCAGGGTGCATTCGGTTTCTCCGAGCCCTGCACCGACTGCCGGGGCAGTGGCTCGATCATCGAGCACCCGTGCGACGAGTGCAAAGGCACCGGCGTCACCACTCGCACCCGCACCATCAACGTGCGTATCCCTCCCGGCGTCGAAGACGGACAACGGATTCGACTGCCCGGGCAGGGTGAGGCGGGATTGCGCGGTGCGCCGTCGGGTGACCTCTACGTGACGGTGCATGTGCGGCCGGACAAGGTCTTCAGCCGCGACGGCGACGACCTGACCGTGACCGTCCCGGTCAGCTTCAGCGAATTGGCCTTGGGGTCAACGCTTTCGGTTCCGACGCTGGACGGCAAGGTCGGCGTGCGGGTGCCCAAGGGCACCGCCGACGGGCGCATCCTGCGGGTGCGCGGACGCGGTGTGCCCAAGCGCAGCGGCGGCAACGGAGACTTGCTGGTCACCGTGAAAGTCGCTGTGCCACCGAAATTGGAAGGCGCTGCGCAAGAGGCGCTGGAGGTGTATGCAGAGGCCGAGCGCGCCAGTGGGTTCAATCCGCGAGCGGGATGGGCGGGTAACCGCTGATGGCAAAAGACGCCAAGCGAGAGGAAGCCCGCACCTTTTTAATCTCGGTCGCGGCCGAGCTGGCCGGCATGCATGCGCAGACCTTGCGTACCTACGATCGCCTCGGGCTGGTGACACCGAGCCGCACTTCCGGTGGCGGACGGCGTTATTCGCAGCGCGACGTGGATCTGCTGCGCGAGGTGCAACGCCTGTCGCAGGACGAAGGCGTCAACCTGGCCGGCATCAAACGGATCATCGAGCTGACCAACCAGGTCGAGGCGCTGCAGTCGCGGCTGAAAGAAATGGCCGACGAGATAGCCGTGTTGCGGGGCAACCAGCGCCGCGACCTCGCGGTGGTACCCAAGAGCACGGCGCTGGTGGTGTGGCAGCCGCGTAAGGGGCGTTAGTCCGCCGGGAGTTTGTCGAGGGTCTTACGCGCTTCCTTGCGGAAGACTTCGTGTTCGTCGTTCAGGTACGCAGCGACGGCGTCGCGCACCTTGGTGGCTTTCTGGCGGACCAGGGCGCGCATCGCCGGGATTCGCATGCCGGGGTGCGGGAGTTGGCTCACAGCAAGATCTTTGGCTTCTGTGCCGGCTCGACCTCGGGGCGCGCGACTGCTAGACCCGGATGGAGAACACCGAGACCGCCGGCTCGCCGGGGCGCGCGGTGCGGTATCCGCCGCGGCGCAGCGCGTCCGTGGGCGCGGTCATCGGCTCGAAGCAGACCAGGTCTTCGCCGGGTGGGGCGAAGATCTGGGTCGCCGAATACCCCTGCTCGAAGTGCACTTCCAGCCGGCGCCCGCCGCCGGACACCGCGAACACCGCGCCCTCGGCGACCTGGTCGTACGCATCGTCAAAAGCGTTGTCGCCCAACGGCTCTTTCTTGGCGGGCTGCTGCATGAAACCACCGGTGGGCAGGCCGCGCTCGTCGAGACTCAGATGCCGCAACGGCGGTGTCTCGATGATCCACTCGCTGCGCGCCGCGTCGGGCACCCGTAGATACGGGTGAAACCCGAAGCACAACGGGACCGCGGTCTTGCCGGTGGCGGTGACGGTGGTGCGCACCGTCAGCGTCCGCTCGGACAGCCGCAGGGACACCGTCAAAAGGTGCGGATACGGAAAGCCGGCCAGCAGCTGCGGATCGGTTCCGAAGTCGACTTCGGCGGTCAGCTCGTTGGCCGACTCCGCCACCACCCGCCAACCGGGGTAAGCGGCCAGGGTGCCGTGGATCGGCAGGCCGTTCGGATCGGCGCGCACCCGGTTTTCACCCGGTGTAAGCTCGACGGTCACGTTCTCGGCGGTATAGGTGTTGCTGCTCAGCCGATTTGCCCACGGGTACAGAATCGGGATGCCCATCGTCTTACCGGCATCGATGTAGGCATCCAGACCGCGCCGCTGACCGAGCAACTCCACTCCGGAGTCGGTCAGCGAGATGCCGATCATGCCCGCGTCCGGCACGAATTGGGCGGCCACCGATGACGTGGGGTCGCGCAGGGTCACCACATGCACGCGGTCAGCCTAGCGGCGATCGCAAGCGCGGCGCAGCCGGGCGCTGCGGGTCGGCGCCATCGGTCTAGCGGCTCAGCGGGTCGTGCTGAATACGCTCCGGCGGGGCGCCTTTGGCGATCAGCGCGGCCTTGGTCGCCCGGACCATGGCGGGCCCACCACAGATCAGGATCTGCCGGTCGCCCCAACCGCCGTACTTGGTGACCACCTCGGGGAGTTGACCGATTTGGTGAACATGCAGGCCGCGCGGCGGCGTGACGTCGGGGTAGTCCGCGGCCCAGGCGGGGTCGCGGTTGTATTCCGACACCGGCGAGACCGACAGCCAGGGGTTGTGGGCACAGACCTGCCACAGCGTCGGCAGATCGTAAAGCTCGCAGCGGTAGCGCGCGCCGAAGAACAGGTGCACCCGCGGGTTGTCGGCGTAGCGGGACAGGTCCATGATCAGCGCCCGCAACGGTGCCAATCCGGTGCTGCCGGCCACCATCAGGACGTCGCCGCCGTCGCGATCGACCTGTAAGCCGCCGTGCGGGCTGGACAATCGCCACCGGTCGCCCGGTCGGCTTTCGTTGACGATCGCGGTGCTGACCAGGCCGCCGGGGACCTGGCGGACGTGAAACTCGATCCCGGCATCAGGGTCGACGGGGATGGCTGGACTGAGAAACCGCCACCGCCGCGGGCATTGCGGAACCTGGACGTTGACGTACTGACCCGGGTGATAGTGCATCGGGCGGTCGAGTCGCAGTCGCACCACCGCGAGGTCCCGGGACACCCGGTGATGTTCGATGACGGTGCCGTCCCACCACGCAGGTCCCCCTTCGGCATCGGCGGCCCCGCTCATCACTCCGGTGATCAAGTTCAGTGACTGGTTGGCGGCCTCGTCGACGGCATCCGTCCAAGCCCCGGGGCTATGTTGACCCAAGTGGGCGCGCAGTGTTGTCCGCAACGCGCGCCGCAGCGACTCGTAATGTGCCGGCAGCACACCGTATTTGCGGTGATCCCGGCCGAGCTGGGCGAGGAAGGCCACCGGCTCCTGGGCGCGCTGCTCCACCAGCTCGCCGTAGACCCAGTGCAGTGCGTGGCCGAAAGCGGCTCGCTGAGCGTCCATTTCGGGCGGGAACAGGTCGCGCACCGAGCCGTCGACTGCGAACCAGTGAGTGTAGAAGCGATGGACGAGCTCGCCGCCGGCGCCCGAGTCGTCCGGGGCCAGGGCGTCGCGCAGTACCCGCAACGCATCGGAGTCCTCTAATCCCACGGGGCCCGATTCTAAGCTCGCCCAGGCACGTCAGCCCTGGCCGACGGTGTTCGACGTTCCTGTGTCGGCGACATTCGGTGAGCCCCAATGGTAGGTGACGACGTTGTTCGTGCCCGTCGTGCTGATCGCATCCGTGCTGTCGATCGTGATGCGATTCCCCTTGCCGGCGACGCTCAGGCTGGTGCAGTGGCCCGTTACGGTGATTGTGTTATTCACGCCGCTCACCGAGAGATAGCCGCCGTTGCAGGGGATCGTTTTCGCGGTGCCGGACCCGCTGACCTGCAAGGTGCCGTAGTCCGGGACGTTCGTAGGCAGGCCGTGGTCGGCGAGGTCGGCGCCGGTCCCGGTCGCCGCCAAACCTGCCGCGCCCAGCCAGCCGATCACGATGACAAACCAGCAGACCATCCCCACCCGCACCCGGGTGCGTAGCGTGCCGACCCAGTTGCCAGTCTCGTCGCGGTCGAGGTCGTAGGCGAAAGCGGTCACGCACCGGGCCCGCGCCGGATCGCGCACGTCGGCCAGGATCACCCCGTCGATGTATTCGCGCCCGCGCACCACGAGCTCGTCCCGGTGGCCGTCGAGTGTGTAGGACACCTTGGTCGTGGCGTTGGGACCGCTCCAGCGCTCCCGGACGACGGTCCATCCGTGTGCCATCGGCAGGCGCGCGTTGAAATGTTGTGCGCGCGTGAGCTTTTCAGTACCCGTGACGGTTGCAACTCGGCCCCACTTGAGCAATCCGATTCGCACCCGCGCGCCGAACAGGTGCACGGCATAGATCCCGGCGAGGGCGAGCGCCGCCGCCGCGGCGAAGGCTGCGGGCCGTCGGATCCACAGCACGATCGGTGCGACCGCAACCACCAACAGCGTCCAGACGTACCACCAGCGAAACGGCAGCAGCTCGGCCAGCCGGAAGGCGGCCGGAACCCTGCGTGGGGGCGGCGCGAGGTCCATATACGTCTGATTCATGGACCAAAGACCCCTATCGCATCGAGCAGAAAAAATCTAAACTTGAGCGGAACAGACTCAACCTTGACGACGTTGAACAACGCGACAAGCATTTTCCCTATACCCGAACGGAGGCGTCGTGGACTCTTTTAACCCGACCACCAAGACGCAGGCGGCTCTGACGTCGGCGCTACAGGCGGCCAGCGCCGCCGGTAACCCCGAGATCAGGCCGGCTCACCTGCTGTTGGCGCTGCTGACACAGAACGATGGGATCGCCGCGCCGCTGCTGGAAGCTGTCGGTGTCGAGCCCGCGACCATTCGTGCCGAAGCCGAGCGCCTGCTCGAGCGGCTGCCCCAGGCCAGCGGATCCAGCTCGCAACCGCAACTGTCCCGAGAATCGCTGAGCGCTATCACCACCGCCCAGCACCTGGCCACCGAGATGGACGACGAATACGTCTCCACCGAGCACCTGATGGTGGGCCTGGCCACCGGCGACTCCGACGTCGCCAAGCTGCTGACCGGCCACGGCGCCTCGCCGCAGGCGCTGCGCGAGGCGTTCGTCAAGGTCCGCGGGAGCGCCCGCGTGACCAGTCCCGAGCCGGAGGCGACCTACCAGGCGCTGGAGAAGTACTCCACCGACCTGACCGCCCGCGCCCGCGAGGGCAAGCTCGACCCGGTCATCGGGCGCGACAACGAGATTCGCCGCGTGGTGCAGGTGCTGAGCCGCCGCACCAAGAACAACCCGGTGCTCATCGGCGAGCCCGGCGTCGGCAAGACCGCGATCGTGGAGGGCCTGGCTCAGCGCATCGTGGCCGGCGATGTGCCCGAGAGCCTTCGCGACAAGACCGTCGTCAGCCTGGACATGGGCTCGATGGTGGCCGGCGCCAAGTACCGCGGCGAGTTCGAGGAACGGCTCAAGGCCGTGCTCGACGACATCAAGAACTCCGCCGGGCAGATCATCACGTTCATCGACGAGCTGCACACCATCGTCGGTGCCGGCGCGACCGGCGAGGGCGCGATGGACGCCGGCAACATGATCAAGCCGATGCTGGCCCGCGGCGAGCTGCGGCTGGTCGGCGCGACCACGCTGGACGAGTACCGCAAGTACATCGAGAAGGACGCCGCGCTGGAGCGCCGCTTCCAGCAGGTGCTGGTCGGCGAGCCGTCGGTGGAGGACACCGTGGGCATCCTGCGCGGGCTGAAGGACCGCTACGAGGTGCACCACGGGGTGCGCATCACCGACTC
>JAYZBN010000015.1:0-9818 GCA_036338755.1 Actinomycetota bacterium | reverse complement strand
CACGTACCCCCGCCGCCTCCCGCTCCCGGTCCACCGCCGGGTCAGACCGAGCGATTCGGGACGCCCCAGCCGAACATGCAGCAGCCCGGCTACCCGCCGCCGCCCAACCCGGGCGCCGGCCAGACGGAGCGGCTGACCACTGCGCCCGGCGATGAGGCGGCGCCAGGGAAGAAGAAGCGCCGCTTCGGACGCGACCCGGTCTCCATCCTGCTGATCTTCGTCATCGTGTTCGCGCTGATCATCGCCGCGCTCATCGGGGCGGAGCTGTACGTGCGCCACACCGCAAACAACAAGATCGCCCAGGCGGTGGCCTGCGAGGTCAAGGACCAGGCCACCGCGTCCTTCGGGGTGACCCCCTTGATGCTGTGGCAAGTGGCGACCAAGCACTACACGAACATCTCGGTGGAGACGGCCGGCAACAACCTGCGCGACGCCAAGGGCATGAAGCTCTCGATCAACATCAAGGACGTCCGGCTCCAGGACAGCGCCAACTCGAAGGGCACCATCGGCTCGCTGGACGCGACCATCACCTGGACCAGTGACGGCATCAAGCAGTCGGTGCAGGACGCGATCCCGGTTCTGGGCCCGTTCGTCACCAACACCGTCACCACCCATCCCGCCGACGGCACCGTCGAACTGAAGGGCATGTTGGACAACATCACGGCCAAGCCGGTCGTCTCGGGCACCGGGTTGCAGCTGCAGATCGTGCATTTCAACGCGCTCGGTTTCACCATGCCCAAGGAGTCGGTGCAGTCGACGCTCGACGAGTTCACCTCGAACCAGACGAAGAACTACCCGTTGGGCATCCACGCCGACAGCGTGCAGGTCACCGATACCGGTGTGACGAGCCACTTCTCGACGAGGAACGCCAGCATTCCGAACGGCGGCAACGACAACGACCCCTGCTTCGCCAACCTCTGACGGCGAGCGGCTTCGTCAGTCCGGCTCAACCCAGGCCGTCGAGCACGCCCCGCGTTCCCGACAGCCCCAGGCGGGTGGCGCCGGCATCCAGCATCGCGAGCGCGTCCGCGGCGGTACGGATTCCGCCGCTGGCCTTCACCCCGAGGCGGCCACCGACCGTCTCGGCCATCAGGGCCACCGCGCGCACGGATGCGCCGCCGGCCGGGTGAAATCCGGTTGATGTCTTCACGAAGTCCGCGCCGGCGTCTTCGGCGGCGCGGCATACCCGGGTCAGCGTGGGCCCGTCCGCCAGCGCCAGCAGCGCCGCCGACTCCACGATCACCTTGAGCACGGTGCCGCCGATCGCGCTGCGCACGGCATGGACATCGGAGCGCACCGCATCGATGTCGCCGGCCAGAGCCGCCCCGACATCGATGACCATGTCGATCTCGCAGGCACCGGAGGCGACGGCCAGGGCCGCTTCGTGCGCCTTCACCGCCGGGAGGTGCTTGCCGGACGGAAAGCCCGCCACGCTGGCCACCCGCACGCCGGTGCCCGCCCCCACCGCGACGGGGACCATCGAGGGCGAGACACACACCGCGTAGACCCCCAGTTCGGCCGCTTCGGCGACCAGGGCCACCACGTCGGCTTCGGTTGCCTCGGGCTTGAGCAGCGTGTGGTCGACGAACGCCGCCAACTGCGCTCGGCTGGGTCGGGCTGCCATCAGAAGGATTCTTCCGGACCGCCGGGATTGCAGCCGGAGGCGACCATCTCGGTGTCGTCGACGACGGGCCGCCACGGCTCGAGGTTCCAGCTGATCTTGCCGGGCTGGGCGAGTTCGGCGAACTGCCAGTGGCACAGGAACTGCGCGCGCATGCCCGGGGTGTCGGCGTCCGGCGATAAGGCGAGCACCTCGGCCCAGGCCTCGTCGGCCAGAGCCGCGGTCGCGGGGATTCTGGAGGCGGTTCGGCCGGCCGGCGACGGGAAGACCCGCAGGCTGGGTTTGCCCTGCCACTGCGCCCACCGGGTGTGGTCGATGTAGGGCGGGGCCGGGGCGGACGGATTCGCCGCGCCGCTACCCGGGTCGGGCGTGGCGGCGGCGTGCGGTGCCGGACACGACAAGGCGACGAGCACCGCAACCGGCGCCGTCAGCAGGATCTTCATTCCGCTAGCGCGACTTACCCTGGATCTCAAGCAATTTGGGCCGGACGTCGACCAGATACACCCCGGCGGCACAGGCCGCGATCGCCATACCCAGCACGCCGAAAACGAATCCCAAGATGGATGTCAGGGCGACAGCGCCGCCCAGGATCAGCAACCACACCGGCTTGGTCAGCTTCTCGGCGGCGGTATAGGCGTCGGGTCGTTGCAGCGCGGCATGCACGAACGCATAGATCGCCGTCACTAGAACGGCGATCTGCAAGATCAACATGACGGTTCCCACGAGGTGGTTCACGCCTTAAGGGTATGCGGGCACCCGCCAAAACGTCGACTCCGAGTCACCCGGAGGCGACTCGGAGCCGAACGTCGTGGGACTTCCGGTGCTACTTCTGGGTGACCTTCTTGGCCGGAGCCTTCTTAGCCGGAGCCTTCTTGGCCGGGGCCTTCTTGGCGGGGGCCTTCTTGGCGACGGCCTTCTGGGCCTTCTTGGGGGCCGCTTCGGCCTTGCCCGGCAGCTCGATGCCAACCAGCTTGGCGGCGCGCTCGCCGACCGCGCGGGTCTGCGAAGCGACGGTGCCGAGCGCCTCCTGCGTCAGCTCGACGGCCTGGTCGACGTAGCCCTCGGCGCGAGCGGACGCGTCCTCGAACGCGGTCTGGCTACGCAGCCGCTGCAGGGCCGCCTCGCCGCGCTCCACCAGCTCGTTGTAGCGGGTGGTCGCCGCCTCCAGGTAGCCCTCGGCGGCCTTGCGCAGCTCGTCGGTGGTGAACTTGTCGCGCAGCTCGGTGAACTGCTCGGGCAGGTCCTCCTGGAGCTTCGTCAGGCGAGCGCGACGCTCCTCGACCCGGGTGCGGGTCTCGGCGCGGGTCTCTTCGGCGCGCTCACGCAGGCCGGCGATCAGGTCGTTGACGGTGGCCAGGGCCAGGTCGGCCGCGCCCAGCGCTGCGAGCAGCGGCGCCCGCAAATCTTCGATGTTGGTGTTTTCCGCCATGGTCTTTCCTTTCATGAGGTGTTTCGCTATCGGTGTTATTTGGCGTTGTTAGCTGTCTGGTCGAGAAAGTAGGTGCAAACGTCTCCTTCGCAACTGGGGCCGCCAGTGCCGGGACGGTTCATCCAGCGATCGGCTGTGAACCGGTAGGTTCCCCGTTGGGGTAACCCCGACGGCCGGTCGTCTATACATCACCGACTCGCGACCGCGATGTGACAAGCCCGCCTTCCGGCACGTTCTCCCAGCTCAGCTGCTGCGAGGCCGGGTGAGGCGGACTGATCACTCGCTGTCGGATTCGGTCGGACACTCCTCTTGGATCGATTCGTTTTGCTGCGTGAACGACGAATAGATGTCGAGCAGGATTTGCTTTTGCCGCTCGGTGATCGCAGTGTCAGTGACGATCGCGTCCCGTACCTGACTTTTGTCACTGGGTTCGAGAATCCCGGCGCGCACATAGAGAACCTCGGCGGAGACCCGAAGGGCCTTCGCGATCTGGTTCAAGACATCGGCGGAGGGCTTACGCAACCCGCGCTCCACCTGGCTTAGATATGGATTGCTGACCCCGGACTTTTCGGCGAGTTGGCGCACCGACACCTGCGCGAGTTCACGCTGGGTACGGATGAAGCTCCCGATGTCGGAGGCCATGTCGGAGGCAGCGTTGGACACCTTGGCGGAGAGCTTCTCCTCGGGCGTCATGGCGTGCTCCTGGTCGGCTGACTGGTCGTGACGCGACCCAGGTTACTACAAGTGCTTGCTATTGCAAGCACTTGTTAGCACTGCTAGAAATTCCGCTAGATCAACAACTGCGCGACGGCGTAGATCACCAGACCCGCCAGCGAACCGACTACGGTCCCGTTGATCCGGATGAATTGCAGGTCACGGCCAACGTGCA
This sequence comes from Actinomycetota bacterium, assembly GCA_036338755.1. Classification (GTDB taxonomy): domain Bacteria; phylum Actinomycetota; class Actinomycetes; order Mycobacteriales; family Mycobacteriaceae; genus Mycobacterium. The sequence goes on along the minus strand of JAYZBN010000015.1, from coordinate 5,879 downwards.
GTTCGATGCGCCGGCTGGCCTCCTCGGCGTCCCAGCGCTCGATCGTGTCGGTGATGATGGCTGTGATCTCCACCCCATATTGCGACACCAGGTGCTGGGCCGCCCGGACCAGCCAATTGTCGACCTTGTCGCGCAGGTCGGCGTCGTCGCGCAGCGATTCCCCGATGCGGACCACGGTGTCCGCTATCCGGGTGCGCAGCGCGCTGGACGGATCGTCCACCCCCTCGAGAACCAACCGCTTCAGCGTCTTCCACGCCGTCGCCGCGGCGTTGGCGATCTCGTCGCGCGCCATCAGCTGCTCCTTGATCGCGTCGGCGCGTGCGATGGTGTCCGGGTCGTGCTGCAGGTCCTCGGCGAAGTCGAACAGGAAGCGGGTGGCCGACCGGCGCAATTCGTGGTCCGGATTGCGGCGCACCTTGTCGGTGAAGTCCATCAGTTCGCGGTGGATGCGATCACCGACCAGATGGTCGACGAAGCGTGGGGACCAGGTCGGCGAGTCGCGCTCGACCACCCGTTGGATGACCTCGCCCGCCTTCAGCGACCACTGAAAGGCCCGGTCGGCCAGCAACTGGATCAGCGCCTCCTGCCGGTGCTCGGCAAGCAGGGTGGCCAGCACTCGTCCGACCGGTGGGCCCCACTGCGGTTCGGCGATCCGGCGCACGATCATCCGGTCGATCACCTGCTGGACGTCCTCGTCGCGCAGCAGTTCGACCAGCACCCGCAGCACCGTGGCCGTCTCGCTGGCCACCCGCTCCGCGTGGGTGGACTCCGACAGCCACTTGCCGAGCCTGCCGGACACCTGGGCGTCGCGCAGCTTGGTTTCGACGACCTCCGGCGACAAGAAATTCTCCCGGACGAACGTACCCAGACCCTCGCCGAGCTGGTCTTTCTTGCGTTTGATGATCGCGGTGTGCGGAATGGGAATGCCCAGCGGGTGCCTGAAGAGCGCGGTCACGGCGAACCAGTCCGCCAGGGCGCCCACCATGCCGGCCTCGGCGGCGGCGCCGACATACCCCACCCAGGCCCCCAGACTGACATGCGCCTGGGCCCACCGGCAGGCGAGGAACACGACGGTGGCACCGAGCAGAAAGCTCAGTGCCACCAGCTTCATCCGGCGCAACGCCACGCGGCGCTGCGCGTCGGCTTCGGGATCGGCGCCGGCGAAGGACTCGGCGAAAGACGCGCGAAGCGGGCGGGCCGCGGTCGACGGCGTCAGTGAATTGGGCCTCGCCACCGGCGGGCCCGACGCTTCCTCTCTCACCGAGGCTCGATGTGCCACCACTCCATCATCTATGTTTCCCGCCGATTAGTGTGACCACACTGTTCGCGAGGTCTCACCCGCGCCCGGCCACGGCACGAAACCGACCCCCTCACGCCGTAAGATCAGGGGCGTCTAGGGAATGGGAATTTGGCGACTGTGGCAGAGCAAATCACAGCGGTGAGCGCCAAGATGGATGGGCGCAAGCGGCGCTGGCACCAGCACAAAGTGGATCGTCGTAACGAGCTGGTCGACGGCACGATCGACGCGATTCGCCGGCTGGGTGGCGCGCTGAGCATGGATGAGATCGCCGCCGAGATCGGGGTCTCCAAGACGGTGCTGTACCGCTATTTCGTCGACAAGAACGACCTGACGACGGCCGTGATGATGCGGTTCACCCAAACCACCCTGATCCCCAACATGGCCGGGGCACTGACGTCTGGGCTCGACGGCTTCGACCTGACTCGCGAGGTCATCCGCGTGTACGTCGAGACCGTCGCGAACGAGCCCGAGCCGTACCGGTTCGTGATGTCCAACAGCTCGGCCAGCAAGAGCAAGGTCATTGCCGACTCCGAGCGCATCATCGCGCGCATGCTCGCGGTGCTGATGCGCCGCCGCATGCAGCACGCGGGGATGGACACCGGTGGCGTGGAGCCGTGGGCGTACCTGATCGTGGGTGGTGTTCAGCTGGCCACCCACTCGTGGATGTCGTACCCGCGAATGAGCCGCGATGAGTTGATCGACTACCTGACCATGCTGAGCTGGAACGCTCTCAAGGGAATCGTCGAGGTCGGCGGATCGCTGGAGAAGTTCCGCGGCGAACCCCATCCGTCACCGATCGTGCCGCCGCGACAGGGCGAGTTCGGGCCCTGAAGCTGGCTTCGGCCACGCCGCGGGTTTTGGGGATTGCACCCGTGCCGTGTGAGGCTGAGCACGCGACTTGCGGGGCGACTCGGCCCGGCGCAGGTACTAGCATGCAGAGGAGTATCGGGGGAAAACAGCGGGGTCGTCGTTCGGCTCCAACCCCTGCCCCCCAATATAGGAAGGCTCGTATCGACATGTCTGTGCAGCTCACGCCGCATTTCGGAAACGTGCAAGCTCATTATGACTTGTCCGACGACTTTTTCCGGCTGTTTCTGGATCCCACCCAGACCTACAGCTGCGCGTACTTCGAGCGTGATGACATGACGCTCGAGGAGGCGCAGATCGCGAAAATCGATCTGGCGCTGGGCAAGCTCAAGCTCGAGCCCGGGATGACGCTGCTGGACATCGGCTGCGGCTGGGGAGCCACGCTGCGGCGAGCCATCGAGAAGTATGACGTCAATGTCATCGGCCTGACGCTCTCGGAGAACCAGGCCGAGCACGTGCAGAAGTCCTTCGACCAGATGGACACCCCCCGCACCCGACGGGTGCTGCTGGAGGGCTGGGAGAAGTTCCACGAGCCGGTGGACCGCATCGTGTCGATCGGCGCGTTCGAGCACTTCGGCCGCCAGCGCTACGGCCGCTTCTTCAAGATGGCCTACGAGGCGCTGCCGCCCGGCGGAGTGATGTTGCTGCACACCATCGTTCGGCCATCGTTCAAAGATGCCCGGGCCAAGGGCATGAAACTGACGCACGAGATTGTCCAGTTCTCGCAGTTCATCCTGGCCGAGATCTTCCCCGGCGGCTGGCTGCCGACCCCGCAGACCGTCGGCGAGTACGGGGTCACGGTGGGCTTCGACTTGACCCGGGTGCAGTCGCTGCAGCTGCACTACGCCAGGACGCTGGACCTGTGGGCCGAGGCGCTCGAGGCGAATCGCGAGCAGGCTCTGGCCATTCAGTCCCAGGAGGTCTACGACCGCTACATGAAGTACCTCACCGGCTGCGCCAAGCTGTTTCGGGAGGGCTACACCGACGTCAACCAGTTCACGCTGGAGAAGTAACCGGCCCGGGTAAAGCATTCAGCCCCCGACGGATCACCGTGGGGGGCTGAATTGGCTTGTCCTACTTGACGATCACACCCGGCTGGCCTCAGTACGTATAGAAGCCCTGGCCCGTCTTCTTGCCGAGCCGGCCGGCCTCCACCATGCGCAGCAGCAGCGGCGGCGCGGCGTAGAGCGGCTCCTTGAACTCGTCGTACATCTTGTCCGCGATCAGCTTGAGGGTGTCCAGGCCGACCAGGTCGGACAGCCGCAGCGGGCCCATCGGGTGCGAGAGCCCGGCCACCACGGCCTTGTCGATGTCCTCGACGGTGGCGAAACCGGATTCGAGCATGCGCACTGCCGACAGCAGGTAGGGCACCAACAGCGCGTTCACTACGAAGCCGGATCGGTCGGAGCAGCGCACCACCTGCTTGCCCAGCACCGCGCTCGCGAATTCCTCGGTGCGCGCGGCGGCGGCGTCGTCGGTGACCAGGGTGCTGACCAATTCGACAAGCGGCAGCACCGGGACGGGGTTGAAGAAGTGCAGACCCAGCACGCGTTGCGGGTTCTTGGTGGCCGCGGCGATCTTCATGATCGGGATGCTGGAGGTGTTGGACGCCAGAACCGCGTCGGGGTCGGTGATGACTCGGTCGAGCTCGGCGAAGACCTGTCCCTTGACGGCGTCGTCCTCGATGATCGCTTCGATGACCAGCTGGCGGTCGGCGAGGTCCGTCAGGTCGGTGGTGAAGGTGAGCTTGCTCAACGCCCGGTCGCGTTCCCGCTCGGTCACCTTGCCGGCACTGACGCCGCGCTCCAGCGACTTCACTATGCGGTTGCGGCCGGCCGTGATGAGGGCCTCGGTGGTTTCGAACACGGTCACGTCGACACCGGCACGGACCGAGACCTCGGCGATGCCGGATCCCATCTGGCCGGCCCCGACAACTCCCACTCGTTCGATCGGCACGTTTCTCCTTTGGCTGCTTTCATGCCTGGCTGACAGCAACAGGCCCCGCCCAACATCGCTGGGCGGGGCCTGCGCTGTCAACTTGTCCCGGGTGCGCCGAACGCGAAGTCAGGGCGAAAAATCGGCCGAAAAATCGCCACGGTTTCACGCTCGACGCACGGCGGAGTGTCAGTGAAACTGGCCCTCTTCGGTGGAGCCGGTCAGCGCGGTGGTCGACGAGGTCGGGTCCACCGTGGTGGCGATGCGGTCGAAGTAACCGGCGCCCACCTCACGCTGGTGCTTGGTGGCGGTGTAGCCGCGCTCCTCGGCGGCGAACTCGCGCTCCTGCAACTCGACGTAAGCGCTCATCTGGTTGCGGGCGTAGCCGTAGGCCAGATCGAACATCGAGTAGTTGAGCGCGTGGAAGCCAGCCAGCGTGATGAACTGGAACTTGAATCCCATTGCGCCAAGCTCTTTTTGGAACTTTGCGATGGTGGAGTCGTCCAGGTGCTTCTTCCAGTTGAAGGAAGGCGAGCAGTTGTAGGCCAGCATCTGGTCGGGGAACTCGGACTTGACGCCCTCGGCGAACTTGGCCGCGAGCTCGAGGTCCGGGGTCCCGGTCTCCATCCAGATCAGGTCGGAGTAGGGCGCGTAGGCCTTGGCCCGCGCGATGCACGGCTCCAGGCCGTTCTTGACGCGGTAGAAGCCTTCCTTCGTGCGCTCACCGGTGATGAACGGCTGGTCGCGCTCGTCGACGTCCGAGGTGATCAGCGTTGCCGCCTCGGCATCGGTGCGCGCGATCACGACGGTCGGCACCCCGGCGACGTCGGCGGCCAGACGCGCCGAGGTCAGCGTGCGGATGTGCTGCTGAGTCGGGATCAGCACCTTGCCACCGAGGTGGCCGCACTTCTTCTCCGAAGCCAACTGATCTTCCCAGTGCGACCCCGCGACGCCTGCGGCGATCATGGCCTTCTGAAGCTCGTACACATTGAGGGCCCCGCCGAAACCGGCCTCACCGTCGGCGACGATCGGCGCCAGCCAGTTCTCCACCGACCGGTCACCCTCGACCTTGGCGATCTCGTCGGCGCGCAGCAGCGCGTTGTTGATGCGACGGATGACCTGCGGCACCGAGTTGGCCGGGTACAGGCTCTGGTCGGGGTAGGTGTGACCGGACAGGTTCGCGTCACCGGCGACCTGCCAACCGGACAGGTAGATGGCCTTCAGCCCGGCGCGAACCTGCTGCACCGCCATGTTTCCGGTGAGCGCGCCCAGCGCGTTGATGTACTCCAGGTCGTGCAGCTGCTCCCAGAGCACCTCGGCGCCCCGGCGAGCCAGCGTGTTCTCCTCGACGACGTGGCCCTGCAGCGCCACCACATCCTCAGCGCTGTAGGTGCGGGTCACGTCGCGCCACCGCGGGTTGGTGTCCCAGTCGTGCTGGATTTGCTCGGCGCTCTTCGGCGTGCCAACGGTCGACATTGAGGTGCTCCTTGAGGTTCGTCACCGCCGCGAAAGACCCGAGTGGTTTCCAGGCTTGTTAACTCCGCAGCGGCTTCACTGGTTTGCTAAATCGAAGATGGCACAAGTTAGCTCCGCAGGTCCACCCGTTTAAGTTGCCAAGTTTGGCTAGGACTTTGCACTCATTTGCAAAGCTTGCAAAGCTCGGGTTTTCTGAACCGTTTCAGTAGTTACCCGTCGGTAACACGATTGCGCAGGTCAATACCCATGTTTGCCAAGAACGCCGGGGCCGGCGGCCGGTTACAGCGCGAAGAGCGCGGCG
>JAYZBN010000014.1:0-50890 GCA_036338755.1 Actinomycetota bacterium | reverse complement strand
GGGCGGGGGGGGGGGGGGCGGGGGGGGGGGCCCCCCCCCCGGCCCCGCCCGACCCGGCGGCGCCGCAGCCGATACCGCAACCGAACGCGGCGCAAGGGCTGCCGGGTCTGCCCGCCTTGTCACAGCTGGGCCCGCTCATCCAGCAAGCGGCCACCGACCCTCAGCAAGCGACGCAGCTGCTGATGGCCGCGGCGCAGGCCTTCGCCCACAACCCGAGCACACCCACTGAGTCCAAAAACGTTGCGGCGGCGGTCAATCAATTCGTGGCCGAGCCCGTCGCACCGGCGCAGCACGTGCCCGCGACAGGGGTAGAGCCCGGTTTGCAGGCCCACCTGCCGGCCGGCATCGACCCGGCCCACGCGGCCGGCCCCGCCCCCGCTGCGGCACCCGATGCCGCTCCCGCGCCAGCCACTGCTGCTCCGGCGCCCGAGGCGCACCTGCCGGCCGGCATCGACCCGGCCCACGCGGCCGGTCCCGCCCCCGCGGCGGCGCCCGCCGCACCGGGCCCCGCCGAATGGTCGAAGGTGCCCGCCGCGGCACCGGCGGCACCTCCCGCGGCACCTCCCGCACCGGAAGCCGCACCGGCGCCCGCTCCCGCGGCGGCTGCTCCGGGTTTCGGCCCTGACACGCCGCCCACGCAGGACTTCATGTACCCGTCGATCGGCACCAACTGCCTGGCGGACGGCACCAACGCCATCGCCACCGCGCTGTCGGTCGCGGGGCCGGCCAAGATTCCGCTCCCCGGCCCGGGGCCGGGCCAGACCGCTTACGTCTTCACCGCGGTCGGTACCCCCGGACCCGCCGAGGTGCAGAAGCTGCCGCTGAACGTCACCTGGGTGAACCTGACCACCGGCAAGTCCGGGACCGTCGCGCTCAAGCCGCGCCCGGACATCAATCCGGAGGGGCCGACGACACTGAGCGCTATCGCCGACACCGGCTCGGGCAGCGTGATGTCGACGATCTTCGGGCAGGTCACCACGAAGGAAAAGCAGTGCCAGTTCCTGCCCACCATCGGCTCGACGGTGGTGCCGTAGCGGACGGCGCCGCCATCGTCTCATCGCCTGCGAATGCGCGTGTCCCCGAGCGGGGCACGCGCATTCGCGTCGGGCAGTGCAGCTAGTACGCCATGAACAGGATGGCGTCGCGGTCGTACTCGAGGCCAGGATGAACGCTGGCGAGGTGAGCTTGGGTCAGCTCGACCAGTTCGTCCTCATCCTTGCCGACGATGGCTTCGCCGCACGGACACGTTATGTGTGTCTTCACGTTGTCGCCCTTCCCTTCTCCTGGACCTGCTACTTCGCCGCTTTGGCTGCCGCTTTCATCTGCTTCTTGTAGGCGCGCACTTTCCCCATCGATTGGGAGTCGACGATGTCGGCGACCGAGATATGCGCACCGGCCCGGCCGAAGTCCCCCGCAGCCGCGCGCCAGCCTTTCGGCGTCACGCCGTACTGCTTGCCGAGCAGCGCCAAAAAGATCTGCGCCTTCACTTCCCCGAATCCGGGCAATCCCTTGATCCGCCGCAGCAGCTCGCGTCCGTCGGGGTCGCCGGCGGTCCACAATCCGGCCGCATCGCCGTCGTAGCGGTCCACGATGATCTGCGCCAGCGTTTGGATACGCTTGGCCATCGATCCCGGAAAGCGGTGTATCGCAGGCGTTTGCGAGCACAATGCCGCGAATTTGGCCGGGTCGTAGTCCGCGATCTCGGCGGCATCGAAGCTGCCCATCCGGTCCGCGATCTTCTTCGGGCCCGCGAACGCCGTCTCGAAGGGCACCTGCTGATCCAGAACCATCCCGATGAGCAACGCCAACGGACTCTCGTCCAGCAGCTTGTCGGCCTCAGGATCTTGAGCCAGGCAAAGTTTCACTGTCAACGATCTTCCTTCCGCGCAGCACCCTGGGACCGGGGACCCATTGTCGCAAGACTACTCAGCAGCAATGACCGGGTTATCGTGGCGTGGTGGTGGATGAGAGCAAGCTGGCACTGATGCTGGCTCGCGACGAGCTGCATCAGCTCGTCACCGCCTATTGCCGGGCCGTCGACCGCGCCGACTATGACGCCCTGCGCAGCCTGTACCACCCCGAGGCGACCGATTCGCACGGCTCGTTTTCAACCGGGGGCGTCGAAGGGTTCATCGCGCAGCTGCAAGCCGCGGAACCGTATGTGCGTGTCTCCCAACACAACATCACCACGACGAACTTCGCCATCGACGGCGACAGCGCCCGCGGTGAGGTCTACTGCCTGGTGTTTCACACCTTCGCCGGCCCCGAACACGACATCGACGTCATCATCGGCGGGCGATACCTGGACACGTACACCAAACACGACGGCCGCTGGACGTTCAGCCAACGCACCATCGTGGCGGACTGGGCATACCAGAACGACCCGTCGCAGGTGAACTTCGAACATCCGAGCACCCGGGGAAGCCTGCGCGGCATGCCCGGCCAAGCGGACCCGTCGATCGGCCTATTCGCGGGACCGGAAGGCTGACGCCGTCAGCTGCCAAAAGCGTTGAGAAGCAACAAGACTGCGCGCCGACGCCCAGCGGCCGTCAGCCGCTCTTGCGGCGGAATTCCCGGCGGTTTCCCACCGCGCCGTGCGCCCGAGATCGTTTGGCGGCACCGTCCTTGTGGTCGGACCCGCCCGATGACTTCGCCATCTTGCGGTCCAGGGCTTCGCGGAATTTGCGCTTGGTGTCGTCGTCCGACTCCGGTGATCCCGCGGCGCCCGACGACGTCGAACCTTGCCGGGCATTCGATTCAGCCATACGGGACAGCCTAGCCCGGGGCTGCCGGAACGGTTCGCCTACGCGCCGCGGCTACCGCTTCCCCGGCGGCATGCCGTACAGGTGGGAGATCGGCAGGCTCAGCAGCACCCGCCGGTCGGTGACCATGGCCTCGCGGTATTCGTCCCAGTCCGGATGTTCACCGGCGATGTTGCGATACAACGCAATCAGCGCCTCCACGGTGTCGTCGTCGGGCGCGGCCGCCGGGGGGGTCAACTCGGCGGTACCCTCCGCGACGGCGTACGACCAGCCGTCGTCGGCGTCGACCAGGATCGAGGCCCGCGGGTCGCGGCGCAGGTTGCGGGTCTTGGCGCGCGGCTCGGTGATCGACACCTGGATCACCACGCTGCGCGGGTCGAAGTGGTAACTCACGTTCGAAAGCTGAGGCCGCCCGTCACGCTTGATGGTGGCCAGCACCCCAAGGGAGTGGCCGCTGATCAAGGCCAGCAGTTTGTCGTCGAAGACTTGGCGTCCCATGACGAAAGCCTACGTCGCGCGGGCCCGAGGTATTCGTCCCGCGGCCACCCTGGTGAAATCGGGGCATGACCAAGTACGCGGCCTTCCTGCGTGGCGTCAACGTCGGGGGCGTCAATCTCAAGATGGCCGACGTGGCGGCCGCACTCACCGAGGCGGGATTCACCGAGGTCCGGACCGTCCTGGCGACCGGCAACGTGCTGCTGGAATCTTCCGGCGGCGTGGCGTCGGTGCGCAAGAAGGCCGAAGCCGCGTTGCGCGACCGGTTCGGCTACGACGCGTGGGTGCTCGCCTACGACATCGACACGGTGCGCGGCGTGGTCGACGCCTACCCGTTCGAGCGTGAGCTCGACGGCTATCAGTCCTACGTCACGTTCGTCGCCGACGCCGCCGTGCTGGACGAGCTCGCCGCGCTGGGCAAGGACGCGGGTCCCGACGAGAAGATCCGGCGCGGCGAAGGCGTGGTCTATTGGCAGGTGCCCAAGGGCAGCACCCTGGACAGCAGCATCGGCAAAACGATGGGCAAACCGCGGTACAAGTCGTCGACCACGACGCGCAATCTACGCACACTGAACAAGGTGTTGCGCTGAGCGGCTCCAGACAGCTTGTGCGGCAGAGCTTTTCGACGCCTGCCTTACTCGTCGGGCACCGCTTCGATGTAGCGCACCGCGTCGTCCTTGTCCAAGCCGAGTCCCCGCGCGACCCGGACGTACTCGCGCGCCGCGGCCGCCATCGCGGCGTCGGTCGGGTCGTAACGGGCGATGAAAGTGCCGAAACGCCCGCGGGTTTCGATGATGGCGGAGGTCTCCAGCTCCCGGTAGGCCCGCGCCACGGTGTTGACGGCGACGCCGAGCTGGCCGGCCAGATCCCGAACGGTGGGCAGGCGGGTGCCGGGCGGCAGCGCGCCCTCCCGGACCCCGTCGATGACCTGCGTCCTGAGCTGGTCGAACAACGGCTTTCCCGCCTTCATGTCGACCTTCAACCAGTCACCCAGCTCCACCCGTCCAGTATCCCCCACTCCCGGCTATGTTGGGGGGATGCGAATTGCCGTGCTCAGCGGCGCGGGGATCTCCGCGGAAAGCGGCGTGCCGACCTTCCGCGACGACAAGAACGGGTTATGGGCTCGCTTCGACCCTTACGAGCTATCCAGCACCCAGGGCTGGCGCGACAACCCGCAGCGGGTTTGGGGCTGGTATCTGTGGCGCCACTATCTGGTCGCCGATGTGCAACCGAATGCGGGCCATCGCGCCATCGCGGCCTGGCAGGACGACGCCCAGGTCAGCGTCATCACCCAGAACGTCGACGACCTGCACGAGCGAGCGGGCAGCCACTCGGTTCATCATCTGCACGGCAGTCTGTTCGAATTCCGTTGCGCGCGTTGCAATACGCGTTACTCCGGCGCGCTGCCCGCGATGCCCGAACCGGCGCTGGAGGTGGATCCCCCGGTATGTCACTGCGGGGGCCTCATCCGGCCCGACATCGTGTGGTTCGGTGAACAGCTGCCCGACGAGCCATGGCGGCGCGCCGTCGAGGCAACCGAGGCCGCCGACGTGATGGTGGTGGTCGGGACCTCGGCGATCGTCTATCCGGCGGCCGGGCTGGCCGAGCTGGCCCTGTCGCGCGGCACCGCCGTCATCGAGGTCAATCCCGAGGTGACTCCGTTGTCGGGCAGCGTGACCCTGAGCATGCGTGAGACGGCCAGCCAGGCTCTGCCCGGCCTGTTGCAGCGGCTACCGGCCCTGCTGAACTGACGGGACGGCCGGTCAGGGCCGGCGCGCGCGGCCGAGCAGGAGCTCGGAGACCGGCATGGGCGCCCAGGACGGCAACGTGAACTCCCGCCGCGACGTGTCGACTTCGAATCCCGCCTCGACGATCGAGCGCTCGGTATCGCGATGGGTATGGCAGTTGCCGAAGAGCCGTGGCCACAACGTCGCATCGGCCACGCGCTGAATCCGGCCCCGCGCACCGACACTGGCGATGTGCTCGAGATACCGCAGCTCCCCGCCCGGCCTCAGCAACGAGTACAGGCGCCGCAACACGTCGCCCGGGTCGTTCACCGAGCACAACACCAGCGAGCACACCACCGCGTCGAAGGGCTCCGCGCCGCTGAACGCTTCGACCGTCTCGCCCGTCACGACGACGCGGGCGGGCACCACGTCGGCGGCGGCACGGGCCAGGGTCGCCAGCCGCGGTTCGGGCTCCATCGCGATCACCTCGTCGACGGAGTCCGGGTAGAGAGCGAAGTTCGTGCCGATTCCGGCGCCTACCTCCAGCACCCGGCCGCGCAGGCCGGCCAGATTTTCCCGGCGCATGGCCCGGATCGCCTCGACTTCATGGGTGGCGACGATCGGCCAGATCCGCGCGAAGAGGGGGTGGTCAACCGCCGTTGTCATACCAATCCTTTCGGCTCGGATGAGCCCAACAATAAAGGTCTGCACGCACGGCGGCGTCAACCGATGTTGGCCGCCGGCTCGGGGAGTTCGGCCGGTCCTCGAGTCGGTTCGAGGTTTTCGACGGTCGCGTCTGCCGCTTTCTCGCTGATGCCGAACCGGTCGTGCAGCCACGCCAGGGGTCTGGGCGCCCACCAATTCCATCGGCCCATCACATGCATGAAGGCCGGGACGACCACCATCCGCACCAAGGTGGCGTCGGCGAACACGGCGAGCGTCAGGCCGAGGCCGAACATCCTCATGAACGAGACGTGGGCCGCGATCAGCGCGGCGAACGACATCGACATCACCAGGGCGGCCGCGGTGATCACCCGGCCGGTGCGGGCGACCCCGAGCGCCACGCTCTCGTCGTTGGCGGCGTGGGCCTGCCTCGCCGTCGGCTTCGCCGGTCGGGCGGCGCCGGACGCCAGCCAGTACTCGCGGATCCGGGAGAGCAGGAACACTTCGTAGTCCATGGACAAGCCGAAGGCGATGCAGAACAGCAGCACCGGCATGTTCGCCACCAGCGTTCCGCTCGGCGTCGTTCCGAGCGCACCCAGATGGCCGTCCTGGAAGATCCACACCAGCGCACCGAACGCCGCCGTCAGCGACAGGACGTTGCAGGCCAGCGCCTTGGCCGGCAGCAGTAGGCTGCCGGTGAGCAGGAACAGCAACACGAAGGTGATCGCCGCCATCAACCCGAGGACCAGCGGAAGCCGGTCGGTTACGGCATCGACGCTGTCGCGGTTGACCTGCGCCAGGCCGCCCATCTCGACGGCTCGGCCGGCGGGCCCGGGCACCGCGTGCAACCGCTTCAGCTGGGTGTCGTTCGCCTGGGAAAACAGCGGCGCCGCGCTGCTGACGGTCAGAAACGCGCTGCCGCCGGCCAGCCCGGTGGGCCCGGCGGGCGGCCCCACGCGATTGCCGGCCGTGAAGGTGCCGCCGGGGCTTGACACCGCCGAGACGTCGGCCACCCGCGACAGATCGGCGGCGTAGGTGTCGAAGTCCGACGGGCCCAGGCCGGTGGCATCGGGGATGACGACGGACACCGACGTGGCCGAGTCGTGTGCGAAATCGTTGCGCAGCAGGTCGCCGACCTGATGCGACGACGCCGACCGCGGCAGCACCCGATCGTCCGGGAAGCCCCACGTCACCCGCAGAAACGGATACCCGAGCAGCAACAACAGGGCGACTACCGAGAGGCCGACCGGCGCCCAGCGGCGCATCACGAATCTGGTGGACCGATACCAGAACGATTGCTCGACCGGGCGATGCGCCGGCGCGGGGCGCCGCGATATCCGCCGCGCCAGGCGGCGCACGTCCAGGGCGTCCAGCCGGGGCCCCAGCAGGACGAGCGCGGCCGGGGTGATCACGATCGAGGCGGTTGCGACGAAGGCAACGGTGGCCACGCCGGCGTAGGCGAACGACTTGAGGAAGTACATCGGGAACGCCACCGTCGCCGACATCGACAACGCCACGGTGACCGCGGAGAACAGCACGGTGCGGCCGGAGGTGGCCATGGTCCGGATGAGCGCTTCGTCGCGGGTGTGGCCCTCGGCCAACTCGTCGCGATAGCGGCTGACGATCAACAGGGTGTAGTCGATCGCCAGGGCCAGGCCCAGCGCGGTGCTCAGGTTCAGGGCGAAGATCGAGACCTCGGTGGTGTAAGTGATCAGTCGCAACACCGACATCGAGCCGACGACGGCCAGCGCGCCCAGCGCCATCGGCAGCGCCGCCGCCAGCAGCCCGCCGAACACCCAGATCAGCACCAAAAAGCTCAGCGGCAGGGCGATCATCTCCATCACCAGTAGGTCGGCCTGGTTCTGCGTGTTGATCTGCGCGTACTGCATCGCCGCACCGCCCGCCCGCACGGTGACGCCGTCACGGTCGTGGATGAACTGATCCGCCAACGTCTGGGCGTTGCGCTGGGCGTAGTCCTCGCCGCCTTTGAGGTTGACCACGATGAGTCCGGACTTGCCGTCGCGGCTGACGAGGTCCGCCGCAGCTGGTGGGGGCGCGGTCCACGGCGAGGAGACGTTGTAGACGAGTGGGGACTTTCGCAGCCCGTCAACGAGGTCGGTGCCCACCTTGCGGGCCGCTTCGCTGTTCGTGCCACCCGGCGCGGTCACCAGGATCAGCACCTGCTGGCCGCTCTGGCCGAACTTGTCGCTCAACACGCTGATGGCGCGGCCCGACTCGGAGTTCGGGTCTTGAAAGCCACCGGGCGACAGGCTCTTGGCGACGGGGACGCCGAAGACGGCGGCGGCGATGAAAACCAGGACACCGAGGGCGATGATGCGCCGCGGCGCCCTGATCGCAAGCCGGGCGGTTTTCTGCAGCATTTCGGGCCCTTCCGCCGCCGGTGCCCCGTTGCGCTGGCCGCTCGCTGGTCCGCGACAACGTAACAAACGCTAATCTGCACACGTCGAACAGTGCACTGCCTTTAACACGCAGGGCCCGCCCGAACCGTTCAATGTGCATTTTCAAACCGCTCGGACAATAAGAGTCCGGCCAGAAAATGTGCGACAAGTAAGCAGCTCACGGCCCAAATCGCGTGGTGGGCGACCGCCAACCTACTGGCCGGTAAATTGCCAAGGTTTTCCGAATCGTGACTCAAAGATTCCTTAATGGTGGCCCATACGCTCAGTGTCATGTGGATCGACGACACAAGTGCCGACGTCATCAAAGTTGACTTCGATGCCCTCTACCACGGCGACGTCCTGGTGGAAGGCGAGACCTCGGAGCAGTTCGACGAACTGCAAGCCGCGAGCTGAGGCAACCATGAGCATGCTTGCCCGGCTGTTGATGGCCGAACCGAACGTCAGTCGATGGTTCCGCAAGTAACCATTGAGTCTGGTTAGCACGAAAGCCCCCCGCCGGTGCGGGGGGCTTTCGTTTTGTCCGGGGGGCCGTGCGGCTCAGCGAGGCGCCATGCGAATGGCGCCATCCAGGCGGATGACCTCGCCGTTGAGCATCGGGTTCTCCACGATGTGGACGGCCAGGGCGCCGTATTCGTCGGGATCACCCAGTCGGGCCGGGTGCGGCACCTGCTTGCCCAGCGACGCCTGCGCCTCCTCGGGCAGCGATCCCAGCAGTGGGGTCTTGAAAAGGCCCGGCGCGATGGTCACCACGCGGATGAGCTCGCGCGACAGGTCGCGCGCGATCGGCAGTGTCATGCCGACGACGCCGCCCTTGGATGCCGAATAGGCCGCCTGGCCGATCTGGCCCTCGAACGCGGCGACCGAGGCGGTGTTGATGATGACGCCCCGCTCTGGGCTTGTTTCGGGACCGATGGCTTCCGTCTTGGCGATGCGCTCGGCGGCCAGCCGCAGCACGTTGAAGGTGCCGATCAGGTTGACCCCGATCACCTTCTTGAAGCCGTCCAGCGGGAACGGGCCGTCCTTGGACAGGGTCTTGATGGCGTTGCCGATGCCGGCGCAGTTGACGTTGATCCGCAGTGTGCCCATCGACTCCGCGGCGTCCAGGGCCTTGCCGACGGCGGCCTCGTCGGTGACGTCGGCCTCGACGAAGCGAGCGCGATCGCCCAGCTCACGGACCGCTTCTTCGCCACGCAGGTCGATCACGACCACCTGGGCGCCGCGGTCGAGCAGTCGTTTGGTGGTGGCCAGGCCCAGGCCTGACGCTCCCCCGGTGACGACGGCAACGGCGTCTTTGATCTCCATCCGAGTCCTTCCCTGATCGCTTGAGTCCAGCCAACTGGTTGGTTGGGACTATACCCATTCCCTGAGAACAGCTTCGGCGTCGGTCACCGGCGCCGCGGGCCGCGGCGTCTCCGGCGCGGTGCGGGAGAACCGCGGCGCCGGTAGCGGCTGCAAGCCGCCGTTGACCTCGTAGAACGTGTTGCGCTCGGTGATGTGCGGCTCGGTCTGAACCTCGCCGAAGGCCAGCACGGGCGTCACGCACGCGTCGGAGTCGGCGAACACCTTGGCCCAGTGGTCGCGGTCCTGGCTTGCGAACTTCTCCGTCAGCAGCGCCCGCAGCTCGGGCCAGCGGCCGACGTCGTTCTGGCCGGGCAGGTCGGCGCCGTCCAGGCCGAGCCCGGTCAGCATGGCGGCGTAGAACTGCGGTTCGATGGCGCCGACCGCGACGTAGCGCCCGTCGGCGCATTCGTAGGTGTCGTAGTAGGGGGCTCCGCCGTCGAGCAGGTTGGTGCCGCGCGCGTCGGTCCACATCCCGGACGCACGCATCTGCCACATCATCTGGATCAGCACGCTCGAGCCGTCCACCATCGCGGCGTCGACCACCTGGCCCTTGCCGGAGGTCTGCCGCTCCCATAGGGCGGACAGGATGCCGAGCAGCAGGAACATGGAGCCGCCACCGAAGTCACCGACCAGGTTCAGCGGCGGGACCGGCCGCTCGTTCGCCCGGCCGATGGAGTGCAGGATGCCGTTCAGAGAGATGTAGTTGATGTCGTGGCCCGCCTGCTGGCTGCGCGGGCCGGTCTGGCCCCAGCCGGTCATGCGGGCGTAGACCAGCCTGTCGTTGACCTTGGCGCAGTCCTCGGGGCCCAGGCCGAGCCGCTCGGTGACGCCCGGGCGGTAGCCCTCGATCAGCACGTCGGCTTTGGCGATCAGTTTGAGGACGAGGCCGCGTCCTTCGTCGGACTTCAGGTCGGCGGTCACCACCCGCCGGTTGCGCATCATGGCGTCCTTGGCGACTCCACCCGGCCCCGAGGAGGGGCGGTCGATGCGCACGACGTCGGCGCCCAGGTCCCCCAGGATCATGGCGGCGTGCGGGCCGGGGCCGATGCCGGCCAACTCGACAACACGCAGTCCGTTCAACGGTCCAGCCACGATCCACCGACCTTTCGTCCGCTTTGACGCCCTTGACCGTTGTCACCAAACAACCAGTCGTTCGACATCTTCGCAGCCGCGCCGCAGGACCGCGCACCCCGGTCACTTATGGTGAGCCGATGACTACTTCGGCGATCGCCACCCTGACACCCGTCGCGGGCCTTGACGTCACGCTGTCCGACGGCGTTCTGTCGGTGACCATCAACCGGCCCGACAGCCTGAATTCGCTGACCGTTCCGGTGATCACCGGACTCGCGGACGCGATGGAGTACGCGGCCACCGACCCTGAGGTCAAGGTCGTGCGACTGGGCGGCGCCGGACGCGGCTTCAGCTCCGGTGCGGGCATCAGCGCCGACGACGTCTCCGACGGCGGCGGCGTGCCACCGGACGAAATCATCCTCGAGATCAACCGGCTGGTGCGCGGGATCGCCGCGGTGCCGCACCCGGTGGTCGCTGTGGTCCAGGGACCCGCGGCCGGCGTCGGCGTCTCCATCGCCCTCGCGTGCGACGTCGTATTGGCTTCGGAGAGCGCGTTTTTCATGCTCGCCTTCACCAAGATCGGGTTGATGCCCGACGGTGGGGCGTCGGCGTTGGTGGCGGCCGCGATCGGCCGGATCAGGGCCATGCAGATGGCGCTGCTTCCGGAGCGGCTGACCGCCGCCGAGGCCTTGTCGTGGGGCCTGGTCACCGCGGTCTATCCGGCCGGCGACTTCGATGCCGAGGTGGACAAGGTGATCGCCCGGTTGTTGAGCGGCCCGGCGGTGGCCTTCGCCAAGACGAAGCTGGCGATCAACGCGGCCACGCTGACCGAGCTGGACCCCGCCCTGCAGCGTGAATTCGACGGACAGTCGGTGCTGCTGAAATCCCCCGACTTCGTCGAGGGCGCAACGGCCTTCCAGCAGCGGCGCACCGCCAACTTCACCGACCGGTGAAGTTGATGCGGTGATCGGCCGCAACGCTTAAGCAGCCTTCGATGAGGTAATCCTCGTCGTCAGACCCACTGACGAACGACGGAGGATCGATGCCCGAACAGGTGCGATGCCTGGTTACCGGAGCGACCGGCTACATCGGCGGACGCCTGGTCCCCCGACTGCTGGACGACGGCCATCACGTTCGGGCGCTGGCGCGCAACCCGGACAAGCTGGCGCAGGTGCCGTGGCGGCAACAGGCCGAGGTGGTCCGCGGCGACCTGGGCGACCTCGATTCACTGACCGCCGCGTTCGACGGCATCGACGTGGTCTATTACCTCGTCCACTCGATGGGTACCTCAAAGGATTTCGCCGCCGAGGAAACCCGCGCCGCCCGTAACGTCGCGACGGCCGCGCGGCGCGCCGGGGTGCGACGAGTGGTGTATCTGAGTGGGCTGCATCCCGAAAACCGCGATCTCTCACCACATCTCGCGTCACGCAGGGACGTCGGCGACGCGCTGATCGATTCCGGGGTCGAGACGGTGGTGTTGCAGGCCGGGGTGGTCGTCGGCTCGGGGTCGGCGTCGTTCGAGATGATCCGGCACCTCACCGACCGGTTGCCGGTGATGACCACGCCGAAATGGGTGCACAACAAAATTCAGCCGATCGCGGCGCGCGACGTGCTGTACTACCTGGCCGCGGCGGCTTCTCTTTCGAAGGCCCCGGTACCGGAGTCGCGCACCTGGGACATCGGCGGGCCCGACGTGCTGGAATACGGCGACATGATGCGGGTGTATGCCGATGTGGCGGGGTTGGGCAAGCGCTACCTGATCGTGCTGCCGTTTCTGACCCCCACGATCGCCAGCCTATGGGTGGGGACGGTGACCCCGATCCCGGCCGGTCTGGCACGGCCGCTGATCGAATCGCTGGAATGCGATGCGGTGATGCGCGATTCCGACATCGACGGCATCATCGCGCCGCCGCCGGGCGGGCTGACCGGTTACCGGCGGGCGGTCGAACTCGCGCTCGCCCGCGCCGCGCGTGGCGTCCCCGAACCCACCTGGTCATCGTTGCGGTCCGAACCGGCCGAGGCCCTGCCCACGGACCCGGACTGGGCGGGCGAGATCGTTTACACCGATGTTCGGACCGCCGCGACCTCCGCCGAGCCCGGCGACGTCTTCACGGCGGCGGAGGGCGTCATGAACTCGCGGGCGGCCGACTGGAAGGTCGACGAGCGCACGGCGGGAACCCTGTTGCGGCTGCGCTCCACCAAGCGAGCGCCGGGACGCGAGTGGCTCGAGATCGCGGTCACCGGCCAAGACGGTCGGGGCGCCCGTTATACGCAGCGCTCGATCTTCCTGCCGAGGGGTATCCCGGGGCGGCTGTACTGGTTCTTCGTCCGGCCCGCCCGCGTCGCCGCACGGCGCGCGCTGGCCCGCGAGGTCATCGCGTCAGCGGATGGAGAAGTCAGACGCCGAACATCGGGGGCAGCACGAGAACCATGATCAGCCCCCACACCAGATGGGTGAGCATCGGCGCCAGGACACCGCCGGTCGCCCGGCGCTCGAACGCGCACACCGTCCCCAGAATGATCGCGGCGAAGCCGAGCATCGGGTTGCCGCTGGCCAGCGTCGCGCACGTGTAGAGGACGGTCGAGATGATGATCGGATGGTGGCGGCCCAGGGCGGTGTAGAGCGCGCCGCGAAAGAACACTTCTTCGGCGACGCCGTTGATCAGTGTGATCGCCACGATCACCGGATACCACCCGTGGTGGGCGTAGAGCAGCACCCGGGTTATCAACTCCGCCACGGGGGTGATCTGCCGGACGATCAGCCCGCCCACCACGAAAGCCCCGCCCACCAGCAGGCCGACGCCCGTGCCGGTGAGGACCGGCCGCTGGTTGCGTCCCCGCCAACAGATGCCGCCGAGGTGCAGCGGGCCGGAGACCAGCGCTCCGGCGGTCCACACCGCCGCCAGCACCAGCGTCAGCCAGTAAAAGCTTGCATCCCCTGGATGCCGCCGCAACGAGAACCCGAGCACGCCGGCCCCGAGGACCACCGTGATGGCCACGATGACCCGCCGGCGCCGCACCACTCCGGGCGATTCGTTATGGGGCACAGCGACATTGGTGACCGCACGGCGTAATTCGGTGAAGACGCCGCTGTGATATTGACTCGCGGACTGGGTCATGCAGGGTGCACCTTCGGGGTCAGGGCGATCAGGATGTCCAGGCCGGTGCGCACGGCCCCGGCCATCGGGCCGGGAACCCTGTCGACCAGCCCCAGGGTCGGCCGCACGATCGACGGCGTGACCCGCCGGGCGAGCCGGCGGATGCGCAGCGCGTCGCCGCCGGCCCAGGCGGGATCGGTGTTGGCGAGGTGGTGTGGATCGGCCAGCGCGTTGACGGGACGCGGCCGGTGCGTGGACTGGCCGGCCAGGGCCAGCGCGATGGACTCGTCGATGCCGAGCAGGCCGCCGGGCGGGTCGGGAACGCGATCGCGCAGCCCGCTGGCCGAAGCCACCATCGGGTGGTCCAGCGATTCGACCAGATCGCCCGCCAGTCCCGGGGGCACCGGCAGGGCGACGCCCGTGATCAGCGAGGCCAGCGTGGTGTCGATCCTGCCGACCGGCAGTCCGGTGTGCCAGCGGCCGGAGACGCGTGAGTACGCCTTGAGCAGGTCCCGGTAGGACGTGGTGTCCGGGCCGGCGATGTCGTAAGCCCCGGCGGGCACCAGGTCGCGATCGGCCGCGGCCACGAGATAGTGCAGGACGTCGCGGATGGATATCGGGTCGATGGGGTTGTCCATCCAACTCGGGATCGGGATCAGCGGAAAACGATCGCCGACGTAGCGCATCATCTCGAACGACGTCGAGCCGGCGCCGATGATGATCGCAGCGCCCAGCCATACCAGCTCCGGGCCGTCCGGGATGGTGAGCGCCTCGGCCACCTCGGCCCGACTGGTCAGGTGCTCGGACAGATCCTCGTCCGCGGGCACGAAGCCGCCCAGGTAGACGATGCGTCGCACCCCGGCGTCGCGAGCCGCCGCCGCGAAGTTCGCCGCCGCGGCCTTGTCGGCGTCGCGAAATCCGGGCTGCCCGATCGCGTGCACCAGGTAATACGCCGTGTCAACGGGACCGCAGCCGGCGAAGGCGGAGGCCAGCGTCTCGGGGTCGGCGGCGTCCAATCTCACCGGCGTGACGTCGTCGAACCAGCCGAACCGCTTGAGGCGCGCCGGGTTTCGCGTCGCCGCGATTACCTGATGCTGATCGTCCAGCAGAGCGGTGACCAGGCGTGATCCCACGTAACCGGTGGCACCGGTGACCAGAGCCCGCATATCGCAGACCCTAGCGGCCCGGCAGCGCGGCGGGCAGGTGAACCGGCGGCGCGGCGGCGCCGTCACCTCGACATGGAGGCATGCGGTGGTTTCGCCGCCTCGACGGGCGCTGCGCTGAGAGATTGGTCCATTGCCGGGGTTGCGGTGAAGTCTTCACCCAACCCCTATACCCAAACTGAAGCCATCCGCGCGCCGACCGACGTCGCCGATCCGCGGACGACGGTGCTGGTGCTGCCGGGCCGGCGGAGCTGGTAAAGACTGTAGCCATGTATTACCTGCTGGTCCTGGCGGTCGGACTCGAACGCATCGCGGAGCTGGTGGTTTCCACCCGCAACGCGCGCTGGTCGTTCACCCAGGGCGCCAAGGAGTTTGGCCGATCGCACTATCCGGTCATGGTGATCATTCACGGCGGGTTACTGGTCGGCTGCCTCGTCGAACCGTGGGCGCTGCACCGGCCCTTCATCGGGTGGCTGGGCTGGCCGATGCTGGCGGTGGTGGTGGCCAGCCAGGCATTGCGCTGGTGGTGCATCACGACGCTGGGGCGGCGGTGGAACACCCGGGTGATCGTTTTGCCGCGGGCCCCCTTGGTGCGTCAGGGGCCCTACCGGTGGCTGCACCATCCGAACTACGTTGCGGTGGTGGCCGAGGGGTTGGCGTTGCCGTTGGTGCATACGGCTTGGCTGACCGCCGCCGTCTTCACGCTGGCCAACGCCGCGCTGCTCAGGGTGCGACTGCAGGTGGAGAACTCCGCGTTGGGTTACACGTGACCGATTACGATGCGGACCTGCTGATCGCCGGCGGCGGCCCGGCGGGCCTGGCGACGGCGCTACATGCGCGACGGCTTGGACTTTCGGTGATCGTGGCCGAGCCGCGGGACAGCCCCATCGATAAGGCGTGTGGCGAAGGGTTGATGCCCGGCGGGCTGGCCGAATTGACCTCGCTGGGTGTGGATCCCGTCGGCATGCCTTTTCACGGGATCGCTTACGTCAGTGAACGGGTGCGGGCCCAGGCGCGCTTTCGGGGCGGGCCGGGCCGCGGCGTGCGCCGCACCACATTGCATGCGGCGCTGGCCGCGCGCGCGAAAGAGCAGGACACCGATTGGATCCGCACCCGAGTGACGAGCGTGGCGCAGGACGCCCACGGCGTCTCCGCCGCGGGTGTGCGCGCGAAATGGTTGGTGGCGGCCGACGGCCTGCATTCACAGGTCCGGCGCGCCGCCGGGATCACGGCAACGGCGGGGGCGCCGCGACGCTACGGGGTGCGGAGGCACTACCGGGTGCCGGCATGGTCGGAATTCGTCGAGGTGTACTGGTCGCGCTGGGGTGAGGCGTACGTGACGCCGGTCGAACCCGATCTCGTCGGTGTGGCGATCCTGTCGCGTGGCCGGCCCGACCTGGCCTGGTTTCCGCGGCTGGCCCGCCGGCTGCGCGGCGCCGGCTCGGGGCAGGCCCGCGGCTGCGGCCCGTTGCGTCAGCTGGTCTCCCGCCGGGTCGCGGGGCGAGTACTGCTGGTCGGGGACGCGGCCGGCTACGAGGACGCGCTCACCGGCGAGGGCATCAGCCTGGCGCTCAAGCAGGCCGCTGCGGCCGTCGACGCCATCGTCACCGACGCGCCGGCGTCCTACGAGCGGGCCTGGCACCGGATCACCCGCGATTACCGGCTGCTCACCCGGACGCTGGTGTTGGCGAGCTCGTCGCGGGCGGTGCGGCGCGCCGTCGTGCCGACCTGCACGCTGCTACCCGCGGTGTTCGGCCGCGGCGTCAACATCCTGGCGGGCTAGCTAGCGCGCCTGCCAGACCGGCTCCCGCTTCTCGGCGAACGCCCTCGGCCCCTCTTTGGCGTCCTCGGATTTGAGCAGGGCCTTCATCTCGCGCATGGTGCGCTCCCACCCCGGTTCGTCGCCCACCACGACGCCGTCATCGACGCCGTAGGCGACCCGCTTGCTGGCCTGCACCGACAGCGGGGCGTTGACGGTGATCCGCGCGGCCAGCGCCAGCGCGGCCTCCAGCACCGAGCCCTGCGCGACGACCTCGTTGATCAGGCCCCAGTCGCAGGCGGCGGCCGCGCTGAGCGGTTCGCCGGTCAGCAGCAGCCGCATCGCCACCTTGCGCGGCAGCTGCTCGGCGATGCGGAAGACGCCGCCGGCGGCGGCGATCAATCCCCGCTTGACCTCGGGGAGGCCGAACTGCGCTCGCTCGTCGGCCACCACCAGGTCGCTGGCCAGGGCCAGCTCGGTGCCACCGCCGAAGGCGGTGCCGTTGACCGCGGCGATGGTGGGCTTGTCGATGAAGTGGTGGACGTATCCGGCGAAGCCCCACTCGGGATGCTCGGGGTGATAGATGTTCTCCCGGCGTGCGATCGCCTTGAGGTCGGCGCCGGCGCAGAACGACTTGTCGCCCGCGCCGGTGACCACCACCGCCCGCACCTCGGGGTCGCGCTGCGCCTCTTCGAGCGCGTCCCCGAGGCCGATGCTGACGGCGGCGTTCACGGCGTTGCGGGCTTCGGGGCGGTTGATGGTTATCACCATCACGTTGCCCCGGCGCTCGGCCAGGGCCCCCTTCTCAAGGGCATCAGCCTCGGTCACAACAGTTCCACGATGGTGGCGTTGGCCTGGCCGCCGCCCTCGCACATGGTCTGCAAGCCGTACTGA
This sequence comes from Actinomycetota bacterium, assembly GCA_036338755.1. GTDB lineage: Bacteria > Actinomycetota > Actinomycetes > Mycobacteriales > Mycobacteriaceae > Mycobacterium. Next base: position 33,497 of record JAYZBN010000014.1, on the reverse strand, counting down.
ATTCCCTTGTCCCGCATGTGATACAGCAGGGTGGTCATGATCCGGGCGCCGGACCCGCCGAGCGGGTGCCCCAACGCGATGGCGCCGCCGTTGGGGTTGAGCTTCTTCTCGTCGGCGCCGATGTCCTTGAGCCACGCCAGCGGAACCGGCGCGAACGCCTCGTTGACCTCGTAGGCGCCGATGTCGTCGATCGACAGCCCGGAGCGCTTGAGCGCCTTCTGCGTCGCGGGGATGGGCGCGGTCAGCATGATCACCGGGTCCGCGCCGGCCAGCGCTGCGGTGTGCACCTTGGCGATCGGCTTGAGCCCCAGCTCCTTTGCCTTTTCGGCGGACATGAACAGGATCGCCGCCGAGCCGTCGGAGATCTGCGACGAGTTGCCGGCGTGAATCACGCCGTCTTCCTTGAACGCCGGCTTCAGCGAGGCCATCTTCTCCATCGGCGTGCCGCGTCGGATGCCTTCGTCCTTAAGGACCACATTGCCGTCGGCCACGCTGATGCCCACGATCTGGTCATCGAAGGCGCCGGCATCCTGTGCGGCAGCGGCCTTTTCGTGAGAATCGAGAGAGAACTGGTCGAGCGCGGTGCGATCGAACCCCCACTGCTCGGCGATCATCTCCGCGCCGATGCCCTGGTTGGGGATCTGGCCTTGGTAGCGGTCCAGGAATGCCTGGGGATACGGGCGCCCGCCGTTGGCCAGCGATGCGCCCATCGGGGTCCGCGACATCGACTCGACACCACCGGCGACGACGACGTCGTAGTGCCCGGCGATGACCCCGGCGGCGGCGAAGTGGATGGACTGCTGGCTGGAGCCGCACTGGCGGTCCACGGTCACGCCCGGGACGGTCTCGGGCCAGCCTGCCGTCAGCAGGGCGGTGCGGCCGATGTCGAGGGCCTGCTCACCGGCCTGCATGACGCAACCCCAGATGACGTCGTCGACCAGGCCCGGATCGACGCCGGCCTTGTCGACCAGGCCGTTGAGCACCTGCGCGGACAGATCCGCCGCGTGTACTCCGGACAATCCGCCGTTGCGCTTGCCGATCGGTGAACGCACTGCCTCGACGATGACGGCCTCAGCCATGGTCTTGTCTCCTTTGACATGTGGACTTCGAAAAGAGTGGAGTCTTGCCGTTGATTGTCAACCAAGGGGTTGGGCGGGCGAAGCCCGGGGTGCCGTGGGAGGGCCGGTCCCCGTCCGAGATTGCGAACGGGATTCGGCGCCGCCACCCGACTCAACCGAAATTGCCGCCACGGTCGCGATGGGTCCGAAACCGCGACCATGACGGCAATCTCGTCGAAAGTGATTCCTAGCCGGCGGGGTATGCGACCGACTTGATCTCGGTGTACTGGTCGAACCCGGCCACACCGTTCTGGCGACCGATGCCGCTCTCCTTGTAGCCACCGAACGGCGTGTCGGCAGCGTAGCCGGCGCCGCCGTTGACGCCCATGAAGCCGGCCTTGATCCGGCGGGTCACCGACAGCGCGCGCTCGAGGGAACCCGCGAAGACGTTGCCGGCCAAGCCGTACACGCTGTCGTTGGCGATCCGGATCGCGTCTTCCTCGTCGTCGAACGGGATGACGGAGAGCACCGGGCCGAAGATCTCCTCTTGCGCGATGGTCATCTTGTTGTCGACGTCGGTGAAAAGCGTTGGCCGGATGAAGTATCCCTTGTCGAAGCCGGTTTCCGCGCCGGGGCCACCGACCAGCGCGGTGGCACCCTCATCGACGCCCTTTTGGATGTAGCCCGTCACCCGCTCGTACTGCCGCTGCGAGATCACGGGCCCGCACAGCGTCGCGGGGTCCTGCGGGTCGCCGCACGTGACGTTCTCGTAGATGTTCTTGAGGATCTCCACGCCTTCGTCGTAGCGGGACCGCGGCAGCAGCAGCCGGGTCGGGTTGGCACAACCCTGACCGGCGTGCATGCACGGCGCGATGCCCACCATGCACGCAGTCGCGAAGTCGGCGTCCTCCAGCACGATGGTGGCCGACTTGCCGCCGAGCTCCAGGAACAGCCGCTTCATGGTGGCCGCACCCTTTTCCATGATCCGCTTGCCGACAACCGTGGAGCCGGTGAACGAGATCAGGTCGACCTTGGGCGACAGCGTGAGCTCCTCGCCGACGAAGTGATCCGAGGCGGTGACGACGTTGACGACGCCGGCGGGGATGTCGGTCTTCTCGGCGATCAGCCGGCCCAGCCGGTTCGCGTTGAACGGCGTGTTCGGCGCGGGCTTGAGCACCACGGTGTTGCCGCTGCCCAACGCCTGGCCGAGCTTGTTGAGCGTGACCTCGAACGGGAAGTTCCACGGCACGATCGCGCCGACCACACCGACCGGCTCCCGCCACACCTTGATGGTGGTGTTGGCGCCGGTGAGGCTGATAACCCGGTCTCCGAGGTCGGTCTCCCAGGCGTACGAGTCGATCAGCCGAGCGGGGTATTTCAGGCCGTCCGCCAGCGGCGCATCCAGCTGGGGCCCGTATGTGATCGCGCGGGGCGCGCCGACCTCGAGGATGAGCTCCTCGCGCAGCTCGTCGATCTCGGACTCGATGGCCTCGTGCAGCTGCAGCAGGCAGCGCTTGCGCAGCTCCTTGTTGGTCGACCAGTCGGTCTCGTCGAAGGCGCGCCGGGCCGCGTCGATGGCCCGGTGCATGTCCTCCTTCGAGGCGTCCGAGACCTCGCCCAGGGACTCCTCGGTCGCGGGGTTGATGTTGGTGAAGGTGCCGGCCTGGCCTTCGACGAGCTTGCCGTCGATCATCATCTTCGGCTCGAAGCGGACCTTTACAGCCTCAGTCATATCTGTCACTCTCTTCTGACTCGGTAGAGGGGCTACGGAGAGCCTTACCGGAAACTAGCCGATTGGCAAGTTGCACCCTTCAGCGGGCCGGTCATCGCGGATCGAACAGCACCGGAACCGACGTCGGCGACCGGAAGACCTGGCCGCGGATGTGGGGGTCGTCCGCATCGGGGTCCAGGCGCAGATTCGGCAGCCGGTCGAGCAGAAGGTTGATGGCGGTGCGCATTTCGAGCCGCGCCAGGTGCATGCCGAGGCACACGTGCACGCCATGCCCCCAGCCCAGATGCGCCCGCGCCTCCCGGTGGATGTCGAAGGTATTCGGATCGGGATAGCGATCCTCCTGGCGGTTCGCCGAACCGAGCATCGGCATCACCGTCGCCCCGGCCGGGATCGCCACGCCTCCGAGTTCGGTGTCGCGAGTCGCCACCCGGGTGATGGTCAACAGCGGCGACTCCCAACGCACGCCTTCCTCGATCGCCTGGGGCAGCAACGATCGATCCGCGCGGACCGCATCCAGCTGCGCCGGATCCGACAACAGCGCCAAAAGCAGGCTGCCGAGCGCGCGGTAGGTCGTCTCGACGCCCGCCGGCAGCAGCAGCCGAAGGAACGAGAAGATCTCCTCGTCCGCAAGCTTCTCCCCGTCGATCTCGGCCGCGCCGAGGGCGCTGATCAGATCGTCCTTCGGCTCGGCGCGGCGGGCCTCGAGTATCGGCGCGAAGTAGTCGCACAGGGCGGCCGAGGCCGCGAGCCCGCGTTCGGGGTTCATCAGCCAGCTCAGCAGCGAGATCGACCACCGCTGAAACTGTGGGTAATCCTCTTCCGGCAAGCCCAGCAACCCCGCGATGATCTGGCTCGGGTAGTCGAAGGTGAACTCCTTGACCAGATCGGCCTTGCCATTGGGCGCGAACTTGTCGATCAGGCCGTTCGCCACGCGGCCGACCAACTCGTCCTGCCAGCGCGCCAATGACTTCTGCGAGAACGCCTTCGACACCAACGAACGCAACCGGCCGTGGATCGGCTCGTCCATGCCGAGCATCACGCCTTCACCCAGCACGGGCCCGAATGCGGCGATGACCGCGGCCGAGGAGAACGTCTCATTGTCGCGCAGCATCTGCTGGATGTCTTCGTGGCGGTACACGATGAACATCGGCAGCCCTTCCTCGTGCGGAAGCGCGCCCGACGTCTCGAGTCGCTGCACCGGTTCCTCGCGGCGCAGCCTCGCCAATTCGGTGTACGGGTCCCGCACGTCACCGGATATCGCGTCGTCGAAGGCGCCGAAATCCGCCAGGTCATCGAAAAGTTGTTCCATCGTTACCCCTTCAATCCCCTTGCGCCGCACCCTGTTGCGACGAGAACCGCCCCGCCACCGCGGCCAGCCGCTGCAGTACCGGCTGCGGAAGAACACGGGCGACGAAGACCATCGCCTTTTGACTTGTCGTCAACGGCCACGCCCCGCCCCGCATCGCGCCTTGCCGGGGTATGCCCAGCACGATCCGCGACAGGTGGTGCATGCCCGACGCGGGCAGGATCCTGTTGGCCACCAGCAACATCGAGGCGTCCGGACCGTTGCCTCGGCGGCGGAATGCTCCCCGATCCTCGATCGCCTTGAGCAGGCCGTCGGTGAACCGCTCCGGCGGCCGTGCCATTTTCATCGCGAACCGCCCGCGGCCGTTCATGGTGTTGTGCAGGCGGGCGTACGGGCCGTTGAAGTTTCGGTCATCGGTGGTGCCGGCGTCGGTGATGATCTCGGTGTCATACGTGCCGGCCACCAGGACGGTGACACCGAGACCGAACGGCGCGATCTCGCACGCCATCGACTCCCCCCAGCGCTCCAGGGCCCCCTTGGCCGCCGAATACGGCGCGGTGGCGGGCTGGCCCCGCACCCCGGCCGCGCTGGACACCAGCACGATTCGGCCCCGACCCGCCGCCCGCATCGACGGCAGCAGCGCCTGGGTGAGCGTGACGGGACCCAGGACACTGGTGGCGAACATGCGCTGCCACAGCGCCATGTCGGTCTCCTCGACCATGCCGGCGGCCGAGATTCCCGCGTTGTGCACCAGTGCGTATGGCGCGCCCACCGTCTCTTCGATTGTTTTGGCCGCCAAAGCGATTGACGCGCTGTCCGTCAGGTCGAGCTGGACGCCGATCAACCGGTCGTCGTCAGGCGCCCCGAGCCCCTGTTCCTGAATAGCCTCGCGCAGCAGCGGCATTCCTTGATCGGGCGTCCGCATGGCCGCGACCACGCGCCACCCCTCCCGGTACATCCGCACCGCCGAGGCGAAGCCCAGTCCGCGCGACGCTCCGGTGATGACGACCGTGCGCGGCTCAGCCATTCTTGCCCTGGGCCGCACAGGCTCCTTGACCGGGCGGCGGCGGTTGGACGTGCGGTCGGCCGTTGGGCTCCCCACTCGCCCACGTGGACCAGATGCCGACGGAGTAGGGCCCTTGTGCGCCCTCCTTCTCGTAAAACCCCTGCGGGTCATACACTTTCGCCTCCGGATATGGCCATGGGCAGGCCACCGAAGTGGCGGCGTGACTGACCTTGATGAGCCAGAACCAGCCACCGTAGGCGAAGTAGGACACATTGATGATCACGAACATCACCAAAAACGTCCCCAGCACCGGACGCGTCGGAAACAACTTCGCTTTCGCCGCAAGCTTTTCCGCCACCGACTTGCCGGTGTCGTCGCGGTAGCACAGGATCGCGGCCGGCACCATCACGAAGCACACCGAGAACGACTCCCAGATCAGCGGGAACTGGAAGGTGGTGCCGGTGAACACCGATCCCCACGGGATCACCTGCGAGTAGATGTACATGCCCCAGTGGACCAGGATGTTTTCCAGGAAGGCATCGAAAACGAATCCGATCACCAGCGTGATCAGGCCCAGGCTGACCAACGGATGCCGCGACACGTAACTCGTGGGCCCGTACTTTGCCTGCAGTCGGCGCAGGATCCAGACCGCCGGGAAGTAGGGCCCGAAATAGAACATCACGTAGCCGAAGACCACGAACGGTTCGACCGTCGGCGACAACGACACCAGCGGCCAGGATTCCGGCCAGTGGACGAGATCGGGGTTGTAGACGGCGAACGGTGACCAGTTCATGATCGGGTCCTGCCACACGATCAGCGTGGTACACAGGAACATCAACATCACCGGGCTACCCGGATTGCGGCGCCAGCCCCTGATGAACACGATCAACAGCAGGATCAGTGCCCCAACCGTCGCCCAGTCCAGGAACCCGATGTAGTCCAGCCCGAACGTGAATTTCACCGGACGGGGCCGCCCAACCACGTTCGGGTTCGCGACGCGAGGGTCAAGGGCCACACGGCAATTGGCGATGAAGAAGAGCGCGAACGCGGCCAGTGCCGCGCCGGCGATCCAACCGCCCCAGCCGCGCTTGTCTTTTCGCTGCGCGACGGCCGGTTCCTCTTGTGCGGCAGGCGGTGTCGTTTGTTCGGTAGACGGGTTCGTGCTCACGAGTCAGCCTTCCTCCCCGAAACGATCGACCAGATGCGAGTTGACGCCGTCGGCATCGAGGGTGCGTGCCACCAGGTAGCCGGCGCCCATCCAGGCCCGCCGCGTCCACTTGCCGAAGGACACCCGGGTGCCGGGGGCGCCAGAGGCCGCGGGCATCATCTTCACCCGTTCGAGGGCCTCTTTGACGCCGCGCGGGCTCAGCGGATGGGCATCGGTGAACGCGCGCACCAGTGTCGCGGCGACGTCGCGGTTCACCACGGTCACGCAGAACTCGGGGCGACTGCCGTCGTACTTTTCCGCATAGGTGTCGAGGAAGTCCTGGCCGATCCGGTTCGCCTCGTCGTACTGGTCGACGCCGATCCAGCCCATGAACGCCTGCCACATGATCGGGTTGACCCACGCGTTCTGCCACGCCGTCGTGGTGAAACGGGGTGGGTCCCACCCCAGGGCCTCGAGCGCCGGGTTGACGAAGACGATTCCGAATCCGAATCCCAGGTGGACGATCCCCTCGGCCTTGGCCTCGTGAAGCGTCTGGACCGCGGCGCTGATGTCCTGGGCCGTCTGGGCTATCGAAACCTCCGCCACGATGCGAATACCCTTGCGCCGACAGGCACTTCGCAGGTTCTTCAGATAGCTCTCGCCGATGAGGCTCTGCTCGACCAGAACCCCGATCTCGGCGAGTCCTCGTTTGGCGATCAGGTCGGCCAGGAAGATCGGCTCGTCGGTCATCGATCCCTGCGGGAACGAGAACGTCCACTCGCCCAGCCAGTCGTCGGTACCGGTCACGCTGATCGCGGGGACCTTGAACCGTTCCTCGATCGCTTCTCGCAACGGCACGCAGTTATCGGTGATGTTCGGGCCGAAGACGACGAGGCAGCCCTCGTCGACGAGCTCGCCATACGCATCGATCACCGCCTTGACCGACCCCTTGGGCAGACCCTCCACCTCGCGATAGATCATCTGCACGGACCGATCCATCAGGCCCTGCTCGACCGCCTGTCCGAAGATGAGATCGAAGGTCTGGGTGAAGGAGGCGAACAGCTCCTCGGGGAATCCGGGGGGAAGCTTGAAGTCCATGAGATAGCCGACCTTGATCGGCTCTGCGCTGCTCTCGTAGGACATCCGACCTCCCGGGTAACTGGATTTTGCATGGGCCGATGCGAAAACCTAATATTTGTTCAGACCCTAGCGGGGGCGATATGCAGCGTCAATCGTCGGGCCCACCGGACACGCTCGGCGCCAGGTAGATCTCGATCATTTCGCCCAGCGCCTTGCCCACTGCGACGTCGTCGGTCAGCGGGCCCGCAATCGCGGCGCGGGCCGCCTCGCGCATGCTCAGGCCCTCGGCGACCAGCCTGCCCGCGGCGATCAACACCCGCGTCGACGCGACCTCGCGCAGCCCGCCGGTTTCCAGCCGGCGGATGGCCTGCCCGAAACGAACCAGTTCGGCCGCGGTGGGCCCGTCCACACCCGCCTCGTGCGCGACGATGCCTTCTTCGAGATCTGCTGCGGGGAAATCGAATTCGATGGCAACCATCCGCTGCCGTGTCGAATCCTTCAGATGCTTCAGCACGCTCTGATAGCCGGGGTTGTAGGAAACGACCAGGCCGAATCCGGGTGCCGCGTCCAGCGTGACGCCGAGTCGCTCGATCGGCAGTTGTCGTCGATAGTCGGAAAGCGGATGCAGCACCACGGTCGTGTCCTGCCGGGCTTCCACCACTTCGTCGAGGTAGCAGATCGCTCCCTCACGCACCGCATGGGTCAGCGGTCCGTCCACCCACACCGTCTCGTCGCCGCGCAGCAGATACCGGCCGACCAGGTCCGCGGTGGTGAGGTCGTCATGACACGCGACGGTGATCAGCGGCCGGCCCAGGTCGTACGCCATCGCCTCGACGAATCGGGTCTTGCCGCACCCCGTCGGGCCCTTCAGAACCAGCGACAGACCCTGGCGGTGGGCCGCCTTGAAAACGGCCTCTTCGCTGCCGACCGCTCGGTAATAGGGCCGTACGGTCTGCGCCTCGGGGGTCCCGCCGTTGACGTAAGCAAGTCCGGATTCGTTGGCCATAGCTTCCCTTCTGCTGCCTCCGGCGATTGGAGCCTAGCCGGAACAGATGTTTGTTTCAAGTACCACACCGAGCGGCATCGACGCCCCCGAGCGCCAACTTCGTTCTGCGACTTGGCATCAGCGACACCCTGCGGCGAACCTCCGCCGATCGCAGTGCGGAGCGAAACAGCGGCCCGATGACACCGGCGAGCTGATCGGGTCGCGCGATCGTCGCGTGCGCGGTGCTGCCGAACACCCGGCGCAGCGATTGCACGTCGGTTCCGGCGCCGATCGTCAGGCATACGCAGCCGGTCCCCCGGCGGCGGGTCTCGCTCAGCGCGCGGCGCGCATCCGCGGCACCGTAGGCCCGCTCGTATCCGTGGTCGTAGGCCAGCCCGTCGGACAGCACCACCAGCAGCCGCCGTGACGTACCGCCGCGCGCCTCCAGGGTCGCCGAACCATGGCGGATCGCCGCGCCCAGCCGCGAATACGCGCCGGGCTCAAGGCTATTGAGTCGCCTGATGACCTGGGCGTTCAGCTGGTCGTCGAACCGCTTGACGGGCACCATGCTCACCGCGCGCCGGCCCTGCGAGTAATAGGCGTACAGCGCGACGCGGTCACCGAGATCGTGCAACGCCACGGTCAGGTTGGCGGCCGCCGCGCGCTGGTGTTCATGCACCGTGCGCCCGACCGTTCCGGGTTCGGCCGCCGAGCCCGACACGTCGAGCAGGAGCAGCACCGAGAGGTCGCGCCGGCGCCGCAGGCTGTCGAGATACACGGCCTCGTCGGGCACCGATCCGGCCCGCACTTCGACCCGGGCTTCGACCGCGGCATCGATGTCGATGTCGTCGCCCTGCACCTGGCGGTGGCGGCGGTGCAGACCCATGCCGAGCCGCGACAGCGGCCGCCGCACCCCGATGGCGTCGTCGATGGGCTGGGTGGCCGACCCCTTGATCTGTGGCTCGACCTCACGCACCGTGCACCAGGCCGGCCGATAGTTCTTGCGCGCGACGTCCCATTCCGGATACCGCACACCGTCCGCGGCTGTTCGCCCCTCGTGGTCGGCGTCTGCATCGTCGTCGCCGGTGGTCGAGGCGAGCGAGGCGACGGCGTATGCGCCGCGCCTGCCGGAATGGGTGCGGTGGGTCGGGGTGTCAGCACCGGGCGGACCGCCGCCACGGCCGGTCTTGCGCGCCGACGAGAGCATCTTTTTCAGCCACTTACCGATGAATCCGCCCCCGCCGACCGGACTGGTGAACAGGTCCGGATCGTCGGAGTCGTCCACCTCGCCGTCGTCGAGTTCCTCCAGTTCCGTTGCGGCATTGCTTCGCGGCGCGTGCTCGGGCTTCGCGGCGTCGTCTTGTTTTGCCACCCGGGCGCACGCGGCAATGACCTTGGCCGCACGAATCACGCCGAACTCCGGCGCCGGGTCGTCGAGCGCGTCCCGCGAGGCCGCGATGGCGAGGGAAGCGCGGGGCGAAGCGCTGCGAGCCGCGATGTCGCGGTCGCCCAGCGACGCCAAAACGCTTGGCAGCAATGGTGCGTTCGCGACCAATGCCCGGTGGCCTTCGACCGCCAGGTAGCGCCTTGCCAGCTTGCGGTGCCGAACCAGCGTGCCCACCACTTCGGGCGCCAGGCTGCCGGCGGCAATCATCGACGCTTGCACCGCCACGGCCTCCAGTTGCGCGAGCGGGCCCGCGGCGGCATCAATGTGGATGATCTGGCCATCTGTCCACGCCGGTTCGCCCCGTGACAGCCCGGCGACCGCGACGGCTTGGCCCGCCAGCGCGGAAGCGAGCATGCCCAGGACCTGCGGCCGGTCGGCACGGGCGCCGTCCACGCTCAACCTCCGGATTGTTGACCAAATATCTGTTCCACCGTAAAGTCCGGCTGCACAGCAGTCAACGAAGCGGGAGCACACGATGCTTGACTTCACCGGCCAGGTGGCGGTGGTAACCGGTGCCGGTCGGGGGCTCGGTCGGCTGTACGCGCTGGACTTGGCCCGCCGGGGTGCGGCGGTGGTGGTCAACGACCTCGGCGGCTCGATGCGCGGCGACGGTTCTGACTCAAAAGTCGCCGACGACGTGGTCGACGAGATCAAGAATGCCGGCGGCACGGCGATCGCGTCGTACGACTCCGTGGACAACGCCGCGGGCGGTCAGGCGATCATCGATGCGGCGGTGGACGCATTCGGGCGCCTTGACGCCGTCGTCAGCAATGCCGGCATTTTCGGCAGCGCGCCCTTCGAGGACCTCTCGTACGCAGACTGGACGCGGATGCTGCGCGTGCACCTCGACGGCGGCTTTCACCTGTCCCAGCCCGCATATCGCGTGATGAAGAACAACGGGGGCGGACGATTCGTGTTCATCTCGTCGTCCGCCGGGATCTTCGGCCAGCCGATGGAGGCCCACTATGCGGCGGCCAAGGCCGGCCTGGTCGGATTGACGAACGTCATCGCCATCGAAGGCGAGCCGCACGGGATACTCGCCAATTCCGTTATGCCCACCGGCTTCTCACGAATGGTGACCGAGACGGTCGGTGACGAGAAGTTCCTCGCGGAATCCGGCTTCATGCAAGCGATCCGACCGGAGCTCGTCGTGCCGCTGGTGACGTTTTTGGCCAGCACCGCCTGCACGTTCACCCACCGCAACTATTCCGCGGCCGCCGGCCGCTATGCGCGGGTGTTCGTCGGCCTCACCGAAGGCTGGCTCGCCGACGCCGAGAACCGGCCAACCGCCGAGGACATCGAGGCGCATATCGAGCAGATCTCCTCGACGGAGAATTTCATCGTGCCCGCGTCGATCGTGGACGAGGTGCTCGAAGTGTGTGATCGACGCGGTGTCAGCCCGATGCCGGGTAACGCCGAGGTGGGCTTCCCCGAACCCCGAGGGAGTTGATTGACCAACAATCTGCTCAACCGTAAAGTCCGGCTTGGCCACAAGGTTTTCCGACGCCGAAGACGACGCTGAAGACAGAGGAACGTGGACTTTTCCTACCCGGTGGAAGTGGAACAGTTTCGCAGCGAGCTGCGTGACTGGCTGTCGCGCAACCTCACCGACGAGCTGGTGGCGGCCCGCCGGCCGACCGGCCGCGACGACGCCGCGTTCGAGATGCTGCGCGCATGGAACGCGACGATGGCCGACGCGGGATGGGCCGCAGTGTCCTGGCCCCCCGAATACGGCGGACGCGGCGCAACGGTGCTCGAGCAGCTGGTCTACACCGAAGAGACCACCCGGGCTCGAGCTCCTATGCCGCTCAACGTGATTGGACTCAACAATATCGCCCCGGCGATCATGCAGTACGGCACCCAGTCGCAGAAGCTCACCCTGCTCCCCCGCATGATGCGCGCCGACGACATCTGGTGCCAGGGCATGTCGGAGCCCGAGGCGGGGTCCGATCTCGCGGCGCTGCGCACCCGCGCCGTGCGAGACGGTGACGACTTCGTCGTCAACGGCCAGAAGATCTGGACTTCCCTGGGGCATCGGGCCGACTGGTGTCAGCTCTACGTGCGCACCGATCCCGACGCGCCCAAGCACAAGGGGATCTCCTGCCTGATCGTGGACATGACGCTACCGGGCATCGAGGTCCGCCCGCTGGTCACACTCAACGGTGACGCCGACTTCGCCGAGGTCTTCTTTCACGACGTGCGGGTGCCGGCTGACGCGTTGCTGGGTCCGCTCAACGCGGGCTGGCAGGTGGCCACCACGACGCTCAGCCACGAGCGCGCCGGGGCCGCAAGGCTGTACGCCGAGATGCAGGCCCGGCTCGAAGAGCTGGTCCACGACCTCGCCGGCGCCGGCACGCTGAGCGATCCGGTGACGCTGCGGCGCCTCGGCGAAATCGCGGTCCGCATCAAGTATCTCGAGGTCCTGTGTCAGCGGTCGATCTCGGCGACGCTGCATGGTGGTGACGCGTTCGGCTCGGCAAGCCTCGCAAAGACCGTGTGGGGCGAGATCGGCCAGGACCTGGCCGCGCTGGCCTTCGACGCCCTGGGCACCCAGGGTGCCGGCGCGCCATGGGCGAACTATCGCCTGACGTCGCGGTCGCTGACCATCGCGGGCGGTACCACGCAGATCAACAAGAACATCACCGCGCAACGAGTGCTGGGGCTGCCGCGCAGATGAACCTCGAACTCACCGACGAGCAGGTGGCGCTGCGCGACACCACGCGGCGCTTTCTCGCTGAGAAGGCATCGATTTCGCAACATGTCCGGGCGTTGCTCGACGATCCGACCGGAACGGACGAGAAGGTTTGGCGCGGCCTCGCCGATCTCGGTGCCACCGGCCTACTGGTGCCCGAAGAGTACGGCGGCGCCGGCATGACGATGGTCGAGGCGGGCATCGTCGCCGAGGAGCTGGGCGCCGCGCTGCATCCGGGCCCGTGGTTGTCGACCGCGGTGGCCGCCGCGCGGGCACTGACCCGGCTGGGCGACAACGACATCGCACCGAAGTTGTTGCGTGGCATCGCCGACGGCACCACGGTGGCCACCGTTTGTATCCCGGATTCGGCGAATGCCTCGATCGCCGCGAGCCGACGCGATGACGCGATCGTGCTGCGCGGTGAGATCGCCGCGGTGCCCGACGCCGCGGCCGCCGATGTTCTGCTCGTGGTCGCCGAAGACGCCGACGACACTGCGCTTTTCGCGGTGCGGGCCGGCTCGTCCGGGCTTTCGCTCACCGCGGAGCACGGCATCGACCCCACCCGTAAGCACTTCCGCGTCACGTTCGACTCCGCACCCGCACAACGACTGGCCGCAGCGTCCGCGCACGACCAAGCGGCGGTGATCGACGACGTGCTGATCGCCGCCGCGGCCGACGCGCTCGGCGCAGCGCGCGCCGTAATGGACCTCGCCGTCGAATATGCGAAAAGCAGAACGCAATTCGGTCAGCCGATCGGCTCCTTCCAGGCCGTCCAGCATCTGTGTGTGGACATGTTCGAGACGGTCGAGTTGGCCCGCAGCGGTGTGATCCACGCGTTGTGGGCCAGCGACGCATACCCCGAAGCGGATAGCCAACAGGGCGAAGAGCGCCATCTCGCCGCGCTGCGGGCCAAGGCGTTCGCGGGACGGCTGGCCACCGTGGCCGACACCGCCATCCAGGTGTTCGGTGGGATCGGCTACACGTGGGAGCACGATGCCCACCTGTACCTCAAGCGCCTGCTGAGCTGGAGTGCGTTTCTCGGCGGTCCCGATGGTTACCTCACCGAACTCGGTGCGCGCCTTGCCAAGAGAGGCGGGGCCTGATGGAGATCGACTACCTGCTCACCGCGACCCCGTCGGCGCGCAAATCGCTCGACCTCAACGCGCCGGTCGACCTCGACGACATCCGCGACTGCCTGCGCATCGCCCTGCAGGCGGCGAACGGGTCGAATGCCCAGGCATGGCGCTGGCTGGTGATCTCGGATCCGGCGCTGCGCACCGAAATCGCCGGGTTGTATCGCCAGGCCTACCTGCTACGGGTAGGTGGACAGCTAATCGCCGACCTCATGCCCGCGGGAACTCCGGAGAGCAGGGTGATGTCGTCGACGGAGTGGTTGGTCGAGAATATGGCGAGCGTGCCACTGCTGGTAATCCCTTGCTATGAACCGTATTTGCCTCGCATCGAGGGCGATGAATCGTTTCATCTGGCAACGTTGTACGGCTCCATCTTCCCGCCGGTGTGGAATTTCCAGCTGGCCCTGCACACCAGGGGATACGGGACGTGCATCACCACCTTGCATCTGCATCACGAAGCGGAAATCCGGAACCTGCTCGGCATCCCGCCGACCTACGTTCAGGGCTGCCTCCTGCCAGTGGGCCGCCTGCGGTCGGGCCGCAGGTTTTCACCGGCGCGCCGGCGGCCGCTCGAGGACGTGGTCGCGCGCGACCGCTGGGATGGCCCACCGCTCTAGAATGGGGCTTTCACGGCTTTGTGCAGGGCATTCAACGCGCGCAGTCTGATAGCCTCTAACAAAGATTTGGTTCGGCTAGAGAGGACGAACGCGAATGCTCGCCGACCCGCAATCGTCCGGATTCGCACACCGCTGACCATGGCCAAGGCCGATTCACTGCGCGCCGGCGGCACAGCCGAATCCCCGACCCGCCGCGCCGAAATCCTCGCCACCGCGGCGTCATTGATCGCATCCTCGGGTCTGCGGACGTCGCTGCAGGAGATCGCCGACGCGGCAGGCATCCTTCCCGGCAGCCTGTATCACCACTTCGAATCCAAAGAGGCCATCCTGGTCGAGCTGATCCGCCGCTACCAGGACGACCTGGAGCGCATCGGCCGGGCGGCCCAGGCGAGACTGGACGAACCAGACTCCCGCCCGGCCGCCGAACAGATCATCGAACTCGGGTCGGCGATCGCCGACTGCGCCGTGGAACACCGCGCCGCGTTGCAGATGTCGTTCTACGAGGGGCCGAGTACCGACCCGGAGTTGATCAAGCTGACGCAGCAACGGCCCGTGGCGATCCAGGAGGCGATGCTGCAGACGCTGCGAGCCGCCCGGTGGAGCGGTTACATCAAATCCGACATCGACCTTCCCACCCTGGCCGACCGGATCTGCCAAACGATGCTGCAGGTCGGGCTCGATGTCATGCGCCACAAGTCCGCCCCCGACCAGGTGGCCCGGCTGCTGTGCCGAATCATCCTGGAAGGCTTGGCAACTCGGCCGCCCACCGACTCGGCACTGGACCGCTCCAAAGCCTTCACCGCAGCCAGCGACGCGATCGCGACATGGTCCGATGACAGCGACGCGGACCCGAGCGACAAGGCGGCCGCGGTGCGTGCGGTGGCACGGGCCGAATTCGGCCGTCGAGGATACGAGGTAACCACGATCAGGGACATCGCCTCGGCGGCCGGTCTCGGCACCGGAACGGTGTATCGGGTGATCGGGTCCAAGGACGAACTCCTCGCGTCGATCATGGAATCCTTCGGCCGGAAGGTCGAGGCGGGCTGGGTCAGCGTCTTGCGCTCGGAATCCACACCGATCGAAAAGCTGGACGCGTTGAGCTGGGTCAACGTCAATGCCCTCGACCGGTTTTCCGACGAATTCCGGATCCAGCTGGCCTGGATGCGCCAATCGCCCCCGGACACGCCCAACCCCGGCTGGCTGTACGCCACTCGGCTGCGGCAGATGAAAATGCTGCTCTCCGAGGGCATCCGGTCGGGCGAAATCGGCGTCGACGCGCCGTCCACCGCGATGTTGTCCCGCTGTGTCGTCGGCCTGCAGTGGATACCGGAGAACATCCTGCAAGACATCGGCACCCGCGCGGGTCTGGTGCACGCCCGCGACACCGTGCTGCGCGGCGTCGCCGTCCCCCGCAAGTAACCCTCACCAACCCGCCCCGGTATTGAACCAAATAACTGTTACCCATACAGTTGAGCAGTTAGAACCGCGTTGGCATTATCCGAGAAGGGGATTTCCATGACCATTGTCGATCGGCTGCGCTACGACGGCAAGCGCGCTCTCGTCGTCGGTGGCGCGACTGGCATGGGCGCCGCGGCGGCCAAGTCAGCGGCCGAGCTGGGCGCCGAAGTCATCGTGATGGACTACGCGCCGGTGAAGTACGACGTCGCCAAGTCCATTCAGGTCGACCTGCGCGACACCGCGTCGATCGACGCCGCGATCGAACAGCTGGACGGCCCGATCCACGCCGTGTTCTCCGCCGCCGGCATCGCCGACGGGACCACCGACCTGATGGCGATCAACTTCCTCGGCCACCGGCATCTCATCGAGCGCCTGCTCGACCGCAACCAGCTTCCGTCGGGCTCGGCGATCTGCTTCATCTCCTCGGTCGCCGGCATGGGCTGGGAAAACGACCTGGACCTGCTGACCGAGTTCTTGGCGACGCCGGACTTCGCGTCGGCCCAGGAGTGGGTCAAGGCGCACGAGGCCGAGGGCATCATCCACTACGGCTTCTCCAAGAAGGTCGTCAACGCCTACGTCGCGACCCAGGGCTACCCCCTGCTGAAGAAGGGCATTCGGATCAACGCGATCTGCCCGGGTCCCACCGACACCCCGCTGGCCCAGTCCAACGCCGACCTGTGGCTGACGTTCGCCCAGGACTACCGCGACGAGACCGGCTCGAAGGTGCACACCCCGGAGCAGATGGGCGACGTGATGGCGTTCCTGAACAGCGCCGCCGCCTTCGGCATCAATGGCATCACGCTGTTGGTCGACTATGGGCACACGATGGCCTCGCTCACCAATGCCTACCCGCCCGGCAAGCCGATCATCGACATCATCATGGGACGGGTGAAGCTTTAGTGGTGGTCGCGAGCGCGGCGTAGCCGGGCGAAGCGGGCCGCCACCATCGAACCCGTGGTGGTCGCGAGCGCGGCGTAGCCGGGCGAAGCGGGCCGCCGCCATCGGGCGAGCCTCGGTACCGTCGAAGGCATGGCACGGATCATCGTCTTCGGCGGACACGGCAAGGTCGCGCTGCAGCTCGCTCGCGACCTGACCCAGCGGGGCGACCAGGTGAGCTCTGTCTTCCGCAATCCCGATCAATCCGACGACGTCGCCGCCACCGGTGCCAAGCCGGTGGTGGCCGACATCGAGCGGCTCGACACGAACGCCCTGGCGGACTTGGTGACCGGGCATGACGCTGTCGTCTTCTCGGCCGGGGCGGGCGGTGGCAATCCGGAGCGGACCTATGCCGTCGACCGGGACGCCGCGATGCGGGTGATCGACGCCGCCGCACAGGCGGGCGTCAAGCGGTTCGTCATGGTGTCCTACTTCGGTGCGCGCCCGGATCACGGTGTGCCGCAGGATGATTCGTTCTTCGCCTATGCCGAGGCCAAGGCCGCCGCCGATGCGCACCTACGCGACAGCGACCTGGACTGGACGGTGCTGGGGCCGGGCCGGCTGACCCTCGACCCGGCGACCGGCAAGATCGCGGTCGGCCGGGCGAAAGGGCAGGTCTCGCGCGCTGACGTCGCGCTCGTCGCGGCCGCCGCATTGGCCGACGATTCGACCATCCGGCGAACCATCGATTTCAACAACGGCGACGTCCCGATCGCGGAAGCGTTGGCGGACTGACTAAGCTACCTCTCGCAGCTGGTCTGCCTGCGTCGCAACCGCGCCGCAAGCATCGAGCGAAGCGAACGTTAGTAACGCTTCGTGAGAGGGAACCCGGTGAGAATCCGGGACTGTCCCGCAACGGTATGCAGGAACGACCGCCGTCACAAGCACTGGTCGCAAGGCTGGGAAGCGACGGCCATTAGGAGCACCAACGGGGTGCACGCCTGCGAGTCCGGAGACCTGCCAGCTGCGCCGGGCGCGCCGCGTCCGGCGGCTCATCGCCTCGTGGAATGGGCGTTAGGCTGCAGCCGTTGCGGTTGGTACCTGGGTACGCACCGCCATCGGATCGGCTGCACGTCCGCCGGCGGTGACCACCATGCCGATTGAAGGACGAATATCGTGACCCCTCAAGCATTTACCGCAACGATCGTCGGCTCACCACGCATCGGTCCGAAGCGCGAACTCAAACGCGCCACCGAGCGCTACTGGGCCGGCCGCACCAGCAGAGCCGACCTGGAGAAGGTCGCGGCCGCCCTGCGGCGCGATACCTGGAAGGGCTTGGCCGACGCCGGCCTGGACTCGGTCCCGGTGAACACCTTCTCCTACTACGACCAGGTGCTCGACACCGCGGTCATGCTGGGTGCGTTGCCCGACCGCGCCGCGCAGGTTCCCGACGACCTGGACCGCTACTTCGCCGCGGCGCGCGGCAACAAAGACGTCGCACCGCTGGAGATGACCAAGTGGTTCGACACCAACTACCACTACATCGTTCCCGAGATCGAGCCCGCGACGTCATTCGCCCTGAACGCGGACAAGGTGCTCTCGGAGCTGAAAGAGGCTGTCGAGCAAGGAATTCCGGCCCGCCCGGTGGTCATCGGGCCGATCACCTTCCTGCTGCTGAGCAAGGCCGTCCACGGTGGCGGCGCGCCGATCGAGCGCCTGCAGGAATTGGTGCCGGTCTACTCCGAGCTGCTGTCACTGCTGGCCGACAACGGCGCCCAGTGGGTGCAGATCGACGAGCCGGCGCTGGTGACCGACATCTCCCCCGACGCACCGGCGCTGGCCGAAGCGGTCTACAACGCGCTGGGCAAGGTGAGCAACCGACCCGCGATCTATGTCGCCACCTACTTCGGTGACCCCGGCGACTCGCTGGGCGCGCTGGCCCGTACGCCCGTCGAGGCGATCGGCGTCGACTTGGTATACGGCGCCGACACCGCGATTGCGGCGGTGCCAGAACTGGCCACCAAGACCGTGGTGGCCGGTGTCGTGGACGGGCGCAACATCTGGCGCACCGATCTCGAAGCGGCACTGGACAAGCTGGCAACCGTGCAGCGTTCGGCGGCCACCGTCGCGGTCTCGACGTCGTGTTCGACACTGCACGTGCCGTACTCGCTGGAGCCCGAGACCGGCCTGGACGACGCGCTGCGCAGCTGGCTGGCGTTCGGCCGGGAGAAGGTCGTCGAGGTGGTGACGCTCGCTCGCGCACTGAACCAGGGGCGCGACGCGGTCGCCGACGAGATCGCGGCGTCCAACGCCGCGGTGGCGTCCCGCAAGAGCGACCCGCGCCTGCACAACGACAGCGTCCGGGCCCGCATCGACTCCATCGTCGCGTCGGGTACGCACCGGGGCGACGCCGCCCAGCGCCGCGCCAGCCAGGAGGCGCGGCTGCACCTGCCGCCGCTGCCGACCACCACCATCGGGTCTTTCCCGCAGACCGTCGAGATCCGCAAGGCGCGTGCCGCGTTGGTCGCCGGCGAGATCGACGAGGCCGAGTACCAGAGGCGGATGAAGCAGGAGATCGCCGACGTGATCAAGCTGCAGGAGAGCCTCGGGATCGACGTGCTGGTGCACGGCGAGCCGGAGCGCAATGACATGGTGCAGTACTTCGCCGAGCAACTGGACGGATTCTTCGCCACGAAGAACGGTTGGGTGCAGTCCTACGGCAGCCGCTGCGTGCGCCCGCCGGTGCTCTTCGGCGACGTGACCCGCCAGCACCCGATGACGGTGCAGTGGGCGAAGTACGCGCAGTCGCTGACCGACAAGCCGGTCAAGGGCATGCTGACCGGGCCCGTCACGATCCTGGCGTGGTCGTTCGTCCGGGACGATCAGCCGCTGGCCGACACCGCCAACCAGGTGGCGCTGGCGATCCGCGACGAGACCGTGGACCTGCAGGATGCCGGCATTGCGGTCATCCAGGTCGACGAGCCCGCGCTGCGCGAGCTGCTACCGTTGCGCCGCGCCGATCAGGAGGACTACTTGCGTTGGGCCGTAGGGTCTTTCCGCTTGGCCACCTCCGGCGTCGCGGACTCCACCCAGATCCATACCCACCTGTGCTATTCGGAATTCGGTGAGGTGATCGGAGCCATCGCCGATCTGGACGCCGACGT
This sequence comes from Actinomycetota bacterium, assembly GCA_036338755.1. Lineage (GTDB taxonomy): Bacteria > Actinomycetota > Actinomycetes > Mycobacteriales > Mycobacteriaceae > Mycobacterium. Next base: position 13,796 of record JAYZBN010000014.1, on the reverse strand, counting down.
GACGTCCATCGAGGCGGCGCGTTCGCACATGGAGGTGCTGGACGACCTGAACTCCATCGGTTTCTCCAACAGCGTGGGACCGGGCGTCTACGACATCCACTCGCCGCGGGTGCCGAGCACGGGCGAGATGGCCGAATCGCTGCGCGCGGCGCTGCGGGCCGTTCCCGCCGAGCGGCTGTGGGTCAATCCCGACTGCGGGTTGAAGACCCGCAACTCCGACGAGGTGAGCGCGTCGCTGAGGAACATGGTTGCCGCCGCCCAGGAGGTGCGGGCCGAGGCATAGCGATTGTCACGCCAGCGTGGCGCTCCCCGCCCAGCGTCACGCTGGCGTGGCGCTAGCCACCTCGACGGGCACGTCGTCGGCCCAAGGTTGGCGGACGACCATGTCGGCTACCCGGACGACGCCGCGCTCGAATTCGCCGGTCGCCGCGTCGACCAACCGGTACGCCTGCGTCTGCTTGTGAATGGGTTGCGCGTCAAGCAAGACCACTCGCACCTCGCCCGGCTCGAAGTGGCAGCGCTCCTGCAGGGCGGCGATCAGTTGCTCGTTGTGCATGTGGCCGTCGCCGAAGTTCCAGCCGATCGCGGTGCTGCAGATCCGCTCGCCGTCGGTGATGACGTAGTCGTCCTCGTTCTGGTCCGCCATGGCGCGGTGTGCCAGCGTGAACAGCGCGCGGCCGTGAGTGTTGAAGCCGCGGAACGCATATCCCATGTAGATCGGTATCTGGGCCGCCTCGGGGCTGCCGTAGAACCGCTCCAGCTGGGCCTGGGGCATGCTGGCGATCGCCACGATGCCCCGGCTGATCTTGTCACTGGCCGACGGCTTGATGCACCACAGCGTGGTGTCCCAATTGCCTGCGTAGTAACGCATCCCCGGGAGGAACGAGATCTTGCGCGGAAACATGTTGCCCAACACGACGATTCCCGCGATGACGACGAACAGGACCGCCACCACCACCGGGTGTCTCAGGTCATGCAGCCCGATGTGGGTGTGCGCGACGAACAACGACAACACACCGAAGATCATGAAGACGTTCCACTCCAGCGGCACCCCCATCGGGATCGACACCAGGATCCCCAGGTGAAAACAGACCATCACGATGGCTGCGATCGTGACGGGCCAGCCGCCGTGACAGAAGAACAGCGGTAGCGGCACCAACATCTCGATGGCGGTGCTCAGGTGTGCGATCCAGCGCGACAGCCGTCCCGGCCGCAGGTCATCCGGGAAGCTTTCGAAGAAGCGCCGTTTCAGCCAGCGGGGCCGCACCAACGGGTTGTTGGACATCATGGTGGAGATGACGAACGGAAAGTGTTTGTTGAGCTTGGATGTCGCGGCACCCATCCAGATCACCAGGAACACCACTTTGGAGCCGACGATCATGTCGGGCGCGGCGAACACGAACGTCACCGCCATGGTCGCGTAGACCTCGCCACGCGCGGCCAAAAAGATCACCTTGTCGCGCAGCCCGGCCACCGCTAGAAGCACGAGGATCAAAACGATCTTCCAGGCGGGCAGCAGCCCGATCGTGGTGCCCAGTTCGGGTATCGGTCCCGTGCCGTCGGCGAACAGCGCCGCAAGCGTCACCAGAAGGAAGAGGCCGTACAGCGCGACGTCGACCGGTTTGCGCTTCGTGCCCTTGGTGAGTGGCACTCGATCGGGCCACGGTGGCAGCCGGATGGTGCCGAAGCGCATCCAGTACAGAATCGAGCCCATCGGCGGGAAGAACCGGTTGTTCAAAGGGCCGAAGCCGCAACCCAGCCCGATCACCTCGAAGAGCATCGTGAACAGCACGACTTTTTCGAAGACGATCGGCTCCGACCACCACGACGCGACGCGCGTGAACCCGCCAAGGCCGTTGGTGGCCGACGCGAACAGCCACGCGCCGAGGATGTAGAGCAGGATCTTGACGACATAGAACAGATGCAGCACCACCGGTGTACCGAAGCCCACCTCGGCCCAGTGCTTGGCCATCGGCCGGATCTTCTCGCTGCGGGTGCCCTTGTTCCATTCGGCCATGTCGAGCTGCGGCAGCTCCGGCTTCAGAAATCCCATGGTTTCACAGACTAGAACGTGTTCTAGGGACGCGTACCGCAACCTCGGACAAGAAATCTTTGCGTGCGGCTTTCGCGCCGACACCGTCGACGGCGGGTCGGCGTGCGCTTACCGAACTGGCCGCGCGCGTGCCCTCTGAGCCTGCTTGTGCGCCAGATCATTTCAGGCGCTCGCCGGGCATGCGCTGGCAAGAGCCGCGTCGCCGGGCACCGAAGGCCCGCGAAGATCTGCCTAACAGGCCTCCGCCGGCACGCCGGCCGGTGTAGTTTGCTGCTGGGGTGGACGAGGTCGAGGAGCCAGCCGTGTCTGAGGTCGATTTCTGCGTGGTCGGAGCGGGATTCGCTGGGTTGACCGCCGCGTTGCGGCTCCACCAGGCGGGGCACTCGGTGGCCTTGCTGGAGGCGCGTGATCGGGTCGGTGGCCGCACCTTCACCGAGACCCGGGCCGACGGCACGTGGATCGATCGCGGCGGCGCCTGGATCGGGCCGGGCCAGGACCGAATCCATGCGCTCATGAACGAGTTCGGCGTCCCGGAGTACAAGCAGCACAACGACGGCGACGCCATGATGGTCGTCGGCGGCAAGAAGCACCGCTATGGCGGCACCATCCCCTGGACGGTGAGCCCGTGGGCCGTCGCCAACCTCGGGTTCGGTTTGGCCGCCATCGACAGGATGTGCAAAGAGATCCCGCGCGAAGCCCCTTGGGACGCAAAGAAGGCCCACGAGTGGGACCGCATCAGCATTGGGGAATGGATCCACAAGAAGTCCATGTCCAAGGACGCCGCCGAGATGTTGGACATGGCCTTCGCCGGCCTCTACACCTCGGCGGCATCGGAGACGTCGTTGCTGTGGGGGCTGCTGCAGACGGCCTCCGCGGGCGGACTCACGTTCGCGATCTCGGGCAAGGGTGGTTCCCAGGATGCCCGCCCGGTCGGGGGGATGGGCGCGCTGCACCGCCCGATTGTGGCCGAACTGGGTGAGGCGCTGCACCTTTCGCAGCCGGTCCGGCAGATCAGCCAGGACGTCGACGGTGTGACAATCGACGCTGCCGACCTGACCGTGCGCGCGCGCCGGGTGATTGTGGCGATCCCGCTGGCGATCGCCACATCGATCGTCTACGAACCGATGCTGCCGGTGGATCGGGAGTTCCTGCATCGGCGCATGCCAAGCGGCGCAGTCGTCAAAATCTCGATCGTGTACGACGACCCCTTCTGGCGCGCCGACGGACTGTCCGGCCAATCTGCGGCGCCGAACTCCCCCGCCACCCTGACCATCGACGCCTGCACGGACACCGCGGACCCGGGAATCATGTGCGTCATCACCGAGGGACGCGCCGCACGGCGGCTGACAGAACTCGATGAGGCCGAGCGCAAAGCGGTGATCATCAACGAACTCGTCGACCGATTCGGCAGCAAAGCGAAAGCCGCGCGGGAATTCCACGAACAGAACTGGACTACCGACCGCTATTCCGGTGGGGGAATGATCGGCCACGCGCCTCCCGGCGTGCTGACCGAATTCGGCTACACCCTGCGCGAGCCCTGTGGCCGCATCCACTGGGCCGGCACAGAAAGTTCGGCCGTCATGTGCGGGTGGATCGACGGCGCGATTCGCTCCGGCGAGCGGGCCGCGGCCGAGGTGGCCGCAGCCGAGGTCGCGGCCGTCGCGTAGCCCAAATCACTTGTGTCACTTTTGTTTCAGTGGTTTCGACGGGGATCGTTTTGTCGGCGCGCCGGCGTATTGTTCGAACATGGGTTCGACTACGCGGGAGCGGATCTGGGAGGCCGTCGGGACGCTGCGCGCGGCGGTGTCTTTGTTGCAGGGGCATTCGTATGACGGGCTGACCAATCCGGAGCGTTTAGCGCTGTTAGAGATATTTGAATGCGAGACTCGCAAACTCCAAACGCCCAGCCACCAATTGATCAATCAGGTAGCCGAGCAATCGGATCCGGCCGAGTTGGGCGGCAAATTGTCCTGGGCGTTGGCCGATCGGCTGCACATCACCCGGGCCGAGGCCGCACGGCGCATCGCCGAGGCGGCGGATCTGGGCCCGCGCCGGGCGCTTTCGGGTGAGCCGTTGGCGCCGGTATTGCCCGCGACCGCGGCCGCCCAGCGCGACGGGGCGGTCGGGGCCGATCACGTGGATATGATTCGGCGGTTTTTCCACCAGTTGCCCGAGTCCGTCGACCTCGAGACCTGTGTGCACGCCGAGAAACACCTGGCGGTCAAGGCCGCCGAGTTCCGGCCCGACCAGTTCGCCAAACTGGCCCGGCGCCTGATGGATTGCCTCCATCCCGACGGCACCTACACCGACGAGGACCGGGCGCGCGTGCGCGGGCTGGTGCTCGGCAATCAGCAGACCGACGGGATGTCGCGCCTGAGCGGGTGGCTGACGCCGGAGGCGCGCGCCAGCTGGGAAGCGGTGCTGGCCAAGCTGGCCGCCCCCGGCATGTGCAACCCCGACGACGACACACCCGTCGTTGACGGCACCCCCTCAGAAGAAGCGATTCACCGCGATACTCGCAGCACCGGGCAGCGCAACCACGACGGCCTCAACGCCGCCCTACGCGCCGTCCTCGCCAGCGGAAACCTCGGTCAGCACAACGGCTTACCGGCGTCCATCATCGTCACCACCACACTGGCCGAGCTCGAAACGACCACGGGCAAAGGCCTCACCGGCGGGGGCGCCCTACTACCGATGTCCGACGTCATCCGCCTGGCCCGCCACGCACATCACTACCTGGCGATCTTCGACAAGGGCAAGCCGCTGGCGCTGTACCACACCAGACGCCTCGCCTCGCCGGGACAGCGCATCGTCCTGTACGCCAAGAACCGCGGGTGCACCGCCCCGGGCTGCGACGTCGCCGGCTACTACTGCGAGATCCACCACGTCGAAGATTGGGCCAGCACCTACCGCACCGACACCGACCAACTCGCGATGGCCTGCGGGCCCCACCACCGGCTGCTCGAGAAAGGCTGGACCACCCGACAACGCGCCAACGGCGACACCGAATGGATCCCACCCACACACCTCGACCGCGGCCAACCCCGGGTCAACACCTTCCACCACCCCGAAAAGCTATTGGCGGACGAGAACGACGATGACCCGTAACTAACCGGCCTGCTTGCGCCACTTTTAACGGTCCGCGCGGGTCGAAGCCGGTGCAATTCATCAAGAAAACATTCCAAATGAGTTGCGAAGAAAAAAGAATCGGCGACTCAGAGATTAATATCCCTAAAGTCTAGGGCCATGAATGCCGAAGTCATCGTCTACGCATTCGTGTGTGAGATCGCCTTCGCCGCCATGGCTGCCGGGGCCCTCTTGGCACTTGCGGCGCTGCTCAAGGTCATACCGCGGGGGGTGCATGACAATCCTGGCCGTCTGGACGAGAAACGGGAATCCGTGATGGCGAAGCATCCGGACCGGGCCGAAGCCTCGGACATTTCATCGTTCGCCGAAATCAGCTCTTACGAGAGATGAATTCCGTTGGGTCGGGCGAGGGCGACGACGACGCTCACTAACCGGCCTGCTTGGCCGGAGGGCGGTAAAAGATCAGCAGCTGGCCGATGGCGCCGGCCAAGCCGAGCACCAGCGAGATCGCGAGCCCGTGCCAGCCGTCCATCCAGTTCTTGCCGAAGACCAGCCGATCCAGGCTGAACTTGCCCGCGCCCAGCGTGGCCACGACCACGGCGCTGGCCGCCAGCACCAGGTTGTATTCCCAGCCCTCCTTGACGATGAAGAAGCCGTTGGCGCGGTGCACCGTCCAGGCCGCGACCAGCATCAGCGACACGAAGCCCGCCGCTGGGATCGGCGTCAGAAACCCGGCGGCCAGGCCGAGGCCGGCGGCCATTTCCGTGGTCGCCGCAACGGTGGCGTGGAACTTGCCGGGCTTCATGCCGATGCTCTCGAACCAGCGCGCGGTGCCCGGGATGCGGCCACCGCCGAAGAACTTGTTGTAGCCATGCGCGGCCAAAGTCACGCCCAACACCAACCGCAGGATCAGTAACCCGACGTCGTAGGGAGTCATAGGTGCAAACTTAGATCATTGCCCCTTCGCATTCGCGAGCAACGTTCACCGAGGGAATCGAGCCCGATATGAAGATCGCGATCATCGGGGCCGGCAACGTCGGCAGCACGTTGGGTACCGCCTGGCGCAATCGCGGCCACCAGGTCACCTTCGGCGTCCGCCGCCCCGACGACCCGAAATACGCGTTGCTCGACGGCGTCGAGACCAACGAGTCCGCCGCGGCCGGCGCCGATGTCATCGTTTTGTGCACGCCCTGGCAGGGCACGCGGGCGGCGGTGCAGGGTTGTGGTGACCTGACCGGCAAGATCCTCATCGATTGCACCAATCCGCTGACCCTCGACTTCTCGGCGCTGGAGGTCGGACATACCACCTCGGGCGGGGAAGCGGTCGCGAAGTGGGCGCCCGGCGCCCGGGTCTGCAAGGCGATGAACCAGATCGGCGCCCCGATGATGGACGGTCCGCAATTGCCAGGCACACCGGTGATGTTTGTCTGCGGTGACGACGAGGAAGCGCGGTCGGTGACCGCCGGGTTGGTCGCCGAGCTTGGTTTCGAGACCGTCGACGCCGGGGACCTGACGGCAGCGCGGCTGCTCGAGCCCTACGGGCTGCTCTGGATCCACCTCGCACTACGTCGCGGGTTCGGTACGAACTTTGCCTTCGGACTGCTGCGCGGACAGTCCTGACATACTCGTCGAGGCCTGATGGGACGGCCCCATCGATACGGATCGCAGGACGAGGGGGTGCGCCGTGACTCGTAGCGCGCGAGGCGGCGGCCCCTTGCATGGCATCCCCGAGGGGATTTCCGTGGTGTTGCTGGACGGCACATCGAGCCATCCGCGGCAGCTGCTGGGCAACAAGGGCCACAGCATCGACGTGATGCGCCGGCACAACCTGCCGGTTCCGCCCGCGTTCTGCATCACCACCGCGGTGGGCCTGCGGTACCTCGCCGATCCCGCGGCGACCATGGACGCCATCTGGGACGACGTGCTCGACCGGATGCGCTGGCTACAGGCACAGACCTCGCGCACGTTCGGGCAAGGCCCGCGCCCCCTATTGGTCAGTGTGCGCTCGGGAGCCACCCAATCCATGCCGGGCATGATGGACACCATCCTGGACCTCGGCATCAACGACGCCGTCGAGCAGGCGCTCGCGGCGGGCGGTAGCCCGGCGTTCGCGCACGACACCCGCCGGCGGTTCTTGAAAATGTATCGGCGCATCGTGCGCGCCGGAGAACACGAGTCGGTGCCGTCGGATCCGTACGCGCAGTTGCGCGCCGGCATCGAGGCGGTGTTCGCCTCGTGGAATTCCCCGCGGGCGGTCGCCTATCGCGCCCACTACGGAATCGACGATCAACACGGTACCGGCGTGATAGTGCAGGCGATGGTGTTCGGCAACCGCGGTCCCAATTCGGGTGCCGGAGCGTTCTTTTCACGCAATCCGATCACCGGCGACAACGAGCCGTTCGGCGAGTGGCTGCCCGGCGGTCAGGGCGACGACGTGGTGTCCGGCTCGGTCGACGTCGAACCGATCGTTGCGTTGCGCGACGAACAGCCGGCCGTCTACGCCGAACTGGTCGATGCCGCCCGCGCCTTGGAGCGGATGGACTCCGACATACAGGAGATCGAGTTCACCGTCGAGGACGGCACGCTGTGGCTGCTGCAGACGCGGGCGGCGGAGCTCTCGGCGCAGGCGGCGGTGCGCACGGCGCTGCAGTTGCGACGCGAGGGACTCATCGACGATGCGGAGACGTTGCGGCGGGTGACACCGGCGCACGTCCAGGCCTTGCTGCAACCCTCGCTGCAGCCCGAAATACGTTTGGCGGCAACGCTTTTAGCAAAAGGCCTGCCCGCCTGCCCGGGGGTGGCCTCGGGCAAGGCGTACACCGATGTCGATGAGGCGCTGGACGCCGTCGATCGCGGTGAGCGGGTGATCCTGGTGCGCGACCACACGCGGCCCGAAGACGTCTCGGGCATGCTGGCCGCGCAGGGCATCGTCACCGAGGTCGGCGGCGCCTCCAGCCATGCGGCGGTGGTCAGTCGCGAACTGGGCCGGGTGGCGGTGGTGGGCTGCGGCCAGGGAGTCGCCGCGGCGCTGACCGGTAAGGACATCACGGTCGACGGCGCCGAAGGCGAAGTGCGCGAAGGCAATCTGCGCCTGTCCGCGTGGTCCGAAGACGATACGCCGGAACTGCGCGAGCTGGCCGACATCGCACGGCGGATCAGCCCGCTGCGCGCGCACTCCGCGGGCGAGCACGTGCGATTGGATGACAACTCCGATGCCTCGGTGCGCGCCATGCTGGACAGCGGGCGTGCCGACGTGGTTTCGGCGACGCCCTTGATCGTGATGCTGACCGCGCTGCGCCTGGCGCCGGGGCCCGTGTCGTGACCGAACTATCTGTGCTGCAGGCGGTTCGGCTCAAGGGCCGGGTGACGCCTGCCGACCTGGCCGCGACGCTGGGCGCCCGCCTTGACGACGTCGCCCCTGTCATCGAGCGGTTGACCGCGGCGGGACTGCTGACCGAAGGCGCCACGTTGCGGATCACCGGTAGCGGCTACGACCGGCTCGCGGCGTTGCTCACCGAGGAGCGCGCGGACATCGATCGGGTCGCGATCGCCGCCGCCTACGACGACTTTCGCGTCGTCAACACCGATTTCAAACGCCTCGTCACCGATTGGCAGCTCAAGGGCGGACCGGACGGCGTTCCCAACGCCCACGACGACGCCGACTACGACGCCGCCGTGCTGGCCCGCCTTGACGATGTGCACGCCCGCACGATGCCGATCATCGCGGCGGCCGCCGCACAACTGCCGCGGCTGAGCACGTATGCGACGAAACTGGCTGCGGCACTGGACAAAGTGAGGGCGGGCGAGACGACGTGGCTGACGCGGCCGTTGATCGACTCCTACCACACGGTGTGGTTCGAGCTGCACGAAGAGCTGATCGTCGCCACCGGTCGGACTCGCGAAGAAGCGGCCCGATCCGGCGACGCCCACTAGCTACAGGGCTGCGCCGAGCAGCGCCACGTAGGCATCGATATCGGGCACGGCCGACGCGGAGGCGTGCACGCTGATCGCGATGGTGTCGCCGATGCCGTGCACGCCGTGCGTAAGTCCCATCATCGGCGACAGCGCCGGGTACCCCGACGTCAGCACCACCGGGGCACCGCCGAAGCTCAGATCGGCCGCCCCCCGGTTGACGCTGGACACCACGGTGTTGCCGGACACCTGCGTCGCGCGCTCCTGCACATCGAATTGCCCGATGCCCCAACGCAGCAGCCCGGCCGGCACCGCCGCGAACGCGCGATCGGCGGCCCGGGTGGCCGGGTGCTGGAAGCGGAGCCGGCCGTTGGCCAGGTCGGCCGCGATCCGCTCGGCGCGCGCCTCCGGTCCGAGCGTGGGGTACAGCCCCACCACGACATTGCCGAAGTGGTTGTAGGCCGGCGGATTACCGGGCTTGGCCATCGGCACCTCGGCCCCCAGCGAATCGCATTGCCCACCAAGCAAAGTGGACAGCGCCCGCGATACCGCGCTGAGCACGCCGACGGTGACGGTGGGGCCGGGCAGCTGCGAACGCTGTCGCACCAACGTGCGTATCGCCCGGGCGCCGTCGGGTCGCGCATTCGTCGGCAGCACCGGACGCGACCCGGCGCCGGCGACCAACAGGCCCGCGCGGATGTCGCGCTCGAGCCGGCGATGGGTGCGAGCCGCCTGGGCGGCACGCCAGGGCAGAAAGCCCGGCCGCGGGCTGGGCACCGCGGGAACTGCCTCGGGCCGGCCGAACAGCCACGCCGCCATCGCCGCGGAGCGGGCGCCGTCGGCCAGCGCGTGCGCGACCTGCAGCACCGCGACGGTTCCCGGCCCGCTGGTACCCGGAACGCCCCAAACCGGGGTGAAGACGTGCAGCCGCCAGGCCATCCGGCGAACATCCAGCTGGTCGTCGGCCAGGCCGCAGACAGCCGCCAGGACGCCGTCCCAGCCGGGCTCGGCGAGATCGTGGCGCACCACCTGCTCGGGCGTCACGCCCATCGGTATCCACTGCGGGTAGCGCAAGGGGCCCCGGTCCCGCGCCCGCATCGTCAGCGCCGGTTCGGCGTTGGCGCGCAAGCAGACGTGCTTCACGGCACGCGCGTAATCCGCTGGCTCACCGTCGAATCCATAGAGCAGGAACTCATCGCTGGGAATCTTGGCCGACATCCAGTAGAACTGCGCATCGACGGCAGCCATCCGGTGCCCGGCCCGAGCCACGGTGTCAGCCGGGTGAGCCGATGAACCCGAGCACCAGGTCGGCGACCTTGTCGGGTTGTTGGAGCTGCAGGAAGTGGCCGGCGTGTTCGACGATGGCGACCTCGCTGCCCGCGGGCAGCACCTTTTCCGCCCAGCGCGCGAAAGCCGGTGTCATGCAACCGTCGTCGCGGCCATGCAGGTACAGGCACGGCAGCACGGGTTCTTCGGTCCACAACTGGTTCAGTTGCGCGTACTGCGCCGACGGCCGGGTGTTGCGAATGGTGGCGCGGTAGGGTCCCAGCGCCGCACGCCAACTCTCCGGCGCCCCGATCGCGGCGTCGACGTGACGCAAATCCTCATCGGCGCGGTAGCCGGGCGACCACCGCCGCCACAGCAACGGCAACACCCAGGATGCGGAACGCTCAGGTAGCCAAGGCAATTGGAAGTACATGATGTACCAGCTGCGAAACACCTGCCGTGCGAGATGGGCGGCCAGCCGGCCGCGCTCGCCCGCGCCACCACTGCGCCTTCGAAACGCCGCCGACGGCGGGACCGACATGATCACCGCCTTGGTGAACGGGCTGTCGGGCATCGCGGCCAGGCCGGTGCAGGCGATCGCGCCCCAGTCGTGGCCGATGATGACGTCGTTCTCGGTGCCGCCCGCCGCCTCGCGCACGCGCAGGGCGTCGTCCATCAGCGCGCCTACCTGATAGCTGCCGTCGGCCGGGATCGACGACGGCGCGTATCCGCGCATGAACGGCGCGATCACCCGCCAGCCCGCCTCGGCGAGCCGGGGGGCGATTTTGCGCCAACCGTAGGGCGTGTCGGGAAAGCCGTGCAGGCACAGCGCGATGGGTCCGCCTTCCGGCCCCCAGGTGAGGGCCTTGAGGCCCCCCGCAGAGCCGGTCGCGTCGATCCAGCCCGGTTCAGCCATGTCCACTCCCTGCTCGACGTCTCCGCTGGGATCAACCTAACCTGTGCGGTCCCACGACGCACCGACTCTGGTGGATACGGTGTCAAACCGACACTGTGCGAGCGGTTTTCACCGTTGCAGCGCGGCGGCTCGCTCCAGCTCGGCGACGATGATCTTGCGCATGCCATACATCGCGTTGGTGGCCGCCGCCGCCCGGGCGCGATCGGGATCGCCGATCAGTTCGTAGAGCCGGTCCGGGACAACCTGCCAGCTCACTCCAAAGCGGTCCTTGAGCCAGCCGCATTGCGATTCCTCGCCGCCGTCGGTCAGCCGGTCCCAGTAATAGTCGACCTCGTCCTGGTCCTTGCAGTGGATCGTGAAGGACACGGCTTCGTTGAACTGGAAGTGCGGACCGCCGTTGATCCCGATGAAGCGGGCGCCGTCCAGCACGAAGCTGCCGGACAGGACCCGGCCGGGTTCGCCCGGTCCGGCGTCGGTGGTCTGGTTGAAGCCCTCGATGTGGGAGTTGGGGAACACCGAGGTGTAGAACCTGGCGGCCTCCTCCAGGTTGTCGTCAAACCACAACGACGGGGTGATCGATGGCATATCCGTGGCCTCCTTGATGGCTCGTTGGTCTCTGCCCTTGGATAGACCCCGCCACCGACGAAAACTCACCGCCTCGTCCACCCGCGCAACAGTGCTTAACCGGCCTATGTAACGTCAGATCGCATGAATACCGTCAGCAGCGGTCCCGAGACGGTGGAGTTTGCCGGCGCGGGAAAGATCACCCTGGTCGCCGACGAGTGGAACCGTGGCTCCGACGGCGCCGCGCGACCGAGCATTCTGATGTTGCACGGGGGCGGCCAGAACCGGTTTTCCTGGAAGAACACCGGCCAGAAGCTGGCCGATGAGGGGCTGCACGTGGTGGCGCTGGATTCGCGGGGGCACGGAGACAGCGCTCGTTCTCCCGACGCCGACTACGAAATCGAGACGCTCACGTCCGACGTCATGCGGGTGCTCGACGCGATCGGCCGGCCGGTGACGATCATCGGGGCCAGCATGGGCGGGCTGACCGGTATCCTCGCCGCTCACCGGGCCGGGCCGGCCAAGGTGACCCGACTGGTGCTCGTCGACGTCGTCCCCCGATTCGAAAAGGGCGGCAGCGCCCGCATCCGCGACTTCATGTTCAGCGGCCTCGACGGCTTCGACTCGCTGGAGCAAGCCGCCGACGCCGTCGCCGCCTACCTGCCGTACCGAAGCAAGCCGCGCAGCCCCGAGGGGCTGAAGAAGAACCTGCGCCTGCGCGACGGCCGCTGGTATTGGCACTGGGACCCCGCGTTCATGACCAAGCCCGGCGACGATCCCGAACTGCGCACCGAAAGCTTCGAGCAGGCCGCCAAGAACCTGACCATCCCGGTCTTGCTGATCCGCGGCAAGCTTTCCGACGTGGTGAGCCCCGAGGGCGTTCGGCATTTCCTGGCCACCGTGCCCCGCGCCGAGTTCGTCGAGCTCTCCAATGCCGGGCACACCGCTGCCGGCGACGACAACGACGCCTTCAGCGACGCGGTGGTCGCATTCGTCAATCGGCGTTAGCTGATGGCGGCGACCCCCAGCGCCCGGCGCCGCCGCGCTCGCGATCGCCGCTAGCTGATGGCGGCGACCCGTCCCCCAGCTTCGCGGGGGTACCCCCAGCGCCCGGCGCCGCCGCGCTCGCGATCGCCGCTAGTTCGCCGGCTTCTCGGCGTGGCCGCCGAACTGCTTGCGCATCGCCGAGAGCGCCTTGTTGGCGAAGTCGTCCAGTGAACGCGACGCGAAGCGGGACTGCAGCGCGGTCGTCAGCACCGGCGAGGGGACGCCCTCGTCGATCGCCGCGATGGCGGTCCACCGGCCCTCCCCGGAGTCGGAGACCCGTCCGGAGAACTCCTTGAGTTCGGGCGATTCGTGCAGCGCGATCGCCGTGAGATCCAGCAACCAAGAGCCGATGACGCTGCCGCGCCGCCACACCTCGGCGACCTCGGGAATGTCGAAGTCGTACTGATAGAACTCGGGGTGCTCCAGCGGAGCGGTTTCCGCGTCACCTTCCTGCACCTGCTTGCCGATGTCGGCGTTGCGCAGAATGTTCAGCCCCTCCGCGAGCGAGGCCATCATGCCGTACTCGATGCCGTTGTGCACCATCTTCACAAAGTGCCCGGCGCCGGAGGGTCCGCAGTGGAGATAGCCCTGTTCCGACCGGCCGACCTCGCCATCGCGTCCGGGCGTGCGGGCCGCGGCGTCGACCCCCGGTGCGACCGTGCTGAAGATCGGCTCGGCGTGCAGGAACGCCTCGTCGTCGCCGCCGATCATCAGGCAGTAGCCGCGTTCGCGGCCCCACACGCCGCCGCTGGTGCCGCAGTCGAGTAGGTGAATGCCGTTCTCCGACAGCGTTTTCGCGTGGCGAATGTCGTCGCGGTAATAGGAGTTGCCGCCGTCGATGACGATGTCACCCGACTCCAGCGTCTTGGCCAGTTCCTCGATGACACCCGTCGTGATGGTGCCGGCCGGCACCATCACCCAGACAACCCGCGGCGCGGTCAGCTTCTCGGC
>JAYZBN010000013.1:0-23174 GCA_036338755.1 Actinomycetota bacterium | reverse complement strand
CGCTCAACCTGGAAAACCTCGACCCCGAAATCGACCTCGACGTCGTGGCCGGCAAACCACGGCCGGGCAACTACGAGTACGCGATCAACAACTCGTTCGGGTTCGGCGGACACAACGTGGCCATCGCCTTCGGGCGCTACTAAACCCGAGCAACACCGAATATCAGGAGACCTGCGATGACAATCACGGCCCCCGAGACGGTTGGCGAGTCGCTCGACCCTCGCGACCCGCTGTTGCGCTTGAGCAATTTCTTCGACGATGACTCCGTCGAGCTGCTGCACGAGCGCGATCGTTCCGGCGTGCTTGCCGCCGCGGGAACCGTGAACGGCGTGCGCACCATCGCGTTCTGCACCGACGGCACCGTCATGGGCGGCGCGATGGGCATCGAGGGGTGCACGCACATCGTCAACGCCTACGACACCGCCATCGAGGAGCAGAGCCCGATCGTGGGCATCTGGCACTCCGGCGGTGCCCGGCTGGCCGAGGGTGTCAAGGCACTCCACGCGGTCGGCCTGGTCTTCGAGGCGATGATCCGGGCGTCCGGCTACATCCCGCAGATCTCGGTGGTCGTCGGCTTCGCCGCCGGCGGCGCCGCCTACGGGCCGGCCCTGACCGACGTCATCGTGATGGCCCCGGAAAGCCGGGTGTTCGTCACCGGGCCCGACGTGGTGCGCAGCGTCACCGGCGAGGACGTGGACATGTGCTCGCTCGGCGGCCCGGAAACCCACCACAAGAAGTCCGGGGTGTGCCACATCGTCGCCGACGACGAGCTCGACGCCTACGAGCGCGGCCGCCGGTTGGTCGGGTTGTTCTGCCAGCAAGGGCATTTCGACCGGGACAAGGCCGAGGCCGGTGACACCGACATCCACGCGCTGTTGCCCGAGTCGTCGCGGCGCGCCTACGACGTGCGCCCAATCGTGGCCGCGATCCTCGACGCCGAGACGCCGTTCGACGAGTTCCAGGCCAACTGGGCGCCGTCGATGGTGATCGGCCTGGGCCGGCTGTCCGGCCGCACGGTCGGCGTGCTGGCCAACAACCCGCTGCGGTTGGGCGGTTGCCTGAACTCCGAAAGTGCCGAGAAGGCGGCACGTTTCGTGCGACTCTGCGACGCCTTCGGCATTCCGCTGGTCGTGGTCGTCGACGTGCCCGGCTACCTGCCCGGTGTCGACCAGGAGTGGGGCGGCGTGGTGCGCCGCGGCGCCAAGCTGTTGCATGCGTTCGGCGAGTGCACGGTTCCGCGTGTCACTCTGGTCACCCGAAAGACCTACGGCGGGGCCTACATCGCGATGAACTCACGGTCGCTCAACGCGACCAAGGTGTACGCGTGGCCGGACGCCGAGGTCGCGGTGATGGGCGCCAAGGCCGCCGTCGGCATTCTGCACAAGAAGAAGCTGGCCGCCGCGGCGGACCACGAGCGCGAAGCGCTGCACGACGAGCTGGCCGCCGAGCACGAGCGGATCGCGGGCGGCGTGGACAGCGCCATCGAGATCGGCGTCGTCGACGAGAAGATCGACCCGTCGCACACCCGCAGCAAGCTCACCGAGGCGCTGGCCCAGGCGCCCGCCCGCCGCGGTCGCCACAAGAACATCCCGCTGTAACTTTTTCTCGCGAGCAGACGCAAAAGCCCCCGACGCACGGCGTGTCGCGGGGCTCTTGCGTCTGCTCGCGCCCTAGCGCCCGCGGCCCAGGATCGCCGAAAGGGCTTGCCGCAGTTCCCCTTCGGGATCGGCGGGGAGTTCCTCGGCGCGCCACCCGACGAAGTCGTCCGGTCGGATCAGCAGCGCGCCCTCCGGCGGCAGCCCGGTGACCGCCGCCCACTCGTCGCTGTAGAAGCGGCGCGCGGCCAGCGACGCCGAAGTCGCTGCCGCACACCAGCGCTCGTCCCCGGACAGCACGGTGAATCGGGGTCCCAGCAGATCGAGTGTCGAGACTCCCTCGCGCACCCAGACGTGCGGCAGCCGGGTGCCGGGCTGGGCGCGCAATTCCTCCACCAGGCCGCCGCCGTCCGGATCAGCTGTCACCACCGCGGCCGAACGGTACCGGTACCCGATGAGCAGGGCGAACATCGAGCGCTCCTCGTCGGCCGGCAATTGCGGCGCATCGCCACCCGCCCGCAGCAGCGCCGCCGACGGCCCGGTGAGCGACTGACGCGCGGCGAATCGGCCCACCGGATGACGCTCGGCCTGGTAAGTCGCCAACAGCTCCGGCGCGGCGGTGCCCCGCAGGACGGCAGCGAGTTTCCACGCCAGGTTGTGTGCGCTCTGGATGGCGGTGTTGGCTCCTCCGGCTTTGAACGGCGGCATGGTGTGCGCCGAATCGCCGACGAGAAATGCTCGCCCGCAATCGAATTGGTCGGCCACTCGTTCGTATGGTTGCCACGCCGCGACCTCGACGATGTCGATGTCGATCGGTTCGCCGATCGCCTTGGTCAGCACCTCGCGGCAGCGCTGCGGGGTGAACTGTTGGGCCGTCTCGCCTGCGCCGGGAAAGTAGGTGGTGATGAACATGCCGAGATCGCCCTCGGCGACCAGGAATATGCCATCCACGTCGTCGTTTTTGACCTGCACGCCGTCACCGTCGTGCAACTCCGGGATGAAGTGCCGCCATGGCGCCCGGAAGTAGACGAACACGACATAGATGGGCAGGGCGCCGTACCCGGATGTGGTGATGCCCAGCCATTCGCGGGTGGGGCTGTGCACGCCGTCGGCGGCCACCAGATAGTCGGCGCGGATGGTCTCCGACTCCCCCGACTCCGCGTCGTGCACCACCGCGGTGACTCCGGTTTCGTCCATCTCGATCGAGGACAGTGCCGTGTCATAGCGCACTTCGCTGCCGCCCCGTCTCGTCGCGTCGCGCAGGATCGGCTCGAGCCGGCTCTGCGGGCAATACTGCGCCGCCGGCTCGGGGCTGACCTCGTCCAGGCCGGCGAAGATCGCGTCGACGTCGAGCGCCGGCTCTTGCGCGGCGCTGTTGAGCGTGCGCTTGAGCACCAGCGCCGAGACGTGTTCGGCGACTTCTCGCACCTCGTCGCCAAGCCCCAAGCCGCGCAGAATCTCCGAGCTGCGGAAACTCAGGTTGCGGGCCTTCGGGTAGAGGAAGAATTCCCGTCGCTTCTCGACCAGGAGCGAGCGCACGCCGTGCTGGGCCAGCAGCGCCGACGTCGCGAGGCCGCCGACGCCGGCTCCGACGATCAAAACCGGGACACGCGTGGTCATCGCATTCACCTCCAAAGGCAGTATTTTGACAGAGACTATCATTCGATATTAGCTCTCATATAGCCGCGGTTTGCTGCGTGTCGGACGGCTTCCAGAAATTCCAGCTAAAGGCCGTTGCGCCATCAGCAGGAGTGGGTAAACAACGCTCAACGCGTCTGCAGTTGGTGACGTCCTAATCGAAAGGGGCATCGGATGGGTCGTGAAGAGGGTGGCCGGTGGGACGTCGGCATCCAGGACAATGCGGTTCGCCTCGAGCGCATCTCCGATGGCGACAAGCGCGTATTCGATGATTCGCTCTCGGCCGAAGAGGCCCGTGACCTCGCCGGCCTGCTGACGAAGTTCGCAACCAAGCTCGAAGAGGCCGCGGATTCCGACGAGACCGAGGGCTCGAAGGGCGGCGACGACTCCAAGGACTCGAAGGACGACGAGGACTCCAAGGACTCCAAGGAGGACGACGACTCCAAAGACTCTAATGACGATGACGACGAGGACGACTCCGACGACGATGACTCCGAGGACGACGAGGACGACGAGGACTCCAAGGACTCCAAGGACTCCAAGGACTCCAAGAAGTCGTCGGACTAGGCGCCCGGCGCCGCTTAGCCGACGCGCGCCAAGAACTCGGTTGCCACCGGAACAACGCGCTCCCGGTCGCGCGCCACCAACCCGATCCGGGTCCGCCGATCGACGATGTCGGAGACATCCAGCGCGCCCTCATGGGTTATCGCGTATTCGAATTCCGCTCTGCTGACGTCGATTCCCTCGACGACCGGTTCGGTGGGGCGTTCGCAGGTGGCGGAGGCAATCACCTTGGACGCCTCAGCCCCGTAACGCTGCACCAGTGACACCGGCAGCGCGGTGTCCGTCGCGGCGATCACCCCGGGGTTCGCCGGCGCTCCGATCAGCGGCAGATTGCGGGTCCGGCATTTCGCGGCGCGCAGCCGCCGTACCCGGATCGCGCGGTCCAGCACATCCTGTGCCATATAGCGGTATTCGGTGAGCTTGCCGCCGATCACGCTGATCACCCCCGACGCCGACTCCACGACGGCATGTTCGCGGGAGACGTCGGCGGTGCGGCCTTCGCCGGTGTCGATCAAGGGCCGTAGCCCGGCGTAGGCGCCGATCACGTCGGTGGCGGTGAGCCCGGTCCCCAATCCGGTGTTCACCGTGTCGAGCAGGAACGTGATCTCCTCGACCGAGGGTTCGGGCACATCGGGAATGGGGCCGGGAGCCGCCTCGTCGGTCAGCCCCAGATAGACGCGGCCCAGCTGTTCGGGCAGGGCGAAAACGAAGCGGTTGAGTTCACCGGGAATCGGAATGGTCAGCGCCGCAGTCGGATTCCCGAAGGCCTGGGCATCGAACACCAGGTGCGTGCCGCGGCTGGGCCGCAACCGCAGCGAGCCGTCGATCTCGGCCGCCCACACCCCGGCCGCGTTGATCACCGCGCCCGCCGACACGTCGAACGATCCCCCTCCGCGCATGTCGGTCAGTCGCACCGAGGTCCCGGTGGCCCGCGATGCCGACACGTGGGTCAGGATTCGGGCGCCATGCTGCGCCGCGGTGCGGGCGACCGCGGTGACCAGTCGGGCGTCGTCGATCAGTTGACCGTCGTAGGCCAGGAAGCCACCGTCCAGACCGTCGCGTCGCACGGTGGGCGCCATCTGCACGACACGCCCTGGCGAGATCCGGCGCGAGCGGGGCAGGGTCGACGCCGGGGTGCCGGCGAGGAACCGCAACGCGTCACCGGCCAAAAACCCGCCGCGCACCAGCGCCCGCTTGCCCGAACTCATCGACGGCAGCAACGGCACCAATTGGGGCATCGCACGAACCAGGTGAGGGGCGTTGCGCGTCATCAAGATTCCCCGCTCGATGGCGCTCCGGCGGGCAATGCCGACGTTGCCAGTCGCCAGGTAGCGCAGCCCGCCGTGGACCAGCTTGGAACTCCACCGGCTGGTGCCGAACGCGAGATCGTGCTTTTCCACCAGCGCCACCCGCAACCCGCGCGCCGCGGCATCCAACGCGATCCCGGCACCGGTGATGCCGCCGCCGATCACCACCACGTCCAACGGCTCACCGTCGGCGAGTGCGGTCAGATCGGCCGCGCGGCGCGTGGCATTCAAGGCGGTCGGGTCAGGTATCACGACAGATATCCATTCAGTGCGTGGGCAAGTTCGGTGACCAGCGCATCGGCGTCGAGCATCGACTCGACGATCCCGGCCGACTGAATGGTCGATTGCGCGATCAGCAGCACCATGGTCGCCATCTGGACGGGGTCCCCGCGCCGGACGCTACCGTGCCGTTGAGCCGCCCGCAGCCGGGCGGCAAGCGCGTCGATCAGCATGCGCTGGCTCGTCCCCAGGCGTTCGGTGATGTACGTCGACGCGAGATCCGAGTGCAGTACCGACATCACCAATCGGTCGGCCCGCAACAGATTGGTCACCGTGACTATTTGTCGCACAAGCGATTCGCGATCCTCCCCGAGTAACGGCGCGTCGCGCATCGCTTCGGTGATGTGCTGGGTCAACAGCGCCGCCACGATCGACTGTGTGTCCGGCCACCGCCGGTACACCGTCGGCCTGCTGACGCCGGCGCGTCGGGCTATTTCGGCCAGCGTCACCCGGTCCACGCCGAAGTCCACCACGCAGCTGCCCGCCGCCGCGAGGATCCGCTCGCCGGTGTCCAGCTCTTTGTTACGGATTGACAGCATGTGTAATACTGTAACGCATGACCGACCCTCAGGGGCTTTTGCCACCGATGAAATGGAACGCATGGGGAGATCCCGCCGCGGCCAAGCCGCTGTCGGAGGGGATCCGGTCATTGCTGCAACAGGCCGTGGGGGTCGAGGGGTCCCGCACGGCCGAACTGCAACCCGACCAGGTGCAATTGCGCCCGTCGGCGTTGTCGCAGTCCGATCACAAGGCCCTGGCCGCCATCGCCGGCGCCGAATACTGTCGCACCGCGGACCTCGATCGGTTGCTGCATGCGGGCGGTAAGTCAACCATTGACCTGCTCAACCGCGCGCAGCCTGGCGTGCAGGATGCGCCCGACGCGATTTTGCTGCCAGGTGACGACGACGCCGTTGCCGCGATCCTGCGCCACTGCACGCAACACCGCATCGCCGTCGTGCCCTTCGGCGGGGGCACCAGTGTGGTCGGCGGCCTCAACCCCGACCGTGGGGAGTTCTCCGCCGTCGTCTCGCTGGATCTGCGGCGCTTCGACCAACTGGTCTCGCTGGACGACGTGTCCGGCCAGGCCGTTTTCGGGGCCGGGGTCACCGGCCCCCAGGCTGAGCGACTCCTTGGCGCACAAGGCTTTTCGCTCGGCCATTTCCCGCAGAGCTTCGAGTACGCCACCATCGGCGGCTTCGCCGCGACGCGCTCCTCCGGTCAGGACTCGGCGGGCTACGGCCGGTTCAACGACATGGTGCGCGGGCTACGGGTGGTCACTCCGGTGGGCACCATGGACCTGGGTCGCGCGCCGGAATCCGCCGCGGGTCCCGACCTGCGCCAGCTGTTGATCGGCTCGGAGGGCACCCTGGGCGTCATCACCCAGGTACGGCTGCGCGTGCACCGCGCGCCGGAAGCCGTCCGCTACGAGGCGTGGTCGTTCCCCGATTTCGAGACCGGGGCCGCGGCCCTGCGCGCCGTCACCCAGAATGCCACCGGCCCCACCGTCATTCGGCTCTCCGACGAAGCCGAGACCGGAGTGAACCTGGCCACCACCGAGTCGATCGGCGAGTCCCAGATCACCGGCGGATGCCTTGCCATCACCGCCTTCGAGGGCACCAAGGAACACGTCGAAAGCCGGCACGCCGAAACCAGCGCTCTGCTGGCGGCGCGGGGCGGAACCTCGTTGGGCGACGGTCCGGCGCAGGCGTGGGAGCGCGGCCGGTTCGGCGCACCGTACCTGCGCGATTCCCTGCTCGCGGCGGGTGCGCTGTGCGAAACGCTGGAGACCGCCACCAACTGGTCGAACGTTTCCGCGCTCAAAGCCGCTGTCACCCAAGCACTTACCGACGCGCTCGCCGCGACAGGCACTCCCGCCTTGGTGATGTGCCACATCTCCCACGTCTACGCAGAAGGCGCCTCGTTGTACTTCACCGTCGTCGCCGGGCAACGGGGCAACCCGATCGAGCAATGGAAGGCCGCCAAAAAGGCGGCGTCGGATGCCATCATGGCCACCGGCGGGACCATCACCCACCACCATGCGGTCGGTGCCGACCACCGCCCGTGGATGCGCGACGAGATCGGCGAGCTGGGAGTGCAGGTGTTACGCGCGGTCAAGCAGACATTGGATCCGGCCGGAATTCTCAACCCCGGCAAGCTGATTCCGTGACACCGCCGCGCCGCCGAGAAATCGGCAAGGTGATCGCGCTGACCAACCCCGTGTCGGGCCACGGCGCCGCGGTCCGCGCCGCCCAGCTCGCGATCGCCCGGCTGCACCGCCGGGGCGTGGAAGTAGTCGAAATCATCGGCGACGACGCGCAAGACGCGCGGCACCTGGTCGGCGCCGCCCTGGAGAAGGGCGCCGACGCGGTCATGGTGACCGGAGGCGACGGCGTCGTCTCCAACGCCCTGCAGGTGATGGCCGGCACCGACATCCCGCTGGGCGTCATTCCGGCCGGCACGGGCAACGACCACGCCCGCGAATTCGGCATTCCCACCAAGGATGCCGAGGCCGCCGCGGACATCGTCGTCGACGGCTGCACGGAATCCATTGACCTGGGCCTGATTCGGGACAGCAACGGCGTCGAGAAATGGTTCGGCACGGTGGCGGCCACCGGCTTCGATTCGCTGGTCACCGACCGCGCCAACCGGATGACATGGCCGCACGGCCGGCTGCGCTACTACGTCGCGATGCTCGCCGAGCTGTCGCAGCTGCGGCTTTTGCCATTCCGCCTAATTCTCGACTGCACCAAAGAGCTCGACGCGGACATCACGCTGGCCGCCTTCGGCAACACCCGCAGCTACGGCGGGGGGATGCGGATCTGCCCCGGCGCCGACTACACCGACGGTCTGCTCGACATCACCATGGTGCACGAGGCATCCCGCACCAAGCTGGTCCGACTGTTCCCCACCGTGATGAAGGGCACCCACGTCAACCTCGATGAGGTGAGCACGGCCAGGGCCCGGTCAATTCACGTGGAGTGCCCCGGCATCAACGTCTACGCCGACGGCGACTTCGCCTGCGCGCTGCCGGCCGAGATCTCGGCGGTGCCGGGCGCGCTGCAGATCCTGCGGCCCACTGGCGAGCGGGAAACCTAACCGACGCCCCGGCTCAGCCAGGTCACCTCTCCGACGTCGCCGCCGTCGCGGTAGGGCTCGAGTGCCTCATCCCAGGCGGTGCCCAGCACCGAGTCCAGTTCCGCCGCCAAGGTGTCGGCGCCCTGGGCCATCATCGACCGCAGGCGCATCTCCCCGACCATGACGTCGCCGTTGGCGCTCATCGCGCCGCTCCACAGGCCGAGCTGTGGGGTGTGGCTGAAGCGGTGGCCGTCGACTCCGGGGCTGGGGTCCTCGGTGACCTCGAACCGCAGCACGGACCAGGACCGCAGCGCGTTGGCCAGTTTGGCGCCGGTACCCACCGGACCGACCCAGTTGGTGACCGCGCGCAGCTGCCCGGGCATCGCCGGCTGGGGCGTCCAGGTCAGATTCGCCTTGGCGCCCAGGGACGACGACAGCGCCCACTCGACATGCGGGCAAACCGCCGCGGGTGACGCGTGCACGTACACCACGCCGGTCGTCACGTCGGCGAATTGGTTCGACGCTCGCATATCCTGCTCCTTCGGTTCCACGAGGGACGTCTTCCCCAACGACCTGCGGACCCGACAAACAGGGCAGCGTGCTGAATTCTTCGATTTTTTGTGTGTCGTGCGTGTCTATTGTGCCTTGTGATACCCCTGTTGCGCTAGTGTGCGTTTCCCACTAGCTGTAAGCGGCTATCACGGCGTCAGAAATCGCCGGCCACGGCCCCAGCGCCCAGTCCCCGAATTCCCGGTCCGTGAGCACCACCAGCGCCAGGTCTTTTTGGGGATCTGCCCAGATGAAACCCCCTGCTTGGCCAAAATGTCCGTACGTTCGCGCGGAATTACCCGCGCCCGTCCAGTGCGGCGATTTCGTGTCCCGGAGCTCAAAACCCAGCCCCCAATCGTTGGGCCGCTGCACCCCGTAACCGGGCAGAACGCCGTCCAGACCGGGAAACTGCACGGTCGTCGCCTCGGCGTGCAGGTCCGGCGAGACCGTCGCTGGGCGCAACAGGTCCCCGGCGAACGCCGCCAGGTCCGCCACCGTCGACCTCGCCCCGAATCCGGCGGCCACCGCGCCGCCGTCCAGGGCGGTCGCCGCCATGCCCAGTGGTTCGCATACCGCCTCGGTCAGGTAGCGCGCGAACTCGATGCCGGTGTGTTGCTCCACGGTCTGACCCAACACGGTGAAGCCCTGGTTGGAATAGATCCGGCGGGCTCCGGGCGCGGCCAGCACCTGGTCGGAGTGCATCGACAGACCGGAGGTGTGGGCCAACAGGTGGCGGACGGTCGCGCCGGGCGGCCCGGCGGCCGTGTCGAGGTCGACAGCCCCTTCCTCGATAGCGACCTGCACGGCCCGGGCGGCCAGCGGCTTGGTCACCGACGCCAGCTCGAACACCCGCCCGGTGTCGCCGTGGCTGGCCAGCACACCATCAGGTCCGACTACCGCGGCGGCGACGGCCCCGACCGGCCAGTCGTTCAAGGCGTCGAGGGCCGCCATCACTTCCGGGCGATGTAGTAGTTGTTGATCGGGTCCGACTCGATCTCGGCCACGCTCACGTCGGCGAATCCGGCATCGCCCAGCATCGAGACGGCCAATTGCGTCCCCCAGGCGGTGCCCAGTCCGGCCCCGTCCAGCGCCAGCGACACCGTCATACAGTGCATCAGCGACGTCGTGTACAGGTAGGTGCTCATCGGCACGCCGACGTTCTCCTCGAGCCGGCTCGACGCCTTGATGTCGGCCATCAGCAGCACGCCGCCGGGCCGCAGCGCCCGGTAGATGTTCTCCAGGACGCGCGCCGGCTGCGCCTGATCGTGGATGGCGTCGAAGACGGTGATGACGTCGTAGGCGTCCGCCTTGTCCAGGTCAGCCAGATTGTGGCTCTCGAAGGCGGCATTGGTCAGGCCGAGCTCCTCGGCTTCCCGGATCCCGGTGGCGATGGCCTGTTCGGAAAAGTCGATGCCGGTGAAGCGGCTGGCCGGAAACGCTTGTGCCATCACGTTGATGGCATGTCCGCTGCCGCAGCCGAAATCCGCGACCTCGGCTCCGGACCGCAGGCGCTCCACCAGTCCGCCCACCAACGGCAGCACCACGTCGACCAACGCGGTGTCGTATACGACGCCGCTCTGCTCGGCCATCAACGCGTGAAAGCGGGGAAACTCGCTGTAGGGCAGACCGCCGCCGGCGCGGAAGCACCCGATGATTTTCTGTTCGACCTCGGCGAGCACCGGAAACAGCAGGGTCACCAGGGCCAGGTTGTCCGGTCCGGCCTCGCGCGTCAGCACCTTGGCGCGCTCCGCGGGCAACGAGTAACTGGCGGTGCCGGGGTCGTACTCGACCACGCGGCCGGTGGTCATGCCGGCCAACCACTCTCGGACGTAGCGCTCGTTCAACCCGGCGGCCGAGGCGATCTGCTCGCTGGTGGAGGGTGCCATCCCGGCCATCGTGTCCAGCAGGCCGGTCTGATGCCCGATGCTCAGCAACAGCGACAGGCTGGCGCCGTCGATCGCCGCGGTCATCCGTTCGGTGAATTCTTCGGTGGTTTCCAAAGCCGTCACGCACAGCGACGCTACACCCGGTCCATGGCTGGACAACCCGCCGAGAGATGTATGGCGGCGGTCAGTAGGTTGGAGCCCATGAGTCAGACAGTGCGCGGCGTGATTTCACGTAAGAAGGGCGAGCCCGTCGAACTGGTCGACATCGTCGTCCCGGACCCCGGGCCCGGCGAGGCTCTGGTCGACGTCATCGCCTGCGGGGTGTGCCACACCGATCTGACCTACCGCGAGGGCGGCATCAACGACGAGTATCCGTTCTTGCTCGGCCACGAGGCCGCCGGCCGGGTCGAGGCCGTTGGGCCGGACGTGACCGCCGTCGCGCCAGGCGACTTCGTCGTGTTGAACTGGCGCGCGGTGTGCGGGCAGTGCCGGGCCTGCAAGCGCGGCCGGCCGCACCTGTGCTTCGACACCTTCAATGCCACGCAGAAGATGACGCTGACCGACGGCACCGAACTCACCCCCGCCCTGGGCATCGGGGCGTTCGCCGACAAGACGCTGGTGGCCGCCGGCCAGGCCACCTTGGTCAATCCCGAGGCCGACCCGGCGGTGGCGGGCCTGCTGGGTTGCGGGGTGATGGCCGGACTCGGCGCGGCGATCAACACCGGGGCGGTCACCCGTGATGACACCGTCGCGGTGATCGGTTGCGGCGGCGTGGGCGACGCCGCGATCGCCGGTGCGGCGCTGGTGGGCGCGCGGCGCATCATCGCCGTCGACACCGACAACACGAAACTGGACTGGGCCCGCAAATTCGGCGCCACCCACACCGTCAACGCCCGCGAACTCGACGCGGTCGAGGCGATCAAGGACCTCACCGACGGGTTCGGCGCCAACGTGGTGATCGACGCGGTGGGCCGGCCCGAAACCTGGAAGCAGGCCTTCTACGCCCGCGACCTCGCCGGAACCGTTGTGCTGGTGGGTGTTCCGACCCCCGACATGCGCCTGGACATGCCGCTGGTGGACTTGTTCAGCCACGGCGGGGCGTTGAAGTCGTCGTGGTACGGCGATTGCCTGCCCGAACGCGACTTCCCCACCCTGATCGACCTGTATCTGCAGGGCCGGCTTCCCCTCGAGAAGTTTGTCTCTGAGCGAATCGGGCTAGACGGCATCGAGGAGGCGTTCGAGAAGATGCATGGCGGCAAGGTACTGCGTTCGGTGGTTGTGCTCTGATGGTCGACATCGATCGGGTGGTCACCCACGGCACCTTTGAACTCGACGGCGGCAGTTGGGAAGTCGACAACAACATCTGGCTGATCGGCGACAACTCGAATGTCGTGGTGTTCGACGCTGCCCACTATGCCGCGCCAATCATCGAGGCGGTGGGGGGTCGCCATGTGGTGGCGGTCGTGTGCACGCACGGCCACAACGATCACGTCACGGTGGCGCCCGAACTCGGCAAGACGCTGGACGCACCTGTGCTGCTGCACCCCGCCGACGAAGTTCTGTGGCGAATGACCCACCCGGACAAGGACTTTCGTACCATATCCGATGGGGAGACGTTGAAGATCGCCGGCACCGAGCTGAAAGCGTTGCACACTCCGGGTCACTCCCCTGGATCGGTGTGTTGGTACGTGCACGACCTGGGCGTCGTATTCAGCGGCGACACCTTGTTCGCCGGCGGCCCCGGCGCCACCGGGCGTTCGCACTCCGACTTCCCGACGATTCTGGAGTCGATTTCCGGGCGGCTGGGCAAGCTGCCCGGCGAGACCGTCGTGCATACCGGCCATGGGGACAGCACCACGATCGGCGAGGAGATCGTGCACTACGAGGAATGGGTGGCCCGCGGCCACTGAGTACTCCACACTGTTTAAGGAGTGATACGCATGGCCAGCAACCTCGTCGCCACCGTGCCCGATCTGTCCGGAAAACTGGCGGTCGTCACCGGAGCGAACAGCGGTTTGGGCTTCGGGCTCGCTCGGCGACTCTCGGCCGCGGGCGCCGACGTCGTCATGGCCATTCGTAACCGGGCCAAAGGGGAAAGGGCAATCGAGGAGATCCGCACCACGGTTCCCGGGGCCAAGCTGACCATCAAATCGCTCGACCTGTCGTCGCTGGCCTCCGTCGCCGCGCTCGGCGAGCAGCTCAATGCCGACGGCCGACCGATCGACATCCTGATCAACAACGCCGGGGTCATGACGCCGCCGGAGCGCGACACCACCGCGGACGGCTTCGAATTGCAGTTCGGCAGTAACCATCTCGGGCACTTCGCGCTGACCGGGCATCTGCTGCCGCTGTTGCGCGCCGCCCAGAGCCCTCGCGTCGTCTCGCTGAGCAGCCTCGCGGCGCGCCAAAGCGGCAAGATCCACTTCGACGACCCGCAGTTCGAGAAGTCCTACGCGGCGATGTCGGCCTACGGCCAGTCGAAGCTCGCGGTGTTGATGTTTGCCCTCGAGTTGGACCGGCGCAGCCGCGCGGCCGGCTGGGGCATCATGTCCAACGCCGCACACCCCGGCCTGACCAAGACCAACCTGCAGGTCGCCGGCCCTTCACACGGTCGCGAGAAGCCCGCGCTGATGGAGCGGTTGTACAAGGCGTCCTGGCGTTTCACGCCGTTCCTGTGGCAGGAGATCGACGAGGGGATTCTCCCGGCGCTGTACGCGGCGGCTGCGCCGCACGCCGAAGGTGGCGCGTTCTATGGGCCCCGGGGACCTTTCGAGGCCGCCGGCGGCGGGGTGGCTTTGGCGAAGGTTCCCCAGCGCGCGCGCAACGAAGACGACTGCCGGCGGCTGTGGGAGCTTTCGGCGCAGCTTACCGGCGTGAGCTATCCGACGACGAACTGATAATCAGCGCAACGATTATCGTTGATCCATGCGGCCCGAACCCCAGATGCCCGAATCGAGCATCGTGGTGCGGCCCGAACCCGACTACGCCGAGGCGTCGCGGCTGCGGGCCGCCGGTTTGGCACAGGCGATCGCGGCGTTCGAGCGGGCCGCCGAAGAGGTGACGCTGCCCAAAGCCCCGCAGCCGATCGTCATCGCCGACTACGGCGCCGCCAACGGCCACAATTCGCTGAAGCCGCTGTCGGCGGCAATCGCGGTGTTGCGTCGCCGCACCCGCCACGATCACGCAATCCTGGTGGCGCACACCGACGTACCACGAAACGACTTCGCGGCGCTGTTCTCGACGGTGGCCGACGATCCGGAAAGCTATCTACACTCGGACACCGCGACGTTCACCTCGGCGGTCGGCCGATCGTTCTATGACCAGATCGTGCCGTCCAAGACGGTCAACCTGGGTTGGACGTCGTGGGCAATCCAATGGCTGAGCCGAACTCCGTGCGAGGTGCACGATCACGTGCACGTCTCGCACAGCAGGGACGAGGCCGTGCGGTCGGCCTTCGCCGACCAGGCCGCGCTGGATTGGCATAACTTCGTCGCCTTCCGCGGCCGCGAGTTGGCCCCCGAGGGCCGGCTGGTGGCGTTGACGCCGGCCGCCGACGAGGACGACACGGCGGGCTTCGCCCCGCTGCTCGATGCCATCGTCGACGCGCTGGGCGACCAGGTGCGCGACGGCCTGCTGAGCTCAGATGAGCTGCGGCGCATGACGATTCCGGCGTTTTCCCGTGCCGAGAAGGATTTTCGTGCCCCGTTCGCGCCGAAGGGCCGGTTCGAAGGCCTGATGATCGAGCACCTCGAGATGTTCAACGCCGAGGATCGATTTTGGGCTCGTTACCGGTTGGACCGCGACGCAGAGGCTTTCGGCGCGCAGTGGGCGGCCTTCGCTCGCTTCGCGCTGTTCCCCTCCCTGGTGGCCGCGCTCGACGGTGGGATCCACGACGGGCGAGCGGCGAAGTTCGCCGAGCAGCTGGAGGCCGGGCTCGCCGAGCGCCTGTCGAGCGCACCCGAGCCGATGCGGATTCCGCACACGTTGGTCGTGCTGGTCAAGCGCGACACAGCGCAACGATGAGAGTTTCGGCACAACGGTACTGCGGGTAACCCCTAGCAATCGTCAACCTGCGACCGCGAAGGGGTAGACGCATGAGCGTGCAAGACGATAAAGGGACTGAGAACGACAAGTCGACCGAGGAAGATACGCAGTCGGAGCGAGCCAAGCAAGCTGATCAAACCAATCAAGGGGACGATGAGCAGCGGGTTACGGAGAAACCCGAGCCGGACGACGACGATAAGCAGAAGGCCGCCGAAATGATGGAGGCCTACAAAGAAAAGCCCACGATCGTCCTGCCCGGCACCGGCGGAAGCGTGTCCGGCACCGCGGTCAACGACTGGCTGGACGAAGACGGCAATCCCAAGCACGAAGAACCCGAGGGTTCGAATGCTCAGGACTCGGACGCCCAAGGCTCGGATGCGCAGGATTCTGACGCGGAGCAGGGTGATGGCCAGCGCGACGAAGAGGCGCTGAAGGAGCAGATCGAAAAGGACAAGGCCCTCAACGAGAAGCTGAGAGAAGCCGCCCAGGAGGAGAACAAGGGCGAAAAGGGTTGAGCCGGAAGGAAATTCCCGAACTCAACGCCCGGGCAGCGGCCCCAATCCGCTGATCCCCAGGTTGCCCGCGATCCCCTGAATGATCTCGTTGACTCGGTCGAGCCCGGGGATGGGTTCGTTGACGCCCGGTATGGGGGGAATCGGTGGGGCCGCCACCCTGCGCGGAGTCGCAGGACGCGCGGGCGCCGCCGGTGGGGCCGCCTGGGGAGTCGCCCCAGGTGTGGTGGTCATCGGCGTCTCGGTCTCGGCGGGTGGCGTGGTGTCGGGAGTTGACGGCACCGGAACTTCCGGTGGCGGCGCGGCGGGTTGGGCAGTCGCGGCCGGCGGGGCCGCCGGCGCCGTGCTCCGGATCGGCGTTGGTGTGGTCGCCGATTTGTTCTGCGAGGTCAGGCCGATCGCCACGGCGGTCCCGACCAGCAGCACCGCCGCGACCGTGATGATTATTGCCGCCGCCGGCAGCAGATGCCCTCGAGAAGACAGCTTCTTGCGTGTGGCGGTTTCGGGTGCGGCCTCGGCCACCCCGGTCGGCTCGGCGCTCGCGCTCGCTTCCGTGCGCGGATCCGGCCGCGCCGACGCCCGAGCGGTCACGGCGGCGGGCGCCGCGGGCGCGGCGGGCGCGGCGGGCGCGGAAAGCGTCGCGCCGGCGTCGCCGGGACCGTGCGCCACCCGCAACGCGGCGCCGACCGCGGCCGTGAGCTGCGGGCGCGGCGTCGTTGCCACGGGAACGCGGAAATGCCTAGACAGCGCGGTGATGACCGTCGGCAGGTTCGCCCCACCACCCGTCGAGACTATCGCGACGAGGTCGCGAATTCCGTTACGCGTCAACGCTTCTTCCAACGCCGCGATCACGCCGCCCAGCGGAGGGCGGATCGCGTCGTCAAGTTCGTGCCGGGTGAGCCGGACTTCACCGCGCGTACCGGTCAGCCCGTCGGTCAGCGTGGCGACCGTGCTCGAGGACAGCTGTTCCTTGGCGATCCGGCACGCGCTGCGCAGGCGGCTCAGCGAGCCGATCGCCGCGGTGCCCGTCGGGAATGCACCGGTGGTCGGCATGTTGGCGATGGCGACGCCCAGCAGCGCCTGATCGACCAGGTCGCCGGAGAAATCGCGGTGCCGAACGGTCGGGGCCAGCGCGCGGTAGTCCCCGCCGGCGTCCATCAACGTGATGTTGGTGCCGCTGCCGCCGAAATCGCAGACCGCCACGGTTCCGCCCGGCGGTATGCCCGGATTGGTGCGCACGGCGAGCAGCGTCGCCGCGGCGTCGGGGATCAGCAGGATGGGGCGCGCCCGTTGCGACCATTCGGGGACCTCGCTCAGGGCGGCGCCGAGGACATCCACAGCGTGTGACTCCCAGTGCGCCGGATACGTCACCGCGACGTCGTCGGGCACGGCATGGCCGCCGGTGGCGGCGTGCGCGAGCGCCCGCAACGCGTCGGCGATCAATATCTCGCTGCGGTGCACGGAGCCGTCGACCGCCACGACGCCACGCGGGTCGCCGACACGGTTGACGAAGCCGGTGATCACCACGCCCGGCCCCCGCAGTCCGGAGTTCTCCGCGGGGATGCCGACCTCGGCGGGACGATCCGGATAGAGCGTCAGAACGGGCTTGCGAGTGATGGCGTTGTCGGTGGTGACGGCCGCGAGGTTGGTGGTTCCGATCGACAAGCCCAGCGCTGTCCCGACTCCATTGGCCATATCCCGATTCCCCGTATCCACAGCACCAACTCGCATCCGGCTAGGCGTCATTGTGCCGCCGCAGTCTGTATTCCGTGTCAGCGGCGGCTATGCGCCCGCTGTGCGCCGTCAGCGGATGCTGCCCTCGCCGGCGATCAGCGGCAGGTCGAGGGGGGTGACCCAACCCGGCCGCAGGTCGTTGACGGCGGGGACGGCATTGAGTGCGCGCAGGCCGGTCGCCAGGCATCCGGCCGCGGCCGCGTCCCGGCCCGAACCGTCGGTGAAGCGGAACGCCGTCTCCTGGAAGATGCTCGGGGTGCCCTCGATGTCCACGCGGTAGACGTCGTTGTCGTGGCCGGTGGGCCAGTCGGGGGCCGCGTCGAGCCCGATCCGGTTGACGTGCTCGAGCTGGATGCGGGTCTCGCCCTGGTAGACGCCGTTGATGGTGAACCGGACCGCGGCCACGTGCCCTGGCTTGATGACGCCCCTGGCCGAGTTGCGCTCCGTCGGGGTCACCCACTTGTCCCAGGTGGTGGTGATTTCGTCGAGCATGATGCCGGCGGCGTGCGCGATCATCGGGACGGTGGCGCCCCAGGCGAAGATCAGCATGTCGCGGTCTTCCAGCATCGGTTTGAACTCGGGCTCGCGGCCGATGCCCATCTCGAATTCGTAGTCGCCCTCGTAGTTGGTGTAGTCCAGCAACTCCGAAGCCCGGACCCGGCGCACCTCCGAGCACAGGCCCATCAACGTCATCGGGAACAGGTCGTTGGCGAATCCGGGATCGATGCCGGTGGTGAAGCAGGACGACTCCCCCAGCTCGCAGGCCTCGGTGATCGGCTGGATCCAGTTCGGTGGGTTGAGGCTCATGGTCGGCCAGACCCACGGCGTCATCGCCGTCGAGCACACGTCGATGCCGGCCCGCAGGAACCGGGTGATCAGCGAGATGTTCTCCTTGGCATGCATCGCGGTCGGGCCGTAGTGAACCAGCGCATCAGGCTTCAGGGCGATCAGCGCATCGACGTCGTCGGTGGCGGTGATCCCGACCGGCTCGGGCAGCCCGCAGATCTCGCCCACATCGCGGCCGACCTTGTGGGGATTGCTGACGCCGACGCCGACCAACTCGAACAACGGATGCTTGACGATCTCGGCGATCACCATCTTGCCGACGAAGCCGGTTCCGTACACCACCACTCGCTTTGAGCCGTGTTCCGCCATGCGTTTACGCCACCTTTCCGGTTACCAGCCGAACTTCACATTAAGCTTCCCTACCGTCGCTCGTGGTGACACGATGCAATTCATGATGAAGCACCTCACCGGACCTTCGGTCCTGTTGGCCGTCGGTTTCGGATTCGCGAACGCGTGCGGTGTGGCCCACGCCCTGCCCCAGATGCCGAAGGTCCGCTATGAGGTCAACGGGCCCGCGGTCGCCGAGTTCATCTACTACCAAACCGACGACGGGCAACTGCACCAGGTGAACGCGCCGCTGCCCTGGTCGACGGAGTTCACCGGCTTTGGCGGGGAAGTGTTCACCATCAGCGCGCAGGGGCCCGGCCCGATTTCCTGCAAGATCCTGCTGGACGGCAACGTGGTGAGCGCCGCGACGGCAACCACCGGTACGCCCGCCAGAACGGTCTGCACGCACTGACCCAGCGCTCCCCTTTGCCACCTCGAAGGAGGTCTAGATGAGCCTCAAGACGGGTCCCAAGAACGCCCTGGCGCCGCGGACGAACGGGGCGCCACCGTCCGACATTTCGCTCGCCGACATCCATCTCGACTCGCTGGACTTCTGGGGGTTGGACGACGACATCCGCGACGGCGCCTTCGCCACACTGCGCCGCGAGGCGCCGATCTCGTTCTGGCCCGCGATCGAGTACGAGGGCTTCGAACCCGGTGGCGGGCATTGGGCGCTGACCAAACACGACGACGTGTACTTCGCGAGCCGTCACCCCGAAATCTTCAGCTCCAGCCCCAACATCACCATCAACGACAACACGCCGGAGATCAGCGAATACTTCGGCTCGATGATCGTGCTGGACGATCCGCGGCACCAGCGGCTGCGCTCGATCGTGAGCCGCGCGTTCACCCCGAAAGTGGTGGCGCGCATCGAGGCGTCGGTCCGCGAGCGGGCCCGCCGGCTGGTCGCCTCGCTGGTCGCCAATCATCCCGACGGAGAGGCCGAGCTGGTCAGCGAGCTCGCCGGTCCCCTGCCCTTGCAGGTCATCTGCGACATGATGGGCATCCCCGAAGACGACCATCAGCGCATATTCCATTGGACCAATGTGATTTTGGGGTTCGGCGACCCGGATCTGGCCACGGATTTCAACGAGTTCCTCCAGGTGTCGATGGACATCGGCGCCTACGCCAGCGCGCTGGCCGAGGACCGGCGAACCAACCACCACGACGACCTGACCACCAGCCTGGTGGAGGCCGAGGTCGACGGGGAACGGCTGTCCTCGGCCGAGATCGCGTCCTTCTTCATCCTGCTGGTGGTGGCCGGCAACGAGACGACGCGCAACGCGATCAGCCACGGTGTGCTGGCGTTGTCCCGTTACCCCGCCGAGCGGGAGAAGTGGTGGTCGAACTTCGACCGCCTGACCCCCACCGCCGTCGAGGAGATCGTGCGGTGGGCCTCCCCGGTGATCTACATGCGACGCACGTTGACCCGGGACTTCAAGCTCGGCGGCACCAAGATGAAGGCCGGCGACAAGGCCACGCTGTGGTACAACTCGGCAAACCGCGACGAGTCGACGTTCAACGATCCCTGGGTTTTCGACGTCGCCCGCACACCCAATCCGCACTTCGGTTTCGGCGGCGGCGGAGCCCATTTCTGCCTCGGCGCCAACCTGGCCCGTCGCGAGATCAGGGTCGTCTTCGACGAATTGCGCCGCGAGATACCCGACATCGTCGCGACGGACGAGCCCGCGCGACTGCTGTCGCAGTTCATCCACGGCATCAAAACCCTGCCGGTGGCCTGGACCCCGCCTCGGTAGCCCCGGGCCCAATTCCCCTCTGTCCGAAGCTATATCGCCTTCTCGAATCCGACAGCGCATGCGCGAGCGGATTCGGGGCTTACGCTGACCACGTGACCATTCCCGCGTTTCCGGCCGCCGAGGTGCTGGCCGCCCGCCAAAAACTCGTGCTCGACCACTTCCACGACGAGGTTCGCCAAGCCTGGGACGACGTCTTGTCGACCTTTCCCCATCCGCGCTACGAGCTGATCCCCCAGATGCTGGTGCACGACGGCGACGAGGCGGTGCGCGAGTACTACGCCTATACGCGGACCGCGTTTCCCGACCAGGACCATCGAAATCATCGCGGTGCGCCACAGCGCCGACGCGGTGATCGTCGAGTTCTGGCTGATGGGCACGCACCGCGGCTACCTGGGCAAGGTCCCGCCCACGGGCAGCCGGTTCCGCGTCCGCATGACCGCGTACTTCGTCTTCGACGACACGGAAACCCTTGTCTGCGAACGTATCTACTTCGACACGCTGACCATGATCAAGCAGCTGCTGGGTGGGCTGGACATGAAGAGGCCGGCCAATTGGTGGCTGGCCGCGCGCTGCCTGCGCGGGTTCTTGTCGATGTCGTCTGAAAAGCCGGACCCGGCGCTGACCGACACGCGCGCCTTTGCGGGCTAGGAGATCATGTAGTCGCTGAGGGGAAAGGCCCGGGCTTCTCGCACTGAATTGAGCGTCGACGTCGGCCGCAGCAGCGACGCCTCACCGCTGGGGCTGAAGTAGTACGAACGCGATGTGGCGCAGTTACCGGCGTAGAACACGGAGTTGTCCAGCAGTTTGGTCATCCGCTCCATGAATCGGTCGGTGGCCTCCTCGGTCACCTCGAAGGTCGTCGCGCCGCGCCGCTTGACCTCACCGAGCAGCCGGTCCATGTGCCGCATCTGGTATTCGATGGTGTGGAAGAAGGACAGTCCGGAGAAGGCGAACGGGCTTGCCAAGCCCAGGTAGTTCGGGAAATAGGGCATGGAGACGCCCTGGTAGGCCTGAAACCTGGTCTCTCGCCACCACTTACCCAGATTGCGGCCCTTGCGCCCGACCACCTCGATGGCCGGGAAGTTGGCCTCCCACAGGTCGAACCCGGTCGCCAGCACCAGCGTGTCGATGACGGTCTTGCGCCCGTCTGCGGTGACGATGCCGTCGTGCTCGATGCGCTCGATCGAGTTGGTCTCCAGGTGCACGTGCGGCTTGGTGAAAGCGCGATAGAAGCCGTTGGAAAAGGTGGGCCGCTTGCAGCCCATGTCGTAGTCCGGCGTCAACTTGGCGCGCAGTTCCTTGTCGCGGATCCACCGGAATCGGGACATCTTGGCCAGGTCGGAGGCCGAAATGTTGCCGCGCCCCCGTGACTCCCGGAAGTGCAGCGCGCCCACGACCATGATGATCTCGAGGATGATGTCGGTCACCCAGCGCAGCGCGCGCTGCGCCGCCGGCACCCGAGCGAACAGGCGACGCACCGCCGGGGAGAACTCGAAGTCGACCTTGGGGATCACGTGTGTCGCGGTGCGTTGGTAGACGGTCAGCTCGCCGGCCTCCTTGGCCAGCTCCGGGACGACCTGCACGGCGGACGCGCCCGTCCCGATGACCGCAATGCGCCGCCCCGCGTAGCTGTAGCCGTGGTCCCACGCCGTGGTGTGGACCACCTTCCCTTGGAAACTCGCGATGCCCGGGATGTCCGGCATGCGCGGCTGGGACAGGAATCCGGTGGCGGTGATCAGGAAGCGTGTCCTCAGCGTTTCGCCGCCCGCCAGCGCGACCCGCCACTCGCCGGCATCGTCGTCCCACTGGGCGCCCTCGACGGTCGTGTTGAACCGCATGTGGCGGCGCACGTCGTACTTGGTGGCCACGTCCTGCGCGTAAGCCTTGACCTCGGCACCCGGCGCAAACAGCCGTGACCAGTCCGGCTTGGGCTCGAACCAGTACGAGTACGTAGTGGAGGGAATGTCGACAGCGATGCCCGGGTAGTGGTTTACGTGCCAAGTGCCACCCAGGTCGTCCTCGCGGTCGAGGATGATGAAGTTGTCAAATCCGAGGCGCTTCAGCTGAATAGCGGCGCCGATGCCGCCGAAACCTGCGCCTACGATGATCGCGTCGAAACGCTCCGTGTTCACAGCCTCGCTCCGTGCTACGTGATTGCGTACTTAAGGAATCATAAGCTTTCCCTAAGATACGCGACTCTAATAGGGCGCCACGCCGGGCGCATCCGAGCTTTGCCAGTATGTGATCTTGTCGACACAACTGGGGCAATCCGTCGACACGTCACCATGCCTGGTCAACCGGGTGATTAACCGCGTAAACGGCGTGTCAACGCGCCGCAGTCTTTATCTTGTGGCCGGCCCGGCCGCGGACGTCCCCTGTAGTCGGCCCAGAAAATCGTGGCATCGCCGGGCGCGTTCGGAGTCCTGAGCCATTACTTCGTGGAAGAAAGACTCGACATCATCCAAACCCGCGTTCTTCGCATCACGCGCGTACTGGCCATAGTCGTGCCCCGCCTTCAGCGAGTGATATTGAAGGGAAATAAGATCGAAAGTTACGTCGTCGAATCCCGTTTCACCCGTTGCCATGTCGCCACCTCCTGACACTGAGCGCCGATCTGGTACTCGCCGTCTCCGGCTACCCTGAATGGACAACACCAAACGACGACTCGAATGGTTTTTTCGGCAACCGGCTGCGCGATGGCCGCACCGGTCCGATGGCGGCGACGCCGCCGCCATCTACCGCGGTATACAGGAAAACATCACTCAATGGTTGGCAACTTGACAGTTTTGGGAGGGCTGGCATGGGCATTTTCGATGCCATGAACGCACGTCAATCTCTTCGTTTCCTCGGTTCAGCAGTAGTTCTCGCGGCGTCGGGCGTGGCCGTTTCGGCCGTGTCCACGTCGGTCGTCCCCTCCGCGTCGGCCCAGTGTCCGGACGTGCAAGTGGTGTTCGCCCGCGGCACCGGCGAAGCACCCGGCGTCGGCCCCACCGGCCAAGCCTTCGTCGACTCCCTGCGCCAGCGCGTGGGCGGACGCTCCTTCGACGTCTACCCGGTCAAC
>JAYZBN010000012.1:0-423368 GCA_036338755.1 Actinomycetota bacterium | reverse complement strand
GGCGAGTTTGGCCCACGGGCCCACGGTGAGGCCGCCGATGAACTGCTGCACGTCCTTCCGGCTGATCTCGTCAACCGGGACATGGCCGAAGCGCGGGCTGATACGCAGCTCCCAATGCTGCGCGTAGCCGCTCCACGTCTTGGGGGAAACGGCCGGCTGCTTCGATGCGCTGTATTGCGTCCAGATAGCGGAGAGGCTGGCGCGGCCAAGTCTGGGGTCGAATCGTCGGGCGCCGATCGCCGCCTCGCCGTCGCGATCGGCCTTGAACGCGCGCGCTTCCCGCATGGTGGCAAACGTCGATGACGTCTCGACCCATCCTGACGGGGAGTTTGGATCGCGCACCAGGTAGCGCACTTGGTAGCGCGCCTGGCCGGCTGAATTCGTCCGCTTTCGGATGCCGCGCGGTACTGATCCGGCCACTTAGCGGCGCGCCTGCTTGAGCCACGCGCGGACTTCCGCTGCGTCCCAACGTCTTACGCGATCAGATAGCGTGTAGCACGGCGGCCCCACATCTGCGCCGTGTTCGCGTAGCGCGCCCCATCGGCTCACGGTGGCAGTGGACACGCCAAGCAGCTCCGCCACCTGCTCCGCTGTCAGAAGCTCTGGAAAGGTCGCTAGTGCGGTGGTGGCGTTGATGCCAAGAGTTGCCATGCCGCTGTCCTCAGTTCTGTGCGGGACCAGTGGGTCTTTGGCTAGTGAGACCGTATTCTTGTGCAACAGAACGGATTAACGAATCTGGCCAGTAGTCGGCACGTACTCGCATCGTTGATCCGTCTTCGGCGATGACGTATCCGGTCCCAGGTTCACTCTGGTTGATGCGGTGCGCGGGTGCGGCATCAGCGAGGCCATCACCCAGAACCATCGCGACTTCGTCGCGTGAACGCAGCCGCAATGCAACGGTCTGGGTGAACAACCCGCGCATAGGCAGAATCTCCTTGCGAGGGTCCTGCATGAAGGCGGCGACCACGATGCCTACGGCCCTGCCCTTTGTCAGGATGCGTGAGAGTGAGCCCGCAACTTGCTTCCTCAGGGCGGCGTCCGTCATGTACGCGGTCAAGCCCGCCAATTCATCTATAAGCAGCACGACGAGCGGTTCGGCGGCGCTCGGTGTGTGCGAACGTGCTCGGCCAGCCATCCTGCGGCCACGGCTATCCAGCAGCTCCTCCAACTTGTTAAGCAGGCTCGCGGCCTCGACCTCGGTTGTCGCAATCTTGCTGAATAGGGCGGAGCCGACTGACACTTCGATCCCGTACTTGAGGTCGACGGCGAACAGCCGGACGGTTCCTGACTTGACGGCTGGGCCCAATCCGCCTGCGATGCCCCAGAAAACGGAGCCTTTGCCCGCCCCTGAGCACCCAACAGTGAGGGTGTGGAGGCCAGCGAGACGCAGAATCCAAGGCGAGCCGTTCTCGCGTCGACCAATCTTAACGGCCGTCGTCTCGGTGCTGCTTGGCCGCGTAGCTGTCTCGATGGCCGACAGCTGTTGTCGCATAACCAATTCCATGCGAACCGTCCCGGGTGCAACCACCGTGAAACGGGCGGAATGTGCCCCGGCAGCGTCGCGGATCGCGGGGACCGCGTTTTCGAGATCATCGACCGTCTGGCCCGTTCGTGTGCGGACGGTCATGTGCAGACAGTGATCGGAGATGCTCACCCCGAGAAGGCGAGGGTGGGTCCAAACTGTCTTCGTCGTGGTCTTGCCCTGCGAGTCCGTACCTGCGACGCGCTCGGAAGTCGACAACCCGCAGGCCTTGGCAACTCGCGGCCAGGAGATCAACGCCCATAGCAGCCATCGGGTCCGTCGCGCAGGGGTTGCAACATAGCGCCCAAATGTGGCGGGCGAACGCAGTCTCCAAACGACGAACGAAAGGGTGACCACGCCGATCACCGCGATGAGGCACGTGGCGCCGACCGTCAGTAGGTGCGTGAGGTCAAAGAGGTCCATCCCGGCGTCGGTATCTGGAATCGAATACGGATCGCCAGGTACTACGAGGTCGTTCGGACTCATGCTGACGCCCGGTCTGCCGCTGAGGACCCCGCCTTGCCGGTGTCCGCGGTCATGCCCGAGGCCCGAAACGACCACGCAATGCGGCCGGATTCACTCGAACGGTCTACGTACGGCAACACGCACAGCCCTTCGAAAATCACTGGTGTGAAAGGCACTCCGGCAGTGTTCGGTGGGCACACAGGCTGCTTGGGCGTTGCGAACTTGACGGTCAGGGTGCGTGCCCGCTTACTCGCGGCCGGATCGCCGTCGAGGACTTCCACCTGCCACAACGGCAGGCCTGTTTCTCGATCAGTCGCCTGAACCTTGTTGTCTTTCGTTGACCGCTCGTAATCGATCACCGGCGTCACGTCGGACACCACGAACGCTTTGTGTGGGAAAACCTGCTGGTGAGACAGCTTGAGCCACTTCGGCACAGACATTTTGTCGACCTTTCGTAGAACTGCTCTAGACAAGTTGAGGTTACATAGTCGTCTAGAGGAGTGCAACGCCGGACACGTGATTCGTGTGAGACTTTGCGCTCAGCGGGCCGGGAACTCGTATTCGAGCAGGTAGGCGGAGGCCACCTTCACGGTGTCGCAGACCTCCACCGCCACGTCATCGGTGTCGTAAGCGGTTCGCCGCACCGTCAGCACCGGAACTCCCGAGTCAAGCTCCAGCTGCCGCCGTTCATCAGGAGTGGGCATCCGAGCGGCGACTTCTTCAGTGAAGCGAGCAAGCACATGACCGTGCTCTTCTAAGCGCGCGTAGATACCACCGGGTCCGGTATCCACCTGCTCGATCCTCGTGCCTTCGGCAAATGCCGCCGGAATGTACGAGACGGCCGTCTCAACGGGTCGCCCATTCGCCAGGTAACGCCTCGATCGCACGACGATGTCATCGTCGGCCGATATTCGAAGTTGTTCCGCTATAAACGAATTCGGCTTCTCGCGGCTGACGGCGATATTGTCGACTTG
Organism: Actinomycetota bacterium; assembly: GCA_036338755.1. Lineage (GTDB taxonomy): Bacteria > Actinomycetota > Actinomycetes > Mycobacteriales > Mycobacteriaceae > Mycobacterium. The sequence continues at coordinate 420,407 of JAYZBN010000012.1, read as the reverse complement.
CGGCGAGTAGCCGGATTTCTCTGCCTCGACGGAAAAAGCCGCCTTTCCTTCGGCGCGATGCTGTCGTGCGAATCTATCCGATGCCAGCCTGCGGATTGGTGGAGTCGGCCGGACGAACACTCCGCGGCCGTGTTGCGAGATGACGAGTCCGTCGGAACGAAGCTCCTGCACGGCCTGTCTTACGGTCATGCGGGCCACACCGAAATGCTCGATCAGTTCCGCCTCGGATGGCAGTCGTTCCCCAGGCGGGAGCCGACTGGAACTGATCGCCTCTCGCAGTATGCCGGCGATCTGCCTATATGGCGGTTTGTCATCGCCTCGATCGATTTGTCCAAGTTGCAGCACCCGGCAGCCTTCCATTACATGTCTAGACGACTAGTCTAGGGAGCCAGTCAACCGGTGTCACGTCTGCCGGCGTCGAACAATGGAGACCAACGATGGGAACTACGCCAAAGCACTCGGTCAGTGTTGCCGGGATCGTTGTACGGGATGACGGTCGGGTTCTCGTCATCCGGCGAGAGGACAACGGGCGCTGGGAGGCTCCCGGCGGAGTACTCGAACTGCACGAATCGTTCGAGGACGGCGTTCGACGCGAAGTGCTCGAAGAAACTGGATTGAAGGTCACAGTGCAACGTCTCACCGGCGTCTACAAGAACCTTACTCAGGGGATTGTCGCGCTGGTTTACCGGTGCGGTCCTGCCGCCGGCGACACGCACCCTACTGCCGAAGCGCGGGAAGTACGTTGGATGACGAAAGAACAAGTTGAGGGTGAGATGAGCCCTGCCTTCGCAGTGCGGGTTCTAGATGCATTCGATGAAGATCCGCACTCCCGCGCCCATGATGGAGTAAATGTCGTTGCAGGTTAAAGGTTTTGACGGACCAGATTGCGGGCAGCTTGCCAACCGTATGGCCCGGACTTCCAAAGCGGTCTGCACTCAGTCAAATCCAGCCAACGTAACCCTCAAGGCCCGTTCCAACTCAACGTGGAGCGGTGGGTTCGTTTTAGTGTCTTCACTCAGCCAGCGTCGAAGTATGAATTGTGCGGTGGCCAAGCCTGTGTGGACTAGCAGCGAGGGACGAATGTCCGACCCTGCATCGACGCCCATCCGTGCAGCGACGAGTTCGATGAACTTGCGGCCATCGTTATCGCTGATCAGTGCCGATTTGCTCAGTAGGTGGGGGGCTGTCAGTATGGCTTGTTGCCAGTAGTGCGGCTTCGGATTGGTTTTGTCCCACGCGGTTTCGGCGAATAACGCGATCAGCGCGTCGGCTGCTGATTGGTCCGATGGCTGAGCGCCATAGGCGGCAACGATTTCAGCGACCGTTTGCCGCAAGGGCGCGATCAGCAGATCTTCCTTCGTAGGCGCGTAGCGGAAGTAAGTACTGATGGATATCCCGGAAGCGGCAGCGATGTCCTCGGTGGTCACCGCAGCAAATCCACGTTCGGCAAAAAGTTGATATGCGGTTCCCTGGATCTGCGAGAGTAACTCGGCGCGGCGTCGGTCCCTTAACGAGCCAGTGTTTGCGGCGGGCATGACATCGCCTTCGTCGAATTCAACGAGATCATTAGCAGGGCGGGCCGTGTCCATTGATTGGATCCTCATGTCATCCCCATTGTGCGGTCGAGGAAGTCGGTGACAGCGCCGGTGAACGCGTCGTTGTTGTCGCCGGCAACCATGTGACCGGTCCCGGTGACGTCCGTCGTTTCGGCGTGCGGGACCAGCTGGAGGAATTCGTTGACGGTGTCCTGGGAAACTACGTCTGAAAGTGCGCCGCGTACTAGCAGCGTTGGGGCCGTGATTCGACGTGCCCCTTCGGCGAGAAATCCACTGATGGTGTCGAACTCCTCGCTGCCGGTCATGAGATTGCCTTGCAGGACATCGAAGTTGGAGCTGATGAAGGCCGGGTCCCAGCGCCAGATCCATCGGCCGTCGCTCCGTTGGCGCAGAACCTTGTGCAGGCCGTCGAGATTTTCGGGTCGCGCGCGGCGTGGGTTGTATTCGGCGATGACATCGGCGGCATCACCGAGCGTGCCGAATCCGTCGGGGTGTGCGGCCATAAATGACACGATGCGATGGGCCCCATCGAATTCCATTCGCGGGGTGATGTCGACCAGGACAACGGCTGCCCAGAGGTCGGGTGAGGCCAGCTGGTGGGTAGCGAGGATGATCAGCCCGCCCAGCGACGCTCCGACGACGGCGGGGCGACCATCGGGGCTGACGTGGTCTCGTACCGAGATCAGATCGGATACGAACCGTTCGACCTCATATTGTCCGCTGGGGTCCCAGTCGCTGTCGCCGTGACCTCGTGTGTCGTAGGCGACGACCGTGTAGCCGTGGGAATGGAGTCGATGAGCGGAGGTGGCCCATGCATGACGATTCTGACCGCCGCCATGGAGCAGCAACACGACGGGGCGAGTCGCGGCGTGGCGGTAGCAATCGGCCACGAGGGTGATCCCGTCGCTGGTGCGGATGCGCTCCTGGCTAATCGTCATGTGGTCCGATGTGGCCAGCCGTTGCGAGGAAGGGGTTTGCGTTGCGGCCACCAGCTCGCTTCGCGCAGCAGTGTGGCGATCGAGGGAACGGTGAGGGTGCGAACGACGAAGGTATCCAGTAGTAGGCCGCAGCCGATGATGAATCCGGCTTGGATCATGATCGCGATGGAGCCGACGATCAGGCCGAACATGCTGGCGGCAAAGATGAGCCCGGCCGAAGTGATTACTGAGCCGGTGTTTGCGACGGTTCGCAGCACGCCGACGCGAATATTGTGGGCCGATTCTTCGCGTAGTCGCGAGATGAGCAGCATGTTGTAGTCGGCGCCGACGGCGACCAGGATGATGAACGCCAGAAGCGGTACGGGCCAGGCGATTTCCTTGCCAAGGCCATATTGAAAGACGAGGGTTCCCAGTCCGAGTGCGGCGCCGTAGTTGAGCACGACGGTGCCCAACAGGTAGAGCGGGGCGACCAGGGCGCGCAGCAATACGACCAAAATGATGCCGACGATGACGAGGGTCGCTAACGCCAGCTGATGAAAGTCGGCGGAAAGCAGGCGTTGGATGTCGGAGTTGACGGCGGGGAACCCGGCCATCGACACCGTGGCGTTGGCCAGCGAGGTGTTGGGCCGTGCGGCATCGGCGACCTCGGTGATTTTGTGGGCGAGGTTCATCGCGTCGCTGCTGTAAGGGTCGTAACTGGATTCGATGGCGAAACGCGCCGTTTTTCCGTCGGGTGACAGGAAATGCTTTGCAACATCGGTGAATTGGCGGTTCTCGAAGGCCTTGTTGGGAAGGTAGAAACCGCTGGCATTGTCGGAGCCGGCGGTGGTTCGTGCGGAATTCTGCAGTTGGGTGGCGATTTGGCTCATGCCCGACAGCATTTCGATGTTGCTGTCGGCGAGGGTATGCACGCCGGTCGCGAGGGCCTGTGCGCCGGAGGCGAGTTGGCTGATGCCGCTTTGGAGCCGGCGGATGTTGCCGCCCAGATCGGCAGGGTCGCCGAGCGCTCCGAAAGCCTTGTCCAGCGACGTGATTGCGTTTTGGACGTCGGCCACGGTGCCGGCCGCGGTATCGCTGCCGGGCTGGTACAGGTCGCCGAGGTTGGCGAGCTGGTTGAAGAATCCGGTATGGCGCAGGGTCACCAGGATCTGCACCTGGTCGCGGAGTTGGGCGCATTCGGGTGTGGTCGCACACCACGGGGAGCTGTTGAGCGCACCGACGAGCGGGTCGATGGCGGCGATCGCGTTTTGGGCCCGGTCGGCTTGCTGACGCAGCCCCGGACCGGTTCGGATGGCTTGGTCGACGGCCGGGGCGGTACCCGAGAGCTCCTGCAGCAGCGGACGGAACCGCTGGACTTGGGATCCACTGGACTGGGCCTGAGTCAGGATTCCGGTCAACGGGGTCAACGCAGTGCGCAAGGTGGTGTCCAGTTGCGCGAGACCGCCAGCGAGTTGGTCGGCGCCGCCGGTGAGTTTAGCCAGGTCATCCTTATGTGCGTCTCCCTTGGCGACCGCGCCGGCCATCTTGTCGCCGATCTGGCCGTTTTGCCACGACAGTTGAGCCTGCTCCAGACGCGCGCCCGTCGGCCGGGTGACACCGGAGACCTTGGTGACGCCGGGCAGTTGCGAGACCCGAGACGCCATTTCATCCAGGTCGGCCAGGGCCTTGCTGGTGCGCATATCGGTAGGCGATTCGACCAGCATGAATTCGGTGATGATGACGTCCTTGCGAAAGTGGCGGTCCAGCAGGTGATACCCCTCATTGCTGGCCGTGGTCGCTGGCTGTCCTTGGCGATCGTCGTAGCTGATATGCATAGTCAGCGCGACGGCCGCCAGGCCCAGCACCAGCGCCAGACTGGCGACCATTAGCGGCACGGGTCGACGGACCACCGCCACGGCGATCCAGTTCCAGTAGCGGCGAGTGCGATCTGCCTTGGGTTCACCGATGCCGTGTTTGGCCGCCAGCGCCAACACCGGGGGAAATAAAGTCACCGTGGCCGCGAATCCGACAAAGACGGCGATTGCGCACGCCGGACCCAACGCGGCGAACACGCTTAACTTCGCGAATACCATGGCCAGAAACGCAAACGCCACGGTGGCAGCCGAAGCCAAAATCACGCGTCCGATGGTGGCGGTCGCGTTGATCACCGACAGATCCGGCGGAACGTTTTGGCGCCGCTGCTCGTGATATCGACTTATCAAGAACACCGAATAATCGGTGCCGGCACCCAGCAGGATCACCGTCATGAAGGCGATGGTGAACTGCGATACAGGCATGCCCGATTCGCCCAACGCCGATAGCACTCCGCGCCCCACCGCCAGGCTCACGCCGATGACCAGCAGCGGCAGCACAGCGGTAAACACCGACCGATACACGACCAGCAAGATCATCGCGATCAGGCCTGCTGTCGCGACTGAGATGACAACCAAATCCTCTTCGGCCGAGGCGATTTGATCGCGGAAGGTGGCGGGGGGTCCGGTGACGCGAACATCGGTCGGCGAGCCGGCGAATGCCTGGGCGGCGATCGCGCGGACCGCCTGGACCGATTCGGCAGCTTTGAGATCGCCCAGCGTTCCGGTCACTCCCACCGGCACATACCAGGCTTTACGGTCTTGGCTGACTGCCTGGCCTGCGGTGACTGGGTCGGCCAACAAGTCATGAACCAGGCGTACGTGCTCCGAATCGGTACGCAACCGCGAAATCATGGTGTTGTAGCGCTGGCGCACCGGCGCAGTCAGGCCCGCCGGATCCTCCATCGCGACAAATATCGTCGTCTTGAATCCCTGCTCGCCGAAGGCCGCGCCCATGCGATCCACCGTCTGAAGCGATGGCGCATTGCGCGGTATGAGATTCACTGACTGTTGTCTAACAACGGTTTCCAGCTGCGGGAACAGCACCGCCAGGGCGGCGGCGATCAGCACCCACACGCCGATGACCAGCACCTTATGCCGGATGCTGAAACCCGCCAGGCGGGCCAGCCGATCGCTGTATGCGCCCTCACCGGCCGCCACTTTTTGAAGTCGCTCCCGAACGGGGCGACTCAAGGTCGCCACACCCGAAGAAACCCACCCGTTGTCTGCCATTCCCCGCCCCGCTACCTCGAAAGAAACCAACGGTATCGCAACAGTACTGCTAGTACCCTTCTGCCTGCCCGGCGAAACTGCCACCGGTGACCGAATCACTCCGATCGCCGCCGCGCAACCATCCGCTTCGGGAGGTGACCAACGCGCCGTCAACCGTCCAGCATGTCCGGGAATACGACACGTGATCCCTTTGCGCACAGTCGATTTGGCAATAACGATGCACCCAACATACTGATAGTTTCATGAGCGGCGCAGCCGAAATCCCAGCCTGGATCTCAACCTGATCGGCTCCTCGTGCACGTGGTCATACATTTCCCGGTCCATCAACTCGTCGTCCAAGTAGGAGCACGAGCGAGGGGGGTAGTGACGGGGACGAACGCGGCCTTGGTCGTCGACCGGCGGCCTTGGGCGTAAGCGCCGGGTGATCGCGCGGCGGGCCAGCCTGAAATCGCGAACCCCCTGCGCCCACACATATGTATTGGTTAGTGCAAGCGCCACATTCATCGCCGACCAGCCCCGCCCGACTGCACGATTCCCCCTCGCGCGCGCCGGCAGAGTTCGTCCGTCCGCCACACGAACCGGCCTGTGGTTGCCGCGCCCTGGAGCTGCTCAACCAGGAATCGTCCGACCCACTGCCCGATCATGCTTCCCCCCTCGCCGCGCCAACCCCTGTAAGAAAGTGTACTAGTAGTATCGCTACGATACTATAGGTATCGTTAGTTGCCTAGGGCCCGGCTCAATCGACCGATGCAGGTGCGATTTGGTGCGGGCCGGGTACGCGTGAGGTTTACGGTGACTACGTGGAGCGTGACACCCTGGAATTCCCGGTCGACGACGATGCCGACGTTGACCCGCGCCGGCTGCGCTCACGAACCCGGCTATTGGATGCGGCCACCAAACTCCTCAGCGCCGGCGGCATCGAAGCCGTCACCATCGATGCCGTCACCAAGGCCTCCAAAGTCGCGCGCACGACTCTGTACCGCCACTTCAGCAGCTCCACCCAACTGCTGGCCGCCACATTTGAGCGGTTACTGCCGCAGGTCCACCCTCCACCGGAGACGGGATCGTTGCGCGACCAACTCATCGAACTGTTGAGCCGACAGGCCACGCTGTTCCAGGATGCGCCGCTGCATGTCACCACCCTGGCTTGGGTCGCGCTTGGTCCAACACCCGACGGCACCCAGGAAACCCAGGACCGACACGCGCTGCGCGCACGGATCATCGACCAATATCGCCAGCCCTTCGATCTTCTTTTGCAAAGCCCCGAAGCACGCGCCGACCTCGACCGCTTCGACCCGGAGCTGATCCTGTGTCAACTCGTCGGGCCTGTGGCGTTCGCCCGCCTCACCGGGCTGCGTGCTATCGATCGTCAAGACTGTGAGCGCATCGTCGATGACTTCCTCGCCGCGCACCGCCGACAGGCAGACAAACCTGCACAGCGGGCCGCCAACCGTAAACCAGTTACGCGCCGCAGGGGCTCCGACTAGCCTGCAGCACGCCTAATTTGGCGACCACGAGATCGGCAACGACAGATAACCGCGGATGGGGCCTGACCGCAGGCGTTGCGCGCGCCCTAGGTCGACCTCCCAGTTGGGCACGTGGGCCAGCAAGGCACGCAACGCAATCCGGGCCTCCATCCGCGCTAACGACGCGCCGAGGCAGAAGTGAATGCCTCGGCCGAATGCCACTTGGTTCTCGGGTTTGCGCTCGATGTCAAACACGTCGGGATCAGCGAACACGCGTTCGTCACGATTAGCCGAGCCGAACAACAACAGCACCGAATCACCGGCGGACATCGTGATGCCGTGCACTGTGACGTCGCCGGTCAACGTTCGTGAAAGTCCTTGCGCCGGTGAGTCATACCTGAGCAGCTCCTCAACGGCTGGCCCGAGCGAGGTCTCGTCACCAGCCAGCCGGCGGCGAGTGTCGCGATAGTCGGCCAGTACCACCGCGGCGTTGGCCAGCAGATTCGACGTCGTCTCATGACCCGCGATCAGCAGCAGCAGGCAAAAGCCAAGCAATTCGTCGTCACTAAGGTGCTTTCCGTTGATCTCGGCACATACCAACGCTGACATCAAATCGTCGCGCGGTTGGCTACGGCGGTCAGCGAGGAAATCGGTGAAATAGCCATAGATCGCGGCCGCGGCCGCCAAAGCCTCGCCGGTCTCGCCGTGGGTGGGATCGGACTGCACCAGCGCGTTCGACCATTGCCGAAATTGTGTGCGGTCCTCGCGCGGCACCCCGAGCAAATCAGCGATCACCATCGCCGGTAGTACAGCTGCGAAGTCGGCGACGAAATCGGCCGAACCTGCTTCCTGGATCAGGCCGGCCGTCAAGTGATCAGCGAGGTCCTCGATCGCGCACGTCAGCGCCGCGATTCGGCGCGGCGTGAAGGCTTTGCTCACCAATGCCCGCAGCTGATCGTGTCGCGGGGGATCCATCAAAATCATCATCGGCAGCAGCGATTCGCGAAAAGTCGAGCCCGGCGGAGTCGGAAATACTCCGTCGACCGACGAGTAGCTGTGATGGTCCAGCAGCGCGCTGATGACATCTGCGTGGCGACTCAGTACCCACGTGTCGGTGTCAGTGGCGTGGTAGACGGGTGCCTCGTCTCGTAGCTGCCGGTAGACGGGGTAGGGGTCGTCCTGAATTTCCGGGTCAAAGGGGTCGTAGCGAAGTTGTACCGTCGACATATCGTCTCCTGCCACATTGCAGAACACCGGTTTAGACTCAGAGTTTAAACCGAGGGGAGGACTTTATGCGCAAGATTCCCGCTCAGATTTCCGAGCGGTTGCCGGCTGCGGCCGAACTCTTTGCCGAGCGCGGGCTCAACGACACCAAGATCGAAGACGTAGCCGCGACCACGGGCATCGCCAAGGCCACGCTTTACTACTACTTTGCCGGCAAAGAAGAAATACTCGCCTTCCTGCTCGAAGACGTCCTACAACACGTCGCGCACGAGGTCACCGCGATCGTCGAGGCTGGCGGCGCCGCCGCCCAACGCCTGCACGCCGTCATCAGTGCCCAACTGCGCGTGATGGCCCAGCGGCCCGCGGTCTGTCGCGCCCTCATCGGAGAGCTGGGCCGCGCCGCCCGCATGCCCGTCGTCGCCGACATGATCAGCACTGCCTACTTCGAACCCGTCGAAACCTTGCTTCGCGCGGGCGCCGCCGACGGCTCACTCGTGGCACTCGACAAGCCCAGAGCTGCCGCCATCGCCGTATTCGGCGCGGTCACCACCAGCGCGCTGACCTACCTCATCACCGACGATGCGCTCAACGAAGAGCTAATCGCGCGAACAATCCACGACGTCGTGTTTATCGGCTTACGGCCACGCTAACTGCCCCCGCAGACGTGTGCTAGCAGGTAAGACGTGTGCTAGCAGGTAAGGAGTTCGCGCCATCGTGCAGCGGTAGTGCACCCGTCCTATAGTCTGCGCACAAAATGTGTTGGCACCATCGCCGACCGACGCAGAGGTCCACCGAGTGAACGAATCATCCGATATCCCGGGTAACGCCGGCAAACCCGGCGACTTCATAGATCTCCGCGCAGAATTGGCTGAGTTAGTAGATGAATTCGTGCCTGTTGTGGCGGACCTATGGCCACGCTTGGAAGATCATAAATACCGTTGGCAACTCTATGGCTACGGGCTGCCAGACGGCTACGACAAACTCGTCGTCTCGGACATCATTGCTGCGCTGCTCGAAGCGCTGAAGGGCATGGGCATTGCACGCAATAGACTCGTTCATGCTCAGCTCAAAGCCGACGACCACGAGCCAGGGTCCTCAGGCACGACATGAAGCGGCAGGTCGCGGTTGGGTCCCGATGAGCCTTTCTCTACCGATAACGCCGTCGCAAGTTGGGATGCGAACGCCGGTCCGTCATTTACAAGTGCATAGCCACCGGCAAGCCCGCCTTGGTTGCAAAGCAGCCTTCGTCGATGGACTCGGCGAGTTCGTACCTTGCCGGTCTGACGTTCGACTCGACGAACGGTCACATGCGCCTTTCGCGGAACAACCGCGGTAGGGAAGCGATGTGTGCAATCGCCGTAGATGGCTTGTGAGCGAGACCAGCGACGGATGATCCTGCGGACCGTCAGGTACGCATCTCGGGCGACCTCGACGATTGCGGTGGCACGCTCTAACCCGTGGACTCCCCAAAAGCGGCCCGGTCCGCGGCCCGGGATACGCCAGGATTCCGGGACGATGTGCTGGTATTCCTTGTCGCCCAACTGATTCGGAGACGAGTGTTTGGTGAAGTAGATCGCCAAGCGTTTGGGGTCGCATGCCCGCAATCCGTTGAGGATGTCCACGGCCGTGCCGGCGAGGACGTGGCGTGCGCGTTGTTCAGGATCGGGATGGGCGACGATATCAGCCCATTCCGCCGACAGCCAGTCCCGAAATTTGCGTCCTGATCGCCCGATGCCGTGCGGAGGAGCCATCCACACGTGAATGTGCGGTGCGCCGCGGCGTTGAAATTCCAGCTTCCAGATGTAGCGGGCTGGTTCGCCCCACTCGCGCTGAAAGCGCTTGCGCCACAGCACCATGTGCCGCTTCACGCTGGCGCCGTCGGGGGCGACGCATTCCCAGTAGCCGGGGTAGGTGAGGGTCACCATCGCAGGCACGCGGCCGCACTCCACCAATGGTGTGTAGTCGAGCTCGGCGAAGGTGCGGCACATTGCGGCACGAGACTTGCGAGACCATTCGGTGATGGCGCGCCGATGCGGATTAGGCATATCGCGGCCGGACTTGATGCGGTCTGCCTCAGTCGCAACGTCGAGTCGATGGCGATTGACCGCCCGCTCCGATGCCTTCTCCGCCCGAACGGGACTGGTCCAACCGAGGCGGACCACGCCAGGGCCAACGGTGATCCGGAATCGGCCCGACTCCGGTTCCATCCCGAGCCGGCCCCGCCCGTCGGCCCAGGGCTCCGCCCGCTCGAACAATGCTGCTGCCGAGGAGACCAGCTCGGGGCTCGGGAACCGCAACCCCAGAATATCCGCGGCCGACAGTTCGGGACCATTGCGGCTCTCGGCAGTGTCGCGGACACTTTTGGCACATATAACAAGCCCGTTGGTCCCAGCCGGAACCCGGCCTCCGCCGCTCCCGCCGTCCGACCGATCGCTGTCGCTCTCGCGCCCTGCGGCCTTGACGGCCTCGGGCACTCGCGGTCTACCGGCGTCCGCGGCTCCGCCCGCGTTCCGGCTGGCCGTTCGAGTTGTATCTGGCTGAAAAGTGGGTCGCTCCGCGGCCGTCGTCGTTGGACGCGCAGTCGACCCTGTGATGCTGGGCATCGGGTACCTGCTCCCCCGGGAGCCCAGGCGCGCATCACTCAGTGACGGGCGATGAAGGGTTCCCTGTCGGGAGTGCTGTCACCGTGTCCGGTTTGTGTCCGATCGTCGGACGAGCACCCTGCGTCAGACGCGCTCAGCTCGCCGCATTTGACGCATGAGCGCTGTTAAACCACAGGTCAGCGGCCATTTTTTCCGCCTGAAAAGCGGAAGGTCGGCGGTTCGATCCCGCCCCTGGCCACCAGCTTTCGAACGCGGCGTCAAACCACGTAGGGCGCAATCAGAGTGGTGGCACCCAGCACCACCAATCCGACCAAGAACGCGACGATCGTGAAGCCCATCACCTGACGCACGTTGAGCTTCGCTATCGCGAGCAGGGGCAACAGCCAGAACGGCTGAATCATGTTCGCGACCCCCTCGCCGACGGCGACCGCCATGGACATCAATCCGAGATAGGCCGGCGAGGTTTGGCCGAGCGCCCGCGCCGAGTCGATCGCGATCGGGCCCTGCACCGCCCAGTGCCCGCCGCCGGACGGCACGAACAGGCTGATGATCAACGACCCGATGAAGGTGACAAACGGCAGCGTGTACTGCGTCGCGCCGCTCACGACCCCGTGGGCCAGCAGCGTCTGCAATGGCACGGCCTTACCGTCGGCATGCGAGGGCGCATAGCCGAGCAGGGCAACCAGACCGCCGTACAGCGGGTATTGCAGCAGCAGCGGACCGGACACCTTTGCGGCGCCGGTGAATGCCCGGATGAACCGGATCGGCGTGCGATGCAGCAGTGCACTCGTGATCGTGAACAACATGATCATCGATGAGATGTTCAGCGCAAAACCACTGCGCCAGAAGTAGGCAATGCCCGCGACGAACACGAGGACATTGAGGATCCACTGGTTTTCCAGCCATTCGGCAAACGATCGTTTGCCCTCGCGCTTGATCTCGGGCTGGTCCTCGTCGTCGAACACGGCGGGATCGGGTTCAAGGCTTTGCGCCGGCTGCATGCGCCAGATTGCGAGCGCGAGCAGCGTCAGCACCACGATCACCGACAGCCAGCTATAGGGCTCGAAGATGGTGAGTTTCAGCGGCACCGTGGCGCCAGTCATCTTGTGGATCACGTTGATTGGGCTGCCGTCGTCGGTATTCGCCAGCGCGATCGACGACGACAGTCCCTGCGTCCAGACGATGAAGCCCATGAACGCCGCCGCGATCAGGTAGCCGAAATGTGTGTCGGTGAAGCGCTTCGCGAACTGGCGGGCAACCAGCGCGCCGGCTACCAACCCGAGCCCCCAGTTCAGCAGGGAGAGTGCGGCACTCACACCAAAACACAGGAGGGCCCCCTGCGCCTGGTTCCTCGGCTTGCTCGCGATGTAGACGATGGCCCGCTTCAAGACCGGCGCCTCGGCGAGCGCGTAACCGGTTACGAGGATCAAGACCATCTGGAAGGCGAAAGTGAAGATGTTCTGCGCTCCCCACACGCCGCCGTACCACGCCTTGAGCATGCCGGTCGCCGAGGCGCCGTGCACCAAGAGCGCAACCAGCGCCGCCACGATGATGGTGAGGATGACCGCGAACAGGTAAGGGTCGGGCATCAGGCGTTCGACATACCGGACACAGAGCGTAGTGAGCCCTTGGATGACGCTGCGGCGTTTGGGTTTACGTTCTCCTACTGTTGACGGCCCTGGTCGTTCGGCCCCAGCCTCCGGCGTGTCGGTCGCGGCCATCGGGTCTTCGCTCGTCGTCATCGACCTGCCCTCGCATCATGTGGCCGGCTCACGTTCGGCCGCGCGCATTGGCCGATCGTAATAGACCTTGCGAAGGGTCGCGTCCTGTGCGCGCACCGCATCGTCGACTGCTCGAGGCGCTCGAGCGAGGAAAGGATGTGCGCCGCGGGCGTCGGCGGCATGGCGGTTTCACGTGCGGACGTGTCGCGCGGATGGGCATCGGTTTGGATCGTCGACCGATGCGCCAGTCACGTTTTTGTGGGACGTGAACGCGCCTGTGGTGCAGTGACTTTGGTGAGTTGCGTGAGTCGTTGGGTGGCCGCGACGATTACGGCGGTGACGATGAGCAGTAGCAATGGACTTCGATTGCTGCGCCAAGCCACCTGGCGGGCGCGAGGGACCTGACTGCGAGACTGACGGGTATGAGTCACCTCGACGAGGCCGTTCGCCGGTCCTTGATGCGGCGCGGATTTGTGCTCGAGTATGCCACTCTGGCCTGGAACGTGGTCGGCATCGTCACCCTCACCGTGGCGGCGATCGGAGCCCAATCGGTGGCGCTGTTCGGGTTCGGTTTGGACTCCCTGGTCGAGATCGGCGCCTCGGCGGTCGTTGTCTGGGAGCTCTCGGGAACCGGCGAAGCCCGCCGGCGGTTCGCATTGCGGCTCATCGGGGTCGCGTTCGGAGCGCTTGCGATCTATCTGGCGGTGCAGTCGACGATCGTCCTGGTTACCGGCTTTCACCCACGGCACTCACCCCTTGGCGTCGCATGGACAGCGATCACCGCGGCGGCGATGTTCGCGCTCGCGGTTGGCAAGACCCGAACCGGTGCCGCCCTCGGCAACCCCGTGCTCACCACAGAAGGTCGGGTCACTCTCGTCGATGGCCTGCTGGCCACCGCGGTGCTGCTCGGGCTGGTACTCAACAGCCTTGCCGGCTGGTGGTGGGCTGATCCCGTCACCGGCTATGTGCTCGCGTTCTACGCATTGCGGGAGGTCAAGGAAAATCTTCTTCAACCCGGCAGCACAGCACCGACGACGAAGTAATTTGTCGGCCACGACTGTCCGAACCCGAAGGCGCGCCCCGGAGTAAACCCCAGCCGGCGGCCAGGGCTACTTGAGCATGCTCCCGGCGTCAACGGTGACCGGAAGGCCTGTGATGTAGCGCGATTCGTCGGAAGCCAGGAACAGCACTGCGTTGCTGATATCCACCGGCTCGACCCAGCCGACCGGCAGCACGTGCATGAACTGCGCGGCGACCTTGAGGTCGTCCGGGCCGGGGTTCTCCAGATCCGGCCGGAACAACTTCATCGTTCCCTCGTTCATGAACATCGGCGTGTTCACGTTGGTCGGGTGAACGGAATTCACCCTGATGAAGTGCTGACCGAGTTCCACGGCGAAGGCGCGCATCAAACCGACGACGCCGTGTTTGGCGGCGATGTAGTGCCCGGTGTGCGGGTATGCCTTGAGGCCGCCGACCGAGCTGGTAAGGATGATCGATCCGCCCTGGCCCTGGGAAATCAAATGCGGTACACCGGTTTTGACGGTCTTCCAGACGCCCGACAGGTTGACGTCGATCATGTCTCGCCAGTCGTCCTCACGGGTTTTGTCGAGGGTCTGCCCGCCGTTGCCGATTCCCGCGTTCGCGCAGATGATGTCCAGGCGGCCGAGCTGTTCGACCCCGCCGTCCACCACGGCTTTCAAGGCTTCGTAGTCGCGCACGTCGACTTCGGCGGTCACGATGCGGCGGTTGAGGCCCTTGATCAGGTCTGCCGTCTGGGCCAGGTCATCCGGCGTCGAGGGCGGGATCTCGCTGCTGCTGCTGATCGGTGCGCAGATGTCGACAGCGATGATGTCGGCACCCTCCTCCGCCAGTCGCACCGCGTGGCTGCGGCCCTGACCCCTGGCGGCCCCGGTGACCAGCGCGACTTTGCCCTCAACTCTGCCCATGACTGCACCTCACTGATCAGAAAGGCCGGGTTGACGACGGCCCGGCGTTCGACTCCAAAATATTTGTCGATCGATCAGGAAGGGTCGCATCATTTGATTGCGGTGTCAACAGACGCCGGCAGGGGAGTGCGATCAAGCCACGCGCCGGGGGAGCGATGCCGGGGCCATCGCGGGAGGGCGCCCCGGCCCTAACCGCTCGGCGTCGGCGCGGCCGCGGGTGCCTTCAGCAGGCTTATCTGGCGTTCGACGAACGCGCGTAACTCGTCGTGGCCGTGGGTGACGCCGACGGCGCTCTCGTTGCACAGGCTGCGCGCGACCTGCGCGATCAGCATCGAGATGGCCACCGGCGGATATTCCTCAAGATCGATGTGGTTTGCGCGCAGGACCATCGCCACCGCCGCCGTCTCGATGTCGCGGACCCGCTCGGCGTAAGCCTTGAGTTCGGCACCAATTGCCTTGCGGTGGTTGGCCAATGCCATGAATTCGGCATTGAGTGCCGTCGCCGCGGTGTCGCTGTTGATCAACCACAGCGTTTGCAACGGGTCGTCGTCGGTGAGCAGGGCGCGCATGCGTGCCAGCGCGGTCTCGGCACCGGCGCGCAGCACCTCGACGAACAGATCGTCCATCGTCGGGAAGTAGTAATAAACGAGGGCCTGCTTGACGCCGGCCTCCGCGGCCACCCGGCGCGACGTGGCCGCCGCATAGCCCTCCTCGCGCATGATGCGTGCGGTGGCCTCGATGAGCTTGGTGCGCGCGCCCGCGTCGGCGCCTCTCTTGTTGTGGCGTGTCGATGCGGGGCTGGACGCGCCCGCTTTGCTTGACCGGCGCGCGCGATCCGTGGTAGGCATACCGCATCCTATCAATTTGGTCGATCGATCAGTTAATGACCCGTGAGTCCGCGTCGACTGGGGATGGGGGCGCCGTGGCCGCCTGTCCGCGCCAAGGCGTCAGCGTCGTCACCGAGGGTGCGCTGGCGTGATGCCGCTTCGTAGGCCAGGAAAAGGAATCGAACTCATGACCGAACTCGCCGACGTCGATTACTTCACCGACGCCGACATCGCGCAAGACCCTTACGCCTATTGGGATTACCTTCGCGGCCAGGGCCCGGTCTTCCGCGAGCCGCATTACGGGGTGGTGGCGGTCACCGGTTACCAGGAAGTGCAGGCCGCCTTCAAAGACGTCGATTCGTTCTCCGCGGTCAATGCGATCGGCGGCCCGTTCCCGCCGTTGCCGTTTACGCCGCAAGGCGACGACATCAGCGAACAGATCGAAGCGCACCGTCATGAGTTCCCCATCTTCGAGCACATGGTCGTCATGGACCCGCCCGAGCACGAAAAAGCGCGCTCACTGCTCGGACGGCTGCTCACGCCGCGTCGGCTGCAGGAAAACAAGGACTACATCTGGGAATTGGCCGATCGGCAGTTCGACGAGTTCATCGCCAACGGTCGGTGCGAGTTCCTCGGTGAGTACGCAAAGCCGTTCGCGACCTTGGCGATCGCCGATCTGCTCGGGGTTCCCGACGACGACCGCGCCGAGATTCGCCGCAACCTGGGAGCCGGCAACGCGCCGGGAGCCAGGGTGGGCGCGCTCGATCACGAACCGGTCGGCAGCAACCCGTTGCAGTACCTCGATGACCTGTTCAGCGCGTACATCGCCGACCGACGGGAAAGCCCCCGCGAAGACGTACTGACCGGCCTCGCGACCGCCACGTATCCCGACGGCTCGACTCCACCGCTACTGGAGGTCGTGCGACCGGCCACCTTTCTGTTTGCGGCAGGCCAGGAGACGGTGACCAAACTACTGAGCGCCGCGGTGCAGGTCCTCGGTGACCAACCCGGGCTTCAGGCGCGGCTGCGCGCCGACCGAAGCCTGATCGGCCCGTTCATCGAGGAGGCGTTGCGCATGCAGAGCCCGACCAAGGTCGACTTCCGGCTGGCACGCAAGACCACCACTCTGGGCGGAGTACACGTCCCGGCCGGCACGGTCATCATGCTGTGCCTGGGAGCGGCCAATCGTGATCCGCGAAAATTCGCAAATCCCAACGAGTTTCAGGTCGACCGAAAGAACGTCCGCGAGCACATCGCTTTCGGTCGCGGGATCCACACCTGCGCCGGCGCACCGCTGGCGCGTGTAGAAGGCCAAGTGACCATCAACCGCCTCCTGGACCGAACGCGCGACATCCGGATCAGCGAGGCCAAGCACGGCCCGCCGCCCAACCGCGAGTACCGCTACGAGTCCACGTTCTTGCTGCGCGGCCTCACCGAGCTGCATATCGAGTTCGCCCAGGGGCCTGGCGAGCGTTAGTCCTGTACCGCAAGGCCTTTCACCTGCCGGTCACTGCAAGCATGTTCACGTTGTTGTTCGGCAGCCCGCAGGATCGAGTCCGCGGCCACGAACGCGGGTTTGATGCGGTCGGCGCTCTCGATGGGTAGATTTGCGGCACGGCGGAGCACCATCAACGCCAACCCGCTGTGGGTCGCGTACGAGACGATCAAAAGGTTGACGCGAGCGTGTATGCCGATGACCGTCATTACATGCTGGCGTTTGCCTTCCCATCCCGGCCAATTGAGATCGGGCGGCCGTTGCAGCGAAGACCAATTGACGTTGATGGAAGTGACTTCGCCAAGCAATGGAGTGAGGACCGCGACGAGCTCGGGCAATTCATTCGTGATGCGATCTGCACGCGGCCACCACGCACCGTCGATATCGCGTCCGAGTTTGCGAGCCACCGAGAGCCGGATGGGAGTGGATTGGCGTCGGGTTCTGACGGCCAAGCTCATCGCGGATACCGCGGCCGGCAGTTCGCGCACTTGACCACGGCGGCGAAGCCGTCCGCATCAGGCGTCGAATCATTTTGTTGTCGTGTAACGATCGGGGTCGCGTAACCCATGGGCGGTTCCTTCGCGCTCGGCGTCGTCGGGTCCACGGACGAGGGACCGACGGAGGAATCACATTGCCCGGGGGTGTCATCTGCGCCGATTGCGCAGTCGACCACCGCTGACAACGAACGGCTCGCCTTCGACGCTACGCCACTACCGGCCCACTTGGACGCTCGGGTGGCCAGCGACAGCGCACGCGGGCGCGGCGCTGGTCGGCTGACCGCATCTGGAAACTCGCCTGGCAGATGAGCTTTGTCATTTCCGACGGAACGAAATCCCTTGCGGCGCAAGGGATAGGAGACGATTGCTGTTGTCTGTCACGAATCGAGGGATGGCGGGTAGGGTAGTGGCAACAGCGAGGACGGGGCTACATGGCAATAGAGAACTGGTGCGACGCGGTCGAGATCCACCCATCGCAGGTCCGTGTCGGTGACGTCATCGGCACGCGGCGTCCCACCGAATTGCGTCTGACGGTCAAGATGATCAGTGCTCCACAGAGCGGCCCGGGGCAGTGGACATTTTTCAGTCGAGACGACAACGGTCAGCAGCGAACCAGTACCTTCGGCGATGGCGAATTGGTCCGCAGGTACGCCCAAGCGTCCTGACATCCACGCTCGTCAAGGCCGATCAGCGACCTTGATTTGGAGATCCGGCGGCGTCGGGCCGATCGGAAAATGCCGGGTGCTCGACCGGTTTTGCAGAGGTTTCGCCCGAAGCGACATACTTCGGCGCCTCGGGGTGGGAAAACAAGTTCGACTCGTCCATGAGCTGTCCTTCCGAATGAAGATGTCGGCCGATACGCGCCGCTGCTTGGCGTCGGACGACTATCGAATCGCAGGCGGTCTCAATGATTCGTTCGCGATTCGCGGTGACCGCTAGAACGCGGTTCCTCCCCACTCTACAGGCGGCCGGCGCGGTGCATGTCGGGCTCGGGTGAAGACGGTGCGGTCAGGGTATAAGCGCCCTGCTTCCGCCGGCCGCCGGGCCGATCACCATCTAGACCAGGTACTGGGTGAATTAGTAAGCGTTGCAATTATTTTCGAATATTAGCCCACTCGTGCTACCCTGAGCCCGCATGGATGTGTTTGGTACATCCGCATTTGATGAGAGAAGTAAGTAAATGGCACAGGGAACTGTGAAATGGTTCAACGGTGAAAAGGGCTTCGGCTTCATCACCCCTGACGACGGCACGAAGGACCTCTTCGTCCACTACTCCGAGATCCAGGGAAACGGCTATCGCTCGCTCGATGAGAACCAACGTGTTCAGTTCGAGGTTGAGCAAGGAGCCAAAGGACCCCAGGCGGTAGGAGTCAGTACCGTCTGAGATTGACATACGTCACGGTGGGCTGGTGCGGTTGCTTCGTACCAGCCCATCGATGCTTTTTGGACCCAGGTCGCCGGTTGCGACAACCCCGCACCTCTAGCGCGATCCGGACTGACGAACCGGGATAATGACCGCATGCGTCTCGCGTGGGTGCTACGACTGACCATTGCGTTGTCGCTCGTCTCGGTGGGCGGGATACCCACCGCGAACGCCGGACCCGACGTACCACCGGTCAGCGACGCCGCACGGGCGGCCGGGTTCGTCGACGTCCGCAGTGTCATCCCCGATGCGATACTCGATCTGCGCTACGCGACCACCAATAATTTCACCCATACACAGTTGTATCCCTCCGACGCCAGATGCCTTGTGCACCAATCGATGACGCCCGGCCTGGCCGCGGCCGCCGGCGCGCTGCGCCCGCAGGGGCACCTCCTGGTGTTCTGGGATTGCTATCGACCGCACGACGTTCAGGTCAAGATGTTCAATCTGGTCCCGAATCCCGCTTGGGTGGCACGCCCGGGCCCGTACGCACACAGCCACGAGTCGGGCCGTTCGGTCGACGTGACTTTCACGACGACGCAGCAGCCGTGCTCGTCCGGGCTGTACGCGAGCGGACTCTGCCTGGCCGACATGGGTACCGACTTCGACGATTTCACGCCTCGGGCAACGGCTTTCAACACGCAGGGCATCGGTGCTGACGCTGCGGCGAACCGGGCGGCGCTGCGGTCGGCGATGAACTATGGCGGGCTGAAGGTGTATTCGGGCGAGTGGTGGCATTTCGACGGGCCAGGGGCCGGTGTCGACCGACCGATCGTCGACGTGCCCGTCGACTAAGCGTCTCAAAATACGGGACGCCGGTTTCAGAATGTGACTGTCGACGCGTAGGCTGCCAGACCAGACGCGGCAACCGAGGGGCACAGTGAACGACCAATATCGAGCGACCTACACGCACGGCCATCACGAGTCGGTGTTGCGCTCTCACCAGCGACGCACCGCCGAGGACTCCGCCGCCTATCTGTTACCGCACCTGAGACCGGGGCTGTCCGTGCTCGACGTCGGCTGCGGACCCGGCACCATCACCGCCGACCTGGCCGCGCGAGTCGCACCCGGACCGGTCACCGCGGTCGACCAGGTTGCCGACGTGCTCAGTGTTGCCCGCGACGAAGTCCAGCGACGAAACCTGTCCAACGTCTCGTTCGCCACCGCCGACGTGCACAACCTCGACTTTCCTGACGACGCCTTTGACGTCGTCCACGCGCATCAGGTGCTACAGCATGTGTCCGATCCCATTGCAGCACTTCGAGAAATGCGGCGGGTGTGCGCGCCGGGCGGCATCGTGGCCGCCCGCGACGCCGACTACTCCGGGTTCATCTGGTACCCGGAAGCGTCGGCGCTCGAGCTGTGGCGCGACCTCTACCGCCGCGTCGCGCGCGCGAACCGGGGCGAACCGGATGCGGGCCGGCGACTGCTGTCGTGGGCGCAGCAGGCGGGATTCGTCGACATCACGCCCACCGGCAGCCTGTGCTGTTACGCCACGCCCGAGACGCGCGGCTGGTGGGGCGGAATGTGGGCCGACCGGATTCTGCACTCAGCTGTGGCGCGTGACCTGGTGAGCCTCGACCTGGCGACCACCGCGCAGCTCGAGGAGATCTCTGCCGCGTGGCGAGAATGGGCCGCCGCACCGGACGGCTGGATCGCGATCCCGCATGGCGAGATAATCTGCCGCGCATAGACCGGGGCGGCGGCATAGCGGGGTCCTTTTACCTGCTCAGCGGTGTGGTATTGGCATTCTCTTTTTTTGCAAGTACGTTATTCACCGATGGATAATACGGCCCACACTCCGTCTGGTATCCCGCTGCAGCCCGTATACGGGCCGGCGGACGTAACCGCGGAGCCTCCTCAGCCGGGGGAGTTCCCCTTCACCCGGGGTAACTTCGCCTCCGGCTATCGCGGCAAGCTCTGGACGTTTCGCCAGTACTCGGGCTTCGGCACCGCCGAAGAATCCAACCGCCGGTACCGCTACCTGCTCGAGCAAGGCGGGACGGGGCTGTCGGTTGCGCTCGACCTGCCCACCCAGTGCGGCTACGACTCCGACGATCCCGAATTCGGCGAGGAGGTGGGCCGGGTCGGCGTCGCGGTGGATACCCTGGCCGATTTCGAGATCCTGTTCGACGGAATCCCGTTGGACAAGCTCAGCACGAGCATGACGATCAACGGGACGGCGGCGATCCTGCTGGCGTTCTACGTCGCGGCCGCCGAGAAGAAGGGGATTCCGCGCGAAAAGCTGACCGGGACCATCCAGAACGACATCCTCAAGGAGTACGCCTCGCGGGGGACCTGGATCTGGCCGCCGGAGCCGTCGCTGCGGCTGATCGCCGACACCATCGAATTCTGCGCCGCCGAGGTTCCCCGGTTCAATGCGATCTCGGTGGCCGGGGCGCACTTCCGCGACGCGGGGGCCAACGCGGTGCAGGAGATGGCGTTCACCCTGGCCGACGGGGTGACCTATTGCGACACGGTGGTCGAGCGCGGCCGCATGACGATCGACCAGTTCGCGCCGCAGATCTCGTTCTTCTTCTACACCCATGGGGACTTCTTCGAGGAGATCGCCAAATACCGTGCGGGACGGCGCCGTTGGGCGACCATCGTGCAGGAGCGCTACGGGGCGAAGACGGCGAAGGCGGCGATGTTCCGCTTCGGTTGCGTCTGTGGTGGCGCGTCGCTGTACGCGCCGCAGGCCCACAACAACATCGTCCGGGTGGCATACGAGGCGATGGCCGCGGTGCTCGGCGGTGTGCAGTCGATGTTCACCGCGGCCTGGGACGAGCCATTCGCGCTGCCGACCGAGGAGACCACGACACTGGCGCTGCGCACCCAGCAGATCCTGGCGCACGAAACCGGCGTCGCCAGCGTCGCGGACCCGCTCGGCGGCTCCTACTTCGTCGAGGCGCTGACCGATGCGACCGAGGAGCGCATCATCGAGATCATGTCCGACCTCGAGCGGCACGGCGGCATGGTGCAGGCCATCGAGGACGGTTATTTGCAGGGCCTGATCGCCGACGAAGCCTTCACCCTGCATCAGGAAGTCGAAGCCGGCACGCGGCCCGTTGTCGGGGTCAACCGGTTCGTGACGGAGGAACTCGCCCACGATGTCGTCACCTACGAACTCGACGCCGAAGGACGTGACCTGCAGCTCAAGCGGCTGTCCAAAGTGAAGGCCGAACGGGATTCGGCCGCAGTGCAATCCGCGTTGGCCGCACTGTCGCGGTCGGCTGAGGGAGACGACAACCTGATGCACAAGCTGATCGACTGTGCCAACGCCTACTGCACGGTCGGGGAGATGGTCTCCGCGCTCAAGGCGGTGTGGGGCGAATTCCAACAACCGGTGGTGTTTTAGATGGCCGTCCGCGTTCTGGTTGCCAAACCCGGCCTGGACGGCCATGACCGCGGCGCGAAGATCGTCGCCCGCACCCTACGTGACGCCGGGTTCGAGGTCATTTACACCGGCATCCGCCAGCGCATCGAGGACATCGCGTCGATCGCCGTCCAGGAGGACGTGGAGGTGGTCGGGTTGAGCATCCTGTCGGGTGCGCACCTGGCCCTCACCGCGCGCACGGTGGAAGCTCTGCGCGCCGCCGATGCCGCCGACATCGCCGTCGTCGTCGGGGGCACCATCCCCCATGCGGACGTCCCCAAGCTGCTCTCCGCCGGCGCCGCCGCGGTATTCCCCACCGGGACGCCGCTGGACGACCTGGTGCGCGACATCCGCGCACTGACCGGCACGGCGGACACCGACTCGAACGAACCCGTCACGGAGGAACCATGCGCGTCGGAGTGATGATCGGCGCCGAGCGGGGCGACATGGCCCGCAAGGTGGACAAGCTGGCCTCCGACATCGAATGGGCCGAATCCGCCGGCCTGGACACCGCCTGGATGCCGCAGGTGCCCAACGACTTCGACTGCCTGACCATGGTGTCGCTGATGGCCGCCCACAGCTCGCGCATCGAACTGGGTACCGCGGTGGTGCCGCTGCAGGCCCAGCACCCCATCGCCCTTGCCCGCCAAGCCCTCTCGACGCACGCGGTGGCCCGTGGACGGCTGGCGCTGGGCGTCGGGCCGTCGCACCACTGGATCATTCGCGACATGCTCGGCCTGCCGTACGAGAAGCCGGCCGCCTACACCCGCGACTACCTCGAGGTGCTCAATGCAGCCGTTGCCGGGCCGGGATCGGTTGACGTCGAGAACGATTCGTTCACAGTGCACAATCCGCTGGCCATCGGGGTCGACACCCCGATGCCGGTGCTCGTCGCCGCGCTGGGGCCGGTGATGCTACAGATCGCAGGTGAACTCGCCGACGGCACCGTGCTGTGGATGGCCGACGAACGCGCGATCGGTGATCACATCGCTCCGAAGATCACCAAGGCCGCCGCCGATGCCGGTCGCCCCGCACCGCGCATCGTCGCGGGAATCCCGGTATGCCTGTGTGCGGCTGGACGAATCGACGAGGCCAGGGAGCGGGCCAACCGCATCCTGGGCGAGGCCGAGGTGTCGCCCAACTATCAGCGCCTGCTGGACCGCGGTGACGCCCGCGACGTCGGCGACCTGTGCGCGGCCGGTGACGAGGAACAGATCTTGGCGCGGATGCGTGGCTTCGCCGACGCCGGCGTGACCGACTTGTCGGTGCGGCTGCTTCCCATCGGTGACAACCGCGACGAGCTGGTCGCGTCCAAACAGCGCACCCGGGAAATGATCGCCTCACTCGCCGCGGAATTGCGTTGACCACAAACGACTCCGGGCCGCTGGCCGGGATACGCATCCTCGAGGTCGGCACCATGCTGGCGGGGCCGTACGCGACCATGTTGCTCGCCGATCTCGGTGCCGAGGTCACCAAGATCGAACCGGCCGGCGGCGAGATCTCCCGCAGCGTCGGCGCCACCTATTTCGCCAGCCTCAACCGCAACAAGTCCAGCGTCACGCTGGACCTCAATTCCGATGCCGGACAGCAGCGATTGGGTGAACTGGTCGCCGAATCCCATGCGCTGCTGGTGAACCTCAAGCCGTCGGCCATCCGCCGGCTGGGCCTGACCTACGACGAGTTGCGACGGCACAACGAGCGGATCGTCTGCGTGGCGATCACCGGCTTCGGCCTGTACGGCGGCGATGATCCGGCCTTCGATTACGTGGTGCAGGCGGGTGTCGGCACCGCCGCCCTGACCGGCGATCCGGACGGCCCGCCGACGCTGCCCGGCTACTCCTCGGCCGACAACTCCACCGGAATGACCGCGGCATTGGGGTTGTTGGCGAAAATCATCTCGGGTACCGGCGGGCAGGTGGATGTGTCGCTGCGCGACGTCATGCTGTCCCAACTGAACTACCACGCGTCGGCCTATCTCAACGGGGGCGTCGAGCCGCAGCGCCGCCCCCACGGGGCCCACTCCTATTACGTTCCCGCTCAGCTTTTTCCGACGGCCGAGGGATATCTGGCGCTGTTCATCACGCATGACGGCTTCTGGAAGTCGTTCGCCGCCGAAGCGGGCATCGGGGGTTTCGAAACGATGGCCGAGCGAGTCGCCCGCCGTGACGAAGTGCTGGCGGTCGTGACGGCGATGCTGGCCACCGACAGCGCCGTCGGGTGGGAACGACGGCTGCGCCCGCTGGGAGTTCCGGCGGCGGCCGTCCGAACGCTGCCCGAGGCGCTCGAGGCGACGCCGGAAGTGGTCGTGACGGCGGGCGAATTCCGTTTGGTGGGCAGCCCGATCCACATCTCGGGGTATGAACCCGAATACCGTCCGGCGCCGGAGCTTCCCCAGCAGGCCCAGTAGCCCCCGAACGTCAAGTTAATTTCACACTCGCGGTCGAGCGTGAAAGTAACTTCACGCTCGAGGCCGGCGGCGGAGCTTCCCGAGTAGCGCGCCGCTCAGGTTTGCGCAGGCCCGGTGAGCACAGCCTCGGCGATCTTGCGGAAGGCCGCCAGCAGACGGCTGCGATCCCCAGCGCGACAGGCCAATACGACATGGCTGGGTTCGACCCCTTCCAGCGGGACCGTGGTGATGTCCGGCCGCACACCGTTGCCGTACACGCCCGCCGTGATCGCCACGGCTTGCCCCGAGGCAATGAGTTCGAACTTGTCCTCTAGCGCCTCGATGAACGGGCCATCGGGTGCTCGGCGGCCGTCGGGTCGCGGATCGATGCGCCAGAAGGCGCTCCAGGCCGGATCCGAATGCCGCACCCGCGGCATGGGTTCGTCGGCGATGTCGTCGAGGGTGACCGATTTCCGGCCGGCCAGGCGATGGTCGACTGGTATCGCCAGCACCCGCGGTTCGTCGTACAGGATCGTCACGTGCAGCCCTTCGGTCGGGAACGGCAGCCGGGTCACCACCGCGTCCACCCGATGGCCGAGCAACGCGTCGAGCGCCTGGTCCCAATCCAAATGCGTGACTTGGACATCGGCTTCGGGATGCTCGCGGCGCATCTCACGCACCGCGGGTGTGACGATCATGCCCATCGTGTAGCCGATGGTGATCCGGCTGGGCTGCGCGGCCGCTCGCGCCTGCGCGGTGGCTTGGGCTGCCGATCGCAGCAGCGCCTTGGCCCGGGGCAGAAACAATTCGCCCGCCTCCGTGAGCCGGGTGCCCTGCGGGGTGCGGTCCAACAGGCGGACGCCGAGTTGCTGCTCGAGCCGGCGGATCTGGCGGCTCAATGACGGCTGCGCGACGCGTAGCGCTGAGGCGGCCCGGCCGAAGTGCCGATGCTCGGCGACGACGACGAAGTAACCCACCAGCCGCAGGTCGAGGTCCACCACCGGCGATGCCGAGTCGGTCATGCGCCCAGTGTAATGCGATCTCGCCCTGCTACGCGCCGCAGAAGGCTTGGTGAGGTGCCGTGATGACTGAATTGCATGGCGCGATATGAAACAGGACTTGGACACCGCCATCCGGCCGCCATTGACTTGATGGCATACCTCCAGGCGACCAGAAGGGAACCCTCATGCACGTCTTTGTCACGGGCGCGACCGGTCACATCGGCTCCGCCGTTGTCACCGAACTCCTCGATGCCGGGCACCAGGTCACCGGATTGGCGCGGTCGGACGCGGGCGCCGCCGCCTTGCACGCCGTGGGGGCGACACCCCGACGCGGAGATCTCGACGACCTCGACGGCCTGCGCGCCGCGGCGGCGGCCTCCGACGGCGTCATCCACCTCGCCTTCAAGCATGACTTCGACGACTTCGCGGGCGCGGCCGAGACGGACCTGCGCGCCGTGCGCGCCCTCGGGGAAGCACTCGTCGGTTCCGATCGGCCGTTCGTCAGCACTTCGGGATCTCTGCTGCTTGCACTGTTGGGGCAGGGCGGTGTCGCCACCGAGCAGGACACGCTGCCATCCGGACCGCGGGTCGACTCCGAGAACGCGGTGATCGCGCTCGCCCAGCGAGGGGTTCGGTCGTCGGTGATCCGCCTTGCCCCGCTGGTGCATAGCGACCTCGATCACCATGGCTTCGCCCACCACCTGATCAACGTCGCCCGCGAGACCGGCGTGTCCGGCTACCTTGGCGATGGCGCCAACCGCTGGCCGGGTGTGCATACGCTCGACGCCGCACGCTTGTACCGGCTGGCGCTCGAAAACGCGCCCGCCGGAACGCGTTTGCACGGCGTCGACGATGAGGGTGTGCCGTTCCGCGACATCGCCGCGGTCATCGGTCGTCACCTGGACGTGCCGACGTCCAGCATCGCCGCCGAAAATGCCAGCCACTTCGGCTTTCTCGCGCTATTCGCCTCCCTGGACAATCCGACGTCGAATGCGTTGACGCAGAAGATCCTTGACTGGCACCCCGAGCAACCGGGGCTGCTCGAGGACCTCGATGCCGGCCACTACTTCGGCGAGTGAGCGCAACAGTGACTGACTCGGTGATCGCCTCGGCACGCCAGGCGCTGGGCCCGGTCGGGGTGTGTCTGCCCGTATCGTTCACCAGCACACCGCCGGCCGACCTGTTGCGGCAGGCCGCGCGCCGTCTGGAAGACGCCGGGTACGGCGCTGTCTGGACCAACGAGGTCATCGGCAAGGACGCCTTGGTGCAGCTCGGCGTGCTGTTACCCGCCACCGACCGAATGACCTTCGGCACGTGCATCGCCAACATCTGGGCGCGGCCGGCCCAGACCATGCACGCCGCGGCCGCCCAACTGGCGCAGGCGTATCCGGGCAGAATCGCGCTGGGGTTAGGCGTCGGCTACCCGGAGCAGGCGGCCGGCGTCGGCCGCGAATTCGGCAGTCCGCTGGCCACCATGCGCGACTACCTGGAGGCCATGGACAGCCCGACGTGGCCGCCGGCACCCGACGCGCCCTATCCCCGGATCGTCGCGGCCAACGGGCCGAAAATGCTTGCGCTGGCCGGCGATAAGGCGAATGGGGCATTCCCCGGCGGGATGCCGCCGGAGTTCACCGCCCGGGCCCGCGAGGCGCTCGGACCCGACAAGCTCCTGGTCGTTGGCCTGTCGGTGGCGCGCGACATCGAGGCCGCGCGCGAGGCGGTGTCTGCCAGACTGGGCCTGCCGTCTTACGCGTCGAGGCTGGCGAAGCTGGGCTACCCGGCTGGTGACATCGACGATGTGAGCGATCGACTGGTCAATGCGCTTGTCGCGCATGGCGATCCGGAGGACATCGCGGCCAAGGTGGGGGATCACCTGGCGGCGGGTGCGGATCACGTCGCGCTGCTTCCGTCCATTGACGGTGAATTTGCCGCCGGCATAGGACAATTCGAAGAGCTGGCTTCGACGCTGATCGGCTAGCCGCCGTTCGGGCCTCAAGAGTTGGACGGCGCGAGCTGCTTTTCCTGATACAGCCGCGCCCACTCGGCCCGCGAATGGATCGACACGTCCACGTCACTTCCCTTGGCGCGCAAGGCCTTGACGGTCGCCTGCTCGCGAGGGGTCCGGGCGAACGGGTCCCATCCGAAGAACTTGCACGAGTTCTGCCAGGTGATCTTGTCGATGTCGGAATCGTCGGCCCCGGCAGCGTTCAACTCGGCGAGCACCTGCTCGGGCGCGTCCGGCCAGAAGCAGTCCGAGTGCGGGTAGTCGCACTCCCAGGCGATGATGTCGATGCCGATCTCATGGCGCAGCTTCAGCGACGTCTTGTCGGTGACGTAGCACGCCAGCGAGTGTTCGCGGAAGACGTCACTGGGCAGTTGAGAACCGAAGTCGCGGCGGAGCCATTTCTGGTTGGTGTAGTGGCGGTCGCTGCGATCCAGATAGAACGGAATCCAGCCGATACCGCCTTCGGAGAAGGCGAATTTGAGATCCGGATAGTTGCGCATCGCCGGGCCCCACAGCAGATCCTGGGCGCACATCGCCGACACCTGGGTGGCCAGGATGATCAGGTTGTCGATCGGCGCGTTGGGCGCCATGCTGATCGCCCCGAATCCGGTGCCGATGTGAAGACACATCACCACGTTCTCCTCGGACAACGTGCGGAACACCGGACCCCAGTAGTCCTCGTCGTGGTAGCTCGGAAGTCCTTCCAGGTGAGGCAACTCCGGCATGGTGACCGCGCGGCAGCCCTTCGCGGCGACGCGGCGGATCTCGGCGCACATGCCCTCGGGTGTCCAGGTCGGCAGGATCGCGATCGGGATGAAGCGGTCCGGGTGGGACCCGGCCCATTCGTCGATGTGCCAGTCGTTGTAGGCCGACACCATCACCAGGGTGACGTCTTCGCGCGTCATGTTGAGGTGACGGGCCGAAAAGCCGGTGAACGTTGGGAAACACATCGACGCGAGGATGCCGTTGCGGTTCATGTCCCGGACGCGTTCGTGGACGTCGTAAACGCCGGGACGCATCTCGGCGAAACCGGCGGGATCGCGGCCCCACTCCTCGGCCGGCCAGGACACCACGGCGTTGAGTCCGCTCACGCCCTGCGGCCTGCCCTGGTACATCCACTGGTCGACGCCCTTGTCGTCGGTGACGACGACGGGCGCGTCGTCCCGGTACTTGGCGGGCACGTGCCGCACGAACATGTCCGGTGGTTCCACCACGTGGTCGTCGATGCTCACCAAGATCAGGTCATCGACCTTCATCAAGCAGTCCTCTCCCGCGCAGCCCGAATTCGATCAGCCGCTGCGCTCGGTGGTGGTCTCGAGCAGTCGTGGAATGGGCGCCGGATCCAGCTGCAGGGCATCCGACATGTGCAACTGCCCAGCGTTGGCGATCATGTTGTCCAGGATCGCCTGCAGGTCGTCGCCCTCGATCTCGTAGATGGCGACATAGGGTCCGTCGGCGTCAACGGGACGCAGCCGGCGCGCCGAGACGAATCCGTCCAGGGCGACGAGCTCACCCAGGTGCACCTCGTCGTACCAGGTGTTGTACTCCTGTTCGCGCTCGGGCGAACTGGGTCGGCTTTCCACGAGGATGATGCCCTTGGCCATCGTCGCCGCCACCTCTCTGGTTGCTACTCGTAGCGCACCGTGACCGAGTCCGTATCCGGAACGCCCTGGCACGTCAGAATGTAACCCTCGGCGACCTCGTCCTCCTCGAGAGCGTCGTTGACCCGCATGGTGGCATGGCCGTCTTCGAGCTTGGCCATGCACGTACCGCAGTTGCCGGCTTCGCAACTGAAGGGGGGCTCTAGCCCGGCCCGTCGCGCGGTCTCCAAGAGAGTCTCGCCCGGGACGATGGGCACCGATACCTTCTTGCGGTCGAGATGAATCGTCACCGTTCCGGCGCTGGAGCCGTTTGTTGCCGGATCTGTCACCCGCGAGGTCCCCTCGATGGTCCGGGTGATCGTCACTGCGACCGCCCCCTCTCACGTATTTGCATTCTTCAGTATAGAGAATACTATTCTCACGAAGCGACAGCATCTTCTCAAGACTGTATGGATGTCGGGTCAGCCCGGTCTGTCAGGGAAGGACGGGACGTGACCGAGCCGGCGGCGCTCGCGTTCGAGGAACGGCGATTCAGCGCGCCCGAACTCAACGCGCTGGCCGACGGGTGGGCCGCTAAACTGGCAAAATACGGTGTCACCCAGGGTCAACGCGTCGCCGTGATGGCGTCGAATCGGCCGGAGTTCCTCGCCGTGGTGCTGGCGATCTGGCGACTGGCGGCCACCGCCGTGCTCATCAGCCCCGCGTGGAAGCGCGACGAGGTCGCCCATGCGCTCGCGCTGACCAACCCCGAGCACGCCGTCGGGGACCAACCGGTGCTGGCCGGTCTGATGCCGGTGTTGCATCTGGACGATCCGGTCGCGCCCGCGGAGCCGATAGCCCTCGGCGCGCCGCCCACGAACGACGCGGCGCTGGTGTTCAGTTCCGGCACCACGGGGCTGCCGAAGGCCGTCCGGCACACCCACGCCTCGCTGGGCGAGGCGGTGCGGCATTGGCGCCAAGCGTTGCAACTGACGCACCAGGACCGGATCCAGGTTGCGACACCGCCGTCACACATCCTGGGACTGTTGAACCTGCTGACCGCCCTCAAGGTCGGCGCCTGTGTGCGGCTGCACCGCCGGTTCGACATCGACCGGATGCTGCAGCACATCCAAAGTGACCGCATCACAGTAGAAATGGCGGTCGCACCCATCGCGCTGGCGATGGCCTCGCATCCCGACCTCGAGTCCTATGATCTGTCCTCGCTGCGTTACATCATGTGGGGGGCCACGCCGGTCAGCACCCATGTCGCAGAGGCGGTGACCCGGCGCGCCGGAGTGCGTTGGCTTCCGGCTTACGGAACCACGGAATTGCCTGTCGTAGCGTGTAATCCGATCGATGGGCCGCGGCTCGACACCGTCGGACGGGCGGTGCCGGGCGTGGACCTACGAGTCGTTTCACTGGAGACCGGCGAGCCGGTCGGCCCGGGGGAGGTCGGTGAGATCCAGGCCCGGTCGGCGTCGCTCATGGCCGGATACTTGCCGGCCGAAGCGACCGGCGAGGCGGTCCGTGACGGGTGGTACCGCACCGGGGATGTCGGCTGGCTCGACAGCGGCGGATGGTTGCGAATCACCGATCGCCTCAAAGAGATGATCAAGGTGCGCGGCTTCCAGGTTGCGCCCGCCGAAATCGAGACGGTGCTGCACGGCCATCC
The DNA here is from genome assembly GCA_036338755.1 of Actinomycetota bacterium. Taxonomy (GTDB): domain Bacteria; phylum Actinomycetota; class Actinomycetes; order Mycobacteriales; family Mycobacteriaceae; genus Mycobacterium. The sequence goes on along the minus strand of JAYZBN010000012.1, from coordinate 389,608 downwards.
GGCCGTCAAAGACTGCGCGGTGTTCGGCATCCCCGACGGGCTCAACGGCGAAGCCGTCGTCGCCGCGGTGGCGACGTCCGGTCCCGTCGATGCGGCCCAATTGACCGCCATGGTGGACGACAAACTGGCGACCTATAAACATCTGAGCCGGGTGGTGTTCGTCCCCGAAATTCCCCGCCTGCCCTCCGGCAAGGTGCTGCGCCGAGTGCTGAAGGAGCGCCATGGATGTACGTCTGACAGCTGAACAACGGCAACTACGCGATGCCGCCGGCAAGCTTGCCGACGATCTCGGGCCGGCCACGGTGCAGGATCTCGACGACCAGGATCGAATTGCCCGCCTGGACAAGCAGATCGAGAACACCGGGTGGCGGTCGTTGCGTTCCGACGGCGCATCCGGCGTCGAGGTGGCCATCGTGGCCGAGGAATTCGGGCGCCGTTTGGTTGACACGCCGTTTCTCGGCCCGGTGCTCGCCGACGATCTGGGCCGCCACGTCGGTGCGGACGTGTCCGCGGCCACCGTCGCCTTCGACGATCGGGTGATCGACGCCCGCGGCGCCCGGCGCGCCCTGTCGCTTTCGGACGGCTCGGTCCTCGCCGTCGATGTGCAGGCGTCGCCGCAGAGCGTCGACCTCACGCGGGCCGACGGAACGATCGCCGGCGCGCCGGAGCCGTTGGGCGATGTGTCGCCCGAGGTCGCCGCACAATGGCGGGCCCTCGCGTTGGTCACCACGACGGCCGACTTGGTCGGCATCGCCCGGGGCGCACACGCCGTCGCCTGTGACTACGCGAAAATCCGTGAACAGTACGGCAAGCAGATCGGCTCGTATCAGGCCATCGCACACCTGTTGGCCGAAAGCCTTGCGCTGATTGAGGGTTCGGTGAGCGTGTTGCGTCATGCCGCGTGGGCGGTGGACGAGCTTGCCGCCGCCGAAGCCGACCGGGCCGCCCAAATCGCAAAGGTCTACTGCGCGCGCGCCACCCGGACCGTCTGCGAGACGGCCATCCAGGTGCACGGCGGTATCGGCAACACCTGGGAATGCGTGGCGCACGTCTACCTGCGCCGGGCCCTCACATCGACCGAGCTGTGGCCGGTCGCGTTGAAGGAGATCGATCTTGGACTTTCGTGACTCACCCGATGAAGCCGCCTTCCGGGAGCGGCTGCGCACCTGGCTTGCCGCACACGCCAAGGAGTACTCCGGCTCGGGTGACGAGTACTGGGTGCGCATGGCCGACTGGCATCGCGCGTTGTACGACAACGGATTCTTCGGCCTGTCCTGGCCACGCGACTGGGGCGGCAAAGACCTGGCACCGGTCTACGACGTCATCGTCGACGAGGAGTTGGTGCGTGCCGGTGCGCCCCCGCGCCCCAGCGTCGGATATCTGGTGTACGGCATCGGCGCTCATGCCAGCGATGAGCTCCGGAAGCGCTTCCTGCCCGGCATCATCAACGGCACCGAGCGCTGGTGTCAGGGCTTCAGCGAACCGGGCGCCGGCTCGGACCTCGCGTCGTTGACCACCACCGCTCGCCCCGAAGGCGACAACTATGTGGTGAACGGGCACAAGATCTGGACCAGTTATTCCGATGTGGCGGACCGGTGCCTGTTGCTGGCCCGCACCGACCCCGAGGCCAAGCGCCACCGCGGCCTGTCCGCTTTCGTTCTCGACATGAAACAGCCTGGCGTGCAACAACGCCCGCTGCAGATGATCAACGGGGTGACCAACGAATTCGGTCAGGTGTTCTTCGATGATGCGACGGTGCCGGCGGACCGGATGGTAGGCGCTCCCGGCGATGGCTGGGCCGTGGCCATGACCGTCGTCGGGCATGAGCGTGAGCCGTCCACGCTCGGCTACGCGGCCCGCTACGGCAAGCTCGTTCGAGAGTTGTTGTCGCGCAACGACGGAGAAGTGCCCGAAGAGTTGGCGTGGGCCGCGGTTCAGTCGGACATGCTGACCCATCACGTGCGGCGGCGGCTGTCCGAGCAGCTCGACGGGGTATCGCACGGCTCGGAAGGTTCGCTGGACAAGCTGCTGATGACGTGGGTCGAGCAATCCGTCGGGCATGCGGCCCTTGCCGTTACGGGGACTCGCGATCCCGACCTGCTGAGCGCCTACCTGTACAGCCGGGCGCAGAGCGTCATGGGCGGAACATCACAAATACAGAAGAACATCATCGCTTCACGAATCTTGGGATTGTAGGAGTGATCGCGAGCGCGGGCGAAGCCCGGGTGAAGCGGGTCACGACCATTGAAGGAGTGATCGCGAGCGCGGGCGAGGCCCGGGTGAAGCGGGTCACGACGATTGAAGGAGTGATCGCGAGCGCGGGCGAGGCCCGGGTGAAGCGGGTCACGACCATTGAAGGAGTCTGACGTGTACGACATGCCTACCGAAATCGACGTTCAGGCCGACGGTGCCTTGCGCATCATCACGCTCAACAGGCCGGATTCGCTCAACTCCGTCAACGACAACCTGCACGTCGGACTGGCACGGTTGTGGCAGCGACTGACCGATGACCCCACGGCCCGTGCCGCGGTGATCACCGGCGCAGGCAGAGCGTTCTCGGCGGGTGGCGATTTCACGTATCTGGAAGAGCTGGCGAACGATGCCGAGCTGCGCGCCAAGACGATTCGGGACGGGCGCGAGATCGTGTTGGGCATGGCCCGCTGCCGCATTCCCGTGGTGGCGGCGGTCAACGGTCCCGCCGTCGGCCTGGGCTGCAGTCTGGTGGCACTCAGCGACATCGTCTACATCGCCGAGGACGCTTACCTGGCCGACCCGCATGTGCAAGTCGGGCTGGTGGCCGCCGACGGTGGACCGTTGACCTGGCCACTGCACATCAGCCTGCTGCTGGCCAAGGAATTCGCCCTCACCGGCACCCGAATCAAGGCGCAGCGCGCCGTCGAGCTCGGCCTGGCCAACCATGTGGTCGACGACCCGGTTGCCGAGGCGATCGCCGCCGCCAGAAAGATTTTGGAATTTCCGCAGCAGGCGGTGGAGAGCACCAAGCGGGTGCTCAACATTCATCTGGAGCGGGCCGTGCTCGCGAGCCTGGACTATGCACTCTCTGCCGAAAGTCAGTCGTTCGTCACCGAGGACTTCCGGGCCAACGTCGCGAAATTCAACGCGGCAAAGAAGAACTGAGGTCGTTGCCGCCGGTCGTCCTCAGGCGTCGTGCCGGTGCAGGAAATCGCGCATCACGAAGTCGAACTTGTCTGGCTCCTCGATGAAGGGCATGTGGGCGCTGGCTTCGAACAGCTCGAAGCGCGAGCCAGGAATGCGTTGGTGCATATCCCACATGTGTTCGGGCACGCATTCGTCATACCTGCCCGCGATCACCAGTGTGGAGACGGCGATTTCATGGAGCCTCTCGAACACATCCCAGTTGCGGATCGTCCCGACGATGCGAAAGTCGCTGGGGCCGAACATGGTCTCGAAGATTTCGGCGCCCATGTTCCGGAACGCATCCTCGAGCTCTCGCGGCCACGGCCGTACCCGGCACAGGTAGGTTTCGTTCCAGGTGCGGATGGCGGCCCGATATTCGGGCGCGTGCGTGCTGCCGGCGGCTTCATGCTGGTCGATGGCGGCCTGGGTGGCCGGGTCTAGCTCGGACTTCAAGCGCGCCACTATGTTCGCGAACGCTGGGATGGAGGCGATGCTGTTCGAGATGGTCAGGCTCGCGGCGCCGGGCGGTGCCACGTCGAGCACATACTGCTGGGCCAGCATCCCGCCCCACGAATTGCCGAAAAGATGGAAGCGGTCCAAATCCAGGGCTCGCACCACGGCGTCCATCTCGGCCACCGAGCGCTCCATGGTCCAAAGCCCGCGGTTGGGTGGGCATGTCGAGTTTCCGCAGCCGAGCTGATCCCAGAAGATGACCTCGCGCTCCGTGGCCAACCGCCCCAGCGACCGCAGGTAATCGTGCGGCAGTCCCGGGCCGCCGTGAATGACGAGCAGCGGAAAACCCGGACCCCCACCGGTCCGTTTGAACCACACGTTGCCGCCCGGGACTGCGATCGTCCCCTCCGGCGCAGTCGTCGCGTCCGCCATCAGCAGCAGTGTAGGCAATCGTGGCCCACCCGCGGTGGGCTGCGGCGAGGGCCGCTCCTTGCGACCCGTACTCTCGCAATGAGAGAATATGGTTCTCATGAACGAGTGGATCGCTCTTGAAGTTCGGCACCTGCTGGCTGAACTGGAGAAGGCCCGTGTCTGAAGCCGACCGGTGGAGTGGGCTCGGCGACGGTGATCGAGGTCGCGGCACCATAATGCGTACATGATCATCGCTGATCTGATTGCCCGCGCGCGCAATGGATCTCCCCGCGCCGCCGGTCGCCTCCTCAGCCTCGTGGAGAGCGAGCAGCGCGACGAGGTCTTGGCGACGATCGGTCCCGCACCGGACGGCATGGGACCGGTCGTCGGCATCACGGGGCCGCCGGGCGCGGGAAAATCGACGACGGTGGGCGCGCTGGTCAGCGCCTACCGCGGACGCGGCCTCCGGGTGGCGGTATTGGCGGTGGACCCGTCGTCCCCGTTCAGTGGCGGCGCGCTCCTGGGCGATCGAATTCGAATGGCCGCGCATATCAACGATTCCGACGTACTCATCCGGTCGGTGGCAACCCGTGGGCATCTGGGCGGCCTTGCGGCCGCGGTTCCGGCGGCCATCCGGCTGCTCGGCGCGATCGGTTACGACGTGGTCCTGCTGGAGACGGTGGGGGTGGGGCAGTCCGAGATCGAGATCGCCGCGGTCGCCGACCCGACCATCGTCATTCTCAATCCCGGTGCGGGCGACGCGGTTCAGGCCGCCAAGGCGGGCGTGCTGGAAGTCGCCGACATCGTGGCGGTCAACAAGGCGGACCGGGACGGTGCCGAACAGACGGTTCGGGATCTCCGGGCCGAAACCAGCGCCCCCATCGTTTCGTTGATCGCCGCCCGGGGCGAGGGCATCGAAGACTTGATGGCCGCGATCGAGGACCACCGCCGCACCGACAGCCGCGCCCGCAGGCTGGCCCGAGCCCGGGCCCAGATTCTGTCGCTGGCGCAAACCCGGCTGCGTACCCAGCCCGATCTCGACCGGCTGGCCGAGGCGGTCGTCGACGGCGAACAGGACCCGTACACGGCTGCCGATCAGCTGATCTCACCTGCCGCGACTCAAACGGACTGACCGTCCCCTGCCCCGATCGGGGGACGTGCGTCCCCTGCGGTCGCCCTGAGTTGAGGGTCAGGCAGATCAGTTGAGACCCAATTTGGTTCGGGTTAGCGTACACGTCGGCGTTGCTGTGCGAGTCGTGAACGAATCTTTTGATGCCTCGACACTTTTGGGCCTTTGATCCGGTGCTAGTCATTACCGGCGGCGGCAAGTTCCCTAGTTGTTGGTGGGTGGTGGTTGGGGTTGGAAGGGTGTGTACCACCACCAGTCGGCGCGTTCGCCGGTAGGTCCCGCACACGGCGCCACCGCAGGCGGGGGTGTGGTTGGTGGGCACGCCAGCGATCCCGGGCTTAGTGCTCGGCCCGCGTCGTCGATGACGGTGAGCGCGCCGGCGGGTCCGGTGATGGTGATCATGCCGCGATGGTGCAAGCGGTGGTGATAAGGGCAGAGCAGTACCAGATTGGCCAACTCGGTGGGGCCGCCGTCTTCCCAGTGCCGCAGGTGATGGGCGTGAAGACCGCGGGTGGCCCCACAGCCGGGCACCACGCAGGTGCGGTCGCGGTGCTCGAGCGCGCGGCGCAGCCGCCGGTTGATCACGCGGGTCGACCGACCTGAGCCGATGACCTCGCCGTGACGTTCCAACCACACCTCGCAGGTGGCATCACACATCAAGTAGCGGCGCTCGGCGTCGGACAGCAGCGGACCCAGATGCAATGCCGCCGCACGCTTTTCAACGTCGAGGTGCACCACCACGGTGGTGTGCTGCCCGTGTGGACGGCGGGCCGCCTCGGCGTCCCAACCCGCCTCGATGAGGCGCATAAACGCCTCACCAGTGTTCGGCAACGGGGGCCGCTGACCTGAAGCACTCGCGCCCTCGCCGTGATCGCGTTTCCACTGGGCGATCAGCGCATCCCGATGAGACGCCAACGCCGCGTCGAACTTCGCTGCATCCAGGTGGCCAAGTGTGATCCGATAGCAGCTGCCGTGCTCGCTGGTGGTCGCGGTGATCGACCGCTCGGGCTCGGGCCGCGGTTCGGGGTCAGGTCGGGGTTCCAGCTTCACCGCGGTGCGCAGCTGATTGACCGTGGCCACCGACGCCAGCTGCGCGTAATGCTCATCCGAGCCCTGCCCGGCGCGCGCCGCGATGACGCCGACCTGATCTAGCGACAGCCGACCTTCCCGCATGCCCGCCGCGCAGCGCGGGAACTCCTGCAGCCGGCCCGCGATGGTGGCGATTGTGTGGGCGTTGGCCGGCGAGCAGCCGGTCTTCCAGGCCACCAACGCCGGCACCGACCGCGCGCCGGTCATGCCGCACAGCTCGTCGCGCTCGATCTCGGCCACGATCTCCACCATGCGCCCATCAATCGCGTTGCGCTGACCGGTCAACTCCGCCAACTCCTCGAACAACACCTCAAGACGCTCTTTAGGACTGGCCACCACGACGCCGGCGGATGCGTTCGAAGACATGACCCCATCATCGCAGCCACCACCGACAAAACCGGCGCGCAGCCGCCCGAGGTCCCACCACGGCCCACCCGAAAGCTGGTGAGATTCACGAGGATTGATCCAAAGTTGTGCGTTAATCAGCAATCGCTGACGAGCAGGCGGTAGCCGGCGTCGAGTTGTTGTTGCTCAAGCAGATCGACGTGCCGCTGCTGCCATCTTCCCGAGTGCAGGTCGGCCGCGAGCCGGGCCAGGCCGTCGTCCAGCGAGCTTTGATCCGCATACGCCAACATGGAAATACCCGCGCGGACGGTGGCGTCAAGATAGGCCTCGGGTCTACGCCAATAGGCGGCACCGAATCCGTCGGTGCAGTCATGTGGTACGGGCACCGTGTGCACCTCCGCCCCTCCCAGTAACTCAACAAGTCGCGCGATTGGAACATGAAGCTCTTCGTTGATCCGAGCGGCGGCGGGCAGGTATTCGCTAAGCAACCAGAACTTCTCAATCACGGATTGATCCCACGTCAGCACGACTATCCGGTGGCGCACGACGCGGCGCAATTCGTCGATTCCGGCCATCAGGTCATGCCAGTGGTGCACTGTCAGCATCGCCATCGCGGCGTCAACGCACCTGTCGCGCAGTGGCAAGGCCTCCGCCATACCCTGGACACACGGCGCTGCTCCCACGGGACGCTGCGCGATCATCACCATGCTGGGCTCGACCGCGGCGACCGTCTGGGCCGGTTCATAGGAGCCCGTTCCTGCCCCGACGTTGACGACCGTGCCCATCGTGGCGAGCGCGGCATGCACTTGCGCGGCGATCCGCGGATCGGCACGACGAGTGCTGCGATAGGTAGCACCGATCCGGTCGTAGGCGACCATCAACTCAGGATGACGCAAGGGGGTTCGAATACGCCAGCATCGGCGCCTGCCCGGTTTCAACTAAATCAGGTCGATCGACTTCCCGGTGGCCGCCGCGTGGCCCGCTCGGTACCCGAAAACCATTGCAGGACCCAGTGTTCCGCCGGCGCCGCCGTAGGCCCGCCCGGTCACGCCACCCATCGCATTTCCCGAGGCGAAAAGGCCCGGTATCGGCTCGCCGCTGACATGCAAAACGCGGGCGTCGTGATCGGTGCGCGGTCCACCCTTGGTGCCCATCGCGCCGATGCTCACCGGAACCGCGTAAAACGGGGCGGTGTCGATCGGGCCCAGCGTCTTACCGGCCGGGGTGGTCGCGCTGTCGTCGCCCCAGTAGCCGTCGTAAGCGCTGGAGCCGCGGCCGAAGTCGGGGTCTGCGCCGGCAGCCACATGGCGGTTCCAGTTTTCGACGGTGCGGGTGAGACCGTCGGCGTCGATGCCGGTCTTGGCGGCCAACTCGGTGAGGTCGGCCGACTCACAGAACCAGTCCGGGACGGGTTGGCCCGGCTCAATACCGAGAAAACCGTAGCGCTGCAGGTGAATCGAATCGAACACCATCCATCCGCGGTCGTTGACGTAGCCGCCGCGAGGATCCAGGTAATGGAAGGCGCCGGCCATCGAGTTGTAATCGCAGGCCTCGTTGACGAAGCGCCGGCCGGCCGAGTTGACGATGATGCTGCGGGGCCGCGTTCTTTCCAGCCGCACGCTGCGGCTGCGCGGCTTGCCCTCGATGGTGTCGCCCGGGATCTGGACGATCGGCACCCACCACGCTTCGCCCATGTTGGTCAGGTCGGCCCCGTGCTCCATCGCCATGCGCAAACCGTCGCCGGTGTTGTTGGGCGGCGAGACGGCGCCGTGCATGGGGCCGCGCAGAAAGGCTTGTGTCAGTGCGGAATCCCACTCGAAGCCGCCGGTGCCCAAGATGACGCCATGCCGAGCGCGAACACTGATCATCCGATCCGGCAGGGCCACGCGCACCCCGGTGATTTCCCCGTTTTCGGCGATGAGTCCTTCGGCCCGCGCATTGGTGTGTGGGGTCACCCCGGCGTCCAGCAGGCCCTTGAGGAGCCCGGCTATCAGCGCTGTGCCGGCGACGCACAGATGGCTGGTTCGTTCGTCGATCGCCGCGTGCAGGCGCGCCCGAGTCTCGGCATCGAAACCGACGTTGGACCAGTCCGCCGGGAAAGACGTTATCCGCGTTGCCCATTCGCCGAGCTGGGCCAGATCGAAGGGAGCGGCGCTCAGCGACCTGCCCCCCGTCGGCTGCCCGCCCGGTAGTTCGGGACGGTAGTCGGGGAAGCCGGTCGCAATCTCGAACTGAAGACCGCTGTGTGCCTCGATGAAATCGAGCATCGCCGGCCCGGTGCGCACGAACGTTTCGACCAGCTCGTCGTCCATCGATCCCAGCGACTGGGCGCGCAGGTAGCGCAACGCATCGGCGGGCGTCAATTCGCAGTCGGCAGAACGGTTATGGGCGGGGATCCACACGATGCCGCCAGAGACGGCGGTGGTGCCGCCGACGGTCGGAGCCTTTTCGTAGACCGCCACCGAGGCTCCCGCGACGGCGGCGGTCAGCGCTGCGGTGAGGCCGGCGCCGCCACTGCCGAGCACGACGACGTCGACTTCGTGGTCCCATGACATGGGCTGCTATCCCTTCAGCTCAATAGCTCCGACAACTGCGTGGCGGCCTTGACGACCGCGTCTTTTCCGCGCATCACCACGTCTTCTCGGTGGGAAATGAGGTTGATACACGTCGGCGGTGACGGCGCCGGGCGGCGTACCCCCACGGCCAGGCCGTAGGTGTTCGGTTCGATCTCGCCGTAGGTCATCACCCAACCGCGTTGCCGCGCGCGGGAAACCAGCTCGCGTTCGCCCGGCCGCGGAGGCATGCAGGCGAGCAGGGCGATGCCGGCGGCGCCGCGGTCGAGCGGGTATCGGCTGCCTTCGTGGAAGGAGAGTTGGTAGGCGACATGGCTGGGCACGATCACCGCGATCGCCACCTGCTGATCGCCTTCGGCAACGAGTAAGGACACGGTCGTGCCGAGCTCATCGGCCAGGGCGCGCAGCGTCGGCAGGCTCACTTGGCGCACATTGCGATCGAAGGAAGCGCCGAGCGCGGCCAGGCCCGCTGCCGGCCGGTAGCGGCCGTCTTCCCCCTTGGCCACCAGCCGGAACTCGGCCAACGTCGTCAGCAATCGATAGGCGATGGTCCGGTGCACCCCCACCTGATCGGCGAGTTGTTGCACCGTCAGCCCGCCGGGGGAATCCGCCACCATCTGCAGCGCGGTCAAGCCCCTGGCCAGGGTCTGAGAACCGGTACCGGACCCAGTCACAGCCTTGACAGACCTTCCCACAAAAGCGAAGCTCTATATATAACGCACATTAGTGTGCGATATTAGCACACGACGTAGGCAGAAAACGAGAACGAGATTTCCCCCGAACTGGAGGCCGGACAGCACCGTGGCGGAGTTCGAGAGCATCTGGAGCGATCTCCAGGGCGTCGCGTTTGAGCAGGGCTACCTCGATGCGGGAGGAATACGGACCCGCTACCTGCGCGCCGGCGATCCCGGCAAGCCCGTGTTGATGATGCTGCACGGATCCGGCGGCCACGCCGAAGCCTACGTACGCAACCTCGGTGCGCACGCCGAGCATTTCTGGACGTGGTCGATCGACATGCTTGGTCACGGGTACACCGACAAGCCGGGGCATCCGCTGGAAGTCGTCCACTACGTCGAGCATCTGATGGCGGTGCTGCGCACCATCGGTGCGAATCGTGCCTACCTCAGCGGCGAATCGCTCGGGGGCTGGGTGGCCGCGCGCACGGCGGTCGACCATCCGGATGTCGTCGAGCGACTGGTGCTCAACACCGCCGGCGGATCTCAGGCCGATCCCGTGGTGATGCAGCGGATCATCACGCTGTCCATGGCGGCCGCCGAGGACCCAACCTGGGAAACGGTGCAAGCGCGCATCAAATGGCTGATGGCCGACAAGTCCAAGTCTTACGACGATCTGGTCGCCAGCCGCCAACGCGTATACCGGCAACCGGGATTCGTCTCCGCAATGAGCGACATCATGGCGCTGCAGGATCCGGAGATTCGCGCACGCAACATCCTCGGGCCGGACGAATACGGGTCGATCATCGCCCCGACGCTGGTGCTGTGGACCAGTGACGACCCCACCGCGGACGTCACGGAAGGACGCCGGATGGCGGCGATGATTCCGGGCGCGCGCTTCGAGGTGATGCCCGGTTGCGGCCATTGGCCGCAGTACGAGGACGCCAAGACCTTCAATCAGTTGCATCTCGACTTTCTGCTGGGCCGGTGATGGTCGCACCGGGGCAGGAGTTTGCTGACATCGAGACGGACGTCTTGGTGGTGGGCGCGGGCCCGGTTGGTTTGACCCTCGCCAATATCCTTGGCCTGCAGGGCATTCGCACGGTGGTGGTGGACGAGCGGGACACCCTGATCGACTACCCTCGCGGGGTCGGCCTAGATGACGAGGCGCTGCGGACCTTCCAGTCGATCGGACTCGCCGACCGGGTGCTGCCGCATACCGTGCCAAATCAGATTCTGCGGTTCGTCGACGCCAAGCGGCGTGTGCTCGCCGAAATGGCCCCTCCTGACGCATGTTTCGGCTGGCCGAAGCGAAACGGTTTCGTCCAACCGCTCGTCGACGCCGAATTGCTTACCGGCCTGGACCGATTCGAACATGTCCAGGTGTGGTGGGGGCGTCCGATGACGGCATGCCGGGAGGGCCGCGACGGGGTGACCGTCGAGCTCGGTGGCGGCGCCGAAAACGACGGTGACTCACGCGTGCGGGCGCGCTATGTGGTCGGGTGCGACGGCGGCCGCAGCATGACACGCCGGGTGATGGGCGTGTCGTTCGACGGAACGACGTCGCCGACCCGGTGGCTGGTGGTCGACATCGCCAACGACCCGCTGGGGCACCCGAACAGCGAGGTCGGTGCCGACCCCGAACGCCCGTATGCCTCGATCTCGATCGCTCACGGAATTCGCCGCTTCGAGTTCATGATTCACGCCCATGAGACGGACGAGCAGGCCGAAGATCCCGCGTTCCTGACGCAGATGCTGGCCAGGATGGTGCCCCACCCCGACCGGGTCGACGTGATCCGGCGCCGGGTGTACACCCACCACTCGCGGATCGCCGGTGCGTTCCGCCAGGGCCGGCTGCTGCTCGCCGGCGATGCCGCCCACCTGATGCCGGTCTGGCAGGGGCAGGGGTACAACAGCGGGATCCGCGACGCGGCAAACCTGGGCTGGAAGCTCGCCGCGGTGGTGAGCGGCCGCGCCGACGACAAGCTCCTGGAGACCTATGACGTGGAACGCCGCAAGCATGCCCGCGCGATGATCGACCTGTCCACCATGGTGGGCCGGGTGATCTCGCCGACCAACCGCCGCGTGGCGGCGGCGCGCGATCTGCTGGTGCGGTCGGCGTCAATTGTCCCGTCGCTCAAGCGTTATGTGCTGGAAATGCGGTTCAAGCCGATGCCGCGCTACGAGCAGGGGGCCGTCGTGCACGCCGCGCCAGGGTGCACCGATTCGCCGGTGGGCACGCTGTTCGTCCAGCCGCGCGTCGACACCCGCGACCAGCAGGACGTGTTGCTCGACGACGTGCTCGGTTCGTGGTTTGCCGTGCTGTGCTGGAACAACAACCCCCGCAAGATTCTCGGCGATGTGGCATTCGCGAACTGGAAAGCTCTGGGCGCCCGATTCTTTGCACTGCGCCCGGCGACGCAGCTGCACTGGACCGGACACGACGACCCCGACGTGGCGGTCGTCGGTGATCGGCACGGCGGCCTCAAGTCCTGGTTCGACACCCACTCGGACTCGGTGCTGTTTTTGCGCCCCGACCGATGCATCGCGGGTGCGTGCATCGCTCAGCGCGCGCCCGACCTGAGTGCCGCGCTCCTTGACGCACTCACACTCACGCCGCGAGGGGGTGATCTACAAAGTGGCACTGGCTCTGTGCTGTATGTCGCACAGCCCTCTCCTGAATCTTCCGGGGCCGTCGCGGGACCTGCTTGACGACATCGAGGGCGCAATCGCGGAAGCCCGAAGCTTCGTCGAAGAGTATGACCCCGAACTCGTGGTCAGCTTCTCACCGGATCACTACAACGGCTTCTTCTATAAGGTGATGCCGCCCTTCTGCATTGGCACCAGCGCCCATGGGGTGGGCGACTACGGCACCCACGCCGGTCCGCTGAACGTGCCGGAGACGCTTGCGACCGAGTGTGCGAAGGCGGTCCTCGACGCGGGCGTCGACATCGCGGTGTCGGCCAGCATGGATGTAGATCACGGCACGATCCAGCCGCTGGAGAAGCTCTTCGGCGACGCCACATCGCGTCCCGTGATACCGATCTTCGTCAACGCCATCGGCGTGCCGCTGGGCCCGATGCATCGCTGCCGCGCGCTCGGCGCCGCCGTCGGCAATTACCTTGTCAGCCTGGACAAGCGAGTGCTCATCCTGGGATCCGGCGGGCTCTCGCACAGCCCGCCGGTGCCGAACCTGGCGACCGCGCCCGCACCCATGCTGGAGCGGATCGTGCACGGCCGCCCGATGACGCCCGAACAGCGGCACGCCCGCCAAGCCGCCGTCATCGACGCGGCCAGAAGCTTCGCCGCGGGCGAGAGCGACCTGCAGGCACTCAACCCCGCATGGGATCACCGATTCCTGGACATCATCGACGGCGGGCGGCTCGCCGAATTGGATGGGTGGTCGAATTCGTTCGTCGCTCATGAGGGCGGCAGCTCCGCGCATGAGATCCGCACCTGGGTGGCGGCATTCGGGGCGCTGGAATCGGCGGGACCGTACGAAATCAGCGGGCGGTTCTACCAACCCGCGCCCGAACTGATCGCCGGTTTCGCCATCAGAACGGCACTTCCGAAGTGACGTCCGCACTGGACGGTTTCGATCACGTCGTCGACGTGCTCATCGTCGGGTCCGGCGGTGGCGGCATGACGGCCGCGCTGACGGCCCACGCCGCCGGCCTCGACACGCTGGTGATCGAAAAGTCGTCGTACTTCGGGGGTTCCACGGCCCTGTCCGGCGGCGGCATCTGGGTGCCCGGGGCCCCCGCACAGCGGCGCGAGGGCTATGTGCCCTCACCCGAGGACGTTGTGGGTTATCTCAAATTGATCACCGACGGATTGGTCAGCGAGGCGCGGCTGCGGCAGTACGTCGAGTCCGCACCACAGATGCTGCAGTTCTTGGAGCAACTGTCCGGGTGGTTCGAATTCGTGTGGAAGCCCGGCTATGCCGACTACTACCCGGAGCTTCCCGGCGGCTCGGAACTGGGCAGCACCATCAACGTGCCGCCCATCGACCTGCGGAAGCTGGGCCCCGACGAGCAGAAGCTGTTGCAGCCCCTGGCCCTGGCGCCGAAGGGAATCTGGTTGGGGCCCAAGGAGCTCCGTCAGTTCTACCGGATCAGGCAGTCCTGGACGGGTAAAGGAGTGCTGCTGAAGCTGATTGGGCGAATGGTCCGGGCGAGGGTGTTCGGTGAGCGGATGGCCGCGATCGGGCAGTCGCTGGCAGCTCGGCTCCGGCTGGCGCTGCGCGAACGCGGCATTCCGCTCTGGCTGGAGTCGCCGATGGTCCAGCTGCTGACCGAGTCCGACGGGTCGGTCACCGGTGCGGTGGTGGAACGGGAGGGCACGCCACAGCGGATCGGCGCACGACGGGGCGTCATCCTGGCGTCCGGCGGATTCGACCACGACCTCGCCTGGCGCAAGGAGCTCCTGCCCGAGGTGGATCAGGACTGGAGCTTCGGCAATCCCGCGGCCATGGGCGACGGCATCCACGCTGGCCAAAAGGTGGGCGCCGCAACGGATTTGCTCGACGAGGCCTGGTGGTTCCCGGCGATCCAGTGGCCGGACGGCCGTATGCAATTCATGCTCAACGAACGGATGATGCCGGCGCAGTTCATCGTCAACGGTGCGGGCAAGCGCTTCATCAACGAGGCGGCTCCTTACATGGACTTCGGTCACGCCATGATCGAGGGCCAGCGATCCGGCGTCACCCACATCCCGTGCTGGCTGATCACCGACCACAGATCGTTCAACCGCTACGTCGTCGGAGGACACCTGCCGATACCCAAGATTCCGGGAGCGCCGGTTCCCACCGGCCGCAGGATCCCGCCGGCCTGGCTGGAATCGGGCGTCGTCAAAGCGGCCAGGACGTGGGACGAAATGGCGGCCAAGATCGGCGTGCCCGCCGACCAGCTTGCCGAAACCGCCAGCCGCTTCAACGAACTCGCCCGCAGGGGCCACGACGACGATTTCAACCGCGGCGACAGCGTATACGACAACTACTACGGCGACCACACCTTGCCCAACCCGAACCTGTATCCGCTTGGCGATCCGCCGTACTACGCCTTCCGGATCGTGCTCGGGGACCTCGGGACCTCGGGCGGCCTGCTGACCGACGAGCACGCCCGCGTGCTGCGGGCCGACGGCGGCGTGGTGCCCGGCCTGTACGCGGTGGGTAACACCTCCGCCCCGGTGATGGGCCATAGCTATGCCGGTGCCGGCGCGACCATCGGCCCGGCCATGACTTTCGGCTATGTCGCGGCGAAACACGTTGCGGCCGAAGCAGCCAAGCGTGCCCTTAATACTCATAGGAGGTAACGATGAAAATCTCACTGTTCTACGAATTCGCCCTGCCGCGACCCTGGGCGCCCGACGACGAACACGTCCTGCTGCAGGACTGTCTCAACGAGGTCGAGGCCGCGGACAAAGCGGGTTTCTCCACCGTGTGGTTGACCGAGCACCACTTCCTCGAGGAGTACTGCCACTCGACGGCACCGGAGATCTTCTTGGCGGCGGCCAGCCAGCGGACCAAGAACATTCGGCTGGGGTTCGGGATCATGCACCTGCCGCCGATCGTCAATCACCCCGCCCGGGTGGCCGAGCGCATCGCCACCCTCGACCTGCTCTCCAACGGCCGCGTCGAATTCGGCACCGGGGAATCGTCGTCGGTCGGCGAACTCGGCGGATTCAACATCGACCCCGCCGACAAGCGGGCGCAGTGGGAAGAGGCCCTCGAGGTGTCGATCCGGTGCATGATCGAGGAGCCGTTCACCGGCTTCAACGGCGAACACGTCCAGATGCCGGCGCGCAACGTCGTCCCCAAGCCGCTGCAGAAGCCGCACCCGCCGGTCTGGGTCGCCTGCACGCGGCCGGCCAGCGTCCAGATGGCGGCCCAAAAGGCGATCGGCGCACTCAGTTTCGCCTACACCGGTCCCGGACCGCTCACCGAGCGCGTCAACGGCTACTACAAGGAGTTCGAAGAGAACGGCGTCCCGGTCACTCCCCGGATCAACCCCAACATCCTGGCGATCGGCGGTGACCTGTCGATGATGGTGGCCAAGACCGATGAGCAGGCCCTGCAGCGCCTCGGGCAGGGCGGCGGATTCTTCTCGTTCGGGATCATGCACTACTACATGACCGGCGTGCACACGCCGGGACGGACCGGCGTGTGGCAGCGCTATCTCGAAGAGGTGGACAAGGATCCGACGCTGGCGTACGGGCCGGGCCGGGGTGCGATCGGCTCGCCGGCCACGGTGCGCGAGTTCCTACGCGGCTATGAGGAGAGCGGAGTCGACGAGATCATCTTGCTGCTCAACCCACGCAGCCACGAGGGCACCATGGAATCCATCGAGCTGATGGGCAAAGAGGTGCTCCCCGAATTCATCGAGCGGGACGCAAAGGCCGTGGCGGAAAAGGCGAAGCGGCTGGAGCCCGTCATCGAAAAGGTGGAGTCGCGCCGGCCGGAATCGACCGCACCGCAATTCGACGAGGATTACTCGTTCGGTGGACTCCCGACCGGTCGCGGCGGTAAGTTCACCGCCAGCGAGATCCCCGAAGCCATGGCGGAGATAAACGAAGGCCGCGTGCAGGCCGCGCAGCGCGCAAAGGAACAGCAGAAGTAGGGCCGGACGGCATCTGAGCCGGGAGAATTTCGAGGCGAGCCTTGGGAGAGATCGACGAGCTGTGGCGCTACGGCGGCCGCCGTGCCGTGGTGACGGGATGCGCTTCCGGCATCGGCGAACACGTGGTGCGGCAGCTCACCGAGCTTGGGGCCGAAGTCGTCGGACTCGACAAACGGCGACCCGACTTCGCGATCGACGAATTCCATGAGGTCGACCTGGCAGATCGGACATCGATCGACGCGGCGGTAGCCGGGGTAACGGGTCGGGTCGATGCGCTGTTCAATGTTGCCGGCGTGTCGTCCGGGATCGGCGATCCGCCACTCGTGGTGACCATCAATTTCCTGGGGATGCGTCACCTCACCGAGGCATTGATCCCGAAGATGGTCGCGGGGTCCTCCATTGTCGGCGTGTCTTCTCTCGCCGCTGCCGCGTTTCGGGAGCATCTGAGAGATGTTGCGCCGCTGCTGAATACGGCGACGATGCAGGAGGGTATCGACTGGTGCCGTGAGCATCCCGACGCGCTGGGCACCGGCTATCAGCTGTCCAAGGAAGCGATCATCCTGTACACCATGCGCAGCGCCACGCCGCTGGGCGAGCGGGGAATCCGCATCAACTGCACCGGCCCCGGGGTCACCGAGACACCGATCCTGGACCAGCTGCGTACGGCGTACGGACCGGGCTTCCTCGACGACATTCCCAAGCCGCTGGGCCGCGTCTCGGGCCCCGCCGAGCAGGCCGCGGTGTTGCTCTTCCTGAATAGCAATGCCGCCAGCTATATTTCGGGCCAAGTGGTGTGGGTCGACGGCGGAAACGTGGGCGCCGCAATCGCGCGTGAACTCGAGGAAGGGCGTGTCCAGTGGCCAGTGTGACCGACTTTCGCCGGACCGCCCGCGACGTCAGCAACTGGGGCCGCTGGGGTGATGACGACGAACTCGGCACACTGAACTTCATCACCGCGGACAAGATCGCCCAGGCCGCAAGCCTGGTCCGGCACGGCAAAGTGTTTCCCCTCGGCGTGGACTTCGGCTCGTCGGGGCCGCAGGGCGCCTTCGGTTTTCGGCACAACCCGGTCCACGTCATGACGGTGGACGGCGGTGACGCCAGCACGCTGGCCCAGTACGGGCCGGATTGGGAACGGAACCCGACGGCGGCGCAGATGGGCCCGTACTTCGTCGACAACCTGTTCCGGTTCAACGACGACATGATCATCATGCCGTTGCAGGCGGCCACCCAATGGGACGCGTTGTCGCACGTCTACTACGACGACCAGCTCTACAACGGTATCCCGGCCGGTTCGGTGACCAGCCTCGGCGCACGGCATCTCGGCATCGAGAAGGTCGACGGTAAGGGCATCACCTCCCGCGGTGTGCTGCTGGACCTGGTGCGCCACCGGGGCGCGGAGGTGTTCCTGGAGCACGGAAATCCCATCACCCCCGAGGAATTGGACGATGTCGTCCGCGCACAGGATGTGACGATCGGTCGGGGTGACATCCTGCTCATCAAAACCGGTTGGTGGACAAGGTATCTGCAGACCGGAAACAAAACCGAACGGTATTCGGGCCTGGACTGGCGATGCGCGCAGTGGCTGCACGATCACGAGATCGCCGCGGTCGCTGCCGATAACCTCCAAGTCGAAGACCCGGTGTCCGGGGTCGACGGTGTGTTTTTGCCCTTCCACCTGCTGACGCTGCGGGACATGGGCATGATGCTCGGTGAATACTGGGATTTGACCGCTCTGGCAGCCGACTGCGCAGCCGACGGCGTCTACGAGTTCCAGCTCATCGCACCGCCGCTGAGATTCGTTGGGGCAGTGGGCTCACCGGTGAACCCGATCGCGATCAAATGATGCAACGAAGAACCATCTCGGTTGACGGGCTGACCACCAGCTATCTGGAAGCCGGCGAAGGCGATCCGGTGGTGCTGCTGCACGGCGGTGAGTTCGGGGCCGGCGCCGAGCTCGGGTGGGAGCGCAACATCGAAGCGCTTGCCGCCCGTTACCGGGTGCTGGCGCCGGACCAGCTGGGGTTTGGGCAGTCCGCCAAGGTCATCGACTTCGTCGACGGTCGTGGCATGCGGATTCGGCATGTGGCGCGCTTTTGCGAACTGCTCGGCGTCGACTCTGCGCACTTCGTCGGCAATTCGATGGGCGCCATCAATCTGCTCACCGACGCCACGTCGGGCACACGATTACTGCCGGTGCACAGCTTGGTGCTTATCTGCGGCGGCGGGGAGATACAGCAGAACGAGCATTTCGAGGCGCTGCAGAACTATGACGCAACGGTGCCTGGCATGCGCCGCATCGTCGAGGCGCTGTTCTTCGACTCCGGCTATCCCGCCGACGACGGCTACGTGCGCCGCCGCCACGAATCGAGCACAGCGCCGGGGGCATGGGAGGCCGTGGCGGCGGCCAGGTTTCGCCGCCCCGGCGCCACGCCGTCCGCGGCGCCGTCGACCACACGAGCCTACGAATGCATCTGCGTGCCAACGCTTGTCCTCGAGGGTGCAGAGGACAAGCTCCTTCCGGCCGGCTGGGCCGCCGAGATCGCCAAACAGATCGACGGGGCCCGTTCGGTCGTGGTCGACAAGGCCGGCCACTGTCCCCAGATCGAGCAGCCTTCGGTGGTCAACCAGCTGCTGATGGATTTCTTGGGCGCCGTCTGAAGGTCATTGGTGTTCCTCGTCATTGGCTCACGTGCTTTGATTGCGAGGCGGAGCTCAACCGCCCGCGCTAGCCCATCCGAGTATCGCGAGTCGCCCGGCATTCGGGCATTGCCCCGCGATCATGTCAATGCGGTTGAGCGCGAGGCTATCTCGGGTAGGCGGAATCAAACGGCCGCACCGCCGCCGTCGACGTGGAGGGTAGAGCCGGTGATGAAGCTGGCCCGTGGGGAGCTGAGAAAGAGGATGGCCTCCGCGATCTCGGACGCGAACGCGGTGCGGCCGAGCGGCAACGCCCTTCCGAGTTCCTCGTTCACGTCGCCCCATGCGGCGGCCACCCCGATTGTGCGGGTGGGGCCGGGCGCCACGCTGTTGACCCGCACCCCGGCCGCCCCGAATTCGGCGGCCCAGGTGCGGGTGAGCGACTCCAGCGCGGCCTTGGAGGCGCTGTAGCCCGATGCGCCGGGGATCCCCTTGAACGCCGCCATGCTGGTGACGTTGACGATGCTCCCACGGCGTCGTGCCAACATTCCCGGGATCAGGCCGGCGACCAGAAAGTAGGCGCCGCGGACATTGGTGTCGAACATCGTCTCAAACATCGCCATGTCCTGGTCGACCGTGTATGCGGACGGGAAGCTGCCGGCGTTGTTGACGATGATGTCGACCTCGCCGCACCGCCGTACAAGCGAATTCACCGATTCGGCGTCGGCCATGTCGGTTTGGACGAACCGTGCGTTCGTACCGATGGCTTCCACGGCTTGGTCACCTTTGGTCCGGTGGCGGCCGGCGATGATGACGGTGGCGCCTTCGCTTGCGAGCAGTCGCGCGGATTCCAGTCCGATTCCCGCTGTTCCGCCGGTGATCACGGCGGTCTGATCCATCAGCTCCATCGAAGTCGACCCCGCGGACGCCTACTTGGCGTTGCTGGGCACCTGGGCTGTCAGCCAGTCACCGAATCGAGTGGAGTAGATCGTCACTTCTTCGCCCTCGATGGGAACGATCATGCGCTCGTCGAGCACGGCGCCGTAATACTGGGCATTCGGGTCGGTTACCACCTGGCGGGTGTCGCCGGTTGCGGCAAAGCGGGTCCGGATGAAGTCGTCCATGCCTTGCTTCTCTGGACCGGCGATATTGATCAGTCCGGCCGGATCTCCGACCGAGGCGCGAGTGACAGCCGTGGCGACATCTGCGGCGGCGATCGGCTGGAATGCGCCATGCGGGGCGCGCACCGTGTCGCCCTCGGCCAGCGAATCGGCAATGCCCTCAACGAATTCGAAGAACTGAGTAGCCCGCACGATCGTGTAGGGAGCGCCGGATTCGGTGATCAGCTTCTCTTGGGCCACCTTGGCGCGCATGTAGCCACTTGCCGCCGCTCGGTCGGCTCCCACGATCGACAATGCAACGTGGTGGTGCACACCGGCCGCGCGCTCGGCCTCGAGGAGGTTCCGGGTTGAGGTCGTGAAGAAGTTCAAGACGTCCTCGTCGGCCCAGGACGGGGAGTTGGACACGTCGACCACGGTGTGGACATCGGCGACGGCCTCGGCGAGACCTTCGCCGGTAATGGTGTTGACCCCGGAGCTCGGCGAGGCCGC
Source organism: Actinomycetota bacterium (assembly GCA_036338755.1). Lineage (GTDB taxonomy): Bacteria > Actinomycetota > Actinomycetes > Mycobacteriales > Mycobacteriaceae > Mycobacterium. The sequence goes on along the minus strand of JAYZBN010000012.1, from coordinate 368,908 downwards.
AACCGCCTCGTGTCCCAGTTCGTCGAGCTGGGTGACTACCTGCGACCCGATGAGTCCGCTACCGCCGATTACCAGAACCTTCATGATCACGCCTTTCCGAATTTCCCGATGAACTGGTGTATTCAGCATGGCGCTGAACGAGGCCGCCCGGAACCCTGGAAAGTCCGTAGTCTTATCGGCTCAGGGGGCCAAGTCGCAACCCCGGAGCTGTCTGCGCGAGGTGATGCCGAGCTTGGCAAACACCTTCCGCAGATGCCATTCGACGGTGTGCGCGCTGATGAACAACTGAGCGGCGATCTCGGGATTGGTCAGGCCCTCCCCGGCCAGGCGCGCGATCTGCGCCTCCTGGGGCGTCAACTCGTCGCCCGGGGCGGCGGGTCGCTTACTCACCTTCTGGCCCGTAACCAACAGTTCGCGGCGCGCCCGCGCGGCGAACGCCTCGGCGCCCATCCGTCCGAACATCTCGTGGGCAGTCTGCAGCTGTGTGCGGGCATCGATGCGTCGATTGCAGCGGCGCAGCCACTCTCCATAGATCAGATGGGCACGGGCCAGTTGCACCGTGATGCGGGTGCGTTCGAGCTTTTCGATCGCCTCTCGGTAGAAGTTCTCGGCCTTGCGGTCGTGGACCAGCAGCGCTCGCGATCGGGCTAAAATGCCTGCAGCCCAGTCTGTTCCGCTGGCTGTCGCGCGCTCTTCCAGTTGGCGCAGGGCATCGTTCGCCGCTTCGTGCTCGCCGCTTCGAGCGCCGGCTTCGATGAGTTCGATGAGACACCAGCCGAACAAACCGAGATCTTCGTGTTCGCATGCCTGCCGCGCGGAATCGAACGCGTCGTCGTAGCGGCCGAGGCCGTTGTACAGCAAGGCTTTTGTGTAGCCCGCCAAACCGACGATTCGTCCTTCACCCCTTGCCATTCCGTCGGCGGCGGCGGTGTCGATCAGCTTGTGCGCCTCCGCGTCGACGCCGCGCCAGGCGGCCAGCAGCACCGATTGGTACTTCACTGGGGCATAGCCGGTCGCGGCGCTGATGGCGCTGGCTTCGTCGATCAGCGCCGAAGCCGACGCGAACTCTCCAGCCTGTAGGTGTACGCCGGCGCGGTAGGCCAGCGCGTGCGGTAACACCGCGAGCGCGCCCGCATCACGTGCGAGACGGACGGCGTGCGTGGCAAGCCGGTGCCACACTTCGTCGTCCCATGTTTCGTGGACGCTGGATTCCTGAACGATCGGGAAGGCTCGCCAGAACCAGTGCATGACGTCGTCGCCACGCTCGGCTTCGGCATCGATGAGTGTCAGTGCACGCCGCAGCGGTGCCAGGCTCGGGACGAGACCGGCTGTGGCTCGCAGTGCGATGCCATCGAGGAGGAGATCGACCGCCCGTTCGGGCTTCGGCGCGGGTGGGGCCGCGCGGGCGGCTTCAGCGACCAGGTGAATACCGCCGTGCGGGCACAGCCGGCCGCCGAACATCGCCGCCCCCAGCGCGTCCAAATACGTCTCCCGAGATTGTGCGTCGTCGAGTGTTTCCAGCCGGCGGGCGGCATCGAGGAGACCGACGGCGGCATCGGAAACCGTAGGCGCATCGGCATCTCCGTTCCGGCGTCGAGCGAAAATCATTTGCGCGCGCAGCCTGGCGCTTCGGGCCCGCCCGAGTTCGTTCAGCGACGCGTTCTCGGCGATGGTCAGCAGTTCGTCCGCGGCGTCGAAAGCCGCAACGTCGCGCATGGCCTGAGCCGCGGCCAACGCCCGTGTTTCCCGGCGGGCCGGGTCGGCGGTCAGCTGGGTCGCCCGTTCCAAGAAGGCGGCCGCAGCGGCGGCACCGCCCCGGGCGTGTGCGCGATCGGCGGAGCGCTCGAGCGCGGCAGCGACGGACTCGTCGGGTCCTGGCGCTGAGATCGCCAAATGCCATGCGCGTCGGTCGGGATCGGCGTCGGAATCCGTTGCCTCGGCGAGGGCTTGATGCACCCGGCGGCGCTCCATCAGGTCCGCCGTGCGGTATGCCGCCGACCGCACCAGCGGGTGCCGGAATCGCACTCGCGTCCCGATGTCGATCAGTCCCGCGGACTCGGCGGCTTCCGCCGCACCCAGTGGAAGACCCAAATGTTCTGCGGCGCACAACAATAGCGCCGCATCGCCAACCGGTTCCGCTGCCGCGGTGACCAAAAGCCGCTGGGACTCTTCGGGCAATGACCGGATGCGTTGGATGAAAAGGTGCTCGATCTGTCCCGCCAACGGCTGGACGTCTGGGCGCTGGAAGCCTCCCGCCAGGTCCGCCGCTGTCAGGCCACGGGGCAACTCCAACAGCGCCAGCGGATTTCCCCGCGTTTCCGCCACGAAGCGATCGAGCACCTGGTCGTCCAGCCGGCCGAGGATGACCGAGTTCAACAATGCGCGAGCGTCGCGCGGATTGAGGCCACGCACAGTCAATTCGGGAAGGCCGGCCAACTCATCGGCGCAGCCGTCACGCACTGCGAACACCATCGCCACGGGCTCTGCGATTAGGCGGCGAGCAACAAAGGCCAACGTCTGGGCCGAGATTCGGTCAATCCACTGGGCGTCGTCGACGAGGAAGATCAGGGGCCTGACCTCGCTCGCTGCGTCGATCAGGCTCAGCATCGCCAACCCGACCAGGAAGCGGTCCGGCGCCGGCCCAGTGCTTCGTCCAAAGGCGACATCCAGCGCACCCCGCTGCGGCGGCGGTAGCCGATCGAGACACTCCAGCAGCGGCAGACAGACTTGCTGCAGGGCAGCGAAGGGGAGTTCCATCTCTGATTCGACCCCCGCCACCCGCGCGGTGAGGCAGCCCGCGGCGTTCTCGGCCGCAAAGTCCAGCAGGGCCGTCTTGCCGATGCCGGCCTCGCCGCGCAGCACCAAGACCTGGCCCCGGCCCGAGCGGGCGCCCGATACCAGCCGATCGAGGGCCGCGCATTCCGCACGTCGACCGCGCAGAGGCGATGCCTGTCGAACTTTCACCCGTACCACCGCTGGAAGAAGATTTGCGTTCGACCTTACCGGGGCGCGGGTGTCATCACCGCGGTGAGCGGCGCCCCCGTTAAATCAATTGCTTGACTTAACGCGGCATGCGCCGATTAACTCGTCGTGTGGCTAACGAATTGGACGGCAGGGTCGCCATCGTCACCGGCGCGGCCTCCGGCATCGGCCGCGGTCTCGCGGAGCGGTTTGTGGCCGAGGGCGCACAGGTCGTCATCGCCGACGTCGAGACCGATCGCGGCGAGGCGCTGGCGACCTCGCTCGGTGACAACGCCGTCTTTTGCCGGACCGACGTCTCCGACCCCGAACAGGTGCGAGCGCTGGTATCCGGTGCCGTCGAGAAGTTCGGCGGCCTGCACGTCATGGTGAACAATGCCGGGATTTCCAGCCCGCTGCGCAAGTTGCTGGACGACGACCTCAGCGATTTCCACCGCGTGATGGGGGTCAACGTGCTGGGCGTGATGGCAGGAACCCGAGATGCCGCGCGGCACATGGCAGAACACGGGGGCGGGTCGATCATCAACATCACCTCGATCGGCGGCATCCAGGCCGGCGGCGGCGTCATGATCTATCGCGCGTCCAAAGCGGCCGTCATTCAATTCACCAAGGCCGCCGCGATTGAGTTGGCCCACCACGAGATTCGCGTCAACGCCATCGCACCCGGCAACATACCGACGCCGATCTTGGGGAAGTCGGGGACCGGCATGGACCCCGAGCAGCTGAAGCAGTTCGAGGCGCGAATCCGCGAGACGATGCGGGAGGACCGGCCGCTGAAGCGCGAGGGCACTCCCGATGACGTCGCCGAAGCGGCGCTGTACTTCGCCACCGACCGCTCGCGCTATGTCACCGGGACGGTGCTTCCAGTCGACGGTGGGACCGTGGCGGGCAAGCCGATCCGTTCCAAGAAGCACGGGTGACATCGCCGACGGCGCGAGCGTGACGGTGCGGTCACGGTCGGGCTCCAGCGTGACACTGCGGTCATGTTCGCCCAGGCGCGGCGGCGGGTCGGCGGCACGTCAGGCCCTGTACGCCCAGTCCATTTAAATCAATCGCTTGACTTAAACCCTAGCAGGAGGTTGACTGATCCAATGACCACCGCCGGCCGGACCGTTCGCACCGATCGGGCCAGTTCCACCCAGGAGGCGATCCTGGTGGCGGCCGAGCGCCTGTACGCGGAGCACGGCATGTTCGCGGTGTCCAACCGGCAGGTCAGCGAGGCCGCCGGCCAGGGCAACAATGCCGCCGTCGGTTACCACTTCGGCACCAAAGCCGACCTGGTGCGGGCGATCGAGCAAAAGCACCGCGGACCCGTCGAGGAGCTCCGCGAGCGGATGGTGTCCGACCTGCTGGCCTCGGGTGGGTCCGGCGAATTGCGCTCCTGGGTGGCGTGTTTGGTGCGCCCACTCACCGATCACCTCGAGCAGCTGGGAAACCCGACGTGGTACGCGCGCTTCGCCGCCCAGGCCATGACCGATCCGGCCTACTACAACATCGTCGTCAAAGGCGCGCTCAGCTCGCCGTCGCTGGTGCAGGTCGTCGACGGCTTCAACCGCTGCCTGCCCAACTTGCCCGCCGATGTGCACTTCGAACGCAACATCATGGCCCGAAACCTGTTGATGCACACCTGCGCCGATCGTGAACGCGCCTTCGCCACGGGCGCGATGACGTCCCATCGTCCATGGCGGGCTGCGGCATCCGGGCTCATCGACGCGATCGTCGGCCTGTGGCTGGCGCCGGTCACGGCGTACGAGTGAAGGACTCGCCGATGAAAGTGACTGTCGACCAAGACGTTTGCGCCTCTTCGGGGAACTGCGTGATGAATGCGCCCGACGTGTTCGATCAGCGCGATGACGACGGCGTCGTCGTCCTCCTCAACCCAAACCCAACTCCCGAACAGTCCGAAGGCGCGCGGCGGGCGGCGGCTGCCTGCCCCGCGCTCGCCATCCACATCGAGGAATGACATGTCAGACACACTGGCGAGCACGGCAACAGCGCAGACCTCCGACATCCCGGACTACCCGATGGCCAGGGAGCCGCGCTGCCCATTCGCGCCGCCACCGGACGTCATGGCACTGGCCGAGGCCAGGCCGCTGTCCAGGGTCCGGATCTGGGACGGCAGCACACCGTGGCTCATCACCGGCTACGAGCAAGTGCGCGAACTGTTTTCGGATTCCCGGGTCAGCGTCGACGACCGGCAGCCCGGATTCCCGCACTGGAACGAAGGCATGCTGTCGACGGTGCACAAGCGCCCGCGGTCGGTGTTCACCGCCGACGGTGAGGAGCACACCCGGTTCCGGCGCATGCTGTCAAAACCCTTCACGTTCAAGCGCGTCGAAAACCTGCGCCCGACCATCCAGCAGATCACCGACGACCATATCGACGCGATCCTCGCCGGGCCGCAGCCCGCTGACATCGTCACCGCGCTGGCGCTGCCGGTGCCCTCGCTGGTGATCAGCCAGCTGTTGGGTGTTCCGTACGAAGACGCCGATATGTTTCAGCACCACGCCAACGTCGGTCTCGCGCGTTATGCCACCGGCGCGGACACCGTCAAAGGCGCGATGAATCTCAACAAATACCTCGCTCAGCTGGTCGAAGCCAAGATGGAGAAGCCGGCCGAGGACGCGGTTTCCGACCTCGCCGAGCGGGTCAAGGCCGGAGAGCTCAGCGTGAAAGAGGCCGCGCAACTCGGCACCGGCCTGCTGATCGCCGGGCACGAGACCACCTCCAACATGATCGGCCTCGGTGTGCTCGCCCTGCTGGAAAATCCCGACCAGCTGGCCATCATTCGCGATGCGGAAGATCCGAAGGTCATCGCCAGTGCGGTGGAAGAGCTGCTGCGTTATCTCAGCATCATTCAGAACGGCCAGCGCCGCGTCGCGCTCGACGACATTCACATCGCCGGCGAGACGATCCGTGCCGGCGAGGGCATCATCATCGATCTGGCCCCGGCCAATTGGGATTCGGACGCGTTCGCCGAGCCGGACCGGCTGTACCTGCATCGCTCGGGCGCCGACCGCAACGTCGCGTTCGGCTATGGCCGGCACCAGTGCGTGGGGCAGCAGCTTGCCCGCGCCGAACTGCAGATCGTGTTCCACACCCTGGCCCGGCGCATACCCACTCTGCAACTTGCCATTCCGATCGAGGAGGTGCCGTTCAAGGACGACCGACTCGCCTACGGCGTCTACGAATTGCCGGTGACCTGGTAGCCCAGCTCGCTGCCTATCCAAATTGCGGATCCGAACGGAGGGTCAATGATGACGACTCAAGCAAGCACGCTTTACCCGCCCGGAGGTTATGGCGCTCCGAAGGATCGGCGTGGCCACGCCGCGGGCGCCGATGTCGGTCTGCCGCGGGGGACGGCGGTCTTCTCGGCGGACAACCACATCTCGCTGGCGGATGACATCTTCTATCAACGCTTTCCGGACGAGCTGAAGGATAAGGCGCCGCGGATCTGGTACGAGGAGGGCGCCTACCAGGTCGGTCGCAAGGGCCAGTCCTTCCTGCCGGGCGATTTCAGCGCCGTGCTCATGCAGTACGACGATCTGCCCGGTGCCGCGAGCACCAACATCGAGGCCCGGATTCAAGAGCTGCACGACGACGGCGTCGAGAAGGAACTGGCGTTCCCCAACGCGGTGCTGGCGCTGTTTCACTATCCGGACAAGCAGCTTCGCGAGCTGGCCTTCCGCATCTACAACGAGTACATGGCCGAGCTTCAGGAGCGCTCGAACGGCCACTTCTACGGCGCCGGGCTGATCAACTGGTGGGACCCGCAGGGCACCCGCAAGACGCTGGACGAGCTGAAGTCGTTGGGGCTCAAGACTTTCCTGTTGCCGCTCAATCCTGGCAAGGATGACGACGGCAACATCATCGACTATGGCAGCACCGCCATGAAGCCGGTCTGGGACGAGATCGAGGCCGCCGGTCTGCCGGTGACCCACCACATCGGGGAGACGCCGCCGAAAACCCCGTGCCAGTTCAACAGCGTGGTGGTCGGCATGATGATCAACATCGACGGCTTCCGTGAGCAGTTCGCCAAGTACCTCTTCACCGGAATCCTCGATGATCATCCCGGGCTGCGAATCGGCTGGTTCGAGGGCGGGATTGCCTGGGTGCCTTGGGCGTTGCAGGATGCCGACCACCTGATGGGGTCATACCAACACATGTTCAACCGCTCCCTCGAGCACGACCCGCGCTACTACTGGGACACGCATATGAGCGCGTCGTTCATGGTCGACCCGCTGGGCCTGCAGCTGATCGACCAAATCGGGGTGGACAAGGTGATGTGGTCGAGCGACTACCCGCACAACGAAAGCACGTACGGCTATTCCGAGAAATCGCTGAAAGCCGTCGTCGACGCGGTGGGTCCGGACGACGCGGTGAAGATCGTCAGCGGCAACGTCACGAAGTTCCTGGGTCTGTAAGTGACGACGTTCGCCCAACTGGACACCAACACCACGCTGGTGATTCCGGACACGGCCGACCTGACTCGCCTGCGCCGCGAGACGGGGGCCCGGTTGCGTTCGGCGATGACCGAGCGCGGTGTCGACGCGATGATCCTGCTGGGCAACAACGCGGTGGTCTATGCCACCGGCGCCAGCTGGCCACTCGGCGACGCCGGATTGTCCTACGTCGAACGGCCGGTGGCCGTGGTGCTCGCCGACGACGAATGGCCGCACCTGTTCCTGCCCTTCCGGGAGGGAGCCTCACAGGAAGCGGATTTGCCGGCCGATCACCTGCATGGGCCCGTCTACCTCGAATTCGATGAGGGGGTACAGCATTTCGCGCGCCAGCTGGCCGAGCTCATGCCGGCCAAAGCGGTCGTAGCGGTCGACGAGTTCACCGGTGCCATGTCGCGCGCCACAAAGCTCCTGTTCCCCGGCGGTGCACCCGTTGACGCCGCGGCCATCGTCAGCGCCGCCAAGTCGGTGAAAACGCCCGACGAATTGTCGTGCATGCGCACCGCAATCCGGATCACCGACGAGGCGATGGTCGAGGTGCAGAAACGCCTGGCGCCCGGTATCCGCCAGATCGATTTGTCGGCAAGCTTTTTGCGGCGCGCCTTCGAACTGGGCGCCACGGCCAGCATGCTCGAGCCGATCTGGCAGGTGATGCCGCCGAGCAAGGCCGAGGGCGTGTGGACCACGCACGGCGATTTGGCGCTGCCGCTCCTGACCACCGAGCGCGAGCTGGCCGAAGGCGATGTGCTGTGGACCGACGTCAGCATCACGTATCAGGGCTACTGCTCCGACTTCGGGCGCACCTGGATCGTCGGACGGGACCCGTCCCGGCGCCAGCAAGCGCAGTTCGACAAATGGTTCGAGATCATGAGCGCAGTTCTGGGCGTCGCCAAGGCGGGCGCCACCGCGGCGGACCTGGGCCGCGCCGCCATCACGGCCAACGGCGGCACCAAGCCGTGGCTGCCGCACTTCTACCTCGGCCATGGAATCGGCGTCAACGCCGCCGAAATGCCGATGATCGGAACCGATCTCGGGCAGGAGTTCGACGAGAATTTCGTCCTGCAATCCGGAATGGTGCTGGTTCTCGAGCCCGTCGTATGGGAGGACGGCACCGGCGGCTACCGCAGCGAAGAGGTCCTGGTGATCACCGAGGAAGGCTGGATCCGTTTGACCGACTACCCCTATGACCCTTATGGCAACTGAAGTCCTGCCCGACGAGCGCACGCTGCGCTCCGGGCGCCGCCAGCGGGCGCTGGCCCAGATGGCGGCACACGATCTCGACGTACTGGTCCTCGGCCGGCAAGCCAATGTCCGCTACGTCACCGGGGCTCCACAATTGTGGGTGGCCGGCACCCGGCCGTTCGGCCCGACCTGCGTGCTGGTGCGCGAGACCGGCGCCGTGCACCTGCTGAGCACGTGGGATGAGGGCGTCCCCGAAGACATTCCCCACGAGAACCTCTACGGCATCTCCTGGAACCCGATGAACACGATGGCGGCCTTGCAGCGCATCGACGGCGCGGCGACCGCACGACGCGTCGGAACCGATGCGCTGTCACCGGTTTTCGCCCAACTCCTGCCGACCGCGTTCCCCAACGCGCAGCTGGTCGACGGTGAGCTGGCCATGCGGGCCGCGCGGCGCATCAAGACGGACGAGGAGATCGCCGCGCTGCGGGACTCAGTCGCGGTGGCCGAGTCGGCGCTCGCGGCGGCGGTTTCCGAACTGCGGCCGGGGGTCACCGAGCAGGCGCTGGCCGGCGTCTTGCTGGAGGCCGCCGCGGCCGGCGGTGTCAGCACGCCGTCGAACCAGGACGTCGCATGGGTGACATCGCGCAAGCACCCCTGGCGGCGCGCTCACGGCGACGGTCGTATCCAGGACGGCGATCTGGTGGCGTTCTCCGCCGGAGTGCTGGCGGGAGGCTACGTCGGCGAAGTGGGCCGGACCTGGCCCGCCGACAACCGGCGTGCGCCCAGCGGTGCGGCAGCACTGCACACGCGGTGGGATCGACTGTGGGGCAAGCTGATCGCAGCCTGTCATCCCGGCACGAGCGCGGACGAGTTGCTCACCGCTTACCGGAGCGCGGGGGAGCCCGAGCCGCCGATGCCGGTGGCCCGCGGCCTGGGCATGGGGTTCGACCCACCCGTCGTTTCCAAGCACCTGCCCACCACCGCGGCCGCAGAACGCCTGGAGCGGGGAATGGTGCTGGCCGTGACGGGCTACGTGTGGGAAGAAGGAGGCGGCGCGGTATTCGGGCGTGAAGCGGTCCTGATCACCGCCGACGGCCCCGAAGTGCTTACCGCGAGCCCGTTCTGGCGGCCCTAACCGTGCCCGAGTCCTCGGTGCCGACGGCCGAAGCGCCGCTGAGCGGCTACAGCGTCGTCGACCTGTCCACCGGGATAGCCGGCGCCTACTGCACCAAGCTGCTCGCCGACGGCGGCGCCGACGTCGTGAAAGTCGAACCGCCAGAGGGTGATCCGTTGCGCAGGTGGTCGGCTTCGGGCGCCACCATCCCGGTCGGCGGTGACGGCGCCTTGTTCAGCTTCCTGGCCGGGGCAAAACACAGTGTCGTGGCCGACCCCACCAGCGGCGACGATACCGAGCTGGTGGACCGGCTGCTGGCTTCCGCTGACGCGGTGGTGTGGTCGGCCGGCTCGAAAGTGGTTGAGCAGCCGCACTTCACGCCGCATGCCATCCAGGGACGCCACCCGCACCTCACCGTCACCGCGATCACACCGTTCGGGCTGGAAGGCCCCTGGCGAGACCGCCCGGCGACCGAGTTCACCCTGCAGGCGTGGTCGGGAGGCATCGTCGGGCTCGGCCGCGGCGAGCAGGAGCGCGCGCCCGTCTTCATCGGCGGTCAGGCCGGCGAATACCTGGCCGGTGTCTACGCAAGTGCGGCCACCTTGGCGTCCCGCTGGCGCCGGATCAACGGCGGCGCAGGGGAATTGGTCGACCTCTCGATGCTGGAGACACAGATCCTCGGCCTCACCTATTACCCGGTCACCTACTTCGAGGTGCTCGGCCGGCCGTGGCGAGACACGCGACGGCCGACGATTCCGGGAGTGGCTCAGGCCAAGGACGGCCTGGTGAACCTCGGCTGCGGGACCGCGCAACAATGGTTTGACCTGTGTGCGATGGTGGGCCATCCGGAATGGATCGACGAGGAATCACCGCTGTCCATCACCGAGCAGGCCAACATCCACGCCGATGAGATCTTCTCCTGGCTGGCCGCCACCCCGGTCGACGAAATCCGCGAACTGGCGTCGGCATTCCGCATTCCCAACGCGCCGGTCGCCAACGGCGCCAACGTCACGTCCTTCGATCAGTTCGTGGAGCGCGGCTCGTTCGTGCGAAATCCAAGCGACGGGTTCCAGCAGCCCAGCCACCCGTATCGGATGCGGCCCGCGCAGCTGCGCCCGCCGCAGCCCGCACCGCGGCTGGGGGAGCACACCGAGTACTACCGCGCCGCGGCCCTTCCGGCGCGACCCGCGCCTGCCGGTGTGGCGAAAGCGTCTCCCCTGAGCGGACTTCGGGTCCTGGACATGACGACCTTCTGGGCGGGACCCTGCTGTACCCACGCTCTGGCCTTGCTGGGTGCCGAGGTCATCCACGTCGAATCCACCCGCCGTCCCGATGGCACACGGATGATCGCCGGCATCCCGATCACCGACGATCAGTGGTGGGAGAAGTCGCCGATCTTCGAGGCCCTCAACACGAACAAGAAAGGGCTGACGCTCGACCTGCAGAGTCCGCGCGGTCGCGAATTGCTGCGTGAGCTCATCGCGACCTGCGATGTGATCGTGGAGAATTTCACGCCGCGGGTGCTGGACCAGATCGGGTTAAATTTCGCCACTGTGCAATCGATTCGGCCGGACACGGCGCTGGTGCGAATGCCCGGATTCGGACTCGGCGGCCCGTGGCGCGACAACCCGGCGTTCGCCTACGCCATCGAATCAGCGTCCGGCGTGAGTTGGCTTACCGGCTACCCGGACCGCACACCGTATGACCCCTATTCGATCGGTGACGCATGCGCCGGCGTGCACGCGCTCAACGCGATACTGCTCGCGCTGGAGCACCGGCGCCGCACCGGCGAAGGCGTGTTCGTCGAGGCGGCGATGGTCGACGCCGCCCTCAGCATCTCCGCCGAGCAGGTTGTCGAGTACTCGGCATACGGGGCGGTGTTGGAGCGTGCCGGCAACCGGGGCCCGACCGCCGCGCCGCAGAACCTTTACCTCAGCGCTGACATCGACGAATTCGGCCGGCTCGATTGCTGGGTCGCGATCGCGGTGGCCACCGACGACCAGTGGGACGGTTTGTGCCGGGCCCTCGGATCACCCTCCTGGGCAACAGATCCCGGACTTTCGACCGATGCCGGCCGGCGCACGCACCACGACTTCATCGATGAGCGACTCGCCGCCTGGTGCGCGCACCGCAGCCGCGACGAGATCGTCGAGACTCTCTGGGACGCCGGCGTCCCGGTGGCCAAAGTCATGCAACCGCACCGTCAAACTGAGCTGGAGCAGTTGGCGTTCCGGGATTTCTTCGAAGAGGTCGACCATCCGGTCAACGGGCCGGCCAGGCTCAGCACCGTGCCGGCGAGGTTCTCCGCCGGGCCCCACAGGTTCCACACCGAGCATGCGCCGCTGCTGGGGGAGCACAACCACGAGATGCTGTCCGGGCTGGGCTTGTCCGACTGCGACATCGCCCGCCTGGAATCCGACGGTGTGATCGGCCGCGCACCGGCCACGCGCGCAAGTAGCTGAGCGGCCATGGTGATCGACTAATCGAACATCCGGTTAGTGTCTCCACCCTTCTGCGGCCTGGTGGTCGAAGGTGCGATCGATGCGCTCAAACCTGCGTCTGACCGACGCCCGGGCCGCCTCGTGCGGCAGGATGTACAAGCGGTTGGCCAGAATCGCGTCGGCCGTGAGGCGCGCGACGCCATCGACCGACACCGTGTCATCCTGCGTCGGCGGGAGCTGTCCGAACCCACTCGTCAGGTCGGGCGCTGACGCGAGCCCGTCATCGGCGCTGCGAATTCGTTCCGAGTTCGCGACCAACCCGGTCTCGATGACCATCGGGCAGAGCACCGATACACCGATGCCGTTGTCCTTGACTTCCCGGGCCAGGGTCTCGGCCAGACCGACGACCCCATACTTGGCAACGCCGTACGCCCCGAGACCGGTGTTGGGCACCAATCCGGCGAAGGAAGCGGTGAAGGCGATGTGCCCGCCCCTGCCCTGCTCGATCAGCTTCGGCACGAACGCCTCGACGGCATGGATGGAACCCCACAGATCGATGTCGATCACCCAGCGCCAGTCCTCGTGCGTCATCGCCGCGAGCGGACCCGCGACGACGATGCCGGCGTTGCTGAACACGACATCGACCTGACCCAGCAGGCGGAAGGACTCCTCGGCCAGGTGAACCATCTGATCGAGGTGGCGCACGTCGCACGTCACTCCGTGCGCATCGAAGCCTTCGCCGCTCAGGTGCGCCACGGCCCGTTCCAGCGCGGCCTGGTCGACGTCGGCCAGCACCAGGCGGGCGCCGCGCCGGGCGAATTCGGTGGCGGTGGCCAAACCGATGCCGCTCGCACCGCCGGTGATGACTGCCCCGCGTCCCGCGAAATCGTCCATGGATTCCGAGGGTATTACCCGCGCGCGGGGCGGTGTGAGAGGCGTCATGTAGATAGCACCCTAACTATTAGCGCACTATGTACGTATGGCCGCACCGACCGCGCGCGAAATCGACCCCCTAGCCCTCGAACACCAAGTGTGTTTCGCCTTGGCGACGACCAACCGGGCGGTCTTGGCGGTGTACCGGCCGCTGTTGGAGCCGCTCGGCCTGACCCATCCGCAGTATCTGGTGATGCTGGCGTTGTGGGATCACCGCAAAACCCCCGGGGCCGAGCAGTTCCCGTTGTCGGTCAAGCAGATCGCCACCGCGCTGCAGTTGGATTCCGCCACGCTGTCGCCGATGCTCAAACGGCTGGAGGGGCTGGGGCTGATCACCCGCTCGAAGAATGCGGGCGACGAGCGGACCACCGACGTGAGGCTGACCGAACGCGGAATCGCCCTGCGGGAGAAGGCACTTGAGATTCCGCCCGCCGTCGTTGCCCGGCTCGGTGTGGACATGGCCGAACTCGAGAACCTGCATCGGGTCCTCACCCGCATCAACGCCGCGGCCGTGGCGGCCGGCGCATTGCAAGCCTGATATCACCCCGAGGAGCATGATGACCGACGCGAAACCCACTCTCTGGCAGCGGATCGGCTATTCCTACGGCCAGCGACTGCCCGACTCGATGCGCACCTGGGTGGCACGAGACTTGGCCGGCGAGGGAGCCATCCGCCGGCACATGATCAGGTGGGCCATCCCGCCCCTGCTGGTCCTTGCTCCATTCTGGCTGCTGCCCGCCTCGCTCTACGTGCACACGGAGATGACCGCGCCGCTCTACATCTGGGCGCTGCTGATAACCCTTGCCCTCAACAAGGTCTGGCGGCGGCACCGGCTGGCCGTCCACGGTTTGGACCCGAATCTGGTCGACGTGATCGCCCGCCGCAAACAGGCACGGATGCACGAGGACTACATCCGCCGGTACGGGCCGCGACCCGAGTCAGCCGAATGGCAGTCGAATAGCAGCCCCTTCTAGCGGCTACTTCAGGCAGCTGCCCGCATCGATGGGCAGGGTCACGCCGGTGACGTAGCGAGACTCGTCGGAGGCGAAGAACAGGACCGCGTTGCTGATGTCGATCGGGTCGACCCAGGGAACCGGCAGCGTGTGGAACATCTGGCAGATCGGCGCCATGTCGTCGGGGCCGGGGCTCTCCAGGTCGGGGCGGAACATTTTCCAGGTGCCCTCGTTCATGATCATCGGGGTGCTCACGTGCGTGGGGTGCACGGAGTTGACGCGAATCATGTGCTGCCCCAGCTCGACTCCGAAGGCGCGCATCAGACCGACGACGCCGTGCTTGGCCGCGACGTAGTGACCGGTGTGCGGGTAGGCCTTGAGCCCGCCGACCGAGCTGGTCAGGATGATGGAGCCACCTCGCCCGCCGGACAAGATGTGCGGCACACCGGCTTTCACACTCTTCCACACCCCGGACAGGTTGACGTCGATCATCTCTGTCCAGTCTTCTTCGCTGGTCTTGTCCAAAGTCTCGCCGCCGTTGCCGATTCCGGCGTTGGCGACGATGATGTCGAGGCGGCCGAGCTGTTCGACACCGTTGTCCACCGCCGCCTTGAGTGCGTCGAAGTCGCGCACATCGACCTCGGCCGTGAAGATTCTGCGGTTGTGCCCCTTGACCAGGTCCGCGGTTTCGGCGAGGTCTTCGGGTGTCGACGCCGGGATCGCGGTGTCCGTCACGCCGTCGCGGATCGGCTTGCAGATGTCAACGGCGATGATGTCGGCACCCTCCTCGGCCAACCGCACCGCATGGCTGCGGCCCTGACCGCGCGCCGCTCCGGTGACGAAAGCGACTTTGCCCTCAACACGTCCGGTCATGGCTACCTCAACTCCTGACTTTCGATCGGCACGCCTCGGCGGAGAACGAACGCGTTCTGCAGGACCGCGGGTCTTGCCGCCTTGAACTCTGTCATTGAGCCGTCGCGGGTGTCAATGACGAATCCGTTTCGGCTATTTGTGATTCTAGATATTAGAGAATCTCATTCTCACCGGCAAACGGCGTGCGCTATTCGCTCATCACGGGAGGGGACGGGGCGCGGTTGTGCTACGCGACGAATCCGCGTGAGCAGAAATCCCACACCTCATCGGCGGTGATGGGGTGCATCGTCGCGTCATCGGGGCCGCCGCTGGATTGCGCGATGAACATGACGGTCTGCATTGTCATGGCGGCCACCCGCTTCGGATTGCTGGTGGTGCGCAACTTGCCGGCGTCGTGCGCCGCCTCCATCAGTTCCGTCAGCAACGCGAGCAACGGCGCATGAGCCACCTTGACCTCGGCCGGATGCGTCACCAACAACCGCGGGGCAAAGTCAGTGAACAACGGGCGCTTGGCCGTCGGGTCCGGGCGCGATGCCTCGTAGAGGAGCTGAACGGCGACCTGCAGCCGCTCCAACGGATCGGCTTGGCTCTCGGTGGCCGCGCGGATCTGGTCGGCCGATCGGCTCAGGGCATCCTCGAAGAGCGCCAGCAGCAACTCGTGTTTGCCGTCGAATTGCAGGTAAAAGCTGCGCAACGACTGGCGGGAGCGGTCCACGACCTCCTGCACGGTAAAGTCCGTGCTGCCCTTTTCGATGATGATGGCCTGGGCCGCGTCGAGGAAGCGCTGAACACGCTGCGCGGCGCGCAGTTTCGCCGTCTTGATGGACCGCTCGACGGCACGCTGCTTCCAGGCCGGCTCTTCGCTTGGATTGGTCACGGCCGGCTCAGGTGATTGCCGCGAGGGGAGAACATGGTTGGACTCTAACGGAGAACGCCGTGACATCGCTGCGCTCGACCCCCTCACGGATCACGTGTCGGAGATTGTAACTTTCTTACCGCGAGAATACTATTCTCTTAGACGTGTGTATGGAAGCTTAATCGCAAGAGCGAACCGCGTCGTCGGCGGAAACCATGATCTACTGACGGCGCGGTGCGCTCACGACCATCCCGGGAAGAGCTGTGCAGCTGACTTTTGACGCGGAGGTGGAGGCGTTCCGCGCCGAATTCGTGGCCTTCCTCGACGCGCACCTGCCTTCCGAGGCCGAGGCGTTCCTGCGGCCCCAATCGAGTTCGGACGTCCCGGAGTGGGCCCGCCGGTGGCAGCGCTTGCTGTTCGACAGCGGGTGGCTACAGCCCGGCAATCCCCCGGAGTTCGGCGGGCGCAACGCCACGCTACTGCAGCAGTACGTGTACCACGAAGAGCTGTCGCGGCGGCGCATCTATCAGAGCTTCAATCCGCAGGGTGTGGGCATCATCGCGGCGTCATTGCTGTCATTCGGTACACCCGAACAGAAGCGGCGCTGGGCGGTACCGATCCTGCGGGCGGAGATCACCGCGTCACTGGGGATGAGCGAACCCGGCGCGGGCTCGGATCTCGCCTCGCTGAAGACGCGCGCGGTGCGCTCGTCTGATTCAGACGGCGACCACTTCGTCGTCAACGGGCAGAAGGTGTGGACATCCGGCGCCCATCACGCCGATGTGTTGCTGACCTTCGTGCGCACCGATCCGGACGCGCCAAAACACAAGGGCATCAGCGCTTTACTGATTCCCACCGACAGCCCAGGCGTGGTCCGCCGCCCGTTCGCCTCGATGGGTGACATCGACGACGTCGACTTCAACGAGGTCTTCTTCACCGACGTACGAGTGCCGGCCGAGAACTTGGTGGGCGAGCTGAACGCGGGCTGGCGCGTCGCGACCGGTTCGCTCGGCCACGAGCGCGCGATGCTGTGGCTGGATTACGCGGACATGTTGCACGCGTTGACGGTCGAGTCCCATCCCTCGGGTCCGGTGCAGCGGGATCACTACGCGACGCTGGTGATGGACTTCTATGCGATGCGGCTGCTGGGGTCGGCAACGCTGGCCAAAGCCGCTCGCGGCGAAGAGGACGTCCCCGCTCAGTCGGTGCTCAAGCTGCTGGGCTCGGAGGCCATGCAACGCGCCAGCGAGGACGCACTGGCCGCCAAGGACGGCGACGGACTGGCGTTGCGCGCGGTCACGGCCCCGTTCGCGCCGCTCAACCTCGATAGCCACTACGGCAGCTGGTTCGACCGGTACACCCGCACCTTCGCCGCGACCATCGCCGGCGGTACATCGGAAATTCAGCGCAACATCATCGCAGAACGCGTACTCGGGTTACCGCGCAATTGATCTGAGCGTCAGTGGTTCTTCGCGTCCAATTGGGCGTAGTAGCCGATGGCGACGAGACCCGCCACCACCGCGATCGCCCCTAAAACCATGCCGGCCACCGCGGTTCGCGGATTGTTCGCCTCCCCGCGGGCAACCCTTCGCCGGGCGATGTCGCCCGTCACCACCGCCGCGATGCCAAAGGGCACTCCCAGTAGCAACCAGCAGGTGACGAGTCCGACCAGGCCCAGCAGGAGCGAGGCGACGCCGAACTGGTTTTGTGGTGCTTGCGCGTGATTCGTGCTTCCCACCTCCCCGGGTTGCGGCCGTGGTCGACCCACGCGCCATCGTTGCAGCGAAGCATCCCATGCCCGGCGTACGCTGCTTGGTTCCGGGGCGCGCGACCCGTTACAGCTGCGCGAGCCGCGGCGCAGAACCGGCCGCCACCAACGCTTTTCCGGCCGCACGCGTCAGTTCTCGAGAGCTGCCCAGCAGCCCATCGAGAATCAGGGACCGCTTGATGTGGTGGTGCAGCGGATGCTCGGCGGTAAAGCCGATCCCGCCGAGCACCTGCTGGCAGTGGCGTGCGGAGGTGAGCGCGGCCTGACCAGCCGCGGCCTTGGCCAGCAGGGAAGCCAGTCCCTGCGGATCGTCGCATTCCGTCGCGGCTTGCAGTGTTGCCTCGGCGCCCTCGATCGCGACGAGCGTCTCGGCCAGCCGGTGCCGGATCGCCTGGAACGAGCTGATGTGGCGGCCGAATTGCACGCGGTCCACGGCGTGCTGACGAGCCAGTGACAGCATGGCCCGGCTGGTGCCGACCAGCCACCAACCCACGGCTAGCCAACCCGCGTGCAGGGCGGCCGACGGCAGAGGATCTCCCTGCGGTGCGGGGCGGATCGGCAGCAACTCGTCGATCGCCGACTCGGGGTGGTCGCGGCGTTCCCACAGCACCCAGGAGCCGCCGGCGAACGGCAGCGGCAGCGTGCCTCCGGGCGCGTCGCCGGCCGCGCACAGCACTACGTCGTTGAGGACGGGCGCGTGCGCGCCGGTCTCACCGAGCAGTTTGAACACCAGAGGTATTGCGGTATCGGGCATTTCGTCGAGCATGTCGCGCCAGCCGAGGTCGGTCAGCGCCGCATCGAGCTTGGCGCCCGAGGCGGCGCTCATCGTCGTCCGCAGCGACTCTGCCAGCAGGCGCAGCGATTCGGGGTCTGACTCGGTATCTGCCGAAGAAGCCACGGTTCACTCCTTCCCGAGGTCGAGCAGCCGGCGGGCGATGATATTGCGCTGGATCTCGGCGGTGCCGCCATAGATCGTCGCCGCGCGCGAGTACAGGTATTCCGAACGCCACGGCGTGTCTTCGAGCTCGAGCGTGCCCGGCAACACATCGCGGACGGTGTCGTAGAGCCGCTGCTCGGCAGAGGCGAGCAGCACCTTGTCGATGGAGGTGTCGGGTCCAAGCCGGGCCCCATCGCGCATCCGGTGCTGGGTCGCGCGCGACCGGCAGCGCAATGTGTGCAGCGCCAGATAGGCGCCGCCGAGCGCGGATTCGTCGGGCTCGCCGACTTCGGCTGCCGTGGTGATCAGATCGTCGAAACGCGAATAGAGGTACGCAATCCGCTGCCAGAAACACGCCGAACGCTCATAGGGCAGCAGGTCCATCGCGAGCCGCCAGCCGTCTCCCGGCTTGCCCAGCATCCGGCTGGCCGGTATCACCACGTCGTCGTAGTACACCTCGCAGAACTCGTCGACGCCGTGCATCGTCCGCAGCGGACGGATGGTGATGCCCGGAGTGTCGAGATCGACGAAGAACGCGGTGATCCCGTCGTGCCCGGGCGCGGTGCGGGTAAGCAGGACGCACCGGGTGGAGAACTGCGCGAAGCTGGTCCATACCTTTTGGCCGTTGACGATCCAGTTGTCGCCGTCCTGGACCGCCCGTGTTGTCAGCGATGCCAGATCACTGCCCGAGCCCGGCTCGGAAAAGCCTTGGCACCATTGCTCTTCACCGCTCAGCAGGCGCGGAACCATCTCCTTGGCGAGCTCGGCCGGCGCGTAGTCGATCATTGTCGGCGCGAGCACCTCGAGCATCGAATAGGGTCCGGGTTCGGCCAAGCGGCGGCCCACCACCTCTTCACCGACGATCGCTCGCAGCACCGCGGGACCGCCCAATCCACCCACCTCGACCGGCCAGCCGAATCGCATCCAATCGGCGTCGTAGAGCGCACGGCTGACCCGGGCGAACTGCCGCATGTGCCCCCGCAGCGAGTGGTCGGGCCCGGGGGTCAGATCGTTGTCGTCGAGCCACGCGCGCAGGTCGGCCCGGAACTGCTCGACATTCACTTCGATTGATCGGCTCCTTTAGGTCGCTGCCTGGGCCGCGGAGTCACCGGCGGGACGCCCGATCGCGTGCGGGCGTCCGGAGTCGTGCACACCGCTGCGGCGGATGAACGTCATGGCGCGGGTCTTCAGCCGCCACCCGTCGGCGGTTCGCACATAGGTGTCACGGTAGTAGCCGATCCGCATGTCGTGGGTTGCGTGATCGATGAAGCACAGCGGCTGGGTGCCGCTGGCCGCGTCACCGTCCAGGTCGACCACCGCGGTCCCGGTGAGGAACAGGCCTTTTGGGGCCGCGGCCACCAATTCCGGGAATCGGCTGAGGCTGTAGGTCTCACCGAAGGCGCTGTAGGTGCCGTCGGGCGTGAAGACGGCGACGAGGCCCTCGATGTCCTCCTGGGTGATGGTGACCGCATAGCGGCCGAGCAGCTGCTGAATCTCGACGAGGTCGTCAGTTCGGCTTGAGCCACTCTTAGACTGATCGGGCGTCGACATAGACCTTGCCGCCTTTCATCACGAAGCCGACGTTTCGGGTGACGGTGATGTCTTCCAACGGGTTTCCGGGCACCGCGATGATATCGGCGAGCTGGCCCGCCGCGAGGCGGCCCCGGTCGCTCGCGTTGATGAGCTCGGCCGCGGTGACGGTCGCCGCCCGCAGCACCGCCAGCGGTGGCATGCCCCACTCGACCAGCGTGACGAGCTCATCGGCGTTGCGGCCGTGCGGGATGGCCGGGGCGTCGGTGCCGACCGCGATCTTCACCCCGGCCTCGTAGGCGGCCTTGATCGACGTTTCCGCCTTCGGAAACATCTCGGCCGCCTTGTCCTGCAATTCCTTCGGGGCGCGCGACACGTCCATCGCCTGGGCGAGCCTGCGGGTGGTCACCAGGAAGCGGTCGTTGTCGACCAGCATCTGGATGGCCTCGTCGTCCATCAGGAAGCCGTGTTCGATGCAGTCGATGCCGCACGCGACCGCGTGCTTGACCGCTTCCGCTCCGTGGGTGTGCGCGGCGACGCGCAGCCCACGCCGGTGCGCCTCGTCGACGATCGCGCGCAGTTCCTCGTCTGAATAGTGTTGCGCCCCAGCCTCGCCGGTCAGCGACATGACGCCGCCGGAAACGCACACCTTGATCAGTTCGGCGCCGTGCTTGATCTGGTAGCGCACCGCCTTGCGGATCTCGTCGACCCCGTTGGCGATGCCCTCTTCGACCGTGAGCTCGAGCGCGCCCGGCATGAAGGCGGCGAACATCGTCGGGTCCAGGTGACCGCCGGTGGGCGTGATGGCGTGGCCGGCCGGGACGATTCGCGGCCCGTCGATCCAGCCCGCGTCGATGGCCTTCGCCAGCGCGACGTCGAGCAGGTAGCCGCCGGTTTTCACGAACAGGCCCAAGTTGCGCACGGTGGTGAAACCGGCGCGCAGCGTGCGTCGGGCGTTGCCGACCGCGCGCAGCACCCGCGTCGGCGGGTCGTCCTGCACCTGGGACAGCCCGGGTGTCTCGCCGCGCCCGCCCATCAGGAGGTTGACCTCCATGTCCATCAGGCCCGGCAACAGAATCTGGTCGCCGAGGTCGATGATTTCGCCCTCGGGATCGCCGCCCACACCGACGATCCGATCGTCCTCGATCTGCAGAATGCCCGGGCGAACGATCTCACCGGCATCGATATCGAGGAGCCCTGCGGCCTTGATCGTCAGCACCGCCTAAATCACCGGCTCCCTGATCACTTCAACCCACGCCGCGCCGCTGTCGGGAACGCGCGGCTGTTTCCAGGCCTCGATGGGAAACGAGACCATGACCAGTGACTGCATCATGTGCATCAATGTCTTTGCGTCGTCGGGCAAGTCGTCCAGTGGGAACTTGTCGACATATTCGATGACGGCGTTGAGCTTCGGGAAGGCCACGTCATAGAAGGCCTGCATCTCGGGCATCGTCGAGGCCAGCCGTTTGGCGTAGCGCTCGGGCTCGGTGGCCAGGTCCCAATCCAAATAGGGCTCCAGGGCCGCGAATTCAGACGGTAACGCCATTGCGTTGGTGCTCCTTCACGTAGTCGGCGGTCGTCTTGTGCAGATGACGGATCAACACTTCCTGGTCGCAGAGCAGGAACTCCTTGACGGCCCGGGTGCCGATCATGGTCTGGGTCGCTTCCAGCGTGTTGGCGTCCTGCAGCGCGTACTCCTTGAACGTCACCGCCGCCAGCTCCTGGGCCAGCCGTTCCCGCGCATTGCGGGGCGGAACGAAATACAGCGTCGACTCGAAGATGTGCTTGTCCACCGCGGTGGGCCAGTAGTGATAGGTCAGGAACCAGCCCGGCTCCCAGATCAGCAGCATGAAGTTGGGGTAGAACAGCCACGAGTCGATTCCCCACTGCGGCACCCTCTTCACGTTGACACCCGGTGGCAGCTCCAGCTTTTCGATGATCTCTGGCTTGTCCCACGGACCGAACAGACCGCTGCGCAACACCTGGTCCATGGGCTTGACCATGGACATGTCCTCCGGCGGCGCCTGGCCACCCCACGTCGACTGCAGGTTGTGCGGTCCGGCCAGCTCGTAATGCAGCGCCTCGTAGCCGAACTTCTGGATCTTGGCGGCCTCTTCCTTGGTGTACTGCCCCTGGTGCAGGATCGGCGCGTGGTAGAACTCGACGAACGCGTCGATGAACAGCTTCCAGTTGCTGCCGACCTCGGCCCGGTAGGAGTAGGTCTCCGTCATCTCGCCGAAGGGGTAGCCCTCGATGCTCTTGGCCAGCGGCCCGAGGTAGTCGATGAGCGGCGCCGCGTCGTCGTCGAAGTTGATGAAGATGAAGCCCTCCCACACCTCGCACCGGACGGGTGCCAGGCCGAAGTTGCTCTTGTCGAGGTTGAAGAACTCCTCTTCCTGTTGGACGAAGGTCAGGTCGCCGTCGAGGCTGTAGCGCCAGGCGTGGTACTTGCAGGTGAACTGACGACAGGTGCCGGAGGTCTCCTCGTTGGGAAAGTCGTTCCACACCAACTTGTTTCCCCGGTGGCGGCAGACGTTGTGGTACGCCTTGACCGTCCCGTCCTTGGTCTTGGTGATGATCACCGACGTGCCCTTGCCGGCCGACGGCAGTTCCCTGGTGAAGTAGCTGCCGGTGCGGGGGAGGCGCTCGACCCGGCCGACGTTCAGCCACGTCTTCCGGAACACCGCGTCGCGTTCGGCCTCGAAGAACGCCGGGTCGATCGAGTCGGTGTAGTCAACCGGCGCGGTCCCGAGGTCGGGGTAGTTTTCTGTCCAGCTGCCGGCGGCTGGTTTCGGGAAGTGCGGCAACGTTCTTACTCCTCTTGATCAGTGCTGGTCGGCGTGTTCGGGTTGGATGCCGAAAGTGTTGAAGGCCATGGCCAGCAGGGCGTAGCAGCCGACCGTGAAGACGAAATCCATGCGCTGCTGGTCGCTGAGGCGCTCGCCCAGCGCCGCCCAAGTCTGGTCGGACAACTCCGACTTCTCATCCAGCTCATCGACCCCGGTGATCACCGCGCGATCGAACGCGTCGAGGTCCTCCGCGCCGCCATCGCCGAATCGCCGCACCGCCGCGATTTGTTCGTCGGTGATCCCTTCATCCTTGGCCATCCGCACGTGGTGCGACCACTCGTATGCGCACTGGCGACGATGGGCCACCCGCAGGATGGCCAGTTCGCGGATGCGGGCCGGCAGTGTGGACGACGTCAACAGGTGGACATTGAATCGAAGAAACGCCTTGGCGAGCGCTGGGTGGTGAGCCAGCGTGGAAAGCGCGTTGTTGGTGTCCGCGTCCCGCATGGCCGAGAGTGCCTGCTGGGTAGCCTCGTCCCACTGGTCGGCGGGGAGCGGCTGCAGGCGCATCGGCAGTGTCCTCTCGGTGAAAGAGAATCATATTCTCATTTGCAACTAACAGACTGGCACGAAACGCGCGCTCGGTCAATGCCGGCGTGCCGAGCGGGCGCGCGTGGGAGCCGCCTGGCGCACCCGGGCGGCCGGACGGTCGGGGCGTGACCGGGCCCGGCCGCACCGACGTGTCACGCCGGCGTCTACCTCATGGCCTTGCCGCATGGCGGTGGGAAATTCGCCGGACTGCTGGGCCGCAGGTCAGGCCGCTGCATGCGGCCGCAGCAACCTATGAATGTTGATTCTCGTCTGGCGAGAAGATAGTTTTCATTTCAGTGATCTTGGCACGGGACAGCGGTTCGCCGAGGCTGTGATCGATCCGATGGATCCGATGAAAGGGAAGCTCATGAACAAAGAAGACATGATGCTGATCAGCGTCGACGACCACACCGTCGAGCCGCCCGACATGTTCAAGAACCACTTGTCGAAGAAGTACCGGGACGACGCACCCCGGCTGGTGCACAACGATGACGGCTCGGATATGTGGAAGTTCCGCGACACGGTCATCCCGAACGTGGCATTGAACGCGGTCGCCGGTCGTCCCAAGGAGGAGTACGGCATCGAGCCGACCGGGCTCGACGAGATTCGGCCGGGTTGTTACAACGTCGACGAACGCGTCAAGGACATGAACGCGGGCGGCATCCTGGCTTCGATCTGCTTCCCCTCCTTCCCGGGATTTGCCGGGCGGCTGTTCGTCACCGACGATCACGACTTCTCCATCGCGCTGGTGCAGGCCTATAACGACTGGCACATCGACGAGTGGTGCGGCGCCTACCCGGCGCGGTTCATTCCGATGGCCATCCCGGTGATCTGGGATGCCGAGGCGTGTGCCGCCGAGGTCCGCCGGGTCGCAAAGAAGGGCGTGCACGCGCTGACCTTCACCGAAAACCCGGCCGCGATGGGCTACCCGAGCTTCCACAACGAATACTGGAACCCGTTGTGGGAAGCGTTGTGCGACACCAACACCGTGATGAACGTCCACATCGGGTCCTCGGGCCGGCTGGCGATCACCGCGCCGGACGCGCCGATGGATGTGATGATCACGCTGCAGCCGATGAACATCGTGCAGGCCGCGGCGGACCTGCTGTGGTCGGCACCGATCAAGAAGTACCCCGACCTCAAGATCGCCCTGTCCGAGGGCGGCACCGGGTGGATCCCCTACTTCCTGGAGCGCGCCGACCGCACCTACGAAATGCACTCCACCTGGACGCATCAGAACTTCGGTGACAAGCTGCCGTCCGATGTGTTCCGCGACCACTTCCTGACTTGCTTCATCAGCGACAAGGTGGGTGTGGCGCTGCGCAACATGATCGGCATCGACAACATCTGCTGGGAAGCCGACTACCCGCACAGCGACTCGATGTGGCCGGGTGCGCCGGAAGAGTTATGGGATGTGTTGTCCATCAATAACGTTCCCGACGACGAGATCAACAAGATGACCTATGAGAACGCGATGCGCTGGTACTCGTTCGACCCCTTCACGCACATTTCGCGTGAACAGGCCACCGTCGGTGCGCTGCGTAAGGCCGCCGAGGGGCATGACGTTTCCATCAAGGCGGCGGGCCACGCCAAGGACGGCCGAGGCGGCGCGTCCTTTGCCGATTTCGCGGCCAACGCGAAAGCCCTTACCGGCAATAAGGACTGAGCGCGAGACTGTCGCCGAGCAGACGCAAAAGCACCTACTTTGTCAGCGTGTCGGGTGCTTTTGTGTTCCCCCGCACGCGGGGGGACCCCCAGCTCGCGCTGAGAAGAGGAGGCCACCGGTGGCTGGAATGAACTTTGAGCTGACGGATGACCAGGAGCTGATCCGTCGGTCGGTGGCGGAGCTGGCGGGGAAATTCGACGACCAGTACTGGATGGAAAAAGACCAGGCGCACGAATTCCCGACCGAGTTCTACCGCGCCATCGCCGACGGCGGCTGGTTGGGAATGACCATCCCCACCCAGTACGGCGGTCACGGCCTCGGCATCACCGAGGCGACGATCCTGCTCGAGGAGGTCGCCAAATCGGGTGGTGCCATGAACGCGGCGAGCTCGATCCACCTGTCCATCTTCGGCATGCAGCCGGTCGTGGTGCACGGCTCCGACGAGCTCAAGGCCCGAACGTTGCCCGCCGTCGCGACCGGCGAGGTCCACGTGTGCTTCGGCGTCACCGAACCCGGTGCCGGGCTTGATACTTCGCGTATCACCACCTTCGCCAAGCGTGACGGCGATCGCTACATCGTCAACGGACGCAAGGTGTGGATCTCGAAGGCGATGGAATCCGACAAGATCCTGTTGCTCACCCGGACGCAAAGCTACGACGAGGTCACCAAGAAGACCGACGGGATGACGCTGTTCATCACCGATCTCGACCGCAGCCGGGTCGACGTCCGCCCGATCCGCAAGATGGGCCGCAACGCGGTCAGCTCCAACGAGTTGTTCATCGACAATCTCGAGGTGCCTGTCGAGGACCGAATCGGCGAGGAGGGCAAGGGCTTTCAGTACATCCTCGACGGCCTCAACCCGGAGCGAATGCTCATCGCGGCCGAGGCGCTCGGTATCGGCCGGGTGGCGCTGGGGAAGGCGGTGAAATACGGCAACGAGCGCGAGGTCTTCGGCCGGCCCATCGGGATGAACCAGGGTTTGCAGTTTCCGCTCGCCGATTCACTGGCCCGACTCGATGCCGCCGAACTGATGCTGCGTAAGGCCACCTGGCTCTATGACAACGGCAAACCCTGTGGGCGCGAGGCCAATACGGCTAAGTACCTGTGCGCCGACGCCGGCTTCACCGCCGCGGACCGGGCGCTGCAAACGCACGGCGGCATGGGCTACGCCGAGGAGTACCACATCACACGGTACTTCCGCGAGGCCCGGCTGATGAAGATCGCGCCGGTCAGCCAGGAGATGATCCTGAACTTCTTGGGAGCCAACGTCCTGAAGCTGCCGAGAAGCTACTAGGTAGTTTGTTTGTCATCGAACGTGAACTGACGGCGGGATTGTTGCGGTTTTTTCGCCCTCAGTGCACGCTCGGCGACTGAGAGGTTGGGCAAAGATATGCGTGAAACAGTCATCGTCGAGGCCGTGCGTACGCCCGTGGGAAAGCGCAACGGCGCGCTGTCCAGCATGCATGCCGCCGACCTCTCCGCGGTCGTACTGACAGAACTCATCGAACGCACCGGCATCGGTCCAGACATCATCGACGACGTCGTCTGGGGCTGCGTGTCCCAGGTTGGCGACCAGTCCAGCAACATCGGGCGCTACGCGGTCCTGGCCGCCGGCTGGCCCGAGACCATTCCCGGGACCACCGTCAACCGCGCCTGCGGGTCGAGCCAGCAGGCGCTGGACTTCGCCGTGCATGCGGTGATGTCGGGCCAGCAGGATGTCGTCGTGGCCGGTGGAGTCGAGGTCATGAGTCGCGTTCCGCTCGGTTCGGCCCGGGCGACGGGTATGCCGTATGGCCCGAAAGTCCTTGCCCGCTATGACGATTTCTCCTTCAACCAGGGTCTGTCGGCGGAGATGATCGCCAAGAAGTGGGGATTCTCGCGCACCCGGCTCGACGAATTCTCCGTCGAATCCCACGAGCGGGCCGCCGCGGCCCAGGATGGCGGCGCCTTCACCGAGCAGATCGTGCCGGTGTTCGTCGACGGAGCCGACAACAACGTCGTCACCGCCGACGAGGGCGTGCGGCGCGGCAGCAGCGTCGAGAAGCTCGCGACGCTCAAGCCGGCCTTCGCCGAGGACGGCGTGATCCACGCGGGCAACTCCTCACAGATCTCCGACGGCGCCGCCGCGTTGCTGGTGACCACCGCCGAGATGGCGGTCGAGCTGGGTCTGACCCCGATCGTGCGGTACCTGGCGGGCGCGGTGACCGGAGCGGATCCGGTGCTGATGCTCACCGGCCCCATCCCGGCGACCGAAAAGGTGCTGAGCAAGGCCGGCATTGGCCTGTCCGACGTGGGCGCCTTCGAGGTCAATGAAGCTTTCGCCCCCGTGCCGCTGGCGTGGCTGGCCGAGACCGGGGCCGACCCGGCACGGATGAATCCGCTGGGCGGCGCCATCGCGCTGGGACATCCGCTTGGTGCGTCCGGAGCGGTGCTGATGACACGCATGGCGCATCACATGCGCGACAACGGGATTCGTTACGGCCTGCAGACCATGTGCGAGGGCGGCGGCACCGCCAACGCCACGCTGGTGGAGCTGGTGAGCTAAGAGCCGCGGCCAGCCGCATCCACAAAATCTTGCTCTGCGTGACCCTTGTCACAGCGGCCAAACTAACCTACTGTGTGTTCACTAGGTTGGTTTCCCGACGTCGATACAACGTGGCTTGAGGGGGTCCCGGTGCCCGTCGCACGGCGATACGACACGCTGCTCGCCAAGGGCGAGGACCGCAAACAGCGGATTCTCGACGTCGCGCAACGCCTGCTCACCCGCAACGGCTGGCGCAGCACGACACTCGCCCAGATCGCCGGCGAGGCCGGGGTCACCCCCGCCGGGTTGCTGCATCACTTCGAATCGAAGGAGCAGCTGCTGCACGCGGTGCTCGATGCCCGCGACCTGGATGACGACACTCACGCCGACCGGACCGGTGACCTGTTCGACCAGATCGCCGCGGTCGCGGACCGTTTTCACCGCGCACCCGAACTCGTGGGCACGTTCACGGTGCTGCTGGTCGAGAACATCCTTCCCGACGCCCCGTTGCACGACCGCATGCTCGCCAGGCACCGGGCCGCGACCGACATCGTCGCCGACCTCATCCGTCGCGGTCAGGCCGACGGCCGGTACCGCAAAGACATAGACCCCGCCGTCAAGGCAGTAGAAATCCTCGCCTTCGTCCACGGAATGGAAACCACATGGTTACTCGATCCTTCGATCCCGCTAGCCGAGGCGTTCAAGCAGTACGCCGAGACACTGGCGCGGGATTTCGCACCTCCGAAGAAGCCCGAGGCGATATGAGATACCGGCTCGACGTCGTCGCCGCCACCGTCATAGACGTGGTGAGGTTCGCCGGCGGCTGGATCTTCGACAGGTCGATGGCGGGTTGGGACGTCACCGTGCTGGTCGCCGACCACCCCGACGACCGGCCGTTGCAGATCATCGGGGCCCAGGTGCTCGACCTGGAAGACGCGCTGGCGACGGTGCGATCGCGTCCCCGCCCGCAGGCCCTGGCGGCGGCGGCGGACCTGTTCGGCTGCGACGCACGGGTGCGCCAAGGCGTGCTGCAGGCCCTGGATCACGGCGTCACCGAGGTCACGCTGTGGGGAGAAAACTGGCCATCCGAACTAGACGACAGCGTCGGGCTGGTGCAACACCAACTGAGCATGGCCGCGCAGACGTTCAAGGCCCAAGCCCTGGCGGCGGCGTCGGTGCCGCACGCCTCAGTCGGTCACGTGGAGACCTTCCGGAGCGGGCTGCTCGCTTGGCCGTCGGTTGCCGCAGACCTGGTCCCCGCCAGCTAACCGGGGTTACGTCGCGGCCTGACGTTCGTGCCGGGGTCCGTCGTTGACGACCACCAGCCTGTGTGAAAATGTAATACTCATCTGCGAGAGGCACGTTCTCACTAGCCGAGATTCAAGGAGCGGGAGATGGCGAACAAATTCTCCGAGTTGGACTTCTTCCGCGGCAGCGAGCTGATCCAGAACCCGTACCCCTATTACGAGGCGCTGCGGGAGCGGTGCCCCGTGACACGCGAGAGCCATCACGACGTCACCATGATCACCGGTTGGGACGAGGCGTGCGCGGTGCTCAACGACGCCGAGACCTGGTCCTCGTGCATCGCGGTGACCGGCCCGTTCCCCGGCTTTCCGGTGCCGATCGAGGGTGACGACATCACCGAGCTGATCGAGGAGCATCGCGACGAGCTGCCGTTCAGCGACCAACTGCCCACGCTCGACCCGCCTACGCACACCAACCACCGCTCCCTGATGATGCGGCTGATCACTCCCAAGCGCCTCAAGGAGAACGAGGACGCCATGTGGGCGCTCGCCGACCAGGCGCTCGACGACTTCCTGGCGCCGGGGCGCGGCGAGTGGATCAAGGGCTTCGCGGGCCCGTTCACGCTGCTGGTCATCGCCGACCTGCTCGGAGTGCCGATCGAGGATCGCGACAAGTTCGTCAAAGGCATCGCCGAGCACGCAGGCGGGGGCGTCGGTGGCACCAAGGGATCCCTGGCCCACAGTCCGCTGGAGTTCCTCTACGGCCTGTTCTCCGACTATGTGCGTGATCGCCGCAATGCGCCGCGCGACGACGTGCTCACCGGCCTGGCGACCGCCACGTATCCCGACGGCTCCACCCCGGAGGTCGAGGACGTGGCCCGCGTTGCCAGCAACGTCTTCTCGGCGGGTCAGGAGACCACGGTCCGGCTGCTCGGCGCCGCGCTGCAGACCATCGGGGAACGGCCCGACATCCAGGCACAGCTGCGCAAGGACCGCAGCCTGATTCCGAACTTCATCGAAGAGTCGCTTCGTTACGAGAGCCCCGTCAAGGGCGACTTCCGGATGAACCGCCGGCCGGTCAACGTCGGCGGGGTCGACCTGCCCGCGGGCAGCACCGTGATGATCCTGCAGGCGGCGGCCAACCGGGATCCGCGCCGGTTCGAAGAACCCGCCATCTTCGATCCGGCCCGCAAGAATGCGCGCCAACACATCTCGTTCGGGCGAGGCATCCACAGCTGCCCCGGCGCGCCCCTGGCCCGGGCCGAGACCCGGGTGGCGATCGAGCGGTTGCTCGACCGCACGACGGACATCAGGATCGACGAGAGCGTTCACGGGCCGGCGAACGACCGCAGCTACCAATATGTTCCGACCTATATCCTGCGCGGCCTGACCGAACTACACCTGGAGTTCACGCTGGCATGAAGGTATGGGTAGACGACCAGAAGTGTCGCGGCCATGGAATGTGTCTCACACTGTGCCCCGACGTGTTCAGCCTGACCGACGACGGTTACGCCGAGGCCATAGATTCCGATGTCCCAACGGAATTGGAGTCCGCCGCTGTCGAGGCGATCCAATGCTGTCCCGAGCAGGCGATCAGCGAGAAATGACCAAAGTTACGGACGAGTAAGGAGATTCGAGTGGCCAAAGGGTATGTCATCCTCACCGAGGCCATCAAGGACCCGGAAGGCATGAAGGCCTACGCCCAAGCCGCCGGTTCGGCGATGAGCGGTGCCACCATCCTTGCGGTGGACACCGCACCCAAGGTCATCGAAGGCGACTGGCACGGCGACCAGACCGTCGTGCTGGAATTCGAGTCGGTCGATGCGGCTCGGGCATGGTACGAGTCCGAGGGCTACCAGGAAGCCGCGAAACTGCGGCAGGCCGCCGCCGACTGCAATGCGGTCATCCTCTCCGGATTCTGATCGCTACTCCCCGACGATGGAGATCGCCTGCCGGGGGCATTGACGGACGGCCTCGCGCACGTCCGCCTCGTTCTCCGGGGTGACCTCTTCCTGGTGGACGGTCAGCATGTCGTCGTCGCCGAGTTCGAAGATCTCCGGGTTGATGCCCATGCACACACCGTTGCTCTCGCAGAGTCCCCAATCGACTTCGATCTTCTTCGTCATTGTGGCCTCCTTTAACGAAGTACCTTGACGGGCACGTTCTTCCAGCCCGCCACGTTTTGCATATTCACCCGTTTGCACCCCGCCCAGTCCACTTCGTATCGGGGCATGAAGTCGAGCAGGTGTTCCAGCGCGACCCTGCTCTCCATGCGGGCCAGCGCCGCGCCGAGGCAACTGTGAATCCCGTATCCGAGCCCGAGATGCTGCGCCTCGGTCTGGTCACGCTCGATATCGAATGTGTCTGCCTCGGTGAAGGCCTCCGGGTCGCGGTTCGCCGCGGCGCCGCAAAGGAACACCGGTTTGCCCGCCGGAATCACGCCACCGCTGACGTGGGCCTCTTTCAGCGTGTAACGGACGTTGTACTGCACCGGACCCGCGTAGCGCAGCAGCTCCTCCACCGCGCCCGGGATCTTGTCGCGATCGTCCTGCAGCTTCTGCCATTGCTCGGGATGACGGGCGAAGAGCACCGCCGCGTTGCCGAGCAGCTTCGTCACCGTCTCGGCGCCGGCACCACCCAATAGCGTTGCGAAGCCGGTGATCTCGATGTCGTCCAGTTTGCGGGGCTGTCCGTCCTCACCGGGGATCTCGGCCGCGATCAGCCTGCTGATCATGTCGTCCTGCGGCTCCGCGCGCCTTTCCTGGATCAGACCGAAGTAGTACATCGCCGTGTCGATGTTCGCCTGAATGCCGGCCTCGCTGACCTCGATCTGCCCGGGCTCGTGATGCAGGCTGGTGTCGATCCACAGGCGCACCTGCTGGCGGTATTCCTCCGGCACCCCCGCCATCCGGGTAATGACCTCCACCGGGAACGGTCCGGAGAAGTCCTGCACGACGTCGAAGTTGTCGGGATTGGCGGCGCCCAGATACTTCTCGATGACTTCGACGACCGTCTCGCGCTGCGACTGGATGGCCCGCGGGGTGAACGCCTTATTGAGCAAGCTGCGCATGTGGCGGTGCTCCGGGGGATCCATGAAGATGATCGACTTCTGCTCGGGCGAGATGCCCTTGCGCACCATCGCAAGGTCGCAGCCGCGCGCCGAGGAATACGTCTCGAAGTCCTTGAACGCGGCCGACACGTCTTCGTGGCGGGTCAGCGCGTAGAAGTCCTCTTTCTCGTCGTAGTACAGGGGAGCATCCTCACGCATCCGTCGGTAGATTTCGAACGGATCGTTGAAGTACTCCTCCGAGAACGGATCGAAGACGACCTTCGGTTTTGTCACTGAATCCTCCTCAGCGGCGAGGGCGGGCTGAAACCTTTACAGCGGAGTCCGGGACTGTAACGCTAACGGTAATACCTTCGTGACGAACCGGAAAGACCAAAACGCTGGCATTTCGCACCCTGTTGAGCTCTCATCGTGGGTGGTCCATCATGGTCAGCGCCGCATCGGCCGCATCGAGCACGGCGCCGCCGTTTGCTCCGGCCCGGTCGGCGAGGTCGACCACCAACCGAACGTCTTTCTGCAGCAGCCCACCCGCGACACCGGCCAGCCGATCCAGCCCACCGATCCCACCCAGGGCATTCAGCGCGAAGCTGCTGCCACTGCTGCGCGACACCACCTCGGCGAGACGGTCCGGTTCGACGCCCAGCTCCTTGGCCAATGACAGGGCGGTGGCGGCGGTGGCCAGGTGGGCGGTGAACAGCAAGTTGTTGAGCAGTTTCGTGGTCTGTCCGGAACCCAGCTCACCGAGGTGCACGACCGGATCGGCATAGGTTTCGAAGACCGGGCGGCAGCGCTCGACGACGTCGGTGTCGCCGCCGACCATCACCAGCAGGCGGCCCTCGGCCGCCGCCCCTCCTCCGCCGCTCACCGGCGCGTCGATGACGGATACGCCCAGCGGGGCGGCCTTGGTCGCAAGTTCTCGGCAGGTGTTCGGGTGCACCGTGCTGTGCACGGCGATGACGCCGCCCGGTTTCATCGCCGACAGCAATCCGTTCTCGCCGCAGGCGAGTTCGTCGATGTCGGCGTCGCCGATTACGCAGAGGCAGACCAGGTCGCTGGCTGCGGCGAGTTCGCCCGGAGATCCGGCGATCTTGGCTGTGGTGTCGGCGAACGCCTCGAGGGCTTCCGGCCTGCGCGCCCACAACGTGGTGGGGTAGCCGCCTTCGGCGATCCGGCGCGCCATGGGGCCGCCCTGACTGCCCAACCCGATGAACCCGACGCGCATCAGCCGGCCTCCAGATCGGATTGCGTGTCCGTTGAACCCTCGGCCACGCAGTCCTGCACGAATGCAAGAACTTTCGAATGGTAGGCGGGGGCGGCGTGGCTGAGGCTGATGTTGTGCCCCGCGTCCGGTTGCCGATGCACGACGAACCTCGGGACCCCGGCGAACAGGGTGCCGATCTCGGCGACCGCCGCATCGTCGGTCTGCCAGACCTTTTCGTGTTCGGCGATGCTGAAATGCACCGGGACGCGCACTGCGGGCGCGAGCTCCGGAAACGTCTTTCGCGCCCAGTCCGACACCATCTGGTCCTCGTAAGCGGGGGCCGAAGGCGAAACCGTGGCGCCGCCGAGCACCTCAGGAGGATAGAGTTCCTCTGGGCTCCACAGCAATTCGCGCATGCCCGACGGGCGGTGTTCGCGGGTAGCCGTTTTCAGTATCTCCTTGGCCGCGGGGTGGTAGTGCCGGCCCGTGCCCGCGAGCTCGATGCCGAGCAGGTCGGCACCCCGCGCGTCGGCGGCCATCCGTACGGTCAGCTCGCAGCCGCCCGAATGCCCCCACACGAATACGCCTGCGCCACGCGGTCGTTCGTCGAGGATGCGATTGACAGCACCGTAAGAAAGGTTGACGCGCTGCTCGCCCGACACCATCGCGTCGGGATACGGTGCCGAGCTGCCATAGCCGGGCCGGTCGAGGGCCACCACGGTGAATCCTGCTGCGGCGCCGGCCCGTAACAGCGAATACGACGGGTGACCGGGGCAGTCGAAATACATCGCGGTGGTGCCGCCGCCGTGGATCGCCACGATCACGGCCTTGGGATCTTCGGCCTCAGCGACCAACGCCGACATCGGCACCCCGTCGACGATGACGAGCCGGGGGCGGGGGGCGGCGCTCATGTGTCGGCCCGTAGCAGGATCACGCCGCTGGGGGTCAGTCCGCCGCTGCTGACCACACCGACGCGGGCATCGGTGACTTGGCGGTCACCGGCCTCGCCGCGCAGCTGGGTCACGGCCTCGTGCAACAGGCCCATGCCGTGGGTGCGGCCATGCGAAAGCTGACCGCCGTGCGTGTTGAGCGGCAGCTGTCCGTCGCGCGCGATGTTCTTGCCGCCGTCCAGGAATTCCTTGGCCTCACCGATCCCGCAGAAGCCCAGCGCCTCGATCCAGGAAAGGCAGTTCATGGTGAACCCGTCGTACAGCTCGGCGACGTCGACGTCTGCCGGCCGCAGCGAGGTGCGCGTCCACACATGCGCCGCCTGGCCCAGCACCTGTGGCTCGTGCGTCAAAGTGCTTTGATCCCAGTCGATTCGCTCGATGATCTGCGTCCCCACGGCCTCCACCAGCACCGGTGGCTTGGCCAGGTCGCGGGC
Source organism: Actinomycetota bacterium (assembly GCA_036338755.1). GTDB lineage: Bacteria > Actinomycetota > Actinomycetes > Mycobacteriales > Mycobacteriaceae > Mycobacterium. The sequence continues at coordinate 334,413 of JAYZBN010000012.1, read as the reverse complement.
GGCGTCGACGGCCGAGACGATGACGGCGATGGCGCCATCGCAGGGCACGTCACAATCGTAGAGACCGAACGGCGTGGTGATGGGCCGCGCGTTGAGATAGTCGTCCATCGTCATCGGCGACCGGTAGATGGCCGTCGGGTTGAGTTCGGCGTTGGCGCGCTGGTTCAGCGCGATCCAGCCCAGCGTTTCTTTCGTGGTGCCGTACCGGTGAAAGTGCCGCTGCGCGTTCATCGCCAGGGTGTGCGCCGCGGACGTGGCGCCAAACGGCATCTGCCAGCCCGACATTCGGCCCATCGACGGGGCGATCTTGCCCTGCTTCATCAGCTCGCCATGGGTGGCTTCCCACACCGTCCGGAAGCACAGCACGTGCCGCGCCAGCCCCCCCGCGACCGCAAGCATCGCGGCGATCAAAGAGCCACCCGGGCCGAACGTTTCCATCGCGCCGTTATGCCATGTCGGCCGGATGCCCAACGCGGCCTCAAGGGCAGTGGTGCCCCCCTCGCCCATCCCCGCCACGTTGATTGCGCCGGGGTAGGTGGACAGGCCGTCGATGTCGGCATAGGTCAGGCCCGCGTCGGCGATCGCCGCCTCGCACGCCTGCACCGTCAGCGCCAGTGGCGGCTGCATGAGCCGGCGCCCGATCGGCGACATGCCGATACCCGTCAGCGCGACCTTGTCTTCGAACTTCTCGGTGGTGAGCATCGGCCGGACGTACTCGCCGAAGCGTTCCGGTGCGATCTCGTCGACCGGCAGGGGAGCGGGCTCGACGCCGGGGATGGGCCGAAACAGTGGGAACCAGACGTCCTCGACCTGTTCGAAGGTGACCTCGACCTGCTGTCCGAGTTCGAGGTCGTCGAATTCGCAGTCGACGATGTTGGTGGTCAGTCGCACCCGGGGGTCCTCGGCGATCGCCACCTGCGCGATCACGTAGGGCGCGAGGAGCCCGGGCAGGCTGAATCGCTCGTTGATGGTGAAGCCGGCGAGGGTCGCCCTGCCGGAGACCTCCCGAATTCCGATGTCCAGTGACCGGCAATACCGGCACACCGGCGCCGGCGGATGGATCAGCGATTGGCACGCCTGGCATTCCTGCAGCCGGAGCTTGCCGTCGGCGCCCGAGGTCCAGAAGAATTCGTTGTCCTGCGTGATCAGGGGCAGAGGACGTCCGGGTTCTGGCACGTCACCTCCGGGAGTCGGACGGCGGGCGGTAGCCCCATTATACGAATCGGAGAATCACGTTATCACTGCCGAGAGGCATGATCTAGATGGCGTTGGCGGCGATCGTGCCGCCTATCAGGCGAGGAGCGGCTTGCCGTCAGTACGGCACCCAGGTGCCGGTGAAATAGGTACCCCATTGGTGAAAGCCGGCATTCCACATCGGTTCGTTCGGTGACCACCATGGCCGTGGCGGTGGGGGCGGCGGCACGTCCTGCGCGGCAAACGGCGGTGCATATGCAGGTGGGGCCGCATACCACGCCGGTGGGCCCGCCATCGGCTTGCATTCCCACGTCGCCACGTTGAACGACATGTTGGGATCGCACTCCGCCGAGCTGATTGCCGGCGTCGCGATCACCGCGGCCGCCATCGGCACGAAGGCAACAGCGACGACAACTGTCAGACGACCCAAAAACCACCTCATGGTGGGCCTCCCTTGGCGCCATCCCCACGCTGGCTGGTCACAGCTTATTCCGTCGGTACCGCCACGGCCAGATTCAAAGCGAAGCAGCAGCGAGCCGCTCTGGCCTGTGGCATTTACTTGCGGCCGAAGGTTATGCTCCAGACGCGATATCAAGTACTTAACATTCGGAGGGCTGATTGCTCGACGCAGAGAAGATCCTGATCACCGGCGCGACCGGCAAGATCGCGTTCCCCATCGCGCGTGCCCTGGCGGCGGCGGGAAACGAGGTATGGGGCGCCGCGCGCCTGAAAGACCCCGCGGCCCGGCAGAAACTCGCGGACGCCGGAATCCAACCCGTGGCGCTGGACGTCGGCGACGGGGACTTCTCCTCTCTCCCAGACGATTTCACCTACGTATTCCACGCGGCCGTAGACCCCGGCGTGGACGACTGGAACCGCTGCGTGGAAACGAACGCACAGGCGTCCGGCGACTTGCTGTACCACTGCCGCGCCGCACAGGGTTTCGTCTTCTGCTCTACCGGCTCGATCTACGCTTACCAGGGCCACCGACCGCTGACCGAGACCGATCCACCGGGGGCGCCGTTGCGGGCGAACTACAGCTTCTCCAAGGTTGCCGCCGAGGCGGTGTGCACCTGGATCGCCAAGCACTACCGGATTCCGCTGACGATCATCCGCATTTGTTCGACGTATGGCCCCCAAGGCGGTGCACCCGCCGATCGTCTCGATGCGATGTTGGCGGGCAAGCCCATTCGGTTGCATCCGGACAAGCCGAACAACTACAACCCCATCTATGAAGACGACTATGTGGAACTCGGCATCCGTGCGATGGAGGTCGCCGCGGTGCCGCCCGTGGTGGTGAACTGGGCCGGTAGCGAGACGGTCAGCGTCGAGGAGTATTGCGCCTTCATGGGTGAGTTGGTCGGTGTCGAGCCGATCTTCGAGTACACAGATCAGGCGCACACGCCGCTGTGGCCCGACGTCACCCGCATGCACGACGTCCTCGGGCGCACCAAGGTGCCGTGGCGAGAGGGGTTCCGGCGCATGGTCGCGGCACGACATCCCGAAATTCCTCGGCCCCAGCACGATCCGGCGAGAGCGTGACGACGGCTATGCACCTTCCCGGCACGCCGTCCGATGAGGTCACCGAGATCCTTGCCACCGGCAGTGGCGAGATCACTACCCTGTTCGTCTCCATGGCGACCCGGCACCCCGACGGCAAGGACGCGGAGTACCTACGCTGGCACACCCTGGACCACCGCCCCGAGCAGCACCGGTTGGCCGCTGTGCGCGCCTCACTGCGCCTGGTGTCCACGCCGGCCTGCCGCTCCGCCCGGGCGATCATCGACGGGCCCTTGGACGCCGTCGACCACATGATGACCTACTTCTTCACCGACCCGGCCGGGCTGCAGGATTTCAACGAGCTGTCAACGGCATTGGGCAATGCCGACCGTAAGCTCCCGCTGCTGCCACCGGTGGAGCGCGGCGTCTATGGCGTGCAACGGAAAGCGGCCGCGCCGCGCGTCAAGGTCGGGTCGGACGTGCTGCCCTGGCTGCCCGTCCGGGGCGCCTTCGTGTTGGTCGAGCGAGGATCGGCATCGCCGAACCCGCTGTTGGAGGTCGACGGAGTCGCGGGTGTCTGGTCCGCAGTATCGTTTCGGGTCGACGCCGGCTTGGCCAGTGCGCAAGAGAATCAGACCATCACATACTGCTTCCTCGATGACGATCCGATCGCCACCGCGAAACGGCTGCACCCGGCGCTCAAGACCCGGTGGGCCGAGTCGGACATCGAACCTTTTTTCGCCGCACCCTTTTTCGCGGTCGTTCCGTACGAGTGGGACCGGTATGTGCCCTAGAAAAGGGGTCGTGTGCGCATCGGCCTGATGGTTGGTTCTGATAAGGAGCGCTCGCGCGCCGATCGGCTAGCGGGACTGGTCGATGATGGTGTCGCCGCCGAAACCGACGGTTTCACCGCGTTTTGGATGCCCCAGGTCCCCGGCTACCTCGACGCGATGACCGCCGTGGCCCTGATCGGACAGGCCACCGATCGTATCGAGATCGGAACGGCCGTCGTGCCGATCCAGACTCGCCATCCGATGATCATGGCGCAACAAGCGTTGACCACCCAGGCCGTGTGTGACGGGCGGTTCACGCTTGGCATCGGACCCTCGCATCATTGGATCGTCAACTCTCAATTGGGATTGCCCTATGATCGCCCGGCCAGCTTGATGGGTGACTACCTCGAGGTGCTCAGCTCGGCCTTCGCCGGGCCCGGGAGCGTCGATGTCGACAACGAAAGCTTCTGCGTCCATTCACCGGTCGATGTCACCGACGGGTTCGAGATGCCGGTCTTATTGTCAGCGCTCGGTCCGACGATGCTGCAGCTCGCCGGGGAGCGTTCCGGCGGAACCGTTCTGTGGATGGCGGACGAGCGGGCAATCGCAGACCACGTCGTTCCGCGCATCACCGCGGCGGCTGACCGGGCCGGGCGGCCCGCGCCACGGATCGTCGCCGGGGTGCCCGTCGCACTCTGCTCGAACGCCGAGACCGACGGTGCTCGCGGCTACGCCAGCGAGGTGCTCGGGCACGCCGACTTCTCGCCGAACTACGTGCGGCTGCTGCAGCACGGCGACGCCGCAGACGTCGGCGACACGATGGCGGCCGGCGACGAGGCGGCCGTCTTGGATCGGCTGAACCGGTATCGCGACGCGGGCGTCACCGACCTCGCGGTGCGAATCGTGCCGCTGGGCAAGGACATCAGCGAGCGGACCAAATCGCGGCGTCGTACTCAGGAGTTCCTGTCGTCCCTGTGTCCAAGTATCTGAGCGGCCCGCTGAAGATCAGCGCGACGGCAATCCGAGGACGCGCTGGGCGATGATGTTGCGCTGAATCTCCGAGGTGCCGCCCGCGATGGTGCCCGCGTAGCTGCTGATGTAGCGCGCGAACCAGCCGGCGGTGAAAAGGTCGGGGGCGTAAGGGTTGTACGGAGCCGTGAGCATTTTGTCGCGTAAACCGTCGGCCCCCGCCGCGTCCAGTGCGTGCCGGAGTGCGCTCTGCTCGGCCTCCGAACCGAAGACCTTCAGCACGGACAGCGCCGCCACGTCTACCTCACCCCGGGCCGCGCGCCCCAGCGCAGCCGAACCGAGCAGCCGCAGCGCGTAATAGTCCATCACGATAGTGGCGTAGTGGTCCGCGTTCACCGCGTCCGCCGGCCGGTAGTTCTCGAGCAGCTGTTCGAGCCGGTTCGCGAAGGCCATCCACATCAGGGTGCGCTCGTGGCCGAGGGAGCCGTTGGCCACCTGCCACCCACCGTTGAGCGGGCCGACCAGGTTGTCCGTGGGGACCCGGACGTCGTTGAAGAAGACCTCGTTGAAGTCCAACTCGTCACGGTCATAGACCGGCGGGAAGGGCCGACGCACCACCCCCGGAGTGTCGGTCGGGATGAGCAGCGCGCTGATTCCCTTGTGCCTGGGGGCCTTTGGGTCCGTGCGAACGAAGGTCAGGATGACGTCGGCGTCATGAGCGCCAGACGTCCACACCTTCTGCCCGTTGACCACGAAGTCATCGCCGATCAACTCCGCCTTGGTTCGCAGCCCGGCCAGGTCGGAGCCGGCTCCGGGTTCGCTCATTCCCAGCGACGCGGTCATTTCGGCTCGCAGGATGGGAACGGCCCAGCGCCGCTTCTGTTCCTCGGTGCCGAAGGACAACAGCGACGCCGCGATGATGCCGACGCCTTGCGGATTGAAGCAGTGATAGATCCGGCGGCGCGACAACTCCTCGCGATGTACGAACTGCTTCAGGATGTTTGCGTTGCGGCCGCCGAATTCCGGCGGGTTGCCCGGCAGTAGCCACCCGTGGTCGAACTGGAGCCGCTGCCAGCGACGCGACCACTCGGGCATGTGCGAGGTCGACGAGGGCCGCTCCCCGGCCTGGGCTTGGCTCGGCAGATGTTCGGTCAGGAACCTCACGAACTCCGCGCGAAACGCTTCCACGTCGGTGTCAAAGGTGAGTCGCACCGAGCTACCTTCCCGGTCGCCTCAGCGTGTGAATCCCCACTCCGCCTCGTTCTCTTCGGTTTTCAGGTGTTCGGCCGGATCCTCGGTGTCGGCGAGCGGGGGCTGAGAAGCGCGGTTGGTGCGCTGACCGATCTCGGTGATGGCGTGCACGGGGCAGTCGAGCAGAGCCCGCATGACCGCGTCGCGATCCGGCTCCGCCACCGTGCCGTCCCCGATGAGCGATGCGTATCCCCAATCGTCCAGCGAGAAGTATCCCGGCGCGTGCTTGGCGCAGATACCGAAGCCGTCGCAAATGGTGCGGTCCAGACGGATTTTCATGCTTGCCTCACTGGTTCCGCCTCGTAGGGGCGGTCCGCGCGGAACGCGCCGTCTGCGCAGTCAGGGCACCTGCCGTCGAGATGCACACCGACTTCGTCCGGGAACTGGTCGAGCAGGCTGGCGGCAACGTTGGTCGCGGCATCCAGCGTCGCGCACGCGCCGCGTCCACGCAGCAGCACCGACCAACGGCGCAACCGTTGGACGTCTTCTGTCGTCGCAGCGCCGTCGCGCAGCGCCCCGGCGGCCGCGGCCATCGCCGCCGTCCCGTTGAAACAAGAGCCGCACTGCCCGGCGTTTTCGCGGTCGAAGTACGCGAGCACCGATGCCGCCACCGCGACGGGACAGTCGTCGGTGATCACCGAGATCGCGCCACAGCCAAGGCCGCTACCGACACGCCGCATCGTCTCGTGGTCCAGGGTCGTCTCCAACACAGAACGGTTGAGCAGACCGGCGAAGTAGCCGCCCATCAACGCCCCGCGTACGTCGCCGGGCGAAACGCCGTGCAAGCCAAGTAAATCGGTGAACGCCAGTCCATGGGGAAGCTCGTAGAGGACCGGCGGCTTACCGCCTCCGGTGATGGTGGCCAGGAAGGTCCCCGGCGACAGCGTCGTGCCTTGCGACCGAAAATCAGCCGAGCCGTGGCTTTGCAGATAGGGCAGGTTCGCCAAAGTCTCGATGTTGCTCACCAACGTGGGCCGGTCGTCGACTCCCGCCTCGAAGGGCCGCGGTGGTTTGTCCGTTGGCTTGGCGGGGCCGCCGTTGATGGCCCGGACCGCGGCGGTCTCCTCGCCGGCCACGTATCCCGGTTGCACGGTGAGCATGTCGATCGTGACGCCGAGCGTCTCGGCGCCCAACTCGTTCAACGCGGCTTCGACGCTGTGTGCCGATTCCGGGTCGGAGACGTAGATGCAGGCGCGGTCAGCGGTCACCATCGTCGCGGCGAGCCGCAGCCCGTCCAGGACCAGGTGCGGGCGATTCCGTAGCAACCAGCGGTCCTTGATCGAAGCCGGTTCTCCCTCTTCGCCGTTCGCGACGACGACGGGGACACCCATCAAGCGTCCGTTGTCGCGTACCGCCCGCAGCTTCACCGCCAGCGGAAACGCCGCACCCCCGCGCCCGACCAGTCCGCTCGATTCGACCTCGCTTAGCAATTCATCGGCATCGGCGAGTGGACGGTAGCCGCCGAGCTTTCGATAGGCCGCCAGGTCTTCCCGACCGGTCTGCTCGATCAGCAGCCGCGGCGTGCACCCGGGTGCGCTGGCGGTGGTGATGTTGGTGGTTTCAGTGGTGTTCACAGCTGGCCTGCCATCGTCTTGGTTAGGCTTGCGCACATGCGAACTGCCGTGGTGCGTGTCAACGTCGACCCGGACACCGTTCTCGCGCCTGCGCAACTACGTGACGGCATGGCGGCTCTCCTCGAGGCTGCGGCCGAGGCCGGCGTCGGAGTGGTCGACAACGACCTCGCGTCCCTGCCGGCGAGTCGTCGCGAGGTTGAACTGCTCATCGAGGCCGAAGATGGCGAGACGGCCAGGAGCACCGCTATCGAGTTGTGCGCCAAGGTGTTCGGCGCCGGGCCGGTCCCGGGTGTGATCACCTTTGTCAGCCGGGGCACTGACGACGACGCGCACGGGGTGCTGTCCGCGTTCGGGTTGACCGGTGACATCGAGCGCACGCCCGGCGATGACGGGTTCGACATCGTCCACGTCACGCTGCGAGAGTCCGACCTCGAACGGATTCCGGAAAGCCGTGTGCACACGGCGCTGGAGGCGTCGCTCAATTGTGAGGTCCACATCCGCACCAGGTAATGCACCGTTTCGCCCCATTACGAGCCCAGGAATTCGAGAATCGCGGGCGCCGCCTGCACCCAGGTGTCGAACATGTTGAAATGCTGCACCCGGCCGGCCGCGCGGTCTTCGGACGCGCGTTCCCAGGCGTCCTCGGGCCAGGGCGGATCGATCAGCTTCGATCCCTTGATCAGGCAACTGACTTCCAGGGAAGTCCGCTTCGGGTGGTCCATGTCGTTCTCGCCCCCGCGGATGATCAACGTGGGGACCTTGATTCGGTCGAACATCTCGTCCTCGACGCCCGGAATCGTCTGTCCCGGCTTAGAAACGAAGGCGTTGAGCCAGCGCAGCATGAGCTTGAGAAACTCATCCTTGTCGAAGTCGAGGAACCGCTGCTTGTTATTAGGGTTCTCCTCGATGCGCTCGCGCCATTCGGCCACCTTCACCACGCCGTCCATGCCGGTGCCACGCACCGCGAGGATGCTGGGGATGATGTAGAAGGAACCGAGCACGAAGGTGCCGTAGGTGCCGCCGACAATGTTCCACACCACGAGCTTGGTGACCATCTCGGGGTAAAGCATCGTGGTCAGCATGGAATCCCTTGCGCCGCCGGACCCTCCGGCCAGAATGCAGCGCTCGAAGCCCAGGCCGGTCACCAGCTTGTGCAGCGTCTCGGCGCGCATGTGCGACTCGCTTTGCCCGTAGAACTGCACATCGGACGCGCCGCAGTTCGGCCGGTCCCACAGCAGCACTCGATATCCGCCGGCAGCCAGGGCGTCGGCCAGCGGACGCAGGCCGGGGATCTCCTTGCTGAACCTTCCGCCCGGCGTCAGGGCAATGAGATCGCCAGAGTCACCGAGGATTTCGTAGACGACATTTCCCCCGTTGATCTCGATAGCAGGCACCCGATTCTCCTGTAGCTAGGCCTGAACCAAAACATCGTTGCCGACGACGCGCACCGGATAGGTACGGATACTCCATTCGGGCTTGACCGCGGTGGTGCCGGTCGCCAGCTCGAAACCCCATTGGTGCCAGGGACAGTAGATGTACTCCAGGTCGCGCACCATGACGGAGTCGCCCGGCGCGGTCTCGTCGACGATCGTGCGCCCGCGGGCTCGTCCCGAACACAGCGGGCCGCCTTGATGGGGGCAGTAGTTCGCGATGGCGTAGAACGTGCCGTTGACGTTATAGACGCCGACGCCGTGTCGCCCGATCGGAACCAGTTTGTGTGTGCCCGGAGGGATTTCGTCTACGGTTGCGACGACATGCTCGCGGCCCTGGGCGAGTCTTGGCTCGGGCCGCTTGGTTTCTTCCGTCAACTCAGAGCACCCGGGTCTGACCCTCGAGCACCGGAACGGTCTCGGGTAGGTGATAGGTGGCGATGCCGTTCTTGTACATGACCGCGTCGCGGGCGTATTTGGGCAGGTGTTTGACCAACCAGCGCGGGTCGTCGAACGTCCAGTGCGGGTAGTCCGAGGAGAAGAGCAGAATCTTCTCGCACTCCATCCATTCCAGTGCGCGGGTCAGTTGGGTCTTGTCTTCCGGGTAGTCCAGCGGCTGGGTGGTGAACTTGATGTGGTCCTTGACGTACTCGGACGGCTTGCGCTTGATGTCGAGCCACGACTTGCGCGCGTCATAGATCGCGTCCATCCGCCACATCAGCGGCAGTATCCAGCTAAACGCATGCTCGACGAACACGATTCGCAGCGTCGGGAATCGGTCGAAGACTCCGTCGAAAATCAGGCTCATCACCTGGTTGGCCGCCAGCAGGGAGTAGGTCACCATGAAGTCGTGGTTGTAGCTGGGGAAGCCCACCGGCGGGATCGGCAGCTCATCGAACTGGCTGCGCGACAGGTGGCAGCTCACGGTGATGTCGTGCTTGGTGGCGGCCGCCCAGATCGGGTCGTACTTCGGATGGCCCCAGGACGGCCGCGGCTCGGCCTTGATCAAAATCTGCGCCATAAAGGGGTGTCCGGCCCAGCGCTCGATCTCACGCACCGACTCTTCCGGCTCTTCGATGGCGATGCAGATCGAACCGCGCCACCGCTCGTGCCAGTTGTTGTGGCTGTCCAGCCAGTGATTGGCCTGCCAGTCGTTCAACGCGGCCGACATCGCGTGCTGCGCCTCGGTAAGGCGCGCCGGATATGCCGCCGGTTCCAGGATCGCGATATCGGAGCCGGCCTCCATGATCAGCTGCCGGAACGCCAAATCCGGGTCGCTGCAGGGAAACTCACCGTTGGCCGGGAACGAGTCAACGCGCATCGCGTAGGAGTGCGCATAGTCCGGCGCGTCGTAGTAGATCTGCTCGCCAACGGAGCGAGTGAGGAAGTATTTGCTGCGCCACGGCTCGGGGATGTAGGGGAGCAACTCTCCGCGCTTGGGGGCGGGATGAACATCCGAGTCGACGCAGCGGACGGCTATGCGCTCGGTAGCGGGAACCCGCTCCTGCGAATGGGTCAGCGTCATCTGGTTCTCCTCAGTCTTTCGCGATATTTCTACTGTGCGCCCACCCCGGCGGGAATGTCTATGCCGTAGAGCTGCGCCGCGTTGCGCCAGCACAGCTTCTCGCGCTGCTCGGCGGACAACGCGCTGGGCAGCTTGCTCACGTCGCCGCATTGCCAGTGCGGATAGCTCGAGCCGAACATCACCATGTCGTCCTTGCCGGTGAAGCCGAACCATTCACCGGCGAATTCGACGTCGCCGGGCCCATCGAGGCTGCCTTGAACGAAATACACGTGACCGGGCAGGTAGTCGCTGGGAATCCGCGGGGCCCATGGAGTTTGCTCCAGGTGCGGCCGGCCGAAGGTGTCCATGCGCCAGATGAACGGCGTGATGAAATCGGCGGCGCCATCGCCCCACACGAACTTGAGGCCGTCGAACCGCTCGAATACACCCTCGGCGATCATGTTCATCTGGTGATACAGGTAGTTCAACGCCATGAAACTGACGTACTGCTCGTAGGTCCGGGTGTTCCCGTTCGGCGTCGGCGGAAACGCGATGCCCGACCCGACCTCGATGTGCGCAGCGACGGGAAGCCCGGCATCGACGGCGGCCTCCCAAATGGGCCAGAACTGCGGTTTTCCGTAGAGCTCGCGGGATTGCAGCGGCACGCCGATCTGAACCACCCGAGGATGGGCGCGCCATCTCTCGATCTCGCGTAGCGCGCCGGGGATGTCATCGGGGTTGACCCGGATGGTGCCGCGGAACCGTTCGCCGAACTGGCCGGACTCCAGCCAGTTCGACACCATCATCTCGTTGTGGGCGGCATGCAGCGCGCTGCCCAGGTGCCGGTCCGGCATGATGCCGCGCGCCATCGGATGCAGCACCGCCACATCGACCCCGCGCTTCGAAAACAGTTCATCGGCAACGAAATCCGGATCCGATCCGGGGTACTGTCCGTCGGGACCCTCGGTGTTGGGTGCGTACTCGCCGCCGGGTGCGCCGTACCAGTCCATCTCGTAATCGGGAAAGCCGCGGCTCTTGAACGGCTCGCGCAGGGTCTTCCGGAGCGCTTTGTTGGACGGGAAGAAGATGTGCACGCTCGCATCGATCAGCGGTGTGCTGCTTCCGTCAGCGTGTGTGATCACCAGGGCCACCCTTCGGCTACGGCGGCCAAAGCCGGCCGTGCGAGGTCATATGATAGCCAATCTAACATTTTCTGCGGCTGTCCATCAATGGGTTTCCGGTAAGCATTTCGTTTAATCATCGCCCCAGGTAGAGGACGTTTTGCGGTCTATTGGGCAAGTCGGGTTCTTGTTTCCGGATAATACCATTCTCCGCTTGGGGACACCCGCGATGCGGATTGCTCGCCACGACGGGGGATCACCTCGGCGGGCTACTCCGACGTGCCGCCCACCGTGACGCCGGCCGCCCGCTCGAACGGCTTGATCACCGTCGTGAAATCCGAGGCGGGCCCTTCATCGTCGGCGAGCGCCTCCCACAGCCGGCCGATCGTCTCGGCGACTTCGGCGGGGACGCCCAGTGCTCTCGCTTCGTCGAGGTAAAGGCGCACGTCTTTGAGCATCAGCCCGGTCGCGAAGCCGTAGTCGAAAGTGCGCGGCAGGATCGCCCGGGGGAACTTGTCGCGGCTTGCACTCGTCGCACCCGATCCGGCGTTGAGCACCTCGATCATCACGCCGGGGTCGAGTCCGGCCTTGACGCCCATCACGACGACTTCAGCGGTCGCGGTCAAAACGTTTGCCGCAAGAATGTTGTTCGCCAGCTTCATCGTCTGCGCCGACCCGGGCTTCTCGCCGACATACACCGGCCGGCCCAGGATTTCGAGTGTGGTTCGCACGGCGTCGAATTCGCCGCGTGGGCCGGACACCATGAGCGCCAGGGTCCCTTTCTCGGCGCCGCTGACGCCGCCGCTGACCGGACTGTCCATCGCCACGATGTTGCGCCGCGCGAGCAGGCCATGGATCTGCACCGCCATTTGGCTTCCGACAGTGGACAAATCGACGTAGCGCTGCACCCGCGCGCCCTCGATCACGCCGGCCGGACCGGTTGCCACCTCGAGCGACGCTCCCGGGGTGGGAAGGCTGGCCAGCACCGTTTCCGCGTGGTCGGCGACCTCCTGGGGTGACGACGCCGGGCGGGCGCCCAGCGCGACGACGCGCTCGAGGGCCTCACCACGCGCGTCGAAGGCGACGACGTCGTGCTTGTCCCGAATCAGGCGGCCAGCCATGGGAAAGCCCATGTTTCCAAGCCCGATGAACCCGAGTGTCATGACTCGTTCAGCTCGGCGAACGCCTCGCGCGCGATGCGAAAGCTGTCGACGGCCGCGGGTACGCCGGCGTAGATGGCCACCTGCAAAAAGATCTCGCGAATTTCCTCGCGGGTTACACCGTTGGTCAGCGCCGCCTTGACGTGCATCCGCAATTCGTTGGGCCGGTTGAGGACCGCGATCATCGCCAGGTTGAGCATGCTGCGGGTTTTACGTGGCAGTTCCTCACGGCCCCACACCGCGCCCCAGCAGTACTCGGTGACGAGATCCTGCAGGGGCCGGGTGAAGTCATCCGCGTCGGCCATTGCGCGGTTGACGTATTCTTCGCCCAACACCTCGGAACGGATGTGGAGTCCGCGCTGATAGGTTTCGCGATCCAATGTTTTCCTCCTTCAAAGGCGAACGACCACGGTCTTGGTGGCGCTGAATGTGTCGAGGGCTTCGTACCCCTTCTCGCGGCCATAGCCGGACTTCTGGAAGCCGCCGAACGGCAATTCCACTCCGCCGCCGGCGCCGTAGGTGTTCACGTAGACCTGGCCCGCGCGGATCTGTGCCGCCAGCCGATGCCCGCGCGAGAGGTCGGCGGTCCACACCGCGCCCAGCAAGCCGTATTGGGTGCCGTTGGCCAGCTCGATCGCCTCCTCTTCGGTGGCGAACCGGTTGACCGTCAGCACGGGGCCGAAGATCTCCTCCTGGGCGATCGTCGATGCGGGATCGGCGCCGTCGATGATCGTGGGCGAGAAGTAAGCGCCGTCCGCCAGTCGCGCGTCGTCCGGAGGGCCACCGCCGCAGAGGATTTCGCCTTTCACGTTGTCGGCGAGCATGGTTTGCACCCGGTGCTGCTGCTTTCGGGAGATCAGCGGTCCGAGGTCGTGGTCCTCGATCCCGGGCCCAACCGTGACCGACGACAGATGCTGTTGGACCGTGCCCACCACGGCGTCATGAATCCCGTCGTGCACCAGCAGGCGCGAGCCGGCCGAGCAGGTTTGCCCGGCATTCTGCAGGATCGCCTTCGCGATCGAGTCCGCGGCGCGAGCCAGATCCGCGTCGGGGAAGACGATTTGTGCGGACTTGCCGCCTAGCTCGAGCGTCGTGGGGATCACGCGGTCGGCGGCGGCATGAGCAACTATCGATCCAATCTGGGTCGATCCGACAAAGCCGAGGTGGTCGACACCGGGATGCGCGGCCAGCGCCGCGCCGGCCTCGGCGCCGATGCCGGTCACCACATTGAACACCCCCGGCGGCAAGCCGGCCCGCACCGCTAGCGCGGCGAGTTCCACTGCCGTTCTGGGTGTTTCGTCGGCGGGCTTGACCACGGCGCAGTTGCCCACCGCGATGGCGGGAGCGACCGCACGGGCGAGCAGTTGCATCGGATAGTTCCACGCGATGATGTGACCGGTCACGCCGAACGGCTCGCGCCGGGTGTACACGTGCAGATCCGTTGAGAGCGGGATGGTTTGGCCGTAGTAGGAGTCGACGGCGTGGCCGTAGAAGCGGAAGTAGCGTGCAGCGACGCCGGCATCGGCGCGTGCCTGGCGCAGCGGTTTTCCGGTGTCCTCACTCTCCAATCGGGCTAACCGCTCACGGTTCTCATCGATGAGATCGGCGATTCGGGTCAACAGTGTTGCTCGCGCCTCCGGCGAGGTGTCCGGCCAACTCTTCGATGCGGCTCGCGCCGCCCGGACGGCGCGATCCACTTCAGCACTGCCGCCGCGCGCCACCGGGCCGAGAGATCTTCCGGTTGCCGGATCGATGTTGTCGTAGACGTCCGCAGAGGGCACCGATTCGCCGTTGATGAATGACTGCGTGCTGGTCACGGTGGCCCTGACCTCTTTCGTCGCGCCGACGGATATCTACACGTTAATGTATATTTCCGTGGTCACGACAACCCGGCGTGGGCGACCAACGCACGCCGAAGCCAAGAAGCTGCAACAAAAGCTGCGCAAGGCGGCCGTCGCGACGTTCGTCAAGCACGGCTACGACGGCACCAGCATGGACGCTATCGCCAAGGCGGCCGGCATCACCCGGCGCACTCTCTACGCCCGCTATCCGGACAAGCGTGCGGTCTTCCTGGACGTCATCCCCTGGGCCCTCACTCGCAGAACGGAACGCGAAGCCGCCGAGGAACTCGATGGCGGTGATCTGCGGGCCGCCCTCGTCGCGATCGGGCGCGCGGGTCTCGCGCGGGCGATCGATCCCGACATCGTCCGCCTGAAGCAGATCGCGATGAACGAGTCGGCACGGTTTCCCGAATTCGCGGTCAGCGCGCATTCCATGACCTGGTCCCCGCGTCATCGGCAGGTGATGGACCTGCTTCGTCACCACCAGGAGGCCGGGGTCATCCAGGTGGACGATCTAGAACTGGCCGCGGGCCACTTCATCGCGCTCGTCGAGCATTTGCCCGCGCGGCTGGCGGACTGCGGCATCTACCGCGACGCCGAAGAGGACGAGCGCCACCTACAACACGCCGTCGACCTGTTTTTACGCGGCATACTGCGCCGGGGCTGAATTCGCGATGGCATGGCCGGGGCTGGTACTGGTGCACGGCGGAGCGCATGCCGCCGATTGCTGGGATCTCACAGTGGCCGAATTGTCCCGGCAGACACCGCAATTGCCGGTCCTCGCGGTCGATCTACCCGGCCGCGGCGGCCGGCCGGCGGATCTGACGGCCGTCACAACCGCCGACTGGGTGAACTCCGCGATCGCCGATATCGAGGACGCCGGCCTCGGTGATGTTGTGGTCGTGGGGCATTCGATGGCTGGGCTGACGGTACCGGGCATCGTGGCGAAGCTCGGGGCCGCGCGAGTGCGGGAAATGATTCTGCTGGCGGCTTTCGTGCCGCCGCAGGGTTCGTCTGTGGTGCAAGCACTGCGCGGGCCCCTGGCCCCGTTGGCGCGGTCGGCGGGCCGGCTGCACAGGTCGTTTCCCATGCCCAGAGCGCTGGCGCGTTACGCCTTCTGCAACGGCATGACGCGCGAGCAACGCGTGCTGACCCTGTCCCGACTCTGCATGGAGTCACCCAATGTCGTTTTCGAACGGGTCGACCGCAGCGAGCTGCCCGGCGAGGTGCCGCGGACCTGGATCATGACGCTGGACGATCGGGCACTGTCGGTGCGCCAGCAGCTCGACGCGATCGAATCCCTCGGCGGGGTCGACACGATGATCTGCGTCGACGCCTGCCATGACGTGATGTTCTCCCGCCCACGATGGCTTGCCACCACGCTGGCCGATCGGTGCCGCTTGTACGCCGGCGGTTAGGTGCCGCGGCGTTTCGTTGAAAATTGTCATTGACATTTGTCAATGACGGGCGTCACGATGGCTTCGATGAGAATGCAAACCAAAGCGAAGCCGCGCGGACGCCAAGCGCAGCGACTCGAGACTCGCCAACGTGTCTACGACGCGGCGATCGCGGAGTTCAAACGCTCGGGCATGGCGGACGCGGATATCGGCCAAATCATCTCGGCGGCGGGGGTCGCCCGCGGAACCTTCTATTTTCATTTCCCCACCAAGGAACACGTTCTCGAGGAGATTGAGCGAGATTTGGTCACCCGGTTGGCCGGCGACTTGGACCGCTTTGTCGCCGCGGCGCCCAACGTATGGGCGACCCTCGCGGAGGTAGTGCGCCTGGTACTTGCGGCCGAGTCCAGGTTTGGCACCCGGCTATTCAGAGATGTTCTGGCACTGCACTTTTCGCAGACCCGGCCACCTGGATTCGGCAAGCCCGCGGACCATCCATTGGTGGCGCACGTCGCCCAGCAGATCGCCCGGGCTCAACGCGAGGGGGTCGTCCGTGCAGAGGCAAACCCCGAGAACAGTGCGCTCTTCTTTCTGATGGGGTTCTATGCGCTGCTCGTCACCAATCACGACTCCAAGCCGGCACGCGGTCGTGTACTCGATGAGTTCGTCGCGACTACCCGCCATGGGCTTGGGGCCCGGTAAGTCGACCGGGCGTCAGTGATCGATCGGAGGGTCAACTGTGTGGCAGGAATTGGTACGACTCGGTCTCGGATGGGGCGCAGCGGCTGCGCTGGTGGGGTTTTGGTATTACGTCCTGCGCGGCATTGGCACCTTCTAGTCGGTACCTCCACCCTCCGACAAACGGAAGTCCGAAGAATCCATCGACCGGTTGAGAAGGGAGCCAGACAACCATGAACCCAGAACGCCGCAGAAGGCGAGCTCTAATCGCCTTTCAGATCTTCATCTACGGCTACCTGCTGCTGATGTTCGGAATCCAACTGTCGATGTGGGCGACGCGGGACTGGTAGGTTTGACGATGAACCCGCCTGTGATCAAACGCTTTTCCGGTAATAGGCGCAATGCCGTGGTCGCCTCGGCAGGTGCCGGGCCGGTGTCGCTTGACGAGCAAATCAGACAGAGCCGAATGGCGCAACGACGGGCCGACAAATGGCTGATCGCCGGAACGCTGCTGATGGGGGCCAACGTGCCCGGCATTTTCGGTCTGCCGCTGTTTCTCTACGGGTTGACACTGCTTCGACGGGCATTGAAATCCGGGCTGTCAGTGCGCCCGATCATGGTCACCTTGATCGGATATCTGGTCATACTCGATGCCGGGCTCAACCTGCAGGGCTGGATCCTGGACATGGTTGCCAAT
Source organism: Actinomycetota bacterium (assembly GCA_036338755.1). Taxonomy (GTDB): domain Bacteria; phylum Actinomycetota; class Actinomycetes; order Mycobacteriales; family Mycobacteriaceae; genus Mycobacterium. The sequence goes on along the minus strand of JAYZBN010000012.1, from coordinate 317,324 downwards.
CACACCCTCATCTACCGCGTCCTGTATACGGCGTGGGGCAACGCTTTTGACGCCGGATATTTCTGGCACTACAACCAACTGTGGATCGGCGGCGCGAGCGCACCCGGCGAAAAGAGCTGGGAAGTCGCGCTCATCCTGACCGTGTTTCCCATGCGGATCGCCGCGGCCATCGCCTTCCTGCAGATGAAGCGGTGGGGCCACCAGTGGCTACTGGTTACGTGCTGGTTCGGCGTCGTCATCTGGGTCGGTTACGTGATGAACATGACCGTGTATGCCGATGTCCGTTATTCGGGGGTTGTTTTCCCGGTGCTCGGGTGGTGGATCTACGACATCATGTACATCACCCCCTTCCTGGCGATCCCCTACCTGCACACCGTCAATCGCGAGATTTTCACGGATTAGGGATGCGCCAATGACCACATCGGCGGACGCGCGCAATAGGCCCGATGAATCGGTGAACGCTGACGAACTGCCATCCGGAACCACCAAAGAGTATGCGCGCCTGCACAAGTGGCTGCGACGCGGCATCATGGTTTGTTTGATCGGGCTGGTGGCCGAAGGGGGATTCACCCTGCCGTTCTTGGCGATCTGGTACGGGTACCCGACCCTGGGCTTTCGTGACATCTGCAGTGAGCTGATGAAGGTGCGCTACAGCAACGAATCGTTGGAATGCCAATACCCATACCCGTTCCCAGGGCCGCCCATCAGCGGCGCGCCCGAAGGAGCGGGCATCAACACGGCCAAGGACCAGTGGGGAATTCAACCCGTCCCGCAATATCCGCGGTTGGGCTTCCGCGAGCTGGTCAGGATCCACGATCGACGGATCGCCCGCCAACAAGCCGGGCACGATCAGGTAGCGGCGCACCCGTGACGGGTGGTCTTCGCCTCGACCGAATCGGAACAATAATATACAGTGACGTGTACTTAATGACGGTGCGGTCAGAGAGGAGCCACCGATGACATCGGCGACCGAGCGGCTGGTCGAGTTGGTCGGGGCGAAGGATTGCTTCGACATCGAGCCCACTGAACTGCTGCCCGTGCAATTGGCGGCGGCCAATGAGCGTCTTGAGGCGCAGGCCCAACGCATTCCGCTGCTGGCCAACCGCGCCGAATCCGGTGGCGTCCGACAGATCAAGCGGCCCAGCGATCTGGTGCCGCTGCTTTTCGCCCACACCACTTACAAGACCTATGCCGAAGGCTGGCTGAACGATGGTCAGTGGGACCGCATGGGCAAGTGGTTGGCCACCGTCTCCACCCGCGACGTGGCCGGGCTCGACGTCGGCGGTGTGCAGACGCTGGACGACTGGATCAAGCAACTCGAGAGCGTCGGTCACTACCTCTCCTGTTCCAGCGGCACCACCGGGAAACCGGCCATGCTGTCGTGCACCGAGGGTGACATCGAACTCTCGGCGCAAATCAACGTCGAGGCACTGCTGTGGGCCACCGGCATCGCCCGCGGTGAGGACCGCAAATTCCTGGGCCTGGGGCCACAATTCGCCGCCCCTCGCGAGGACGCGATCCGTCAGACGATGGTCGATTGCTTTTCGTCGAAGTATCCGCCCTACCAGTTCGGCGACGGCGAGCCGATCACCGTCGGATCGATGGTGGACATCATCACGCTGCGCCGCAAACTCACCGACGGCAGCGCGCGTCCCAGCGAGATCGCCGAGTTCGAGCGCATAGCCACTCAGCGCGCGAACGATATGGACATCTCCGCCAAGAAGGCAATTGACGCAGTCATCGGTGCCCGCGACTTGCCCCTGCTCGCAACCGGCATGTTCGCGACGCTGTATCAGATCGCGGAGGGCATCCGTAGCGCAGGGCACGGCGGCGACGATTTCAATCCGAATAACGCCATGATGGTCGCCGGCGGACTCAAAGGCGCTGCGCTACCGGACAATTACCGCGAGTACGTGATGGAGACGTTCAACGTCACCGAAGAGCGGCTGTATCACGCGTACAGCATGCGCGAGATCAATGCGACATTCCCGCTGTGTCACGCCGAGCGGTACCACGTCTCACCCTGGGTCATCCTCCTGCCGCTGGATACGGCCGGTGAGAGATTACTCGAGCCTGGTGATGGCGAGATCGAGGCCCGGGCAGCATTTTTCGACGCGTCGATCGAGGGTCGCTGGGGTGGCGTGATCAGCGGGGACCGGGTCAGTGTCAGTTTTGGAAAGTGCGCATGCGGGCACCAGGGCCCGACGGTCGGCCGCGAGATCACGCGCTACGCCGACCTGCCGGGCGGTGACAAGATCACCTGCGCGGGCGGCATCGACGCCTATGTCCGAGGCGTCGCGTGACCACGTTGGCGGCGCCCCATTTCGTCCAGGGCGCGCTGGTCGAGGGGGACGTGGTTCGTCACCGATCACGAGACCTGGGTGCCGACTTCGTCACTCCCGCCATCGATCTCGACGCACTCGTCATGCCACGGTCGCGGCTGCCGCCGCTACTGAACGTCAAGCTCGCCGAGATCATCGACTTCCTGGCCGAACTGGGCGAGCGCTTGAACTTGGACCGCAACCCGCACCTGCGGCGCTGCCTGGAACTGATCGCGGCCACCAATCCGTTGCCGCGCCGCATCGTTGAAAATCTCTATCGCCAGGCCCCGACGTACCTGACCAAGCCGCTCCTGGAGAGCATGGTCGATTCCAATTTCGCCAATCGAGAGGCGCTGGACGGATGGGTCGAGCGGGTCGACCCGTACGGCAACAAGGGTGCGGTGCGGGCGTTCCCGTCGCGAATGGTGCACATGCTCGCCGGCAACGCCCCATCGGGATGCGTCGCGTCGATTGCACAGGGCGCCCTGGTCAAGGCTGTCAACCTGTTCAAGATGCCGTCGAGTGACCCCTTCACCACCGTGGCGGTGCTGCGCACCATGGCCGAAATAGATCCGAAACACCCTGTCGTGCAATCGATGTCGGCGGTCTACTGGCAGGGCGGCGACAGCACCATCGAGCGCGCGCTCTACCGGCCGCAGTACTTCGACAAGATCGTCGCCTGGGGCGGCGGCGAGGCGATCGACAACGTGATCCAGTACCTGGGCCCGGGAATCCAGTTGATCTCCTTTGATCCGAAGTCCTCGATTTCGATGATCGGACGCGAGGTGTTCGAGTCCGAAGACCGCGTCGCCGATGTTGCCGATCGGCTAGCGGCCGACACCACGGTGTTCAACCAGGAGGCCTGCTTGGCCAGCCGCTTCGCGTTCGTGGAAGGTGAACGGCCCCAGGTCGAATCGCTGTGCGGCACGCTGGCGCAGCGGTTGGCCGTGGACCGCGACTTCGCCTCGGCTGTGGGGCCTCGACCGCCGTCGGAGGTGCGCGACGAGATCCAGGTGATGGAGGCCATGGGTGACCTCGAGGTCTGGGGCGGCTTCGACGGGCGTGGCCTGGTGATCCTTTCGGATCGACCGGTCGAATTTCAGCCCACCAACAAGACGTCGAACGTTGTCATGGTTGCCTCGCTCGAGGACGCGGTCCGCTACGTCAACGTCGCCACTCAAACCATCGGTGTCTACCCGTACGAACGCAAGGCTGGGCTGCGGGACCGGCTGGCAAGTGCCGGGGCCCAACGTCTGTGCCGGCTGGGAACAGCGAATGCGCACGTGCTCGGCAGCCCGCACGATGCGATGTATCCCCTGCAGCGGTTCGTGCAATGGATGGGCGACGACGACATCACCGCGCCCGGCGCCTGACCCCGCGGCCGGGCTGCGCGCTAGGTTGCGGGAGGGAACCGGACGAAGGAGAAGCAGTGACCGTAGCAAGCGCGGACATCTGGGAAGTGATGTCGACGGCCCGGACAATCCGGCGCTTCACCGACGAGCCGGTCGACGACGCGACCCTGGCGCGATGTCTCGAGGCGGCCAGGTGGGCCCCCTCGGGCGCCAACGCGCAGGGCTGGCGTTTCGTGGTGCTGCGGTCGCCCGAGCAGCGAGCGGTCGTGGCCAAGGCCGCGGCCCACGCGCTTGAGGTGATCGAGCCGGTCTACGGGATGAGCCGGCCCGCCGACGGCGACAACGGCCGCCGCGCCCGCACCTACCGCGCGACGTACGAATTGCACGACCGCGCCGGTGAATTCACCTCGGTCCTCTTCGCCCAGGAGCACTACCCGACGGCGTCGGAACTGCTGTTGGGCGGTTCGATCTTTCCCGCCATGCAGAACTTTCTGCTGGCCGCGCGCGCCCAGGGGCTCGGCGCCTGCTTGACCAGCTGGGCCTCGTACGGCGGTGAACAGTTGCTGCGGGATGCCGTCGGTATACCCGACGGCTGGATGATCGCCGGTCACATCGTGGTCGGGTGGCCCAAGGGCAACCATGGGCCGCTGCGCCGCCGCCCGCTCGCCGAGTTCGTCAACCTGGACCGCTGGGACAATGCCGCCGGCGGCCTCGTCGACGGTGCGCGAGCCCCCGCGTAGCAGCCATGGCCTGCATCGATACGCCATACGCCGATTCAGAGATTATTACTTCCGCAACCGAGAATGTTATTCTCACGTGACAGTCACGACGAGAGGCGGCGCGGATGCTGTTGGAGTTCGATGCTGATCAACGACTGTGGCAGGACACCGTGCGCGACGCCGTCGCCAAGCAGTGCCCGCCGTCGCTGGTGCGCAGCGTTGCCGAAGAGGGCGTCGACCCGAGCCCGCTGTGGAAATCGTATGTAGACCAGGGCTGGACCGAGCTCAGCGATGCGGACAGCGCCGTCGAGCTGGCCATCGTGCTCGAAGAGCTCGGCCGCGCCACCGACCCCACCCCGTTCCTGGCGACGATGAGCCAGTTCGCACCGCTTGCCGCGGACCGGTTCGACCCACACCAGTCGGGCACCGCGGTCTACGGCGGCATCGCGGCGCACCGCGACGCCGAGGGCTGGGTGCTGGACGGCACCGCGCGCCATGTGCTCGACGGTGACCGCGCGGAACGGCTGGCGGTGGTGACCGATGCCGGGGTGTTCCTGGTCGAGTCCGGTCAGGTGGCGGCCCGGCGTTCGGCGGTGTTCGACCCGGTGCTGCACGTCGCCGATCTGTCGTTCGCGGAGGTTCGGGTGCCCGACACCGAGCGCCTGACGGTCGACGCCGAGCGCGCGCACCATTTCGCGTTGACCGGCATGGCGATCACCATGGTCGGTGCCTGCCAACGCATACTCGACCTGGTGCTCGAGCACGTCACCAGCCGACAGCAATTCGGCGTGGCTATCGGTTCCTTCCAGGCGGTCCAGCACAAGGCCGCCGACATGCACGTCGCCATCCAACGGGCGCGGGCCCTGGCGTATTTCGCCGCGTTGACGATCGCGGCCGACGATCCCCGCCGCCGGCTGGCGGCCGCAATGGCCAAGGCATCGGCGGGGGAGTGCCAGTCGCTGGTGTTCCGGCACGGCCTACAACTGCACGGCGCAATGGGATTCACGTGGGAGAACGACCTGCAGTTCGCGCTGAAACGGGCCAAAGCGGGCGAGCTGATGCTCGGCGGCGCGGCGGAGCACCGGGCGCGGATAGCGGAGGAATACCGTGCAGCTGACTTTTGATTCCGCCGTCGAGGAGTTCCGGGCGGAGTTCTCGGCGTTCCTCGACGAAAATCTGCCTCCCGCAAGCGAAACGCTCGAGCGTCCCCGGTCGGTCTCGCACATGCCGCAGTGGGCGCGCGACTGGCAGCGGCTGTTGTTCGACAACGGCTGGTTGCTGCCCAGCCAGCCGCCGGAATTCGGCGGTCGTAACGCGTCGGTCATCCAGCAGTTCGTCTACCTGGAGGAGCTCAGCCGCCGCCGGATCTACCACAGCTTCAACCCGCAGGGCGTGAACATCGTTGGCGCGTCGCTGTTGTCGTTCGGCAGCGACGAGCAGAAGCGGCGCTGGGCAGTGCCGATCCTGCGGGCCGAGATCACCGCATCGCTCGGGATGAGCGAACCCAGCGCCGGCTCCGATCTGGCCTCGCTGCGCACCCGCGCGGTGCTGGACGGCGATCACTTCGTGGTCAACGGCCAGAAGGTGTGGACCTCGGGGGCCCACGATGCCGACGTTCTGTTGACGTTCGTCCGTACCAACCCAGATGTGCCGAAACACAAGGGAATCAGCGCGCTCATCATCCCCACCGACACGCCAGGGCTGGTGCGCCGTCCGTTCCCGTCGATCTGCGGCGCCGACGATCTGGATTTCAACGAGGTGTTCTTCACCGACGTGCGGGTGCCGGCCGAAAACCTGGTCGGCGAACTCGACCAGGGTTGGCGGGTGGCCAACGGATCGCTGGGGCACGAACGCACCATGATGTGGCTGGGTTTCGCCGATCGCCTGGAGAACATGATCGACGACTTTCACCCCAGCACCGAGGTTGAGCGCGACCAGTACGCCACCACGATCATGGACAGGCAGGCGCTGCGGTTGTTGGGCTCGGCGGCCCTGGCCCGCGCCGCGCGCGGCGAAGATGACGTGGCCGCGATCTCGGTGCTCAAGCTGCTCGGTTCCGAAGCGGAGTTGCGGGGCATGGAGCTCGCATTGACATCCGCGGGATCCGACGGGCTTGTGCACCCCGGACTGACCGGGCCGTACGCGCACATGAACCTCGACCACTACTTCGCCAGCTGGTTCGAGCGCTACGCCCGCAGCTTCTCCGGGACCATCGCCGGCGGCACCTCCGAAATCCAGCGCAACATCATCGCCCAGCGGGTGCTCGGCCTGCCGCGCGGCTAGCATCATCACAGCGCCTGCTGAGAGGCATTGCCGGGCAACGTAATCCGGCTCACGCCCGGGGTGTGCAGCTGTCCGGCCAGCCACGGCAGCGCGGTGGCGAACGCCATGCCGGCCGTCGGCCAGTCGTGCTTGCCGGGCTGGGTGATCAACGCGCAGTCGATGCCGTTCGCCCGCCCGAGCTGGCACAAGGAAGCCGCGGCGGCCGGCTGGTTGCCCGGGTCGGCGGCGGCGGCGCGGCCGGCGACGGCCATCGCGGCGGGATCGACGGTCGTGATGTCGCGACGCGGTGAGCCACCCGACGAGACGGCGAACCAACCGGACACTCCGGTGTAGCGGCCGTGGTGAGTGATCGCCGTGGTCGGGTCGAATTTCGCCCATGCGTCGGCATCGCCGTTGAACAGGGTGGCGATGGTCTGTTCCTTGGTTCCGGCGTTGGGGGTCAGGTCGCCCTCGATGTCGACGAACGAGCTGAACATGTCGGGGTGCATGACGGTCAGGTCCACCGCGCACGTTCCGCCCATCGACCAGCCGGCGACGCCCCACCGGGACGGGTCGGGGCTCACCCCGAAGTTCGAGACCACGTAGGGCACAACGTCTTTGGTCAGGTGGTCGGCCGCCTGGCCGCGGCTTCCGTTGACGCATTCGGTGTCGTTGTCGAACGCCCCGCCCGGGTCGACGAACACCAGCACCGGTGAGTTGCCGCCGTGGGCGGCCGCGAAAGCGTCGGCGGTGTCCACCGCGCCGCCGGCGCGCACCCAGTCGGCGGGAGTGTTGACCATGCCTCCGATCATCATCACCGTCGGCAGCTGTGGGGGCGGGTAGCTGGCGAACCATGCCGGCGGCAGGTAGACCAGTTCCTCGCGGTGCGTGAAATGCGATGCGTCATCGGGGATCACGACGGGCACCAGGTTGCCGTGCGGCGGCTTCGAGCCCTTCGCGGCCAGCGTCGTGACGGTGGCCTTGTCCGCCTGGTTGGGCAGCGGAACGGAGGTGAACTGGTCCCACGCGCTCTGCGCGGTCTGGAAGTAGCCGATCCACTGGTTCAGCACGAGCAGCGAGCAGAGCAGACACAGCGGCACGGCCAGGATCGCTAGACCGCGCCGCCACCACCGTGCGCCGCGCCAGCCCAGGATCGGCACCGCCGTCGCCATTCCGACCAGCCCGATCCACACGTACAGCGCGTCCGGTGCCGACTTGCTGGCGCCGTCGGCGATGAAGGAATGCGCCCCGAGGGCCGTGATCACCCCGACGACGGCGGCGGCGGGCAGCCACAACAGGCGCCAACGCCGCGAGCGCCACCCGGCGGCCAGTCCCAGCGCGATCGGCGCGACGATCTGAGCCGTGATCGGCGCCCAACCTTGGGTCAGTGAAGTGCCCAGTAGCGACATGTCGACTCCTCTTCTCAGCGGTACGAGAGAAGGATCGAATGCCGGCCTCGCCGAATCCTTGGTGGATTCTTGGGGCCGAGTCTGGGGGCGCAATCGGCGTCTCGGCGTCGAATGTGAAGCCGGCTTCACGCTCGGCTTCGAGCGGGCGATTGATTTCACGCTCGGCGGGGCCGGGGCCCTGGGGAACCTACACCGGGTCGAATTTGGTGATCAGCCAGGCGCCGTTGACCCGGGTCAAGCTCACCAAAACACTGCTGGAGGCCATCGCGGGGTCGGGATTGTCCTTGCTCGTGGTGCTCTGGTCGACCAGCACCAGCACGACGGCGGAATCCGGATGCAGTTCCTGAACCGCGGCCCCCAACACCCGAGCGTTGGTTTTCAGTGACTTCTGCTTGGCCGCCGGAGCCACGATCTGCTCGGTGAACTGGTTGTAGTACGACAAGAAGTCCCCGGACAGGTGAGACTTGGCGGCGGCAAAGTCCTTGTCGAGAGATTCGGGCGAGTAGGACAGCAATGCGACCGTGCCATCGGACGCCGCGTTGGCGACGGCGCTCGCGACGCCGGCGTCGGTCTGTTTGTCCGGCCGGTACTGCTTGAAGTACAGCCACGTCGCCACACCGCCGGAAAGCAGCAGCAGCACAATGAGAATCACGGGAATGACTTTCACCTTGCGCCGCGGGCGTGGCTCGGTAGGTCCGCCGTGTTCGGTTTCTTCGGCGGAGTCGTCAGCGGTTTCGATGCTGCGGTCGTCCTCGCTCATGGAATGAACTCCACGTTGGACATCTTGTATTGCCCGCCGTCGTCTTTGACGGTCACCTTGAGCCGCCAATTGCGTGGTGCGTCTTTGGCGCCCGCGGCATTGGTGATGTGCGACGTCGCCGCGACGAGAACCAGTGCGTAGTCGCCGTTGATGGATTGCACGGCCGCGGCATTCACGGTTCCCTGGGTGACCACCTTGGACTGCTCTACCACGGTCGTGAAATCTTTTGCACGCGCTTGGAAGTCGTCGTGAAACTGCCCGGTCGAGCTGTCGATCACCCGCTGGACGTCCTCCTTGGCCTTATTGAAGTCCATGGAAATCAGGTTGACGACACCTTGTCGGGCACCCGCGATGAAGTTCGCGGCGCGCTGCTTGCGTTCGACGGTTTCGTGGCGCTGCCACATCATGTATCCGCTGGCCGCGATGAAGGCACAGATGAGGACGACGACGGCAGCTTTCCATGCCACCGACCATGATGGCAATCGCAGGCGTCGCCGAGAGCGGGCCGGTTTGGATTCCGATTCTGCGTCTTCGGCCGTCTCGTCGGACTCCGCTTCGGCCTGGGTCTCTGCTTCGTCGGTGTCGTCCGCGTCCTCGTCGGAGACGCCCTCGGTCTTCGCCTCGGTGTCCGCTTCGTCGGTGTCGGTCGCGTCCTCGTCGTCTCCCGACGCTTCTTCGGCGGTCTCAGCCTTGGCCTCTGCCTCAGCTAAGGCCTGCGCTTCACGCCGGAGCCGGGCGGCGCGGGCGCGGGCGCGCGCCGCGGCGGCCAGCGCCTCGGCTTCCGCGGCCTCGGCCTCGGCTTCCTCGAGCAACGCCTGTGCGTCGGCTTTCGAGGTGGCCGAGTCGTGTGGCGGCTTCTTCGCCTCAGGCATCCTGACTCCCCATCGCCCTCATGAGCGACCGACTCCTATGCGACTCACGCGGCTAGAATCGCACGAGCGAAAACGGGTAACTGGTGCTGCCCCCGGGTCCGCCTCCGCAACCGGTGTCGAACGTCGAGTCGACCTGACCCGCCAGTGTCACCGCGTCCCACGAGTAGACGTCGTGCGAGGGAAAGAACTGGACCACGCAGCGAACACCGTCGGGCACATCGACGGCCAGGGTGTAGCGGCCGTTGGCAAGCTGAGCTATGCCTCTGTAGACGGTCGCTTGCCCGTTGGGCTGCGGAGTCGCGTACACCTGCGCGCATCCTGGCGTTGGCTGGACGCACGGGCTGATCGACCAAATCCAGAAGTGGCCGGGATCCCGGTTCGTGTCCAGATGGTAGTTGCCAGGCACCATGTCCGCGTGGGCGGTCGGCGTGAGAGTCAGCGCGGCCATCGCAAGTGCAAGGCTCATTGCGAAAGTCTTCACGGATGCGTCTCCCATCTCTGCACACGCGCTTGGCCTCAATATAAGACGCGGTCACGCTGAACAGGCCCACTCGCAAAAATTATGAGCGGCTCAGTCAATGACAGCCGCTTCCTTGCGTTCCGTGATCGGCCTGGCGAGCTCTTGCTCGTCGCAGATGCGCTGCAGCTTCTCCAGCGTCTCGTCCAGGCCCGGCCCGACCTTACGCCCGGGCGTGAAGGTGGCCGGCAGCTTACGCATGCCCTGGATGACACCGATGGTCTCGTAATGGACGGTGCCCTCCGGATCGCACGTGTAGTCGGGCATCCGGTCGAGCACCGCGGTCAGCATGGACTTGAACACAGTGCGCGCCACATTCGAGCCGATGCACCGGTGGACGCCCAGCCCGAAGCTGAAGTGCCGGTTGCCTTTACGGTCGAGGATGATCTGGTCCGGGTCGTGGAACACCGAGGGGTCGCGGTTGGCCATCGCCCACGAAATCCACAGCCGTTCACCCTCTTTGAACCGGGTGCCGTCGAGCTCGGTGTCGTCGGCAAACGTCCGGCCGTCGCCGGGCGCCGGGGTGAAGTAGCGCAGGAACTCCTCGGTCGCGGGGTCGAGCAGGGTCTTGCGCTCGTTGCTGAGCAGCTGCCGTTGGTCCGGGTGTTCCGAAAGCCATTCCAGCGAATGGGCGGTCAGGGCGGTCGTGGTGTCGAAGCCGCCGCCGATGACCAGGCCAAGGTTGCCGAGGATTTCCAGATCCGGGGCGGGGTCGCCGTCGATGCGCATCTGCAGCAGGCCATTGATGATCCCCGGCCGCGGGTTCTCGCGGACCTCCAGCATGTTGTTGACCATGTCGAGCCCCATCTCGCGGTGCATCGCGGTGACGCGCTCGATGTCGGGGGAGTGCTCGGGCGTGTACACCGCGGCGTGCACCGGCTCGCTGTACATGTTCCACTTCTTCAGCGGGATGCCGAGCATGGCCAGGGTGAAGACGGCCGGCACGATGTTGGCCAGATCGTCGACGAAATCGATGCGGCCACTCTCGATCTTCTCGTCGAGGCAGGCGCGCGTCACGTCGTCGATGAACGGTTCCCAGCGCTTGATCGCCGCCGGTGAAAGGTACGGGTTGAGCACCGTTCGATAGGTGCGGTGTTCGGGGTCGTCCATCTCCAATATGCCGCCGCGCACCGCGCTGACGCGGCTGGCGGTGGGAATCGAAATGCCTTTGTAGCCCCGGCGTTCGCCGTGGATGTCGTGGTCGTTGGAGACTGCAGGGCAGCGGGCCAGCTCGAAGACCTCGTGGCTTCCGGCAGCGACCCAGTGCCCGCCGTACGTGTCGGTCCACGCCATGGGGCACTTTGCGTGCATCTCTTCGGTGATCCTCTTGAACTGCGACCGATACTCGGACGAATGCCGGTCGAAGTGGTACCGGTTCTTCTTGCGGTCGCTGTCATTGACGACGTCATCGACACTCAACGGCTTTGTCTCCCTACAGGTTTCGCGTGCTAAGGACCCGGCGCCGGCTCAGTCGTCGGTGACCGTGATGGCCTGCTCCGGGCAGGACTGGGCGGCCTCACGCACCTGGTCCTCGCGATCGGCGGGCACCACCTCGTCGACTGCCGACGAACTGCCGTCGATGTCGCTGAGCTGAAACGACTCCGGAGCGATCATCGCGCACAGGGTGTGGCCCTGGCACCGCTGCGAATCCACCGAGACCTTCACGGGCTTTCTCCTCTCACACTGTTGGCGGGCATTGCTGGCCAGCCGCCGCTCAGGTGTTGCGGCCGCCGTTGACGCCCAAGATCTGACCGGTGATGTAGCCGGCTTCCTCGGACACCAGAAACGCGCATGCTGCAGCGATGTCCTGGGGCGTACCCATCCGGCGTACCGGCGTCCGCGCGATCGTCTCGTCGATGTCGCCGAGGAAGCCGTTCTTCTCGGCGGCGCGCAGCATCGGGGTGTCGATGAAGCCGGGCGGCACGGCGTTGACCGTGATGCCCTTGGGTCCGTACTCGAGTGCCAGTGACTTCGTCAGGCCGTTGACCGCCGACTTGGCCGCCACGTAGTGACTCATATAGGGCGCGCCGGAATGCGTGCTCGACGAAGAGATGTTGACGATGCGTCCCCATCCGGCCTCGACCATGTCGGGCAGCACCGCTTGGACGGTGTGAAAGACGCCGTTGAGGTTGACGTCGATCACCCGCCGCCAGTCCTCGAAGGAGATGTTGTGAAACTTTTTGAACCCGTCGAGTCCGGCGGCGTTGACCAGAACCGTCACCGGCCCAAGTTGGCCGCGGATGGCCGAGAGCGCCGCATCCACTTGCGACCGGTCGGTGACGTCGGCGGTGAAAGCGCAGTCGGCTTCCGATGGACGCAGGTCGATGGACGCGACACTTAAACCGTCGGCCCGCAGGCGTTGCGCGACGGCGAGACCGATGCCCGATCCGCCACCGGTCACTACCGCAGTCTTCATGTCGAGGCCTCTACTCCGACGGGGGCCATTTCAGCCACAAAGAATCTCCCTTACAATTATGAGAACCCTACTCTCCACGCGGAGTGGCGTGCAACACGCGCGCAACAGCGCCTCCTGCCTGCGTCGAGACGCCCAGGCCGGCGACCCGCGGTCATTTTTCGCCCTGGTCAGCACCTCGATATTGTTCCTGAGAGTTTCTTGAATTATCGAAACTCGAATGTAAGATTCGCCGGGGAAGAGAATGAAATTACCGTGACCGCCACCACACTAGGGGGTACGTAATGCCTGCCCAGGACACGGCAGAGCCCGCCACTGGGTCCGCAGCGGCCATCGCGTCACAAGCCGTCTCAGCCGACGGAGCCGGCACGTGAGGCCGCTCGAAGGCATCCGGGTCCTCGAGGTAGCCATGTACGGGTTCGTCCCGTCGGCGGGTGCGGTGCTCGCCGAATGGGGCGCCGACGTGGTCAAGGTCGAGCACGCCGTGACCGGTGATCCGCAACGAGGGTTGCGTCAGACCGGGATGCTGCGCGTCGAAGGCGATCCCAACCCCAACATCGAGCACGCCAACCGCGGTAAGCGCAGCATCGGACTGGACATGTCGGTGCCGGAAGGCAAGGAAGTCCTCTACGAGCTGGCCCGTCGGGCCGATGTCTTCCTGACCAGTTTCCTGCCCGATCACCGGCAGAAGTTCGGCATCGATGTCGACGACATCCGTGCGGTCAACCCGAAGATCGTCTACGCGCGGGGCAGTGCGCTCGGCCCGCGCGGAGAAGAGTCGACCAAAGGCGGCTACGACATGACCGCCTTCTGGTGCCGGGCCGGCACTGCCGCGACAATTACCCCCGCCGGCATGCCGGGCATGATCGCGCCGCCGGGACCGGCCTACGGCGACACGATCTCGGGCACCAACCTTGCCGGTGGCATCGCGGCAGCGCTGCTCGGACGCGAGCGGACCGGCGAACCGTCCGTCGTCGACGTGTCCCTGCTCGGCAGCGGTCTGTGGTCGATGGGTCACACCGTCGCGCTGACAAAGCATCTGAACCAGCGACTGGAAGCGCCGCCGCCGGGGGTGCACGGCGCGCCGAATAATCCGTTGGTGGGCCTTTACACGACCTCGGACGGTCGCTACATCTCCTTCGTGATGATGCAGCCCACCAAGTTTTGGGCCGACGTGTGCCGGCATGTGGACCTGCCCGAGCTGGCCGACGACCCGCGTTTCGACACGGTAGACAACATCGCGGCCAACACGGCCGACGCGGTGGAACTCCTGACCAAGGCCATCGGTGCTCGCACGCTGGCCGAGTGGAGCGAGCGCTTCGCCACCCTCGCCGGACCCTGGGCTCCCGTGCAGGACACCCTGCAAGCGGCCGACGACGCGCAGATCCGCTCGAACGAGTACCTGGTGCAGGCTGGTGAACTCGAGCTGGTGGCCAACCCGGTACAGTTCGACGTCGCAGCGCCACAGATCGGGCCAGCACCCGGATTCGCTGAGCAGACCGACGAGATCCTGATGGAGCTCGGCCTCGACTGGGACCGCATCATCGAACTCAAGACGGCCGGCGCCGTCACCTAAGACCGGAGCAGCTCGGACATGGTTGAGCAGACTGTCGCTTGCGTTGGGACGCAGTCGCCTTGCGTCACTGCACCGACCGCGAAGTGCGCGGTAACGGTTATGCATTTTTCGCTCCACCCGGACGCCGCATGAGTCATAATCGCCGGACGCTTCAAGACGCGGAGCTCCTCGTTTTACAGCGAACTCACGCGATAGGACGGAGGTTTGGCGTGAGCGAGGTCGCGGCTGTCACATCGCAGGCCCATGCCGAAACGTGGTTGCCCGCTGACCATTTCGCCCTCGTCAGCGCGCGTTTACAGCCGTCAATTCTGTCGAACTTACCGCAGCCGTTGCGCCAGAACAAGACTGCCGGTCTCGTAACGCGGGGAAGGGTCTGACGCCGATGGCGACCAAGGGCGCCGACCACTGGTCAGCGGGACTGCCGCAGCTGAAACTGAAATGGGACCTCTCGGGGCCCATGCAGGCCGTCGGTGCCTTGTTCGCGATGTCGGCCGATGCGGTCAAGTTCGTGTTCCGCCGGCCGTTCCAGTGGCGGGAGTTCCTGGAGCAGTCCTGGTTTGTCGCGCGCGTGTCGCTGGCTCCCACGCTGTTGGTGGCGATCCCGTTTACCGTCCTCGTCAGCTTCACACTCAACATCCTTCTGCGTGAATTGGGCGCAGCGGACCTATCGGGTGCGGGGGCCGCGTTCGGCGCAGTCACCCAGCTCGGACCTCTGGTCACGGTGTTGATCGTCGCCGGGGCCGGTGCCACGGCAATGTGTGCGGACCTTGGGTCGCGCACGATTCGCGAAGAGATCGACGCGATGGAAGTGCTGGGTATCAACCCGATACAGCGCTTGGTCACGCCGCGCATGCTGGCTTCCGGATTGGTCGCGTTTTTGCTCAACAGCCTGGTGGTGATCATCGGGGTCCTTGGCGGCTACGTCTTTTCGGTGTTTGTGCAAGACGTCAATCCCGGCGCGTTCGCCGCCGGCATCACGTTGCTCACCGGCGTGCCCGAGGTCGTCATTTCCTGCGTCAAGGCGGCGCTTTTCGGCCTCATCGCCGGTTTGGTCGCCTGCTATCGGGGGTTGTCGATCACCGGCGGTGGCGCCAAAGCTGTCGGCAACGCGGTGAACGAAACCGTGGTCTATGCCTTCATGTCCCTGTTCGTCGTCAACGTGGTTGTCACCGCGATCGGCATCAAGATGACGGCGAAGTAGGGCGATCATGGCGCTGAGGGCTGCATATCCGCGATTGACTCGCCAACTCGAGCGTCCGGTCGCCTTGATGGGGCGGATCGGCGACCACACCCTGTTTTACGGCAAGGCGCTCGCCGGGGTCCCCTTCGCGGCCAGGCATTACACCCGCGAAGTCGTTCGACTGATCGCCGAGATCAGCATGGGCGCGGGCACATTGGCGATGATCGGCGGAACCGTCGTGATCGTCGGGTTCCTGACCCTCGCGGCGGGCGGCACCCTGGCCATTCAGGGTTACACCTCGCTGGGCAATATCGGCATCGAGGCGCTAACCGGCTTTCTGTCCGCGTTCATCAATGTGCGCATCGCGGCACCGGTCGTCGCCGGTATCGGCCTGGCGGCCACCTTCGGCGCCGGGGTGACGGCCCAGCTGGGTGCCATGCGGATCAACGAAGAAGTCGATGCGTTGGAAAGCATGGCCATTCGCCCGATCGCCTACTTGGTCAGCACCAGGATCCTGGCCGGAATGATGGCTATCACGCCGCTGTACAGCATCGCCGTGATCCTGTCGTTTGTGGCCAGCCAGTTCACCACGACGTTCTTGCTCGGACAGTCGCAGGGTTTGTACCAGCACTACTTCAACACGTTCCTGAACCCGATCGACTTGTTGTGGTCATTTCTGCAGGCCATTTTGATGGCGCTCACCATCCTGTTGATCCATACCTACTACGGCTATTTCGCTTCGGGTGGGCCCGCCGGTGTCGGTAACGCGACCGGCAATGCGGTACGCACCTCGCTCATCGTCGTGGTGTCGGTAACGCTGCTGGTCTCGCTGTCTATCTACGGTACGAACGGCAACTTCAACCTGTCCGGTTAGCAAAGGAGGTGGAACGGTAGTGACGCAGAGTGTGCCAGCGGGTCGCGGCGCGGTCGCCGGCCGGCCCCCGCGCACCGGCCATGCGCGGCCACCGGCCGGACGGAATTACCTGCCGCCCTTGCTCGGATTGGCGACCGTCCTCATCATCGGCTTGATTTTCGCCGTGGCGGTGGGTCTGTTTCAGGGTTCGTTCACCGAAACCGTGCCGGTGACCGTGATCTCGCAACGAGCCGGTCTGGTGATGAACCCGGACGCCAAGGTCAAGCTGCGTGGCGTGCAGGTGGGCAAGGTCGACTCGATCCAATCGCTGCCCAACGGCCAAGCGGCCATTCACTTGGCGATGGACCCGTCGCAGATGCGTTTCATCCCCAGCAACGTGCTCGTGAACATCGCATCCTCGACGGTCTTCGGCGCGAAGTCCGTCGAGCTGGTGCCACCCGAACAGCCCTCGGCCCAGCGGCTACGCGCCGGCCAGACGCTACGAGGCCAGCACGTCATGGTCGAAATCAACACGGTTTTCCAGGAACTCGTGTCGGTCCTGTCGCACATCGACCCGCCGAAGCTCAACGAGTCACTGGGTGCGCTGGCGCAAGCGTTCAGCGGGCGGGGCCCACAGCTCGGCCAGTCCCTGAGCGACCTGGATTCTTTTCTTGCGAAGTGGGAGCCGAGCCTTCCCGCATTGAGGCATGACCTCACGGTCTTACCCGCGGTGTCCAACGCCTATGCCGACGCGGCACCGGACCTGGTGAAGACCGCGGCCAACGCCACCCGGATCAGCAAGACGATTGTCGAGGAACAGCACAACCTGGACGCGTTGCTGATCAGCGCGATCGGTTTGGCCGACATCGGCAACGAGGTGTTGTCGACGAACCGCCAACCGCTGACGAATGTGTTGCATCTGCTGGTGCCGACCACCGACCTGCTAAATGAGTACAACCCCGCGCTCACCTGCGCTTTCACCGGACTCGTACGCATATCGCACGGGGCGCCGTTGTCGGAACCGAGCATCAACATCTCGGCGAGCCTCACGTGGGGCGCCGAACGTTATCGGTATCCGACGAATCTGCCCAAGGTCGCGGCGACGGGCGGCCCGCAGTGCGTGGGTCTGCCGCTGCCGTTCAATACGAGCCCACCCCAATTGATTGCCGATATCGGCGCGGACCCGGTGAACTACGGAAACCCGCAGCTGTTGCTCAACTCTGATCTCCTCAAACAGCTGTTGTACGGGCCAATTGCCGGTCCGCCACGAAATTCCGCTCAGATCGGACAACCCGGATGAGGACGCGCGCCACGCTGATCAAGTTCGCGATCTTTGCGGTCGTGATGGCGATGCTTACCGCCTTCCTTTTCTTCATCTTCGGCCAGTATCGGACGGGATCGACGAACAAATATTCGGCCGTGTTCACCGACGTGTCGCGGCTGAAGACGGGGCAGTCGGTAAGGGTCGCCGGCATCCGGGTGGGCACGGTCAACGGCGTTTCGCTGCAGCCGGACAAGAAGGTTGTGGTGAACTTCGACGTCGACCGCAACGTCGTCCTCACCGAGGGCTCCCGGGCAGCGGTCCGCTACCTCAACCTGGTGGGCGATCGCTACCTCGAACTCGTCGATGGTCCGGGCTCGACCAAGCATCTGCCGGCAGGCGGTCAGATTCCGGTTAGCCGCACCGCGCCGGCGCTCGACCTCGATCTGCTGCTCGGCGGACTCAAACCCGTCACCCAGGGCCTGAATCCGCGCGATGTCAACGCGCTGACCTCAGGACTGTTGCAAGTCTTCCAGGGCCAGGGGGGGACCCTCGACTCGCTGTTCGCCAAGACGACTTCGTTTTCGAACGCCTTGGCCGACAACGATCAAACCGTCCAGCAACTGATCGACAATCTCAACATCGTGATCGGCACGGTTTCGAAGGACGGCAAACAGTTCTCCGGCGCGATCGATCGCCTCGAGCAGCTTGTCAGCGGCTTGTCGAATGATCGCGACACGATCGGGTCCGCCATCGACGCCCTGGACAAGGGAACCGCCTCGCTGGCGGACCTGCTGGCCGAGGCGCGACCGCCGCTGTCCGGCACCATAGCGCAGTTGAATCGGCTGGCGCCGATACTCGATGGCGACAGGGACCGCCTCGACGCCGTACTCGGCAAGGCGCCACAGAACTACCGCAAGCTGGTCCGGCTCGGCGTGAACGGCGCCACCATTCCGTACTACCTCTGCCAGTTCGGGCTCCGCGGTACGGATCTTTCGGGTAAGACCGTGCGCGCCAATATCTTTAGGTCAGAAGCAGGAAGGTGCTCGGAACCCTAATGCTGAAGTATCGCGGAGCTGGGCTCGTCAAGGCAGGACTGATCGGCGTCGTCCTGGCGGTGATGGTCATCCTGGTGGGCCTGTCGCCCGACCGCTTCACCCAATGGGCGACGATGGTCAGGTACCAGGCGCTGTTCACCGAAGCCGGCGGTCTCGCGACCGGCAACCCGGTGATCGTGTCGGGGATGAAGGTCGGCACGGTCTCGGATGTGAAGCTGCGCCACGGCGATGCGCTGGTGACGTTCGCGATGAAGGGCAACGTCCTGCTCGGCTCGGAGACTTCCGCGCACATCCGCACCGGCACGCTGCTGGGCGAGCGGATGCTGACGGTGGAGTCCGCCGGCAGCGGCACCATGCATCCGATGGCTCTGATCCCCATCTCGCGCACGTCCTCGCCGTATTCGTTGACCGAGGCGGTCAGTGACCTGACGTCGGACACGGCCGGCACCAACACCACGGCGTTGAATCAGTCGTTGGACACGCTGGCTGCGACGCTCGATCAGATCGCACCCCAGATGGGGCCGGCCTTCGACGCGCTCACTCGGTTATCGCGAACCCTCAACAGCCGCAACAAGAACCTGGGCGAGCTGTTCAAGAGCGCCGGCGATGTCACCGGAATACTCTCCGAACGCAGCATGCAGGTCAACAAGCTCATCTTGAATTCCGATTCGCTGTTGCAAGTGCTGGTCGCGCGCCGTCAAGAGATCGTGGACCTGCTGGCCAACACGTCGGTGGTGGCCAAGCAGCTGACGGCGTTGGTGCACGACAACGAAAGCACATTGGCACCGACGCTGGAGCGGCTGAACCGGGTTCTCGGGGTGTTGGAGAAGAACCGCGACAACATCGGCAAAGCGCTGCCGGGTCTCGCCAAATTCCAGATCACCGTCGGTGAGGCCATTTCCGGCATGTACGCCTACCAGGCGTTCGCCCCGAACTTCCTTGTCCCGCAACTCTTCCAAGAGCTGGTCGACTACCTGTGGGGATTCCGGACCTTCGATACTTCAAAGGGACCCGGATACCCATCGCCGGTACCTCGGGCACTGACCCCTTGGCCATACAACTTGATTCCACAGTGCCCTGGTTGCACCTTGGGCGGACGGATCGGAGGATCACAGTGACCTCCCGGATCTCGCGGATGCCGCGCAAGCGGGTGGCGGCCGTGACGGCTGTCGTGCTCGTCGGACTCATCGTTGCCGGCGCCGCCGTGGTCATCCGTAACACGTTCTTCGGCCCACGGACCATCACCGCTTACTTCACCACCGCCACCGCGATCTATCCCCATGACGAGGTGCGGGTTTCGGGCGTCAAAGTCGGCAGCATCAAATCCATTCAGCCGCAAGGCACTCAGGCCAAGATGGTCCTCAAGGTCGACCGCGACGTGCCCATTCCGGCGGACGCAAAGGCTGTCATCGTCGCCCCAAACCTGGTGGCCGCGCGCTACGTCCAGCTCTCACCGGCCTACCGCGACAGTGGCCCGGTCATGCACGATGGGGCAGTCATACCGGTCGAACGTACCGCGGTCCCAGTCGAGTGGGACGAGGTCAAAACCCAGTTGATGCGGCTGGCAACGGATCTGGGACCCAAGAGCGGGGTATCGGGCACATCCGTGGGGCGGTTCATCGACAGTGCCGCCAATGCGCTGGACGGCAACGGCGACAAGCTGCGCCAAACGCTCGGTCAATTGTCAGGCGTGGGCCGGATCTTGGCCAACGGCAGCGGCAACATCGTCGATATCATCAAAAACCTGCAGACGTTCGTCGCCGCGCTGCGCGACAGCAACGTGCAACTCGTGCAGTTCAATGACCGGCTGGCCACGCTCACCAGCGTGGTCAATGACAGCAAATCCGACCTGGATGCGGCACTGACCGACCTGTCGACGGCGGTCGGTGAGGTGCGGCGATTCATCGCCGGAACCCGCAACCAGACCAGCGAGCAGATCGCCCGGTTGGCCGATGTCACGCAGAACCTGGTCGATCACCACATGGCCCTGGAAAACATTCTGCACGCGGCGCCGAACGCTTTCGGCAACTTCTTCAACGACTACAACGCCGACACCGGAACGATCGTGGGTGGGTTCGGGCTGATGAACATGGCGAATCCCACCTGGGGCGGGCAGGTTCTGCTGTCCGTACCGGGCTGCACGCAAATCGGCGCTGTCGAGAACATCACCGCGGTCGAATCGGGCAAGCTGTGCTCCCTGTTCCTCGGTCCCGGCTTGCGGCAGACCAACTTCAATAACTCGCCGATTCCCATCAACCCGCTCATCGCCAAATCGATTGACCCGGGCCGGGTTCTCTACACCGAGCCGCGCCTGGCGCCCGGCGGCGAGGGCCCGAAGCCCGGACCACCCGAGATCCCGCCCGAAGTGTCGGCCTACACCGGTCTGCCGGGTGATCCGGTGGGACCGCCGGGGGCGGTGCCGCCTGAGCGGATACCCGGTGCGGCGATGCCGCTGCCGCCGCCACCGTCGACACCGATGTCACCGCCACCCGGGCCGACCGTGTCGGGCATGCTGCTGCCAGACGGAGGCCCCCAACAATGATCGCCCGGGTGATCGCTAGGCGGGTGTTCACCGTCGGCTGTTGCGTGATGTTGATGACGACGGGATGCGCATTCCACGGCCTGAATTCACTACCGCTGCCCGGCGCGGTCGGACGTGGGCCAGGGGCCAACATCTACCACGTCGAACTTCCGAATGTCGGGACGATGGAGTCGAATTCGCCGGTGCTGATCGACGACGTCGTCGTCGGCAGTGTCGGCACGATGCGGGTGCAAGGCTGGCACGCGGACGTCGAGATCTCGGTCAAACGCGACGTGGTGGTCCCGGCCAACGTGGTAGCGACCGTCGGTCAGACCAGCCTGCTGGGCTCGATGCATGTGGAGCTCAATACGCCGCCCGGGCAATCGGGAGCCGGACGGCTGCAGCCGGGCGCCACCATCCCGCTGAGCCGATCATCGGCCTACCCGTCGACAGAGCAGACGCTGTCGTCGCTCGGCGCGGTCGTCAACGGCGGGGGATTGGGCCAGATCGGAGAGGTCATCCACAATTTCTCGGCCGCCCTGTCCGGGCACGAGGGTGCCGTGCGTGATCTGATTACCCGCCTGGACACGTTTGTGGGGACACTGGATGACCAGCGGGACAACATCGTCGCCTCCATCCAGGCGCTGAATCGGCTGTCGGCCACGTTCGCCGACCAACGCGACGTCGTCACCGACGCGCTGCGCAAGATACCGCCGGCGCTCGAGGTGTTGATCAAGGAGCGGCCGCGTCTGACGGCCGCCCTGGATCATCTTCGGGTGTTCAGCAACACCGCCACCCGGCTGATCAACGACTCCCAGGCCGACCTGGTCACGAACCTCAAAAATCTGGAGCCGACCATCAAGGCGCTCGCCGACGTCGGACCGGAGTTCGGCGCGGCCATCGCGGCGGCGTCCGTGTTCCCGTTCACCCAGAACTTCGTCGACCGCGCGGTCCGAGGCGACTTCTTCAACCTGCATTTCGACTTCGACCTCACGATTCCACGGCTCAAGAAGGGTTTGTTGCTTGGAACCCACTGGGGGCAGCTGGATATGCCCGTGCCACCGGTGCCCGGGGATCCGTATCGCATGAATTACACACTCGATCCTTTGCATAACCCGCTGAGGCCACCATGGATCGATCCCGACGCCTTGCCGCTGCCCCCACCACCGCCGGGTGCGGCTCCGCTGCCCGGCCCGCCACCGGCTGCGGTACCGGGACCGGGACCGGGGAATTATGGACCGTTGCCCGGGCCTGCTCCGGCCGCAGCCCCGCTGCCCGGCCCGCCGCCGGGTGCGGCCCCACTGCCCGGTCCCCCGCCTGGTGCGGCCCCGCTGCCTGACGCGGGTCTTGGCCAGACGGCGCCGCCCGCAGAGGCGCCGCCGACAGGAGCGGGTGGATAGATGCTGACTCGCTTCGTTCGCATCCAGCTGGCGATTTTCGCGATCGCCGGAATCATTGGCGTGATCGCCATGGTCCTCTTCTATATCCAAGCGCCGACCCTGCTGGGCATCGGCCGGATGACGGTAACGCTGGAGCTGCCGGCCACCGGCGGCCTGTACCGGTTTTCCAACGTGACCTACCGCGGGGTTCAGCAAGGCAAGGTCACCTCGGTGGATCTGACGCCGACCGGCGCGAAAGCCACACTCTCGCTTAGTAGTTCACCGAAGGTCCCTGCGAATCTGACGGCGAAGGTGCTGAGCGTTTCCGCGGTGGGTGAACAGTACGTGGACTTGCAGCCCAAAACCGATTCGCCGCCCTATCTGCACGACGGCTCGGTTATCGCCGTGCGGGACACGACAATTCCGCAGCCGGTCGCCCCAATGCTCGAACAGGTCAATGCCTTGGTTCAAAGCATCCCGAAGACCAAACTCGGTCAATTGCTCGACGAGTCCTTTCAGGGCTTCAACGGCTCCGGTTACGACCTGGGGTCGCTGCTCGATTCCTCGAAGACTTTGTCCCGCGACGCCAATAGCGTCGTCGATCGCACCCGAGCCCTCACCGAAGACACCGGGCCGCTGCTGGACACTCAGGCAAGCACCACCGATTCGATCAGGAAGTGGGCACACAGCTTCGCTGGCATCTCGGACACGCTGGTGGACAACGATTCCCACTTCCGCGCCATCTTGGAGAAGGGTCCTGACGCCGCGAACGAAGCGTCGCGGCTTCTCGAACAAATCAAACCGACGCTGCCGGTGCTGCTTGCCAACCTGACCACCATCGGGCAGATCGGCGTCACCTACCACCCGTCGCTCGAGCAGCTACTGGTGTTGCTGCCGTCGGGGGTTGCTGTCGAGCAGGCCGCGCAGGGTGAAAACCATCCCGACGGTAGGGCTTACGGCGACTTCGCGGCCACGGTCGACGATCCACCTATTTGTACGGTCGGCTTCATGCCACCCAACACCTGGCGATCACCGGACGACCTCACCGACATCGACACACCGGACGGGTTGTATTGCAAACTCCCGCAGGATTCACCGATCGCGGTTCGCGGTGCCCGCAACTATCCCTGTATGGGTCACCCGGGTAAGCGCGCACCGACCGTCGAAATCTGCAACAGCGACAAGCCGTATATGCCGCTAGCGATGCGACAGCACACCCTCGGCCCCTATCCGCTGGACCCGAATCTGCTG
This sequence comes from Actinomycetota bacterium, assembly GCA_036338755.1. GTDB lineage: Bacteria > Actinomycetota > Actinomycetes > Mycobacteriales > Mycobacteriaceae > Mycobacterium. The sequence continues at coordinate 293,620 of JAYZBN010000012.1, read as the reverse complement.
GCCCAGGGCGTCCCGCCCGATGACCGAATCACCGTCAATGACAGGATCTTCGGCCCGGTCGAGGGTACGCCGCTACCGCCGGGGGCGGTGCCGCGCGGCGCTCCTGTGGGGCCGCGGGGAGAAAATCCGCCACCGGGCACGGTCGGGGCCGCAGTCCCCCCCGTCCCGTCTTCGGGACCCCCCGCGCTGGCGCCGATGTCGAGAATGTCGGCGGACCTTCCGCCCATAGCGCCACTCGACGTTCCTGCGGCGGGAGAACTTCCCCCGCCGCCCGCGGCGCCGGCCCCGCTTCCAGTCCCGCTTCCAGCCCCGCCCTCTCCTTCCGATCCCGGACCAGCCGACACGACCGGCGGGGGAGGACCTCAGGCTGCGCCAAGCTCGTTCGGAGGCAACGCATCTAAACCAACGCCGTCGGTCGTGGTGGCGAAGTACGATCCGCGCACCGGTCGTTACGTCGGTCCGGACGGAAAGTTGTACCAGCAGTCGGATCTCGTTGCTCCGAAAGCACCCAGGACGTGGAAGGACATGCTACCCACCTGAATTCGCCGGAAGGCGAAGCGGCCCGGGGGCGGGGCAATGAAGCTAGGACGGCCCGGTCAGGAGAGCTGATCCAGGCGCAACGGCATCGTGATATCGAGCCACTGGTTTTGCCCGCAGGCACCGCTCGGGCCGACTGTCTTATCCTTGCCCGCGAAAACCCGCGACCCGATCTGGAATCCACCATTGTCGTTCACCGGGTAGAAAAAGAACTGCTGCTGCCCCGCAAACGCGGTACCGTCCTGGCACCGCTCCCAGTTCGGCACTTCGCGTCTCACCTTCCACATCTCGCCATCTTTCATGAATAGGGCCGCGCTCCATCCCTGGTCGCTCGTCACCGTGCCATGGCATTCTATGGTCGAGTCGCAGGTCGAGCTGATGGTCCATACTTGATAGACCGTTGGCTCGCCGAAGTACTGGTCATTTCTCTGGGCGTAATCGCCAATGGACGTGGCACGGAACGTCCCATTGATGGCCACGTCTTCCTTGGTTATCGCCTGGGCTGTGGATGCAGTGCCCAAACCGCCGAATGCGGTGGCAGCCAACAGCGTTGCGGTGGTGAGTGTTCTGACTGAACGCATCAGGTGCTCCTCGAAGCGCGTAATCCGAGAGTGCCTATGGCACCTATTCCGCCGTCGGTTGCGACGTTCTCGAGCGATGACGTTACACTGCTTTAGCCCGCCAGATAATGGTTAGGACAACATCTGTCGCGCTCATCCGGACGGGTCGAATTTCGCGATCAGCCAAGAGCCGTTGACCTTGGTCAGCGTGACCAGGACACTGCTCTGCGTCGTCTCGGGGTCTTTCTTTTGTGCGCTTGCGGTGGTCTGGTCCACGAATACCAGCACCACGGCCGAATCGGGATGCAATTCCGAGACCGCGGCCCGAATCACCTTGGCCGTCGCCGTAAGTTGTCCCTTCTGCGCAGTCGGCGCGATGACTTCGTCGGCGAATTTGCTGTAATAGGCCAAGAAGTCGCCGGTGAGATGCGACTTCGCGTTGTCGAAATCGCGATTCCAATGGTCGTAGGAATACGACAACGCCGCCACCGCACCATTCGACGCCGCCTGTATTGCCCGGTTCGCCGCGGCGTCGCCAACCTGCTGATCCGGCCGGTACAGGATGAAGTACACGCCGGCAGCGACTCCCATGGCGGCGATCACCAACGTTGTCGCGACGATCGAACGCCACCGCGCCAAATAGCGGCGCGCCCGACGGCGAATCGCCGCCGGCCGCCCCTCCTGGTCGGCACTTGGAATCGTCGAGCCGTCACTCGCGTTTTCGGTGCCGCCCAGCGAGGAGCCATCTTCGACAGTCATCGCAGGAAATCAACTTTCGACATCTTGAGCTGGCCGCCGTCGCGGTCCAAATTGACGCTGAGCCGAAACAGGGCCGGTGGCGGTTTGGCGTTATCGGGCCCAATGGGATCGGTTTTCGCCGCCACAAGCACGACTCCCGAATTGTCGCTCACCGACTGGACCGCGACGGCTTCCACGGTGACCCTGGTGCCGACCTTCGTCTCCTCGGCCTTGTTGACGATCAGCCTCGACAGCACAGACAGCTGATTCTTCTGGTCGCCCGTGGAGGCATCGATCGAGCGCTGGACATCCTCTTTGGCATGAGCGGGGTCAATCGACATGAATGCGGTAATCCCTTGCCGGGCAGCTGCACTGAACTCCGCGGTGAGCTGGCGGTTATGCACCGCGATGTGGTGCTGCCAGAGCATGTAGCCGCTCCCTCCCAGAGAAGTGGAGAAGAGCACGGTGCCGATGCCGGCGGCTACCGTTCGCCGCTTTGGGCGCCGCAGCCATCGCGGTCGCCTGGGACGGCGCGGCAACCGTAGCCGTTTCCGGATCGACACCGCGGGCCGGTGCTCGGCATCATGTGCATCGTCGGCCGAATCCCCGGTTTCGGCCGCTCCGCGCAGGCTTTCCAGGCGTGCCCGAGCCGCCTCGGCGCGCGCTTCAGCCTCGGCAACTTCGTCTTCTGCGTCCACTTCCGAGAGGTCGGCGTCGGGCCCGTCCGGATCGTGCATCGGAGAGCGAGCTTATCACTTCCGCGCGGGCTCAAAGGCGCCACGGGGCGGCTGTCCTTGCGGCTCTCACATGCGGAAATGCTCGCCCGTCGGGACACCCGACGTAGTCGCGCTCGATGCCTCGGCGCCGCCGACCGTGCAGTCAGGGTTGATCTTCTCCAACCAGGAGAATTTTCTTTTCGGATGTGGCAGAGTTATCGGGTGCGATCGATCGTGGCCCTGGTTGCTGCGTTGCTCGGCGCCGGTGTGGTGGCGGCGCCGCCAGCCTTGGCGGGGCCGACTGTCTGCGACTACCCCGCCTGCACCCCCGGCATCATGCCGCACCAGGTTCTGGGCGCGCCGTGTGACAACACCAGCTACTACGCGTTCGGTGTCGCCGACGGCTACGTTTCCTTCGCCTCGGAGCCCGGCCGGCTGATGTTCTGCGGCTCGCCGCGGCGATACCAGCCGCGCTGGTTCCGCTCACCTCCGATGGCGGGGGTCAAGGACGAAAACGCCGAATGCCCGAACTATTTGAACTACGTCGCGCAGGCGCCCGACGGCCTGTTCCTGATCTGTATCGCTCACGACGGCATAGCGAGCTGGGTCCGCGCCGACACATAGCCGAGTCAGTCGCGGGATTTCCGGGGCAGGCCGAGCAGGCGCCGGCTCAAGTCGGTCACCCGCTCGAGCAACGTGTCGTCGTCGATGTCGGCAACCAGCGGATGCATGACCGCGGTGCTCAGCGCGCCGGAGAACATGGCCGCCTCGATCCGCCCGTCCAGACCCGCATCGCTCAGCAGCACCCGGTACAGACGGTCCATGAAAAGTTGAAACGGCTTGTGCTCGGCCAGCAATCGGACGACGACGGGGTCGAACTGCAGCGTGCGCACCAACCGGCGGTCACGCACGGCCATCTCGACCACGCGCACCAGTAAGGCATCGCGCGCTTGGGGACCGTCGTCGTATGCTTCGGCCTCCTCGAGCGCCGGCTCGAGTCGGCCGAGTTCGCGCTCGGTCACGGCGATGACGATCTGCTCTTTGGTCCGAAATTGATGGTAGACAGCGGCTTTCGTGATTCCGACTGCATCGGCGATCATCTGCAGTGAAGTACCGCTGACACCGTGCGTGGCGATCAGATCCAACGCGGCGTCGAGTACCCGCGTCCGGGCCGGGCTGTGCTCGATGAGCCAAAATTGCTCAGCGGCGACCGGCTGCCGTGCTGTTCCCACGCCCCGAGACTAGACGACGCTATTGACCCTGGCTAGCCGATCGGCTAGCTTCGCTCACTAGCCGGGTACCGGCCGCAATCTCGTACGGGAAGGAGTATCGATGTCCGACGTCGGCGCGGACGACCCAGGCGGTCGCCAAACTGCCCGAAGCGCGTACCGGCGGACCGACGGCGAGCTGATCCTGCTCTGGACCTTGCCAGTGGCGCTGATCCTGTGGATCGCCTCCTTCTTCCTGTTCCCGGGATTCAACCCGCCGATGTCACCCACCATGCCGGCGGAGCAGGTGGCCGCCTTCTACCGCGATCCGGGGCACATTCCGCAGATCCGTTCCAGCATGATCTTGTTCAACTGGTTCGGGGTGTGTCTGGTGCCGATACTGGCGCTGATCGTGCTGCAGATCCGCCGCATGGCGCACCGGACACCGATCTTCTCCTACGCCATGCTCGGGTGCGCGGCCGGCGGCCCGACGCTGTTCCTCGTCGCCGATGTCTGCTGGCTGCTGGCCGCCTTTCGCCCGGAGCGCAGCCCGGAACTGACTCAGCTGCTCAACGACCTCGCCTGGATCACCTTCACCATCCTGGTCCCGTTCTTCATCGGTCAGTGCGTAATCTTGGCCCTGGCAATCTATTTCGACGACCCGTCCCGCCCGGTGTTCCACCGGTGGGTGGCTTACTTCAATCTTCTGGTGGCGGCCGCGCTGGTGCCGGCGGCGTTCGTCGGCGTGTCGTTGACGGGCCCGCTGGCCTGGGACGGCCTGCTGTCGTTCTGGGTGAAAAACGTCGCCATCGCGGTCTGGATCGTCGTGATGGGCATCGTCTTGGGGCGGGCCGTCTATCGCGAGCGCGCCGAATCCCGCGGTCAACCAATGGAACTGGTCACCGCATGAGCGCGGTGATCGCACCGCCGACGTCCCCGGCCACGCCGCCCGCCGGCCCCCTGCACCACCGAATCGGTTGGCACCTGAGCCGCGACCCCAAGCGTGAGCTGTGGCTGGCGTGGGGGGTGCTCATGGTGTTCTACGGCCTCTTCTTCCCGATGTTCTTCATCGTGGCGCAGGTTCAGCCGCCGCCGGAGCCGACCTGGGACCTCGCGACCCAAGCCCACTGGTTCGCCGAACGTCACCTCGGCATACCCGTCGGCTTCGGGGTCATCTTCGCCATCAGCGGCATGATCGCGGTCAACAACGCACTCATCGCGTACTCGATGCGCCGCATGTCGGTCAGCCGCGCGTTCGCGTACTCCTATCTGCTCATCTACTCACTCAGCGCGGTTCCGGGCATGCTGCTGCTCAACATCGCGCTGATCGTGGGCACCCTGCGACCGGACCGCGACCCCGAAGCGATCGGTTGGCTCTATGACTTCGCCTTCTTGTCTTTCGACGGAACCATGGGGGTGTTCCTGATCGGCTCACTGATCTGGATGGTGGCGATCTTGCTCGACAAGAACCGCGTATTCCCCAAGTGGTTCGGCTATCTCAACCTGTGCAACGCGCTGACGGAGGTGGTCGTGGCGCCCTGCTGGATCTTCCGGCGTGGCGTGTTCGCGTGGGACGGCGAGATCGCGTGGTGGCTGGACATGGTCGTCTTCGGGGTCTACCAGGTCACGTTCATCGTCATGCTGTTCCAGATGATCCGGCGCGAAGACTTCGGTACCGGACCACTGCCGGACCTGCCGCGAAAGACGGCGGTTGCGCAATGACGGACCTCGCCGAAAACAGCGCGCGGGTTAGGGCCGTACCGGGCCAACCCGACATGTGGGCCTTCGTCCTGTTCGAAACCCTGGTGTTCACCGGGTATTTCGCCTTCTACCTGTTCGCACGGGGTCGCAACCCCGAACTCTTCCTGCACTCGCAGGCGCATCTCGACCTGCGCGTCGGAGTCTTCAACACTTTGGTCTTGTTGCTCAGCTCATGGTCGGTCGCGCGGTGCGTTCAGTCGGCGCGCGCCGGCGCTTACCGCGCGGCGCTCAGGGATGCCGCCATCACGGCAGGATTCGCCGTCGTATTCCTGTTTTTCAAGGTGTTCGAGTGGGCGCGGCTGGTCCAAGCGGGAAATGGCATAGACCGCAACGACTTCTTCATGTACTACTTTTTCCTCACCGGGATCCACTTTGTTCATCTGCTGATCGGCTTCGTCGTCCTGGGCGTCGTCGTCTACCAACTCATGAGTCCGGCGCGGCGCTCCCAGGAAATCGTCGAAACCGGTGCAACGTATTGGCACACCGTCGATTTCCTGTGGGTGCTCATCTTCGCGCTGCTCTACGTGGTGAGGTGAGCGGGTGAAATTCAACAAGAGGTTGCTGTTCGTCTGGCTGATCTTGGCCGCGTTGACGCTGGCTTACCTGTGGATAGATCACTCCGCCGGCGGATTGCTGAAGTCCAGCGCGGTGGTGACGTCGAGCGTCATCGTCATCGCACTTATCAAGGTGCGCATCATTTTTCGCGAATTCATGGAGGTGCGCGACGCCCCGGTGCTGCTCTGCCGCCTTACCGACGCGTGGGTGGTGCTGATCGCCGCCGTCTTGCTCGGCAGCTACTTCGTCGGACTGCAAATCCGTTAGCGCTCGCCAGTCGGGAGTTCCTAGGCCACCGGCGCGATCGCGTCCGCGGTGGTGAACCTCAGGTGCAGTTCGCTGAGGCCCCGCAGGATGTAGGTGGGCTCGTAGGTGTAACGACGATCGGCGGCCGGCCCGTGATGGGCTTCGTTGATTTCGATGTGCGGCATCCGGTCCAGGATCCGCTCGATCGAGACACGCCCCTCGACGCGGGCGAGCGGACCGCCGGGGCACGAGTGCACGCCGCGGGCGAACGCCATGTGTTCGCGAACGTTCCTGCGGCGCAAGTCGAATTCGTGCGGGTTCTCGAACCGACGCGGGTCGCGGTTGGCGGCGCCCGGCAGGATCATCACCACGGTGCCCGCGGGGATGTCGACACCTCCGACGGTGGTCGCCTTGCGCGCCAGCCGCGAGTCGCTCTTGACGGGGCTGTCCATCCGTAGCGATTCCTCGATGAACCCGGGAATCAGGCTGCGGTCGTCACGCAACTGCTGCTGGATATCGGGCCGGTCGCCGAGAACTTGCAGGGCGGCGCTGAGCAGCTTCGCGGTGGTCTCCTGTCCCGCGGCGAAGAGGAAGGTCGCCGAGCGGACGACCTCGATCACCGGGGGTGTCGATCCGTCCGGGTACTTCGCGTCCGCCAGGAAGCTCAGCACGTCTCCGCGGGGCTCGCGGCGCCGATCCTCGATGTAGTGACAGAACTTGTCGTCGAGCCACTCCAGCGGGTTGATACCCACCGACTCGTGGTCCAGGGCACCCACTCGCGCCTCGGGGCGATCGGCGCCCAACACCTTACGGAATTCCCTGTGGTCCTCCTCCGGCACGCCGAGCAGGTCCGCGATCACCAAAGTGGCGAACGGCTTGGAATATTCGGCGATGAACTCGCACTCACCGAGGCCGAGGAACTCGTCGAGCTGGCGGTCGGCGAGGCGCCACATGAACTCCTCGTTCTGCTTCAGCCGGCTCGGGGTCAGCAACTTCGCGAGCACCGACCGGGCCTTCGTGTGGTCGGGCGGGTCCATGGTGACCATGTGCTCGTTCATCGGAAACGAGCTGCGGTGCGCATCGATCTGCGGGCTGATGTCGTCGCCTTCGGGCGTGAACGGCAGCGGCGGGAAGGGCCCGCCGAGGGCGACGATGTTGGAGAAGGTGTCCGGGTCCTTATAGATCTCGCAGGCTTCGTCGTAGCCGGTGACGGCGACCACCCCGTAGTGCGGCAGGCGCAGCACCGGGTTTTGGCTGCGCAGGTAGTCGAAGTAAGGGTGCGGATCGGGGACCAATGACGGATCGGTGAAGAAGTCGATCGAGTCGAAGGTGCTCATCGGAATGCGTCTCCCTGGGCTGGGTTTACCGGCGGTATTCGGCGGCAAGCCGTACCGCCGCCCGATTTCGAGATCCAAAATGTGCTGAGCACCTGCTTAGCATGGCGGTAATGTCAGGGTCAAGGTTGAGGGCGGCGCGCCACGATACGATCCGTGTGGTCGGCACGGGATGGCACACAGTACGGAGCAGGCACATGACATCGGCCCGCAGAATCGGGGCGCCGGACGCGAAAAACCGCGTCTTGTTGCTCGATGCCGCCGAGCGGCTGATGCTCGAGGAGGGCTATGCCGCGGTCACGTCCCGCCGCCTGGCGAACAAGGCCGGGCTCAAGCCTCAGCTGGTGCACTACTACTTCCGCACCATGGAAGAGCTGTTCCTGGAAGTGTTCCGTCGCCGGGCCGAAGAAGCGCTTGAAGTGCACGCGCAAATGCTGAAGTCGCCGCAGCCGCTGTGGGCGCTCTGGCGATTCGGCACGGACCCCGCCTTCACCCGGATTTCGATGGAATTCATGGCGCTGGCCAATCATCGCAAGGAGATGCGGGCCGAAATCGCTTACTATGCAGAGCGTTTCCGCGAAGAGCAGCGCCAAGCGGTGACGACCGCGCTGGAGCGTTACGGCTCCAGAATTCAAGACGAAGGCCAGGACATCGACATCCCTCCGGTGGTGTGGACGGTGCTGATGAGCAGCCTGTCGCGGTTCCTGGTCCTCGAGCAGGCGATCGGTATGTCCGCCGGACACGCCGAGACGTTGGAATTGGTGGAGAACTACTTGCGCCGCCTGGAAGGCGAACCGCGGCCGATCGAGGGTGTACCGGATACCTGGATTGTTCACCAGTTCCGCAGCGAGCAGAGCACGCCTTTGGGGCCATCCTTGGATACGACGACCGCGCCGTCTACCGCCAGATCGCAGTGAAGTCCCGGCGTGCCGGGCTCCGTGCCGGTGCTCGCCACCACCATCGCGTAATGGTCGGGGTCCGACATGTCCAGATCGAAGCCCCACGGCTTGCCCGGGGCGAGATCGACGTCGACATGGGGTGTGAACGAGTAGGGGTTATGGCTGTAGTCGGAGAATTTCTCCGGCTGGTGGTCCAGGTAGTAGATGGACGTATAGATCGGGTTCTGCGCGGAAACGGTGTACCTGACGTGATGCATGACCGGGTCGGCATGCGCCCGTCCGCTTCCCACCAGCACGCTCGCGACCGCCAATAGCGAAGCCAACGACACGATGGAGCCGACGCCCATCGCTGTCCTCGTTGTGGTCATGACGCTCCTCCGGCGGCCGGGCGCGGTTTGTTGTTGCGGTTCATCACCCGTTCTGCGGCTTGCCAGTGCGGGTCGGCGACCCACAGCCGTGCGAAGGATGCTATCGCCTCCTCCGGGGAAACTCCGCGGATTACGCGCTTTATCTCGGTCGCCGGGTGGCGCGCCAGCGACCTCGCGATGGCTCGCCAACCCTCGTCGGGCGAATCGAAGACGTCGCGGGGCACGACCTGGTCGACCAGGCCGATGCGCTCGGCGTCGAACGCGCTGAGGGCGGTTCCCGAGCCGGCCAGCAGCAGCGCCCTGCTCTTTCCGACCAGCGTGGCCAGCCGCTCGGCCCCGCCCCAGGCCGGCATGATTTCCAGCTGAACTTGGTTGAAGGCGATCTTGATGTCGTCGGCGGCTATCCGGATGTCGGCGGCGACCGCGACTTCGGCGCCGCCGCCGAACGCGTGGCCGTTGAGCGCGGCGATCACCGGGGCGGGGAAGTCCGCCAGCTGATCGCAGATGGACCGCATCCGCCGGGCCATGGCTGCGGCGTCCTCCTCGGTCCGCAGCGCGCTCAACTCCTTCAGGTCACCGCCGGAGACGAAAGCTTTGTCTCCGGCGCCCTTGATCACCAGCGCTTGAACGCCTTCCGCCGCATCGAGCGCCTTCTCCAGCTGGTCCATGGTGTCCAGACCGATGGCGTTGCGGGCCTGCGGGCGATCGATGGTGACCACCGCCAACCCGGCGTCGATCTCCAGATCCACCATGCGTTTTCGCTCCTCGACAACAACACGATATTGGCATTCTCTTTTCGCGAGAATAACATCATCGCTGCAGGCCCAAGAACTTCAGCCAGTGAGGTAGAGGTGACTCGATGCGGAACCGAATCCTGGCCGCCGCCGCGGTCCTTGCCATTGCCTTGGTCGGGGCGTGCACGTCGCGGCCCCCAAGCCAAATCGCCAGCACGGCAACGGTGACCGTCAACGGCGCTGACCGCACTTTTCACGTCGTGAAGTGCAGTCAGCGGGAGTGGACCCGAACGATCGACATCGGCAGCGACTTCGCGGGAGCCAAGGTCGTGATCGACGAGAGTGCGCAACCGGCGACCGCCGAGTCCGTACACATCCAGAACCTGGGTGGCTTCAGCGGAATGTACTCCCGGGGCGGCGACGGCGAAGGGGGCATGAGCATGACCGGTGACAAATTCACCGTCAGCGGCACCGCCAACGGGTACCTGACCGCCAAACCCGGTGAACCGGCTACCGCCACGTACAAGATCTCCGTGGCCTGCTGACACGCCGGACCGGGGTCCGGAGACCCACGTTGCGATTACGCTCCCGTAGAGAATAGTATTCTCATAAATTGCGAAGGAGGATTTCATGGGCCAGCTGTCGCATCGGGAAGACGTCCCATTCCCGATCTTTGACGCGGATAACCACCTGTACGAGCCCCCAGAGGCGCTGACCAAGTTCCTGCCCAAGGAGTACAAGGACTTCGTCCAGTACGTCCAGATCAACGGGCGGACCAAGATTGCGATCCGCGGTCAGATCAGCAACTACATTCCCAACCCGACCTTCGAGGTCGTCGCCCGGCCGGGCGCCTGGGAGGAGTACTTCAAGTACGGCAACCCGGACGGCAAGAGCAAGCGCGAACTGTTCGGTGAACCGATGCGCGCGATCCCGGCGTTCTTCGAGCCCGGCCCGCGCCTGGAGAAGATGAACGAGCTTGGTCTGGATCGCACTCTGATGTTCCCGACGCTGGCGAGCCTGCTCGAGGAACGTCTGCGCGACGACCCGGTGGCCGTCCACGTCCTGATCCACGCGCTGAACGAATGGCTCGACGAGGTCTGGGGCTTCAACTACCAGAACCGGATCTTCACCACCCCGGTCATCACCTTGCCGATCGTCGAGAAGGCGATCGAGGAACTGGAGTGGGCCGTCAAGCGCGGCGCGCGGTGCATTCTGATCCGCCCGGCGCCGGTCCCGGGCTTCCGCGGCCCGCGTTCCTTCGCGGTGCCCGAGTTCGACCCGTTCTGGGAGCGGGTCGTCGAGTACGACTTACTCGTCGGCATGCACTCCAGCGACAGCGGCTATTCGCGCTACACCTCCGAGTGGGACGGCGCGGAACAAGAGATGCTGCCGTTCCAAACCAATGCGATGGGCATCCTCAACGAGTGGCGGCCGATCCAGGACGCGGTGGGGTCGTGGGTGATTCACGGCGCGCTGTACCGGCACCCGAAGCTGAAGGTCGCGATCGTCGAGGCCGGGTCGAAGTGGATGACGCCGCTGCTGGACGGCCTGGCCGAGGTGTTCCGCAAGGCCCCGGAGGTATTCCCGAGCGACCCCGTCGAGATGGTCAAGAACCGCATCCACGTGAGCCCGTTCTTCGAGGACGGCATCGACGATCTGGTCAACCTCGTCGGCGTCGATCAAGTGTTGTACGGCTCGGACTGGCCGCACCCGGAGGGGCTGGCGGAGCCGACGTTCTACGTCAACGCGCTGTCGCATCTATCCGTTGAGGATCAGGCAAAGATCATGGGCGGCAACCTCGGTCGGCTCGTCACGGTGTGACGTCTAGGGGCTCCGGGCGGCGACGATGCAGGACGTGAAGCGTCCTGAGAAGGAGCCGGCCAACCGACAGTGGCAGACCATCCCGGAGATGGTCTTGAGCGCAGCGGACCGCTTCGGCGACGCGGAAGCGGTCGTCGACGGTCCGCTGCGCTTGACATTCGGTCAGGTGACCGAGAGAATCCGTTGTGCCGCAGGCGCTTTCGCCGACCTCGGCATCGACAAGGGTGACCGGGTCGCTGTCTGGGCGCCCAACTCGGCCGAGTGGATCATCGCGGCGTTCGGGTTGCTCACCGCCGGCGGCGTGCTCGTCCCGGTCAACACGCGGTTCAAGAGCGAGGAAGCCCGCGACATCATCGTCCGCAGCAAGGTGAAGGCCGTCCTGGTCCAAAAGGGTTTCCTGGACCAGGATTACAGCGCGCCCGCCGGAGTGCCGGTGATCGACCTGAAGTCCGACTTCCTGTCCAGTGGTTCGCCATTCGAACGGCCGGTGAGCGGCACCGACACCTCGGACATCATCTTCACCTCGGGCACGACCGGGCGTCCCAAGGGGGCGATGCTCAATCACGGTCAAACGCTGCGCATGTACGAGGAGTGGGCGACGCTCGCGGACCTGCGGGAGGGCGACCGCTACCTGCAGATCAACCCGTACTTTCACACCTTCGGACTCAAGGCGGGTCTGGTCGCCTCGTTCCTGCGCGGCGCCACGATGCTGCCCGTCGCGGTGTTCGACGTCGACACCGTAGTGAATCTTGTTGAACGTGAACGCATCACGATGCTGCCCGGACCGCCGACGCTGTATCACTCGTTGCTGACGGTGGCCGACAAGTCCAGGCTGTCGTCGTTGCGTGCGGGCGTGACCGGCGCCGCCGACATCCCGGTCGAGCTGGTGCGTCGCATCCACGACGAACTGCCGTTCGAGACGCTGATGACCGGTTACGGCCTCACCGAGGCCGGCAACGTCACCCTCTCCCTGCCGGGCGATTCCTTCGAGGACGTCGCCACCACCGCGGGCGTGCCGTGCGAGGGGGTCGAGGTGCGCATCGCCGAGGACGGCGAGGTGCTGGTCCGTGGCTACGGAGTGATGCGGGGGTACCTCGACGAACCGGAGGCCACCGCCCAAGCGATCGACCGCGACGGCTGGCTGCACACCGGAGACCTCGGAGACTTCACGGAGACCGGGCGGCTGCGCATCGTCGGCCGGAAGAAGGACATGTTCATCGTCGGTGGGTTCAACGCCTACCCGGCCGAGATCGAGGGCTTCCTGCTCAATCACCCGGCCGTGGCACAGGCCGCGGTCATCGGTGTCCCCGACGAACGGATGGGCCAGGTCGGCAAAGCGTTTGTGGTGCGCAACGGCGAGGTCAGCGCCGACGAATTGATCGGCTGGTGTCGTGACCGGATGGCCGGATTCAAGGTGCCCCGCACGGTAGAGTTCCTCAATTCACTCCCACTCAACGCGACGGGGAAAGTGATGAAGGACCAGCTCCGATGAACAACGGCGATATCCATTCGATGGTGATCGCATCGGACTATCGCGTCCCCGATCCCACCCGGGTATGGCCACTGCTGAAACGCAACAAAGCCGCCCTGGCCGATATCGGCGCACACCACGTGTTGGTCTACACCTCGACCCGCGATCACGGGCGGGTCCTGGTGATGATCGGCGTGCACAGCCGTGAGCCGATCGTGGAGCTGCTGCGGTCCCGGGTCTTCTTCGATTGGTTCGACGAGGCCGGCGTGGAAGACATTCCCGCGGTCTTCGCCGGCGAGATCGTCGACAGGTTCATCGCGCAGCCACCGACAACTCCGGCGGCGCCGGGCGTCGTGGTGGCCGCCATCGCCTCCGTCAACGACGTGTCCCTGCTGACCTCCGAAGTCAGCACGGCGATCGACAGATTCACCACGGCCGGCATCCGAAAGACGTGGGTGTTCCAGGCTTTCGACGACGATCACGAAGTGCTGATCCTGCAGGAGTTCCCCGACGAGAAAAGCGCGCGGGACTGGATCGACCACCCAGACGCGGCGGCGCAATGGATGTCGGGTGCGGGCATCGGCGCCTACCCACCGTTGTTCGTCGGCCGATTCTTCGACATGATGCGCATCGAGGCGGACTGAGGATCCGCCGGTGTTCGTGTGCCTGTGTAATGGAGTCACCAGTCAAACGGTGACCGAAGCCGTTTCGTGCGGGGCGTCGACCACCAAGGAAGTCGCCCAGGCGTGCGGGGCGGGAGCCGATTGCGGACGCTGCCGTCGCACGGTGCAGGCCATCCTGCGATCGTCCAGTCCGGACCGAACCCCGAACTCGCGCTAGCTCGTCAGCGGCGCGGACTGCCATCCGGTGATGTCGGTTGGACGAGTTCGACCAGCAGGGCCGGGATTTCGAGTCGCGGCAACATCACCTCGATGAACACCATGCGGTCTCGCTGCTCGGCAGCGGCGGTCAGGGCGTCGTCGAGTTCGCCGTAGGTCCGGACCTGGAACGCCAGGTGGTCGGTGACCCCCAGCGCGCGGGGGACCTCCGTCCACTTCCAATTGACGATGTCGTTGTACGGCGCGGTCTCGCCGTGGATCGCCCGTTCCACGGTGTAGCCATCGTTGTTGACCACCACGATGACCGGGGACAGCCCCTCACGCGAAAAGGTGCCCAGTTCCGGGACGGTCAACTGCGCGGCGCCGTCCCCGATGAGCAGCACCGTCCTGCGGTCCGGATGCGCCACCGCGGCCCCGAGCGCGGCGGGCAACGTGTAACCGATTGAGCCCCACAGTGGTTGGCCGATGAAGGTCACACCCTGCGGCAGCCGGTGGTCGGCCATGCCGTAGAACGAGGTGCCCTGGTCCGCAAGCACCACGTTGCCGGGGGTGAGGGCCACGCAAAGGCGGTCCCACAACATCTTCTGGGTGAGTGGCTGGTCGCGCGGCGGGGGCGGCGGCAGCGGCTCGGCCGGCGGCGACACCACCGGTGGCGAGGAGACTCCGCGGCGCACCAGGATCGCGGTCAGCGCATCGAGCGCCGCGCCCATTTCCAAGGGCGCGAAGACTTCTCCGGCCACGCTGCTCTGATACTGGCCGACATCGATCGTCCGGGCGGGGTCGATGCGCTGGCTGAAGAAGCCGCTGACCATGTCGGTGAACACCACCCCGGCGGTGACCAGCACGGGCGCCTCTTCGATCGCGGTGCGCACCGCCGGCGCGCTGGCGGACCCGGCGTAGATGCCCAGGAAGTTGGGCGAACTCTCGTCGAGCAGACTCTTTCCCCACATCAACGTGGCGTGCGGCACCACGTCGGCCGCCAGCAACGCCTCGAGTTCTTTGATCGCCTGCAGTCGGTGTACCAGCAAGTCGGCCAGGACGGTGAGCCGGTGGTCGCCGATGAGTTCGGCCGCGGCCTCGGCGAACATCGCCAGGGCGCGGGGGCTGGTGCCACCGCTATAGCGGGGCAACGGCGCCTCCGGCGGCTCGGTGGGGAAGCGAGCCACGTCGGTGGACATCAGGATGTATCCGGGGCGCTTCTGCTCGCGCACCTCGGACAGCACCCGGTCGATCTCGCGGCGGGCCGTCGCGGGCATCAGATTGGTTTGGGCGCAGGTGATTTCGCGGCTGACCCGGAAGAAGTGCTCGAAGTCCCCGTCGCCGAGCGAATGGTGCAGCGCCCGGCGGGTGTGCTGGGCATCCTTGGACGGGCCGCCGACGATGTGCACAACGGGTACCTGCTCGGCATAACTGCCCGCGACCGCGTTGGCCGCGGAGAGCTCTCCGACCCCGAAAGTCGTTACCAAGGCCGACATTCCGCGTAACCGGCCATACCCGTCGGCGGCGTAGCCGGCGTTCAGCTCGTTGGCGTTGCCGACCCAGCGAATGCTGGGGTGCGCAATGATGTGGTCGAGGAATTCCAGGTTGTAATCGCCGGGAACGCCGAAGATCTCCGAGACGCCGAGCTCGGCGAGGCGGTCCAACAGATAGTCACCGACGGTGTATGCGGGATCGGTCGCAGCATCAGTCACAGGCACGACGGTACGCTCGGTCGAATCCGTTCCGGGCGAGACGCCGGGCCAGTATCGTGCGGGCCATGGCACTCAAAGAATCCCGCGACATCGTCATCGAAGCCAGTCCGGAGGAGATTCTGGACGTCATCGCCGACTTCGAAGCGATGCCCGAATGGTCGGAACCGCATCAGAGCGCGGAGATCCTGGACACCGGTGACGACGGGCGCCCCCGGCAGGTGAAGATGAAGGTCAAGGTCGCCGGGATCACCGACGAACAGGTGGTCGCCTACACGTGGGGCGACAATGTGGTGAGCTGGAAGCTGGTCAGTTCCTCGCAGCAGAAGGCGCAGGACGGGAAGTACACCCTGGTGCCGAAAGGCAACGAGACTCTGGTCAAGTTCGAGCTTCTCGCGGACCCGAATGTGCCGCTGCCCGGCTTCGTGCTCAAGCGCGCCGTGAAGGGAACGATCGATTCGGCGACCAAGGCGCTGCGCGACCGGGTGCTCCAGGTGAAGAAGGGTAAGTAGCTGCCGTGAGCGGCGGCCCGCTGTCCGGGGTGAAAGTCATAGAACTCGGCGGCATCGGGCCGGGACCGCACGCGGGAATGCTGCTCGTCGATCTGGGAGCCGACGTGGTGCGGGTGCGGCGTCCAGCGGGCGGCTTGGGGATGCCGGCCGAGGACCGCGATCTGCTGCACCGCGGCAAGCGAATCGTCGACCTGGACGTCAAGGCGCAGCCGCGAACGCTGCTGGAGCTGGCCGCCAAGGCCGACGTGTTGCTGGACTGCTTCCGGCCCGGGACCTGCGAGCGACTCGGCATCGGGCCGGACGACTGCGCGGCGGTCAACCCGCGGCTGATCTACGCGCGGATGACTGGGTGGGGACAGGAGGGTCCGCTGGCGCCGACCGCCGGTCACGACATCAACTACCTGTCGCAGACCGGCGCCCTGTCGGCGCTGGGCTACGCCGACCGGCCGCCGATGCCGCCGCTGAACCTGGTCGCGGACTTCGGTGGCGGCTCGATGCTGGTGGTGATCGGCATCGTGGCCGCCTTGTACGAACGGGAGCGTTCGGGCGCGGGGCAGGTGATCGACGCGGCGATGGTCGACGGGGTCAGCCTGCTGGCCCAGATGATGTGGACTATGAAGTCCACTGGCGCACTGCGGGACCGACGCGAATCGTTCCTGCTCGACGGCGGCGCCCCGTTCTACGGCTGCTACGAGACCGCCGACGGACGATACGTCGCCGTCGGCGCCATCGAACCGCAATTCTTCTCGGCGCTGCTCGACGGGCTCGGCCTGTCACCCGACGACGTGCCCGCCCAGCAAGACAAAGCGTCCTACCCACGGATGCGCGAGATCTTCACCCAGCGATTCGCCAGCCGGACGCGGGACGAATGGACGCGGACCTTCGCCGGCACCGATGCTTGTGTCACCCCGGTGCTGACGTGGCAGGAGGCCGCCGCCGATGGGCACCTGCGGGCGCGTTCCACCCTGATCACCGCCCACGGCGCCGACCAGGCCGCACCCGCCCCACGCTTTTCGCGAACCCCCGCCGGGCCCGTCGGACCGCCTCCGGCGGCGACCACGCCGCTCAACGAAATCGACTGGTAGAAAATCCTTTACGGCGAACCGGTCCGCATCGCGGTCGGCGTTGCTAAGTTGATCCTCAGTGGCCGTAAAAGCATCAAGGGAATTCGTCGTCAACGCGCCGCCAGAAGTGGTCATGGAGGCGCTGACCGATGTCGGCGTCCTGTCATCGTGGTCGCCGCTGCACAAACATGTCGAGGTGATAGACCGGTATCCCGACGGCCGGCCGCACCACGTCAAGGCCACCATCAAGGTTCTCGGGCTGGTCGACAAAGAGGTCCTGGAATACCACTGGGGACCGGATTGGGTTGTCTACGACGCCAAGGGGACCTCGCAGCAGCACGGCCAGCACGTCGAGTACACCCTCAAACCCGAAGGGGTCGACCAGACTCGGGTGCGCTTCGACATCACCGTCGAACCCGGCCGGCCCATGCCTGCGTTCGTCGTGCGGCGCGCGGCCGAGAGTGTTCTCGACGCCGCGATGAAAGGGTTGTGCGACCAGGTGGCAGGCGGCAGCGGTTCTTCCCGGCCGGAATAGCCTTCGCCGGTGGCTGCGCTGGCGTTAACTTAGTACTAGTGGCCGTTCAAGCATCTTCGGAAATCGTCATCGACGCGCCTCCGGAAGTCATTATGGAGGCGCTCGCCGATATGGATGCCGTGCCCTCGTGGTCGTCGGTCCACAAGCGGGTCGAGGTCGTCGACAAGCATCCCGACGGCCGCCCCCACCACGTGAAGGTCACGATCTCGGTGACCGGCATCCACGACACGGAAGTGCTCGAATACCATTGGGGCGCAGACTGGATGGTGTGGGACGCCCACAAGACGGCGCAGCAGCATGGTCAGCACGGCGAGTACAACCTGAGCCGCTTGGGCGTCGACAAGACCAGGGTGCGCTTCACCATCACCGTCGAACCCTGGGCGCCGCTACCGGAGTTCTGGATAGCCCGGGCCCGAAAGAAAATTTTGCACTCGGCGCTGGAGGGGCTGCGCAAGCGGGTGATGGAGGGCTTCGGATCGGCTAGGTAGCGTCGCGCAGCCCGGCGAGTCGCTTGATCGCCTCGTCGAGGGTGTCGTCGCGTTTGCAGAAGGTGAAGCGCACCAAGTGATTCCACACATCGGCCGGACCGTGCGTGGCCGCCGGCTCGCAGAAGGCCGACATCGGGATCGCGGCGACTCCAACCTTTTCCGGGAGCGCCGCGCAGAACGCGCCGCTGTCGTCGTAGCCCAGCGGACGGGGATCGGCGCACAGGAAGTAGGTGCCGGCGCTGTCGTGCACCTCGAACCCGACGTCGATCAGCCCGGCGGCCAGTCGATCGCGCCTGGCCTGCAAAGTGGCGCGCAGGCCGGCCACCCACGCGCCCTCGGTCTCCAGTGCCAGGGCCACCGCCGGCTGGAACGGCGCGCCGCCGACATAGCTCAGATACTGTTTCGCCGCGCGCATCCCCGCGATGAGATGCGCTGGGCCGCAAGCCCATCCGATCTTCCAGCCGGTGCAGTTGAACATCTTGGCGGCGCTGGAGATGGTGATCGTCCGCTCGGCCATGCCGTCGAAGCCGGCCAGCGGAACGTGCTGCCGCCCGTCGAATACCAGGTGCTCGTAGACCTCATCGGTGATCACCAGCAGGTCCGCCGCGGTCGCGACCTCGGCGATGGCCGCCAACTCGTCGGCACTCAGCACGGTGCCGGTCGGGTTGTGCGGGGAGTTGACAATCAGCGCGCGGGTCCGTGGCGTCACGGCCCGGCGCAGGGCGTCGGCGTCCAGGGCGAAGCCGCGGCCGTGGGGGACCAGGGGCACGACCACCCGTTGCGCGGAGGCCATCGCCACCACCGGTGAATAGGAGTCGTAGAACGGTTCGATGAGCAGGACCTCGGAGCCGGGTTCGACCAGGCCGATCACCGCCGAGGCGATGGCCTCGGTCGCCCCCACCGTCACCAGCACCTCGGCGTCGGGGTCGTAGGTGATGCCGTAGCGGCGCTGCCGCTGGGCGGCGATGGCGTGGCGCAGCGGTGCGATGCCGATGCCCGGTGGGTACTGGTTGACGCCGTCGGCGATGGCCTCCTGGGCGGCCTTCAGCATCGCCGGGGGTCCGTCCTCGTCGGGGAACCCCTGGCCGAGGTTCACCGCTCCGATCCGCGCGGCCAGCGCCGACATTTCGGCGAACACCGTGGTCGCGTAGGGGCGCAGTCGCGACACCGTCATGGTGGTTGAGCTTAGGCGCGGCGGGCCACGGCCAGTGCCCGGGACGTGGCAGGCCAGCGTGAAGTTAATTGCACACTCGTCGCCGAGCGTGAAAGTAGTTTCACGGTCGGCCGGGGCGGCCGTCCCGGCCGGGCGAGCCGACGCGTGGTCGTCGTCACACGCCGCCCCTGAGCTGCGCGGTTTGGCCAACCAACAGGTTGGCCGGGGGCCCTGTTAGGGTGGGGCGGGATCTAGTCTTCAAGACGGATTCGAACCCTATTCGCCAGATCAGGAAGTCGTCATGTCCGAAGAAGCTTTTATCTATGAGGCCATCCGCACCCCGCGGGGCAAGCAGCGCAACGGTTCGCTGAACGAGGTGAAGCCACTCAACCTGGTCGTAGGCCTGGTTGACGAGCTCCGGCGGCGTTTCCCCGACCTCGACGAGAACCTGATCAGCGACATGATCCTGGGTGTGGTGTCCCCGGTCGGCGACCAGGGCGGCGACATCGCCCGCACCGCGGTGCTGGCCGCCGGCCTGCCCGAGACCACCGGCGGCGTGCAGCTCAACCGGTTCTGCGCGTCGGGCCTCGAGGCCGTCAACACCGCCGCGCAGAAGGTACGGTCCGGCTGGGACGACCTGGTGCTGGCCGGCGGTGTCGAGTCGATGAGCCGCGTCCCGATGGGCTCCGACGGCGGCGCCTGGGCAACCGACCCCGAGACCAACTACCAGATCGGGTTCGTGCCCCAGGGCATCGGCGCCGACCTGATCGCCACCATCGAAGGCTTCTCCCGCGAGGACGTCGACCGCTACGCGCTGCGCTCCCAGGAGAAGGCGGCCGCGGCGTGGTCCGGCGGCTACTTTGCCAAGTCGGTCGTTCCGGTGCGCGACCAGAACGGTCTGGTGATCCTCGACCACGACGAGCACATGCGGCCCGACACCACGCTCGAAGGCCTGGGCAAGCTGAAGACCGCGTTCGACGGCATCGGCGAGATGGGCGGCTTCGACGACGTGGCGCTGACCAAATACCACTATGTCGAGAAGATCAACCACGTCCACACCGGCGGCAACAGCTCCGGCATCGTCGACGGCGCCGCGCTGGTGCTGGTCGGTTCGGAAGCGGCCGGCAAGTCGCAGGGCCTGACCCCACGGGCGCGCATCGTGGCCACCGCCACCAGCGGCTCGGACCCCGTCATCATGCTCACCGGCCCGACCCCTGCCACGCGCAAGGTGCTCGACCGCGCGGGCCTGACGATCGACGACATCGACCTGTTCGAGCTCAACGAGGCGTTCGCGTCGGTGGTCTTGAAGTTCCAGAAGGACCTCAACATTCCGGACGAGAAGCTCAACGTCAACGGTGGCGCCATCGCGATGGGCCACCCGCTGGGCGCCACGGGCGCCATGATCACCGGCACCATGGTCGACGAGCTCGAGCGCCGCAACGCGCGTCGCGCCCTGGTCACGCTGTGCATCGGCGGCGGCATGGGTGTCGCCACCATCATCGAGAGGGTTTAAGACCATGGCAGAGAACACCATTCAGTGGGATAAGGACGCCGACGGCATCGTCACGCTGACCCTGGACGACCCCACCGGGTCGGCCAACGTGATGAACGAGCACTACAGCGAGTCCATGCACAACGCTGTGGAACGCCTTGCCGCCGAAAAGGATTCGATCACCGGTGTGGTCATCACCAGCGCGAAGAAGACCTTCTTCGCCGGCGGCGACCTCAAGGGCATGATCAACCTCGGCCCGGAGAACGCCGGCGAGGCGTTCGACACCGTCGAGTCGGTCAAGCGTGACCTGCGCGCCCTGGAGACCCTCGGCAAGCCAGTCGTCGCCGCCATCAACGGGGCCGCGCTGGGCGGTGGCCTGGAGATCGCGCTGGCCTGTCACCACCGCATCGCCGCGGACGTCAAGGGTCTGGTCGTCGGCCTGCCCGAGGTCACGCTGGGCCTGCTGCCCGGCGGCGGCGGGGTGACCCGCACCGTGCGGATGTTCGGCATCCAGAACGCTTTCATGAACATCCTGTCGCAGGGCACCCGCTTCAAGGCCGACAAGGCCAAGGAGATCGGCCTGGTCGACGAACTCGTCGGCTCGGTCGACGAATTGGTGCCCGCCGCCAAGGCGTGGATCAAGGCCAACCCCGACTCACACGAACAGCCTTGGGACAAAAAGGGTTACAAGATGCCCGGCGGTACCCCGTCCAGCCCCGCGCTGGCGGCGAACTTGCCGGCGTTCCCGGCGCTGCTGAAGAAGCAGCTCAAGGGCGCGCCGATGCCGGCGCCGCGGGCCATCCTGGACGCCGTGGTCGAGGGCGCGCAGGTGGACTTCGATACCGCCAGCCGCATCGAGAGCCGCTACTTCACCCAGCTGGTCACCGGCCAGGTCGCCAAGAACATGATCCAGGCGTTCTTCTTCGACCTGCAGCACATCAACGGCGGTGGTTCCCGGCCGGACGGCATCGAGCCGGTCAAGATCAACAAGATCGGGGTGCTGGGCGCGGGCATGATGGGCGCCGGTATCGCCTACGTGTCGGCCAAGGCCGGGTACGAGGTGGTGCTCAAGGACGTCAGCCTCGAGGCCGCCCAGAAGGGCAAGGGCTACTCGGAAAAGCTTGAGGCCAAGGCACTTCAGCGGGGCAAGACCACCGAGGAGAAGAGCAAGGCGCTGCTGGACCGGATCACGCCGGCCGCCGACCCGGCCGACCTCAAGGGCGTCGACTTCGTGATCGAGGCCGTGTTCGAGAACCAGGAACTCAAGCACAAGGTGTTCCAGGAGATCGAGGACGTCGTCGAGCCCAACGCGTTGCTGGGGTCGAACACCTCGACGCTGCCGATCACCGGTCTGGCGACCGGTGTGAAGCGCCAGGAGGACTTCATCGGGATCCACTTCTTCTCGCCGGTCGACAAGATGCCGCTGGTGGAAATCATCAAGGGCGAGAAGACCTCTGACGAGGCGCTGGCCCGCGTGTTCGACTACACGCTGGCCATCGGCAAGACCCCGATCGTGGTGAACGACAGCCGCGGATTCTTCACCAGCCGCGTCATCGGCACGTTCGTCAACGAGGCGCTGGCGATGCTGGGTGAGGGCGTGGAGCCCGCGAGCGTCGAGCACGCCGGTTCGCAGGCCGGCTACCCGGCGCCGCCGCTGCAGCTGTCCGACGAGCTGAACCTGGAGCTGATGCACAAGATCGCGACGGCCACCCGCAAGGGCGTGGAGGACGCGGGCGGCACTTACGAGCCGCACCCGGCGGAGGCCGTCGTCGAGAAGATGATCGAGCTGGAGCGGCCCTCGCGGTTGAAGGGCGCCGGCTTCTACGAGTACGTCGACGGCAAGCGGACCCGGTTGTGGCCGGGCCTGCGCGAGACGTTCAAGTCCGGCAGCGCGGAAATCCCGTTGCAGGACATGATCGATCGCATGCTGTTCGCTGAAGCGCTCGAGACGCAGAAGTGCCTTGACGAGGGCGTGCTGACGTCGACCGCCGACGCCAACATCGGGTCCATCATGG
The DNA here is from genome assembly GCA_036338755.1 of Actinomycetota bacterium. GTDB lineage: Bacteria > Actinomycetota > Actinomycetes > Mycobacteriales > Mycobacteriaceae > Mycobacterium. The sequence continues at coordinate 270,886 of JAYZBN010000012.1, read as the reverse complement.
GCATCGGGTTCCCGCCGTACACCGGTGGTAGCGCGCAGTTCATCGTCGGTTACCAGGGCGCGGGTGGTATCGGCAAGGAAGCCTTCGTGGCCCGGGCCAAGGAGCTGGCCGCCCGGTACGGCGACCGCTTCCTGCCACCGGCATCGCTGAGCTGATCACCGACGCAAGCGGCCAGCCCCCGAAGCGACGTTTTCGGGGGCTGGTGCGTTCGGTGGCTCGACGGCTGTGCTGCGCCCGAGACTTAAGTTATTGCGAAGCGATACGGCGTGTCGTCGCAACAGGTTACGTGTCGCCGCGCGCGAATAGGTAGTACCACGCCGGGGTCTTCTCGGCGCGGTCCAGCTCGCGCTCGGGGCCGGCCGACAACAGCGTCCAGCTCTGCGCGAATCGGCGTTCCATCTCGGCGCGGTCGACTCCGCGCACCCCGACCCGACCGCCGGGCACGAACGCGACGATCAGCAGCCGTGCGTCGGGCCTCGCCAGGGCGCTGATCTCGCGGACGTAGGCGTCGCGGTCGGCGTCGCTCATGTTGTGCAGGCAGCCGTTGTCCACGATCAAGTCGAAGTTCGCGCCGACGCCGGACCGGCTCAGTTGCGTGACGTCGGCCCGAAGGAACTCGACGGCGGCGCCCGCCGCGCTGGCCTTGGCACGTGCGCGTTCCAGTGGCTTGGCCACGAAGTCGACCGCGGTGACCTTCCAGCCGTGTTGGGCCAGATAGATCGAGCAGTCGCCGGTACCGCAGCCGACCTCCAGGGCCGACCCGGCGGTCAGCGCCGCGGCGTCAGCCGTTCCCTCGACCAGGCCCCGCAGGCTCTGCGCCAGCGGATGACCATCCCACGGGGTGAACCCGATGCGGTAAAAGATCCGAAACAGCGTTTGTTTGGAAGCCATAGCTCACCCTAGGCCCGCGGGGGCGGTCACCTGGAGGCGGCGGCGATGCGGCGCCATTGCTCCCGCGGGAAGGCCCGGGGATCGGGCAGCAGCACCTGGACGCAGACGTGGTCGGCGCCCGCGGAACGATGCTCGGCGACGCGGCGCATGATGGCCTCTTCATCACCCCACGCGATGATGGCGTCGAACAGCCGATCGCTCACCTGCGACAGGTCGTCTTCGGTGAAGCCGCTGCGCAGCAGGTTGTTGGCGTAGTTGGGCAACGCCAAATACGACCGCAGCCAATCGGTTCCGATCTGTCGGGCCTCGTCGGCGCTGTCGGTCAAGATCACCGTCTGTTCGGGCAGCAGCAACGGACCGCTGCCCAAAGTCGAACGGGCAGAAGCGGTGTGCTCGGGGGTGACAAGGTAAGGATGGGCGCCGCCGGCTCGGGTCGCCGACAACGTCAGCATCTTGGGGCCCAGCGCGGCAAGCACCCGGCGCTCGGTGGGAACCGGCCGCGGCGCGGCGTCCAGGCCGTCCAGAAAGGATGCGGTGGCCGCCAGTGGTTTGCGATATCGCCCGGGTTGGCCGGCGTCGATCAGCGGGGCGTGGCTGACGCCGATCCCGAGCAGGAAGCGGTCACCGTGCTCGGCCGTCAGCGTCGCGTAGGAGTCGGCGACATCGCCGGGCGAATGCATCCACAGATTCAGGATGCCCGTGGCGATCACGGTCCGCTTGGTCGCGCCGAGCAGATGCCCCACCGCGTCGAACACCGGCCCGCCGACATCGGGTATCCACAGCGCCGGGAACCCCAGTTCGTCGAGTTCGGCTGCGGCCTCGGCGGATTCGGTCGGGTCACCGTAGCGTAGCTGACTGCTCCAGATTCCAACGCCCGTCAATTCCATGTGCAGTCTTCCCTTCGTGGCGCGCGCCTGCCGCGGTGGCTCGGGCCGCGGCTCTACACGACATGCTGTCAGACGTCGCTTCCGGAGTATTCGGGCACCGGCATCGAATCGTGCATCCGGACGCCCCTGGTGTTGAGCTTCGCCACAGACCGGGACAGCGACCCGGGCATCGCCGAGATCAGCTGGGCTCCACGGGTTAACGCCCATACTCCGATTCGTGAACCGGGGATGATGCCTTTGGCGGCGCCGCGGGCGAAAGTCCGGCTGCGCCGCACCGATTCGTGCATCCGCAGTTCGTAGGCGGCGAAGGCGCGCAGGTGGTCCCCGTCCGCCTCGGCGAGCTCTCCGGCCAACACATACGCGCCCAGGACGGCGAGACTGGTGCTGCCGCCCACCGCGGGCCCCGGGCAGTAACCCGCGTCACCGACCAGGGTGACCCGCCGCCGTGACCACCGGTCGGTGCGCAGCTGGGTGATCGAGTCGAAGTAGAAGGTGGGCGTGTGCTCCAGTTCTGCCAGCCAGGTGTCCACCTGTTCGTGCATGCCGGCGAAAGTGTCGCGCAGTATCTCCTTCTGCCGCAACGCATCGCGATGCTCGTAATCCAATTCCTCTTTGCTGCGGAACAGGAACACCGCCCGGGCGTCATCCAGGTGGTCCGCCGTATAGATTCCGGCGAAACGGCCGACGCCGACGTGACCGACCATCTCGCCGGATTCGACGAGCGCCTTGGGCGCCGACAACACCGACAGGTACCCGCCGAGAAAGCGCGTCAGGTTGGCTTCCTCGCCGAAGGTCAGGCGCCGAACGTTGGAGTGCAGCCCGTCGGCGCCCACGATGACGTCGAAGGTACGCGCCGGCGAATGCTCGAATGTCACGGTGCCGTCGTGCTCGATCGCGGTGATGGAATCACCGAACACGTACTCGACGTCGTCGCGGGCCGCGTCATAGTAGATCTCGCTCAGGTCGTCGCGCATGATTTCCACGTGCGAATCGGAGGTCGCGGCGTAGATCTTGGTGAGGTCGACCTCGATGGCCTTCGTCCGCCCTTCGCGGTACATCGTCAACCGTTCCGTTCCGGTGGCCCGCGCCTCGATGCGCGGAAGCACACCCATTTTCGTCGAGATTTCCATTGCGGGACGGAACAAGTCGACGGCGTGGCCACCGGTTTTGCGCAGCGTCGGTGCGCGCTCCACCACGGTGACGTCGAAACCGTACCGGGTGAGCCAGTACGCCAGGACCGGACCCGCGATGCTGGCGCCCGAGATGAGTATGCGCATGATCACCTCCCACGCTTACTTAACGTTCGGTAAGCGTAACATCCCACTTACCTATCGGTAAGTCAGGTAAATTGGCGGGGTGAGCAGGCCCCGGTCGGATACCCGTGAGCGCATCCAACAGGTCGCCCGGGAGCTCTTCCTGCAGCGCGGCGTGCAGCGCACCAGCCTGCAGGACATCGCGGACCGGCTGGGTATCACCAAACCCGCCTTGTACTACCACTTTCCCTCACGCGAAGACCTGGTGCGCAGCATCTTGGTGCCGCTGATTGACGAGGGTGAACGCTTCGTGGCCGAGCACGAGGGTCGCCGCCGCAACAATGCGCGCGAGCTGCTGGAGGGGTATTTCGATTTCCACTACCGGCACCGCCGCGACCTGGTGCTGCTGTTGACCGAGCTGTCGACGCTGATCGACCTCGACCTCATCGACACGGTGCTCGCGTGGCGTGAGCGGCTGGCCAGGCTGGTGTTCGGCAAGAAGCCGACGCTCGCGCAGTCCACCCGGGCGGTGGTCGCGTTCGGTGGCTTGCAGGATTGCTGCGTGCAGTTTCCCGATGCGCCGTACGAAGAGCTACGCGAGAAGTCGGTTGCGGCCGCGCTCGACGCGCTGGGTGGGTAGCGGAGGGCTACAGTCCCGGTATGCGCTTTGGACTCTTCATTCCGCAAGGCTGGCGAATGGATCTGGTCGGGATCGAACCCGAGAACCACTGGGCAGTGATGCGAGATCTGGCGACCTACGCGGACCGCAGCGCCTGGGACTCGCTGTGGGTCTACGACCATTTCCACACCGTTCCGGTGCCGACGGGTGAAGCCACCCACGAAGCCTGGTCGTTGATGGCGGCATATGCGGCCACCACCTCGCGGATCAAACTCGGTCAGATGTGCACGGCGATGAGCTACCGCAACCCCGTCTACCTCGCCAAGGTCGCCGCGACTGCCGACATCATCTCCGGTGGCCGCATCCAGATGGGGATCGGCGGTGGCTGGTACGAACACGAATGGCGCGCTTACGGTTACGGATTCCCGTCGGCGGGGGTGCGGTTGGGTCGACTCGACGAGGGCGTGCAGATCATGCGCGACGCCTGGCGCGACGGCAAGGTCAGCTTCGAGGGCAAGCATTACCAGGTTGACGGGGCGATCCTCGCGCCAAAGCCCCTGCGGGAAAACGGGATTCCGCTATGGATCGCCGGCGGCGGTGAGAAGGTGACGTTGCGGATCGCCGCTCAATACGCGCAGTACACCAACTTCACGCCGGAGCCCGAAGCGTTCGCGCACAAGTCCGAGGTGCTGGCCGAGCACTGCCGCAGCGTGGGCACCGACTATCACGCGATTGTGCGGTCGGTCAACGTCAATGCGATCGTCGGCAACTCCGAGGCCGATGTCAAAGACCGGCTGCAACGAGTCCGCGACCGGCTGGTGGGTTGTGTGGGCGAGGCCGCGGCGGATGCGATGATCGCCGGCACCAGCGGACCGGACTCGGCGACGGGCACACCGGATCAGGTGATCGAGCGGCTCGCGAAGATCCGCGACCTCGGGTGCGAATACGCCATCTGCTACTTCCCCGAGGCCGCCTACGACCGTTCGGGTATCGAGATGTTCGAGAGCCAGGTCATACCCGCGCTGACTTAGCCAACCTCGAAAGCCGGCGTCAGATGTCGGAAGTCGTGTACCTGGTCTTGGCCGGCGGCGCGGCCAGCAGCGGAGGAAGCTGGGTCAGCTTGCCTTCGCCGGCGCGGAAGGCGCGGTAGGCCTCGTCGTTTTCGACCGTCTCCCAGATCTCGTAGATGAGCCAGTGCGCTTCGTCGTCTTCGTCGACGAGCACGTCAGTGCGGACGTTGCCGTCGAACGCCCGGGTGTCCTGTAGCGCCCGGCCCATCAGCTCGCGCCCCGCAGCGACCTCGCCGGGCTTGAATCTGAGCTCAAGTATCACGGTGACCGTCATGGGCCCAACATATCTTCGCGCCTGGTCGGGCGGCGGCCCGCCCGTCATCCCAAGGAGGAGAATGCGGTTTCCACTTTTCGGAAAGCTGTTATACGGTTCAGTCGGAATTGTTCATTTGGTGCACCGTGGACGTCGCTGGAGGACCCCTCAATGCAGAAGGCGCTGGCTCCCGAGATCTCAACCTGGCCCGACGAGAATCCGCAGCTGATCGGCAGTCGGTGCGGTGATTGCAACGCCACCACCTTTCCGGTGCAGGAGCGGTGCCCGCGGTGCAGCGGAGGCGCGATGAGCGACGTGCTGTTGCCGCGGACCGGGACCGTCGTCGCTTGGACCACCCAGGGCTTCCCGCCCGGGGCCCCGTACGCCGGCCCGACCGGCAAGGACTTCGTGCCGTTCGGCGTGGGTCTGGTCCAGCTCGGCGACGTGATCCGGGTCGAGGGCCGGCTGACCGAGAGCGACCCCGCCAAGCTGAAGTTCGGCCAGGAAGTCGAACTCACCATGGTGCCGTTCACCACCGACGCGGACGGCAACGAGATCGTCACGTTCGCTTTCCAGCCGGTCTAGACAGAAGGAGCCTGAGATGACCAATGATGTGGCGATCATCGGTGTGGGCCTGCATCCTTTCGGCCGTTTCGAGAAGACCGCGATGCAGATGGGCGCCGAGGCCATTCAGTCCGCGCTCACCGACGCCGGAGTGCAGTGGAAGGACATCCAGTTCGGCTTCGGTGGCAGTCACGAAGTGTCCAACCCGGATGCCGTGACCCGCCTGGTCGGACTGACCGGCATCACCTTCACCAACGTCTTCAACGCCTGCGCCACCGCGGCCAGCGCCATCCAGCAGACCGCGGACACCATCCGGCTGGGCAAGTACGACATCGGCATCGCCATCGGCTTGGACAAGCACCCCCGCGGCGCCTTCACCGACGACCCCGCCAAGCTGGCGCTGCCGCAGTGGTACGCGCAGAACGGTCAGTTCGTCACCACCAAGTTCTTCGGGATGAAGGCCAACAAGTACTTGCACGACCACAACATCTCCCAGGAGACGCTGGCGCGGGTGGCCAACAAGAACTTCCGCAACGGCGCACTGAACCCGAATGCCTTCCGGCGCAAGGAGATCTCGGTCGAGGAGATCCTCAACTCGACCGTGCTCAACTACCCGTTGACGCAGTACATGTTCTGCGCGCCCGACGAGGGGGCCGCGGCCGTGATCATGTGCCGCGCGGACATCGCGCACAGGTTCACCGACAAGCCGGTGTACGTGCGCGCCTGTGAGATCCGCACCCGCACGTTCGGTGCGTACGAGGTGCACGCCACCTTCGCGCCGCTCGATGAGGACGTCTCCCCGACGGTGTACGCCGCCAAGGCGGCCTACGAAGCCGCGGGCATCGGGCCCGAGGACGTCGACGTCGCCCAGCTGCAGGACACCGACGCCGGCAACGAGGTCATCCACATGGCCGAGACGGGGCTGTGCGCCGACGGCGAGCAGGAGAAGCTGCTGGCCGACGGCGCCACCGAGATCCACGGCTCGATGCCGGTCAACACCGACGGCGGGCTGATCGCCAACGGCGAGCCGATCGGCGCGTCGGGGCTGCGGCAGATGCACGAACTGGTGCGGCAGCTGCGCGGCGAGGCGGGGGAGCGGCAGGTGCCCGGCAACCCGCGCGTCGGGCTGGCCCAGGTTTACGGTGCGCCCGGCACCGCGTCGGCGACCATCCTGTCGCTCTGAATCGCTTGCGCCGCAGCCTAAATCGCTGGGCCCAGCAGGTCGTCCGCGTCGCGGATGATGTAGCCGTAGCCCTGCTCGGCCAGGAAGCGCTGCCGGTGCGCGGCATACTCGGCGTCCAGGCTGTCGCGCGCGACCACGGAATAGAAGATGGCGCCCCCACCGTCGGACTTGGGCCGCAGCAACCGGCCCAGCCGTTGCGCCTCCTCCTGGCGTGAGCCGAACGTTCCCGAGACCTGCACCGCCACAGAGGCTTCCGGCAGGTCGATGGAGAAGTTCGCAACCTTGGACACCACCAGGGTGGACAGCTCGCCGCGCCGGAACGCGTCGAACAGTTCCTCGCGTTCCTTGGTCCGGGTGGACCCCTGGATCACCGGGGCGTTCAGCTCGGCGCCAAGCTCGTCGAGCTGATCGAGATAGGCACCGATCACCAGCGTCTGCTCACCGGGATGCTTCGCCAGGATCGACTTGACCACAGCGATTTTGGTGTGGACAGTCGAGCACAACTTGTACCGCTCTTCGGGCTCGGCGGTGGCGTAAAGCATGCGCTCGTTGTCGGTCATGGTGACCCGCACCTCGACGCACTCGGCCGGCGCGATCCAGCCCTGCGCCTCGATATCCTTCCACGGCGCGTCATAGCGCTTCGGGCCGATCAGCGAGAACACATCGCCCTCGCGGCCGTCCTCGCGGACCAGCGTGGCCGTCAGACCCAGGCGCCGCTTGGACTGCAGATCGGCGGTCATCCGGAACACCGGCGCGGGCAACAGGTGGACCTCGTCGTAGATGATCAGCCCCCAGTCCCGGCTGTCGAAGAGTTCCAGGTGTCGGTATTCACCCTTGGTGCGGCGGGTGATCATCTGATACGTCGAAATGGTGACGGGCCGAATCTCCTTGCGCTCGCCGGAGTATTCGCCGATCTCATCCTCGGTGAGCGACGTGCGCGCGATCAGCTCGCGCTTCCATTGCCGGGCCGCGACGATGTTGGTGACCAGAATCAGCGTCGTCGCACCGGCTTTCGCCATGGCGGCCGCGCCCACCAGCGTCTTGCCGGCGCCGCACGGAAGCACCACCACCCCGGATCCGCCGGACCAGAAGGAGTCGGTGGCCATCTGCTGATAGTCGCGCAGGTGCCAGCCGTCCTGGGCCAGGCTGATCGGATGCGCTTCGCCGTCGACGTAGCCCGCGAGATCCTCGGCAGGCCAACCGATCTTGAGCAGCATCTGCTTGACGCGGCCGCGCTCGCTGGGATGGACGACGACCGTGTCGTCGTCGATGCGGGCGCCGAGCATCGGGGCAATCTTCTTGTTGCGCAACACCTCTTCGAGCACCGCGCGATCCAGGCTCACCAGCGTCAGGCCGTGCGCGGGGTTCTTCACCAGCTGCAGGCGACCGTAGCGGGCCATGGTGTCGACGATGTCGACCAGCAGTGGTTGGGGCACCGCGTAGCGCGAGAAGCTGACCAGCGCGTCGACCACCTGTTCGGCGTCATGACCCGCGGCGCGGGCGTTCCACAGCGCCAGCGGCGTGATGCGGTAGGTGTGCACGTGCTCGGGTGCGCGTTCCAGCTCGGCGAACGGCGCGATGGCGGCGCGCGCCGCGCCGGCCAGCTCGTGGTCTACCTCGAGCAACACCGTCTTGTCGGACTGCACGATCAACGGTCCGTCAGACATGTTCAGCGCCACTCCTTCTCATCGGTGCTCTGCGTGCCAACCATTATCCGGCGGTGGCCGACACGACCGAGGTGATGCGGTGGATGGCGAAGTCACGCAGCCGCCCGGACGCGGAATCGAAGGCGACCAGCTGACCGCCCTTGATGGTGATCGGCGACACCACCCGCTGGGTGGCCACGCCCGCCGCATCCAGATAACCGATCACCAGGGTGTCTTGTTCCTTGGCCGCGCGCTGCAGCTGCGTCATGGTCACGGCGGGATCGATGCGGATATTGCCGAACGGCGCGGCGGTCACCTTGCGCAGCACGGCCACCACCGCGTTGAGGCTTTCGCTGTTGGGGCGCCGGGCCGGGCGATAGGGCCGGCGCTGCTGGGGTGTGGCCACCCGGGCGCCGCGCGGACGCACGTCGACGATGGCGCCGGATGAATCCTCAGCCGCCGGCGCGAAGCCCGCGGACCGCAGGGCGGCGAGCACCTCGCCGATCGGAGCCGGCGACACCGCGACCGTCGGCGCCAGGGCCCGCAACTGCACCTCCCCGGCCGCCGGCGCGGCCAAAGCCTGGGCCAGCAGCGCGGGGTCCTCGCAGCGCACGAACGACGCGGCGATGCCGATCCGCAGCTGCCCGTGCCGGCGCGCGACATCGTCGATCAGATAGGTAAGCCCTTGGGGCACAGGCGTTTTGGAATGCCTGGCGAACAAGGAATGCATCCAGTCGCGAGTCTTGCCGACATCGAGTGCGTGCCGGATCGACTGCTCGCTGACGCGGTACACCATCGCGGCGCCGGCCGATTCGACGGTGGCGACGACGGCGAGTTGCTCGGCCAGGTCGCGTTCCAATGGCCCTGGCACGACCACGGTCAGGTCCGCCTGCACCAAAAAGTGGTCGACCGGTTTGGGTAGCGCCCGGTTCATCGCCTCGATCGCGACCTGCGGATCGCCGTCGTTGTCGAGCAGCGCACGGCCGGGTGTGCTGATCGCGCCGCGGCCGACCAGTCCCAAGGCGGTGCTCTCGGCGAGCAGGTCCCCGACGGGCCCGGGCTGCAACCGCTTCGCCCAGCGTGGACGCCGCCAGATCAGCGCCGCCGAGGCTGCCGCCGCGTCGACGCCGGCGCCGGGGGACAGCTCGGAGAGCATGCCGAGCAGCAGCCGGCGATCCAGCGGCGCGGCCGTCGAGTACAGGCCGTCGGTGAGAGCCCCGTAGGGCTTCGCGTCGGGGCCCCGACTGCCGATCAGCGCCGGCCGACCGGGAAGGTCGAGCCAGCTGCCGGCCAACAGCTGCCAGCGTTCGGCCGCCGACATCGCGGTGTACCGGTCGGTGGCGACCGTCGGCGCCCAGTACGGCGCCTCGCCGGTGACCGGCTCGGGGTCGGGCATGCCGCTGGCGATCAATCCGGCCGCGGCCGTGACTTCGAGGATCAATCCCAGCCGCGGCTCGTCGATGCCGGTCACCTTGCTGAGCCGCTTGACGTCGCGAATTCCCAGGCCGCCGCTGCGCAGCTCGGAAACCGGTGCGGCGGAGAGCGTTTCAAGCACAACGTCGACCTCGTGTAGCAAGTCGATGACGGCCCCGGCGGCCACCGCGTCCGCGTCGTGGGCCGTGGTCGTCGAGACCACCGGGTCGGGTGCGGTCAGCTGCATAGGGCCCGGCTGCTCGCCGCGCAGCACCTGCCCGACGTGGCGGGGCAAGATCACCGTCTCGGCGTCGACGCGCCGCAGCAGGCCTATGGCCAGCAGCTGGGGGACCGGCCGGTCGGCGGGCGCGCCGGGCGCGGCGTCGCGAGTGCGGCCCATCGGGGAACCCTCGAGAAGCTTCTCCAGCACGTCGAGCTGGGCCTGATCGAGATCGTCGATCAGACCGGCGATCTGCTCGGCGCTGCGCGACGTGTCCTCGAGAATGACCTGGCCCGGATGCCAGGGCATCCCCGTCGCGGCGTCGGCTGCTACGCGCAGAGCGGCCTCACCCCAGACCAGGGCGCGTTGCCGGAGGTCGTCCAGCGCATCGAGGACGTCGGCTTCGGCGGCGCGGTCACCGATCAGCGCCAGCAGTTTCGCGGCGGGCACCGGCTCCGCGTCGGCCTGCAGCACCAGCAGCGCATCGAGTACGGCCAGGCGCAGGAAGTCGAGGTCGTCGGTGCCGGCCTTGATCGACTGGCGGGCCTGGGCGCGCGCGGCCAGCGCGGCGATGCTGCCGGGTGGGGGCTGGGCCAGGTCCGGCCGCAACTCCAACAGTCGGATCAGCCGCTCATCGGATAACTCGGCCAGCCACGACCCCAGCGGGATATCCGGGGTGTTGTCGGTCATTGCTGACCAGCGTAAAGCAGGTGGCGGGTACCCAGCAGACGCTCAGCGCGGGGAGGTCTGATTGAACCGTGCCTGGCGCCGGGAGTAATCGCCCCAACGCCGGATCGAGTCTGCGGCGACGTGCCGCACGGGCACATTCTTAAGGCGGGCGCGGCGGCGCAACTTGTTCACGGCGTCGTCCATGGAAATGTCGAATCGCGAGCTGAGCATCCCGGCGGCGATCGTCACATCGAGGTCGAAGTCGTCGGTGTCCAATTGCGATTCGATATGCACTCCGTCGGACAGGAGAGCCGAGACCGCCAGGTCGGCCGCGATCGCGGTGTCGATCCATTCGGCGTGGTCGGGAGCGCGTTCGCGGCGGCTGCGATAGACGGTGAACGCTCCTACTACGTCGCCGTCGAGCATCATCGGATACGCGGAGACTCCGACGATGCCGAGGTCGAGGGCGGCCGTGGCGTAGCCGGGCCAGAGGGCACAATCGCTGGCCAGGTCGGCGACGTGCACCGGAACGCCGCTGAGCAGGGCCGCATGCATGGGACCCTCCGCCAATTCGGCGCCCCACTGATCCATGTTGCTGGCGCGGGCGTCGCTGGCGGTCAACAGTGCAAGCTGCCCGGACGCGCTCTGCAGCGAAATAGCTGCGCCGACGACGGTGTCGAATGCTTCCACGGCCAGGACGCACAGCGAGGCCGACCATCCGCGGCCGGGGTTTTCGCGGGTGTGCGCCATGAGCAGCTGCCACAGCCGGCGGCGCCGCTGACTGGATGCCGTCGGGCCGGACGGCCCGCGCGAGGTGCCTACCGCGAGTAGCGCATCGGTCAGCCTCGTGTTCTGCTCGATCAGGAGGTCATGCAGACCGCGATAGCGCGACGCCGTCAGGGCAAGGGCGCGACCGTCTGCGCTGCGGTCGATGCCATCGGCGATCAGCGGGGTGATGTTTTCGACGTGGTGAAGCAACCCCACCACCCGGCCCTCGTCGTCGCTGATCGGAGAGTTAACCGGGCTCCATATCTTGGGAATGAATTCGGCGCTGCCGCTGGGTGCGATGTCGTAACGCTGAATGGGCATCTGGTGCGCGGCCGCGTCCCGCAGGACCCGGCTGAGCGAAGCCTGCAGGTTCTGCACGCCGGTGGCCGCGACGTCGGCGGGATTGTCTGGGAAAGCGTCGAACATCTGCTCGCCGATGAGTTCGTCGCGCTCACGACTCGTCGCCCGCAGGTAGGCGTCGTTGACGGCCCGGATGTTGAGTTCCGCATCCAGGAGCAGGTAAGGAGCCGCCGTCACGGCAAAAACCGGACTGTTCGCGGCGGCGTCTAGCACGGCTGGCACGATCATTTCAGCGTAACTCGGCGTGGCCGACCGTCGCATTACGTTCGAGGGCGCCCAACACCCAAGCCCTTGCGGCTACATGCTGTGCGCCACCTGTCAGAATGGACCTCGTGGCTGACAATGCTGACGGCAAAGCGCGCAAAACCAAGTATGTCGACAACGGCTGGCCGACGACCGACCCCGACGACCACGCGGTGAGCGAACTCGTGACCGATCGCACGGGCGCACTGTCGCCGTTCGGCGAGCTGGTGTTCCCGCTGCCTTCCACCGAACTGCCCTACCTGCACCCGGTCACCGTCGTCAATCGGTAGGCCGCCAGATGGCCTCTGAGGACTCCAAAGCCTCGGCGAAATGGGCGTCGGAGAATTCCGGCCCCGGCGTCCTGTCACATCTGGACGACCGTGGGGCGGCGCACATGGTCGACGTCAGCGAGAAGGCAGCCACCAAGCGAACTGCGATGGCCGCCGGGGTGGTGCGCTCATCGGCGGAAGTGCTGGCGCTGATTTCGACCGGCGGCCTGCCCAAGGGCGATGCCCTGGCCACCGCGCGGATAGCCGGCATTCAGGCCGCGAAGCGCACCAGCGAACTCATCCCGCTATGTCATCAACTCGCTCTCACCGGGGTCGACATCGACTTCACCGTGCGGGAGTCTGAGGTCGAGATCATCGCAACGGTGCGAAGCACCGACCGCACGGGGGTAGAGATGGAAGCGCTGACGGCGGTCAGCGTCGCGGGGCTGACGCTCTACGACATGATCAAGGCGGTAGACCCGGCCGCACGAATCGACGACATTCGAGTGCTGCGCAAGGAAGGCGGCAAGACCGGAAGGTGGGCGCGCCCATGAGCACCCGTTCCGCCCGCATCATCATCGCCTCGACCCGCGCGTCCTCAGGGGCGTACGACGACCGTTGCGGCCCGATCATCGCCGAATGGCTTGCAGAGCGCGGCTTTTCGGCCCCGGAGGCCGAGGTGGTGGCCGACGGGCCACCGGTCGGCGACGCGCTGCGCACCGCGATCGACGCCGGGGCCGACGTCATCATCACCTCCGGCGGCACCGGCATCTCGCCCAGCGACAGCACACCGGACCACACCGTGGCCGTCGTCGACTACCTGATTCCGGGACTGGCGGAAGCGATCCGCCAGTCGGGTCTGCCGAAGGTGCCGACATCGGTGTTGTCGCGCGGGGTGTGCGGTGTGGCCGGCCAGACCCTGATCGTGAACCTGCCCGGTTCGCCCGGGGGGGTTCGCGACGGCCTCGGCGTGCTCGCCGATGTGCTGGACCACGCACTCGATCAGCTCGCCGGCAAAGATCACCCGCGATGACGCTCGTCGTGCGCGCCGCGATGACCGAGCACCCCATTTCACTGGCCGAGCATGAAGAGTTGGTGGGCCATCAGTCGGCAGGGGCCATCGTCGGGTTCGTCGGCATGATCCGCGACCACGACGGCGGACGGCGGGTGGTGCGGCTGGAGTACTCCGCGCACCCGTCTGCCGACCAGGTCATCGCCGACGTGGTGGCCGAGGTGGCCGAGCAGTCCAGCGGCGTGCGCGCCGTCGCCGCCAGCCATCGCATCGGCCCGCTGCGCATCGGAGAGGCGGCGCTGGTTGCGGCCGTCGCCGCCGACCACAGGCAAGCGGCATTCGCCACCTGCGCGCACCTGGTGGACACCATCAAGGCGCGGCTACCGGTGTGGAAGCACCAATTCTTCGCCGACGGAACCGAGGAGTGGGTGGGCTCGGCCTGACGCGCTAGGCACGGCGGCCACCGGAACGGTGCGCCGAGCCCGACACGCCCCGAAAAGGAGGGGTTTCGGGGCGTGCGGGGAGTACGGCGGCGTCAGGCGTTAGGAGACGGCTGAGCGAGAGCGTCCAGCGCGTCGTTCCCGTGAACGTCCTGGGCCCGGATCGCATCCCACAGCTGCACGAGGTAGTTACCTTCAGAAGCCTGCTGCGGCATGTCTTCCGGAACGAAACCGTGGAAGCCCGTGTCCACGACGGGCGGTGCGTCCGCCGGAGGTGCGGGCGGCATCGCGTCGGCCGGAGGTGCGGGCGGCATCGCGTCGGCCGGCGGCGGTGCGTCGGCCGGGGGAGCCGGCGGCAGGTCCACGGGAGGCGCGGGCGGCATCGCGTCGGCCGGGGGAGCCGGCGGCAGGTCCGCCGGGGGCGGCGGAGGAGCGTCCGGCGGTGCCGGCCGGTCAAACCCGGCCAATTGCACCGGAGCGGGCGGGGGCGCGTCGGCGGGCGGGGCCAGCGGTGCCGGGGCGCCATTGATGCCGGGCGCATCCAGGCTGGCCGGAGCCGGCACGTCGCGCTGGGTGGGACCCGACAGGGGGCCACCGCACACGGGCCAGGCGCCACGACCCTGGGTGGCGAGCACCCGCTCGGCGACGGCGATCTGCTGTTCCTTGCTGGCGAGTTCGGCCGACGGTGCGTACTGGCCACCGCCGTGTGCGGCCCAGGTGCTCGCGCTGAATTGCACGCCACCGTGGTAGCCATTGCCGGTATTGATGCCCCAGTTGCCACCGGATTCGCAACGGGCTACCTGATCCCATTCACCGTCGGTGGCTGCGGCCGCTTGGCCGGCAAGGGCGATGCTGCCGCCACCAAGTACCGCGCCGGTGAAGGCGATCTTGGCGACGCTGATGTTCGAACTGCTGGGCTTACGGTGACGTCCACTCATACGCGCCGATGTATTCCTCTCTCGTCACGCGCCTGCGAGGTCAGCTGTCGGGTTCGGGTTGGAGAGGCCACCCGGCCGGCGTGGTCTCGAACGAGACGACGTCGACTTCACCCCTAGGAGCCGCGAGCGGCCCCAATCCGATCACGGTGGACCGGTGGGTCCCCCGTCTCCATCCATGTAGTTCGGAGGCCCCCGCCTATTGGATGGAGCTCGGCGCGATAGGGAGGGGAGGTCCGCCAATCGGGATGGCTGGCGAGCCTCCGGAGACGTTAACCGTTTCTGTTGGTCTCGTCACGTCTAGGGAAACCCGGCGTTTCCCGCTCGGCCATCTACGAAAACCGCAGGAACACATAGTGTTTGCGCAGGTCGCAATGCGCGATATCGGAGCGTGATCGCGCCGTTATCGTTCCGTTACGTGAGATATGTCACAGTTTCAACCGCCGGAAAATGGCGGCAGAACATCGATCGTGTCACCGGGTTGCAACGCCGCGGTCTCGTCGCGCACCGCGATCCCGTCGCGCAGGTATGAGCATCGGGTCAAAACGGTGGCCAGGAGGGGCCCTCGAACGGCGAGCCGCTCGACCAGCTCGCCGACCGACGTGCCGGGGCGAAGCACCACTGCCTCGGAGTCGACGCCGGCGGCCGCCCGCGCGGCCGCGAAGTAGCGCACCGTCACCTGGATTCCGTCGGCTTGGACAGGGGTCTGTCCCATGGGACTAGCCACCGATCGCGCTCATCGGGCGGTCGGGCTGGATGAAGTTCGGATCGTTGATGCCGTGGCCGGCGGGCTTGCCCCACATCGCGGCGCGCCACGCCGCCTCGACGGCGTCGTCGGGCGCACCGCTACGCAGCAGCCCACGCAGGTCGGTCTCCTGCTCGGCGAACAGGCAGCTGCGGACCTGACCGTCGGCCGTCAAGCGGGTGCGGTCACACGCCCCGCAGAACGCGTGCGAGACAGATGCGATGACCCCGAACTTGCCGCTCGGCGTGCCGGGGCCGGTATCGACCAGCCACAGCTCGGCGGGGGCCGATCCCCGCGGCGCGGGGTCGGGCCGCAGCCGGAAGTGGGGGCGCAGCGCGGCCAGCACGTCGTCGGCGCTCAGCGCCGCGTCCCGCCGCCATCGGTGTCCGGCGTCCAGCGGCATCTGCTCGATGACGCGCAACTGGTAGCCGTGCTCGAGGCAGAACCGCAACAACCCCACCACGTCTTCGCGGCCGGTGCCGGGGTCCAGAACGGCGTTCACCTTCACGGGCGTCAGGCCGGCGTCGTTGGCGGCTGCCAGGCCGTCCAGCACGTCTGCGAGCCGGTCGCGACGGGTGATGGCCGCGAAATTCCGGCGATCCACGCTGTCGAGTGAGACGTTGACCCGATTCAGGCCGGCCGCGGCGAGCCCGGCTGCGCGCCGCGCCAGCCCGACACCGTTGGTGGTCAGCGAGATCTCGGGGCGGGGCTGCAGGGCGGCCGCCTCGGCCACCACCTCTTCGAGGTGGCGCGCCAGCAGGGGTTCACCGCCCGTGAACCGCACGCTGGTGACCCCCAGCCGGGTGACCGCGATCCGCATCAGTCTGGCCACCTCGTGGGCGCTCAGCAGTTGTTCGCCCGGCAGCCAGTTGAGGCCTTCGGCCGGCATGCAATAGCTGCACCGCAGGTTGCAGCGGTCGGTCAGCGAGACCCGCAGATCGGTGGCGACCCGCCCGTAGGTGTCCACCAGCGGGCCGCTGGCCGGCACATCGCCGGGAACGGCCGGGCCGTCATCGCGGCGCGGCACCGAGGGGACGCCCAACGTCGTCAGGGTCATGCGGCCACCGGCGGCGCGTAGTGGGTCGGCGAGCTGACCGGCACGATCTGCTTACCCAGCGGCATCAGCGACACCGGAATCAGTTTCAGGTTGGCCAGCGCCAGCGGGAGGCCGACGATCGTGAGCGCCATCGCCGCCGCGCTGACCAGATGACCGATCGCCAGCCACACCCCGAACAGCACGACCCAGATGACGTTTCCGACCAGGGCGCCGGACCCCGCCGTCGACTTGTCCACAATCGTGCGGCCGAACGGCCACAGCGCGTATGAGGCGATGCGCAGCGACGCGAAGCCGAACGGAATGGTGACGATGAGCACGAAGCTGACGATCGCCGCGGCCAGGTAGCCGACGGCCATCCAGAGGCCGCCGAAGACTAGCCAGATGACGTTCAGGATCAGGCGCATATCTCCTCCGCGGTTATCACCAAGCGTACCGAGTGCCAAATAACGGGGGTGCTCGTCATCTGGGCTTCCGAGTAGGATCAGACTCCTAATACGGCGTCCTGCGCAGGCGGGACGCATATTTTGTTGCCTAATTCCGTTGATTCGTTAGACAAGCAGGTGAGACCAGTGCCGACGGGCAAGGTGAAGTGGTACGACGCTGACAAGGGCTTCGGCTTCCTGTCGCAAGAGGACGGCGAAGACGTGTACGTTCGCTCGTCGGCGTTGCCCGCTGGGGTCGAGGGCCTCAAGGCGGGCCAGCGTGTCGAGTTCGGCATCGCCTCCGGACGGCGTGGACCGCAAGCGTTGAGCCTCAAACTGATTGAGCCGCCGCCCAGCCTGACCAAGACGCGGCGCGAGGTGCCCGCCGAGCACAAGCACAGCCCCGACGAGCTGCACGGCATGGTCGAGGACATGATCACGCTGCTGGAAAGCGCGGTGCAGCCCGAGTTGCGCAAGGGTCGCTACCCGGACCGCAAGACCGCCCGCCGGGTTTCCGAGGTGGTCAAGGCCGTAGCCCGCGAACTCGACTCCTGACGGTGCCTGTGTCCGGCCACGCCGGCCGGCCGGTGGCACACGGCCAACCAGCAGAATCACCGTCTGCGCCCCAACGGAGGGTGGCGACGCCCGCACTGGGGTACTCCCTGCTCACGACGGGTATCGAGCAAGGAGGCTGTGATGGCGCAGCAAAAGCAGGTCACCGAAGAGGAAGCGAGAGCTCTCGCCGAGGAGTCTCGTGAAACGGGTTGGGAAAGACCATCTTTCGCCAAGGAGTTGTTCCTTGGTCGTTTTCCGCTGGAGCTGATTCACCCGTTTCCCACACCGTCGGAGGCTGACGAGGCGCGCACCCGTGCGTTTCTCGACCGGCTACGAGAGTTCCTGGGCACCGTGGATGGCAGCGTCATCGAACGCGATGCGCACATCCCTGACGAGTATGTGAAGGGTCTGGCCGATCTGGGCTGTTTCGGGATGAAGATACCGTCCGATTACGGCGGGCTGAATATGTCGCAAGTCGCCTACAACCGGGCCCTGATGATGGTGACGAGCGTGCATCCGAGTCTCGGCGCACTGCTGTCGGCTCATCAATCCATCGGCGTACCCGAGCCGCTCAAGCTTGCCGGGACACCCGAGCAGAAGCGAAAGTTCTTGCCGCGGTGCGCGGCTGGGGCGATATCGGCATTTCTGCTTACTGAACCCGACGTCGGCTCCGACCCGGCACGGCTGGCCTCGACGGCGACACCGGTCGAGGACGGCAAGGCCTACGAACTCGATGGCGTGAAGTTGTGGACCACCAATGGCGTGGTCGCAGAGCTGCTGGTGGTGATGGCCCGGGTGCCCAAGGGCGACGGACATCGAGGCGGCATCAGCGCCTTTGTCGTCGAGGCTGATTCGCCCGGCATCACCGTGGAGCGACGCAATAAATTCATGGGGCTGCGCGGCATCGAGAACGGTGTGACCAGGCTGCACAAGGTCCGGGTCCCGAGCGAAAACCTGATCGGCCGCGAAGGCGACGGCTTGAAGATCGCGCTGACCACCCTCAACGCCGGACGGTTGTCGATTCCCGCCAGTGCGACGGGCTCGTCGAAGTGGGCACTGAAGATAGCGCGCGAATGGTCCGGTGAGCGTGTGCAGTGGGGCAAACCATTGGCCCAACACGAGGCGGTGGCACGC
This sequence comes from Actinomycetota bacterium, assembly GCA_036338755.1. Lineage (GTDB taxonomy): Bacteria > Actinomycetota > Actinomycetes > Mycobacteriales > Mycobacteriaceae > Mycobacterium. The sequence continues at coordinate 252,278 of JAYZBN010000012.1, read as the reverse complement.
AAGCTCTCGTTCATCGCCGCGACCAACTACGCCCTTGACGCGGTGCTGGAACTGTCCGCCCAGATGGCCGATGAGGGCCGCAACGACATCCGCATCGAGGCGGCGTTGGCCAAGCTATGGTCCAGCGAGATGGCCTGCCTGATCGCCGACGAGGTCATGCAGATTCGGGGCGGGCGGGGATATGAGACGGCGGAGTCGCTGGCGGCGCGCGGCGAACGTGCGGTTCCGGTCGAGCAGGCGGTGCGGGACCTGCGGATCAATCGCATCTTCGAGGGGTCCAGTGAGATCATGAGACTGCTCATCGCACGCGAAGCGGTCGATGCCCATCTCGCCGCGGCCGGTGACCTCGCGAAGCCCGACACCGGCTTGCGGCAGAAGGCCGCCGCGGCCGTCGGGGCAAGCGGGTTCTACGCAAAGTGGTTGCCGCAGCTGGTTTTCGGTGAAGGGCAGCGGCCCCGCGCCTACCATGAGTTCGGTCCGCTGGCGGCACACCTGCGCTTCGTCGAACGCTCCAGCCGCAAGCTGGCACGCAACACGTTCTACGGGATGGCACGTTGGCAGGCAAAACTGGAGCAGCGGCAGGGCTTCCTCGGGCGCGTGGTCGATATCGGTGCCGAACTGTTCGCGATGTCCGCGGCGTGCGTGCGGGCGGAGTCACAACGCGCCGCCGATGCGGCAATTGGTCAGCAGGCGTACGAGCTCGCCGAAACGTTCTGCCGGCAAGCGGCCTTGCGGGTGGAAGCCCTGTTTCACGCCCTGTGGGACAACACCGACGGCAGCGATGTCGCGCTCACCCGTAACCTGCTTCAGGGGCGCTACGGCTGGCTCGAGGACGGGGTCATCGATCAGTCCGAGGGCACCGGGCCGTGGATCGCCGAGTGGGACGAGGGCGCGTCGACCGAGACCAACTTGGCCCGGAGATTTCTCACGACCTGAGGCGCAGGTCGAACCTGAGGCGGCTGAATCCCGGCGATCGCTCGGCAATGAATCGATGTTGAGCGACTATGGGAGATATGGCTTCCTATGTTGCTTCGGCGGGCGAATTTACCCGCGACACCGACTACATCACCACCCGCATCACCGCCGATGGGCGCGACGGCTATCCGGTCGAGCCCGGGCGGTACCGGCTGGTCGTCGCCCGGGCGTGCCCATGGGCGAACCGCGCGATCATCGTGCGCCGCCTGCTGGGCCTGGAAAGTGTTCTCTCCATTGGCTTTTGCGGCCCCACCCACGACGAGCGCAGCTGGACGTTCGATCTCGATCCCGGCGGCGTCGACCCGGTGCTGAAGATCCCGCGGCTGCAGGACGCCTACTTCAAGCGTTTCCCGGACTACCCCAAGGGCATCACGGTCCCGGCGATCGTCGACGTGGGAACCGGTGAGGTGGTCACCAACGACTTCGCGCAGATGACCCTGGATCTGTCGACGGAATGGTCGGCATACCACCGCGACGGGGCACCCGAGCTGTATCCCGAACACTTGCGCTCCGAGATCGACGAGGTGAGCAAGAAGGTCTACACCGAGATCAACAACGGCGTGTACCGGTGCGGGTTCGCCGGCTCGCAGCAGGCCTACGAAGCCGCCTACGACCGGTTGTTCACCGCGCTGGATTGGGTGAGCGAACGGCTGAGCGAACAGCGATTCCTAGTGGGAGACACCATCACCGAAGCCGACGTCCGGTTGTTCACCACCCTGGCCCGCTTCGACCCGGTCTATCACGGCCATTTCAAATGCAACCGCAGCAAACTGAGCGAAATGCCGGTGCTGTGGGCCTATGCGCGCGACCTGTTCCAGACACCCGGATTCGGTGACACCGTCGACTTCGTCCAGATCAAGCAGCACTACTACATCGTGCACGCCGACATCAATCCCACCCGGATCGTGCCCAAGGGTCCGGACCTGGCCAGCTGGCTATCTCCGCACGGGCGAGAAAGTCTCGGTGGCAAGCCGTTCGGAACGGGGACACCGCCCGGGCCGCCGGTCGAAGGCGAACGCGTGCCCGCCGGGCACGGGGCCTAGTTCGTGGCGCCGAACGTCGAGTAGGTGCGCCCAAATACGCGCATTTGCACAACAACTCGACGTTCGGCGCGAACCCTCAGAAGGTCAGGCGCACGGACCATTCCGCGTGCGGCACATCGCGCAACTCGCCCGCGGGATCGACCGCCAACGTCAGCAACTGCACGACGATGCCGGCCAGCCGCCCGCGATGAGGATCGACCGACGGGATCGTCACGGCGAACCGGGTGCCCGGCCGGAAGATGGTGCTGGTCGTGTTGGTCGGGTCGTCGTATACCTGGAGCAGCCGCCAGGGCGCCCGGTAAATCGCGTCGGGCACCGAGAGCTGAATCGGGTAACGTTCGCTGACCTTCAGCTCGCCCTGGTTCTGCGGTGTCTCGCAGTCTTCGAGGTTGAGCACGTTGCAGTACAGGTAGGGCCCCACCCGGGTCAGGTGACCGTGTGAAAACGCGCTGATCTCGGGGTGCCGCGGTCCGGAGCGGCCCACCAGCAACCAGGCGCCCACGCCGGCGCCGACGCAGAGCACAGCCACCACACAGGCGAGCAGCACGGCCACCCCCCGCTTGCTTCTGGGTTTCACTCGGCAACCACCGCCGGAGCGCCGACACCGCGGCGCTTGCCCTCCTGCTCGACCATGATTGGCCTATTTCCTCCCAGGCCGGGAATCAGTGAGTTACCGCGGAAGCTGACCAGGGTCTGCGCCAGGCCCAGGATGAGCAGCGCCGTGACCGCGGTGAAACCGACCCACAGTTCGGTGTACACCAACACCCCCAGCGCGCCGCCGAGGACCCAGGCCAACTGCAGTGTGGACTCCGAGCGCCCGAACCCCGATGCGCGGGATTCCTCCGGTAGATCGTTCTGCAGCGACGCGTCCAGGGACGCCTTCCCGATGGCGCTGGCCCCCGACGTGACCAGGGTGGCGATAACGGCCAGCACCAGGTTGCCGGCCACCGCAGCGGCCAGCGCGACGGCGCTCACCGCGACCGTGCAGCGCACCACCAGCACGGCGGGCCGCCCCAGCTTCAGGCGCGCACTGGTGAAGTTGCCGACGAAATTGCCGATCCCCGCCGCGGCGCCGATCACCCCGAGCATCGCGACCTGGGCCCAGCCGTTGGTCTGATGGGCCTTCGCGACGAATGCGGGATAAAGGAACAGGAAGCCCACCATGACCTTGATGGTGCAGTTACCCCACAGCGACGTAATGATGTTGCGGCCCAACGGCTGTCGCAACGCCCCGCTGACCTCCTTGTGCCAGCTGCGCCGCAGCGGTTCACTGTCCTGGCGATAGCTCAGGGTGGCGGGGACCTCGCCGGCGGTCACCTCGACCCAGCGCGGTATCCGCATGGACAGCAGGGCGCCGGCGATCGTCACCGCGATCACCACGAATAAAGCCCCGGGCAGCTTGAACAGGTGGGTGCAGACGAACTCGACGCCACCCGCGATCGCTCCGCCGACGATCGTGCCGCCCAGCAGGCCGAACATGGTCAGCCGCGCGTTCACCCGGACCAGGTCGATGGTCGGCGGCATCACCCGCGGTGTCACCGCGCTGCGCAGCACGCTGAACGACTTCGAGAAGACCATCATCGCGAGTGCGCACGGGTAGAGGACCCACGAGGGGAAACTGCCGCTCGCGCCGTCGTAGTTCATAACCAGCAGCACGGCCAGGGCGGTGCGAAGCGCGAACGATGCGGCCAGGGCGACGCGGCGGCCGTGCTGCAGCCGGTCCAGCGCCGGGCCGATCAGCGGCGCGATCACCGCGAACGGCGCGATGGTGATCAACAGGTACAGCGCGACCCGGCCCTTGCTCTCGCCGGTTGCGGCGGCGAAGAACAGCGTGTTGGCCAGTGCGACGGCCATCGCGGCGTCCACCGCGAAGTTGGCCACCACCGGCCACGTCAGCGCCGTCAGACCCGACTTGTCCGCGCCGTCGGCGGTCGCGGCGCGCTGCACCATCCAGTACATCCGCGAACCCATCTCGCGACTGCGCAGCGCCGCCGCGCGGGTGACGGTGATCCGCTCGCCGGCACCGCGAGGCGCCCCGCCACTGTTGCGTTCCGGCTCCGGCTCATGGTCCAGAGGGGGCAAATAGCGGTTGGCGCTCGGCATCGGCGACGGGCGGCGGGTACGCCGGTCGGCCGCGCCACCGGCGGGGTAATTCGCCGCGCCCGGATGCTGGGCGGCAGGGCCGTTGCGGGGCCGGCGGCCCGGCTGAGCGGCCACCCGGCCCGGATTGTTTTGCCGCCTTCCGGACACGTCCCGATTCTCCCCTATGCCGACTGCATGCGTCTGCAGGCAACGGGGTGTGGCTCGTCAACCTAGTATTGGAAACGCCATGCAGAAAGAAGACAGCGTGACCCGACCCACCGAGGAGCCCACCGTGGACTACGCCGTGGCGACCGTCGGCGACTGGCCCGAGGGGTTGGCGGCGGTGCTGACGAGCGCGGCGGACCAGGCCAGGGCCGCCGTCGTGGAGTTCAGCGGGCCGGAGATGGTCGGCGATTATCTGGGCGCCGGCTACGAAGACCCGAACACCGCCACCCACCGGTTCCTGGCGCATCTACCCGGCTACCAGGGATGGCAATGGGCGGTCGTCGTGGCCGCCTATCCGGGCGCCGACCACGCCACCATCAGCGAGGTGGTGCTGGTGCCGGGGCCGACGGCATTGCTGGCGCCCGAATGGGTGCCGTGGGAGCAACGGGTGCGGCCCGGGGACCTGAGCCCCGGTGACCTGTTGGCGCCCGCCGCCGATGATCCCCGGCTGGTGCCCGGCTACACCGCCAGTGGGGATCCCCAGGTCGACGAGACCGCCGCGGAAATCGGGCTGGGCCGTCGTTGGGTGATGAGCGTCGAGGGCCGCTCCGAGGCGGCCGAACGCTGGCGCACCGGCGATTACGGCCCCGATTCGCCGATGGCGCGATCCACCAAGCGGGTGTGCCGCGACTGCGGCTTTTTCCTGCCGCTGTCGGGTTCCCTGGGGGCGCTGTTCGGGGTGTGCGGCAACGAATTGTCGGCCGACGGGCACATCGTCGACAAGCTGTACGGCTGCGGCGCCCACTCGGACACACCGGCCCCGGCGGGCAGCGGGTCGCCGGCTTACGAGCCGTACGACGACGGCCTTTTGGACGTCGCCCAGGCACCGGTCGAGCCATCCCCGCCGCCTTCGGAGCCGTCGGAGGCCGCGGAAGAGCAGCCGGAGCCCGAGGCTGTGCAGCCCCAACCCGATACGCCGGGCGAACCGGCGGAAACGGATACGTCGGAGGCCGCGCCGGTGGCCGAGGCACCGGAGCCTGGGCAGCCACCGCGGGATGAGACGCCCGACTAACCGGTTTCGGCGGCGGCCTTGATGCGCGCCAGCGACGCGTTCATGCCGTCGAGCAATTCGCGTTCGAACTTGGTGGTCCCGCCGAAGAGCGCGTTCACCGACAGATTCGAAAACGCGGTGACGCCGTTTTCGGCGTGGCGACTCTCGATCAGCCGGGTGCCCTCGCCGCTGGGCTCGAGCTCATAAGTCCAGATGGTGTTGTTGGTGTCGACCCGGAACGCGAGCCTGCGGTCCGGGACGACCTCGACGACGGTGCAGGTGGTCGGCCAGAACAGCCGCTTGCGGCGGTTGAGGTTGAGGGTCCGGGTGCCCTGACGCAGCGGGCCGAAGGGCTTCATCCACCGGCACTGCGGACTCCACTGCGGCATCCGCCGCAGATCGGAGACCAACCCCCACACCGTGGCGGCCGGGGCGTCGATATCGACATGCGCTTGCAACAGCGGGGCTACCATCGCTCCTCCAGGTTCCGTGTGTTACTCATGGTCGAGGAAATTTTCCAGCCCGGCCTGAGCGCCGCGCGCACCACGGCGGGCCGCGGCCAGCTGCAGCAGGAAGATGCTCGTGCCGAGCGCCCCCACGCCCAGCCCGGCCAGGGCAACCGGACGCCAGCTCTGCAGGGAGGGCACCAGGAAAGCGGCGCCCACCGCAATCAGCCATCCCAGCGCACCGAGGATGATGAACGGCCACGCCCGCAGCAGCGCAGCCGGCAGCGGCGGTGCTGTGCGGTTGCGACCGGGCTCGGCAGACATCGCGATCAACATAACCCGCCGGTGGTCTCTGCAGACGGCGCACCCGCTTGCCCGACACCTCGGGGCAAAGCGGGATACGCGGGCGGATAAGCGTTTCGATGAAAAAACCCCGCCGCTTGGCCATAACGATCAACACCCCGTCGTTCTCGGGTTCGTGTCCCGGTTTGTGAGCGTGCCGTGTAACCTCGCGCCATGCCTGACAGCGATGCGCGGCTGGCCAGCGACCTGTCACTGGCAGTAATGCGGCTGGCCCGCCAACTGCGGTTTCGCAATCCGTCGTCGCCGGTGTCGTTGTCCCAGCTGTCGGCGCTGGCGATGCTGACCAACGAAGGCCCGATGACGCCCGGCGCACTGGCGATTCGCGAGCGTGTCCGGCCGCCGTCGATGACCCGGGTGATCGCGTCGCTGGCCGAGATGGGACTTGTCGACCGCGCGCCACACCCGGTCGACGGCCGACAGGTACTTGTTTCGGTCTCCGAGTCCGGCGCCGAGCTGGTCAAGGCAAACCGTCGTGCCCGGCAGGAGTGGCTGGCCAAGCGGCTGGCGACGCTGGACAGCCAACAGCGCGACACCCTGCGCAACGCGGCCGACCTGATGCTGGCCCTGGTCGACGAAGGCCCGTGAGCCACACCACCGAATGATCACCGACGTTGACGACCCCGACGATCCGAGGCTCGACGATTTCCGCGACCTGAACAGCGTCGACCGCCGTCCGGATCTGCCGTCCGGCAAGGGTCTGGTGATCGCCGAAGGTGTCCTGGTGGTGCAGCGCATGCTCGCGTCACGCTTTCGTCCGCATGCCCTGCTGGGCACCGACCGTCGGCTCGCCGAACTCGAAGATGACCTGGCCGGCAGCGCGGTGCCGTTCTACCGGACCTCCGCCGACGTGATGGCCCAGGTGGTCGGCTTCCACCTCAACCGCGGAGTGCTGGCCGCCGCCCGTCGGGTGGCCGAACCCAGCGTTGCCGAAGTGATCGCGAAGGCCCGCACCGTCGCGGTGCTCGAAGGGGTCAACGATCACGAGAACCTGGGCTCGATCTTTCGCAACGCGGCGGGCCTCGGCGTCGACGCGGTCGTATTCGGCAGCGGCTGCGCCGACCCGCTGTACCGGCGCGCGGTCCGGGTGTCGATGGGCCATGCGCTGCTGGTGCCGTTCGCGCGCGCAACCTGTTGGCCGGCCGACCTCAAAGGGTTGCGGGACAACGGGTTTCGACTAATGGCGATGACACCGCAGGGCACCGCTTGCGCCTTGCCGGACGCGATGACGGCCGCACGCGATGAACGTGTCGCGGTATTGGTGGGCGCCGAGGGGCCCGGACTGACGCCGGCCGCCCTGCGGTCGAGCGACGTGCGGGTGCGCATCCCGATGTCGCGGGGCACCGACTCCCTCAACGTCGCGACGGCGGCGGCGCTGGCCTTCTACGAGCGGGCGCGCTCGACGACGAGAGGCGGAGATGGACAGTCAAACTAGGCTCCGGCTGATGAGGGACGAGTCCGTGCCCTGGGCAACGGGTTTGACGGTGTCCGGATTCGTTGCGGCGGTCACCGCCGCCGCGATCGTGGTGCTCAGTCTGGGGCTGCTTCGGGTGCACGCGCTGCTGGCCGTCGGGCTCAACGTCGTCGCGGCGGGAGGGCTCGCACCGACCTTGTGGGGGTGGCGGCGCACCCCAGTGCTGCGCTGGTTCGTGCTAGGTGCGGCGGTCGGTGTCGCGGGAGCCTGGTTGGTGCTGCTCGCCTTGACGGCCGCGGGTCACCATCCGGCCTAGTGCTGTCCGCCCGAGCGCACGCCGAGCAATACGTCTTCCCACGCCGGAATGACCGGCTTACCCCGGCGGGTGTGCACGGGCTTTTCCTCAGGCTCGGCGGCCACCGGTGGTTCCGGCACGGGCGGCTTCGCGGGTTCTTCGAAGTCGACGTGGGCCACCCGGGCCAGGGGGCGCAGCGGAAGTTCGAAGCTGGGGTCGATCAGCGCGCTGGCCGCGTCGTCGATGGCGGTGACCGTTCCGCCGTGGGCGCCCGGCGAGAAACAGAAATGCGCAAGGTTGTCGGACCGGCCGACCTTCCACGCGAGTTGCACCGTCCAACGGTTGTCTTCGTTACGCCAGGCGTCCCAGCTCAGTTTGTCGTGGCTGAGACCCCGTTTGACCAGTGCGGCGCTGACCGTCTCCAGGAGGGTCAGCACGGCGGGACCATCCGCCAGCATCGGGTGGGCGGCGGTTGCCAGTTCTGCGGCGCGGAACCGTTCCAACAGCACCGGGTGGGCGAAGCGGCGGATCCGCGACACCTCCGAGCCGGACGCCGCGGCGACCTGCTCGACGGAGGCGCCCGCGCGGATTTTGGCCTGAATTTCTTTGGGGCTCAGCATGTTGGTGACTTCAATCTCGAGCTGCGGTTGCTCGCAGGACAGGGCGGCGTCGCGCAGCAGGGCTCGCAGGCGGTCGTCGGCCGCCAGCTTGAATTGCTCCGCGGCATCGTCGCCCTCGCAGATGACATATTTGCTGTCGGCATCCAGCCCAACCACTTTGAGTTCCCGCATGGTTATCTCCTCGCAGGCTCCGTGCAGGTCAGCGACGGACCCGTCACGTGCGCACTGTAGTCCAGCAACCGCCCATCATCTGTGCTGACACGCTGTGCGGTTGCGGCTTGATTGCCAGTCGGTTACAAGCGCTCGACGACCCAATCGATGCATTGGGTCAGTGCGCTGACGTCGTCGGGGTCCACCGCTGGGAACATCCCCACCCGCAGCTGGTTGCGGCCGAGTTTGCGGTACGGCTCGGTGTCGACGACGCCGTTGGCCCGCAGAATCTTCGCCACGGCCGCGGCGTCGACCTCGTCGGCGAAGTCGATGGTGCCCACCACCTGCGAACGCAGCTTCGGGTCGGTGACGAATGGCGTGGTGTAGGACCGGTCCTCGGCCCAGGAGTACAGCCGGCCCGACGAGTCCGCGGTGCGTTTGACGGCCCAGTCCAGTCCGCCGTTGCCCAGCATCCAGTCGACCTGCTCGGCCATCAGCGCCAGGGTGCCGACCGCCGGGGTGTTGTACGTCTGGTCCTTCAGGCTGTTCTCCACCGCGATGGGCAGCGACAGGAAGTCGGGAACCCAGCGGCCGGAGGCCGCGACGGATTCGACGCGGGCCAGCGCCGCCGGGCTCATGATGGCCAGCCACAGGCCGCCGTCGCTGGCGAAATTCTTCTGCGGAGAGAAGTAGTAGGCGTCGGTCTCGGCGATGTCGACGGGCAGGCCGCCGGCGCCCGAGGTCGCGTCGATGACGATCAGCGCGTCGCCGGAATCTGTCGGCCGGCCGACGGGCACCGCGACGCCGGTCGACGTCTCGTTGTGCGCCCAGGCGATGACGTCCACCGAGGGGTCGCCCTGCGGCTCGGGGGCGCTGCCGGCGTCCGCTTTGATGACGACGGGATCGCCGACGAACGGGTTCTTGGCGACCGCGGAGGCGAACTTGGAGCTGAACTCGCCGAAGGACAGGTGCAGCGAACGCTTGTCGATCAGCCCGAAGGCCGCGGCGTCCCAGAACGCGGTGGCCCCGCCGTTGCCCAGGATCACCTCATAGCCGTCGGGCACGGAGAACAGATCGGCGAGCCCGGACCGCAGCCGGCCGACCAGGTTTTTGACCGGCGCCTGCCGATGGGAAGTGCCGAACAGCGGCGCGGCCGAAGTGCTCAACGCCTCCAGTTGTTCGGGCCGGACCTTCGACGGGCCACAGCCGAAGCGGCCGTCTCGGGGTTTGATGTCAGCGGGGATCTCGAGCTGGTCAGCCATGCCCATCAGGGTAGTGAGCCGACCTGACGGGCCGGTGCGGCGGCCCGCCCCCGGGCCCAAGCCGCCGGGTGAAAACGCCTGCTCGCGCGTGGTCGGACGTTTGATCCCATGTGATCTGGGGCATAAAAAATCCATGACCACCGGTCAGATCACACTGCCCGAGGGGCCTGGAGAATATCCGGTACCTGCGGTACTGTCTGGACACAGCACGTCCAAATGTAAACCTCGTTGGGGAAGGCCTGGATATGGCTAGGACGCGATTGGTCCGGCGTTGGCGCAGCAACATGGAAGTGCGCGACGACGCCGAATACGTCAACATGCTTGCCACACTGTCCGAGGGGTCGGTGCGGCGCAACTTCAACCCGTACACCGACATCGACTGGGATTCGCCAGAATTCGCCGTCACGGAGAACGACCCGCGGTGGATTCTGCCGACGACCGACCCGCTGGGCCGGCACCCGTGGTATCTGGCGCAGTCGGACGAACGCAAGATCAGGATCGGGATGTGGCGCCAGGCCAACGTGGCCAAGGTCGGACTGCACTTCGAATCGATCCTGATCCGCGGGCTGATGAACTACACGTTCTGGGTGCCCAACGGGTCGCCGGAGTACCGGTACTGCCTGCACGAGTCGGTTGAAGAGTGCAACCACACCATGATGTTCCAGGAGATGGTCAACCGCATCGGCGCCGACGTGCCTGGCATGCCGCGGATCCTCAAGTGGCTCTCGCCATTGGTTCCACTGGTGGCCGGCCCGCTGCCGGTGGCATTCTTCATCGGCGTACTCGCCGGCGAGGAGCCCATTGACCACACGCAGAAAAATGTTCTGCGCGAAGGCAAGTCGCTGCATCCCATCATGGAGCGGGTGATGGCCATCCACGTGGCCGAAGAGGCTCGCCACATCTCGTTTGCCCACGAGTTCCTGCGCAAGCGGGTTCCGGAATTGACCAAGAGACAGCGGTTCTGGACCGCGCTGTACCTGCCGCTGACCATGAAGGTGCTGTGCCGCGCAATCGTGGTGCCCCCCAAGGCATTCTGGCGCGAGTTCGACATCCCGCGTGAGGTGCGCAAGGAACTGTTCTTCCGCTCGCCGGAATCGCGTAAGTGGCTCAGCGACATGTTCGGTGATGTGCGGATGCTGGCTTATGACACCGGCCTGATGGAGACGCGCTCGGCCCGGTTGATGTGGCGGTTGTGCAAGATCAACGGCAAGCCGTCGCGTTACCGCAGCGAGCCGCAGCGCCAGCACCTGGCCGCGGTCCCGGCCGCCTAATAACTGCGAGATCCTTTATGCCGCACGTTATTACCCAGTCGTGCTGTAACGACGGGTCCTGCGTCTTCGCGTGCCCGGTGAATTGCATTCACCCGTCACCAGATGAGCCGGGCTTCGCCACGTCGGAAATGCTCTACATCGATCCGGTGGCGTGCGTGGACTGCGGCGCGTGTGTCAGCGCATGCCCCGTCGGCGCGATCGCACCCGACACCCGGCTGGACTCCAAGCAGCTGCCTTTCATCGAGATCAACGCCTCCTTCTATCCGGATCGGCCGAAGGACGAGAAGCTGCCGCCGACGTCGAAGCTGGCCCCGGTGATCCCGGCCGCCGAGGTGCACGCCCGCCGGAGGCCGCTGACCGTGGCGATCGTCGGATCGGGGCCCGCGGCGATGTATGCCGCCGACGAACTGCTGACCCAGCAGCGCGTGTGCGTCAACGTCTTCGAAAAGCTGCCCACGCCTTATGGATTGGTGCGGGCTGGGGTGGCGCCCGATCATCAGAACACCAAGAGGGTCACCCGTCTTTTCGACAGAGTCGCCGGTGATCGCCGGTTTCGGTTCTATCTCAACGTCGAGGTCGGCAAGCAGCTGAGCCATGCGGACCTGCTGGCTCACCACCACGCCGTGCTGTATGCCGTCGGTGCACCGGATGACCGCCGGCTGGACATCGCGGGCATGGACCTGCCGGGTACCGGTACCGCAACCGAACTGGTCGCGTGGATCAACGGGCATCCCGACTTCACCGGTCTGCCAGTCGATCTCAGCCATGAGCGGGTGGTGATCGTCGGCAACGGCAACGTCGCGCTCGATGTTGCCCGGGTGTTGACGGCGGATCCCGACGACCTGGCCCGCACCGACATCGCCGACCACGCGCTGGCAGCCTTTCGGGGTTCGGCGGTGCGCGAGGTGGTGATCGCAGCCCGGCGTGGCCCCGCGCAGTCGGCGTTCACGCTGCCCGAGCTGATCGGGCTCTCCGGCAGCTCCGAGGTGGTGCTCAGCGCGGCCGACCATCAGCTGGTGGCGGCCGATCTCGCGACCGCTTCGGACGCGCTGACCAAGCGCAAGCTGGAAATCTTGAGCACGCTCGGCGACGATTCGACGCCGTCATCGCGTCCGAGGATCAGGCTGGCCTATCGGCTCACCCCGAACCGCGTGCTGGGGGAGCAACGCGCGACCGGTATCGAGTTCTCGGTCACCGGCACCGACGAGACGCGCGTGCTGGACACGGGCCTGGTGCTGACGTCGATTGGCTACCGCGGCAAGCCGATTCGCGATCTTCCCTATGACGAATCGTCGGCCGTGGTGCCGAACGACGGCGGCCGCGTCGTCGAACCCGGATCCGGTGAACCGGTGCCCGGCGCCTACGTCGCGGGCTGGATCAAGCGGGGGCCCAGTGGGTTCATCGGTACCAACAAGTCCTGCTCGTTCGAGACCGTCCAGTCCCTGGTGGCCGACTTCAACGCAGGCAAGCTGACCGATCCGGTCGGCAAGCCCGAGGCGCTGGCCGCCCTGGTGCACTCCCGTCAGCCCGAGGCCATCGACGCGGCGGGGTGGCGCGCCATCGACGCCGCCGAGATCGCGCGCGGCAGCGCTGAGGGCCGGCCCCGCAACAAGTTCACCGATGTTTCCGCCATGCTCACGGCGGCGGCCACCGCAGAACCGGCGCCGCCACCGCGGCGCCGGCTGCTGGATCGCCTGCTCGGCTAGTTCGCTGCCTGCCCGGCCATCGCCGCCGAGATCTCGTCCATGCTGACCTCGCGGACCGGCTGCCCCAGTGACCAGTGGTGGCCGAACGGGTCGGCCACCATGCCGTAGCGATCGCCCCAGAACTGGTCGTCCAGCGGGGTCACCACGGTGGCGCCCGCGTCAAGCGCGCGCTGGAAGCTGGCGTCGACGTCGGTGACCTCGAGGTGGATCGTGACGGGGGTGCCGCCCAGCGACGTCGGCGTCATCGATTTGCCCCCACACATTTCGGGGAAGTCGTCGTTGAGCATCACCGTGAAGCCGTTGATACGCACCGCGGCGTGCACCAGTTTGCCGTCGGGGCGCGGCACGCGCCCTATTTCTTCCGCCCCAAAAGCCTTGACGTAGAAGTCGATTGCCGCGGCGGCATCGTCGACCACCAGGTGCGGGGACAGTGCCGGTTCGATGTTGATCGCCATGCTGGTTCTCCTTGTTCGGTTCCCGTTCCTGCCCGGGGGACGGGCAGGCCCACGATTTATGACTGCGTCGGCGATGGAAACTCATCGCGACTCCCAACCATTAGATCGCCGGGTACCGACAATCGAGCGGCTCAGGCGTTGGTGAGACTGCGGTCCCAGCCCTCGACGGTTTCCGGGCTGCGCGGGCCGGGGCCCACGTAGATGGCCGACGGCCGGACCAGCTTGCCCAGCCGCTTCTGCTCGAGGATGTGGGCGCACCACCCCGCGGTCCGGCCGCAGGTGAACATCGCCGGCATCATGCTGGCCGGTACTCGGGCGAAGTCCAGCATCACCGCGGCCCAGAACTCGACGTTGGTCTCGATCGCCCGGTCCGGACGGCGTTCGCGCAGCTCCGCGAGCGCGGCCTGCTCCAGCGCGACGGCCACCTCGTGGCGTGGCGCGCCCAGCCGTTCGGCGGTAGCGCGCAGCACCCGGGCCCGCGGGTCCTCCGCGCGGTAGACCCGGTGCCCGAAGCCCATCAGCTTGTCGCCGCTGTCCAGGATCTTCTTCACCAGGCCCCGCGCGTCGCCGGTGCGCTCGACCTCCTCGAGCATCGGCAGCACCCGCGCCGGCGCCCCGCCGTGCAGCGGGCCGCTCATCGCGCCGATCGCACCGGACAACGCGGCCGCAACGTCGGCGCCGGTCGAGGCGATCACCCGTGCGGTGAACGTCGAGGCGTTCATGCCGTGCTCGGCGGCCGAGACCCAGTAGGCGTCAATCGCTTCGACGTGCCGCGGGTCCGGCTCACCCTGCCACCGCGTCATGAAACGGGCGGTGACCGTGTCGCATTCGTCGATGATCCGCTGCGGGACGGCGGGCTGGTAGATGCCGCGCGCCGACTGCGCGACGTAGGACAGCGCCATCACCGACGCCCGGGCGAGCTGGTCGCGGGCGACGGTCTCTTCGGTGTCCAGCAGCGGCTTGTACCCCCAGATCGGGGCAAGCATCGCCAGGCCCGCCTGCACGTCGACGCGGACGTCGCCGGTGTGGATGGGCAGCGGGAAAGGCTCGGCGGGCGGCAGGCCGCGGCCGAACTTGCCGTCGACCAGCAGCGCCCACACGTCGCCGAACGTGACCTGCTGGGTCACCAGGTCTTCGATGTCGACACCGCGATAGCGCAGCGCACCGCCGTCTTTATCCGGTTCGGCGATTTCGGTGGTGAAGGCGACCACGCCCTCGAGGCCGGGGACGAAGTCTTCGGGGACCACAGTCATACCGAAAATTCTCGCACCCCCTGATCGGCCCGACGCTACCGGCCGGTAGCAAGCGCCGGTAGCGTGGACGCGATGGCAGGACCAGACCCCGAACCAGGAAAAGAGCACCTGCAAAGAATGCGTGTGGAGTACGGGTCGGTGGAAAAAGACGGCAGTCCAGATCTCGACGCGGATTGGCTCGATGACGGCTGGGTTTCGTTGTTGCGCAAATGGATCGACGACGCCGAGAGGTCGGGTGTCGCCGAACCCAACGCCTTCGTGCTGGCGACCGTCAGCGCCGACGGCAGGCCGGCCAGCCGATCGGTGTTGTGCAAGAGCGTGGACGAGACCGGAATCACTTTCTTCACCAACTATGACTCGGCCAAGGGCGACGATCTCGCGGCCACCGGGTACGCCTCGGCGACCTTTCCCTGGTACCAGCTCGGCCGTCAGGTCCACATCCGCGGGCCGGTGAGCAAGGTCAGCGCGTACGTCACCGAGGACTACTGGTCCAAGCGGCCGCGCGGGTCGCAGCTGGGCGCCTGGGCGTCGCACCAATCGCAGCCGATCGCCTCACGGGCGGCCCTGCTCGACCAGCTGAGCGAGGTGACCGCCCGCTTCGCCGACCGCGAGCACGTCCCGGTCCCGCCGGGCTGGGGTGGCTATCTCATTGCCCCGGAGCTGGTTGAGTTCTGGCAGGGCCGGGAAAACCGATTGCACAACCGCATCCGCATCACCGGCGACCGGGTGGAGCGCCTGCAGCCCTGACCGCGTCGTACGGGAATCGATTGCCTGCGTGACCAGCAGACTCGACCCCGGGCAGGCGTCTTATCCTCATAACGACTACTTTTGCAGTAAGCACCAAGTCAGCAGCCATTCAGCCAGAGCGCAAAGGGGTTCTCGTGGCAGACACCGACGACACCGCCACTTTGAAGTACCCGGGCGGCGACACCGACCTGCAGATCGTCAAGGCCACCGAGGGTGCTGACGGCATCGCGCTGGGCTCGCTGTTGTCCAAGACCGGCTACACCACGTTCGACAACGGCTTCGTCAACACCGCCGCGTGCAAGAGTTCCATCACCTACATCGACGGCGACGCGGGCATCCTGCGCTACCGCGGCATCCCGATCGAGCAGCTCGCCGAGAAGTCGACCTTCATCGAGGTGAGCTACCTCTTGATTTATGGCGAGCTGCCCAGCAAGGAGCAGCTGGCCGACTTCACCAAGCAGATCCAGCTGCACACCATGCTGCACGAGGATCTCAAGCGGTTCTTCGACGGCTTCCCGCGCAACGCGCACCCGATGCCGGTGTTGTCCAGTGCCGTCAACGCGCTCTCGGCTTACTACCCCGATTCGCTTGACCCGATGGACAGCGAGGACGTCGAGCTGTCGACGATCCGGTTGCTGGCCAAGCTGCCGACCATCGCGGCCTATGCCTACAAGAAGTCGGTCGGCCAGCCCTTCCTTTACCCGGACAACTCGCTGTCGCTGGTGGAGAACTTCCTGCGCATGACGTTCGGCCTGCCCGCGGAGCCCTATCAGGCGGATCCCGAAATCGTTCGGGCGCTGGACATGCTGCTCATCCTGCACGCCGACCACGAGCAGAACTGTTCGACCTCGACGGTCCGGCTGGTGGGGTCGTCGCAGGCCAACCTGTTCACCTCCATCTCCGGTGGCATCAACGCGTTGTGGGGGCCGCTGCACGGCGGCGCCAACCAGGCGGTGCTGGAGATGCTCGAGAAGATCCGCCAAAGCGACGACGACGTCAGCGAATTCGTGCGCAAGGTCAAGAACCGCGAAGAAGGCGTGAAGCTGATGGGCTTCGGTCACCGGGTCTACAAGAACTACGACCCCCGCGCGCGCATCGTCAAGGAGCAGGCAGACAAGATCCTGGCCAAGCTGGGCGGCGACGACGACCTGCTGAGCATCGCCAAGGAGCTCGAAGAGGCGGCGCTCACCGACGACTACTTCGTCGAGCGCAAGCTCTACCCGAACGTCGACTTCTACACCGGCCTGATCTACCGGGCGCTGGGCTTCCCGACCCGGATGTTCACCGTCCTGTTCGCGCTGGGGCGGCTGCCGGGGTGGATCGCGCACTGGCGCGAGATGCACGACGAGGGCGACAGCAAGATCGGGCGGCCGCGCCAGATCTACACCGGTTACACCGAGCGCGACTACGTCACCATCGACGCGCGCAAGTAAGCGGATCCGCAAGCGCGGCAGTCACATTCGCGATGTGAGCGAGGCCAGCACCGCCATCGCGGCGTTGTGCCCGCCGATGCCCGACACCGCCCCGCCCCGGCGTGCGCCGGAGCCGCACAGCATGATCCGTTCGTGCGCGGTGGCCACACCCCATTGCCGCGCCGGGGTGTCCAGCGGGTCGTCGTCTTCGGCGAACGGCCACGACAGGTCGCCGTGGAAGATGTTGCCCGCCGTCATCCTCAGGGTGCGGTGCAAGTCCAGCGTGGTCGTCGTCTCGATGCAGGGCCGGCCGCGCGCGTCGCTCAGCAGAACCTCTTGAATCGGTTCGGCCAGAACGGAATTCAATGACGCCAGTACGGCGTCGGTCAGCCGGTCGCGCAGGGCGCCGGAGTAGGTGCCGTCGAACAGCGAGTGCGGCGTATGCAAGCCGAACACCGTCATCGTATGCGCGCCCGAGTCGCGCAGGCCGGCCGAGAGGATGCTCGGGTCGGCCAGCGAGTGGCAATAGGCCTCGCAGGACAGCGGATTGGGGATGTGCCCGGTCGCCGCTTGCGAATACGCGGCGTCGAGCTGGGTCCAGGTTTCGTTGACGTGGAAGGTCCCGGCGAAAGCGTGCTCGGGTCTCACCTTCTGGTCGAGCAGCCGGGGCAGCCTGCGCAGCACCATGTTGACCTTGACCTGCGCGCCCTGGGGCGGGGGCGGCGGTCGGTCGCCGACAAGCCCGGCCAGGACTGTCGGTGTGACGCCAGCGAGAACGAACCGCGCCCGGATCCGATGCTCTTCGTCGCCGGTGCGATATCTCACCTCGCCGCTGGGATCGACGGCGTAAACCTCTGCGCCGGTGGTGATTCCGGCGCCATAGCCCTCTGCCGCCGCGGCCAGGGCCGTGGTGACCGCGCCCATGCCGCCGATCGGGACGTCCCAGTCGCCGGTGCCGCCGCCGAGCACGTGATACAGAAAGCAGACGTTCTGCGCCAGCGAAGGGTCGTCGAGGCGGGCGAACGTGCCGATCAGCGCGTCGGTCGCGATCACCCCGCGCACCACGTCGTTGCGCACCGCGTCGGCGATCGCGTGTCCGATCGGCTCCTCGATCATCGCGTGCCACGCGCGCGCCGCGCGGCGATCGGCGCCTCCCATCACCTGCCGGCGGACGCCCTCGCGGGTGCGCAGCGGCTCGAGCAATGTCGGCCACAGGCGTTCGGTGACCAACCGGCAGCGTCGATAGAAGTCGGCGAACCCTCGCGCATCGCCCGCGGCCCCAATGCCGGCGAAGGTGTCACCGTCCGACCCGATCAGCAGCCCGCTGCGGCCGCGGGTCGCGGGATCGGGTGTGTAGGACGAAAACGGCCGCCGGGCCAACCGCACGCCGGCGCCCAGATCCTGGACGATCCGCGCGGGCAGCAGGCTGACCAGGTAGGAGTAGCGCGATACCCGAACGCCGACACCATCGAAGGCGTGCGCCGAGACCGCCGCGCCGCCGGTGTGGTCGAGCCGTTCCAGCAGGCGAACCCGCAGGCCCGCGCGGGCCAGGTAGGCGGCCGCCACGAGGCCGTTGTGGCCGCCTCCGATGACGACGGCGTCGACTTGGCTCGGGTGGCCGCTCAGCTCAGGTAGCCCTCGACCTCGTCGGGCGGACGCACCTCCGCCTCCCGAGGGTCGCCGCCGGTCTCACGTAGGGCCCGGCGCTGCCGCAGCAGGTCCCAGCACTGGTCGAGTTCCACCTCCACCCGCCGGAGGCGGTCATGCTCTTCGGACGTGTCGATGTCCCCGCGCTGCAGCTGGGCCCGCAGCGCTTTCTCCTCGGCGACCAGGTCGCGAATCACTGCCAGCGTGTCGTTGTCGGTCGGTTTACTGCCGTTGGCCATCACTCCAGTGTGCCCGACTCGCCAGCTAGTGGACGGCCCCGCCGACCCGCGGCGGCGATGCGGCGCTAGCTGGGGCCCGGGAGCCGCAGCACCAGCCGCGCCCCACCTAACGGGCTGCTCTCCAGTGCCGCCGTTCCCCGGTGCAGTTGGGCCTGCTGGGCAACCAGTGCCAACCCCAGGCCCGACCCGGAATGGGAGGCCGTCGAGCCACGAGAAAACCGATCGAACACCACCTGGCGCTCGTCCTCGGGCACGCCGCTGCCGTTGTCGTCGATGGCGATCTCGACGCCGGCGCGCGAGCTGACCGCCGAGAGCTGGACCTTGGTGGCGCCGCCATGCTTGACGGCGTTGGCGATCGCGTTGTCGACAGTGAGCCGCAACCCGGCCGGTAACCCGACAATGATGCAGGTGGGTGACGGCACGAGCGAAACGTCGACCCCCGGATAGATCCGGGTGGCGTCATGGGCCGCGCGGTCGAGCAGCTCGGTGATGTCGACGGGCACGTGATCGTCAGCCGTCGACAATTCGCCCTGGGCCAACCGTTCGAGGGCGGTCAACGTGGCCTCGATCCGCGACTGGGTGCGCACGACGTCGCCCAGCACCTCTTTGCGCTGTTCGTCGGGCATGTCGAGGGTGGACAGCACTTCGAGGTTGGTGCGCATCGCGGTCAACGGAGTGCGCAGTTCGTGCGAGGACACGGCGGCGAAGTCGCGGGCCGACGCGAGCGCATCCTTGGTCCGGTCCTGTTCGGTCCAGATGCGTTGCAGCATGCCGCGCATGGCTTCGGCGATCTCGACGGCCTCGCTGGCGCCGCGCACCGCTACCTGTGGGCGCTCGTCGGCGTCGATCGAACGGGCTTGCTGGGCAAGGCGTTTGAACGGTCGTACCGCGAAAGCCGCCAGGAGCCAAGCGAATACCGCCGCCGCACCGATGGAGAGCGCACAGATCAGGATGACCCGGCGATGTAGGTTGTTGGTCTGGGCGATCGTGTCGTCGTACGTCGCACCCACCGCCACCGTCGCAGGCTGCGGCGTGCGGACCTCCAGGGTCCGGACCCGGTAGCGCACCCCGTTGATGTACGTGTCGGCATACCCGACATCCAGCGGCGGGAGCGTGACGTCCGAGTTGGACATGACCTGACCCTCGCGCCGGACCGTGATGACGGTGTCCTGGTCGTTGGGGGTGCGCGGGATGTCGGCGAGTCCACGCGGCAGGAAGGGGATGGCGAAGCCCGCCGCCTCGTCCAGGCGGCGATCGAGTCGTTCCTTCCAGGCGCTGGTGATGCCGAACCACACGACGGCGCCCGCGATGACCACCACGATGGCGGTGCCGATGGCCGTCGCGACAGCGACCCGCGCCCGTAGCGATGGCGTACGGGTCGCAATCCGGGACAGAAAGTTCATTGCCGGTCGACCTGCTTACTGCATGCGCAGTACGAATCCCACTCCGCGGACGGTGTGCAGCAGCCGGGGACCACCGTTCGCCTCCAGCTTGCGGCGCAGATACCCGATGAAGACGTCGACGACGTTGGTGTCGGCGGCGAAGTCGTAACCCCACACCAGCTCGAGCAGTTGCGCGCGGGACAACACCGCAGTCTTGTGTTCGGCCAGCACCGCCAGCAGGTCGAATTCCCGCTTGGTCAGGTCGACGTCGACGCCGTTGACCCGGGCACGCCGTCCCGGGATGTCGACTTCCAGCGGCCCGACCGTGATGGTTTCCGACGAGGACGTGGCGGTGGCGCCGCGGCGGCGCAGCAACGCCTTGACCCGCGCGACCAGCTCGGCGAGCACGAAGGGTTTGACCAGGTAGTCGTCGGCTCCGGCCTCGAGGCCCGCCACCCGATCGTCGACCGAGCTGCGCGCGGACAGGACGCAGACCGGGACGTCGTTGTCCATGGCGCGCAGCGCCGTGACGACGCTGACGCCGTCCAGCACCGGCATGTTGATGTCGAGCACGATCGCGTCCGGGCGCGTCTCGGTGGCGCTGCGCAACGCTTCGGCGCCGTCGACCGCGGTCGACACCTCGAATCCGGACAGCCGCAGACCGCGTTCGAGCGACGCGAGCACATCTGAATCGTCGTCGACGACCAAGACCCGCGGTGAGCTAGCGCCTGTGTCCATGCCGCCCATTTTGCCTGATTGTCGACTATGGCTGTGGGAGGCGCGACCTTGCGGCCGAGCAGTCGCAAAAGCACCCGACACGCCGAGGAAAACGGGACATTTGCGTCTGCTCGCGGGTCTACGCGCCGGCCAAACCGATGTTGCGGTAGCGCCGCAACCGGGCGGCGAGCCGCTCGGCGGCCGGGAGCTCGCGCAGCGCATGCACCTCGGCGGCGATGGCCCGCGCCAATCGCCGCGCGAACTCGACCGGCTCGTCGGCGGCGTCGGGATACTCCGGCACGACGGCGTCGACGATTCCCGACTTCAGCAGATCGGCCGACCGGATGCCTTGGGCCGCAGCAAGTTCGGCGGCGTGCTCGGTGTCGCGGAACACGATCGCGCTGGCGCCCTCCGGCGGAAGCGGGGCCAGCCAGCCGTGCAACGCGGCGAGCACCCGATCGGCCGGCACCATCGCCAGCGCGGGCCCGCCGCTGCCCTGGCCCAGCAGCACCGACACCGTCGGGGTTTCCAGCGTCACCAACTCGGCCAGGCATTGCGCGATCTGCCCGGCCAGCCCGCCCTGTTCGGCTTCGGCCGACAGCGCCGGCCCCGCGGTATCGATCGCCAGCACCAGCGGCAGGCGCAACTCGGCGGCCAGCGCCATGCCGCGCCGGGCTTCGCGCAGCGAGGCGGGCCCCACCCCACCTTTTTCGAAGCCGCCCGTCAGCCGCTGCTGCCCCAGCACCACCACGGGCTGGCCGGCGAACCGGGCCAGCGCCAGCAGCGTGGTCGCCGCGTCTCCCTGGCCGGTCCCCGACAGCAGCACCCGATCGGTGGCGCCGTGCCGCAGCAACAGGCCCACCCCCGGCCGGTCGGGCCGTCGCGACGTCACCACCGAGTCCCAGGCCGCGACGTCGGGCGTCGGTTCGGCCGGTACCGGCGCGGGCAGCGGCCCGGGAGCGTCGACGATCACGGTCATCGCACGGTCCAGCGTGCGGCGCAGCTCCTCGAGCCGGACGACGCCATCGATCACGCCGTGCCGCTGCAGGTTCTCCGCGGTCTGCACGCCCTCGGGAAAGGGTTCGCCATACAGGAGCTCATACACCCGCGGGCCGAGAAAGCCGATCAACGCGCCCGGCTCGGCAACCGTCACATGGCCCAGCGACCCCCAGGACGCGAACACCCCGCCGGTGGTCGGATTGCGCAGATAGACCAGGTAGGGCAGGTGCGCTTGCCTGTGCAGCCGGACCGCCGCGGCGATCTTCACCATCTGCAGGAACGCGACCGTGCCCTCCTGCATGCGGGTGCCACCGGAGCTCGGAGAGGCCAGCAGCGGCAACCCCTCGGCCGTCGCCCGCTGCACTGCCACGGTGATCCGCTCGGCCGCGGCGACCCCGATCGACCCGCCCAGGAAGCCGAATTCGGAGACCACCACCGCGACCCGCCGGCCGAAGACGCGTCCCTCGCCGGTGAGCACAGATTCGTCCAGGCCCGTCGCGGCCCGGGCGTCGGCGAGCTCCTGGGCGTAGGACGGGCTGACCGGCACGTCGAGGGGTTCACCGTCCCAGCGGACGAAGGAATTCTCGTCCAGCACCGCATCGCGGAGTTGAGCAGCCGTAATACGACTCACGAGACGAGGCTATATAGGGTGGCTGCCATGATCGGTGTTACCCAGGCCGAGGCCGTTATGACGATCGAGCTGCAGCGTCCCGAGCGCCGCAACGCGTTGAACTCCCAGCTGGTCGAAGAGCTGCGCGAGGCCGTGCTGAAGGCCGGCGACGGCTCCACCCGCGCAATCGTGCTGACGGGTCAGGGCACGGTGTTCTGCGCCGGCGCGGACCTGAGCGGTGACGCCTTCGCGGCCGACTACCCCGACCGGCTCGTCGAGCTGCACAGGGTGCTCGATGCCACGCTGATCCCCGTGATCGGGGCCATCAACGGCCCGGCCATCGGCGCCGGCCTGCAGCTGGCCATGCAATGCGATCTGCGGGTCGTCGCACCCGACGCGTTCTTTCAGTTCCCGACCTCGAAATACGGCCTGGCCCTGGATAACTGGAGCATTCGGCGACTATCGTCGCTCGTCGGTCACGGCCGCGCCCGCGCGATGCTGCTCACGGCCGAAAAGCTGACCGCCGACGTGGCGCTGCAGACCGGGATGGCCAACCGCATCGGGACGCTCGCCGACGCCCAGGCCTGGGCCGCCGAGATCGCCGGTCTGGCACCGCTGGCGATCCAGCACGCCAAGCGGGTGCTCAACGACGACGGTGCCATCGAAGAGCCCGGGCCGGTGCACAAGGAACTGTTCGACAAGGCCTGGGGCAGCCAAGACGTCGTCGAGGCCCAGGTCGCCCGGATCGAGAAGCGGCCGCCGAAGTTCCAGGGGGCCTGACGGCTATGCGGGGGACGCTACGGCTGGTCGCCGGTACGGCGTCGCTGGCGGCCGGTGGTTGGCTGGTGCGAGCGTTGCACGGCGCGCCGGACGCGCTCGGCGCCCACCCGGCATCGATCGCCGAGGCGGCCGTTGGGTCGCCGCACTACCGTGACGGTGTTTTCGTCAACGTCGAGCCCGCCTCCGAAATCAAGATGGACCGCGAGCAATTGCGGCTCATCGCGTGGGAGCTGATCGGCAACCGGGGCGGCAGCCGTCCGAAGGGGCCGATCCCGCTGGCCTCGCCGGGGATGCTCGACGCCGGCCCGGGCCGGCTGGCCGTCAGCTGGTTCGGCCATTCCACGGCGTTGCTGGAGATCGACGGCTACCGGGTGCTCACCGATCCGGTGTGGAGCGACCGGTGTTCGCCGTCGGACGTCGTGGGCCCGCAGCGGCTGCATCCGCCGCCGCTTCCGCTCGAGGCGCTGCCCGCCGTCGACGCGGTGGTGATCAGCCACGACCATTACGACCACCTGGACATCGACACGGTCAGGGCGCTGGCCCGCACTCAGCGGGCACCGTTCTTCGTGCCGCTCGGCATCGGGGCCCACTTGCGCCGGTGGGGGGTACCGGAGCCGCGCATCGTCGAGCTCGACTGGCATCAGAGCGCCAAGGTCGACGAGCTGGAGGTGGTATGCGTACCGGCGCGGCACTTCTCGGGACGCTTTCTCGACCGCAATACGACGCTGTGGGCGTCGTGGGCGTTCGTCGGCCCCAAGCATCGGGCCTACTTCGGCGGCGACACCGGCTACACCAAGAGTTTCGAGCAGATCGGCGCCGATCACGGGCCGTTCGACCTGACTCTGCTGCCCATCGGGGCCTACAACACGGCGTGGCCCGACGTGCACATGAACCCCGAGGAGGCGGTGCGGGCGCATCTGGACGTCACCGACGGCGGACTGTTGGTGCCGATCCATTGGGGCACTTTCCGATTGGCCCCGCACCCGTGGGCCGAACCGGTTGAGCGCCTGCTCGCCGCCGCCGCGCCGGAGCGGGTGAAGGTGGCGGTGCCGCTGCCGGGTCAACGCATCGATCCCGCGGCGCCGGAGGAATCCGCCCCGTGGTGGCGGCTGTAGATCGCCCCGGCGCGCACGCGCGTAGGGTTCGCGCATGATCAAACGCGCGGCCGGGGCCGGCCTCACCGCGGCGCTGCTCGGGTTGACGGGTTGCGGCTCCGCGCAGCCGACCGCCGGGCCGCCGTCCACGTTGTCTGACGTCCCGCCCAACCAGGTTTCCGGCGTGGCGATCCCCGCCGGCCGCGTGGACGATGCCGTGGCGAAGCTGGACGGGCTGGTCGGCGACTTGATGAAAAGCACCGGCATCCCGGGGATGGCCGTAGCCGTCGTTCACGGAGGAAAGGTGTTGTACGCCAAAGGCTTTGGCCTAAAAGATGTGAGCCGGGGGCAAGGTCAGGACAACAAGGTGGACGCCGACACCGTCTTCCAGCTGGCCTCGGTGTCGAAATCGGTGGGCGCGACGGTGATCGCGCACGAGGTCAGCGACAACGTCGTCGGGTGGGACACGCCCGTCGCGTCCGAGTTGCCGTGGTTCACGCTGAATGATCCCTACGTCACCAGTCATGTGACCATCGGCGATTTGTATGCGCATCGCTCCGGGTTGCCGGACCACGCGGGTGACAAGCTGGAAGACCTGGGCTACGACCGCCGGCAAACGCTGGAGCGGCTCAAGTACCTGCCGCTGGACCCGTTTCGAATCAGCTACGCCTACACCAACTATGGGATCACCGCCGGTGCCGAGGCGGTGGCGGCCGCGGCGGGCAAGCCATGGGAGGAGCTGTCCGACGAGGCGCTCTACCGCCCGCTGGGCATGGCGTCGACGAGTTCGCGGTTCGCCGACTTCATCGCCCGGCCCAACCACGCCGTCAACCACATCAAGATCGACGACCGGTGGCAGGCCCGCTTTCAGCGCGACCCGGATCCCCAGTCGCCGGCGGGCGGCGTGAGCTCATCGGTGAACGACATGGCGCGCTGGCTATTGATGCTGCTGGGCAACGGAACCTACGACGGTCACCGGGTCGCGTCGCCGGAGGCCCTGCTGCCCGCCACCAGCCCGCAGATGGTGTCATCACCCGCCAAGACGCCGCAAGCGCGCACCGGGTTTTACGGATACGGCTTCAACTCCTCGGTCGATTCGTCGGGACGCACCGAGTACAGTCACTCCGGCGCTTTCGATTTGGGAGCGGCCACCAACTTCGTGGTGCTGCCTTCCGAGGATCTGGGCATCATCGCGCTGACGAACGCCGCGCCCTACGGCATCCCCGAAACGCTCACCGCCCAGTTCATGGATCTGGTTCAATACGGTCAGATCCGTCAGGACTGGGCGCCCTTGTACAAGAAGGCGATCGGATGGCTGAACAACCCGCTCGGCTCGCTGGTCGGCCGGCAACCCCCGGCCAACCCCGCCCCGGCCAGGCCGCTCGGTGACTACGCCGGCAGCTACGCCAACGACTACTGGGGACCGGCCGTAGTCACCCAGCACGACGGCGCGCTGCAACTGCGGATGGGTCCGAAAAACCGGACGGCCACCCTCACCCACTGGGACGGCGACACCTTCACCTTCACGTTGACCGACGAAAACGCCCCACCCGGAACGGTTTCCAAGGCCGTTTTCGGCGACCATACGCTGAACTTGGAGTACTACGACTCGGACAAGCTGGGAACCTTCACGCGATGACTCACGCCTCTGGCCTCACCGACGCCGAAGTGGCCCAGCGGGTGGCCGACGGCAAGAGCAACGCAGTACGGGAACGCGCCACACGCAGCATCACCGACATCGTCCGGGCCAACGTGTTCACCCGGATCAACGCGATCCTGGGAGTGTTGCTGCTGATCGTGCTCGCGACCGGCTCGCTGATCAACGGGATGTTCGGGCTGCTGATCATCGCCAACAGCGTCGTCGGCATGGTGCAAGAGATCCGGGCCAAGCAGACGCTGGACAAGCTCGCCATCGTGGGGCAGGCGAAACCCTTGGTGCGCAGGCAATCCGGGACCAGGGCGGTGCCGCCCGGTGAAGTGGTACTCGACGACATCATCGAGCTGGGCCCCGGAGATCAGGTGGTCGTCGACGGCGAGGTCGTCGAGGAGGCGAACCTGGAAGTGGACGAGTCGCTGCTCACGGGGGAGGCCGACCCGATCGCCAAGGCCGTCGGCGACGCGGTGATGTCGGGCAGCTTCGTCGTCGCGGGCAGCGGCGCGTACCGCGCCACCAAGGTCGGCCCGGACGCCTACGCGACCAAGCTCGCCGAGGAGGCCAGCAAGTTCACCCTCGTGAAATCCGAACTGCGCAACGGCATTAACCGCATCCTGCAATTCATCACCTACCTATTGGTGCCCGCCGGACTGCTGACCATCTACACCCAGCTGTTCACCACGCGCGCGGACTGGCGGCAGGCCGTGCTGCGCACGGTCGGCGCACTGGTGCCCATGGTCCCCGAAGGGCTGGTCCTGTTGACGTCGGTCGCGTTCGCGGTCGGGGTCGTGCGGCTCGGTCAGCGCCGGTGCCTGGTTCAGGAGTTGCCCGCCATCGAGGGACTCGCGCGCGTCGACGTGGTCTGCGCGGACAAGACGGGCACCCTGACCGAGAGCGGCATGCGGGTGGCAACCGTGGACGAACTCGACCCCGCGGCGAATGGGATTGCCGATGTGCTGGCCTCGCTGGCCGCCGCCGATCCGCGACCCAACGCGAGCATGCGGGCCATCGCCGAGACCTATCACCAGCCCCCCGGCTGGACCGCCACGGCGACAGCACCTTTCAAGTCGGCCACCAAATGGAGCGGTGTTTCTTTCGACGGGCACGGGAACTGGGTGATGGGGGCTCCGGACGTGTTGCTCGAGCCGGCCTCGGCGGCGGCCGAACAGGCCGAGCGGATCGGCGCGCGGGGGCTGCGGGTCCTGCTGGTCGGCGCGGGTGACGTCGCCGTCGACCATCCCGACGCGCCGGGCCGCGTCACCCCGGTCGCGCTGGTGGTCCTCGAACAGAAGGTGCGCCCGGACGCGCGCGAGACTCTGGATTACTTTGCCGAACAAGGCGTTTCGGTCAAGGTGCTGTCCGGGGACAACGCGGTCTCGGTGGGCGCCGTCGCCGGGGAGCTCGGGCTGCGCGGCGAGGCGATGGACGCGCGCCAATTGCCCTCGGAACCTGCACATTTGGCCGATACGCTGGACACCCACACCGCCTTCGGCAGGGTGCGGCCGGACCAGAAGCGCGCCATGGTGCACGCCCTGCAATCGCACGGGCACACCGTCGCGATGACGGGCGACGGCGTCAACGACGTGCTGGCCCTCAAGGATGCCGACATCGGTGTCGCGATGGGCGCCGGCAGCCCGGCAGCGCGCGCCGTGGCGCAGATCGTCTTGCTGGACAACAGATTCGCGACGCTGCCTTACGTCGTGGGCGAGGGCCGTCGGGTGATCGGCAACATCGAACGCGTCGCCAACCTGTTCTTGACCAAAACGGTGTACTCGGTCCTGCTGGCGTTCCTGGTGGGCGTCGAATGTCTGCTGGCCAATCCGCTGGGGGCCGACCCGCTGCTGTATCCGTTCCAGCCCATCCATGTCACCATCGCGGCCTGGTTCACCATCGGCATACCGTCGTTCATCCTGTCGCTGGCGCCCAACAACGAACGCGCCCACCCGGGCTTCGTGCGCCGGGTCCTCACGTCCGCGCTGCCCTGCGGACTGATCGTCGGCAGCGCGACGTTCGCCTCCTACCTGCTGGCGTATCACGGGCGTCACGCCAGCTTCGTCCAACAGGATCAGGCGTCCACGGCTGCCCTGATCACGCTGCTGATGACGGCGTTGTGGGTGCTGGCGGTGGTGGCCCGGCCGTATCAGTGGTGGCGGGTGGCGCTGGTGATCGCTTCTGGTCTGGCCTATGTCGTGATTTTCAACCTGCCGTTGGCACGCAAGGAGTTCCTGCTCGACCCGTCCAACGTCGCGGTGACATCGACGGCGGTGGGCATCGGCGTGCTGGGCGCCGCCGCGATCGAGGCCACCTGGTGGATCCGCGCCAAAGTGCTGGGCGTGCGGCCGCGGCTGTGGCGCTGAGCGCGCCGAACTCACCCGCAGCGGGCCCTCGCCGGCCAAGTACGATGCCGGGGAAAAGGGAGGGTGCATGGGATTCCTGGACAAGGCAAAGGACCTGTTGTCGCAGAACGCCGACAAGGTCGAGATGGCGATCGACAAGGCCGGCGAGTTCGTCGACGACAAGACGCAGGGCAAGTACACCGACACCATCCACCAGGTGCAGGAGCAGGCCAAGAAGGCCACCGGCGCTGCGGACACCGGCGACCAGCAGAACTGAGCGATGGCGAAGCTCTCCGGATCCATCGATGTCCCGCTGCCACCCGAGGTGGCCTGGCAGCACGCCTCCGACCTGTCCCGGTACAAGGACTGGCTGACCATCCACCGGGTGTGGCGCAGCATCCTGCCCGACGAGATCGAAAAGGGCACGGTCGTCGAGTCGATCGTCGAGGTCAAGGGCATGTACAGCCGGATTAAATGGACGGTCGTGCGCTACAAGCCGCCCGAGGGCATGACGCTCAACGGCGACGGCGTCGGTGGGGTCAAGGTCAAGCTGATGGCCAAGATCGCACCCAAGGACGACGGGTCGGTCGTCAGCTTCGACGTGCACCTCGGCGGCCCGGCGCTGTTCGGCCCCATCGGCATGATCGTCGCCGCCGCCCTGCGCAGCGACATCAACCAATCGCTGGAGAACTTCGTCACGGTGTTCACCCGGGCCGACCCGAGCACCAACGGAGACGGTGCGGCTCATCGCTGATCGCCGGCGATGAGTTTCGGGCGCGGCGGCAGTCGATAGTGTGAAGCCCTTTCCTTCGGGCCCAGGACACCACCAGGAGGTCACCGTGCCTATCCGTGACTGCGCCCCGCTGGGCGCTCCATGCTGGATCGATCTGACCACATCCGACGTCGGCCGCGCCCAGGAGTTCTACGGCCTGGTCTTCGGCTGGACGTTCGAGTCCGCGGGACCCGAGTACCACGGCTACGTCAACGCCGCCAAGGACGGTCACCCGGTGGCCGGCATCATGGCCAATCGGCCGGAAGCCGAGTCGCCCGACCGCTGGGCCACCTACTTCCACACCGCCGAGATCGACACCACACTCGCGGCCGTGACCGGGGCCGGTGGTGCGGTGTGCATGGCGATCGAGGTGCCCGCCAAGGGCCACATGGCCGTCGCGACCGACCCCGCCGGCGCGGTCTTCGGGCTGTGGCAGCCGCTGGAACACCGCGGCTTCGAGCTCATCGGGGCGGCGGGTGCCCCGGTGTGGCACCAGCTGACCACACGCGGCTACGACGCGGCCCTCGACTTCTACCGCGAGGTTCTGGGATGGCAGACCGAGACTGTGTCCGACACCGACGAATTCCGTTACAGCACGGCACGATTCGGTGACGAGCAATTGCTCGGCGTGATGGACGGCGCCTTCTTGCCGGAGGAGATCCCGCCGAACTGGGTGATCTTCTTCGGTGCCGAGGACGTCGACAAGACCCTGCGGGTCATCGCCGACAACGGCGGCGCGGTGGTGCGCGACGCCGAGGACACCCCGTACGGACGGCTGGCCGCCGCCAGCGATCCGACGGGTGCGATCTTCAACTTGTCCTCGCTGCAGGCCTAGCGTCTCTGGACGGCAGCGTCACGCCGGCGTGGCCGTCGGCGAGTTGCGCCACGCTAGCGGGACGCTCGCTCACGGGAGCCGGCCCCGGAGTCCGTTAGTCTCGCTAGCATGACTCGCCGACTGCGTCCCGGTTGGCTGGTGGCCCTTTTCGCCGTCATGGTGTCGGCCAGCGCATGGCTGCCGTGGCTGCGGACGCGGGTGAACGGCGGGGGCTGGGCCAACGCCATCGGCGGCGCCCACGGCAACTTGGAGCTGCCGCGGGGGTTCGGCGCGGGTCAGCTGATCGTTCTGTTGGCCTCGACGCTGTTGGTGGTCGGCGCCATGATGGGTCGTGGTTTATCGGTGAGGCTCGCTTCGGTTGCCGCACTGCTGATTTCGTTGCTGATCGTGGCGCTGACGGTCTGGTACTACAAGCTCAATGTCAATCCGCCGGTGTCGGCCGAATACGGGCTGTACGTCGGCGCGGGCGCGGCCGTCGGTGCGGTCGGCTGCTCGCTGGTGGCCGTCATCGCCGCCTTGGCTTCCCGCCGGCCCGGTCGCTGACTTTCAGGCGGGTGGGAATTCGTGCTGTCCCGAGGCGCCGCTGCTCTCGGGCTCGTTGACACCGAATACGAAGGGCGCGAACACGATTTCGCGTCCGTCCGGGTCGCGGAAGGTGGCCGCCCCTGTCGCCGCCCAGTACGGGTGCTGCTCGACGGGCTCGACGCCGGCGTCGCGCAGGCGCGCGAGGGCGGCTTGCTGCGCCTGCTGGTCGGGAAAGTACAGACACAGCTGTTCGTGGGGGTCCACCGCGACGTCGTCGCTGGCCTCGATGATTTCCATGGTGAGGTTCCAGCTGGGCAACCCGAAGATTGCGCCGTTGCTTCCGTAGCTGTCCCCGAAGGTCTCGTAGAGCGGCAGGCCGACCAGATCGCGGTAAAACTGCACGGTTTCAGCGAAATGTGCGGAGCGGCGCGCGAAACGGATGGCGCCGATCGGCGCGAGTTGCAGTGGCCAGTGTGTGTGGCGGTGCCTGCCGGTGCGCATCACAGTCCGATCGCGGCAGCGGCCGAGTCGGAGGTGTCCCAGCGCCGCAATTGCGCACCGGGCGCCCAGGTGGAGTGGGTCCCACTGGAAATGCGTTCGGGCAGTTGAAGTTTGCAGACCGGGCCGTCACCGACGCGGGACGCGTCGAAGACCAGACAGTAGGAGGCGTCGGTGTTCATGTCGGTGGTGAGGGTGACCAGGTAGCCGTCGTCCTCACCGACGGCGCCCACGCGTGGCGCCATCGCGGTCTCACTGCCGTAGACGCCCTCACCGAACGAGAACACCTCCTCGGTTCCGGCGCGCAGGTCGTGTTTGACCAGGCCGTCGAACAAGAACCAGCCTGGCCTGCCGGTGGCGGCATAGGTGTAGCGGTAGTCGCCACCGGCGCATTCGGGATTGATGGTGCCGAATTCGGTGATGGACTCCGAAAGCCGCTCTTCTCGTACCGCCCCGGTGACCAGATTGAACCGCCACCGGTGCAGCCGTGCCTGCAGGCGATCGAGGGCGAGGAAGCGAAACAGCTTCTCCCACTTCGTCCCGCCGGTATCGAGCGGGGACGGATCGCCCTCGAAGAAGCCGTCGAGCACGATCTCGTCGCCGTCCTCGTAGGCGTTGGTGAAGTGCAGCACGAAGGTGGGGTCGGCCTCGAACCAGCGAATGTCTGCGGTGCCGCCGCGGCGCGGGATCACCGCGAACCGCGACGGGATGTCGGGGTAGAAGCGCGGCAGGTGCACGTCGTGCTCGAGCAGCTGGGGATCCCAGAACAGCGGGAAATCGTTGAGGATGGCGTAGTTCTCGGTAAACGCCATGTCGTGGGGCAGACGCGGACCGGGCAGCGGGATGTCGACGTAGTGCGCCAGCTGGTTGTGTTCGTCGACCACGCCGTAATGCATGTACGGCTCTTGCTTGCTGTAGTTGAAGAACAGCAGTTCACCGGTTCTGTTGTCTACCTTGGGATGTGCGGACACACCCCACTCGACGGGGAAGCCGCCGCTCCAGGACTCCTTGCCCAGCGTGGCGGCCGAATACGGATCGATCCGGTACAGGTCGCCGCACTGGTAGAAACTGGTCAGCGCGATCCCGCGGTGGACGATGACGTCGGTGCTCGACGCGTCCTTCATCTTGGTACGTGCGCCCCACCCCTGTTCGCGCCGCGCCAGTTGCACGGGCTCGGCCAGACCCGGCCACAGCGGCTCACCGGCCTCGTTCTCGGCCAGAAACCCGTCCGTGCGGATAAAACGGTTGCGGTAGAACGCCTTTCCGTCACGGAAGCCGACCACGTGCACCATGCCGTCGCCGTCGAACGGATGATAGGTCTTCAGCGCCGGATGCAGCGGGTTCTCGGTGTTGCGCAGGTAGACGCCGTCCAGATCGCGGGGGATTTCGCCCTCGACAGCGCGGACGTCGTCGGCGTCCCACTCGGTGGTCTGGGGCCGCCACGGTCCGGTCCGGTAGGGATGCTCGTCGTCCTCAGGCAGCGTGGAAAGGAACTTGCCGACGATCTCAACATCCATTCTCACTCGCCTCCGGTGCCGCTGACGACGAAACTCACTGTGGTGGCGGTGCTGCCGCCGAAGTTCAGCGTGCCGAAAATTTGGGCGTCATCGACCTGGTATTCGCCGGCGTCGTCGCTGACCTGCTTGGCCGCGTCAAGCAGCATCCGCACGCCGGAGGCTCCGACCGGATGTCCGCCGCCGATCAGGCCGCCGCTGGGATTGATCGGCAAACGGCCGCCGATCTCGATCTCGCCGTTCTCGATTGCCTTCCACGATTCACCCGGGCCGGTCAGCCCAATGTGGTCGATCGCCAGGTACTCGCTGGGGGTGAAGCAGTCATGCACTTCGAATCCGTCGACGTCGTCGAGGGTGCGCCGGGCGCGGCGCAGCGCGTCGAGTACCGCGGCCCGCACATGGGGCAGGACGTACGGGTCGCCATCGGCGCGGTCGAGTTTTTGTCGCAGACCCAACCCGACGGTGCGATGGCCCCACCCGTCGATTCGGGCGATCGCGCGCGCATCGGGATGGTCGCGCAGATACGCGTCGTTGACGAGTACCAATCCGGCGCCGCCATCGGTCATTTGGCTGCAGTCGAATCGACGAAGCCGGCCTTCGGTGATCGGGTTGCTCGCGTCGTCGTCGGTGATCGGGTCGGGGACGATCCATTCCCGGGTTTGAGCGTTGGGGTTCCGCCGCGCGTTGGTGAAGTTCAGCTGTGCGATGGCCCGCAGGTGCGCGTCGTCCAGGCCGTACCGCCGGTCGTACTCGTCGGCCACTTGCGCGAACATGGATGGCCATAGGTAGCGGGCGTCGGCCCCCTCGTGCCCGGTCCACGCGGCCGCACCCAGATGCTGCGCGGCGGTGTCGCCGGGGACGGTCTTCTCCAACTCGATGCCCATCACCAGCGCGGCATCGTAGGCGCCCGATCGCAGGTCGGCCATCGCCGAGAGCGCCGCCACGCTGCCGGAGGCGCACGCCGCCTCGTGTCGTGAAGCCGGTGTATCCCAGAGGCCGTCGCAGACCGTAGCCGGCATCGCCCCGAGGTGGCCCTGACGCGCGAACATCTCGCCGAAGGCGTTGCCGACGTGGACCACCTCGATGTCGGCCGCATCGACCCCGGCCGCCGTCAGCGTGGCGTCGACGACCTCGGCGGTCAACGCGGCGAAGTCGCGGCCTTCTTTGGTGAGATTGCGAGCGAAATCGCTTTGATAACCACCGAGAATCCACACACCGGCCGAGTCATCCATACGCCGACGGTACTCCGGGACGGCGGGGATGTTCAGCGCTATCGGCCACCCGATGCGGGTCGGCCAAGAGCCGAGAAAAAGGGGCGGCCCCGTCGGCTCTCGGGCTGAACCGACGGGACCTAGACGGGTGCGCAGGCCGGCCGACGCACACGCCTCTGTTGCATCATTGCCACCGATGGGGGTCGACAAACATGCGGACCCTAACTCGTTCGCTTGTGCGACACCGTTGGCGCGCACCGGGCGGCCGACGATTTTCGTTACGCGCGTGTGCAATAGAGCTTCGGAGAATTGTGCCGGTGCAAGGCTGAGCTGCGGCAATGTGGTGCGCTTGTACCGATCGGCGGCTCGCGTCGCCGCTCGGCTTCCGACGGAGTCCGACGCGCCAACCGCCTGCGCCGAGGCGCGCACCGCCACCGGCTTCCCGGGGGCGCCCAGCAAATCTGGCGATGTCGCCACCCGCCGCGTCCCCCGACCGCCGCGCCATTGCCGCGAGGCATGTGGCGAGGCGCCCGCTCACCGCGACACAGCCGGACGGTCGAGCGATCAGCCACCTGGCGGTGACGCCGACCGCGGCCCATTTCGGCACCATGCCGGGCGCCCTTTGACCCGGTTAGCGGCCACGACGGCAAAGGCCTTAACGCTTCTCATCTCGCTCGCATGAGTGATGAGCTAATCATCTGCGGACCGCGGCGTGGGCGGGGACCGTCGCGTTGCGACACGGTCACGGATGAATACCTATCAGCTCATCACTGGTCACATTTGCCCCGCCAATCACTATCGTCACATGGGCCAGCTAAGGGACGTCATCGCGGTGTCCTACCCCTCGAAAGGTGCTACATGTCGGCGTTTCTGCGAAGTGTGTCGCTATCGATGGCGTCGGCGGCCGCTATCGGATTCGTCCTCGTGGTGGGGCCCGCGCCGGTTGCAAACGCCACACCGTGCGGGGCGCCCGAGGCGAACGTGGACCCTCCCGCCGCGCCCCCGGCCATGCCCGCGCCCCAGCCGGTCGTGCAGCCGCCGACCGGGCGCCGGCCCACCCACACGAATGACCAGGCGCCACTACCGAGGCTGGGGCCACTGATCTCGTCACTGCTCAAACCGGCCGCTCCGGGCCGCCAGTACTCCGCACCGCTGCATCCGCAAGCCGAGGTGCTGCCCCCCGGCCCCAATCCGCCCGCGCCCGGCGTCCCGCTACCGCCCAACGCAAACCAATTGCGCCCCAACGCCGCTCCCGTTCCGCAACCGCAGCCACAGCCCCAGCCGCCGCCCGAGCCGGGACCGCCGCCTCCTTCGATCGCGGGGGCTCCGACGTCGCTCGTCGACTGGGTGACCGGACCGAACGGCCCCAACAAAACCCTGCAACGTTTCAGCATCTCCGGTACCGACCTCGGAATTGCTTGGGACAACGGTGATCCCGCCAACCGCCAGGTGCTGATGGCCTTCGGTGACACCTTCGGCTACTGCAAGGTGCACGGCCAGCAGTGGCGCTACAACACCCTGTTCCGCAGCAACGACCACGACCTGTCCAAGGGCATTCACATCGCCGACGGTGTGCCGAACGACAGGTATTCCGGCTCGCCGGTGTGGGCGCCCGGACTTTCCAAGCAGGTCGTCAACACCATCCACAAAGCCGCGCACGAGACTGGGATCATCCCGACCGCGGCGATGTCGATGGGCAGGACCCAGTACATGAGCTACATGTCGATTCGCCAGTGGGGCCGCGACGGCGAATGGTCGACGAACTACTCGGCGATCGCCCGGTCCAACGACAACGGCCAGAACTGGGGGATCTTCCCGACAACCATTCGTACCGCTTCGCCGGATGCCATTCCGGGAGCGGGGTTTACGCCGGGAAACGAGAACTTCCAGATGGGCGCGTTCATGAAGGGGAACGACGGTTACCTCTACCAGTTCGGCACCCCCTCCGGACGCGGCGGCGCGGCGTTCCTCTCGCGCGTCCCGCCGAATCAATTGCCCGACCTGACCAAGTACCAGTACTGGAACGGCGACAACGGCGGCCATTGGGTGGCTAACAACCCAGGCGCGGCGACGCCGATCTTCCCGGGCCCCGTTGGCGAAATGTCGGCCCAGTACAACAGTTATCTCAAGCAGTACCTGGTGCTGTACACCGACGGAGGCAGCAACGACGTGGTGGCGCGGACCGCGCCGACGCCCCAGGGGCCGTGGAGCCCTGAGCAACCGCTGGTGTCATCCTTCCAAATGCCCGGTGGCATCTATGCGCCGATGATCCATCCTTGGTCGTCGGGCCGAGACCTGTACTTCAACCTGTCGTTGTGGTCGGCCTACGACGTGATGCTGATGCACACCGTGCTGCCGTAGCGCCGTTGCCGGCGAACAACGACTGTCGAGTGACCGGACGCTTTCGCTCGCAGACGCCCGGGGGGATGCGGGCGTCTGCGGCGTTAGCTGCCGGAAATTTGCTTTGCAAGATCAGTTAGCCAGCGGCTCAATGCTTTTCGGTAAGTCTGCCGTGGGGGTATCGGCTACTGCGGTGGCAGCGGAATCCATCGCTTACCGTCCGTCGTCCACCCGCAGGGCAGGTAGTTCCAGTGCGCGGGCGGATTGGGGTCAAAACTCAGGCATTTCGGTGCGTAGAACGAAGGGCCGGGAGGCGGTGGGGCCGGCTGATTCTCAGCGCGTGCGATGGCCCCGCTGAGCATCACGGCTCCAACGGCCATCAGTGTCGCGAATAGCTTCCGCATCGCAAACTCGGCGACTTTCGTGCCCCGACGAAGGGGGCGCTACGGTTCTTCCCTCGCATGCATGGTATCGATGCTAGCCCTCTTTTCCGTCTGGTGTGGGACTTGAGATTCTCCGGTCGGTCACCGCGCAGCCGGCGATGTGTCGACTTGGCCGTCATTGCTGTATACCGGTGGCGGCATCGGCGAGCGCGGGACAATAGGCGAAATCGAGAAACGCAACCTGGACAGGGCATCACAACGAAAAGTACGCTCGTGTCAGCGATCTATTGTCAGAGCAGAAATTGTTGCGGCACAAACCCGTGCAGCCAGGAGCATTAACAATGAGGTATCTCGATTCGAGCTCACCTTCGGCGTTTGCGGTGAGGACCTCTGAAGTTGTACTGCGCCGCCTGAGTCACGGCCCGTTGGCCGCCCGTTACCTCGCACACGCCCGTCCCTGCCTCGACAGAGTCATCTCTGAGCAAACACGCCAAGATAGTTGGCGCGCAATAGAATTCATTGCGGATAGCCATAATCGGCGCGTCGAATCCTACCTGCAACGCCGACGGCATCGTCCGTGGCGCAACCGCGGATCTTAGCCTCGCAAGCCGAGCCATCCATGTCGTGATCGGCGTTGCACAGCAACTCCGACCAGGCAGGCATGTCGCCCACGGCCGAACAACGCCGTAGCGAGATCTCGCGTCGTGCAGGTAGCCCGAGCCGCAATCTGCTGGCGCGGATCCGGGCCACGGTTGCAGTTCGCGTGTGTCACAGCAAGCCATGTGGTAGCGCTCGGCCTTAGTCCCACCGGCGGAAATGAGCCAGCCGCGTTGCGGGTCTGGATGGGGACCGGTGGTTGCGCACTCAACACGAAAGTGCGGTCAACGAATCAGTCGATGGGTATGGCGAGTCGCCGTCCGTTCCGCAGGTGAGTTCGCTACGCCATCAAATATGAGGTGCATCAATGGATTACGGGGGTTTACCGCCGGAGGTCAACTCCGGCCGGATGTACATGGGGCCCGGATCGGGGCCGATGCTCGCCGCAGCCGCGGCGTGGGATGCTTTGGCCGCCCAGTTGCACTCGGCGGCAGCATCGTATGAGTCGGTGATCTCGAATCTGACCGGCGGCTGGCAGGGTACTTCGTCGACCGCGATGTCGGCCGCGGCAGCGCCTTATGCGGCGTGGATGAGCGCGACCGCTGCCCAGGCCGAGCAAACCGCTGCTCAGGCGCGAGTGGCCGTAGTTGCCTATGAGGCCGCATTCGCCGCAACGGTGCCTCCGCCTATCGTTGCGGCCAATCGTGCCCGGTTGATGACTCTGGTGGCGACCAATCTTCTCGGTCAGAACACCTCGGCGATCATGGCCACCGAGGCCGAGTACGCCGAAATGTGGGCCCAGGATGCGGCGGCGATGTACGGCTATGCCGCCGCCTCGGCGACCGCTACACAGATGACACCACTCAGCCAGCCGCCGCAGACCGTCAACCCGGCCGGCACAGCAATACAGGCCGCTGCGGTCGCGCACGCGACCGATGGCTCTGCCGCAACAAGCACGCAAACCGTACTGCCACAGTTGATGTCGTCCGTGCCGCAGTCGTTGCAAACCCTGGCAACGCCTACGGCCGCCGCCGACCCGCCGTCGCTGCTGTCCGCGTTCGACTCGGCCCTCACCGGTCCGTTGGGGCCCGTCTCGTTGTACGGCATCGGGGGCAGTCCCTATCTGCTGGGCGTTGAGAGCTACCTGGTTCCCCAGAACGTGGCGAATGTGAACAGCGCCAGACAACGGCTCGACCGGGACAGATCGGCGCTGCGGTCGCTTGGCCTGGACCGCGGTCCGGAGACGCGGGTAGTGGGGACAACGACCACCGGCAGCGCCGGAATACCAACGGGTATAGGCCGTTCCGCAGCGGTAGGACCTTTGTCGGTACCGCGCGGATGGGCTGCGGCAGCCCCCGAAATTCGGTCGGTTGCCGCAGTATTGCCGCAGGCCAATTTCGCCGCTGCTCCGGTCGCCCTGACGGCAGAAGGGCAGGGGAGCCTGTTCGGCAACATGGCCGCTTCAGGCCTGGCGGGGCGCGCCGTGGTCGCGACCGGTGATGGTTCTGGCCGCGGAATAGGGTTCGGAGGCAATGCCTTCGGGCGAACGGCGACCACTGCCACGATCATCGTCATCAATGGGGACGACGCGCAGGAATAGTCTGACGCGCTCATATCAAGGAGCAGCAATGGATTTTGGAGCATTACCGCCGGAGACCAACTCCGTGCGGATGTACGCCGGCCCCGGCTCGGGGTCAATGTTGGCCGCGGCGTCGGCATGGGACGGATTGGCCGCCCAGCTGTACGCTGCATCTGCATCGTATGAGTCGGTGATCGCGAACCTGTCGAGCGGTTGGCAGGGTCCGTCGTCGGTGGCCATGGAGGCTGCGTCGGCGCCCTACGTGGAATGGATGAGGGCGAGCGGCGCACAGGCGGAGCAGGCCGCTTCCCAAGCCAGAGCGGCGGCGGCGGCTTATGAGACCGCGTTCCTGGCGACGGTGCCCCCGGCGGCGATCGCGGAAAACCGCGGTCAGTTGGCGTCACTGGTGGCGACAAACGTTCTCGGGCAGAACACCGCCGCGATCGCAACGACCGAGGCCGAATACGGGCAGATGTGGGCGCAAGATGCGGCCGCCATGTATGGCTATGCCGGTTCCTCTGCGACTGCCGCGCAGATGTCGCCGTTTGGCCAGCCGCCGCAAACCACCAATCCCGTTGGAGCAGCCGGTCAATCGGGCGCCGTCGCCCAGGCTGCCGGCACGGCGCCGGCCAACACGCAGTCGGCCTTGTCGCAGCTGATGTCGACCACACCGCGAACGCTGCAAAGCCTCGCGTCGCCCGCCCCATCGCCTGCGGCCGATCCGTCGTCATTGACAACGTTCTTGAACAATTTGAACTCCACGCCGCTGGCGAGGATTGCCGCGAACATCGAATTCGTCACCAAAGGCATTCGGCCGGTGAATGACACGTTGCTTAGTCTCAGCTTGGGCCTGGTGGCAACGGCACGGACCTGGAGCGACACAGCGGT
Source organism: Actinomycetota bacterium (assembly GCA_036338755.1). Lineage (GTDB taxonomy): Bacteria > Actinomycetota > Actinomycetes > Mycobacteriales > Mycobacteriaceae > Mycobacterium. Next base: position 212,971 of record JAYZBN010000012.1, on the reverse strand, counting down.
CGATCTCGAGGCGCCACTGTTCGCGTCGCTCGGTTCAGGTAGCCAGACGGTGGGGGCAGCGAGTGGGGCTGCGGTGTCGGCAAGCGTCGGCAGTGCGGGCCTAGCCGGTGCCCTATCGGTGCCGCCGAGCTGGGCCGTGGCCAGCCCCGCGGTCAAGCTCGCTGCCAGTGTGTTGGAGTGCACTAGCACGGGTGCCGCTCCAGCGGCCGTGAGTGGCTTCTCGGGTGAGATGGCCTTGGCAGGCTTGGCCGGAGGCGCTCTCGGCGGTGCCGTGCCCCGCGGGTTCACTAAAGGCAGCGCCCGAAACGTCGGCCGTCGCGCATCGGACAGTGACGACAAGACTCCCGATAAACTCAAGGCTGTACTCGCGGAGCTGCAGCAAGCGCCCGAGGTGATTCAGCACTGGCACACCGATAAGGCGCATCTGGAAAGCCTCCTGGACCAGCTCTCCAAGAAGCCGGGCGTGCACGCCGTGCACTTGTCGTCGGCCGGCAAATCCAAAGCCACACCGCCGCGGCCAACGTGGGGCTGAACGTTCCGGTGGTGTGCTGCAGCCCAATATTGTTGATACACAGCATCTTTCGGCAGCGTATCCGCCTGGTCCGGCCAGGGGAGGAACGGGCGACGTCCAGTCAGCCGGCTTCTGCCAGACGCAAGGAAGGCGCCGTCTCTTTGAGCCTCCCGAGCCCGCCGACCGCTTCAACCGCTTGCCTGAACCGCCCATGCTGATCCATCACCCAGTCCAGCATCGCGGGCCACAGATCCACATCCGCGACGTCGTCGAACTGCGAGGTGACGCAGATGGCGGCGGCCTTCTTGCCGGGCTTGTCGTCCCACTCGGCGTCCTGGCCCAAGGCCCGCTCGAATTCGTCTTTTATCGCATGGAGTGCTTCGAACCGGCCCAAATTGACACGGGCATCGGGGCTGCTGAAGTAGAGCTGCACGCCGAGACCCTGGTGCGTGAAGGCGGTTGAGTAGGAGACCGCGCTCGTGCCGGTAGGCAGGTTGTATCGCGAGGCGCGTGTCGGTGTTTTCCGTTTTGTCCAGCCAGGGTGCTCCGCGCCGACCCGATTGAGAAACTGCTCCCAGAAGTCCCGATACAGCTTCGAGCGCTCGGTCAGTGTCGCTGGGTTGTCTTGCCTCCCCGACTTGCTTGGCTGAGCGACCGCCTCGGAGTCCGGCGCCGCGGTGGGGCCGTCGGCCTGGACCACCTCGATCCCGACTCCGGCAGGGCGAACATCGGCGTCTCGGGCGGCTGCTTTCCTGGCGGTTGCCGCTCGTGTCCTCGCCTTGGCGGCCCTCGCCTTCGCGGGCCTCGTCTGAACGACCAACGCCCCGAGCACGATTCCACCGATCGCGACAAAGAAGACAACAAAGAGAATGTAGAAGAAGTTCGCCGCATCCATGACGTCACCGCTGCGAAGCCAGTCGGCGGAACTCGGCGGCAAATCCGGACGGATGCCGGCTCATCGACTGGGCAGTCATGAGGCGGCTACTACAAGTGACTGTTGAACGCCGTCGTGGCCGTGAGATGCGCCGCGGGACAACATGCTCGCCCAAACCTCCGCGATTGGTGATGCAATTTGGTGACGTTGCCCGACTCGTCGGTTCGAGCGTAAATGCCTCAGCTGGCAGTTACACGGGAATTGTGAATCTCGCAACCGCTCTGCACCCTTGAGCCGCCGGCGCGATCGGGGCCAGACCGCCCTGGCTCAGGTCCGCCTCAGGGAAACGCTGGGCGGATCGGTCGTGAGGCTTTCTCCTTTTGCCTATCAGAGGCCCCCGCACCGTGACGGCGCCAGGATGGGCGACCAGGGAGGGCAATCCGGTGGTAAAGGTTGCGGCGGGGGTGACGGGATTGGAGTTGGGAAGAGGTTAGGACCTTCCCAGTAGTGCGCGGGAGCGTGAGTCCGCACGTCGTAGGCGAAGTAATAGGTGTGGCACACACTCATGTCCCAAACTAGGTCGGCATCCGACCGAGGTGGATCATTCGGCATAGCTTGTCCTGGGCACCATTGGAATGGGCCATAGGTGTAGGCGTGAGCGATACCAGCGCCCGGCCCCAAACTCGCCATACCCAAACCGCCGGACATTAGCATGATCGTTGCTAATCCAACGATTTCTCGTTTCATAAACCGCAGGCTATTCCCCCTGACCCGGGAAGACTAGAGGATCGAACGGTTCGATTTACGTTGGTCGTTCGTTGCTGTGGAGCCGGGTCGTGATTCAAGCACGCGCGGAGGTCCCGTCGGAGGAGGAGTAAGGCCGCGCGGTTGCTGTGCGCCCGAAACATGCCGGGAGCGCTCTCAGCCGAATGACGTCAGTTGGTGCTCGACAGTTTGTCAGCGGGTGACGCCTGTCGACGTTTCGGCCGCTGCGTCGTGGGCTGGCCCTTGAGGCCCTTGTTGTCGGGGAGCTGAGCGTTGTCGAACGACGTCTCCCGGCTGGGCACTCGGCTCGCCACCACTATCTGCGGTTTGAATGTCTTTCCGCCCCGCAGCTCGACCTTGATCGCCGGGTCGGCGTACTGAGCCAACGTCCGCAGCGCCGACTTGCTGTACGCGCGTAGCGCGCTGATGAATCCGTCATGCGGTACCGGCAATATCGGCGCGAACGGCAGGGTCAACGACAACCGCGCAATGTGTACCAACGACGGTGGGCGCGACAGGTCGATGATCAGCAGTTTGCTCGCGACGCGGGTGCCTTCGGCAAATACTCGAGCGGCTAGCGGCGGTGGCAGGTGGTGTAAAGACAGGGCGAACACGGCGAGGTCGTAATGGCCATCGGGGGCGTCGATGGCGGTCGCGTCCATCGCGCGGACCACCGCACGCGGGTGTCTGCCGAGGTTGCTCTCGGCGATGGTCGACACAAATGTGGGGTCGATGTCCGTGGCCGTCACTCGGGCGGTGGGATGCATCTCCAGCAGCGCTCGCGACAACCCGCCGTGGCCGGCACCGAGTTCGATGATGTTGGGATCGGGTACTTCCGCGACCTCATCGAGCGCGATGCGCGCGAAGTTCTTCTGGGTACCCGAAAACCTTTCCATGCGCTCCAATGAGCGGACCACTTTGCGTTTCAGATCGTCGACATCGTCGCGGTCGAGGTATTCCAGACGATCGGTTTGCAGCCGCCGGTCCAGCCATGAGGCGTCCGGGCCCCCGCGCGGCATACTGTCGATTTCGAGGCTTTTGGCCGCCCCGCCGGCGCCCCGTTTCGAACGGGTCAAAAAGTTCAACACCAAGCCCAGCACCCCCGCTCGTGATCTTAGACGCTGCCCTATTCGTGCGGAGATGAACGCTACACGTGCGCTAATCGTTTTTCTGTGCGTACACACCGGGTCCTTCGTCGTGCGATTTCTTGAGTTCGCTTTCTGGCGGTGAGGCGTGGGAGGGCCGCGACGCCCCGGGCAACTGTTCAGATGTTGCCCGTGTACGCGACGGTGCCCTCTTCCTCGTTAGCCTTCTCAATCGCCGCATCTACCGCTTCGATCAAGTGGGGCTCATCATCGGGCAAGCATGCTGCCTCGATCTTGTTGACCCCGTCATGTTCAGCCCGGAACCGGTCGTGGCCGGAGAATTGCTTTTTGAAGTGCTGGCGCCAGTTGGCGCCTCTGGGCCAGGCGGGAAGCGGCGTGGTCTCGATCTCGTACACGTTCCGCACTTGCCTCAACGCCGACGGAAAGAGGGTCCTCGGCCCGTGCAGCGGCTTGGGTTCTCCAACACGCGAAATGCCGAGGTTCATTCGTCGTAGCCTCCCGTCTGCTTTAACCTTTCTTTCGCCTTGTTTGTATTGCCACGATGCGCAGATTTACGCACCTGGTCGGATATCGGACGCACCTTGGGCAGGCCAGCAACAGTGCATCTGGCCGCTCACTCGGTGCTCAGATGGTGCCCCTGCCAACCTTCTCGGCACTGCTCTGCCACGCTCAACTCCCTCAGTCGAAGGAGTGTCGCGGATCAGCCGAACTAACTGTCAAGCATCAGCCGAAACACTGTCACACATCAGCCGAAGACAGACTGTCACGCATCACCCGACGTAATACAACCACCTGTGCCCCCGGCAGGATTCGAACCTGCGACACCGGCTTTAGGAGAGCCGTGCTCTATCCCCTGAGCTACGGGGGCGGACCGGCCTGAGCTTACCGGCAGGCCGGCGGCAATCGCCCCGGCGGTCAGCGCAGTTCGGCGATCACCTTGGAGAAGTTGCCGATGTTGTTGTCCTGCACGGTGAAGGACGACACGCCGTATTTGTCGCGGTATGCGAGCAACGTGTCGGCGATCTCCCGCGGCGAACCGCTGAGCACCGAGGGCTGGGACAGGATCTCCTCGTCGGACAGGTTGGGCGCGTAAGTGCGGGTCAGCTTGAGGTCGGGCTCGGTCTCGCCGTCGCGTGGCATCGCCGTGATCGCCAGGTTCAGCTCCAGGGAGTCGAACCGTTCTCCCGCGGCGTTGCGGACGAACTCGACGCGTTCGGCGAACGGATCCTCGACGTCGCGCACCTTGGAGCCGGTCAGCCCGATGATGTCGGCGTTGCGGGCGGCGATGGTCAACACCCGATCACCGTTGCCGGCGATGATGAGTGGGGTCGACGGGTGGTGTTCTTTCAGGTACTTCGTCATGTGCTCGAGGTAGTCGACCCGGGCGCCGGCGCTGGGATAGGGAATCTCCGCGGCCTCGAACTCTTCTCGCACATAACCGGTGCCCAGCCCGATCTCCAGGCGGCCATCGCTGAGCAGATCCAGGGCCTGCATGTCGCGGCTGAGCAGGGCCGGCTTGTAGAACGCGGAGTTCAGCACGTACATGCTCAGCCGTAGCGTCGTGGTGACCATCGCGACCGCGGTCAGCGTCGGGAACGGTGCCGCGGCACCCAAATGGTCGGGCACACAAAGAATGTCGAAGCCGGCGTCCTCGGCGCGCTTGGCTTTGTCGAGCAGCGCCTCGCGCGACTTGAAGAACCGCATGCTCATTCCGAAGCGAAAGTCTCTGGCCACCAACAATCTCCGTTCAACGATCCGACATCGACCAACTGCGGGCGGCCGCGGCCAGCCCCTGGGTCAGGGCGCTGGTGACCGACGACAAACCGTCGTCGCCCGGCAGCGGACTGCGCGGGCTGATCCCCCTGACCCGCGCCGAGAGCTCCAGTTGCGTTCCGCCGCCACGCACCCGGTTCACCGGGTTGCGCGGGTGCAAGCCCCGCAGCTCCGGCGGGATGTCGTCGAGGTCGGTGACCACCTGGTAACCGGTCAGCTGGATGTGCCGGTTCAGGTGGGCGGCCAATGCCCGATTGCGACCGCCGGCCAGCAGTTGGGTGCTCCGACCGTCGCGGCCATACCCGTGCAGCGACACCGCGACGTCAACATGGTCGAGGAACTCGGCGAGCCGTGGCGACTCGGCCGGATCGAACAGGGCCGACGGCAGGTGGTGCGGGTAGCGATCCGGATGGCGCACCGCATAGACCGATGCGCCGGCGGCTTCGGCGGCGCGCTCGGCGATGACGTCGGTCATCTCCTCCAGCCCGCCGCCGTGGATCGCGAAAAAGCCGAAACGCGAACGCAATCGGCTGATCTCGGTCACCCCAGGTTCGCGCAGCAGTGCCGAAAGTGACTGTGGCCCAGGCCCGGACGCAGAGGACGATCTCGGACCGGGCCATCCGGCGGGATCCCAGCGGCGCAAGAAGTCGACCCAACGCTGCGGCAGCCCGTGCTGGGTAGCGCCATCGATGATCTTGGGCAGGTAACCCGGGCGGGGCGGGCCCGGCGTGACCCGGTGATCGATGTAGACCCAGGCCGACGCGGGCCCGTCGTCGGTGTGCACGGTCATCTCGTCGCGCCGGTAGCGCACCGGCACACCCTCGGCGCTGTCCAACGTCGCCAAGTCACCGTCGGAGATCTGCCAAACCACCCCGTGCACCTCGTTACCGGCGAGCGGTTCCACGGTGGCCACGCCGCGCTGGTTGATCAGCCAGTCGTGATCGGCAAGCACCGCCGGTCGCGGCCGCGCGGCGTCGGGACACCGTTGCGCCATCTGCCGGACGCATAGGTTCGACCCGTATGCGAAGTAGAGGTGCCCGAGCGCCGGCATTCAGCCCGTCACCGTCAGCCAGATGAGCACCACGTTGAGCAGACTAATCAATACGCCGACGGCCCAGCCGACAATCGTCGTGATGCGGTGATTGACGTCGCCACCCATCAACTCGCGGTCGCTGGTCAGCTTGATCAAAGGCAGCACCGCAAAAGGGATTCCGAACGACAACACCACCTGCGACAGCACCAATGCGCGGGTGGGGTCGAAGCCGACCGCCAGGATCACCAGGGCGGGCACCAGGGTGATCACCCGGCGCACGATCATGGGAATCGACCGGCGCAGCAAGCCCTGCATGATCATGGCGCCGGCATAGGCGCCCACCGACGACGACGCCAGACCCGACGCGAGCAAGCCGACCGCGAACAGCACCGCGATGGTCGGGCCAAGCGTGTGGTGAATCGCCGCATAGGCGCCCTCGATGGAGGCGCTGAGGTCGCGGTGCTGCAGGTTGACCGCGGCGATCAGCAGCATCGCGGCGTTCACCGTGCCGGCCACCGTCATCGCCAGCACGACATCCCAGCGGGTGATGCGCAACAGCAGGCGCCGATGCGACCCCTCGCCGGGATGCCCGTGCCGGTCCAGCACGAGGCCCGAATGCATGTAGACCGCGTGCGGCATCACGGTGGCGCCCAGGATGGCCGCCGCCAGCAGCACGCTTTCGGTGCCCTGGAATCTGGGTACCAGTCCGCCGAGCATCTCCTCCGGCGGCGCCGTCTTGACGAAGAAGCTCGCCGCGAAACCGATCGCGATGACGAGCAACAGGCCGGTGATGACCCGCTCGAAAATGATCTGTCCGCGCCGGTCCTGAATCCCCAGCAGCAGCAAGGCGACCAGACCGGTGATCAACCCGCCGGCCAGCAGCGGCAAATCGAAGAGGATGTGCAGGGCGATGGCCCCGCCGACCACCTCGGCCGCGTCGGTTGCGACGGCCACGAGTTCGGCCTGGGCCCAATAGATCAACCGCGCCGGGCGGCCCATCCGTTTACCGATCGTGCCGGGCAGCGAGCGTCCGGTGACCAGCCCCAGCTTCGCCGACAGGTACTGCACAAGGCCCGCCAGCACATTGGCTGCCACGATGACCCACAGCAGCAGGTAGCCATACTGCGAGCCGGCGCTGACGTTGGCGGCGACGTTGCCCGGGTCGACGTAGGCGATGGCGGCGACGAACGCAGGCCCGAGCAGATACCAGTTGCCCTTCAGCGAGCCCTGGGTGCGCTGCCCCAACGTGCCGACCTCGATTCCCTCCACCAAATAATAAAGTGAGGTTAACCGAACATCGCAACGCGACCGTCGGCGGCTCCGGCGTTTAAGGCCCTCGTGCCTCAGCTGGGGCGGTAAAGCCCCTTCCCGGTGACCAGCGGCAGGTCCAGGGTCGTCACGATGCCCGGGTGCGCGGCGACTACCGCCGGGATCGCGTTGACTACGCGCATCGCGGTGGCCACCAGGCCGGCGTGATTGTGATCGCCCTTACGGCTGCTCAGGCAGACATCCATGGCATAAGACGGTTCGCCGGTGATCTCGATGCGGTAGGAACCGCCCTCTTGGGCCGGCTGGGGCCAGTCGGGGCACAGGTCCTCGCGCAGCCGGGTGACGTGTTCCAGGACGACGACGGGATTGCCGTCGACCATGCCGAACACCTCGAAGCGCAGCGCCGCGGCGGTGCCCTTGGCGATATGACCCGAGGCGATGTCGAAGTCCTCGGGGGCTGGTATGCGAACGTGGTCCTGGGTGACCGCGTCGAGCGAAATGCCCAGGCCCGCAGCCATTTGGCGGATCACCGACCCCCACGCCAGGCTGAGCACGCCGGGTTGCAGCAGCATGGGAACCTCGTCCAGCGGCTTGCCGAACCCCATGACGTCGAACATGACCGCGGCGCTGTCGTACGTGGCGTAGTCGACGATCTCCATGCATCGAATCTGCTGAATGCTCTGGCAGGTGCCCGCCAGGGCAAGTGGCAACAGATCGTTGGCGAAGCCGGGATCGATACCGTTGACGTAGAGACTCGAATTCCCTTCGCGCGCCGCATCTTCCAAGGGCTTGATGAGTTCCTCGGGGATGACCTGCCACGGATACTGCAAGAACACCGGGCCGCTGCCGACGATGTTGATCCCCGCCGCCAAGACGCGCCGGTAGTCCTCGAGCGCCTCGGGCAGCCGGTTGTCGGCCAGGGCGTTGTACACGGCGCATTGTGGCCCGGTGGCCAGCACGGCATCCAGGTCGGTGCTGGCGAGCACTCCTGTCGAATCGCTAAGCCCCGCAAGCTCGGCCGCGTCCTTGCCGGCCTTGGCGTCCGAGGACACCCAGACGCCTTTCAAGTCGAACTCGGGATTGGTGATGAGCGCCCGCAGAGCGTGGATACCGACGTTGCCGGTGCCCAGTTGGACGACGGGGATGGGCATGACTGGCTCCTTAGGTCACAGGTCCGGGACGGGTATGTCGAGGTTGGGGAAGGTGAGACCACCGTCGACCTCGAGCGTCTTGCCGGTCAGGAAGCTGCCGGCGGGGGACGCCAAATAGACTGCGGCAGCGGCAATGTCGACGGGATCGCCGAGGCGCCGCATGGGAGTGGCCTTCTCCATCGGTGCCCGCAGCTCGTCGTTGGAGGCAACCACGTCCAGGGCGGAGGTCAGGATCGACCCCGGCGCGATCGCGTTGACGCGAATGCGCGGGCACAGGTCCAGGGCGGTCAGCCGAGTGTAATGCGACAGCGCGGCTTTGGCGGTGCCGTAGGCGGCGAATCCGCGCCCGGCCAGCCTGCCCATGGTCGAGGTGATGTTGATGATGCTGCCGCCGTCGGAGTGCTCCAGCATCAACGGGACCGCGGCCAGCGTCAGCGCGTGGGCCGTGGCGACGTTGAAGGTGAAAGCCTCTTTGAGGTCCTTCGTCGAGGTGGTCAGCAGCGTGTTGGGCATCGTCCCGCCGACGTTGTTGACGACGATGTCTAGTTTTCCGAATGCCTCGACGGCCTTGCCGGCCAGCTCGGCGGTGGACTCGGGATGCGCCAGGTCGGCGGCCACGACGTGGGCCCGCCGTCCGACGGCTCCGACCTGTTCTGCGACGGCTTCTAGTTGTGACTCCGTGCGCGAGGCGATCAGCACATCCGCGCCGGCCTCGGCGAAGGCCAGCGCAATCGCCGCCCCGAGGCCGCGGCCTGCACCGGTGATGACGGCGACTTTGTCGTCGAGACGGAACCTGTCAAGGATCATTGGCGGCCTCTCTTTTTTCGGTGTCAGCCGACACCGTAGCAAGCCGCGCCGTCTCGGATCGGGCATTTCTGGAACACGTTCTATTTTTCGCATGAGGGCGTGGTGGGCCGGCCCGCAGCGCAGGCATGCGCGCGGGAATCCCGTGCTGGACGACCGGTTCGCGGCGTCGCAAAGCCAGCCAACGCGCTTTGCTGTCGGAGGACGCAGAAACAGGGTTCAGCTTGCGTCCACCCACGGCGCCACCCGGTGCCATCGCGTTAAGCGGTGATCGCCGATCATTTTGCTCAGCGTTCACCTTGTTACTGTTAGCTTCGTGGCTGCGAGCCGGGCTGGTCGGGCGCACTGGCTACCGACCGGCGGCGGTCCCGTTTCATCCCAACCGTAAGGAAGCGAATTGAAACTCAACCGATTTGGCGCCGTGCTGAGTGTGCTGAGCGCTGGCGCGCTGGCGTTGTCGGCATGCGGAAGCGATAACAACGGGACCGGCGCGCACGCAACGAGCGGCTCCTCGTCGGGCAGCGTGAGCTGCGGCGGGACGAAGGCCCTCAAGGCCAGCGGCTCGACGGCTCAGGCCAACGCGATGACCCGGTTCGTCAACGCGTTCGAGCAGGCCTGTCCCGGCCAGACGCTGAACTACACCGCCAACGGTTCGGGCGCGGGAATCAGCGAATTCAACGGTAAGCAAACGGATTTCGGTGGTTCGGATTCACCGCTGGCCGCCAGTGAATACGCCGCGGCCCAACAACGTTGCGGGTCGCCGGCGTTGAATCTCCCGGTGGTGTTCGGCCCGATCGCCATCACCTACAACGTCACGGGCCTCAATTCGCTGAGCCTGGACGGCGCCACCGCCGCCAAGATCTTCAACGGCGCGATCGGTACATGGAATGATCCCGCCATCGGAGCGCTCAACCCGGGTGTCACGCTGCCCGCCGAGCCGATTCACGTCGTCTTCCGCAACGACGAATCCGGCACCACCGACAATTTCCAGAAGTACCTCGATGCCGCCGCCAACGGCGCGTGGGGCAAGGGGGCCGGCAAGACGTTCAAGGGTGGTGTCGGCGAGGGAGCAAAGGGCAACGACGGCACCTCGGCCGCGATCAAGGCGACCGAGGGGTCGATCACCTACAACGAATGGTCGTTTGCTCAGGCGCAGAAACTGAACATGGCCAAGATCATCACGCCGGCCGGGCCGGACGCGGTGTCGATCAGCGCCGACTCGGTGGGTAAGACGATTGCTGGAGCCAAGATCGCCGGCCAGGGCAACGACCTTGTGCTGGACACGCTGTCCTTCTATAAGCCGACCCAGGCCGGTTCCTACCCGATCGTGCTGGCCACCTACGAGATCGTCTGCTCGAAGTATCCCGACGCGCAGGTCGGCACGGCGGTCAAGGCGTTCCTGCAAAGCACCATCGGCGCGGGGCAGAACGGCCTGGTCGACAACGGCTACATCCCCATCCCTGACGCGTTCAAGTCGAGGTTGTCTGCTTCCATCAACGCCATCACATAACCTGAAGTGGTCGTGACACGAGGAACCGCAATCAGCTCGTCGACCACGGAGAAACCGGCGCTGACAACGCTGAGTGAACACGTGGGGCGGCGGGCTGATCGACTGTTCAAGTTGACGGCCGCCGCTGCCGGTTCGACGATCGTGGTCGCCATCCTGTTGATCGCGGTATTCCTGTTGCTGCGTGCGGTCCCATCGTTGCGCGTCAACCACGCGAACTTCTTCACCAGCGCCAAATTCAGCACCAGCGACCCGAACAGGCTCGCCTTCGGCATCCGTGACCTGCTGATGGTCACGGTGCTCAGTTCGGTCAGCGCGCTGGTGCTGGCCGTTCCCGTCGCGGTCGGTATCGCGGTGTTTCTCACCCAGTACGCGCCACGGCGGCTGGCGCGGCCCTTCGGCGCGGTGGTGGACCTGCTGGCCGCGGTGCCATCGATCATCTTCGGGCTGTGGGGGATCTTCGTGCTCGCCCCCCAGATCGAGCCGGTGGCCGCGTTTCTCAACCGTCACCTTGGTTGGCTGTTCCTGTTCAAGCAGGGCAATGTCTCGTTGGCCGGTGGCGGCACCATCTTCACCGCCGGCGTCGTGCTGTCGGTAATGATCCTGCCGATCATCACGTCCGTCTCGCGGGAGGTATTTCGGCAGACCCCGCACATCCAGATGGAGGCGGCGCAGGCACTCGGCGCCACCAAATGGGAGGTGGTGCGGATGACCGTGCTGCCGTTCGGGCGCAGCGGTGTGATCGCGGCCTCGATGCTGGGGCTGGGCCGCGCGCTGGGCGAGACCGTGGCGGTGCTGATCATCTTGCGTTCGGCCGCCCGCGCGGGTAGTTGGTCGCTGTTCGACGGCGGCTACACGTTCGCCTCGAAGATCGCGTCGGCGGCCGCGGAGTTCAGCGCGCCGCTGCCCACGGGGGCATACATCTCGGCGGGATTCGCGCTGTTCGTGTTGACGTTCGTGGTCAACGCGCTCGCCCGTGCGATCGCCGGCGGCAAGGTCAACGGATGAACCGCAACGTGGAGCGGCGCCCGTGACCGTCGAAGCGTTGGACCGACCGGTCAAGGTGGAGGTGTTCAGGCCGCTGAGCTTCCGGCGCCGGATCACCAACAGCACGGCGACGATCTTCTTCCTCGCTTCGTTCTGCGTTGCGCTGGTGCCGCTGATCTGGGTGTTGTGGATCGTGGTCGAACGAGGCTGGTACGCCGTCACCCGGTCGGGGTGGTGGACCCACTCGCTGCACGGGGTGCTGCCGGAGCAGTTCGCCGGTGGCGTCTACCACGCGCTCTACGGCACGCTGGTACAAGCCGGGGTGGCGGCGGCCATGGCCGTGCCGTTGGGCCTGATGACCGCGGTCTTTCTGGTGGAATACGGATCCGGCCGCTTGGTGCGGCTGACGACGTTCATGGTCGACGTCCTCGCCGGAGTGCCCTCGATCGTGGCGGCGCTGTTCATCTTCAGCCTGTGGATCGCCACCTTGGGCTTTCAGCAGAGTTCGTTCGCGGTATCGCTGGCCCTGGTCCTGCTGATGTTGCCGGTGGTGGTGCGCTCCGCCGAGGAGATGCTGCGGCTGGTGCCCGACGAACTGCGCGAGGCCAGCTACGCGCTCGGTGTGTCGAAATGGAAGACCATCGTGCGGATCGTCTTTCCGATCGCGATGCCCGGCATCGTGTCCGGCATTTTATTGTCCATCGCGCGGGTGATCGGTGAAACCGCGCCGGTGCTGGTGCTGGTCGGCTACAGCCGATCGATCAACCTCGACATCTTCCACGGCAACATGGCGTCTCTGCCGCTGCTGATCTACACCGAGCTCACCAATCCCGAACACGCCGGATTCCTGCGGATCTGGGGCGCGGCGCTGACGCTGATCATCATGGTCGCCGTCATCAACATCGTTGCGGCGCTGACCCGTTTCGTGGCAACCCGCAGACGCTGACCCGGTCAGGACTTCGACGCCGCCTTTTTGGCCGCTTTTTTGGCCGGCGCTTTCTTGGCGGTCGTCTTTTTCGCGGGGGCCTTTTTCGCCGCGGCCTTCTTCGCGGGCGCCTTGCCGTTGCCGGAACGCGCCTTCACGCTGGCCTCCAGCTTGGCGAGCAGGTCTGATACGTCCTCGGTCTCGTCCAGCTCCTTCGGCTGCTCCTCGGTGGTAAACGCTTCTCCGCCTTCGAGTTTGGCGTCGACCAACTCTTGCAGCTGCTCCTGATAGGTGTCGTGATAGCGATCGGGATTGAAGTCCTCGGCCATCGACTCCACCACCTGGCCGGCCATCTTGAGCTCGGCCGGCTTGATCTCGACCTTCTTGTCCAGGATGGGGAAGTCGGGGTCGCGGATCTCGTCGGGCCACAACAAGGTGTGGATCACCATCACGTCGCGCTTGCCGAAGTCCTTGACGCGCAACGCGGCCAGCCGGGTCTTGTTGCGCAGCGTGAAGTGGACGATCGCCATCCGATCGGCCTCGGCCAGGGTCTTGGCAAGCAGCACATAGGATTTCGACGACTTGGAGTCCGGCTCCAGGAAGTAGCTGCGGTCGAACAGCATCGGATCCACCTCGCTGGCCGGCACGAACTCCAGCACTTCGATCTCGCGGCTGCGTTCCTCGGGCAGGGTGGCGATGTCGTCGTCGGTGATGATCACCATCTGACCGTCGTCGGACTCGTAGGCCCGCGCGATGTCACGGTATTCGACGACTTCGCCGTCCACCTCGCACACGCGTTGGTACCGGATACGGCCGTTGTCCTTGGCGTGTACCTGGTGGAATTTGATGTCGTGGTCCTGGGTGGCGCTGTACACCTTGACGGGGACGTTCACCAGCCCGAACGCGATGGAACCCTTCCAGATCGAGCGCATGCAAGTCAGTATGCCCGGAGGGCCGGTGGCAAAACAGCACGACGAGGCTACGACCGGGGATTGTCCACGTCGGACTCCGGCGATCGAGGTGCGTGGCTAACGACGCGAAGCCGCATCCAGCGCGGCCCGATCCGGCAGGTCGGCTCCCGCGCGAGCGACGGTGAGCGCCGCGCACAGGCTCGCCGCTTCCACCGCGATCGTCAGCGCGTCCACGCTGATTTCGCGCAATTCGGTGCGCCGGTCGCCGCCCAACGACCCCGATTCCCAGAGCGCGTCGAGCAGACCAACCATGAAGGCGTCGCCGGCGCCGACGGTGTCGACCACGCGCTGCGCCCGCGTCGGTACCCGGGCGGCGCCCGCCGCGCAGAATGCCACCGCGCCCCGGTCGGCCATCGTGATCGCCACGATGGCCGGGCCCAGCCGCAGCCACGTTTGCGCGATCTGCTCGGGGGGCCGCGTGGGGTCGATCCAGCGCAGGTCTTCCTCGCTGACCTTCACCACGTCGCTGCGTTCGACGAGGTGCTCGATGCGCGCGACGGCCAGCCCCCGGTCGGCGATCAGCGACGGCCGCACGTTGGGATCGAAGGTGACCGTGGCCGAGACGCGATAGGCGTCGATCAGCGCCGCGACCGCGAGGCAGCCCGGATCCTGCACGGCGGCAATCGATCCGGTGTGGACGAATAGCGGCGGTGCGACCGGCGGTGTTCCGGAGAGTCGCCAGTCCAGATCGAACACGTACTCGGCGGACCCGTCTTCGGCGATGGTCGACCGCGCGGTCGCCGTGCGCTGGGCCGCCCGGCTTTCCGAAACGAGTTGCACCCCTGCGGCTTCGACGTACTCGCTGATGTGCCGGCCATAGGCATCGTCGGCGATCGACGTCAGGAAGTCGATTCCGCGACCCAGTCGGCCAAGCCCGACGGCAACATTGAGCGGGCTGCCGCCGACATGCTCGTCGCTGTCGACGATATCGATCAGCGACTCGCCGATCACCAGCCCGCGGGTCATCGCACCAAGGCATCCAGCGTCGCGCGAGCCCCCTTGCTGTGCAACGAATCCAGCGCCCACAGGTACGCCTCGACGAAGCGTGGCTGATGGGCCAGGTCGCAGAACACCGCGGTGATCTCGATGAACGCGGTGGGATTCTCGTGCTGCGACCTGGCGATCGGGATGAGCGAGTCCGCCAGCTGATCCAGCACCTCGTACGGGTTGCCCCACTCGTCGACACCCTCGGCGTAGCGGGCCCAGCTCGCCACCACCGCCGCCGCCAGCCGGACCGGCCCGCCGTGGGCCAGGTTGTCGCAGATGACGGGATACAGAAATTTCGGGATGCGGTCCGACGAGTAGGCGCACAGCCGCGCGACGGTGTCCCGCACGGCCGGGTTGGCAAACCGCTCGACGAGCGTGCGGCCGTACTCATGCAGGTTGATTCCCGGCACCTGCGGGAGCGTCGGAATGGCCTCGGATTCGAAGTAGGCAAGCAGGAATTCGGCGAACAATGGATCGCTTGCGGCCTCGTGAACGAACTTGAACCCGCAGAGGTGGGCGAAGTAGGCAAGGCACTGATGCCCGGCGTTGAGCAGTCGCAGCTTCATCAGCTCGTACGGGCGCACATCGTCGACCAGCAGAACGCCCGCTTGCTCCAGCGGCGGGCGGCCGTCGGCGAAGGAGTCCTCGATCACCCAGGCGGTGAACGGCTCGGCCACGACCGGCCACCGGTCGTTGACGCCGAAGTCGCGTCGCACTTCCGCGGCCATCGCCAAAGTCGTTGCGGGCGTGATGCGGTCGACCATCGAACTCGGAAACCGGGCGTGCTCTGCCACCCACTCGGCCAACTCGGGATCCCGGCGTTCGGCGCCTGCGAGCACGGCACGCCTGGCGACCTCACCGTTGTTCTCGATGTTGTCACAGGAGGCGATCGTCGGCGCGGCGATCCCCCGCCGGCGACGCCGGTCCAACGCCTCGACGATCAACGCGAACGCGGGGCCGTCCGGGTCGCGATAGCCGCCCTCGGTGATGGTCAGCGAGATGATTCGGGTGGCCGGTGCCGCCAGCACGTCCAGCGCCGACTCGGGATCATCGGGCGCGTAACGATAGTCGATGATCGAGCCGATCACCTGGGCGTCGCGGCTACCGTCGGGATTTTCCAGGATCAGCGTGTAGAGCCCGTCCTGACCGTCAAGGACGTCGCGCATCGTCCAGTCGGCGGGCATGACACCCACACCGCAGATGCCCCACTCGTGCGCCAGGCCCTGCTGCAGCAACAGGTTGATGTAGGCGGCCTGATGCGCGCGGTGGAAATGACCGGCCCCGATGTGCGCGATCCCGACGGTCACCCTGCTGCGGTCGTAGTTGGGCGCATCGATCGGCATCGTCGCGAGCGCCGCATTGTTCAGGTCGATTCCGTTGGCCTCCATTGGCCCACTCCTCCCCGCCTCAACGCCCGGATCGTCACCCGGCCCGGAAACCTTCGGCCGCAGACAACAGCAGCACATCCGCGATCGCGCGCCACGAATCGGTGATCGCGACTGCTCCCGCATCGACCAATTCCGCACGGCGGCAATCCCGTTCGTCAGGTGGCACGAACATCAGGTTGCCGATGGTGGGGTAGCCGGCCGCCACCGCGGATGTCACGCCGGCCACGGAGTCTTCGATGGCCAGCCCCTGTTTCGGTGCGACGCCCAGTACCTGCCCGGCATGCACGTACACCGCCGGGTCGGGTTTGCTGGTCGGCACCGGAAGCGAATCCTCCGCGCTGAAAGTCACCGCCTCCGATATCAGCGAGTCGAGGCCGGTGGCGGCGAAGCAGGCCCGCAGCCGCCCGGTGGCGCTCGAGCTCACGGCCGCGAGCGCGTACCGGTTGGCGAGGCTGCGCAACGGCTCCACCACCTCCGGATCGGGGGTCAGGGTGTCAGCCAGGTGAGCGGTGACCCGCTCACGCTCCTCGCGCACCCACTGCTCGAGCTCGTCGGTGGACAACGCGTTGCCGCCGGCGAGGCCGCCGGCCGAGGCGACCCGTGCTGCGGGACGGCCCCGGGCCAACGTCTCGTCGAGCGGCACTTCGCACTGCACCGCCAGGTCCAGCGCCGTGTTACGGAAATTCTTCCCGACAGCCCGCTTGCGGAGCTCCTCGCAGCTGAGCGGGGCGGTCACGCCGAACCTGGCCAAAAAACGGTTGGTCACCTCGGTCGAGGCGTCGAACGCCGGCCTCTCGGACCCGAACAGGTTGTCATCGGCATCGCACAGCAAGGTCGTGATCGGCGCCGCGTCGAAGGTGCGCACAAAGGTCAGCCCAGTCATCGCGACACCAACTCCCACTCGTCGTTGCGCATCGCATCCCGCAGTGTGGGCACCACACCGCGCTCGTCGATATCGGAAATCATCGCGCCCAGCCGCTCGGCAAAACCGGGAACCGCGCGTACCTCGGCGAACATCTCGTGTCTGAGCAGCGGATCTGGATTGCTGCGGGCCATATTGGCCAACCTAGCCACCGGAATCGCCTGAGAGTCTTCCAGGCGGAGCTTTCGCCCGTCGAGGTCGTGGCCCCGCATGTAACGGGCCCATCCCGCGACGGCCACCATCAACAATGTGTGCGGCCTGCCCTGCGCGATCGCCTCCCGCAGCGAGGGCAGCACGAACGTCGCGATCTTGCTGGTTCCGCGCCGGGCCAGCCGCGCCAACTGGTCACTCATCCGGGAATTGCTGAGCCGATCCAGCAACGTGCCCCGGTACTCGGGAGTGTTCATGCCGGGCACCGCGGGCAGCAGCGGCTGAATCTCGTCGCGCAGCAGCTTGTCGACGTAGTCGAAGATGACGCGATCGCGCATCGCTTCGTCGGTGCGCTGGTAGCCGGCCAGGATGGCCAGGCACGCGAGCGCGATATGGGTTCCGTTGAGAAGACGGGTTTTGATCAACTTGTGGTCGCTGACATCGGCGACGAATTCGGCACCGACCTCGTCGAGCGGCGGCCGCCCGTTGCTGAACGAATCCTCGATCACCCATTGGCTGTGCGGCTCGGTCACCACCGGCCATTTGTCCGCGACGCCGAATGTCTGCTCGACGAATGTGCGCTCAGATCTGGTGGTTTGGGGGGTGATGCGGTCGACCATGGTCGACGGAAACGCGACGTGCGTCTCGATCCAGCGGGCAAGCCCGGGATCCTTCAAGGCGGCGAACGACACCAGCGCGGTTCTCGCCGGCTGCGTGTCGCCGGGAACGTTGTCGCAGCAGAGCACGGTGAACGGCGCGACGCCCGCGCGACGGCGCCGGTCGAGAGCTTCGGCCAGGTATCCCCACGCGGTGGCGTAGCTGCCGGAGGCGACGAGGTCGGCGCGCACGTCGGGGTGGTCGGCGTCGAATTCGTCGGTGACCGGATTCAGGAAGTATCCGTTGTCGGTAATGGTCAGGCTGACGATGCGGGTTTGCGGATCGGCCAGGGCGCTACGGACCGCCGCGCCGTCGTTCGGCGCGTAATGAACGGAGCCGATCGAGCCGACGACGCGGGCGGTTTGGCGGTCGTGGCCGCGCTGTACGACGGTGTACAGCCCGTCCTGCGCCGAAAGCAGGTGTTTGAGGTCGGGGGAGTGGAGACTGACGCTGGTGACTCCCCAGCGTCCCGAAATGCCCTTGCGGGCCAGGTCGTCGAAGTAGACGGCCTGGTGGGCGCGGTGAAAGTTGCCCGCGCCGATGTGGACGACTCCTCGACCGAGGGCCGACCGGTCGTACGTCGGAACGTCGACTCGTTGCGAGTGCAGCCGTAGTGTCGCGTCGCTCAATGGGACGCCGTTTTTTGGACGCCAAGGGGAGGGGATCAGATCGAACATCGTGTTCCTGTGCCCCGAACCGTCCGGAGGTATACCCGCTCGTGGGTCATGTCACAAAACGAACCGACGGTTGCGCGATTAGCGGTGGTCAAAGCGGTTAACACGCGCGAAACGCGTAGGTTGACAACATGGCACCGCGGGTGAAACTGACCAACGCCGACAAGGTGCTCTATCCCGCCACCGGAACCACCAAGAGCGACATCTTCGACTACTACACGCGGATTGCCGAGGTGATGATCCCGCACGTCGCCGGGCGTCCGGCAACGCGCAAGCGCTGGCCCAACGGCGTCGACGAAGAATCGTTCTTCGAGAAACAACTGGCGGCGTCGGCGCCCGACTGGCTGCCGCGCGCCAGCGTGACCCACCGATCCGGAACGACGACGTATCCGATCATCGACACCGTCGACGGCCTGGCCTGGATCGCCCAGCAAGCCGCGCTGGAGGTCCACGTGCCGCAGTGGCGCTTCGTCGCCGAGTGGACCCGCAGCCGGGCCGAAGAACTGAAACCGGGCCCGGCGACCCGGCTGGTGTTCGACCTCGATCCCGGCGAAGGCGTCACGATGGCCCAGCTGGCGGAGGTGGCGCGCGCCGTCCGCGAACTGATCGCCGGTATCGGGCTGACCACTTATCCGCTCACCAGCGGCAGCAAGGGCCTGCACCTCTATACGCCCTTGCAGGAGCCGGTGAGCAGCAAGGGCGCGACGGTGTTGGCCAAACGCGTTGCGCAACAACTGGAAAAGACGATGCCCACGCTGGTGACGTCGACCATGACCAAGAGCCTGCGGGCCGGCAAGATCTTTTTGGACTGGAGTCAGAACAACGGCGCCAAGACGACCATCGCGCCGTACTCGCTGCGGGGACGTGAGCAACCCACCGTCGCGGCGCCGCGCACCTGGGAGGAACTCGACGACCCGTCGCTGCGCCAGTTGCGTTACGACGAAGTGCTGGACCGGGTCGCCCGCGACGGCGATCTGCTGGCACCGCTGGACGAGGACGCACCGGTGCCGGACCGACTGAGCAAGTACCGCAGCATGCGCGACGCATCGAAAACGCCCGAGCCGGTGCCGGCGTCGAAACCCGTTATAGGGCAGGGGAATAGCTTTGTCATCCAGGAACACCACGCCCGCCGGCTGCACTACGACTTCCGGCTGGAACGAGACGGCGTGCTGGTGTCGTGGGCGGTACCGAAGAACCTGCCCGAAACCACCTCGGTGAACCACCTGGCGGTCCACACCGAGGACCATCCGCTGGAATACGGCGGGTTCGAGGGCATCATCCCCAAAGGCGAGTATGGCGCGGGAAAGGTGGTCATCTGGGACTCCGGAACCTATGAGGCCGAGAAGTTCCTTGACGACGAAGTCATCGTCAATCTGCGCGGCACCAAGATCTCCGGACGCTATGCCCTGATTCAGACCAATGGGAACCAATGGCTGGCGCACCGGATGAAGGACCAGAACGTCTTTGAGTTCGACACGATCGCCCCCATGCTGGCCACCCACGGTTCGGTGACGGCGCTCAAGGCAGGACAATGGGCGTTCGAGGGCAAATGGGATGGCTACCGGCTTTTGATCGAGGCCGACCACGGCGCCATCCGGGTGCGGTCTCGGCGCGGTCGCGAAGTGACTGGTGAATATCGCGAACTGCATTGGCTGGCAGACGATCTCGCCGAGCACCATGTGATCCTCGACGGTGAGGCAGTGGTCCTGGATTCTTCGGGGGTGCCCAACTTCCACGAGATGCAGAACCGGGGCCGAGGCTCGCGCGTCGAATTCTGGGCGTTCGACGTGTTGTACCTCGACGGGCGCTCGCTGCTGCGGGCCAGCTACCGGGACCGGCGAAAGGTGCTGGAAATGCTCAGCACCGCAACCAATCTCGTCGTTCCAGAGTTGCTACCCGGAGATGGCACGCAAGCGCTGGAAGACTCGGGCAAGCGCGGCTGGGAGGGGGTGATCGCCAAGCGGCGCGACTCCACCTACCAGCCCGGCCGGCGCTCGTCCTCGTGGATCAAGGACAAGCACTGGAACACGCAGGAGGTCGTGATCGGCGGCTGGAAGGCGGGGGAGGGCGGACGCACCAGCGGCATCGGCTCACTGCTGCTGGGCATCCCCACCGCCGACGGCCTGCATTTCGCGGGACGCGTCGGCACCGGGTTCACCGAACGCGACCTGGCCAACCTGAAAAAGACGCTGGCGCCGCTGCACACCGGTCAATCACCGTTTCACCCACCGCTGCCCCGCAGCGAAGCCCGGGGCGTGACGTATGTGGAGCCGATCCTGGTCGGGGAGGTGCGCTACAGCGAGTGGACCCCGGACAACCGGCTGCGTCAATCGAGTTGGCGGGGGCTGCGGCCGGACAAGGAAGCGAGTGAGGTGGTGCGGGAGTGAAATGGGTTACCTACCAAGGTGATGACGGCGAGCGCGTCGGAGTCGTCTCCGGCGACACCATCTATGCGATGCCGCCGGGAGCGACACTGCTCGACCTGATCGCGCGCGGCTCCGAGGGATTGCGCCAAGCGGGGGAGGAGGCGCGGCGCTCCCCGTCGGCCACGGTGCGTCTCGCCGATGCGCGACTGCGGGCGCCCATTCCGCGTCCGCCTACGATCCGGGATTCCTTGTGCTTCCTCGACCACATGCGCAACTGCCAAGCCGCGCTGGGCGCCGGGCGCCTGCTCGCCGACACCTGGTATCGCATCCCCGCCTTCTACTTCGCCTGTCCGACAACAGTTTTAGGGCCGTACGACGACGCGCCGACGGCACCCGGAAGCGCTTGGCAGGACTTCGAGTTGGAGATCGCCGCGGTGATCGGAACGGGGGGCAAGGATCTCACCGTCCAGCAGGCCGAACAGGCGATCATCGGCTACACCATCTTCAACGACTGGTCCGCGCGCGACCTGCAGCAGATGGAAAGCCAGCTGGGCATCGGACAGGGCAAGGGCAAGGACAGCGGTGTGACGTTGGGCCCCTACCTCGTGACCCCCGACGAGCTCGAGCCGTACCGCCACGGCGCCAAACTCGACCTCCAGGTCACCGCATTGGTCAACGACAACGTCATCGGCACGGGGTCGACGGCCCAAATGGACTGGACCTTCGGCGAAGTCATCTCCTACGCCTCGCGCGGCGTCACCCTCAATCCCGGCGACGTCATCGGCTCCGGGACGGTGCCCACCTGCACACTGGTCGAGCACCTCAATCCCGCTGCGCTGGAATCGTTTCCCGGCTGGTTGCACGACGGCGACATCGTCACGCTGCGCGTCGAGGGGCTGGGGGAGACCCGGCAAACCGTCCGCGCCAGCAGCGCGCCACACGCGTTGGCCGCCCGGCCCAATCCGGACGCCGCACCCGCCGCGCGGCGGGTCAACCGCGCGCCGGCGAAGGTGCCGTACACCCGCGGGCTGCATCGGGTCGCCGACCGCGTGTGGGCGTGGACGTTGCCGGATGGTGGCTACGGGTGGAGCAACGCCGGACTGATCGCCGGCGCGGGCGCATCCTTGTTGGTGGACACCCTCTTCGATTTGGCACTGACGCGCGAAATGCTCACCGCGATGCGGTCCATCACCGGGTCGGCGCCCATCACCGACGCTGTGATCACCCATTCCAACGGCGACCACACCCACGGCAACCAACTGCTGGACGCCTCGGTGCGCATCATCGCGGCGCAGGGCACCGCCGAGGAGATCGAGCACGGGATGGCGCCCGAGATGCTGGCCATCGCGCAAACCGCCAACCTCGGGCCGGTGGCCACCCCGTACACGCGAGAGCGCTTCGGGCACTTCGACTTCAGCAACATCACGTTGCGCAACGCCGACCAGACCTTCGAGCGCAGCCTGCGCGTCGACGTCGGCGGGCGACGGGTCGACGTGCTGAACCTGGGTCCCGCGCACACCGCCGCCGATTCGGTGGTGCACGTGCCCGATGCGGGCGTCCTGTTCGGCGGCGACCTGCTGTTCATCGGCTGCACGCCCATCGTGTGGGCGGGACCCATCGGCAACTGGGTCGCGGCGTGCGACGCGATGATCGCGCTGGACGCGCCGACCGTGGTCCCCGGACACGGCCCGGTAACCGATCCCGACGGAATCCGCGCGGTGCGTGGCTACCTCGTGCACGTGGCCGAACAGGCCGAGGCGGCATACCGCCGGGGGCTGTCGTGGGCCGAGGCCGCCGACGCCATCGACCTCGGCGAGTACGCGACCTGGCTGGATGCCGAGCGGGTGGTCGTCAACGTCTACCAGCGATACCGCGAACTAGACCCGCAGACACCGCAATTGGAGGTCATGGCCCTGCTGGTGATGCAGGCCGAATGGCTGGCCAAACGATCCGCGTGACCGCTCACGGCGGCTAGGGCCGCACCGCGCTGACGAAGCTGATCGTGGCGGCGGGAACCTGGTGCTCGACGGGCCCCAGTTGCGGTAGGCCCGCGGCGGAAAACAGGTCGGCGAGCCGAAATGTGCTGGTATCCCATCCGTTTGCCGCCAGGTGCGCGGCGACGTCGGTGTGCTCGCCCGGGTAGGCCAAACCGGCGATGTCCAGATCGAGCCCCTGCCGTCGCCACCCCTCGGTCGCGAGCCGGGACTGTTCGCGCCCCTCCGGGGTCGCCGGGGCGACGGTCCCGAAGTCGGCGGCGAACCGGCTGCCCTCACTGGACAACGGAATGATGGAGTCCAGCAACCGAACTTCGGCCTCGGGCGGAAGGAACCCGATCAACACTCCTTCGGCCAGCCACGCCGTCGCCTGCGCCGGGTCAAAGCCCGCCGCCTGCAAAGCCGCCGGCCAGTCCTCACGCAGATCGATACCCACCGTGCGGAGTTCGGCGGTCGGGGCGGCGCCGATCTCGGCCAGCGTCGCCGTCTTGAACGCGATCACCTCCGGCTGGTCGATCTCGTACACCGTCGTGCCGGCCGGCCAACGCAGCCGGTAGGCCCGCGAATCCAGACCCGATGCCACGATCACCACCTGGCGCAGACCGGCCTGACCGGCTGCGGCGAAGTAATCGTCGTAAAACCGGGCCCGGGCGGCGAATGTGTCCACCATCCGCGAAAATTTGACGCCGTTCTCGAGCTCGTCTGAATCGAGTTCGCCGGTCGCCAGCTTGGTGAACACGTCCAGCCCGACGGCGCGCACCAGCGGCTCGGCGAACTCGTCGGTGATCACCGGTTGTGGGCGTCTGGTGGCCGCCGCGCGGGCCGCGGCCACCATGGTGGCGGTGGCGCCCACGCTGTTGGCCAGGTCCCAGGTATCGCCTTCGGTTCGTGCCATGGCTTCTCCTTCGATGCGGTCGCAACCACGGTATGCCTCCTGGGTGAATTGCGTCGTCGCCTACGGTTCCCCTATGCCCGCAGTGACACTGGAACCCCTCGAAGACGAGATCGCCTGCATCACCCTCAACCGGCCGGAGCGCCTCAACGCCATCGATGGGTCGTTGATCGACGGCGTCCACGAGGCCCTGGATGTGCTGGACCAAGGCGAGTACCGGGTGGCGATCCTGACCGGCGCCGGGCGCGGGTTCTGCGCCGGCGCCGATTTGAGCGGCACCGGTCAGGCGTGGACGAAGAACAAGCCGACCACCCCGGCGTTCAAGGTCAATTACGACGCCCAGGTTCGGTTGGCCAACCTGTACACCCGGATCTACGAGATGGACGTTCCGGTGATCGGCGCGGTCAACGGTGTCGCCGTCGGGGGTGGCCTGGCGTTCGCGTTGGTCTGCGATATCCGCGTCGCCTCCGAGCAGGCCCGATTCGGTTCGGTGTTCATCAAGGCGGGCTTCTCGTCGATGGACATGGGCACCAGCTACCTGCTGCCCAAGATCGTCGGCGCCGGGGTGGCCCGCGAACTCATGCTCACCGGTCGCATCATCGACGCGGCCGAGGCCTATCGGATCAAGCTGGTGCACGAGGTCGTCGCCCCCGATGATCTGATGCCGGCCGCGGTCAAGCTGGCGCGCTCGATCGCCGAGAACAACGCATATGGCGTGTGGCAGACCAAGATTGGCCTCAACGCCGCCCTGGACGCCCCCAGCCTGCGCCACGCCATCGAGATCGAGAACCGCACCCAGATCCTCAGCGGCTTCACGAACAACCCGGTGGAGGCCGCGATGGCGCACCGGGAAAAACGCGCACCGAAATGGGATGTGCTGTGAGAGTTACAGTTTCGCGATGACGTTCTCGGCGAACATCTCCAGATTGCGGATCTTGCTGTCCAGCGGCTCGTTGTCGTTGCCCTTGATGTAGGGGATGCGGAATCCGACGATGACGTCGGTGACGCCCTTGTCCTCGAGCCGTTTGATGCCGTCCGCGGTGTAGGCGTCGGCCGAGATGACGTGGATCTCGAACGGCCCGGTCTTGCCTGCTTCTTCGCGGAACTTGGTGAGCTTGGCCAGCAGGTGGTCGAGTTCCTCGGGGTCGCCGCCGCCGTGCATCCAGCCATCCAGGCGTGCCGCACGCCGCAGTGCCGCGTCGGCGTGCCCGCCGATCAGAATCGGGACGGGTTTGGTGGGGGCCGGGGTCATCTTGGTCTTGGGGATGTCGTAAAACTCGCCATGGAATTCGAAGTACTCACCAGTGGTGAGCCCCTGAATGATTTCGATGCATTCGTCCATCCGCTTGCCGCGCCTGGCGAACGGCACACCCAGCAGCTCGTAATCCTCGGGCCACGGGCTGGTGCCGACTCCGAAACCCACCCGGTTGTCGGTCATCGCGGCCAGCGAGCCGATTTGCTTGGCCACCAACGCCGGTGGCCGGATGGGCAGCTTGAGCACGAAGAAGTTGAAGCGCAGCTTGGTGGTCACCGCGCCCAACGCCGAAGTCAGCACGAAGGTTTCGATGAACTCCTTGCCGTCCAGGAACTCGCGGTTGCCGTCCGGGGTATAGGGGTACTTCGAGTCGGATTCGAAGGGGTAGGCGATGCTGTCGGCGATCGTCATGGCGTCGTAGCCGGCCGCCTCGGCCGCCTGAGCCAGCGGGATGTAGTACCTAAAGTCCGTCATCGCCTCTGCGTAGGTAAACCGCACGTCATCTGCCTTCCTGAAGGGGTCGTCTTCCGACATTAGAACGTGTTCTAGTTTCAGCACAACCGCGAAATGGGCGCGACGACGCCGGGCCGCCGGCTGGAGCAGGTTTGCGCTACAGCTGGTTCTCGGGACCGATGACAGCCCACACCGTCTTGCCGAACGAGGTGGGTGTGCTGCCCCAGGCTCGGGACAACGCCTCGACGATCGCCAGCCCGGACACGTCGATGCCTTTATTCGGCGAGGGCAGTCGCACCGCAGGCGTGTTGCTCGCATCCGACACCGCGATGGTCGCGGCGTCACCTTGCGCCTCGATTCGCACCGCCGGGACGCTCGCGGTGTGTTCCAGCACGTTCTCCACGAACACGTTGACCACCACCAGCGCCACCGGAATGAGCTTGGACTGCGACCAGGCGGTAAGCCATTCACGGACCAGGCGCCGCGATTCGCGCAGGCTGGTCAGGTCGGCGGGCAGCTGAATGTCGGCGCGCCGCACCGGGCGACGTCTGTTCTGGCCGAGCGCTTTGAGCGCGGCCTTCTCGCTCGAGTAGATGGGCATGAAGTGGCTGACACCGCTACGGGTGATCGCGTCGCGGGCCGCGCGGTCGGTGCAGACCAGCAGAATCGGGATGTGGGGCGCGTCGCCGAGCTGCCAATACGCGCCCATGAAGGCGGACCATGCGGATTCGGTGTGAACCTTGAGCCCGGAAACGTTGACGATCACGGCCGCCGCGTCGTCCAGTGTGGCCTTGAGGATGCGGTCGCGAAGCGGGGTTTCGTGGGCGGCATCAAGTTCGCCGTCGACGGTCAGAACGGCAACCGAGTTATCCGTCCGCATTGCCACGGCCACCGGGGTCATTCCAGCTCGGTCCTGGTGTCCGTTTTCATTTCCCGCTCCTCGCATTCCGCCGGGACGATTGCTTGAGTATCCGCTCTCAGCGGCAAAAGTCTAATCGGGGCGCCGGCGGCCAAATACCGCCCGAAACCGCACGCGGCGATTGGGACCCGGCAAATCCGTACCCACAAGCTCGCAACGAAACCACCATGCGGCCCTCCACCGTGGGAAGTCGACCATCACTCCACGCGCCATGGGGCTCAACGCCCGGCACGCGCTTTGTTCGGGGTTACCACACCGCGATTGCCGCCAAACTTTTAGGTACGTCCGGTGGCCGGTGCGTTAACCAGTGCAAAGGCACTGGCTCGGCCGGCGTGCGGGCGCGCAGATCGGCTCAGCGGTTGCTCAGGGCGTAGGGGGGAGCGCCTACTCCGGCGACCGAGTGCGTCCCCCACGGTGTTCTTTCGACGATGCGGGCGGCCGCGCTGCACTCTCCGACGGTCAGCGTGCCGGTTCTCGCCTGCTTGAGGATCTCGCCGGACAGCGGTTCCGACTCGGAACCAAACACCGTTCCCTGCCAGTGGTAGCGGCCGTCGATCGGGTCCAGATGACCGGTCAGCCGGACCCGCACCGGGTGGCGGGCGCCGGCGATTTCCAGTGTGGCGGCGCCGTCGTAAATGTCTTCGCCGGCGGGCACGCTGGCCGAGAGTTCGAAGGCCGACGCCACCGGGGGCGGCTCGGGGGCATGCAACTGAGCCCGCTCATTGAACACCTGCTGGCTGCTGGCGCGCACCTCGATGCGGCCACTGACGGTGCGCCGCATGGCTTTCAGGCATTCGGCGATGTAGCGCGCCTGCGCGTCCGGGTCGGGTCCGGTGATGAAGAAGTAGTTGGGAAACCCGCGAACGGCCACCCCGTAGAAGGGCTCCATGCCGTCGTGCCAGGCGCGGCGGATCGGCAGCCCGGCCGCGCCGACCAGCGTCTCATCGGCGACGTCCTGCGGAATGCAGAATCCGGTCCCGTAGATGATGGCGTCGACCCGGTGGTCGGCGCCATCGCTGGTGCGCACCCCCGTCTCGGTCAGCGCCTCGATGACCGACGAGGCGATCGCGACCGAGGGCCGGCCGGCCGTCCGAATGTGGCGGCGCAGCCAGCGCTGGGCCCGCGTGGACCACGCCGGCACCTCGCTGACGACGCGACGCGGCGCGTGGGGGAACACGGTGACCGATGCGGCTGTGTGGGCCAGCCGGTCGATGTGGTGCCCGGCGCTGGCGTCGGTCCCGACGACCGCGATGCGCTTGCCGGACGGATCGAATCCGGCATCCCACGCCGCGGCGTGAAACGACTCCCCGCCGAACCACCCGGATATGCGCGGCAGCCACGGTCGCTGGACCGGACGGTCAGCGGCGACGACGATGTCGGCCCGCAAGACCGCGCCACCGGCCGTGGTCAACACCCAGGTGTCGGTGACGTCGTCGAAGCGTGACCTCTCGACATGGTCGTCGAGGGCGACGAGATCGGTGAAACCGGCTGCCAGCAAGGCGGTTTGGGCGTTCTCACCGCGGGCGCCCGCGCCGACGACGACGATATGACGGCGGTGCTCGGCGCGGTCATGCGGCTGCGTCACAGAAATCTGCTGCGCTTCCAGCCGCGGCGGGCGATCGAGCCCATCAAGCCGACTTCGGTCAAAAACGCCGCCAGTGGCGCGAAGCCGGCGACCTGCACCTCGCGCCGGTGCGGACTGGAGCGCGCGACCTTTCGGGCCCGCCTCGGGTCCAGACCCGCTCGCGCGTACGGCACGGGGTTGCTGAAGAGGTAGTTGAAGAAGTAGCCGCCCAGGCCGTTGATGTTGGCCATGAACCAGCGGTTCAACCGGGGCATTTCGACCACGCGCTTGCGGGCACCGTCGCGCGCAAACTGGATGTGACGCGCCTCTTCGGTGACGTGAATACGCATGAGCCGCTGGATGATTGGCTGCAATTCCGGGTCGTCCATCATCTGCCGCTGCAGCGAGTCGAAGATCTCCTCACCGATCAGGGCGGCCACCCAGAGCATCGAGCCGCGCTGAAAGGCCAATGGCAGCAGGTTGATGATCATCCGGTGCAACCGCCGCGGACGTACCGGCTTGGCGCCGACGCGTTCGATGGCCTTGCCGAACATCACCATGTGCCGGGTCTCGTCACCCAGTTCGGTGAGCTTGTAATGCGTCGACTTGCTTGTCGGGTCCTCGTGCAGGATCGTGCGCAGCAACGATTGATTGAGCATGTTCTCGAACCAGATCCCGGCCGACAAGGTGTTGACCAGTTCGTGGCGGGACAGCTCGATCTGCTGCTCGCGGGTCATCTCGTCCCACATCGGCGTGCCGTAGAGCGACACCAGCCTCGGCGGCAGATAGAACTTGTCCGGGTCGAGCGGGGCGTCCCAGTCGATGTCGACGACGGGCTCATAAGACTTTTTGACCGAGCCCTTCAGCAGGCGGTCGGAGAATTCTTCACGACTGGGCCCTACCGGCTTGACCGCTGAGGTCATTGCGCCGCTCCCTCCATTGGGTGCTTCAGACGGTACCCATGGTACTGGGTACTTGCGGTCCCGGCTAGATGCTGAAGGTTGCGATTCGGCAATCTGTCGGGCAACGGGCGGCGGGAGGCGACGAGTGGGTCGGCACATTCACGTCATCGGCATAGGTGCCGGCGATCCCGCCTACCTGACCGTGCAGGCGATCGAGGCGCTGAACGACACCCAGGTGTTCTTCGCGATGGACAAGGGCGAGCAGAAGAGCGACCTGGTGGCGCTGCGCCGCGAGATCTGCGGCCGCTTCATCCGCGAGCCGGGCTACCGCTTCGTGGAGCTGTCGGACCCGAAGCGGACAGTCGATGCCGACTACCGGGACGCGGTCGCGGATTGGCACGCCGCCCGCGCGGCCATCTGGGCCGACGCCATCTCCACCGAGCTGGGCCCGCATGGCGTCGGGGCGTTTCTGGCGTGGGGCGATCCGTCGCTCTACGACAGCACCTTGCGCATCCTCGACGCCGTGGCCGCGCGGGTCGACTTCACGTTCGACGTCATCCCGGGCATCACCGCCGTGCAGGCGCTGACCGCGCGACACCGCATCCCGCTCAACGAGGTCGGCGAACCCGTTCTGATCACCACCGGAAGGCAACTGCGCAGCCGCGGGCCGGCTCCCGGATCCGCCGTCGTGATGCTCGACGCCGACTGCTCGTTCCGTCTCTGTCCGCCCGACACGCGGATCTGGTGGGGCGCCTATCTGGGCACCGACGACGAACTGCTCGTCGCGGGCACCGTCGGCGAGGTGGGGTCCCGCATCGTTTCGCTGCGAGCCGAAGCCCGCGCCCGGCACGGCTGGATCATGGACACCTATTTGCTTAGACCGGCACACTGAAACCGTGCCCGAACTACCCGAGATCGAAGCGCTGGTCGACCACCTGCGGCGCCATGCCGTCGGCCTGACCATCGGCCGGGTCGACGTCGCCGCCCTGTCCGTGTTGAAGACGTTCGACCCGCCGATCAGCGCGCTGCACGGCCAGACCGTGGTCGGGGCCGAGCGGTGGGGCAAATACCTCGGGTTGCGGACGGACAATCTCTATTTGATCGCGCACCTGTCGCGGGCTGGCTGGCTGCGGTGGTCGGACAACCTGGCCGCGGCGCCGCTGCGGCCCGGCAAGGGCCCGATCGCGCTTCGGGTGCACCTGGGTACGCCCGGTGCGGCGCCCGGCTTCGACCTCACCGAGGCAGGCACCCAGAAGCGGCTGGCCGTGTGGCTGGTGGCCGATCCGCAGCAGATCCCACAGATCGCCGGCCTCGGGCCGGACGCGCTGGACCTGGACATGGGTGCGCTGGGCGATCGGTTGGCCGGTAACACCGGCCGGATCAAAACGGTCATCACCGACCAGAAGGTGATCGCCGGGATCGGCAACGCCTACAGCGACGAGATCCTGCACGTCGCCCGCATTTCGCCATTCGCCACCGCGAACAAGCTGACCGGCGCCCAGCTCGCCACGCTGCACGATGCGATGGTCTCGGTGCTCACCGATGCGGTGAGCCGGTCCGTCGGGCAGGGGGCGGCCACGCTCAAGGGCGAGAAGCGTTCCGGATTGCGGGTGCACGCCCGCACCGGATTGCCCTGTCCGGTATGCGGGGACACCGTTCGCGAAGTGTCGTTCGCCGACAAGTCTTTTCAATACTGCCCAACGTGCCAGACGGGTGGCAAGGTCCTCGCCGACCGGCGCATGTCGCGTTTGCTGAAGTAGTCGCGCGACCGCGAGTTGACACCTGTCGATATGCTGCCCCGATGACTCGCCAGAAGATCCTCATCACCGGTGCCAGCTCCGGCCTGGGCGCCGGGATGGCGCGCGCGTTCGCCGCCAAAGGCCGCGACCTTGCGCTGTGCGCGCGGCGCACCGACCGGCTCGATGAGCTGAAAGCCGAGCTGTCGCAGAAACATCCGGGCATCACGATCGCGGTCGCCGCGCTCGACGTCAACGACCACGAGGCCGTCCCCAAAGTGTTCGCCGAACTCAGCGACGAACTGGGCGGCATCGACCGCATCGTCGTCAACGCCGGCATCGGCAAGGGCGCGAAACTGGGGTCCGGCAAGCTGTGGGCCAACAAGGCCACCATCGAGACCAACCTGGTGGCAGCTCTGGTGCAGATCGAGACCGCCCTGGAGATGTTCAACAAAACCGGTTCGGGCCACCTGGTGCTGATCTCCTCGGTGCTCGGCAACAAGGGCGTGCCCGGCGTCAAGGCGGCCTACGCGGCGAGCAAGGCCGGGGTGAGCTCACTGGGCGAATCGCTGCGCGCCGAATACGCCAAGGGGCCCGTCAAGGTTTCGGTCATCGAGCCCGGCTACATCGAGTCGGAGATGACGGCGAAGTCGAACAGCACAATGTTGATGGTGGACAACGAAACCGGCGTCAACGCGCTCGTCGCCGCCATGGAACGCGAGCCCGGCCGGGCCGCGGTGCCGTGGTGGCCGTGGGCGCCGCTGGTGCAGTTGATGCGGGTGCTACCGCCTCAGCTGACCAAGATGTTCGCCTGAGATTCAGCTGGTTCGCCCGCGTTCGGTGCGGTAGCGGCGCACCAGTGCGTCGGTGGAGCTGTCGGACTGCGGCGCCGGCGAGCCGTCGGCGGTGATCACCGGAAGCAACGCCTTGGCCTGGGTTTTGCCGAGCTCCACTCCCCATTGGTCGAACGAGTCGATTCCCCAGATCACGCCCTCGGTGAATACCTGATGTTCGTACAGCGCGATCAGCTGGCCCAAGACGGACGGGGTGAGCCGGTTGGCCAGGATCGAGGTCGACGGCCGGTTACCGGGCATCACCTTGTGCGGCACGACGTCCGAAGGCGTGCCGTCGGCGGCGATCTCTTCGGCGGTCTTGCCGAAGGCCAGCACCTGGGTCTGGGCGAAGAAGTTGCTCATCAACAGGTCATGCATGCTGCCGCTGCCCTCGGCGGTGGGCAGATCGTCGAGGGGTTGGCTGAACCCGATGAAATCGGCGGGCACCAGTCGGGTGCCCTGATGCAGCAACTGGTAGAACGCGTGCTGCCCGTTGGTTCCCGGTTCGCCCCAGAAGATTTCACCGGTATCCGTGGTGACCGGGCTGCCGTCCGCGCGGGTCGACTTGCCGTTGGATTCCATGGTCAGCTGTTGCAGATAGGCCGCGAAACGCGCCAGGTCATTGGAATACGGCAACACGGCGCGCGATTGCGCGTCCATGAAGTTCGAATACCACAGGCCGATAAGGCCAAGCAGCACAGGCGCGTTCGATTCCAGTGGCGTCGTCTTGAAGTGCCGGTCGACGATGTGGAATCCGGATAAGAAGTCCGCGAAGGCTTGTCGGCCGATAACGGCCATCAACGAAAGACCGATCGCCGAGTCCACCGAGTAGCGGCCGCCAACCCAGTCCCAGAACCCGAACATGTTGTCGGTGTTGATGCCGAAATCGTCGACGAGGCGTTTGTTGGTGGAGACGGCGACGAAGTGCTGCGCCACGGCGGCGTCGCCGAGGGCGTCGGTGATCCAGCGACGCGCGGCCGTCGCGTTGGTCAGGGTTTCCAGCGTCGAGAACGTCTTGGACGCGACGATGAAAAGCGTTGTGGCGGGGTCCAAGTCGGCCAGGGTGGCGATCAGGTCGGCGGGGTCGACGTTGGAGACGAAACGCGCCGAGATCCCCGCATCCGCATAGTGACGCAGTGCCTGGTAGACCATCACCGGGCCGAGGTCCGATCCGCCGATCCCGATGTTGACCACGGTGCTGATCCGTTTCCCGCTGGCCCCGGTCCAGTCGCCGGTGCGCAACCGGTCGGTGAACTCGCCCATGGCGTCGAGCACCGAGTGCACGTCTTGGACGACGTTTTCGCCGTCGACGACCAGTTCGGCGTCCCGGGGCAGTCGCAGGGCGGTGTGCAGGACCGCGCGGTCCTCCGAGGTGTTGATGTGCACCCCGGCGAACATCTGGTCGCGGCGCTCCTCGAGGTTGGCCGTGCGCGCGAGATCGATCAAGAGCCGCAGCGTTTCTCGTGTGATGCGGTGCTTGCTGTAATCGATGTAGAGGTCGCCGACGGAGACGGTCAGCTCGCGGCCGCGATCGGGATCGTCGTCGAAGAACTGCCGAAGATGGGTGTCGCCGATCTGGTCGTGATGCCTGCGCAGGGCGTCCCATGCCGGGGTGGCGGTGATGTCGGGGAGGATGTGCACGGAGGTCATCCTTCGACACTATGGGCTGTGACGTGACGGAGCCAGGTGTCGGGGCGAGCCGGTGCTCCGCCGCGTCAGTGACCGAGCCGGCCCCTGCCCAAGCGCAGCAGCAGTATCGCCAGGTCCTTGCCTTCGGGGCCGAGTTCGCTGTAGCGCTCGATCACCTTCATTTCGCGGCTATGGACCAGTCGCGTGCCGCCGGAGGCCATCCGGGCCTTACCGATCGCCTGCGATACCTGGGTGCGTCGTTTCACTGCATCGAGAATCGCGGCGTCGAGCCGGTCGATCTCCTGGCGCAAGTCGTCTATGTCGGTGACCTCTCGGGTCTCCGCGATCTCGGTGTTCATCTCTGCTGACTCCGCGTCTTCGTCGTGATTGGGGGGTTCTGGTCTCATGCAGTATCGGGCCTCACAAAAGACGAGCCCCGGGCGCCGAAAGCGGACCACGGGGCTCTGCGGAAGCAGTTAACCCACGGGCACCGCGAACCGGCACCCGTAGGGGAGTCAACGGCGCCACTCCTGAGTCGTGGAGTGTCGCCGACACTGCGCGTTGAGCACGAATCGAGTTTGCCATCAAAAATGCTAGACGTACAAAGAATGGGATTTAAGCTGCGGTTTTTGAACTTGGGTGCAATTGCGCCGGCGATCGAACCCGGTCCGGAAATCGCGGTCCGACACGCCGAATTCCCGCGAGTCGGCGTGACGGCGTCCCGGTCGCCCCGGCCACTAACCTGGTCTGATGCCGGGGCGCTTCAGCGTCAGTGGGCGGCGGTAAGTTTGGACTGACATGAGTGTGCACGCAACAGATGCCAAGCCGGCCTCCGAGGCAGATCAACTGCTCGAGGGCCTCAATCCCCAACAGCGCCAGGCGGTGGTGCATGAGGGCTCCCCACTGCTGATCGTCGCGGGTGCGGGTTCGGGAAAGACCGCGGTGCTGACCCGCCGCATCGCGTACCTGATTGCCGAGCGTGGCGTCGGGGTCGGTCAGGTGCTGGCCATCACCTTCACCAACAAAGCGGCCGCCGAGATGCGGGAACGGGTGGTGCGGCTGGTGGGCAACCGGGCTCGCGCCATGTGGGTGTCGACCTTCCACTCGACCTGCGTGCGCATCCTGCGCAACCAGGCGTCCCTGATCGAGGGCCTCAACTCCAACTTCTCCATCTATGACGCCGACGACTCGCGGCGCCTGCTGCAGATGATCGGGCGCGACATGGGCCTCGACATCAAGCGCTATTCGCCGCGGCTGCTGGCCAACGCCATCTCCAACCTGAAGAACGAGCTGATCGACCCGGCCGCGGCGGTGGGCAACCTGACCGACGATTCCGACGAGCTGTCCCGCACCGTGGCCGGCGTTTACGGCGAATACCAGCGGCGGCTGCGCGCGGCCAACGCGCTGGACTTCGACGACCTGATCGGGGAGACCGTGGCGGTGCTGCGGGCCTTCCCGCAGATCGCCGCGCACTACCGGCGGCGGTTCCGTCATGTTCTCGTCGACGAATACCAGGACACCAACCACGCGCAGTACGTCCTGGTGCGCGAGTTGGTGGGCACGGACACCGCGGACGGCGTGCCGCCCGCCGAGCTGTGCGTGGTCGGCGACGCCGACCAGTCGATCTATGCGTTCCGCGGCGCCACCATCCGCAACATCGAGGACTTCGAACGCGATTACCCGGACGCGACAACCATTCTGCTGGAACAGAATTACCGCTCGACGCAGAACATCCTGTCCGCGGCCAACTCCGTGATCGCCCGCAACTCCGGACGCCGCGACAAGCGGCTGTGGACCGCCGAAGGCGCCGGTGAGTTGATCGTCGGCTACGTCGCCGACAACGAACACGACGAAGCCCGATTCGTCGCCGAGGAGATCGACGCGCTGGCCGCCAACGGCGAGATCACCTACAACGACGTCGCCATCTTCTACCGCACCAACAACTCGTCCCGGTCGTTCGAAGAGGTGTTCATCCGCGCCGGGATACCCTACAAAGTCGTTGGCGGAGTGCGCTTCTACGAGCGTAAGGAGATTCGCGACATCGTCGCCTATCTGCGGGTGCT
Organism: Actinomycetota bacterium; assembly: GCA_036338755.1. Classification (GTDB taxonomy): domain Bacteria; phylum Actinomycetota; class Actinomycetes; order Mycobacteriales; family Mycobacteriaceae; genus Mycobacterium. The sequence goes on along the minus strand of JAYZBN010000012.1, from coordinate 177,911 downwards.
GGACAACCCCGGCGACACGGTCAGCATGCGGCGCATCCTCAACACCCCTCGCCGGGGCATCGGCGATCGCGCCGAGGCGTGCGTGGCGGTGTATGCCGAGAACACCGGCGCCAGTTTCGCCGACGCGCTCGTGGCCGCGGCCGAAGGCAAAGTGCCGATGCTGAATTCGCGTGCCGAGAAGTCGATCGCCGGTTTCGTCGAACTGCTCGACGAGCTGCGCGGACGCCTGGACGACGATCTCGGCGATCTGGTCGAGTCGGTGCTCGAACGCACCGGATACCGCCGGGAACTCGAATCCTCGACCGATCCCCAGGAACTCGCGCGTCTGGACAACCTCAACGAACTCGTCAGCGTGGCACACGAATTCAGTACCGATCGGGCCAACGCCGCGGCACTGGGCGAGTCCTTGCAAGCCCCCGAAGACGAAGACGTGCCGGATACCGGCGTGCTGGCCGAGTTTCTGGAGCGGGTTTCGCTGGTCTCTGACAGCGACGAGATTCCCGAAGACGGCGCCGGCATGGTCACCCTGATGACGCTGCACACCGCCAAGGGCCTGGAGTTTCCGGTGGTGTTCGTGACCGGATGGGAGGACGGGATGTTCCCTCACATGCGGTCATTGGACGATCCGGTCGAACTCTCCGAGGAGCGGCGGCTGGCCTACGTCGGGATCACCCGGGCCCGCCAACGGCTCTACCTGAGCAGGGCGATCGTCCGGTCCTCCTGGGGACAGCCCATGCTCAACCCGGAATCGCGCTTCCTGCAAGAGATTCCACAGGAACTCATCGATTGGCGACGCACCGCGCCGGCCCCCTCGTTCAGCGCGCCCGTGAGCGGTGCCGGCCGGTTCGGCACGCCGCGGGCCGCCCCCACCCGCTCGGGAATGAGCAAACGCCCGCTACTGGTGCTCGCCCCCGGCGACCGGGTGACGCACGACAAGTACGGGCTGGGCCGGGTCGAGGAGGTGTCCGGCGTCGGCGAATCGGCGATGTCGCTGATCGACTTCGGCAGCTCGGGCCGGGTGAAGCTGATGCACAACCACGCCCCGCTCAGCAAGCTTTAGCCCCGGCGGCAATCGACCGCGTCGAACGTGCACTCACGGCGGAAATTCGGCGAAATATTCGCCCGCAGTGCGCGTTCGGTGAAGGTCAGGCGCCCAGCCACCGTTTGGTCTGCGGAAGCAGCACCAGCACCACCGTGGCGATCGGCAATATCGGCAGCAGGTGCACCACCCATGCGACCCGCGCGCCGGCGATGAACACCCCGATGTAGGTGAGGAAGGCGACGAGGGCGCCGGCCATCAACAGGTAGCGGCTGATCGATCGGCGCTGCAGCAGCATGATCACGCCGGACACCGTGGTCCCCGCAAACACCAGGGCCAGGAACGCGACCGCGATGCAGAACAGACGATCGGTTCGCCACCAACCGGCGATCAGATCGGTGGCCACCACCGACGTGGCCCAGCCGCTGATGATGCTCACCGCGCACGCGGCAACGGCCGTCCGATCGGAGGGTTCGAGGGCCGGGACCCCGGCATAGTTGGTCCGACCCGCATGGGGACCGGCCCGGTAGGGCGCCGATTGCGGAGCGAAGTGCGTTGTCGGGGCGTCCGGCGTGGTCGGGATGGGGCCGGTAGGCGCGCGGCGGATGATCCGTGTCCGTGAGTCGGAGGGCGGATCGTGCTCGGGCGTGGGCTCGGGCGGACGCGGACCGGAAGGTTCTTCGTTCGGCTCGGTCACCTCAGCCAGCGTAGTTGCCGACTGTAAGACCACGCTTAGCGAGCCACGGCACGGGATCGATCCGTTCGGTGCCGCCCTGCAGCACCTCGAAATGCAGGTGGGGGCCGGTGGAATTGCCCCGGTTGCCCATCGTGGCGATCTGGTCGCCGGCCATCACGCGCTCACCGACGCTGACGAGCGTGGTGTTGACGTGGCCGTAGAGCGTGACCGTCCCGTCGGCGTGGCGCAACTTGACCAGCATCCCGTAGCCGCTGGCCGGCCCGGAGTCGATGACCACGCCGTCGGACACCGCGTAGATCGGTGTGCCGATCGAGTTGGCCAGGTCGATACCGGCGTGCAGCACCCCCCAGCGGTAGCCGAAGTTGGAGGTGAAGATGCCCTTGGTCGGCATCACGTAGAGCGGCTGCGACAACCGCGCCTCGCGTTCGGCGCGGTCGTTGGCGAAGGCGACGCCCTTGGCGAGCTCCTGGTTGTGCAGTGCGGCGGTGGCCGACGGCGCCGCGGCGATCACCTGCGGGCCGCGGACGGTGTTGCTGCCCGCCCCGCCGCCCAGCGCCGACGCGTTGGCGGTCAGCACCGCGTCGGTTGTGGGGGTGTCGGCGTGGCTGGTGGCCGTGTGGGCGGCCGCGGCGGCCGCTCCCGCCGCCATCGCCGAGATCAGCAGGCGGCCCCGGGCCGCGCTGGTCGGTTGCTTGCGGTGCTGTCCTGCGCGGCGGACGCCTACGACGTCGACGGTGTGCGAGCGATCCGGGCGTCGTTCGGTGCGAGGCTCGACGATCACCCGCGGCAGCACCTCGGTGACGGGTGCGGCCAGCCAGACCGGACGTACGTCGTCGGCCTCGTGCAGGTCGTCGAGCTCGGGCGCCAGCAGCACCTGCGCTTCGTTGTCGAAGGGTGAGTCGCCGTTGAAGTCCAGGTCGCCAAGATCGCCGGCGTCGTCGCTGAACTCGAAGTCGTCGAAGTCAAAGCCGTCGAGCGGAAGGATTTCCGTGACCTCGGTGCGATGCGGTGCTTCGGCCCATCGGGCGCCTGCCGCGCGACCCACCCTCACGACGCCTTCGGTTACGGCAGAAGACCGGGCAAAACGGTGCTGGGACAACCTGAAATGTCCTCGTATCGTGACCATAACGTTATCTGGACCCTAGGAAGGTATCCGCTAACGCGCGGGGCTGGCAACCTCGTCGGAAAATCAGGGCGGAATTGTGATTTGGATCACGCGGACAGTCAACCCACGGCTCGTGAGCTGTGCCACATCGGCGGACGCGGCGGTAATCGCCGTTGGAGGGGTGGATACAGTTCGTCCGTGCGAGTTGCCGGGTGCGGCAACGCCCACCAAGAGGCCTAGTAGTTGAGTCGAGCGAAGACAGAGAGTCCATGGACCTTTTCGAGTATCAAGCAAAAGAGTTGTTCGCCAAGCACAACGTACCGACTACGCCGGGACGCGTGACCGACACCGCCGAGGGCGCGCGCGAGATCGCGACCGAAATCGGCCGTCCGGTGATGGTCAAAGCGCAGGTGAAGGTCGGCGGACGCGGCAAGGCGGGCGGCGTCAAATACGCGGCCACGCCCGAAGACGCCTACGAGCACGCCAAGAACATCCTCGGTCTCGACATCAAGGGACACGTCGTGAAGAAGCTGCTGGTGGCCGAGGCCAGCGACATCGCCGAGGAGTACTACATCTCCTTCCTGCTCGACCGCGCCAACCGCACCTACCTGGCCATGTGCTCGGTCGAGGGCGGCATGGAGATCGAGGAGGTCGCGGCGACCAAGCCCGAGCGGCTGGCCAAGGTTCCGGTGGACGCCGTCAAGGGTGTCGACCTTGCTACCGCGCGCTCCATCGCCGAGCAGGGCCACCTGCCCGCCGAGGTGCTCGACGCCGCCGCGATCACCATCAACAAGCTGTGGGAGGTCTTCGTCGCCGAGGACGCCACCCTGGTTGAGGTCAACCCGCTGGTGCGCGACCCGCAAGACCAGATTCTTGCGCTGGACGGCAAGGTCACATTGGACGCCAACGCCGACTTCCGTCAGCCCGGTCACGCGGAGTTCGAGGACCGCGACGCCACCGACCCGCTGGAGCTCAAGGCCAAGGAGCACGACCTCAACTACGTCAAGTTGGACGGCTCGGTCGGCATCATCGGTAACGGCGCGGGCCTGGTGATGTCGACGCTCGATGTCGTCGCCTACGCGGGCGAGAAGCGCGGCGGCGTGAAGCCGGCCAACTTTCTCGACATCGGTGGTGGCGCGTCGGCGGAGGTGATGGCCGCGGGCCTCGACGTCATCTTGAACGACAAGCAGGTCAAGAGCGTGTTCGTGAACGTGTTCGGGGGTATCACCTCGTGCGACGCCGTCGCCAACGGGATCGTGACGGCGCTGAACATGCTCGGCGACGAGGCCAACAAGCCGCTCGTGGTCCGGCTCGACGGCAACAACGTCGACGAAGGCCGCCGCATCCTTGCCCAAGCCAACCACCCGCTGGTGATCCAGGCCGAGACCATGGACGCCGGTGCCGACAAAGCCGCCGAGCTGGCGAACAAGTAGGGGAGTCAAGCCATGTCGATCTTCTTGAACAAGGACTCCAAGGTCATCGTCCAGGGCATCACCGGCGGTGAGGGCACCAAGCACACCGCGCTCATGCTCAAGGCCGGTACGCAGGTGGTGGGCGGCGTCAACGCGCGCAAGGCAGGCACCACCGTGTCGCACGTGGACCCGGTCGGTAAGGACGTCGAGCTCCCGGTCTTCGGCACCGTCGCCGAAGCGATGAAGGAGACCGGCGCGAACGTGTCGGTCGTCTTCGTCCCGCCGAAATTCGCCAAGGACGCGATCATCGAGGCGATCGACGCCGAGATCCCGTTGCTGGTGGTCATCACCGAGGGAATTCCGGTGCAGGACAGCGCCTTTGCTTGGGCCTACAACGTGGACAAGGGGCAGAAGACGCGCATCATCGGGCCGAACTGCCCGGGCATCATCACCCCGGGTGAGGCGCTGGCCGGCATCACCCCGGCGAACATCAGCGGGCCCGGTCCGGTCGGGCTGGTGTCCAAGTCGGGCACCCTGACTTACCAGATGATGTACGAGCTGCGCGATTTCGGCTTCTCCACCTCGATCGGCATCGGTGGTGACCCGGTGATCGGCACCACCCACATCGACGCCATCGAGGCCTTCGAGAAGGACCCCGACACCAAGGTCATCGTGATGATCGGGGAGATCGGCGGTGACGCCGAGGAGCGCGCGGCGGACTACATCAAGGCCAACGTCTCCAAGCCGGTCGTCGGCTATGTCGCGGGATTCACCGCGCCGGAGGGCAAGACGATGGGACACGCGGGCGCCATCGTGTCCGGCTCGTCGGGCACCGCGGCCGCCAAGAAGGAGGCCCTGGAGGCCGCCGGCGTGAAGGTCGGCAAGACGCCGTCGGAGACGGCGGAGCTGGCCCGCAAGATCCTGCAGAGCCTGTAGTTCTTCACCGAGACCGTGGTCAGATCGCGAATCCGCGAACTGACGACGGTTTCGTTTCGGCTCCAGCCATCGGTTAGCCTGTCGAACTAACAGTTGCCAGGAGGTTTGTCATGGCGGTCGAGCCGCGAACCCCGGTGCTCGTCGGGGTCGGCCAGTTCACCGAGCGCATCGACGACCCCGACTATCGGGGAATGTCGGCGGTCGACCTCGCGACGGCGGCCGCGCGGGCAGCACTTGACGACACCGGCGCCAAAGGCGTCGCGCAGGCCATCGACACGGTCTTCGGGCTACGGCAGTTCGAGATCTCTGGACCGATGCCCGCGAGGCTGGGCAAGTCGAACAACTACCCGCGTTCGGTGATGAACCGGCTCGGCGGCGATCCCGCCCGCGTAGTACTCGAACCGGTCGGCGGGCAGGGGCCGCAGAAGCTTGTCACCGAGGCGGGCAACGCGATCGCGGCAGGTGCAGCGGACGTCGTCATGATCATGGGCTCGGAGCCGGGATCGACGGCTCGCTACTTCGCCGATCGCGAGGACAAACCCGACTTCACCGAACATGTCGAGGGCCAACTGGAAGATCGCGGCCACCAGATCTCCAGCTACATCGACGAATACACGATTCAGCACGGTCTGACCGGGGCGCCCGTGCAGTACGGCCTCCTGGAGAACGCCCGCCGCGCGCGGCTGGGGCGCAGCGTGGCCGACTATCGGCGCGAGATGGCCGAACTGTTCGCCCCGATGTCCAAAGTGGCTGCCAAGAACCCGCTTTCGTCATCACCGGTGGAGCGGTCGGTCGACGAGATCAGCACGATCACCGACGACAACCGAATGATCTGTGACCCCTACCCCCGTCTGCTCGTCGCCCGCGATCAAGTCAACCAGGGCGCGGCGGCGGTGCTGACGTCAGTAGATGCGGCGACCCGCTTGGGCGTGCCGGAGGAGAAGTGGGTCTTTGTGCACGGCCACTCGGACATGATCGAGCAGGCGATGCTCGATCGCGTCGACCTCGGTGCCAGCCCCGCGGCGGTCCATGCTGCCCGAGAAGGTTTGCGGGTAGCCGGAATCGGCGTCGACGACATCGATACCTTCGACTTGTACAGCTGCTTTCCGTTCCCGGTGTTCGTGATCTGCGAAGCGCTGGGCATCGGCGGCGACGACCCGCGCGGCCTGACCCTGACCGGGGGATTGCCGTACTTCGGTGGTCCCGGAAACAGCTACTCGCTGCACGGTATCGCCGAGACCGTCGCGCAGATGCGGGACAGGCCAGGGCGATTCGGCTTCGTCGGCGCCAACGGCGGCATCATGAGCAAGTACTCGGTCGGAATCTACTCGACCACACCCGTGAACTGGCGTACGGACAACTGTGCGGAGCTGAAGAAGGAGATCGACGCGCTGCCGAAGGTCGACGTCACCAAGACACCGGACGGCGCGGCGAGGATCGAGACATACTCCGTGCACTACGATTGGCCGGTCCGCACCGGCGTCATCGTCGGCCGGCTCGAAGCGGACAACACTCGGTTCATGGCCACCACCGACGACGACGAACTCGTCGCGTTGATGTGCGACGGCGATCCGCTCGGTGCCGAGATCTCGGTGTGGTCGACCGGCAACGGTAACCGGGCTTCGCTCGGCTAGATGTACCACCGCGTCTGAGCGCGCGACACTTAAACCGCGCACACGACACGCCGCGAACGGTCGCCGTGGTTTAAGTCTCGCGGAGATGAAGGGCAGTCAGACCAGGGCCGCCAGCTTGCCCGCCAAACGCTCGACGTAGGCGGCCACCTCGTCCTCCGACTTATCCGGCAGACCGAACAACACCTCGGTCACCCCCAGCTCGGCCCACCTGGCCAGCTTCTCGGGCACCGGCTTGAAGTCCAGCGCCACGATCTGGGGAGCGCCGTCGCGGCCGGCCGCAGCCCAGGTGTCCTGCAGCAGCTTCACCGGCTCGTCGATGTCGAAATCGCGCGGGGTGGTGATCCAGCCGTCGGCGCTGCGCGCGATCCACTTGAAGTTCTTCTCGGTGCCCGCGGCACCCACCAGCACCGGGATGTGCGATTGCACCGGCTTTGGCCAGGCCCAGCTCGGGCCGAACTTCACGAATTCACCGTCGTACTGAGCCTCTTCTTCGGTCCACAGCGCCCGCATCGCTTCGAGGTATTCGCGCAGCATGGTGCGGCGCCGGCCGGCCGGCACGTTGTGGTCGGCGAGTTCGTCGGTGTTCCAGCCGAACCCGACGCCCAGGCTGACGCGTCCGCCCGACAAGTGATCAAGGGTGGCAATACTTTTGGCCAGCGTGATCGGGTCGTGCTCGACCGGAAGGGCCACCGCGGTGGACAGCCGCACCCGCGAGGTCACCGCGCACGCCGCGCCCAGACTTACCCATGGGTCTAGTGTCCGCATGTAGCGATCGTCGGGCAGCGATTCGTCCCCCGTCGTGGGATGAGCCGCCTCGCGCTTCACCGGAATGTGAGTGTGTTCTGGCACGTAGAAGGTCGCAAAGCCGTGGTCGTCGGCGAGCTTCGCGGCCTTCGCCGGGGAGATGCCACGATCGCTGGTGAAAAGCACAAGCCCGTAATCCATGCAGAGAATTAGAACGTGTTCTACCTGTGCTGAGCAAGCCGCGGTGGCACGGACCGTCTCGCGAGCGGCGCGCGGCGCCTCCGGTGCGGGCCCCGCCGCGCAAGCCGGTGGCAGCGGCACGGGTTACCGCACGTGCGCTAGCGTGGGTGATCGACCGCGTCGCTAACGCAGCGAGGCGCCTGCAAGCACAGCGTTGCAACTGCAACCGTGGCGACCGCTAGGCAGTTCAAGGCACTGGAAGCAACAGGAGGAGCCATGACCTACTCTCCCGGAAGCCCGGGCTATCCACCGTCGCAATCCGGCGGCGCCTATGCGGGCGGCACACCATCCTTCGCGAAGGATGACGACGGAACGAGCAAGCTGCCGTTTTACCTCAACGTCGCGGTGGTGGTCCTCGGTCTTGCCGCGTACCTGTTGAACTTCGGTCCCACCTTCACCATCGGCGCCGATCTCGGTCCGGGCATCGGTGGGCGCGCCGGCGACGCGGGCACCGCGGTCGTGGTTGCGGTGCTGGCCGCGCTGCTCGCCGGACTCGGCCTACTGCCGAAGACCAAGAACTATCCGGGAATCGTTGCGGTGATCGCGGTTTTGGGCGCCTTGCTGGCCATCACCGAGACGATCAACCTGCCCGCCGGTTTTTCGATCGGCTGGGCGATGTGGCCGCTGGTGGCGGCCGTAGTGCTCCAGGCCATCGCCGCGGTCGTCGTTGTTCTGCTCGAATCCGGCGTCATCACCGCGCCGGCGCCGCGACCCAAGTACGACCCTTACGCGCAGTACGGCCAGTACGGGCAGTACGGCCAGTACGGTCAGCAGCCTTACTACGGCCAGCAGCCGGGCGCTCAGCAGCACGGCGGCCAGCAGCAGTCGCCGCAGGGGTACGGGTCGCAGTACGGCGGTTACTCGCCGAGTGCGGCACCCACCCAGAGCGGCGTTCCGACCGGCGGTTTCGGCGCTCAGCCCGCGCCGCAGTCGGGACCCCAGCCGTCCGCGCAGCAGCACGGCTCGTCTACTCCGCCCACCGGCTTCCCCAGCTTCAGCCCACCGCCGAACACCGGTGGATCGGATGCCGGTTCGGCGACCGCCAACTTCTCCGAGCAGGGTGGGGGCCAGCAGTTCGGCCACGAGCAGCAGTCGCCGTCTTCACCGTCTGGGCCAGCGCCCTCCTAACCGTGCGCTGTCGCGCCTAGTCGGGGACGTGCCCCAGAGTGACACGGGTGGAGGACAACCGGGCAGCGGGCGCTCGCCAGGCGCGTGACCTCGCCAGGGTCGCGTTCGCCCCGGCGGTGGTGGCGTTGGTCATCATCGCCGCGGTCACGCTGACCCAGTTGTTGATCGCCAACAGCGACATGACCGGCGCGCTGGGCGCCATTGCCAGCATGTGGCTGGGGGTGCACCAGGTACCGGTGTCGATCGGCGGCCGCGAACTCGGCGTGATGCCGCTGTTGCCGGTCCTGCTGATGATCTGGGCGACCGCGCGCAACACCGCGCGGGCCACCACGCCCCACTCGTCGTGGCTGGTCGTCCGCTGGGTCATCGCGTCGGCGCTGGGCGGTCCGCTGTTCTTGACGGCGATCGCCCTGGCGGTCATCCACGACGCGTCGTCGGTGATCACCGAGCTGCAGACGCCGAGCGCGCTGCGGGCGTTCCTCAGCGTGCTCGCGGTTCATGCCGCCGGCGCCGGGATCGGTGTGTGGTCCCGGGTGGGACCACGCGCGCTGGCGGCGTCGCCGCTGCCGTTCTGGCTGGGCGATTCCCTGCGTGCGGCCACCGCCGGTCTGCTCGCACTGCTCGGACTTTCCGGGCTGGTGACGGCGGGATCGCTGGTCGTGCACTGGTCGACCATGCAGGAGCTCTACGGCATCACCGATTCGATCTTCGGCGAATTCAGTCTCACCCTGTTGTCAATGTTGTACGCGCCCAACGTGATTGTGGGCACCGCGGCGATGGCCGTCGGGTCCAGCGCGCACATCGGGTTCGCGACATTCAGTTCGTTCACCGTGTTCGGTGGTGATATCCCGGCCCTGCCGGTGCTGGCCGCCGTCCCCAGGCCTCCGTTGGGGCCGGTCTGGGTGGCGCTGCTGATCATCGGCGCGTCGTCCGGGGTGGCGGTCGGTCAGCAATGCGCCCGGCGCGCGCTGCCGCCGCTGGCGGCCGCGGCCAAGCTGCTGGTCGCCGCGGTCGCCGGGGCGCTGGTGATGTCCGTGCTCGCGTATGCCGGCAGCGGCCAGCTGGGCAACTTCGGCCACGTCGGCGTGGACCAGAGCGCGTTGTTGATCGGCGTCTTCTTCTGGTTCGCGGTCGTCGGCGGGGTCACGGTGGTGATGAGCGGTGGGGTCAGGCGTCGTCCCCGACGGCCTAACGCCAGATTCGCGCCGGCCGAGGAGGCGCCGGCCGAGGACACGACGCCGGTGGACTCGGCCGACGAGGCGCCCACCGACGCAGTGGACTCGGGCGATCCCGGCGCCCGGGTCGAACCTGACGCGCCGGGCGACTCCGCCGCCCCCGACGCGCCGGTCGGCGACGACGAGCCGCCCCTGGCCGAACCCGAGTCGGGGGCGACCGAGCGAGATTCGACGGACTAGGTCTTTTGCCCGCCTTGTAGCGACACCGTTGCGCGGGCGGGTGCGACACCGGCGATTGTCGCTCAGAGGTGGGCAATTCCCCTGCGGCCAGCCTCATCGTCACGGGGATGACGCCGACAGTAGGCTCGCCGATGTGGTCGAACCGCTCCATGTGCCCCCGAACGCACCGGCACGGGTAGTGGTACTGGCGTCGGGCACCGGGTCGCTGCTGAATTCCCTGTTGACGTCGGCCGTCGCGGACTATCCGGCCCGGGTGGTCGCCGTCGGCGCCGACCGCGACTGCCCGGCCATCGAGATCGCCGCGGCCGCCTCCGTGCCCGCATTCACCGTCCGACTCGGCGACCACCCAAACCGCGACGCCTGGGACGCGGCTATGACGGAGGCCACCGCCGCGCACTCGCCCGACCTGGTGGTCTCCGCCGGCTTCATGAAAATACTTGGACCGCAATTCCTTTCGCGATTCCATGGCCGCATCATCAACACGCACCCGACGCTGCTGCCGGCGTTCGCGGGTGCGCACGGGGTGGCCGACGCGCTGGCCTACGGCGTGAAGCTCACAGGCTGTACGGTGCACCTGGTAGACGCCGGGACGGACACCGGGCCGATCCTGGCGCAGGAATCCGTTCCGGTGCTCGACGACGACACCGAAGAGACCTTGCACGAACGCATCAAAGTCACCGAACGAAAGCTACTGGTGGACGTGGTGGGCGCGATCGCGACAGGCGGCCTGACCGTGGTCGGGAGAAAAGCGACGATCGGACGAAAGGCGATGAACCGATGAGCACCGACGACAGGCGCGAAGACGCCAAGCGGCCGATCCGGCGCGCCTTGATCAGCGTGTACGACAAGACGGGGCTGGCCGACCTCGCGCAGGGACTGGCGGGTGCGGGTGTGGAGATCGTCTCGACCGGATCCACCGCGAAGGTCATTGCGGACAAAGGCATTCCGGTAACCCGGGTCGAGGAGTTGACCGGTTTTCCCGAGGTTCTCGACGGCCGGGTCAAGACGCTGCATCCGCGCGTGCACGCGGGCCTGCTCGCCGACCTTCGCAAACCCGAGCACGCCGCCGCGCTCGAGGAACTCGGCATTGCGGCGTTCGAGCTCGTCGTCGTCAACCTGTACCCCTTCACCGAGACCGTCGACTCCGGGGCCAGCATCGACGAATGCGTCGAACAGATCGACATCGGCGGGCCGTCGATGGTGCGGGCCGCGGCGAAAAACCATCCCAGCGTGGCGGTGATCACCGACCCCAGGGGCTACGACGGTGTGCTCGCCGCGGTACGCGAGGGCGGCTTCAGCCTCGCCGAGCGGAAAAAGCTGGCGTCGCTGGCGTTTCAGCACACGGCCGAATACGACATCGCGGTGGCGAGCTGGATGGAGTCGACGCTGGCCCCCGAACACCCGCCGACGACTTTCCCGAAGTGGCTGGGCCGCAGCTGGCGGCGCTCGGCGATGCTGCGCTATGGCGAGAACCCGCACCAGCAGGCCGCACTCTACAGCGACCCCGGCGCGTGGCCGGGGTTGGCGCAGGCAGAGCAGCTGCACGGAAAAGAGATGTCCTACAACAACTTCACCGATGCGGACGCGGCCTGGCGGGCCGCCTTCGATCACGAGCAGACCTGCGTGGCGATCATCAAGCACGCCAACCCGTGCGGGATCGCCATCTCGTCGGCATCGGTCGCGGACGCACACCGCAAGGCGCACGAATGCGATCCGCTGAGTGCGTTCGGCGGGGTCATCGCGGCCAACACCGAGGTCAGCCTGGAAATGGCCGAATACGTCAGCACCATCTTCACCGAGGTCATCGTGGCCCCCGCCTATGAGCCGGCCGCCCTGGAGGTGTTGACCCGCAAGAAGAACATCCGGGTTTTGGTGGGTTCGGAGCCGCTGAGCGGGGGGACCGAGCTGCGGCCGATCAGCGGCGGCCTGCTGGTGCAACAGCGCGACGAGCTGGACGCGCACGGCGACAACCCGGTCAATTGGACCCTGGCCACCGGCTCACCCGCTGACCCGGCGACGCTGGCCGACCTGGTGTTCGCCTGGCGCGTGTGTCGCGCTGTGAAATCGAACGCGATCGTGATCGCGGGCGGCGGCGCCACCATCGGCGTCGGCATGGGTCAGGTGAACCGGGTCGACGCGGCGCGACTGGCCGTCGAACGCGGCGGCGAGCGGGTGCGCGGTGCGGTGGCGGCCTCGGATGCGTTCTTCCCGTTCCCGGACGGACTGGAGACGCTGACCGGCGCGGGAGTGAAGGCGATCGTGCATCCCGGCGGATCGGTGCGCGACGACGAGGTGACCGCGGCGGCCACCAACGCGGGCATCACGCTGTATCTCACCGGGGCGCGTCACTTCGCGCATTAGTCACGGTGCCCGCAGCGACGCACGTGTCAATAAGCGTTCGGTGAACGCCCTTGGCATGACTCGTCTGACCCCGCGTCGTAGCGTGGAGTGGTGATGTCACCGAGCAACCTGCCCCGCACCGTCGGCGAGCTGCGCGCCGCCGGTCATCGTGAACGGGGAGTCAAACAGGAAATCCGCGAAAATCTGCTCGCACGCCTCGCCGAAGGCGGAGACGGTGAAGCCATCTGGCCGGGGATTCTGGGGTTCGACGACACCGTGTTGCCCCAGCTGGAACGGGCGCTGATCGCGGGCCACGACTTCGTTCTGCTCGGCGAACGGGGCCAGGGCAAGACCCGGCTGCTGCGCGCGCTGACCGGCTTGCTCGATGAGTGGACGCCGGTGATCGCCGGCGCCGAACTGGGCGAGCACCCCTTCTCACCGATTACGCCGGAGTCCATCCGCAAGGCCGCCACCCTGGGCGACGACCTGCCGGTCGAATGGAAGCACCGCAGCGAGCGCTACACCGAAAAGCTCGCCACCCCGGACACCAGCGTCGCCGACCTGGTCGGCGACATCGACCCGATCAAGGTCGCCGAGGGCCGCAGCCTCGGAGACCCGGAGACCATCGCGTACGGCCTGATACCGCGCGCCCACCGCGGCATCGTCGCGGTCAACGAACTGCCCGACCTCGCCGAGCGCATCCAGGTGTCGATGCTCAACGTGATGGAGGAGCGCGACATCCAGGTCCGCGGTTACACGTTGCGCCTGCCGCTGGACGTGTTGGTGGTCGCCAGCGCCAACCCCGAGGACTACACGAACCGCGGGCGCATCATCACTCCGCTCAAGGACCGTTTCGGCGCGGAGATCCGGACCCACTACCCGCTCGAGCTCGAAGCGGAAGTCGGTGTCATCGCGCAGGAAGCGCACCTGTCCGCCCAGGTTCCCGGCTATCTGATGCAGATAATCGCCCGGTTCGCCCGGTACCTGCGCGAGTCCAACTCCGTCGATCAACGCTCCGGGGTGTCGGCGCGGTTCGCCATCGCCGCCGCCGAGACGGTCGCCGCCGCCGCGCGACACCGCGGCGCGATGCTGGGGGAGACGGACCCGGTGGCCCGGGTCGTCGATCTGGGCACGGTGATCGACGTCCTGCGCGGCAAGCTGGAATTCGAGTCCGGCGAGGAAGGCCGCGAACAGGCCGTGCTCGAACACCTGCTGCGCCGGGCGACCGCGGACACCGCGTCGCGGGTGTTGGGCGGCATCGACGTCGGATCGCTGGTGGCCGCGGTGGAGGGCGGTTCGGCGGTGACGACGGGCGAGCGGGTCTCGGCCAAGGATGTGCTGGCCGCGGTCCCGAGCCTGGCCGTGGTGGACAAGATTGCGGCCAAGCTGGGTGCGCAGTCGGAAGGCGAACGCGCCGCGGCGCTGGAGTTGGCGCTCGAGGCGTTGTATCTGGCCAAGCGCATCGACAAGGTATCCGGGGAGGGCCAAACCGTCTATGGCTAGGTCTGATGGTGACGACCCGCAGCGCCCGGCTTCGCCGCGCCTGCGATCGTCACGAGGGCACTCCTCGCGTTACTCGGCGTACACCGGCGGGCCCGACCCCCTGGCCCCGCCGGTGGACCTGCGCGAGGCGCTCGAACAGATCGGCCAAGATGTCATGGCCGGCACGTCGCCACGCCGCGCGCTGTCCGAGCTGCTGCGTCGCGGCACCAAGAACATGCCGGGCGCGGATCGGCTGGCCGCCGAGGCTAACCGGAGACGACGGGAGCTGTTGCGGCGCAACAACTTAGACGGAACGCTGCAGGAGATCAAAAAACTTCTGGACGAGGCCGTGCTGGCCGAACGCAAGGAGCTGGCTCGCGCGCTTGACGACGATGCCCGCTTCGGCGAACTACAACTGGACGCGCTGCCGTCCTCGCCGGCCAAGGCCGTCCAGGAGCTCTCCGACTACAACTGGCGCAGCGGCGAGGCCCGTGAAAAGTACGACCAGATCAAGGATCTGCTCGGCCGCGAGATGCTGGACCAACGCTTCGCGGGCATGAAGCAGGCGCTGGAGGGCGCCACCGACGAGGATCGTCAGCGGGTCAACGACATGCTCAACGACCTCAACGACCTGCTGGACAAGCACGCCCGCGGCGAGGACACCCAGCAAGACTTCGAAGACTTCATGGACTCCCACGGCGAGTTCTTTCCCGAGAACCCGCGCAACGTCGATGAGTTGCTGGACTCGCTGGCCAAGCGTGCCGCCGCCGCGCAGCGTTTTCGCAACAGCCTCAGCGCTGAGCAGCGCGCGGAGCTGGATGCCTTGGCGCAGCAAGCTTTTGGGTCACCAGCGCTGATGCAGGCGCTGGACCGGCTCGACGCGCACCTGCAGGCGGCGCGGCCGGGGGAGGACTGGAGCGGGTCCGAGCAGTTCTCCGGTGACAACCCGTTCGGGATGGGCGAGGGCACCCAGGCGCTGTCCGACATCGCCGAGCTGGAGCAACTGGCCGAGCAACTGTCGCAGAGCTATCCGGGCGCCACCATGGACGACGTCGACCTGGATGCGCTGGCGCGTCAACTCGGAGACGAGGCGGCCGTCGACGCCCGCGCCCTTGCGGAATTGGAACGCGCGCTGGTCAATCAGGGCTTTTTGGACCGCGGTTCCGACGGCCAGTGGCGGTTGTCGCCGAAGGCCATGCGTCGGCTCGGCGAGACGGCGTTGCGCGATGTGGCACAACAACTTTCCGGGCGCCGCGGCGAGCGCGACCATCGGCGCGCGGGAGCGGCCGGCGAACTCACCGGCGCCACCCGACCCTGGCAGTTCGGGGACACCGAACCGTGGAACATCTCCCGCACATTGACCAATGCCGTGCTGCGGCAAGCGGGAACTGCCACCCTGGACGGCCGCGACGGGCGGTTGAAGCTCACCGTCGACGACGTCGAGGTCTCCGAGACCGAGACACGCACGCAGGCCGCGGTCGCGCTGCTGGTCGACACCTCGTTCTCCATGGTGATGGAGAATCGCTGGCTGCCGATGAAGCAGACGGCGCTGGCGCTCAACCATCTGGTGTGCACGCGTTTTCGTTCGGATGCCTTGCAGATCATCGCTTTTGGCCGATACGCCCGGACGGTGACCGCCGCGGAGCTCACCGGGCTCGAGGGCGTCTACGAGCAGGGCACCAACCTGCATCACGCGCTGGCGCTGGCCGGTCGGCATCTGCGCCGGCATCCCAACGCGCAGCCGGTGGTTTTGGTGGTGACCGACGGTGAGCCCACCGCGCACCTGGAGGACTTCGACGGCGACGGCACGACCGTGTTCTTCGATTACCCACCGCATCCGCGGACCATCGCGCACACCGTGCGCGGCTTCGACGAGATGGCGCGGCTGGGCGCCCAGATCACCATCTTCCGGCTGGGCAGCGACCCTGGTCTTGCCCGGTTCATCGACCAGGTCGCCCGACGCGTCGAGGGGCGGGTCGTGGTGCCCGATCTCGACGGCCTGGGAGCGGCCGTGGTCGGTGACTACCTGCGGTCCCGTCGTCGTTAGGCGCGTTGGAGACCGCGTCCGGGTAGGTGTGTCCTGGACTGGGTACAGGGATGTGAACGAGGAGGAGATGCATGAGTCAGGTTCCGACGATCGAACTCAATGACGGTGTCAGCATTCCGCAGCTGGGTTTCGGCGTGTTCCAGATCAAGCCCGACGAGACCGCCGCGGCGGTCAAGAAGGCCCTCGAGATCGGATACCGCCACATCGACACGGCCGAGATGTACGGCAACGAAAAGCAAGTCGCACAAGGCATTCGCGACGCGGGTCTCGACCGCGGTGACGTCTTCGTCACCAGCAAGCTCAACAACGGATTCCACCAGCCGGACGTTGCGCGTCGCGCATTCGACGAGACGCTCAAGAAGCTGGATTCCGACTACGTCGACCTGTTCCTCATCCACTGGCCGCTGCCCACGCTCTACGACGGCGACTTCGTCTCGACCTGGAAGGTCTTCGAGGAGTTCGCGCGCGACGGACGCGCCCGCAGCATCGGTGTCTCGAATTTCCAAGTGGCACACCTGCAACGGCTGGCCAACGACACCGACACCGTCCCATCGGTCAACCAGGTCGAGCTGCATCCCTACTTCGGCAACGACGCAGTCCGGGCCTACGGGCGCGAGCATGGCATCGCCACCGAGGCGTGGGCACCCATCGCGCAGGGCAAGGTGCTCGACGATCCGGTGATCAAGCGCGTCGCCGAGGCCCGCGGTAAAACCTCCGCGCAGGTGGTGCTGCGCTGGCACATTCAGCGCGGCGACATCGTCTTCCCGAAATCGGTGACACCGGAACGGGTGAAAGAAAACTTCGAGCTGTTCGACTTCGAGCTGGACGACTCCGACATGGACGCGATCGACGCGCTGAACAAGGGTGAATCGGGACGCAACGGCCCCAACCCCGACACTTTCGATTACGTGCCCGACTAGAACGTTTCGCTAGCCGCGTGGCCGCCGGGCCTTGCGGATGATGCCGACCCCGCCCCACAGCGAGAAGCCGCGAATGTGGACGGTCGGCGCGCCGGGCGTGCCCTGCCCGAGCACGGCGCGGTCGAAGTTGCCCATCACGCCGCGGCCGTGCACCTCGACGTTGACCTCCGGCGGCAGCAAAATGTTCTGCACACCCATGATCGACATCGCATGAATGTCGACCTCGGTCGAGGTGAAGTCGGCGTAGCGCAGATCGACCACCCCGCTGCCCCACAGCGTGAAGGTGGTGAGCTTCTTCGGGACGTTCCATCGTCCGCGGCGCTCGAAGCCGCTCATCAACGCCAGCAGCAGCGTCGACGGCGCCGGATTCAGCTTGCCGCCGCGGCGCGGGCTGATCGGCGTCCCCGGCAGATCGGCCCGCAGTTGATCCAGTTCTTCATATGTCGTCGCCGCGTAAGCCCTGGTCAAACGGTCTTCGTAGTCGTTGAGCTGCAGGCGGCCCTGCTCGGCCGCGTACGCGAGCAGCTGCGCAGTCTGGATGCGATCGGTATCGCCCGCGCGCGGCGGTTCGCCGCGCGTGTCCTCCGCATCCCGTTGCGTTGAGTTGCTCATCACCCACGAGCCTACGACGTCCAGGTTTTGCCGCAAGAGGATTGGCTAAACTGCAACGTTGCGCCCGCCCGGGCCACGCCGCCGGCCGTCCGGCCGGACCCCCTGTTTGACATCTGGCTAACTTCTCGGTGGCTAACCGGCCCAGTCGGGCGGACGCTTCTCCAAGAACGCCAGCATGCCTTCGCGGGCTTCGTCGGACACGAACAGTCGGGCGGATTCCTCGGCGAGCCGCTCGGCGTCGCGGTCGAACCCGCCCAGCACCGCGGCCGTGGTCAGTGCCTTGGAGGCCGCGAGGCCCTGAGGCGATCCCCGGCCGATTTCGGAGACCAGTTTGCCGACTGCGGCGTCGACGTCCTCGGCGGCCTCGGTGATCAACCCGATCTCGGCCGCCTGGGCGGCGCCGAACTTCTCGCCGGTCAGGTAGTAGCGTGCCGCGGCCCGGGGCGACAGCTTCGGCAGCAGCGTCAACGAGATGATGGCCGGGGCGACGCCGATCCGGGCCTCGGTAAGCGCGAAGGTGCTGCTGGGGCCGGCTACGGCGATGTCGGCCGCGGCGACCAGTCCCATGCCGCCGGCGCGAACGTGGCCGTCGACCGCGACGATCACCGGCAGCGGCGCCTCGACGATCGCACGCAACAGTTGGGCCATCTCCTTCGAGCGCTGGGCGGTCGCCTCGGCGGGATCGCTGCTTGACGTTCCTTCAGAGAGATCCGCGCCCGCGCAGAACGTGTTGCCGGTGTGGCCGAGCACCACGACGCGCACGGCGGGATCGGCCGCCGCGTCGCGCAGCCCTTGGTGAAGCTGATTGACCAAGGTCGTCGACAGCGCGTTGCGGTTGTGCGGGGAATTCAGGGTCAGCCGCGCAACGTACCCGTCGGCGGTGTATTCGACGAGGGTGGCCATCAGTAGCTTCGGGGCAGGCCCAGCGATGTCTGCGCGACGAAGTTCAGCACCATCTCGCGGCTGACCGGAGCGATGCGGCCCAGCCGGGCCGAGGCCAGCATGGCCGCCACACCGTATTCCTTGGTCAGCCCGTTGCCGCCCATCGACTGCACCGCCTGGTCCACCGACCGCGTAGCCGCCTCGGCCGCAGCGTATTTGGCCATGTTCGCGGCCTCGGCCGCGCCCATGTCGTTGCCGGAATCGTAGAGGGTGGCGGCCTTCTGCAACATCAGCTTGGCCAGCTCGACCTCGATGTGGCACTGTGCCAACGGATGTGACAGGCCCTGGTGCGCGCCGATCGGGGTGCCCCACACCTGGCGGGTCTTGACGTAGTCGGCGGCCCGACTCAGGGCGAAGCGTCCCATCCCGACGGAGCTCGCCGCGCCCATGATGCGTTCCGGGTTAAGACCGGCGAAAAGCTGTGCGATAGCGGCATCTTCGGCGCCGACCAGTGCGTCGCCGGGCAGCCGGACGTCGTCGAGGAAGACCTGGAACTGGCGTTCGGGGCTGATCAGTTCCATTTCTATCGGGGTGTAGCTGAAGCCGGGCGCGTCGGTGGGCACGACGAACAGCGCGGGGCGTAACTTGCCGGTCTTGGCCTCCTCGGTGCGGGCCACCACCAGCACCGCCTGCGCCTGGTCGATACCCGAGATGTAGACCTTCTGGCCCTTGAGGATCCAGTCGCTGCCGTCCCGGCGGGCGGTCGTGGTGATCTTGTGCGAGTTGGAGCCGGCGTCCGGCTCGGTGATGGCGAACGCCATCGTCAGCGTGCCGTCAGCGATGCCGGGAATCCAGCGCTTCTTCTGCTCCTCGGTGCCGAACTTGCTGATGATGGTGCCGTTGATGGCGGGCGAGACGACCATCAGCAGCAGCGCGCTACCCGCGGCCGCCATTTCCTCCATGACCAACGACAGCTCGTACATGCCGGCGCCGCCACCGCCGTACTCCTCTGGCAGGTTCACCCCGAGGAAGCCGAGTTTGCCTGCCTCCGACCATAATTCGTCGGTGTGCTCCTGGGCACGGGCCTTGCGCAGGTAGTACTCGCTGCCGTAATTGGCTGCCCACGCAGCCACCGACTTGCGAAGGGCCTGACGCTCCTCGCTCTCGATGAAGCTGGTGTCGGTCATGCTTGATCTCCTTCTGATTGCGGCGCTTCCACTCTTGCCAGCACAGCGCCAACTTCGACTTGCTGACCGGTCTTGACATTGAGTTCGGCGAGCACCCCGTCGACCGGGGCGGCGATGGTGTGTTCCATCTTCATGGCCTCCAGCCAGATCAAGGGCTGTCCGGCGGTGACGGCCTCGCCGATCGCGGCACCGAGCCTGATGACGCTGCCGGGCATCGGAGCGACCAGTGAGCCCTTTTCGACGGTCGAACCCGGCTCGGGGAAACGGGGCAGCGCGATCAGGTGCACCGGCCCGAGGGCGGAATCGACGTAGACATCGGAATCGTAGCGGCGCACCGAGAAGCTGTGCTCGACGCCGTCGGCCCGCAGGACCACGTCATTGGCCGTGGCCGACACCAGCTGCACCGACGGGTCTTCGGGCAGCACCAAACCGGTTCTGGTGAAACGGTATTGAACCCGAAGCTCGTCAGCCTGCTCGTCGCGGTAGTCCTTGACCTGGTGCCCCGATGACAGGTTTCGCCAGCCGCTGGGAACGGCGCTCAGCACCGGCGCGGTAGCGCGGTTGTGCGCGGCGTCGGCGAGTGCGGCCGCGACGGCGGACAGCCGGATCACGGCGGCGTCGCCCAGTGGCGCCGCCAACCGCGCCAGGTCATGGGTGTCGAAAAACGCTGTGTCGGTGGCGCCGTCGAGGAACGCCGGATGCCGCAGCACATTCACCAGAAGATCGCGATTGGTGCGCACGCCGTGCACGCGGGCGCGGGCCAACGCGTCGGCGAGAACCAGCGACGCCTGACGGCGCGTCGGGGCGTAGGAGATGACCTTGGCCAGCATCGGGTCGTAGTGGATGGAGACGGTGAACCCGTCGACGATGCCCGAATCCAGCCGGATCCCGGTCCGGTGTCCCAGCGAGCTGAACTCAGCCCGGACGGAAGGCATCTCGAACGCGCGCACCAAACCGGCCTGTGGCTGCCAGTTTTTGGCAGGGTCCTCGGCGTAGAGCCGGGCCTCGATCGAATGTCCCTGCGCGGCAGGAGGTTGCGCGTCGAGGCGAGCGCCGTCCGCGACGGCGAGTTGCAGCTCGACGAGATCGAGGCCGGTGGTCTCTTCGGTGACCGGGTGTTCGACCTGCAGCCTGGTGTTCATCTCCAGGAAGTAGAACTCGCCGTCGTCGTCGGCCAGGAACTCCACCGTCCCTGCCCCGGTGTAGCCGATGGCCTCGGCGGCCAACCGGGCCGCGTCGAACAGCTTGGCGCGCATGCCAACTGTGCGCTCCACCAACGGCGACGGAGCCTCCTCGATGATCTTCTGGTGCCGGCGCTGAATCGAGCATTCGCGTTCGCCGACCGCCCACACGGTGCCGTGGGCGTCGGCCATGACCTGAACCTCTATGTGATGCCCGGTGGGCAGATAGCGTTCGCAGAACACGGTCGGGTCACCGAACGCGGACTGCGCTTCCCGGCTCGCCGCGGCGACTTCGCCGGCGAGCGCGGACAATTCGCGAACCACGCGCATGCCGCGACCACCGCCGCCCGCGGAGGCCTTGACCAGAACCGGCAGCTGCGCCTCGGTGACGGTGTCGGGGTCGAGCTCGTCGAGCACCGGAACCCCGGCGGCGGCCATCAGTTTCTTGGACTCGATCTTGGAACCCATCGCCCGCACCGCGGCCACCGGAGGTCCGACCCACGTCAGTCCGGCGTCCTGGACGGCGGCCGCGAAATCGGCGTTCTCCGAGAGGAACCCGTAACCGGGGTGTATCGCGTCGGCACCCGCGGCGCGGGCCGCGGCGATGAGGGCGTCGGCGTTGAGGTAGTCGTTGGTCTTGTCCAGCCGCACCCGGGCATCGGCCTCGGCGACGTGCGGCGCGCCCTCATCGGGGTCGGTGTAGACGGCGGCCGTGCCCAAGCCGAGCCGGCGGCAGGTGGCGAACACCCGCCTGGCGATCTCACCGCGGTTGGCGACCAGAACTCGAGTAACCATGGGGCTCACATCCGGAAGACGCCGAAATTCGACGTTCCCTTGATCGGGCCATTGGCGATGGCGGACAGACACATTCCCAATACCGTGCGGGTATCTCGCGGGTCGATCACCCCGTCGTCGTAGAGCATCCCGGACAACACCAGCGGCAGCGACTCGGCTTCGATCTGCCCCTCGACCGCGGCCCGCATCGCCGCGTCGGCCTCCTCGTCGACCTGCTGGCCGCGCGCCTGGGCGGCCGCCCGGGCCACGATCGACAGCACGCCCGACAGCTGGGCGCCGCCCATCACCGCGGACTTCGACGTCGGCCACGCGAAAAGAAACCGCGGATCGTAGGCGCGGCCGCACATGCCGTAGTGGCCCGCGCCATAGGAGGCGCCGATCAGCAGCGAGATGTGCGGGACGGTCGAGTTGGACACGGCGTTGATCATCATCGAGCCGTGCTTGATCATCCCGCCCTCTTCGTAGTCCTTGCCCACCATGTAGCCGGTGGTGTTGTGCAAGAACAACAGTGGCGTGTCGGAGCGGTTGGCCAACTGGATGAATTGGGTGGCCTTCTGGGACTCCTCGCTGAACAACACCCCGCGCGCGTTGGCCAGGATGCCGATCGGGTAGCCGTGCAGTTGGGCCCAGCCCGTCACCAGCGAGGCCCCGTACAGCGGCTTGAATTCGTCGAATTCGGAGCCGTCGACGATGCGGGCGATCACTTCGCGGGGGTCGAACGGGATGCGCAGATCCGCCGGCACGATGCCGATGAGTTCCTCGGTATCGAACAACGGCGCGGTGACCGGCTTGGGTTTCGGCCCCTGCTTGACCCAGTTCAACCGGGCGACGACGCGACGCCCGATCCGGATCGCGTCGAGTTCGTCGACGGCGAAGTAATCGGCCAAACCCGAGACGCGGGCATGCATTTCGGCGCCGCCGAGCGATTCGTCGTCGGACTCCTCACCGGTGGCCATCTTCACCAGCGGGGGGCCCGCGAGGAAGACCTTCGATCGTTTTTTGATCATCACCACGTGGTCGGACATGCCCGGGACGTATGCGCCGCCCGCGGTGGAGTTGCCGAACACCAACGCGATGGTGGGGATGCCGGCCGCGGAAAGCCGCGTCAGATCGCGGAACATCCGTCCGCCGGGAATGAAGATTTCCTTCTGCGTGGGCAGGTCCGCACCCCCGGACTCCACCAGGGAGATCACCGGAAGCCGGTTCTCGAAAGCGATCTGATTGGCCCGCAGGATCTTTTTCAGGGTCCACGGATTGCTGGTGCCGCCTTTGACCGTCGGGTCATTGGCGACGATCATGCATTCGACACCTTCGACCACGCCGATGCCGGTGACCGTGCTGGCGCCGACCTTGAATGCGCTGCCCCAGGCGGCCAGCGGGCTGAGTTCCAAGAACGGCGAATCCTGATCGACCAACAACTCGATGCGTTCGCGGGCCGTCAGCTTGCCGCGGTCATGATGGCGCTCAACGTATTTGGCCCCACCACCGGCCAGGGCGTTGGCGAACTCATTGTCGATTTCCTCGAGTTTCGTCAACGCGGCCGCCGCCGCGTCGGTGAAGGCGGTGGCCTCCGCGTCGAGCGTGGACTGCAGCACGGTCATGATTGGAATCCCAGAAGTTTGGCGGACAGGGCGGTGAGGATTTCGGTCGTCCCGCCGCCGATGCCGAGGATTCTCATGTCCCGGTATTGGCGTTCGACCTCGGATTCGGCCATGTAACCCATGCCGCCGAACAGCTGAACGGCTTGGTGGGCCACCCATTCGCCGGCTTCGACGGCGGTGTTCTTGGCGAAGCACACCTGCGGAATCAGGTTCGTCTCGCTGGCGAGCTGCCGCTCTACCACGCTGCGCGAGTAGACCCGGGCGACGTCGATGCGACGGGCCATCTCGGCCAACGTGTTCCGCACCGATTGGCGCGATATCAATGGGCGTCCGAACGTTTCGCGGTCGCGGCACCATTGCACCGTCAGGTCCAAGCATCGCTGCGCACTCGAATAAGCCTGTGCGGCAAGGCCGATCCGCTCGGAAACGAAGGCCTGGGCGATCTGGGCGAAGCCGCTGTTCTCGGCGCCGACCAGGTTGGCCACCGGGACGCGGACGTCGGTGTAGGACAGCTCGGCGGTATCCGAGGAGCGCCAGCCCATCTTGTCGAGCTTGCGGCTCACCTCGAAACCTGGCGTGCCCTTCTCGACCACCAGAAGCGAAACCCCGCTCGCGCCCGGGCCTCCGGTGCGCACGGCGGTGACCACATAGTCGGCGCGGACTCCCGAGGTGATGTAAGTCTTGGCGCCGTTGACGATGTAGTGGTCACCGTCGCGAACCGCCGAGGTTCGAAGATGTCCGACGTCGGAACCGCCACCCGGTTCGGTGATGGCGAGTGAACCGATCAGTTCGCCTGCCAGCGTCGGGCGAACGAACGAGTCGATGAGCCGCTGATCGCCCGAGGCGATCATGTGTGGTACCGCGATGCCACATGTGAACAACGACGCGAACACGCCGCCCGGCGCTCCGGCCTGATGCATCTCCTCGCAGATGATCACCGCATCGGCGCCGTCGCCGCCACCACCGCCGACCGATTCGGGAAAGTTCGCACCCAGCAGTCCGGCGGCTCCGGCGCTGCGGTGCAATTCGCGCGGCAGGTCGCCGGTGCGCTCCCACTCGTCGACGTGGGGCAGGATCTCGCGTTCTGCGAACGAGCGCACCGTCTTTCGCAACTGTTCGCGCTCGGGCGTAGTCCAAAGGTTCACAGTAAACTCTCCGGGATGTCGAGGTAGCGGCCGCGGAGCCATTCGCCTAGCCCCTTGGCCTGGGGGTCGAATCGAGCCTGGTATGCGACGCCCTGGCCGAGGATGCCGTCGATGACGAAGTTGACCGCCCGCAGATTCGGCAGCAGGTGGCGGGCGACGTCGAAGTCAGCCGCTTCTGGAAGCAGCTCCTTGAGCAGGTCGACGGTCAACGTGTTGGCCAGCCAACGCCATTGCTCGTCGGTGCGCACCCACACCCCGACATTGGCCGAGCCACCCTTGTCGCCACTGCGGGCGCCGGCGATGCGGCCCAGCGGCACCCGCCGGGCGGGCCCGCCCGGCAACGGTTCGGGAAGCGGTGGCTCGGCGGCGGGGGAGAGCTCGAGAGTTTCTGTGGCGCAAGCGATGTCGACGCGGGTGCCGTCGGCGTGTACCGCAACGTGCGGTACCTGATCGGCGGCGACGTAGCCCGGGGTGAACACCCCGTAGACCTGGCCGTCGCCCGGCGGCGCGGTCACGTGGAATCCCGGATAGCTGGCCAACGCCAATTCGACAGCGGCCGAGGAGAATTGGCGCCCGACGTTGGCCGGGTCGGGATCGCGCACGACGCAGTGCAGCAGCGCGCTGGCGGCTTCTTCGGTGTCGGCGTCGGGGTGGTCGGTGCGGGCCAGCGACCATTGCAGTTCCGCGGGCTTGACGGTGAGCGCGGCGTCGAGTTGCCGGCGCACGAGGTCGGCCTTGGCCTCGATGTCGAGGCCGGTCAGCACGAAAGTCATCGAGTTGCGGAACCCGCCGATGCTGTTCATCGAGACTTTGTAGGTGGGTGGCGGGGCCTCGCCGCGGACCCCGCTGATGCGCACCCGGTCGGGCCCGTCGGACGACAACTCGACGCTGTCCATCCGGGCGGTGACGTCCGGGTTGGCGTAGCGCGCGCCGGTGATCTCGTAGAGCAGCTGCGCGGTGACGGTGTCGACGCTGACCAGGCCGCCGGTGCCCGGGTGTTTGGTGATCACCGAGGATCCGTCGGCGCTGACCTCGGCCAGGGGGAAGCCGGCGTGGGTGAGGTCGGCGACCTCGGTGAAGAACGAGTAGTTGCCCCCGGTGGCCTGCACCCCGCATTCGATGACGTGGCCGGCGACCACGGCGCCGGCGAGCCTGTCGTAGTCGGTGCGGTCCCAGCCGAAGTGCGCTGCGGCCGCCCCGACGATCACCGAGGCGTCGGTGACGCGGCCGGTGACGACAACGTCGGCGCCGCTGTCGAGGCAATCGACGATCCCCCAGGCGCCCAGGTATGCGTTCGCGGTCAGCGGGGTGCCCAGCCCGAGTTCGGCGGCGCGCGGCAACAGGTCGTCACCCTCCACGTGGGCGACCCGGGCGTCGATGCCTAGCCGTTCTGTCAGGGCGCGTATCGCATCGGCCAGGCCCGCCGGGTTGAGGCCGCCGGCGTTGGCGACGATGCGGACGCCGCGGTCACTCGCCTCGCCCAGGCAGTCCTCGAGCTGGGTCAGAAAGGTCTTGGCGTAGCCGCGCTCGGGGTGCTTCATCTTGTCGCGGCCCAGGATGAGCATCGTGAGTTCGGCCAGGTAGTCGCCGGTGAGATAGTCGACGTCACCGCCCGTGAGCATCTCGCGCATGGCCGACAGCCGGTCGCCGTAGAAACCCGAACAGTTGGCGATACGGACCGCACCGGAGCTGCCCAAAGCACCAGAGGCGCCGGACGCAGAGGCCATGCCTGTCCCCCATTCGCGGATTCGACCGGTTCGGACCACCCAACCAACCGGTAGGTTAGCGGGTACCGCCGGTGTCACGTCAAGGATGCCTGGTGACTCCCTTGGCGCCGAGATTGCCCATGGGGTCGCACTTCGCCGAAAAGTCACAGCCCTCACGGCAATCTCGGCGAGCCTGCCGGCCGGCGCGGCGCCCATTTTGGCGACAAGCCGACCAGCGACTATCCTGATGTGCGATCGTCGCCCGCCCGATCGGCCCACCGGCCACGCCGCGCGACATGCCGAACTGCAAGTCCCAGATTGAGGAGTCAGGCCCGACCATGGCCGTACCCAAGCGCAGAATGTCGCGCGCGAACACCCGTAGCCGGCGCGCGCAGTGGAAGGCCGAGAAGACCGAACTCGTCGGTGTGACGGTCGCAGGTCAGCGGCACAAAGTGCCCCGCAGGCTGCTCAAGGCGGCCCGCCTCGGTCTGATCGACCTCGACCGCCGCTAGCCCGATGGCGCCGGCCCGTTGCGCCCGGCGTCGCCGCGCTTACGACCGCCGCTAGCCCCCTCATGGCGCCGGCCCGTTGCGCCCGGCTTCGCCGCGCTTACGACCGCCGCTAGCCCGATGGCGCCGGCCCGTTGCGCCCGGCTCCGCCGCGCTTACGACCGCCGCTAGCCCCCCTCACGGCGCGCCTCTCAGGTCAGTCTCAGGCGGTGGGACGAAACTAGGGGCCGTGCGAATACTGGTCGTCGACGACGATCGCGCGGTGCGCGAGTCGCTGCGTAGGTCACTGTCCTTCAACGGCTACTCCGTTGAGCTGGCCCATGACGGGGTCGAGGCCCTCGAACTGATCGCGAGCGATCGCCCCGACGCGCTCGTCCTGGATGTGATGATGCCGCGCCTGGACGGCCTCGAAGTCTGCCGCCAGCTCCGCAGCACCGGTGACGACCTGCCGATCCTGGTGCTCACGGCGCGCGATTCGGTGTCAGAGCGGGTCGCCGGGCTGGACGCCGGCGCCGACGACTACCTGCCGAAGCCGTTCGCCCTGGAAGAGCTGCTCGCCCGGATGCGCGCGCTGTTGCGCCGCACCAAGCCGGAGGACGACGCCGAATCGGTGGCGATGACCTTCTCCGACCTGACGCTGGACCCGGTGACCCGCGAGGTCACCCGCGGCCAGCGCCGCATCAGCCTGACCCGCACCGAATTCGCGCTGCTGGAGATGCTGATCGCCAATCCGCGCCGGGTGCTCACCCGCAGCCGCATCCTCGAGGAGGTGTGGGGCTTCGACTTCCCCACCTCGGGCAACGCGCTGGAGGTGTACGTGGGCTATCTGCGGCGCAAAACCGAAGCCGATGGGGAGCCGCGGCTGATTCACACGGTGCGCGGCGTGGGCTACGTCCTTCGGGAGACACCCCCGTGACGATGCGGGCCCCTCGATGATCCGGTTTCCCCGGCCTCAACGTCCACCGCTGCGCCCACCGTTGCGCGCAACGCCCTCGTTGTCGTTGCGGTGGCGGGTGATGCTGCTGGCGATGTCAATGGTCGCGATGGTCGTGGTGTTGATGGCCTTCGCCGTCTACGCCGTGATCTCTGCCGCGCTGTACAGCGACATCGACAACCAGCTGCAAAGCAGGGCGCAACTGCTGATCGCCAGCGGCTCGCTGGCCGCGGACCCGGGCAAGGCCATCGAGGGCACCGCGTATTCCGACGTCAACGCGATGCTGGTGAACCCGGGCCACGCGATCTACACCGCCCAGCAGCCGGGCCAGACCCTGCCGGTCGGCGCACCGGAAAAAGCGGTCATCCACGGTGATTTGTTCATGTCGCGCCGTACCGCCGGTGATCAGCGAATCCTTGCCGTGCACCTGCAGAACGGCACGTCGTTGCTGATCTCCAAGAGCCTCAAGCCCACCGAAGCGGTGATGAACCGGCTGCGCTGGGTGCTGCTGATCGTCGGGGGGGTCGGTGTGGCGGTCGCCGCGGTGGCGGGGGGCATGGTCACCAGGGCAGGGCTGCGCCCGGTGGCGCGCTTGACCGAAGCGGCCGAGCGGGTGGCGCGCACCGATGACCTGAGGCCCATCCCCGTGTTCGGCAGTGACGAATTGGCCAGGCTCACCGAGTCGTTCAACCTGATGCTGCGCGCGCTGGCCGAGTCCCGGGAGAGGCAGGCGCGGCTGGTCACCGACGCCGGGCACGAACTGCGCACCCCACTGACGTCGCTGCGAACCAACGTCGAGCTGCTGATGGCCGCGATGGAGCCGGGGGCGCCGCGCCTACCCGAGCAGGAGATGGTCGATCTGCGCGCGGATGTCATCGCGCAGATCGAGGAATTGTCAACGCTGGTAGGCGATTTGGTGGATCTGACCCGTGACGACGCCGGCCAGGTGGTGCACGAGTCCGTCGACGTGTCCGAAGTCATCGATCGCAGCCTGGAGCGAGTCAGGCGGCGGCGCAACGACATTCACTTCGACGTCGACGTGACGCCGTGGCAGACGTACGGCGACGCCGCGGGGCTGTCTCGGGCGGTCCTGAACCTGTTGGACAACGCGGCCAAGTGGAGCCCGCCCGGTGGCCACGTCGGTGTCACTATGCGCCAGCTCGACCCGTCGCACGCCGAGCTGGTGATCGCCGACCACGGCCCCGGCATTCCGCCCCAGGAGCGCCGTCTGGTGTTCGAGCGGTTCTACCGATCGACGACGGCACGCGCCATGCCGGGCTCGGGCCTCGGGCTGGCGATTGTGAAGAAGGTGGTCCTCAATCACGGGGGACTGCTGCGCGTCGAGGACACCGTTCCGGGAGGCCAGCCGCCGGGTACTTCGTTCTATGTCCTGTTGCCCGGCCGGCCGTTACCCGCCCAGCCGCACGGCACGCCTGGCGCCGCTGAGCGGCAAACCGACCAGATAGACATCGCGACCGACCCTTCTCGAGCGGCGGCCGGCGATGAGGCGAACTCTCGGGAATCAGCGAACGTTATCTCAGTGGACTCTCAGTCCGCGCGGGCAAGGTAGGTCTGCGGCTACTGTTGGACCCAGCCGTCGACTTGCCGAAACACTGAGATAGAGGAAGAGCGACTTAGCGACATGACGAATGACCCGAGGTATTCGCCACCGCCGCAGCAGCCGGGATACCCCCCCGCGCCCAATCAGACTGCGCCAGTCCCCAGCCATGCGGTGTCCCCAGGTTATGCCCCGGGACAACAGCAGCCGTACAACCAGCAATACGACTGGCGCTATCGGTCGCAGCCCTCGTCGTCGCCGACGACCCAGTTCCGGCCGCCCTACGAGCCCTTCAGCAACACCGGGCCGGGGCGGATCCCCGGCGGAACCGGTGTGGGTCCGATACCGGGAGGCACCGGCGCGGGTCCGATTCCCGGCATGCCGCCGGGCATGCCCATCCCACCGGAGCCCCAAAAGCGTTCTCGCGCAGGCCTTTTGATCGTTGGCGCGTTGGCCGTCGCGGTGGTGTCGGCCGGCATCGGCGGTGCCGCTGCCACCGCGATCGAGCTCGGCACGCACTCGACGGGCAACGGTGGCGGTCGGGTCATCGGGGCGGCGCCCAGTGTCCCGGCCGCGAACATGCCGCCCGGCAGCGTCGAACAAGTCGCCTCCAAAGTGGTGCCCAGCGTCGTGATGCTCGAGACCGACATCGGTCGGGCGTCCGAAGAGGGCTCCGGCATCGTCCTGTCCACCGACGGGCTGATCCTGACCAACAACCACGTGATCGCCGCCGCGGCGGGACCGCCGAAGGGGCCCGGAGGGCCGACCGGGGCTCCGGTGCCTCCCGGCGTACCGGGTGGCCCGGGCGGTGCCGGTGCCGGCGCCCCGACGCCCAAGACGACGGTGACCTTCTCTGACGGCCGCACCGCGCCGTTCACCGTGGTCGGCGCGGACCCCACCAGCGATATCGCCGTGATTCGCGTGCAGGGCATTTCCGGACTCACGCCCATCTCGCTGGGCTCCTCGTCGGACCTGCACGTCGGCCAGCCGGTCGTCGCGATCGGCTCGCCGCTGGGTCTGTCGGGCACGGTCACCACCGGCATCGTCAGCGCGCTGAACCGGCCCGTGTCCACCACCGGTGAGTCGGGCAACCAGAACACCGTGCTGGACGCGATCCAGACCGACGCCGCGATCAACCCCGGTAACTCCGGTGGCGCGCTGGTCAACATGAACGGCCAGCTGGTGGGCGTCAACTCGGCCATCGCCACCCTGGGCGCCGACTCGCCGGACGCCCAGAGCGGTTCGATTGGTCTGGGCTTCGCCATCCCGGTCGATCAGGCCAAGCGCATCGCCGACGAACTGATCGCCAGCGGCAAGGCGTCCCACGCCTCGCTCGGCGTGCAGGTGATGAACGACAAGGGCACCCCCGGTGCCAAGGTCGTCGACGTCGTCGCGGGCGGTGCCGCGGCAGCCGCCGGCGTCCCCAAGAACGTGGTCGTCACCAAGGTCGACGACCGGCCCATCAACAGCGCCGACGCGCTGGTTGCGGCCGTGCGGTCCAAAGCACCCGGCGACAAGATCTCGCTGACGTTCCAGGATCCCGCTGGCGGCGGCAGCCGGACATTGCCGGTCACCCTCGGAAAGGCGGATCAGTAGTGAGAGTGGACGAACCCTCGGCGCCGGGATTGTCTGAGCTCGGATATACGGTTGCCTCCATGGAAACGGGTGCGGAACTGGTAGTTGGCCGGGCTTTGGTTGTGGTGGTCGACGATCGCACCGCTCATGGGGACGAGGACCACAGCGGTCCGCTGGTGACCGAACTGCTGACCGAGGCGGGATTCGTCGTCGACGGGGTGGTCGCGGTCGCCGCCGACGAGGTCGAGATCCGCAACGCGCTGAACACCGCGGTGATCGGCGGGGTCGACCTGGTCGTCTCGGTCGGCGGGACGGGCGTCACCCCCCGCGACGTCACCCCGGAGGCCACCCGCGAGATCCTGGACCGCGAAATCCTCGGCATCGCAGAGGCAATCCGCGGCTCGGGGCTGTCGGCGGGGATCATCGACGCCGGATTGTCACGCGGTCTGGCCGGGGTGTCCGGCAGCACGCTGGTGGTCAACCTGGCGGGCTCCCGCTACGCGGTGCGCGACGGGATGGCGACGCTGAACCCGTTGGCGGCCCAGATCATCGGGCAACTGTCGAGCCTGGAGATCTAAGACCGCGCCGAGAGGTGCGCCCCGCGGCAAGCCGACGCGGTTACTTCGATTCGGCTTCCGCGCGGGGCCCGTGCTCGGGTGGGGGCGTGGTGGTCACACTGCCGTGCTTGCCCGGCGCGTCGCCGTTGGTCTGCGCGAGCAGGTCGCGGATCTCCTTGAGCAGGACGACCTGCGCGTCGTCCGCCGGCTCGACCTCACCGCGTTTGCGCAAGGTGGTGTACGGGAGCACGACCAGAAAGTAGACGACCGCCGCGATGATCACGAAGTTGATGGCGGCCGACAGGACTTCGTTCAGATCGATGGTCTGGCCGCCGCCGATGCCGATCCGCAGGACGCCGAGGTCGGACTTCTGGTTGACCCCGATCCGGTTGATCAACGGCTTGATGATGGCGTTGGTGAAAGTCGTGACGAGTGCGGTGAAGGCGGTACCGATGACCACCGCGGTAGACAGGTCGATGATGTTGCCCCGGGAGAGAAACTCCTTGAACCCTTTGAGCATTGAGACGCCTTTCTGGGACTGGACAGAATCTGCTGTCGGCTGGCGGACCAGCGACGGCCAGGCACTCAGTGCAGGGTGAGCGTGACGGTCTGGCCCAGCGCCGACCCTGCTACCGCGTTCGCCACACGAGCCGGCAGCGCAACTAACACTACGCGGTCGGCATCGGCGGCCTGAATCTTTTCTTTGGCCGAGACGAGCACCACCACGGCGTCGGTGGCCACCACCTTGGGGGCGCCGTGCGAATTGTCCGGCGCGCTGGCGGCCGGCGCGGCCAGGACGTCGACCACGTCCCCGACCCGCACGAGGTCGATCAGGGCGGCATCGGCCAGATGCAGCGGCACGATGCGAGCGCCCGGCCCCGCCTTTGACCCGACTGCGGCCTCCGCCAACCGGCTTCCCAACAACCGGACGTCGGTGATGACCTCGCCGCGTCGTGTCGGGCCGGCCAGCGTCGAACCCACCACCGCACCCAGGTCGGCTCGCGCCCCGTCGGGAACGGTTGCGGTCAAACGCTTTTCGAGTCGAACATCAGCGGGAGTCAACCCGACACCGGGACGAAGGTCATGGTCGGCCACCACGACTTGTGCGTAGTCACCGGCGGGATTGGAGCGCAGCGTCGCGATTGCGGCCAGCACGACCAGCCCGCCCGCGGCGACTCGGCGTGCCAGCACGGTGCGAGTCCAGTCCGGGCGCAGCCACAGCGACAGCCGGGTCAATAGGCTTGGGTTCAGCGATGATTCGCCCACGTCGCAACGGTAGGCGCAACCCGGCGCCCGGGCTCACGGCCGGGAACGCCGGTGTGGATAACCGTCAGCTGGTCGCGGCGGCCGTCGATGTTGCCGAACTGCTGCTCGACTTGTCGCTCGAGCTGGAGCTGGACTTCTCGCCCGAGCCGGAGCCCGACGTTTCGCTGGAGGCCGAGCTGCTCGATCCCGAGTCACTCGACGAGGAGCCGTTGCTCGAACTCGACGATTTCTTGCCCGACTCGCGGCTGTCGGTGCGGTAGAAGCCGCTGCCCTTGAACACCACGCCGACGGAGTTGAAGCGCTTGCGCAGCCGCCCGGAGCAGCGTTCGCACGTGGTCAGCGCGTCGTCGGTGAAGGCTTGCACGATGTCGAAGCGATCGTCGCACTCGGTGCACTGATAGCTGTAAGTCGGCACAAAAACCTCCGGATGATCACAAACCTGGTTAGCACTCTAGCGTCTCAAGTGCTAGAACCGCCACGTGACATGACTCATTCCCATCAGGGGCCGGCGAGGTCGATCAATCCCTGTCGTGGTGTGAGCGCGTGGGTCATGGGGACGTCGTGCGGCTCGGCCGGTAATTCGTCGAGCACCTCCGTGTCCCGAACGACCGCGATCAGCCGCGCGCGTGGGCGCCGAAGTCCCAGAGAGCGGTCGTAGAAGCCCCGGCCCCGGCCCAGCCGCACGCCGCGCCGGTCCACGGCAAGCGCCGGCACCAGCACCACGCCGGCTTGCGCCAGAGCCGACGCCGGCAGCCAGGGCTCCGGCGGTTCGAGCAGCCCCCACCGCCCGGTGGTCAGGGTGCCGGGCCGGTATTCGCCCCAGGACAGCGGCAGCGGCGCGTTGTCAGCGGCCGTGCGCGCGACCGGCAGCAGGACCCGTCCGGCGCGCCGCAGCAACGTATCGAGCATGTCGATTGACCCCGGCTCGGTGCCCACCGGCACGTAGGCGCAGACCGTGCTGTCGCTGGTCACAATGCTTTCCAGGGCTTCCAGTCGCGCGCAGACCTGCTGCGCCTCGGCGACGCGAACGTCCTCGGCAACCTGACGCCGGGCGGCGAGCAGCTGGTCGCGCAGCGCGGCTTTGCCGGTGGTCGCCATGCGTCAACCATGACAGCCAGGTCTTCGGACGCGCCACAGCGACTCGGCCGAGCCGATGCGGGTTATCGTGTGAACAATGTCAAGCCCACACGTGGTGGTGCCACGCACTGCGGTCGTGCCCGCCGCGGGTCTCGGGACCCGCTTCTTGCCGGCGACCAAAACGGTCCCCAAGGAGCTGTTGCCGGTTGTCGACACGCCGGGCATCGAACTGGTGGCCGCCGAGGCGGCCGAGGCCGGCGCCGAGCGGCTGGTGATCATCACCTCCGAGGGCAAGGATGGCGTCGTCGCGCACTTCGTCGAGGACCTAGTGCTGGAAAGCACGTTGGAGGAACGCGGCAAGACGGCGATGCTCGACAAAGTCCGCCGCGCGCCGCAGCTGATCAAGGTCGAGTCCGTGGTACAGAGCGAGCCGCTGGGGCTGGGGCACGCGATCGGCTGCGTGGAGTCGCGGCTGGCTGACGACGAGGACGCCCTCGCGGTGTTGCTGCCCGACGACCTGGTGCTGCCCACCGGCGTGCTGGGCACGATGTCGAAGGTGCGCGCCCACTACGGCGGCACGGTGTTGTGCGCCATCGAGGTGACACCCGAGGAGGTCAGCGCCTACGGCGTTTTCGATGTCGAACCCATTCCCGACGACGACAATCCCGACGTGCTCAAGGTCAACGGCATGGTCGAGAAGCCTCCGGCCGGGGACGCGCCGTCGCTGTTCGCCGCGGCCGGCCGTTACGTGCTCGACCGCGCCATCTTCGATGCGTTGCGCCGCATCGAGCGTGGGGCCGGCGGCGAAGTACAGCTCACCGACGGGATCGCCTTGCTGATCGAGGAGGGCCACCCGGTGCACGTGGTCGTGCATCGCGGATCTCGACACGACTTGGGAAATCCCGGCGGCTACCTCAAGGCTGCGGTTGACTTTGCATTGGATCGTGACGACTACGGCCCGGATTTGCGGCAGTGGTTGGTGGCGCGATTGGGCCTGGCCGAACACTAGCCGGGCGGTCACCCGGCTGGCGGAGGCCGGCGGAGCGCGTAGCGGTCCCGGGCGGGGATGCCCCGCCTGCGCAGTGAGCGGGTCGCCCGATGCGCGGCGCCCGCCGGGTTTGAGGGCAGAGAGGCGCGCTGTGCGTTCGGTGGAAGAGCAGCAGGCCCGGATCACGGCGGCCGCGGTGGCCCCGCGGCCGATACGTGTGGCGATCGCCGAGGCGCAGGGACTGATGTGCGCCGAGGAGGTGGTGACCGAACGCCCGATGCCCGGGTTCGATCAGGCCGCGATCGACGGGTACGCGGTGCGCAGCGTCGACGTGATCGGTGTCGGCGAGGTGGGCAGTGAACGTCTGCCGGGACCGTTCGACGATTCCGGCGAGGGCAACGGGCGCGAGGGCCTGGTGCTGCCGGTGATGGGCACCGTCGAGGCCGGTTCGCGCACGCCTAGCCGGTTGCAGCCGCGCCAGGCCGTGCGCGTGCAGACCGGGGCCCCCTTGCCGACCCTGGCCGACGCGGTCCTGCCGCTGCGCTGGACCGATGGCGGGACCCAGCGGGTGCGGATTCTGCGGGGCGCCCCGTCGGGCGCCTACGTGCGCCGCGCCGGCGACGACGTCCAGCCCGGCGACGTGGCGGTGCGGTCCGGGACGGTGATCGGCGCGGCGCAGGTCGGGCTGCTGGCCGCGGTCGGCCGCGAACGGGTGTTGGTGCACCCACGTCCCCGGGTGACGATCATGGCGCTGGGCGGCGAGCTGGTCGACATCTCGCGTACCCCGGGCAACGGGCAGGTCTACGACGTGAACTCCTACGCGCTGGCGGCCGCGGCCCGCGATGCGGGCGCAGAGGTCAACCGCGTCGGCATCGTCAGCGGCGGCCCCCGCGAACTCCGCGAGATCGTCGAGGGCCAGATCAATCGAGCCGAGGTGATCGTGATCGCCGGCGCGGTCGGGGGCGCCGCGACCGAGGCGGTGCGCCAGGTGCTCGCCGAGCTCGGCGAGTTGGAGGTCGTGCGGGTCGCCATGCATCCGGGATCCATCCAGGGTTTCGGGCAGCTGGGCCGCGAGGGCGTTCCGACGTTCCTGTTGCCGGCAAACCCGGTGAGCGCACTTGTGGTTTTCGAGGTGATGGTCCGCCCCTTGATTCGGTTGTCGCTGGGCAAGCGTCAGCCGATGCGCCGCATCGTGCAGGCGCGCACGCTGTCACCCATCACGTCGGTGGCCGGGCGCAAGGGCTTCCTGCGCGGCCAGCTGATGCGCGACCAGGACAGCGGCGAGTATCTGGTGCAGGCGCTCGGCGGCGGCCCGGGCGCGTCGTCGCACCTGCTGGCCACCCTCGCCGAAGCGAACTGTCTGGTCGTGGTGCCCAGCGGCGCCGAGCAGATTCGCACCGGCGAGATCGTCGACGTCGCCTTCCTGGCTCAGCGCGGCTGAGCGAAAAGACTGCGTACCCGGTGAACCTGTTGCGCTCCAATTCCCGTCATCCCGGTTGGCCCATGAGCGTTGGCCCGCTTCGGGTTTCGGCCGGCGTCGTCCGGTTGCGGGCGGTGCGGTTGCGCGATGGCGCGCAGTGGAGCCGGATCCGGCTGACCGATCGCGCGCATCTGGAACCGTGGGAGCCCAGTTCCGAGGGCGATTGGACGACTCGCCACGCGGTGGCGGCGTGGCCGGCGTTGTGTTCTGGTTTGCGTGCCGAGGCGCGGCAGGGGCGGATGCTGCCTTACGTCATCGAACTCGACGGCCAGTTCTGTGGCCAGCTGACCATCGGCAACGTCACCCACGGCGCGTTGCGTTCGGCGTGGATCGGCTACTGGGTGCCGCGCTCGGCCACCGGCGGCGGCGTGGCCACCGCGGCCTTGGCGCTGGGCTTGGATCACTGCTTCGGCCCGGTGATGTTGCATCGCGTCGAGGCCACCGTGCGCCCGGAAAACGCCGCGAGCCGCGCGGTGCTGGCAAAAGTCGGGTTCCGCCAGGAAGGCCTGTTGCAGCGCTACCTGGAAGTCGACAAGGCGTGGCGGGATCATCTGCTGATGGCCATCACCGCCGAAGAAGTGAGCGGATCGGTGGCATCGACGCTGGTGCGCGCCGGAAACGCCAGCTGGGTGTGACCCTGGCCGTTGCGAGGCCGTCCGCTCCCGGGGTCTCCCGCGGCGGCCGAGGAGTCCAAATCGTTGCCGTTCTGGGACTGGCGCGACACGAGTGACTGATGGTGCTTGTGAGAGGCAAATTACAGGTGTGTAATTGTCCTGGTTAGTTGGACCCGGCCGCGTCGGTCAGAGATGGGCTTCGCGGGCGATGGACACCGAAGAGAGCAGGTCAACATGCCAAGCATCCCGCAGTCATTGTTGTGGATATCGCTCGTGGTGCTATGGCTGTTCGTCTTGGTGCCGATGCTCGTGAGCAAACGCGACGCGGTGCGGCGCACCAGCGACGTGGCGTTGGCGACCCGGGTGCTCAACGGCGGGGGCAACTCCCGGCTGATCAAGCGCAGCGGTCCGGCCGCCGGGCATCGCAGCGACCCCGACTGGACGCCGCCGCAAGACTCGACCGACACCGACCTCGACGACGAGCGTTTTTCCGAGGACGAGGACCGCGACCATGATGTGGCGGACGACGCCGACACCGACGAGCTGAGCCGCCAGCGCCCGGTCGCGATGCGGATGGCGGTCGCCGAGCCGACCGAACCCGACTACCTCGATGTCGACGTCGTCGAGGACTCTCACGTACTTCCGGTGGGCGCCAGTGGTTCTGCTGCCGAGGCGGACACGGCCGACGTCGAACCCGTCGAAGACGACGAGGCCGACACCGAGGCCGTCGCCGAGCGCGGCGGCGAGGACGCGGACCGCTACGAGTACGTCGAGGACTCGTCCGGTTTGGAGCCCGCGGCCGAGGGTGAGGACGCCGACGACGAGGCGCCGGCGCCGATGCCGCGCAACGCCGCACGGCGGCGCCGGTTCGACACCAAGACCGCGGCCGCGGTCAGCGCGCGCAAGTACGCCTTCCGCA
This sequence comes from Actinomycetota bacterium, assembly GCA_036338755.1. GTDB lineage: Bacteria > Actinomycetota > Actinomycetes > Mycobacteriales > Mycobacteriaceae > Mycobacterium. Next base: position 140,186 of record JAYZBN010000012.1, on the reverse strand, counting down.
AGAAGGTCCTGATCGCGATGGCGCTCGTGCTGATCGGCTCGGCCACCGCGGCCTTCAAGGTCTCGCCGGCGGCCTGGTGGGCGTGCGGCAGCGCCACCGCGATCACCCTGCTCTACCTGGGTTACCTCCGCCGCCAGACGCGCATCGAGGAGAAGGTGCGGCACCGCCGGATGAAGCGGATGGCGCGGGCGCGACTCGGCGTGGAGAACGCCTACGACCGCGACTACGACGTGATCCCGTCGCGGCTGCGGCGCCCCGGCGCGGTGGTCCTGGAGATCGACGACGAGGACCCCGTCTTCGAGCACCTGGACTACGCGATGGCGATGCGGACCTTCGGCTGGCCCCGGGACCTGCCGCGCGCGGTCGGCGAGTAGCGCTCGCAGTTCGGCGGTTGGTGCCGCGGCTGGTAGCCTGCTAGCGGTCAGGGGCTATGGCGCAGTTGGTAGCGCGACTCGTTCGCATCGAGTAGGTCAGGGGTTCGATTCCCCTTAGCTCCACAGAAGAAAGTCCAGCTAGATACGGTATTTAACCGTTAGCTGGTGACGCGGATTCGGCCGCCCCGGCCGGCAGCGGGCCCGCAACGACTCGCTCTAACTCACGAAAATGGTGCGCTCGCGCGGCATTCCGGCATACCGCTTCTGCACTGCGCCGCAAACAGGGGCGCTGCTGGTGCAGCCACTGCATGCCAAACTAGATCATTGTGGTGGCCCTCGACCCGACAGTCGCGCTGGAAACATGCGAGAACGCTCTACGGCAACTCATGACGCACGCATACCGCGACGCCTACGGCGATGACTGGCTCGACCGAATCACCACAGAAGACCAGAGAAACGAATGGGCTGGCCGCGCTGCGACTGAACAGACAACGCGTAAAGGGGTGGCGGTCGTTCCGTCCGTCGGGCTTGCATACGCCAATTTCTATGACCTACTCAGCTTCGTCGAGAAGCATTGGCAGCCGCTGGCCCCGGCTCTCGGTAAGAGGGCTTCGACAGTGGCTCTGCTCAAACGGTTTGACAACCTCCGTAACACGGTCGCCCACCACCGGGAACTTGTCACCTTCGAAAAGGAGCTGTACTCGGGGATTGCCGGACAAATCAGGAATCAGGTGACGATCTTCATGACCACACAAGACCCGGCGGGAGACCACTACCCCCGAATCGAGTCAATAATCGATTCATTCGGCAACACCTACAACGGCGAGGCACCTGACCAGATAAACCACGACATTGTTACCGCGATTGTGCTGCATCCGGGGGACCTCGTAACCTTCACCGCGACCGCGTTTGATGCCCAAGATCGCGATTTGCGCTTTGAACTGCGGGCGAGTCTTCTAGGCATAGAACCACGGCAGAAGGTGCTTGAAAAAGCCGGTCGTCCAGTCGAACTCACTTGGCATGTGACCGACGACGAGGTCGGGACATTCCAAGCAATGGGCGTTTATCTGTACGCCGAAGGCACCAAATATCATCGGCACACCCAGTACGACTATTCAGTGCGATTCGCGTACCGGGTCGATCCACCGATTTAGAGGTTAGAACTGGTCGAACCGGCTTCCACCCATCACGCGTTCGCGTTCTTGGCAGCCTTGGTGGCCGACTGTATCGCCGCATCCAACTCCACGTCCGTCATACGGCGACAACCGGAGCACCGGCGATTGTTGCCGAGGGTGAGCAGAAGCCGGAGCTGGTCTACACAACTGACCAAATCACTGTTTCTGCAAAGAAACTCGCGGCACACACTGGTGTGTCGTGGGAAATTCTGTCCGATTGGGACCGGTTCGTGACCTACGTGCAGCAGGAGTTGACGCGGCAGGTAATCAACACCGAGAACGCGGAACTGATCGCGGGCGACGGAACTACGGCTCGTCTGACCGGGTTCCTTTCCACGACAGGCATTCTCACCGCGACCATCGGCGCCGACACGGCCCTGGATGCGGTGTAGAAGGCGATAGCGTCGCTGCGAACCGGTGCGGCGCTGGCCGAGGCGAATCTTGTTGTGCTGCATCCGCCCACGTTCTCAGCGGTGCGCAGGTGCAAGGACACGCAGGGGCGCTACCTGCTCAACGCCGACCCGAGCGCCGAGCAGGCTAATCAGGTCTGGGGCATCGACGTTATTGCTACCACGCAAATTGCGGCCGGGACGGCGCTTGTGTTGGACACCAACAAGTTCGGGTTCGTGGTGCTGCGAGAGTCGATCACGTTGCGGACCGGCACGGACGGCAACGACTTCACGTCGAACATCGTGCGGTTCGTCTGCGAGGAACGGCTGAACCTCGCGGTCGAAAGGCCAAGTGCTGTACTGAAACTCACCGGTCTGCCCACGTCGTAGCAGCGAAGCATATAGCGATAGGAGCAAATCATGGCGAAAGTGAGAGTGGCGCAAGGGTTCCAGTGCGTCCACGACGGGGAAGTATTCGACAGTGGCGACACCGCCGACGTGCCCGATGCGGTGGCACAACGGTGGGTCGCCGAGGGTTGGGCGTCCGGGGCAGCACCCAAGTCGAAAGGTTCGCACCGATGAACGACACGTCGAAAGTTTATGCGCGCCGACATATCGAACGGCACAACGGCCGTGAAGTCACGGTGACACGGCTAGAGACGCCACTGGCCGATCAGCGCGCCATCGAGTCTGGGAAATCGAAAGGCTGGCAACAGTTCTAAACGTGCCAGGCTCGAATCGCTTCGGCCTGGCACGTTTAGCCATGTGAGTCAGATGCTCACACTGACTAGACTGAATCGCGCCACTCAACCCCGAGTTGGTCTGCGAGCGTGCGTGCTCCCTCGTTTGCCTTGCGTACTTCGTCTGCGAACGGGGAAGACGGATGTGGCGTGTAGAGCCAGACGAGTTCTTGAATCTCATTTGCGGACAAGGCTTTCACTAGCCGAACTGTAGGCATTTCGCTGTCAGTCGGCTTGACTTCACGGACCACGCCTCCTCGAACCCGGTTGTACTGCCGAAAATTTCGGTAACAGTTGCCCGAAATCATGTCCGTTCCATGGATACGTAGCGCCGTAACTAGACTGTGGCCGAGTGTCCAAGATACTTGTGTAATCCCGAACGGCTTCCCACCTGGCGGTCCCAACAACACCGGCCCGATTCCGCACATCGCGTGCCGGTGTTCGGGTACCGCGGTGTGGCCGATGTACACGTGCCATTCCGGTATGTCCTCACCGGCGAAAATCTTTGGTGGATCAGCAGAGTCGACGATAAACAGGTTGTCATACGCTTCGCGGAGCAATGCAATTTTGATTGCCCAGCGCCGAAACTCTTTCGGATCGCACCGATTGTCATCGTTGTTAGGGTCAAGTGCCCACCGCTCTACCACGGAATCAAGCTGGTTCATCCACCGGTTATTGCAGTCGTCGCACACTCGCCGCAGTGTCACGGAGAAGAGGTCCTCCGACTTCGAGGTGATCTTAGAGTTGTCGGGTCCGTACGTGATGTATTTGCGGTCGACACCCGGCAAGTTCGTTAGGTGCTCGTTGGTCTCGATTTTGTCTCGCCACGACGCCCGGAAGATGTGTTCGCGGGTCATGAGCGCAGTTTTGCCGCAGTACATGCACTGTTCGGGTGTGCGCTTCTTTCCCACGAAAAGAATTCTATTCGGGGTGGGACCGTTCAAGACGGTCGGCGCTATGTCGCCTCCCGATTCGTCGGAGATTGCCGAATACGTTCGGCGGCAGCGCCACCGTCGACCGCCCAGCGGCGCACGCGGCTCGGCTCCCGGACTTCGGCTGGACACGGCGCGGATCAACTGGTCGTGGCCCGTGATCGGCGACGCCCGCCCTGTGTGTTTGCTGGCCCGCTGTCAGGATGGCCCCGGCCCGCAGTCCGGCCCGCAGTAAATCATCGCGGAGTTTGAGCCGACTTTCGGCAACCGTCAGTCCCAACGCTGTGACCTGCGACGATGGTGCACAGCCAAGAGCTTGAATCAACAAACGCGCAGGTGGGCGGTTTTCGACTCGTTCGCATCGACTAGGTCAGGGGTTCGATTCCCCTTAGCTCCACAGAGTTTGAGCAGTTCACAGGGCTGGCCGGGAAGTGTTGCCTTCGGCCTGGCATTCACAACGGTGGTCGTGACCATCGGAATGCGGAGGTTCGCCGTATGGGTGGCTTGCCTGGTTTCCGTGCGGATTGTTATGGTCGCTGTGAAAGTGTGGCCCGGTGCTGGCGTCGTAGTTTCTCATCGCTGAGTCGAATCGGGATGCCGAGGGATTACTTCCGTCTCTGCATCAGCCGCGCCACTGTCTTATATCGAGTTCTCGGCGAGCAGGCCGGCCAAGCGTCTACAGGGGGCGTTGGCGGCTCCTAGCGGCAACAATCCGGGTCGAGCACCACGCACAGTGCCGCCAGGGACTCGCGACGCGGACGGTGATAGACATTCATGCCCCGTCGTTCGGACTCCACGATCCCGGCCCGGCGTAGCTGGGCTAAATGATGGCTGACAGTCGATTCACTGAGCCCGACCGATGCCGCCAGGTCGCTACTGCACATCTCGCCGGCCTTGGCGCAGAACAGGAATGAGACCAGCTTGACCCGTGCCGGGTCGGCCAGCGCCTTGAGGCGCAGCGCAATGTCCAACGCCGCATGGTCGTCCACCGGACCAGCCGCCACCGGAGAGCAGCACACTGGAGCGGACATATCCACCACCGGCAACGTCTTCGGCATGCAAAACATCCTGCCATACCTTCTTGACATATATCAAAGAGGTGGCAGTATCGGGAATACTACAAGTTCGACATAAGCCACAGAGGTAGAAATCAGCCATGTCACGGACTCAAGTTGCGCTCAATGTCAACGACCTCGACGAGGCGATTACCTTTTACTCGAAGCTGTTCAACACAACGCCCACCAAAGTCAAACAGGGCTACGCCAACTTCGCGGTGGCAGAGCCGCCGTTAAAGCTGGTCCTCATCGAAAACCCCGGCCATGCCGGAACTCTCAACCACCTTGGCGTGGAAGTGGAGTCCAGCGACGCCGTTCACGCTGAGATCGCCCGTCTGGCCGGCGAGGGCGTGTTCACTGAGGAAGAGATGGGGACAACATGCTGCTTTGCCACACAAGACAAGGTTTGGGTGACTGGACCCGCCGGGGAAAAGTGGGAGGTGTACACGGTGTTGGCCGATGCGGAATCCTTTGGCCCGGAGCCGCAGAACGCCGCTAACGGCGGTCTGTGTTGTGGAACCGGCAGCGATGACGCGGTGGGCGCACGGTCGTGACCCAAACTGTGCAGCATCCCGAACATACGGCGGTCGTCAAACAACTTTCGGTGCTCGACCGTTTTCTGCCGGTCTGGATCGGCATCGCTATGGCGACGGGACTGCTTCTAGGTTGGTTCGTACCGAGCTTCAATGCAGCCCTCAATCACGTTCAGGTAGACGGGATTTCGTTGCCTATCGCACTGGGCTTGCTGGTCATGATGTATCCGGTCCTGGCCAAGGTCCGCTACAACCGCCTCGACACGGTGACCGCCGACCGCAGGCTTCTACTCAGTTCGCTGCTGTTGAACTGGGTACTTGGCCCGGCGTTAATGTTCGCTTTGGCGTGGCTCTTACTACCCGATCTGCCCGAGTATCGGACGGGGCTCATCATCGTCGGCCTGGCCCGATGCATCGCGATGGTCATGATCTGGAACGACCTCGCATGCGGCGACCGCGAAGCCGCAGCGGTACTTGTGGCCCTGAATTCGATCTTCCAAGTCGTCATGTTCGCCGCGCTCGGTTGGTTTTATCTGTCAGTGCTACCCGGCTGGCTCGGCCTGCCCCAGACCACCATCACCACATCGCCCTGCCAGATCGCCAAGTCGGTACTGATCTTCTTAGGCATCCCGCTGATTGCTGGGTATCTGTCGCGACGCTTTGGCGAAAGGGCTAGGGGTCGAAGCTGGTACGAGACCACGGCGCTGCCCAAGATCGGCCCTTGGGCGCTCTACGGGCTGCTGTTCACCATCGTGATCCTCTTCGCGCTACAAGGTGACCAGATCATCAGCCGCCCAATCGATGTGGCTCGCATCGCCCTACCTCTGCTGGCCTACTTCGCCATCATGTGGGTCGGCGGGTACGCCCTGGGCACGATGCTTGGCCTGGGCTACCAACGCACTACCACGCTGGCATTTACCGCCGCTGGCAACAACTTTGAGCTAGCCATCGCCGTCGCCATCGCTACCTATGGGGCCACCTCGGGCCAAGCACTCGCCGGTGTCGTCGGCCCACTTATCGAGGTGCCCGTCCTCGTCGGTCTGGTCTACGTCTCACTGGCCTTGCGGCGCCGATACACCGATGGTGACCCGCGACTGTCGGTCACATTAGGTCAAGTCATCCGAGGACTGGCAGCTCCGGCAAACCTGCCGTGCTTTTCCTATGCACGCACAACGCGGGGCGCTCCCAGATGACCATGGGTTTCTTCAAGCATTTCGTCGGTGACTAGGTAACCGTCTACTCGGGCGGGTCGCAACCAGCCAGCGACGTAAACCCGGTAGCCATCGCTGCCATGGCAGAAAAGGGCATCGACATCGCCGCCGAGCAGCCCAAGCGATGGACCACAGACATGCTCGAAGCCGTCGATGTCGTCGTGACCATGGGATGCGGCGACACCTGCCCGATCCTGCCCGGACGACGCTACGAAGACTGGACGCTACCCGACCCCGCCGGCCAACCCCTTGAAGCAGTACGACCGATCCGCGACGAGATAGAACGTCGCGTGGCTGCGCTATTGGCCCAGCTAGCCGTATCTCAAGAGGGTGGGAGGTAACCCCCTTTGGACCAGAACCGCCCGCAGTTGCACAAGGTTATTGCGTTGTATCCCACTTGGGATGACGCAGAAGCCGCGGTGCACGCCGCCGCTGATCCTGGCGAATGACGGCAAGCGACTCGACCGGATTCTCCTCTGGTGGCGGTTCGCGCCTTCCCGGGAGGTCCCGTGCAGGTGACGGTACTGGGATATCGGGCGCCGACGGCGTAGTCGTCGCGGGGGTTGCCCGCAGCGCGAGTGCAGTTGAGGTACAACGGATTTGATGATCGACGATCCATTTGGCGGCGCACGCGGCGTACGTCATCACGCGTTGTTCTATCGTTCTGAACAGCACTACATCGATTCGACCGCACCCTACATCGTCGACGGCTTGGCGAACGATGAGCCGGTTTTGGTTGCTGTGCCGAAATACAACTTGGATGTGTTGCACGACGCACTGGGCACCGACGCCGCCGGGGTGACGCTGGTCGATATGGCCGAGGTGGGCCGCAACCCGGGGCGCATGATCGGGCTGTTCGGCAATTTCGTCGCAAAGTATCCGGGTCGACGGGTGCGCCTGGTCGGCGAATGTGTCTGGGCGGGGCGCAGTCAGCTTGAGTATCCCGCCTGTGTGCGGCTTGAAGCCCTGTGCAATCTTGCGTTCGACGGTTACGAGGTGACCGGCCTATGCCCGTACAACGCCGGCCGGCTCGACGCCCAAACACTTGCCGACGCCCGCGCTACCCACCCCCTGCTGTTGCAGGACGGGGCGTCGGTGGACAGCGACGACTACGCGCCCAAAGAGGCGCTGGCTCGCTACAATCGGCCGCTGCCCACCAACCCTGCGGCACGGACCTACACGGTCGAACGCCTCGCCGATCTGAACCTCGCGCGATCGTTTGCTGTCAGCTACGCTACGTGGCTCGGCTTGCCCAGCAGGCGGATCAGCGACTTGCTGCTGATCACCACCGAACTGGCCACCAACAGCCTGCAACACACCAGCAGCGCCTGCCGCCTGGCGTTGTGGCAGCACGGCCGCCATCTCGTCTGCGAGGCCAGCGATACCGGCCGGTTCGACGATCCCCTCGGCGGCCACCGTCAGCCGACCGCGCAGCGCGGCCGAGGCCTGTTGCTGGTGAATGCGGTCGCCGACCTCGTACGGACGCATACCACCGCGATCGGCACGACGATTCAAGCCTATTTGGCCATCGCCGCTTAGCGGCGTCGCGGCCGGTGCGGCATGACTGCCGGTGGGAAGTCAGGCCGGCGGCATCAAGACGGTGTCGATCATGTAGACCGTCGCGTTGGCGGTAGGCACCCCGCCGCACACCACACCGGCGTTGTTGACGCTCAGGGTGTTGGCCTGGCCGGTGACGTTCAGATCTGCGCCCTGCAGGGTCTTGTGGCTGCCGATGATCTTGGCCGGACTCATCTGACCTTGGACGACGTGGTAGGTCAGGATGCTGGTCAGCATCGAGGAGTTCGTCTTGAGTTCGTCGATCGTCGAGGCCGGCAACTTGGCGAACGCGTCATCGGTCGGTGCGAAAACCGTGTACTGGCCGTTGTTCAGGGTGTCCACCAAGTTCACCTGTGGGTTGAGCTGTCCGGAGACCGCGGCGGTCAACGTGGTGAGCATCGGGTTGTGGGAAGCTGCGACCGCGACGGGGTCTTGCGACATCCCCTGCACGGAGGCGGGTCCGGCGGGATGTGCGTTCGCATAGTCTGCGCATCCGGGTCCGACTAAGTCAGCCGCCGTTGCCATCGGTGCGGTGGCAACGGCAAATCCAACGATGGTCGCCGCTGTCAGGCCTGCGGCCGTCAATGGCGATTTGGACATCTTCATCGTGTTTGCTCCTTGATTCTGGTCGACAGCCATGCGCCGTGTTCGCAGTGGCATCGGTGATTCGGAGCCGCGGCGGGTTCGGATTGGTCAGGGGATTGACGAGCGTCGATCAGCCGTACGTGAAGGAGAACGCCTGGAGTCCCTTGGTGAGGCGCACCTGCAGCGTCGCGGTTTGGGTGTGGTCGTCCGCCACCAGCAGGTGCGATGTCGGCGGGCCGGCGATGGCTATGGCTTTGGACTGTCCGCCTCGGGTCACGGTGATGGTGCCCGTCCCGCCGGCGACGAGATAGACGTTTTTGGCGTGGTAGTTGAGTTCGATGCTGGACTCGTCGCTGTTGGCTGTTGCGCCTTGGTAATCCAGCGACCATGGGCCGCGCAAGGCGAAGCTGTCGGCGGGAAGATGCGGTGGGTAGTCGAATACCATTGCGCCCTCGTCATATTGGCCGGTGCCGCGATAGTTGACCACCTTGCCGACGCCGAAGTACGTCTCGGGGGTGGTGTTTTGCCGCGGGGGGTTGTCCTGTGCGGTGTCTCGCGGGGGCGGAAGCTTGACTCCTGGGTCGGCGTCGACGATCAACTGCCGGATGAGCTTCTCGGTGTTGCTGTAGCCACCTTCACCGAACTTGATGTGTCGCACCGAACCGGTGGCGTCGATCAGATATTCCGCCGGCCAGTAGCGATTGCGGTAGTTGGTCCACGTCGCATAGCCGTTGTCGAGCGCGATGGGGTAGGTGATGCCGAGGTCTGCCGCGCCCTTGGCGACGTTGGCGGGCTCCTTCTCGAACGCGTACTCGGGGGTATGCACTCCAATGACTTCGAGATTGTCGTGGTAGGCCTTGAACCAGTTGACGACGTGGGGGATGGCGCGCTGGCAGTTGATGCACGAATAGGCCCAGAAATCGATCAGCACAACCTTGCCGCGCAAGGCTTTTAAGTCGATCGGTCGATTACCGGGTGTGTTGAGCCAGCCGACGATGCCCTTGAGACTGGGGGCGGGCCCGCAACTTTCGAGCTGCGCGCCGCCGTCGGTGCAGTGTGACAGCTGCGCGTTCTCGTCGTTCACGATCCCGCCCAAGTTCAGCTTCTCTTCTATTCGGTGATCGCTTGCGATTCTGTCCTGTAACGGACTCGTGTAGTCGGGAATGGCCTGTTGCAGCAGAGCGGGCAAATTGAAGACCAGCGCCACCGCGAGCAGGATCGTCACGATCCCCGCAGCGATGCGAAGCTGGCGTTGGCGGCGCCGGAACGCGCTCACCCGTTGTGCCACTTGCTGACCTGCCAGCGCGAACAACAACAAGGGGAGTCCCGCGCCGAGCGCGAAAGCGCATGTCAGCACGATCGTGGCGGTGCCGATCTTCGCTGTTGCGCCGGCCACGATGATCGCGGCCAATACCGGACCGGCGCAGGGCACGTAGAGTACGCCCAGCGCCAGGCCGAGCGCGAATCCGTTGCCGTAGTTACGCGTTTGCTTTTGGGGAAGGCGCGCGAAGGGCTTCTCGAGAAGCTGCTCGAACCGCGGAAAGATCAGGCCGAGCCCGATCGCGACCAGGGCGACCAGCGCGGCCCATCGGACGGCGTCTTGCGGCAAGTGCAGCAGGGACAGCATCGCCGATCCGACGAGCGTGACGGCGCTGAAGCTCAGCACGAGGCCGCCGATCACCCAGTAGGGCCGGAACCGTTGTGCGAGAGCCGTTTTCGTCATGACTGACGTGCCGGAATCTTCGGGCGCATGTTGTCGTTGGCTGGGGGAGCCTTGGTCGGCGCCGGAGAAGAATATGACCGGTAACACCGGCAAGATGCACGGCGAGACGCCGGTGATCAAGCCTCCGAGGAAGCCGACCAACGCAAGAGTAACCATGACCGATATTCGTTACCGGAGCGTTCGCGGATGGCCTGACGCGTCGAGTCGACGGCAGACCAAAGGCAGCCGGGCTGTGCCCGGCTGCCTTTGGTTGGTGGGCGTGCGGACTCAGTGGCTGGGCGGCATCAGCACCGTGTCGATCATGTACACCGTCGCGTTTGCGGTGTGCACCCCTCCGCACACCAACCCCGCGTCGTTGACCTTCAGATCGTTGCCCTGGCCGGTCACGCCCAGGCTGGCGCCTTGCAGCGTCGCATGGGTGCCGTCGATCTTGCTGGGACTCGTCTGCCCTTGAACCACGTGATACGTCAGGATGCTTTTCAGCATCGCCGCGTCGGTCTTGAGCTTATCGATGGTTCCCGCCGGCAGTTTGTCGAAAGCGGCGTTGGTCGGCGCGAAGACCGTGTACTGGCCGTTGTTGAGCGTGTCGACGAGATTGACCTGCGGGTTCAGTTTGCCCGACAACGCCGACGTCAGCGTCGTGAGCATTGGATTGTTCGAGGCGGCCGTGGCGACAGGATCCTGTGCCATGCCCGCGACCGATCCGGGGCCGGTCGGATTCTGCTTGGCGTAGTCCCCGCAGCCCGCGCCTACCAGATCGGCCGCCGGATCGGCGGTCACGGACGTCGTCACGGACGCGGCCATGCTGCCGGCCGTGCTGCTGGCCGTGGTCGTCCCAGACGCCGAGTTGTTCGATGAACATGCCGATAAGCCGGCTACCAGCGCCGCCGCCGCCATGCCAGAGGCAGCGACTGATCTTGCCCGAGCGTTCCTCATTGCGTTCGGCTCCTTCGTGGTGGGCGGCCCAGCGCCGCCATCGTTGGTCGGTCATGAGTCATTCGGAAACGTCGCCGTCGCGGATGGGTCCGAGCCGCGCAAGTCTGCATCCGGATGCCGTTCGGCGCCGAATACCGGGTATGCGATCCGCCGTAACCAGACCGATGACGCGCTCCAGCCTCACGACATGGTCTGGGGACGCGACCGGCAGTGCTGCGCCGAATTCGGCACGCAGGATGGCGCCACGGCCCCGGCACGCGCAGCGTCGGACGCGAAAGCCGATACGCTATCGCGCCATGGGCAGTTCGGCGCGCACCGGCGGCGACCTCGACGCGTTGCTGCGCCGTGTCGCCGAGCACGACGTCGACGCGTTTACGCAGCTCTACGACCGGACCCGCGCACGGGTGTTCGGATTGATCTTCAAGATCCTGCGTGATGCCAACTACAGCGAGGAAACGACCCAAGAGCTCTATCTGCAGATCTGGCGCAACGCCGGCGACTATGACCCAGCCGCCGGAAGCGCGCTGGCATGGATGCTGATGCTGGCGCATCGGCGCGCCATCGATCGGGTCCGATCCGAGCAGGCCGCCATGGAGCGCGAATCGCGTTACGGTGCCAGCCATGTCGAGCGCCCCAGCGACGTGGTGGCGGACACGGCGCTCGCCCGCGAAGAGCGTGATCGCGTACTCGGTTGCCTCCACGCGCTGACTGCGACGCAGCGCGAGTGCATCGAGCTGGCCTACTATCGAGGCCTGACCTACGTCCAGGTCGCGGAGCAGCTCACGCAGAACCCCTCGACCGTCAAATCTCGGATGCGCGACGCGTTGCGAGCCTTACGTCGTTGTTTGGAAATCCCATGACCGATCCAATGGACACCCCGCTGCTCGAACTGGCGAGCGCCTACGCCCTGGACGCTGTCTCGGACAGCGAACGCGAGGACATCGAACGACGTGTGGCCGCAGCCCCCTCATCTGAAGCCGAAGAGTTCTACGCAGAGGTGCGGGCGGTGTGGGAGGCGATGGCGGCGCTCTCCGATACGACTCGGCTGGAACCCTCGCCGGCGCTGCGAGCCAAGATACTCAACGAAGTTGCCCTGCCGGCCAGTCCACGTAGGACCTACTGGCGTGCAGCGGTTTTGGCGGCGGCAGCCGCTATCATCGCCGCGGTGGTCGCAACGGGCATCACCGTGGCGCTGCGCCCGGCGCCGCCGTCATCGACGACTGAACACGTGTTGGCCGCGCCGGACCTTCGCACCGCCACCGCCCAACTTCCCGGCGGCGGCACCGTGACCATGCTGTCATCCCAACACAGCAACGCGGCCGTCATCGTCATGAACAACGTGCCCCCGCCCCACTCGGGCAGCGTCTACGAGATGTGGCTTATAGATCCCAAGGGGCCCCGCCCCGCAGGAACCATGGACACCGACACCGTCAAGCCATCGACCACCGCGGTGATTGGGGACCTCGGACACAGCACGGTATTCGCGCTCACCAAGGAACCCGGCCGAGGGTCGAGCCAACCCACCACCTCGCCATTGCTCACGCTGCCGTTGACTTGAACAACGCCGTCCATGCCCATCTGCGTCGAGGCGAACGTCCTAATCGCGTCCCCCAATCGAGAGCCCTTGCCGTATCCCCCGACGGATCTGTCGTTCTAGGGATGAGCTGTCTGCGGGGGCGGTTTCGCTGCAGCTGCAGCTGAGGCCCCCGAAGGGACTCGGGTCGCCGCTCGGACTTGGGTCGGCGCCGGCAGGCGCCCGCGCCGAAGTCAAGAACGCTAAGACTAGGCCGGCGCATGCCAGCGCTTTTGTGGTGAAGGGCAACGGTTTTCGTGTCCCGATCGGGGCCCGAGGCTCAGGTGGCTTGGGGCTGGCCATGGCGATTTCCTTTGGAGTCGAACGTGATGACTGATTCGGTGCCTTACCCGGCCACCGGCGAATGCGGAATGAGCGATACGCGCATGCCGACGCGTTGAACCGCGCCCTCCGATTCGCGACCGACCATGCCGCCCAGCGGCACTTTGGAGACAGCGGTGCCGGGTGCGGGTGCGGCGGCCCATCCACCCGGCATGGCGCCGCCGTTGAGGGCATGCAGCGGGGTGACCGATGAAACCGTTGCCGCCCAACTCGGTGGCACGGATAGGGTGCTCAGCGAACTGGCCTGGCCCACGCTCGCCGAGGCCCCCTCGCCCAGCCCCGCCAGCGGGCCGAGGTTTCCCAGGCCCGCCGCGCCTCCCATGCTCGCTATCCCGGCACGGCCCTCGGCTCCTAAAATGGAACCGGCGCCCGCTTCATCCAGTGCCAATCCCTGGTAGTCCAGTCCCAGTCCCTGGTAATCCAGATCCAGGCCGTAGAGGTCTATGCCGATGCCGCCGCCGTCGGCGATGAGGCCGGCGCCGTCGGCACCATAGCCGGCCACCTCGGAGGCCAGGCCGGCCGCGGCTCCGTCCGCTGCGGGTGCGGCAGCGAGCGCCGAGGCCAGTCCCGAGGCCGCGCCCGCTCCGGTGCTCGCGCTCTTCGCCGCCCCCTTGCCCGAGGCGCCGGTCAAACTCGACAGTGAACTGAATGGCGCGGACGCTCCCGACGCCCCCAGTGACGCTCCGGTGCCCATCGCCGCCTGTGACAATCCGGCGCTCGAGGAAGAGCCGGGGGTGGAGAGTCCTTGCAGAGTTTGGGGCACCGAGGAGAGCCATTGCGTCGTAGTGTTGCTGCCCGCGTGGGCGGCTGCGTGGGTGACGGCACCGATGTGACCGGTGAGGCCGGCCGGATTGGCCGTCTGCGGCGGCGCGAGCACCGGCGAAAGTCTCGATGCCGCGGCGGAATTGGTGGCGTAGCCGTACATCGCGGTGGCGTCCTGGGCCCACATCTCGCTGTACTCGGCCTCGGTCGCCATGATGGCCGGGGTGTTCTGCCCGAAGATGTTGGTCTGAATCAACGCCAGAAGGCGAACGCGATTGGCCGCGACCAGAGGGGGCGGCACCGTCATCGCATAGGCGGTTTCGAAGGCTGCTGCGGCGGCCGTCGCCTGTGCGGCCGCCTGGCCACATTGTTCGGCGGTCCCAGTCATCCAGGCTATGAAGGGCATCACGGCAGCCGTCATCGACATCGACGCCGGCCCCAGCCAGGGCTCGTCGGTGAGGCTCGCGATCACCCTCTGGTAGCTGCTGGCGGCCTCCGCCAGTTCGGCCGCCAGCGACTCCCAGCTGGTGGCGGCGGCCAGTAAGGTCGCGGGTCCGGGCCCTGCGTACATTCGACCGGAGTTGATCTCTGGTGGTAGCGCCCCAAAGTCCATGTCTATCCCTGTTTCTTGGTTGAGTCTTTTAACCGATGTGGCGGTGGGCGGCGTCGAATTGAAGCCGGCGACGTAGGCCACAACGGTTGGTCGGCAAAGCAAGTGGTGAGTAATGTGCGTGTCTCAGCAACGCGCGACGGCGTCATTCAGCCAGATCCGGAAGACGGCATCGATCGCCGCGGACACGAATGAGCTGCAGCTAGTACCGGCTAGCGCTAACCTGCCGCAATGGCGTTGTGGCGCAGACTAGCGGCCGTGCTCAATCAGCAACGGGCGACGCAGAATTGAATCAAAAGATTGGGTACGGCGGAACGGGGCACCGGCGCTCGTGCGGGCTGGTCCGCCCGCTGCCCAGACCAGGTCGCGCCAACCGACGGCGGGGTCGCAGAATCGGACCATCGTGGCGTGGAAAGCGCCAAAGTTGTTGCCCGATCACGCTTTACGCCAGCGCTTCTGAACGCTTTGTCATCGTTGACGGTCGATCCGACGCCAAGCCGACGGACTGGCGTCACGGCGCCGGCTGACGGCATCGGGTTGGATTCCGGACTGGCCAACGGGGCCGCCGCGGACGACTGCGATGCGATGGCCGCCACCTGGGCGTGCACCGCCCCGCAACCAAAAACGGTGGCGACGAGAGCCAGCGCGGCAACGATGGCCAACGCAGATCGTCGTCGTAACCATCGTGACGGCATGCTCAATCCGAAACTCACAGTGCCACACAGGCTACCAGTTATGCGTCGACCGCCGCCGAGCCGCACCGCGGCACGAAGCCGAGAAGATCTGCGCTTCAACCGGCTTCACAGCGGGCGAACACAGGGTTTGAATCGCCGCCGGCACCGGGCCGCGGACGTAGGTCCGCAGCCCAATGCCGCGATTGCCTAAGCGCTAGCGATCAGAAGCTAGTGGGAATTGGCCGCGCGCCCCCAAGCTCGATTGCTATGCAGCCCGACGACCCCAGCATCACACCGGTCAGCACCGTGACCAGCGCGGCCGCTTTCAGCATCCTCTTCTTGCTTGCGCTCATCGGTTCGCCTTTCTCCTGGTAGAGACAGCCGTGGCAGAAACTGCCGCCGGTGAGCCGATGTTATCGCTGTCTTTTGACGTGTGTGTAATATTGCGCAAACCGCAAAGGGTTTGCTGTCGGCCGACATATGCCCCGATAGAACCCGCCGCCGAATCCGCTAGGGGACCGTGGCGGCCTCGATGCCCCTCTGCCTCCACAGGAGGACTTGCTCTAAGTTCTTGTGGTATCTCGCGGCGCTGCGGCCGCGAGCCTCAGGGGGAGCTGCCGATGGTGAGAGCGACGGGATCCCAGCCGTCTTCCGACCGAGGAGAACGCGTTCTGATGGCCAGTCGGCGATTGGGGCGCGCGCGTCGGAGGCGACGCGCTCGCCAGACGAGCCCGTCGCCGTTCGCGCCGGAATGGACGCCGCCCCCGGCGTCGTACGGGGTGGGCGTCCGTCACAACGTCGCGGTGCCGATGACCGACGGTGTCGAGTTGCGGGCGGACATCCATTACCCCACGGTGCCCGAGACCGGACAGCCCGCGGCGGGTCCGTTTCCCGTGTTGTTGTCGATCACGCCGTATGGCAAGAAGGCGCCACCGCCGGCCGCCCAGATCGGCGGCGGCGCGGCCCCCTACCTGATCAAGCGCGGCTACATCGAGGTGATGGTCGACGTTCGCGGGACCGGATCCTCGGGCGGTTCGTTCGAGATGTGCGGCGAGCGGCAGACGCAGGACGGCGTGGAATTGGTGCAGTGGGCGTCGACGCTGCCCAATGCCAATGGCCGAGTCGGCATGGTCGGGCTGTCCTACCTTGCGATCAACCAGCTGTTCACCGCGGCCGCGGTCGGCCCGGAGTCGCCGCTGAAAGCGATCTTCCCGGTAATGGCGGCGCGGGATTTCTATCGCGACGCCGCCACGATGGGCGGTGTGCCGCACCTGCACGCGGTTCGCGGATACGGCTCCGTCTACACGCTGCTCAACGTGGTCAACCCGACCCTGGAGTGGCTCGCGCGCGGCGGTCACGCGCGACCGCGCTCGGGCGGCTTCGCCGCGGTTCGGCAGCGCGGACGCGACCAGCGGCGCTATTTCCGACCCCTGATCGCTGAGGTCGTCGCCGGGGGTGAAACCGCTTTTGACGGCCCGTTTTGGGACGCGATGAGTCCGGGGCTGGTCCTATCCAAGGTCGCGGCCAACGGAGTTGCGACCTTCCTCGTCGGCGGGTGGCACGACGCGTTCCAACGCGGGGCGCCGCTGAACTACGCCGCCCTGCAGAACGCGGCCGCGGGCCGGCCGCAGGACGCACCGATGGAACCCGGCCAGCCGGTATCGGATCGGATCCGACTGATGATGGGCCCCTGGTATCACGTGTCCAACCATGGCGGACTGCACCTCAACGCGCTGCAGTTGCGTTGGTTCAACCGCTGGCTCAAGGACGACGCCGACGCGGCCATCTGCGGAAAGCCGTTGGCTTTTCAGGCGATTGGAAGCTCGCAGTGGTATCGCGCCGACAACTATCCCCTCGCCGAGGCGACGCCCACCCGTTTCTATCTATCCGACGCGGGCCGCCTGAGCCCGGACGCGTCGCCGGAAGGCACCGCGGCGCCAATCACCTACGTGGCGCGCGGACCCCTGTCCGGTCGCAGCCTGGAGCAGTGGTCGCTGGGTTTGAACAGCTTCATGTTCTCCCAACGGGGCCGCAGCATCAGGTACGACCAGGACAACCGCCGCCTGCAGCGCGGCGCATTGACCTACACCACCGAGCCGTTCGGCGAGGCGAAGCTGGTGGCCGGGCCGATCGCGCTGACCATCCACGCGACGGCCACCACCACCGAGACACTGTGGGTCGCCCACCTCGACGACGTCGCCCCCGACGGGGCCAGCCGCCCGCTGACGCAGGGCGCGCTACTGGGGTCGCACCGAAAGCTGGACCCCGACCGCACTTGGTACCTGCCAGACGGCACCGTGCTGCGGCCGCAGCACCTCAGCACCCGATCGGCCGCCGAGCCCGTCGTGCCGGGGGAGGTGACCCGCTACGACGTGGAGATCTTCCCGACGGCGGCGTTGATCGCCGCCGGCCATCGACTGTGCCTGACGATCACCACCTATGACTTTCCGCATCTGGTGCCCAGCAAGCCGGCCCGCCGGGCGTTGGCCGGGGGGCGCTACCAATTGCATCAGGGCGGGCCTACGCCGTCGCACATTCTGATCTCGTTGGCAGACCCGGACGCCGTGAGCTGACGGGCCTTGTCTTCGACGGCATCCGCGCCTTCCGTTGCGTAGGTGCAGACCAACGCGGGTACTGATCCTTCGAACCCGATGACGGAGAGGATTCGATGGCGGACCGCGATCGTGACTACGCCGATGAGCTGCTGCAAGAACTGTTGTTGACTTACGGGCCGTGCGGGCAGGAGGACGAGGTACGCGCGGTTATCGCCCGCGAACTGCAACCCGTCGTCGACGACATGTGGACTGATGACGCCGGCAACCTGATCGGCTACGTCGCCGCCAACCCGTCGGCCGGCGATGCCGGGGCGCCCAACCACCGCCACCGCACGGAGTCCATCCCCGGCACCGCCACACGGGTCATGGCGCACATGGACGAGCTGTCCATGATCGTCAAACGGGTGGAATCCGATGGCACACTGCACCTGACGCAGCTGGGCACCATGTACCCGGGCAACTTCGGACTGGGTCCGGTCGCCGTGCTGGGTGACAACGAAACCCTCACCGCCGTACTGACTCTCGGCTCCGAGCACACCACCCAGGAAAGCTCGCGAATCTGGGAGACCAAACCCGACCAGGGTGACCGCGCGCTGGATTGGGATCACGTCTACGTGTTCACCGGCCGCAGCAGCGACGAGCTGACCGCCGCGGGGGTGCACGCCGGAACCCGGGTGTGCGTCGACCGCAGCAAGAGAGCCGTTGTCGAGATCGGAGACTTCGTCGGCGCCTACTTCCTCGACGACCGCGCCGCGGTGACCGCCCTGCTGCACGCCGCACGCCAACTGCGCGAGCGTGGGCAACGCCCCGCCGACGACGTGTACCTGGTGTTCACCACCAACGAGGAGGTCGGCGGGGTGGGAGGCACCTACGCCAGCGCCACCCTGCCCGGCGACCTCACCGTGGCGCTGGAGGTCGGCCCCACCGAACGCGAATACAGCACCAGCGTCACCGGCGGCCCTATCATCGGGTACAGCGACGCCCTGTGCGTCTACGACAAAGAAGTCGCCGACCGGCTGCTCAAAATCGCCACCGACCGCGAGCTGTCGCCGCAGGCGGCCGCGCTGGGTGCGTTCGAATCCGACGCTTCGCACTCAAAGGCGAACGGGCTGACCGCGCGCGCCGGCCTGCTGTGCCTGCCCACGCTGAGCACCCACGGCTATGAGGTGATCGCTCGCCGCGCGATCGACGACGTGGCCGCGATCGTCGTCGATTTCGTGCTGCAGCCGAGTCAGAAGAGCGCCTGAGGCTTGCCGAATGCTCCACGCGGCAACGCCCCGCGCGTCTGCCTTCCGGCGGGCCGCCCGATCGCACCAGTGACCCGCGCATGCTTGCCCGAGCCGCGACCGTGCTCATAACCTGGCAACATCCGACCGTATCCGGGGGGTCGGCCCGGCGCGGCAGACGACGGCGAGCAGGCGGGCAGGTCATGGCATCACCGCGACGCGCAGAGCGGTGCCGCGATGCCGCGGGCGGCGGTCCGTAGCGGTGGCCGGGCTCACCGGCGCGCGGGTGGACGAGCTGGCGACGATGGACATCTTCACGGGATGTCCCGCCGAAGACCTGGCGCCGTTGGCGGGCCGCCTGCAACCGCTGCGCGCCCCGGCCGGCCAGGTGCTGATGCGGCAGGGAGAGCAGGCGGTCTCGTTTCTGCTGATCTCGTCGGGCACCGCCGAGATCAAACACGTCGGTGACGACGGCGTAACGATCGTCGAGCATGCCTCCCCGGGCATGATTGTCGGCGAGATCGCCCTGCTGCGTGACATTCCCCGGACCGCGACGGTGACCACCGCCGAACCGTTGACCGGCTGGATCGGTGACACCAGGGCGTTCGCCAGCATGGTGCACATCCCCGGCATCACGCCGCGGCTGCTGCGCACCGTGCGTCAGCGGCTCGCCGCGTTCATCACGCCGATCCCGATTCGCGTGCGCGACGGCACGCTCCTGTTGCTGCGGCCGGTGCTCCCCGGCGACAGCGAGCGCACCGTGCACGGACACGTTTACTTCTCCAGCGACACGCTCTATCGGCGGTTCATGACCCCGCGACTTCCGACTCCCGCTTTGATGCATTACCTATCGGAGGTCGACTACGTCGATCACTTCGTGTGGGTGGTCACCGACGGCAGCGACCCGGTGGCCGACGCGCGTTTCGTGCGCGACGAGAGTGACCCGACCGTCGCCGAGATCGCCTTCACCGTCGCCGATGCCTATCAGGGCCGTGGCATCGGCACCTTCTTGATGAGCGCGCTGTCCATCGCCGCCGAGGTCGACGGCGTCGAAAGGTTCTCCGCGCGAATGCTTTCCGACAACGGGCCGATGCGCGCGATCATGGACCGCCACGGAGCCGTCTGGCAGCGCGAAGACGTCGGCGTCATCACCACCGTGATCGACGTGCCGGCCCCCCGCCACCTGCGGCGTGAGGAGGCCGAGCAGATCAAGCGTGTCGCCCGGCAGGTCATCGCGGCGGTTGGCTGAGACCCGCGCTGGCGCGGGGGAGACGGTTTGGCGATGTCCTGTGCTATCAACTCCTCATGCGGCCGTTCTGGATCGGTCCGGCGCTAATCGGGGTGCTCACGTCGGCGATCGCGGCGTGCGGTCACTCACCGGCACGCGCTCCGGCGGCCGGTCCCACGAAATCCGTTCCGGCGAGCGTCGTTACCGTCAACCCCGCCAACATCAAACGGGTCGTTCGCGACCTGCCGCAGGGCTATGAGGTGAACACCGCAATCCCCAGTGCCGCCTCACCCCGGGTGATGTGGAGCCTGGGGGACGGCCTGCAGGCCAAGCCGGCCGTGTGCGGGACGCTGGCCGACCCGGGGAACGGGCGCGACCAGTCGGCGCAGGGCGTCTCGGGATCGGGCAGCGGCGGCATCGTCGACGCCGTGGTGGTGGCTTTGCCGTCACCGGTGGATCTGCCCCAGGACCTGATTACCGCGTGTGCGCAGTGGTCGGAGACCGCCGGGCGGACCGTGGCCCACGTGCACCTCACCGACGCCCCGCACGTCGATGGTGTGGACACCGTCGGAATGGTGGCCGACGTCAAGTCATCCGTCGAGTCGGGTACCGAAATAGATTCGCGCATTTACACATTCACCGCGTACCTGGGCAACTACTACGCATTTACCACGCTGACCACCGATCCGGGTTCGGCGCTGCCGATGCTGCCGCCGCAATTCGCCGCGGATCTGCTCGCCAAAACGGTGTCCACGTTGCGCAGTTGAGCTCTTCGCTTGGGTAGATTGGCGACGATGTCCAAGATCTTGCCCGCGGTCGTAGCTGTCTGCGTCCTGGCCGGCTGCTCATCGGCCATTCACCCGGCGAAGGTCGACATCAACAAGGTCGTCGACGTGAAGTCCAGCTTCGGACCCGAGTACAAGGTCAGCGACATCAGCGAACGGGGAATCGATCCCAAGCTGTTGGCCGGTCGCAAACTGCCGGACGGGTTGACGTTCGACCCCGCGAACTGCGCGAAAGTCGCGGCCGGGCCGGACATGCCGGCGGACCTGCAGGGCAACATGTCCGCGGTCACCGCCGAGGGTCGCGGCAATCGGTTCGTGGTGATCGCGCTCGAGACCTCAAAAGCGTTGCCGCTCAATGATCCTGGGAAGGACTGCGCCAAGGTGACCTTCACCGGACCGCAGCTGCGAGGCGGTGTCCAGGTAGTGGAGGTGCCGCAGATCGAGAGCACCCGCACGCTGGGCGTGCATCGAGTCATGCAGGCGCTGACTTCGGGTGGCCCGCGCACCGGCGAGTTGTATGACTATTCGGCCGCATTCGGCGACTACCAGGTGATCGTCATCGCCAACCCGCTGGTGGTCCCCGATCAGCCGGTCGCCCCGGTGGACACCCAGCGGGCGCGCGACCTACTCGTCAAAGCCGTGTCCGCGGTGCGCGCCTGACTGTTTACCGCACGCCGCGCGGGCGGAACTGGATGCTCACCCGGGGGCCGACCGATGCCGTCGTCTTGGGCACGGAGTGTTCCCAGGTGCGTTGGCACGATCCGCCCATCACCAGCAGATCGCCGTGCGCCTGCGGCAGCCGCAGGGACGGCCCGCCGCCGCGGCGGCGCATCGCGAAAGAGCGGGTGGCGCCCAGGCTGACGATCGCCACCATGGTGTCCTCGGAACTGCTGCGGCCGATGGTGTCGCCGTGCCAGGCCACGCTGTCCGAACCGTCGCGGTAGCAACACAACCCGACCGTCGTGAACGGCTCACCAAGCTCCCCGGCGTAGATGTCGTTGAGCCGGCGCCGCAGCCGGGCCAGTTCCGGATGCGGGGGCTCGTCGACGGCGAGGTCGTGAAAGCTCACCAGCCGCGGCACGTCGACGACGCGGTCGTACATCTGGCGGCGCTCCTCGCGCCACGGCACCGTCGACAGCAGGGCGTCCAGCAGGTCATCGGCATCGGTGAGCCAGCCGGCACGGATCTCGATGAACGCGCCGTCGCCGAGTTGTCTGCGCTCGGTGTGCTGGAACAGGGAGCCTTGGACCGCGATCTCCACGGAAGCGAGTTTATCGCACATCCGTTCGATGGCGGGTGGCGCGCGACGGGCGTGTGTGGCGGGACGGCAAGGCGGGGCGCCGCTACGGTTGAGCTGTGGGTGTTGTCGAGCTGGGCACCAATTCCGAGGTCGGCGCGTTGCGCGTGGTCATCCTGCACCGCCCCGGCGCCGAACTGCTCCGCCTGAATCCGCGCAACCTCGACCAGCTGCTGTTCGACGGCCTGCCCTGGGTCGCCCGCGCGCAAGACGAGCACGACCAGTTCGCCGATCTGTTGCGGTCCCGCGGCGTCGAGGTGCTGCTGTTGTCGGACCTGCTCACCGAGGCGCTGACGCACAGCGGAGCCGCCCGGATGCAGGGCGTCGCGGCCGCCGTCGACGCGCGACGACTCGGAGTGCCCTTGGCGCAAGAACTTTCGGCATACCTGCGGGGGCTCGAGCCGGCCCGGCTGGCTCAGGTGCTGATGGCCGGCATGACGTTCAACGAGTTGCCCTCCGACACCCGGACCGACGTCTCACTGGTGCTGCGCATGCATCACGGCGGCGACTTCGTCATCGATCCGCTGCCCAACCTGGTGTTCACCCGCGACTCGTCGATCTGGATCGGTCAACGGGTGGTCATCCCGACGCTGGCGCTGCGAGCCCGCACCCGCGAGGCGTCGCTGACCGATCTGATCTACGCCCATCACCCGCGATTCACCGGCGTGCGGCGCGCCTACGAGTCGCGCACCGCCCCGGTCGAGGGCGGTGACGTGTTGCTGCTGGCGCCCGGGGTGGTCGCGGTCGGGGTCGGGGAGCGGACCACTCCCGCCGGCGCTGAGGCGTTGGCGCGCAGCCTGTTTGACGACGACCTCGCGAACACGGTGCTCGCGGTGCCGATCGCGCAGCGGCGCGCCCAGATGCACCTGGACACGGTGTGCACCATGGTCGACACCGATACGGTGGTGATGTACGCGAACATCGTCGACTCGTTGTCCGCCTTCACGATTCAGCGCACGCCGGACGGGGTCGCCATCAGCGACGTGGCCCCCTTCTTGGAGGCAGCGGCCAAGGCGATGGAGATCGACCAGCTCCGCGTCATCGACACGGGCCTGGATCCCGTTGTCGCCGAACGCGAGCAGTGGGACGACGGCAATAACACGCTGGCGTTGGCGCCCGGCGTGGTAATCGCCTACGAACGCAATCTGCAGACCAACATTCGTCTGCAGGACGCCGGCATCGAGGTGCTCACCATCGCCGGCTCCGAACTGGGTACCGGCCGCGGCGGACCCCGGTGCATGTCCTGCCCCGTCGCCCGCGATCTGCTGCCCTAGACGCGTCGAGATTGCCGCCACGGTCGCGATTCGCGCGTGAACCGCAGCCGTCATGGCAATCTCGACGACGAACGGCGGGCCAACGCTTCGCGCGCACGTTGGACGATGAGGTTCGGGCGGTCCTCGTTGATCACCCTGATCACGTTCCAACCGAGCCGGCCGACCATCTCGGCTCGGCGGATGTCTTTGACGTACTGTCTTCGATCGGTGCGATGTTGCTCGCCGTCGTACTCGACCGCCACCATCGGCGCTTCCCACCCCATATCCAGGTAAGCCACGTGGCGTCCGTCGGTGACCCGAATCTGCGTGGCAGGCGCGGGGAGTCCCGCGTCTATGAGGACGAGTCGCAGCCAGCTTTCTTTGGGTGATTGCGCGCCGCCGTCCATGAGTGCCAAGGGCGTTCGGCACCGGCGCACTCCTCTCGCTCCCTTGTGGGTGATGATCAATGGAGTCACTTCGGCCGCGGTGACACCCGTCGCGGCGGACAACGCGTCGAGATGAGCGACTGCTGATCCCCGCGGTAGGTGCCGGCCCAGATCGAACGCCGTACGCGCCAGGCTGGTGACAGGTAGCCCGCCCAGGTCAACGATCTCGTCGGCGCCGATTCGTTCACGGCGAACGATGATTCCGGGCGGAGGATGGTTGAACGGGCCGATGATCTCTATCGGTGTGGATTCGTCGACCCACTTGGCCCCATGGAGCGCCGCCGCCGCGCGGCCCGCGACGATTCCCCGGCGGCCTGACCATAACCACGCCCCGACGATGTTGTCCCGCAAGGATCTCGAGGCGCCTTTCGGCAGGTAGACGTCTGGATGAATCCGCCGGTAGTTCCAATCCAATCGGCCCCGGGTCAGCCCGCCGCGCGCTACCGCCTCGGTCCCGAGGAAGGCCCCCGCCACGCGCTCATCATGATGGTTGGCGCCGCTGTCGCGTCCACATTGCCGCCATGGCTGTGGACAAGGCGCGAAGCGCAGCCCTCACGGCAATCTCGGCGGCGAAAACTAGCGCCAGCTGGGCAACCAGATCTCCATATTCCAGGTCTGCTGCGAAATCGGCAGACCGGTGAGCACCGGGAACAGCCACGCGAAGTTGGTGACCACCAGGGCCACGTAACAGCACACGGCGATCAGCCCAAGCGTGCGTCGCTCGGAATTCGGCTGCAGTCGCAGCCGCCGGGGCGGGGCGCCGGGGGCGTAGAGAATGTCGCCGCAAATGAGCGCGATCGCCATCACCAAGAACGGCGCCATGGTCGCGGCGTAGAAGAAGTACATCTGCCGGTCGATGTCGGCGAACCAGGGCAGCCAGCCCGCGCAGTAACCGACCAGCACCGCGGCGTAACGCCAGTCGCGGCGTACCAGCATGCGCCACAACGCGAAAACCAACACCGGCACGGCCAGCCACCACATCGCCGGGGTGCCCACCAGCATCTCGGCCTTGACGCACGATTGCGCGCCGCACCCGGCGACGTTCTGCTCGTCGATGGCGTAGAGCACCGGCCGCAACGACATCGGCCAACTCCACGGTTTCGATTCCCACGGGTGGTAGTTGCCCGCGGAATTCGTTAAGCCCGCGTGGAATTGGAACGCCTTGGCCGTGTAATGCCACAGCGATCGGATGGCGTCGGGCATCGGAACAATCGCATGGTCGCCGATCGTCTGGCCCACCTCGTGCCGGTCGATCGCGGTCTCGGAGGCGAACCACGGCGCATAGCTGGCCAGGTACACCAGCACCGGCATGACGCCCAACGCGTATGCGGTCGGAACCAGGTCGCGGCGCAAGGTCCCCAGCCACGGCCGGGTCACCTGGTACTGACGCCGCGCGGCCACGTCGAAGGCCAGCGACATGGCACCGAAGAACAACACGAAGTACAGGCCGGACCACTTTGTGCCGCATGCCAAGCCGAGGAGGATCCCGGCGCCGAAGCGCCACCACCGCACACCCAGCCGCGGACCCCACACCGTCTCGGCGTTGCGGCCCTCGGCCAGCGCGATGTGCATCCGCTGCCGAACCTGGTCGCGGTCGACGATCAGCGCGCCGAACGCAGCGACCACGAAGAACGTGAGGATGCCGTCGAGCAGGGCGGTCCGCGAGGCGACGAAGCTGACGCCGTCGCAGATCAGAAGCACGCCGGCGATCGCACCGATCAGCGTCGAGCGGCTGATCCGCCGGACGATCCGCATCACCAGCGCCACCATCACGACGCCGAGCAGTGCGCCGGTGAACCGCCAGCCGACCCCGCTGTAGCCGAAGATCGCCTCGCCGAGGGCGATCAGCTGCTTGCCGACCGGCGGGTGGACGACCAGGCCGAAGCCCGGGTTGTCTTCCACGCCGTGGTTGTGCAGCACCTGCCAGGCCTGCGGCGCGTAGTGCTTTTCGTCGAAGACCGGGGTGCCGCCATCGGTGGGCGAGCCCAAGTTCAGGAACCGGGTCACCGCCGCCACCAGCGTGATCACCCCGGTCACCACCCACCCGCGGATCTGATCGGTCGGCCCGAAATCGGCCACCGGCACCAGCGGTCCGGGGCTGACGACGGGCACGGCGCGCTCCGCGTCGGCACCCTCGGTGTGCAAGGGGGATTCGCGGGGCGGGGCAGTCATCGGTGTCGATCGTAGGCTGTCGGTCATGACCACCGGCCGCCTGTTGCTGGGCGCGACCCCCCTGGGCCAGCCGTCGGATGCCTCACCCCGCTTGCTGGACGCCCTGGCCCGAGCCGATGTGGTGGCCGCCGAGGACACCCGCCGGGTGCGCACGCTGGCCAAGTCCCTCGACGTGCGAATCGCCGGTCGGGTGATCAGCATGTTCGATCAGGTCGAGAGCACCCGGGCACAGTCCGTGATCGAGGCGATCCGCGCGGGCGCGACGGTGCTGGTGGTCAGCGACGCCGGGATGCCGCTGATCAGCGATCCCGGCTACCGGCTGGTGACGGCCTGCGTCGAGGCCGGCCTGCCGGTGGGATGCCTGCCCGGGCCGTCGGCGGTGACGACCGCGCTGGCCCTGTCCGGTCTGCCGGCCGAGAAGTTCTGCTTCGAGGGATTCGCGCCACGCAAGAAGGCGGCGCGGCGGACCTGGCTGGATTCGCTGGCCGACGAGCGGCGCACCTGTGTGTTCTTCGAATCGCCGCGCCGGTTGTCCGCCTGTCTGCGCGACGCGGTCGAGCGGTTCGGCGGCGAACGCCGGGCGGCGATCTGCCGGGAGCTGACCAAGGTGCACGAGGAGGTGGTCCGGGGATCGCTCGACGAACTGTCGGCGTGGGCGGCCGACGGTGTGCTGGGTGAGATCACCGTGGTGCTGGCCGGGGCCACCCCGAGCGCCGACCTGGCGTCGCTGGTCGCCGAGGTCGAGGAGTTGGTGGCCGACGGCGCTCGCGTCAAGGACGCCTGCGGCCAGGTGGCGGCCGCCCATCCGGGGGCGCGTTCGCGCCAGCTTTACGACGCCGTGCTGCGGTCACGACGCGACTAGCGGCGGTCGCAAGCGCGGCGAAGCCGGGCGTAGCGGGCCGCCGCCATCAGGACTAGCCGCTCGGTCAGCCGGCGGCGATGGACGGCAGCCCGACGATGGGGGACGCCTTGTGCAGGCATTCGGCCCACTCGGCGTCCGGGTCGGAGTCGGCGGTGATCCCGCCGCCGACACCGAGCACCGCGCCGCCCGCGGCGTCGAATTCGACGGTGCGGATCGCGACGTTCAATTCGCAACCGGCCACCGGCGAGGCCAAACCGATTGTGCCGCAGTATATTCCACGACGATTCGGCTCCCACTGCGAAAGCAGTTGACGGGCACGGTGTTTAGGCGTCCCGGTGACCGAGGCTGGCGGGAACGTGGCGTCCAGCAGCGCCGACGTCGGCAGTTCGGTGGGGACCTGCGCGGACACGGTCGACACCAGGTGCCACACCCCCGGGGCGCGCCGCACCACCAACAACTCTGGCACGGTCACCGTTCCGACGATCGCGACCCGGCCGAGGTCGTTGCGCACCAGGTCGACGATCATGATGTTCTCCGCGACCTCTTTCGCCGACGCCCGCAGCGCCGACGGCCAGGCGTCCAGCGGCAAGGTGCCCTTGATCGGGCTGGACGTGACGATCGTGCCGCGCCGCCGCAGGAAAAGCTCTGGCGACAGCGCCGCCACCGCACCCCAGGCGCCGGTGACGTAGGCCGCCCGTGCCGGGGAGGTGCGCGCGACGCCGTCGATGAAGAAGTCCAGCGGGTTGCCGGTGACCGTTCCGGTGAACTGCGTGCACACGCACGCCTGGTAGACCTCGCCGGCGCGGATGGCTTCCAGGCAGGCCAGCACCCCGTCGCGATGCGCCGCCCGATCGGCGATGCCCCAGTCGATGTGGCACTCGCGCGGCGGAGCCGTCGGCGTGGTCAGCGCGGTGGCGAGCCAGTCCGGCATCGGTGCACCCGAGAGGCTCTCGTACCACCACTGCCCGTCGCGGTCGCGGCGAAGCACGCTGTCGGTCCAGCCGCCGGCGGCCTCGGGAATCCGGTTTGGCCGGGCGTCGGCGCCGGGGTCGGGATACGACAGGTAACCGATCCAGCCCCCGCCCACCGCGTGCGGCTCGGACGTCCGCGATGCCGGGACCGCGAACACGTCGCCGACTTGGACCGGGCGCACCGACAGGCTTGGCGCGATCACCGCCAGGGCGCCGAACCACTCGCCGGTCAGCGCGGCCGGCGGCGGGAGACCCAGCCGGGTGGTGGCGTCACCGACGGCGCGCAGCACCTGGGGTGCGGCGCCGAGATCGCCGAGCCGGTCGATGCGCACCGACCCAGTGTGCCGCTCAGCCGCGGCTGATGTCGCGGGCGGTGGCCAGGGCGGCCAGCTTCTGCGGGTTGCGCATCACGTAGAAGTTGGTGATCTTGTCCTCGGCGATCTCGAGAGTGATCACGCCCTCGAGCTGTTCGCCGAGGTAGAGCAGCACCGCCGGGGCGCTGTTGCAGGTCACCATCTCCACCCGCATCGCGCCCATCGTCGCGGCCCGGCGCATCAGGCCGGCGATCGCGCGGGCGACCTTCTGCGCGCCGACCACCGGCCGGCGGGCGGCGCTCACCACGCCACCGCTGTCGGCCGTCCAGGTCGCGTCGGGGGCGAGCATCGTCATCAGCGCGTCCACGTCACCGCCGGCCGCCGTCGCCAGGAACTGCGCGGTGATCTCGGCGTTGCGTTCCGGGTCGACCGAGTCGAATCGCTTCCGCCGGGCCCGCACGTGTTCGCGGGCCCGGTGCGCGACCTGCCGGACGGTGGGCGCCGGCCTGCCCACCGCCTCGGCGATCTCGGCATAGTCGAAACCGAACACCTCGCGCAGCACGAACACGGCCCGCTCGTCGGGACTCAGCGTCTCCAGCAACACCAGCATCGCCATCGAAATCGATTCCGCCAGAACGACGTCGGCCGAGGGGTCCTGCTCGTCGAGCAGCAGCGGTTCGGGCAGCCACGGCCCCACGTAGTCCTCGCGCCGGCGAGCACCGGCCCGCAGCGAGTTCAGCGCCTGGCGGGTGACCAGCTGGGCCAGGTACGACTTGGTGTCGCGCACCGTCGCCAAGTCGACCGCCGCCCACCGCAAATAGCTGTCCTGCAAGACGTCGTCGGCCTCGGTCGCCGAGCCCAGCATCTCGTAGGCGATGGTGAACAGCAGTGGCCGCAGCAAGGTGAACCGTTCGGCGTGCTCGCTGCCGGTCGGTGCTTGCGTCATCGCGCGGCGACCTCCTCGTCGGCCGGTGACTGCGCGGGCCGCTTGCCACCCTTGATCCAGAAGTACGAACCGGGCTTGGCGGCCTCGCGCCGGATCGACCACAGCGTGCCCTTGCAGATCGCCTCCTTGAGCGAAGCCGCCGCCCGGCCGCCGAGGAACATGTTCACCGGGGTGTCGTCGGTGCGGGAGAACTGCACGGTCGCGTGGGTGCGGCCCAGGCTGATGCATTGCCCGACGAACGCCTGGCTCAGGGCCGCGGGGACGTCGCCGGCGATGCGGCTGAGCACCGTGTTGGCGGCCTGGACACCCAACGGGCCGGCGGCCTGGCAGCTCATCCGCAACGGCTGACCCGACGGCGCGGCCGCGTCACCGGCGGCCACGATGCGCTCGTCGTCGATGCTGGTGAGCGTCTCGTCGGTGAGCAGCCGGCCCATCGGGTCGGTGTGCAGCCCGCTGCGCGTGGCCAGATCCGGCACGGCGAATCCGGCAGTCCAGATGGTCGCCGCGCTGGGCAGCACCACGCCGTCGGTGAGCACCACCTCATCCCAGCGCACCTCGGCCACCGCCACGGACTCCAGCACGTTGACACCCAGGCCGCGCAGTTGTTTGGCCACCGAACGCCGGCCCCGCTTGCTCAATGACGGACCGAGCACCGGGCCGCAGACCAAGGTCACCGGACGGCCACCCTCGGCCAGCTCGGACGCGGTCTCGATCCCGGTCAATCCGCCACCCACCACGGTGATGGGTGCCGGCAGCGGCAGATCGGTGAGCGCGTAGTGCAGCCGCTGCGCGCTTTCCAGATCAGCGACCGAATGTGCGAATTCGGCGAAGCCCGGCACCGCCGATGCGGTGACGCCGGTGCTTCCCACGGCGTAGACCAGATAGTCGTAGCTCAGCTCGGCACCCGAGGAAAGCAGCACCCGCCGGCCGGCGGTCTCGATCCGATCGACGCTGTCGACGATCAACCGGATCCCTTCGCCGAGCAACGTCGCGTAATCGGCCGTCGCCGCGCCGGTGTCGGCGACCAACTGGTGCAAGCGGATTCGCTCGACGAAGACCGGTCGCGGATTCACCACCGTGATGTCGATGTCCGGGCGCTGGCGCAGATGGTTGGCCGCCAGTGTTCCGGCGTATCCGGCGCCGACAACGACGACATGGGTTCTTTCGGGGGCCACCTCGGTCATGGCTGTCTCCTTTTTCGTGAGGACCTGTGCCCTTTGAGACACCGCAGAACCGCCGAGCGTGACAGGCACGTCCGCAATTGTGACCCGTCTCACTGCGCGCTGCTTGCCCGTGCACCCCCGCTGAGCTGCAGCGAAGCTATGCCGAAACGCGCATGATACGCTGCGCTACGCCAATTTGTGGCCTGCCCCAGGCCGGATTCACGCACCACTGGAACGCGCGAAAATATGGGGCCACCTACCGCGCATCGGTGTGTATTGGGAGAAGCAACCTTGACGACGACGATCGTTTTGACTGGGCCCGGCGGCGCGCCGGTGCAGTCGCACAACCCCCGCGACCCGTGGTCGCCGGGCGCGATCTGACGCCACCATGGTGTGCTCATGGAGGAAGCGCGCGCTGGCCGCTGTCCTGTGCGCGGCCGCGGCGCTCAGCGGTTGCGGTGACAAAAGCGACCCTGGACCGCTATCTGCGATGGTCAGCCCGGCCATCCCGCCCA
The DNA here is from genome assembly GCA_036338755.1 of Actinomycetota bacterium. Taxonomy (GTDB): domain Bacteria; phylum Actinomycetota; class Actinomycetes; order Mycobacteriales; family Mycobacteriaceae; genus Mycobacterium. The sequence continues at coordinate 109,282 of JAYZBN010000012.1, read as the reverse complement.
CCGCGCAAGAGATACCCAACCCGCTGCGTGGCCAGTATGAGGAAATGCTGAATCCGCTCTTCCCGCAGGGTAATTCGGCGCAACAGCGATACTCCGCCTGGCCGGCGTCGTACGACGCCAGCCTGCGTGTCTCGTGGCGGCAGCTGCAGCCCGTCGATCCCCGCACCTTGCCCCCCGACGCGCCCGACGACCGCAAGTTCGACTTCAGCGCCATAGATGACGCGCTGACCAAGCTCGGCAGTCGCAACATGCGCCTCACCCTGGGCGTGTACGTCTACAAGTCCTGCTGCAACGATTCCTACGCCGGCAACACCAACATCGCGATCCCGGACTGGCTGCGTCCGTCGGCGGCCAGCTATCCCGCGGCGCCGGCCGGTTCCGCACCGGGCGTCACCCAGGTGGTGCCGAACTTCAACGACCCCGACTACCTCAACGGCGTGGGCCAGCTGCTGGCCGCGCTCGGCCGCCGCTATGACGGCGACGAGCGGCTATCCGTGTTCGAGTTCTCCGGATACGGGGACTTCGGCCAGAACCAGCTCGCCTATCTGCGGGATTCGCTGGGCACCGCGGGGCCCACCCCCGACGAAAGCACCGCAAAGCTGGGCTATTACAGCCAGTTTCGCGACCAGAGCATCACCAAAGCTTCGATCGCCCAGCTGGTAGCGGCCAACGTCAACGCCTTCCCGCACACCCAACTGGTGGTTGCTCCGCAGAATCCGGAGATCGTCCGCCAGCTGTTCGCCGAGGACGTCACCAAGAAACTGGCCGCACCGGTCGGCGTCCGCGCCGACTGCCTCGGGGTGCAGACGCCGTTGCCGGACTGGGCCGAGTCGAACGACTCGCAGTACGTTCGGTCCAACGACGCGGTCGTCAACGCGATCAGGCAGCGGCTGATGAGGGCGCTGGTGATCAGCCAGTGGTGCCGTTTGCCCAAAGGAGCCGATGCGCGGTCGTACTACGAAAAGGGGCTGCACGACGTCATCCGGTACCACGTATCGATGACCTCCAGCACCGATTTCCCGGACCGCGATGCGGCGTCGGCGATGGACCCCAAGCTGTTTCAGTTATGGAGCCAGGCCAATACCTCCGCCGGCTACCGGTATTCGGTCGAGGCGAAGCCGGGCTCGCAGTCGATCCAGGGCAAGGTGGCGACGATCTCGGTCGACTGGACCAACTACGGCGCGGCGGCGGCCACCGAGACCTGGGTGCCCGGCTACAAGCTGGTCGACTTCTCGGGCGCGGTGGTTCGCAGCCTGCCCGCGACGGTCAATCTCAAGACCCTGGTCCACGACGAATCCAGCCCGTCACGCGAGGAGCCGGTTGCGGAGTCCGCCACCGAGTCGGTACGCGTCGACGTGACGGGCCTGGCGCCCGGTCACTACACGCTGCGCGCCTCCGTTGAATGGCAACAGCACAGACCGGGCGCCTCACACGTCGTGAACTACGCACCGATGGCCCTGGCGCGAGACGGGCGCGACGGCGCCGGGCTGTACCCGATTGCCACACTTGACATCCCGAGTGACTCCCTTAGCGGGCAAAACTAACGATCCACGGCGTGTGACACGTTCTGATGGTTCGACGACCGCCTATGCTGGAAATCTGCGGTATTGACGCAGGTGTCAACCGTCGGATTTGGGGCTGCTAACCTCGGGAGACAGCTGGACGTCTTGAGCGACACGGACGCGTGTTCGCTCCACTTTCGGAAGAAAACGAGGTAGTTGTGCCCTGCGTGAGCAAGGCGTTTGTCGAGGTGGCGGCCGCCGATGCGAGCCCCCGGCGGCTATCTCGTCGGGAAATGCGCGTCAAACCTCGCGCCGCGGGGAACCCGAGCTAGCGAGTGCGATGACGACTCATTCGACTGAAGGACGAGCGGATGCGACCCGGCAACAGATCCTGCGGGCCGCATCCCGTGAGTTCGCCCGCCGTCCGTACCACGCCGTAGGTCTCGACGACATTCTGAGTGAGGCCGAACTCACCAAAGGCGCGATGTACTTCCATTTCAGGTCGAAGCACGCGTTGGCAGTCGCGATCATCGACAGCCTGACCGAGGCGGGCACCGACGACGTGCACGACCTGATGACGCGCGGGCGCTCAGGCCTCGAGACCCTGATCGACTTCTCGTATCTGATCGCCGTCAAGGACATCAAGACCGACGAAGTCAGGTCGGGGCTGAATCTGATGGAGTCGGTCGGCCTGGCGGATGGGCTGCAGGAGAAGTTGCAAGATCAATGGATCAGCGCCCTGGCCGGTGTCGCCGAGCAGGCCAAGAGCGAGGGCGACATCGACCAATCGTGCGACCCGGAGGACATCGGGCGCTTGATGGTTTCGCTGCACATCGGGCTGCGAAAAACCAGCAATCTGGACGAACCCGCGCGGTTCCTGCTGGACCTGGAAAAGTGTTGGTTGCTGCTGCTGACCGGGATTCTGCAAGCGGGCCGCACCGAGTACTTCCGCCAATTTCTCCGGAGGCGAGCCGCGCTGGCCATCGACACCAGTTCAGCGGATGCCGACGAGCAGCAGTGACGGCGGACTGCCACCATGGCACGCCAAGTTCGGGCTGAAGCCACTCGCCGAAAAATTCTCGATGCCGCGATCGAAGTTTTCGGTGACGTGGGGTACGCCGCCGCTGGATGGAACACCATCATCGAGCGGACGGGAATGACGAAGGGCGCCCTCTATCATCATTTCGATTCGAAGGAAGCGTTGGCGGCGAACATCATTGAGGAAGGGTCCTACACACTTCTCAGCGCTTTCCGCAACGTCGGTGGGTTGTCGTCGCCTGGGCTGGAGAACCTGTTGCACGGCACATTCACAGTCGTTGAGCTGTTGAGCTCGGACAGAATGGCCCGCGCGGCTGCGCAATTGGCCCTCGCTTTGGGCGGGTTCAACCCGACCGCCTCGAGCTTCTACGCCAACTTGATTCGGGAGGCGGCACACGAGGCGCGGCGCGCTATCAAAGAGGGGGACCTCCGCAGTGAGATCGACCCCGACGTCTTCAGCGCCTCGATCATCGGCGCCATATGCGGAACGCAATTGGTAGCCAACGCGATATGGAGCCACGACAAAATCGGCAAGGTCATCGGTGATCCCACCGCACGCATGCATCAAATATGGAATTTGCTGCTCCCAGGTGTTGTCTCAAAAGCGTCGCTGCCCTACTTCGAGCAATTCCTCTACCGCGAAGAAACACGCCGCGCCGCGGCCTGGGCTTCCCGTGACGAGGCCGCAACGGAACCGGAAATCAACTAGATCCCGCGCGTTGTTGCCTCGACCCGCGGCGGAGGCTAGTGGCCTCTTCCCAGAGCTGTTCGGTCAGATCCTGAAACGCCGCAATCGCGAACTGGTCGTCCACTTGCGTGGTTGCGGAGTTGCTCATCATCGCGCGCACGACCGAGCCGTCTTTGTGCGCCATTTCGACGACCGTATTCGCTAGCGCATGAACCGTCGCCAACACCGAATCCGATTCCTGCGCGTGGAGGAAGACCTCTTCGAATCGCAGCGACAAGGCCTCGTCTGGCCGGTAGCCCATCATGTCGGCAAAGGCGGTGTTGGCGAACAGGACAGTGCCGTCATGTCCGATCACCAGCACGGGAACCGCGATTTGCTCCAGCGCGACCAAAGCCGGCAGGCGCTGCAGTGCGGCCATCGGCGATTCGCTCGGTGGCCGGTGGTCTCGTCGGTCCACCGGCCGATTATGGCCTATCCCTGAAGGCTGTGCTCGGCGCTTTCACCGATGCGGACGACCAGTTGCTCCCGGCTGCTCACCCAGCTTCGGAAACCGGCTGGTAGCGGGGGAACACGCCCGTGGGAGCGGGCAGCGCCGTGCCGGGCGTCAGGCGCGTGCCGACGGCGGCGAACGCTCGCTGGTCGCGCTCCTGCCCGAGCAGATCGAGCAGCTTGCCGGCCGACTCCGGCATGACCGGCTGGGCCAGCAGCGCGGCGATGCGGACCGCCTCACAGGTGACGTACAAGACCGTGCGGAACCGTCGCTGGTCGGCCGCGGATTCGCTCTTGCGCAGGACCCACGGTTGCTGCGCCGAGAAATACTTGTTGGCCTCGCCGAGCATCAGCCAGATCGCCTCCAGGGCCAGATGCATCGCCTGGGAGTCGAAGTGGGCCCGCACCCGGTCCATCAAACCGTCGGCCGCCGCGAGCAACTCGGAGTCGGCGGCAACCAGCTCACCGGGTTCGGGGACGACCCCGTCGAGGTTCTTGGCGATCATCGACAACGACCGCTGAGCCAGGTTGCCCAACTCGTTGGCCAGGTCGGAATTGATCCGGGTGACTACGGCGTCTTCGCTGAAGCTGCCGTCCTGCCCGAAGGGAACTTCCCGCAACAGGAAATACCGCACCTGATCCACGCCGAACGTGTCCACCAGGTTGATCGGGTCGACGACGTTGCCGACCGACTTGCTCATCTTCTCGCCCTTGTTGAGCAGGAAGCCGTGCGCGAAAACCCGTCGCGGCAGCTCGATTCCGGCCGACATCAAAAACGCCGGCCAGTACACAGTGTGGAATCGGATGATGTCCTTGCCGATCATGTGCAGGTCGGCCGGCCAGTAGCGCCGGAACCGCTCGGATTCGGTGTCCGGGTAGCCGACCCCGGTCAGGTAGTTGGTCAGCGCGTCGACCCAGACGTACATGACGTGGTCGGGATGCTCGGGCACCTGCACGCCCCAGTCGAACGAAGTGCGCGAGATGGACAGGTCGCGCAGGCCGCCCGAGACGAAGCTGACCACCTCGTTGCGCCGCACGTCGGGTCCGATGAACTCGGGGTGCGCCTCGTAGTGGGCCAGCAGTTTGTCGGTGTACGCCGAGAGCCGAAAGAAGTAGGTCTGCTCCTCGGTCCACGTCACCGGGGCGCCGGTCTCCACGGCAAGCCGGGTGCCGTCGTCGCGGAGTTTGGTCTCCGATTCGACGAAGAACCGCTCGTCGCGCACCGAGTACCACCCCGAGTAGGTGTCCAGGTAGATGTCACCGGCCGCCGCCATCCGACGCCAGATCACCTTGGACGCCTCGTGGTGGTCCGGATCGGTGGTGCGGATGAAGCGGTCGAAGGAGATGTTCAACCGCTCCTGCAGCCGCTGGAACACATCGGAGTTGCGCCGGGCCAGCTCGGCCGTCGGGATGCCCTCGGCCGCCGCCGTTTCGACCATCTTGAGGCCGTGTTCGTCGGTGCCGGTCAGAAACCGCACATCGAACCCGTCGAGCCGCTTGAACCGGGCGATCGCGTCGGTCGCGATGTACTCGTACGCATGCCCGATGTGTGGATCGCCGTTCGGATAGGTGATCGCGGTGGTGACGTAATAGGGCCTCATCGCCCTCAACCTTATTTGGGGGCACCTTATTGTGTGCGCGTGAGCTCCAAACGCCAGCCGCCCCCGGCCCCCGAGCCGTTGAGCCCACTCGTCGACGCGCACACCCACCTGGATGCGTGCGGCGCCGCCGACGCCGAGGGCGTGCGGGCGATCGTGGACCGCGCGGCGGCGGTAGGGGTGCGGGCGGTCGTCACCATCGCCGACGACCTCGATTCGGCGCGATGGGTCACGCGCGCCGCCGAGTGGGACCCGCGGGTCTACGCTGCGGTGGCCTTGCACCCGACCCGCGCCGACGCGCTCGACGACGCCGCCCGAGCCGAAATCGAGCGACTGGTGGCCCATCCCAGGGTGGTGGCGGTCGGCGAAACCGGCCTGGACTTGTATTGGCCCGGCCGTCTGGACGGCTGCGCCGAGCCGGCCGTGCAGCGCGAGGCGTTCGCCTGGCACATCGACCTGGCAAAGCGATGTGGCAAGCCGCTGATGATCCACAACCGCGACGCCGACGCCGAGGTCCTCGACGTGCTGGCGGCCGAGGGCGCCCCGGACGCCGTGATCTTTCACTGCTTTTCGTCTGACGTCGCCATGGCCCGCCGCTGCGTGGACGCCGGGTGGCTGCTGAGCCTCTCCGGTACCGCGAGCTTCCGCAACGCGCACGCCCTGCGCGAAGCCATCCCGTTGATCCCGCCGGGGCAGCTGCTGGTGGAGACCGACGCGCCATTCCTGACGCCGCACCCCTATCGGGGGACTGCGAACGAGCCCTATTGCCTTCCTTATACTGTTCGGGCGATCGCCGAACTGGTCGGTCGTCGCCCGGAAGAGCTGGCCGAGATGACAACTCGCAATGCTGCGCGGGTGTACGGATTGGTCACAGTGTGAGGTAAACGACCAGGCGATTTGGTTTAAAGTCGCCGCGTTGGAGTTGCCCAACCTTGACCGGTTCGTTACCGTCTTGTGATCGAACGGTAGGGCCTACGGGCCCTTAATTTGTGACTTGCTGCTGAATGAGTTGGTCGTTGAGGGTTGGGTAGCGCGCGTTGAGTGTATTGACAAAACTGCATCAGAATCCTTCGCCGATGTTGCGGCTCGTGGTCGGAGGGCTGCTGGTAGTCCTGGCATTCGCGGGTGGATACGCGGTCTCGGTGTGCAAGACGGTGACGCTGACCGTCGACGGGGTCGCCATGCAGGTGACCACCATGAAGTCGCGGGTGATCGACGTCGTTGAAGAGAACGGCTTTGCCATCGACGAACGCGACGACTTGTATCCCGCCGGTGATGTCGCGGTCCACGACGCCGGCAAGATCGTGTTGCGGCGCAGCCGCCCACTGCAGATCTCGTTGGACGGCCGCGACACCAAGCAGGTGTGGACCACCGCATCCACAGTCGACGAGGCGCTGGCTCAGCTTTCGATGACCGACACCGCGCCGGCCGCGGCCAACCGCGGCAGCCGCGTTCCGCTGGCCGGAATGGCGCTGCCCGTGGTCAGCGCCAAGACCGTCCGCATCAACGACGCCGGCGCTATCCGCAATGTGCACCTGGCGGCGCCCAACGTCGCCGGCCTGTTGAGCGCCGCGGGCGCACCGCTGCTGGACAGCGACCAGGTGACGCCCCCCGCGAGCATGCCGATCGTCGACGGGATGGAAGTCCAGGTCACCCGTAACCGGATCCAGCAGGTCACCGAGCGAATCCCGCTGCCGCCCACCGCCCGTCGCATCGAAGATCCGGGCATGAACATGAGCCGTCAGGTCGTCGAGGATCCGGGCAGCCCGGGCACCCAAGACGTCACCTTCTCGGTGGCCACCGTCAACGGCGTCGAGACGGGCCGGCTGCCGATCGCCAACACGGTGATCACGCCCGCCCGCGACTCGGTGGTGCGCATCGGCACCAAACCCGGCACCGAGGTGCCTCCTGTCAGCGACGGTTCCGTCTGGGATGCGATCGCGAGCTGCGAGGCGGGCGGAAACTGGGCGATCAACACCGGAAACGGGTATTACGGCGGTGTGCAGTTCGACCAGGGCACCTGGGAGCGCAACGGCGGTTTGCGGTTCGCCTCTCGCGCCGACCTCGCCACCCGTGAAGAGCAGATCACCGTTGCCGAGGTGACCCGTGAGCGCCAGGGTTGGGGCGCGTGGCCAGTGTGCAGCGGAAGAGCTGGTGCACGCTGACCGTTCGGCTGCTCGGGCGTTCCGAGATCAGGCGGCTGGCGAAAGAACTTGAATTTCGGCCACGGAAATCCCTCGGCCAAAACTTCGTTCACGACGCGAATACGGTGCGCCGGATCGTTTCGACCTCCGGGGTGAGCCGGGCTGACCACGTCCTGGAAGTCGGGCCCGGGCTGGGGTCGCTGACCCTGGCATTGCTTGACCGCGGCTCCTCCGTCACCGCCGTCGAAATCGATCCGGTACTGGCCGAACGGCTGCCGCAAACCGTCACCGAGCACTCCAACAGCGAAAGCCAGCGCCTGACGGTGGTCAATCGCGATGTCTTGACCCTGCGCCGCGACGAGCTCGCCGTCCCGCCGACCGCGGTGGTCGCGAATCTGCCCTACAACGTCGCCGTTCCGGCGCTGTTGCACCTGCTCGCCGAGTTCGAGTCCATTCGCACCGTGACCGTCATGGTGCAGGCCGAGGTCGCCGAGCGGCTGGCCGCCGAGCCGGGTGGCAAGGAATACGGCGTGCCCAGCGTCAAGGTGCGCTTCTTCGGTGGGGTTCGTCGTTGCGGCATGGTGTCGCCGACCGTCTTCTGGCCGATTCCCCGCGTCTACTCCGGCCTGGTTCGCATCGACCGGTACGCGACCTCGCCGTGGCCCACCGACGAAGCCTTCCGCCGCCAGGTGTTCGAACTGGTCGACATCGCGTTCGGGCAGCGGCGCAAGACATGCCGTAATGCGTTCGTGGGCTGGGCCGGCTCGGGCAACGAGTCGGCGGATCGGCTGCTGGCCGCCAGCATCGACCCAGCCCGCCGCGGTGAGACCCTTTCCATCGACGACTTCGTCCGGTTGTGGCAGCGGTCCGCCGATCGGCCCCCTGGCACAGCAGCGACCGCCGAGCAGGGGGCGTCCGCGGGCTGACGGCGGCCGCCGGGGCGCCGTTGCGTGTGATCTGCCGGTTGCAGCGATAGTCTGCTGCGGTGTCAGCGTCTGATGGCAACACCGCCGCGCAGTGGGTTCCCACCGGCTCGGTCACGGTTCGGGTGCCCGGAAAAGTCAACCTCTACCTGGCGGTCGGTGACCGCCGCGAGGACGGCTATCACGAGCTGAACACGATCTTTCAGGCCGTCTCGCTGCTCGACGAGGTGACGGTCCGCAACGCCGATGTGCTCTCGTTAGAGATCGTCGGCGAAGGCGCCGAGACGCTGCCCACCGACGAACGCAACCTCGCCTGGCAGGCCGCCGAGCTGATGGCCGAACACGTCGGCCGGGCGCCGGATGTGTCGATCATGATCGACAAGACCATTCCGGTGGCCGGCGGTATGGCGGGTGGCAGCGCCGACGCTGCGGCAGTGCTGGTCGCGATGAACTCGCTGTGGGAGCTGAACGTGCCCCGCCGCGATCTGCGCATGCTGGCAGCTCGCTTGGGCAGTGACGTGCCGTTCGCGTTGCACGGCGGAACCGCGCTGGGCACTGGCCGCGGTGAGGAGTTAGCGACGGTGTTGTCCCGCAACACCTTTTACTGGGTGCTGGCGTTCGCCGACAGTGAGCTGCTGACGCCGGCCGTGTTCGCCGAGCTGGACCGGCTGCGCGAGGCGGGAGATCCGCCCCGGTTGCCCGCTCCCGGGCCGGTGCTGGCCGCCCTGGCCGCCGGCGACGCCGAGCAGTTGGCGCCGCTGCTGGGCAATGAGATGCAGGCGGCCGCGGTGAGCCTGCACCCCGCCCTGCGGCGGACGTTGCGCGCCGGTGTCCAGGCCGGGGCGCTAGCGGGCATCGTGTCCGGTTCGGGCCCGACGTGCGCCTTCCTGTGCTCGTCGGCGGCCGCCGCGGTCGACATCGGGACCGAGGTTTCCGGCGCGGGTGTCTGCCGCACGGTGCGGGTCGCCAGTGGGCCGGTGGTGGGCGCGCGCGTGGTGCCTACACCCACCGAAGTGTGAATTTCTTCCCAACGTGTGCGTTGGTTTGGCGCCTCCCTAAGAGGAGTTTAAGATGAGGCGCGGTGACCGGAAGCGCTGCCGGATCGCGGCGGATGCGGACGCATCATCGATCCGAGACCTAACCGCCGCTCAACTGTGTTGGCGTGCTTGCGGCGAAGCGCTACCCAGCGGGCGGACCATGAAATCCGGGGCGTTGGTACGAGGGCTGCAACCGAGGAGGATTTGTGAGCAGGTTTACCGAGAAGATGTACCGCAATGCCCGGTCCGCGACGACGGGCATGGTCACCGGTGAACCCCACGAACCGGTCCGTCACACCTGGGGCGAGGTCCACGAACGCGCGCGCCGTATCGCGGGTGGCCTGGCCGCCGCGGGCATCGGGCCCGGCGACGCGGTCGGCGTGCTCGCCGGTTACCCGGTGGAGATCGCGCCGACGGCGCAGGGCCTGTGGATGCGCGGCGCGAGCCTCACCATGCTGCACCAGCCCACGCCACGCACGGACCTGGCCGTGTGGGCCGAGGACACCATGAACGTCATCGGCATGATCGAGGCGAAGGCCGTCGTCGTCTCGGAGCCCTTCCTGGTGGCCATCCCGGTCCTCGAGGAGAAGGGCATTCACGTCGTCACCGTTGCCGATCTGCTCGCGGCGCAACCGGTCGACCCCGTCGAGGTCGGCGAGGACGCGCTCGCGCTGATGCAGCTGACGTCGGGATCCACCGGATCGCCCAAAGCGGTGCAGATCACCCACCGCAACATCTACTCCAACGCCGAGGCGATGTTCATCGGCGCCCAGTACGACGTCGACAAGGACGTCATGGTCAGCTGGCTGCCGTGCTTCCACGACATGGGCATGGTCGGATTCCTCACCATCCCGATGTACTTCGGTGCCGAGCTGGTCAAGGTCACCCCGATGGACTTCCTGCGGGACACGCTGCTGTGGGCCAAGCTCATCGACAAGTACAAGGGCACCATGACCGCGGCGCCCAACTTCGCCTACGCGCTGCTGGCCAAGCGGCTGCGTCGGCAGGCCAAGCCTGGCGACTTCGACCTGTCGACCCTGCGGTTCGCGCTGTCCGGCGCCGAGCCCGTCGAGCCCGCCGACGTCGAGGACCTGCTCGACGCGGGCAAGCCCTTCGGCCTGCGGCCGTCGGCGATCCTGCCGGCCTACGGCATGGCCGAGACCACGCTGGCCGTGTCCTTCTCGGAGTGCAACGCCGGTCTGGTGGTCGACGAGGTCGACGCCGACCTGCTGGCCGCCCTGCGCCGGGCCGTACCCGCCACCAAGGGCAACACCCGCCGGCTGGCCACGCTCGGCCCGCTGCTGAAGGACCTCGAGGCGCGCATCATCGACGAGAACGGCGAGGTGATGCCGGCGCGCGGGGTCGGAGTCATCGAACTGCGCGGTGAGTCGCTGACGCCCGGCTACCTCACCATGGGCGGGTTCATCTCGGCCCAGGACGAGCACGGCTGGTACGACACCGGTGACCTCGGCTACCTGACCGAGGAAGGCCACGTGGTGGTGTGCGGCCGCGTCAAGGACGTCATCATCATGGCGGGCCGCAACATCTATCCCACCGACATCGAGCGCGCCGCTTGCCGCGTCGAGGGTGTGCGGCCGGGCTGCGCGGTCGCCGTGCGCCTGGACGCCGGCCATTCCCGCGAGACGTTCGCGGTGGCCGTGGAGTCCAACGCCTACCAGGACCAGGCCGAGGTGCGCCGCATCGAGCACCGGGTCGCCCGCGAGGTGGTGGCCGAGGTCGACGTCCGGCCGCGCAACGTGGTGGTGCTCGGCCCGGGCACCATCCCGAAGACGCCGTCGGGCAAGTTACGCCGATCCACGTCGCTCGACCTGGTCACCTAGTCCGGCTACGCGGCGGCTACCAGGCGTGGACGCGGTTCTGCGCGGGCTCTAGCCCCAGTTCGATCAGCAACTCGGTGGCATCCGCGGCCTGCTCGCAAATGGTGGGGACCTCGGGGCGCTCAGCGGCGCCGAAGTTCTCCAGCACGAACACCGCCGGATCCTTGCGTCCGGGCGGACGGCCGATCCCGATGCGAACCCGCTGAAAGTCCTTGCTGCCCAGAGCGTTACCGACCGAACGCAGACCGTTGTGGCCACCTTCGCCGCCGCCGATCTTGAGCCGGATACGGCCGAAGTCCAAGTCGAGATCGTCGTGTATGACGATGATGTCGCCCGGTGTCACCGAATAGAACTTCGCCAAAGGGCCGACCTGACGGCCGGATTCGTTCATGTAGCAGCGCGGCTTGGCCACGATCACCGAATGCCCGGCGAGGCGGCCGCTGACGATCTCGGCACCGGAACGCTTGTGCGCCTTGAACTTCGAACCCATCCGCGCCGCGAGCAGGTCGGCGACCATGAAGCCGACGTTGTGTCGGGTCCGGGCGTAGTTGTCTCCGGGATTGCCCAGGCCGACGACCAGCAACGGCTCGGCCACGTTGTGATCCGCCTACTCGGACTCGGCTTCGGCGGCCTCTTCTTCGCCGGTCTCGCCCGCTTCCTCGCCTTCGGCCGCAGCGGCTTCCTCGGTGACCTCGCCGGCGCCCTCTTCGGCGAGCTCCTCCTCCGTCGGCGCGGTGACCACGTTGACCACCAGCGTCTCCGGGTCGGAGATCAGGTTGACACCGTTGGGCAGGGCGATCTGTCCGGCGGAGAACTGGGTGCCGGGCCCGGCGCCCTCAACCGACACCGTCAACTGCTCGGGAATCGACAGGGCGTCGGCCTCGATCTCGATGGCGCTGGCGTCCTGCGTCACCAGGGTGCCGGGCACGGCGTCGCCCTCGATGACGACGCGGACCTCGACGACGACCTTCTCGCCGCGACGCACGACCAGCAGGTCGGCGTGCTGAATGGTGCGGCGAATGGGGTGGATGTCGAGCGACTTGGTGAGCGCCAGCTGCTCCTTGCCCTCGATGTCGAGGGTCAGCACCGCGTTGGTGCCGGCGTGCCGGAGCACCGCCGCGAAGTCATGGCCGGGCAGTTCCAGGTGCTGCGGGGCGGAGCCGTGGCCGTAGAGGACGGCCGGAATCTTGCCGTCGCGGCGGGCCCGCCGGGACGCACCCTTGCCGGTCTCGCCGCGGACCGCGACCTTGAGCTGGTTGAGTGCTTGCTTGGCCATCTTGTCGCTCCTGTGTGCTCGCCTGTGTTTCGGGGCACGGCCGGGGTCGCGACGATTCGTCGGTCTCCGTCGATAACGGTGCCGGCCAGCCAGCCACCCTCGCCGTGACGCCCGGCCAGGTTAGCGCATCTGCACCTCAGAGGGGAAATTCGTGGTCGGTCGCAGGCTTTGTCACACGCGTCACACGCCGGGGCCATGTTGCTTTGCGGTCGTGTGCCGCTGTGGTGCGGTCGACCCGGGTTGTCGCTCGAAGGCGGGCAAAACGTCTATCCGTCGGCGAGGGACTCATGTGACTGACGTGCTCAGAGGGGAAAGGGGGTCTTCGTGAGCTGCTCGGACAGCGACCACAGGGCCGACGCGGTGGCCTTGTCCCGGGCACGCCGGCTGCGCGAGACCGGTTGCGTGCGGCCGATCTGGCCGAATCGCGGGCCCACGAAGGTGTCGCCGGGCAGATCCTGGGACGCTGCGTACAGGGTTTGCCGGGCGCCAAAATCGGCGTCCGTCGCGACCACCCGGGTGACGGCCGACATCAACGTGTCACCCAGCTTGCGGCCGGAGGCGCCCTGCAGGTTCGTGTGCGAATAGCCGGGGTGGGCGGCGAGCGCGCGCAGCGGGGAACCGGCGGCGGTCAGGCGGCGCTGCAACTCGCTGGTGAACAGCAGGTTGGCGAGCTTGGACTGGCTGTAGGCCAGCCACGGCGAGTAGCGCCGGTTCTGCCAGTTCAGGTCGTTGAGGTTGATGGTTCCGGGCCAGTGCGCCATCGACGACACTGTCACCACCCGATCGGTCAGCTTGGGCAGCAACAAGTTCGTCAGCGCGAAATGGCCGAGGTGATTGGTGCCGATCTGGGTCTCGAAGCCGTCGACCGTCAGGCCGAAGGGGGCGGCCATGATGCCGGCGTTGTTGATCAGTACGTCGGCCTGGCCCACCCCGTCGGCGAATCGCCGCACCGACGACAGGTCCTGCAGATCGAGCTCCCGCACCTCGACCTGACCGGCCATCCGCCGGGCCGCGGTCTCGCCTTTGCGGATGTCGCGGACGGCCATGATGATCGTGGCCCCTCGTCGCGCCAGCTCGCGGGCGGTCACGGCGCCAAGCCCGCTGTTGGCACCGGTGATGATGACGGTTCGTTCGGCGAACGACGGGAGATCAGCGGCGGTCCAGCCAGTCATGCGTGATAACACTAATCGCGGAGCGCGCCGGGCCGCCGAACGGCCGCCGAGATTGCCGTCAGGGCTGTGTTTGATTGTCGATTACGACCGTGGCGGCAATTTCGGTGAGATCAGCGCCGTATCGCCAATCACTTCGCCGCGACGACAAACCCGTGAATGATCGTGTCGATGTCGCTCGCCTGCGCGGCGGCCTGATTGGCGAAGCCGGTGATGGTCAACTGCACCAGATAACGCTGGCGCGCGGGCGGTGATCCGGTCGCGATGACGATCCGGTTCCAGCTGTGCAGCCGCATACCAGCGTCGAGGTCGTAGCTGCCCTGGATCATCGACGAGGGGAAGCCGTTATAGGGCGCGCCCGAGGCGTCCAGCTGCTTGAAGTTTTCGAACAGTTGCGCATCGTCGTTGCCGTGCTTGATGACCTGGGCGGGGTCGAAGTCGCCGTTGAGCTTGAACACCACCAGCCTCGCCGTCGGAAACTTGCCGCCCTGCGAGATGATCAGCGTCTGCGGGCTGATGTTCGGGCTGGTGAACGGCGACCAGCCCGGCGGTGTGGGTATCGACACCATCAGGTCGGGCAGCGATCCCGGCGCCACCGGCTCTCCGGTCACCCCGATGCTTTGCAGATACTGCGACAGCGGAACCGGCTTCTCCGTCGGCTTGGTGGTCGTGGTCGTGGGGGTGTTGGACAGGATCGATTGGTAGTCAGGCGGTTTCGGTGCGCAGCCGGCGGCGAAGAAAGCCGCCGCAACCGTCGCGGCAGCGGCCACGAGGCGGCCGAGCCGATTCACAGAATCTCGCGGACCGCGTCGATCGGGCGGGCCAGCCGAGTGCCCTTCGGCGTGACGACGAAGGGTCGTTCGATGAGGATGGGGTGTTCGACCATGGCGTCGAGCAAGCGGTCATCGCTCGCGTCCGCGAGATCGAGCTCCTCGTAGAGGGCTTCCCGCTTGCGCACCGCCGTGCGCACGTCGATGCCGGCGTCGCGGATCATCTTCGCCAGCTCGCTGCGCGACGGCGGGGTTTTCAGGTATTGGACGACGGTAGGCTCAATGCCGTTGTCCCGCAATAAATCCAGCGTCTTGCGCGAGGTGCTGCATTTGGGGTTGTGATAGATGACGGAATCGGCCATCTAGGCGTCTCCGTCGAATAGCCCGGTGACCGAACCGTTTTCGAACACGGCGCGGATGGTGCTGGCCAGCAGCGGCGCGATGGACAGGACCGTCAGCTGGGGGAAGCGCTTCTCCTCGCCGATCGGCAGGGTGTTCGTCACGATCACTTCCCGGGCGCCGCAGGCGGCAAGCCGCTCGGCCGCCGGATCGGACAGCACGCCGTGAGTGGCCGCGATGATCACGTCGCCGGCGCCCTCGTCGCGCAGCAACTTGACCGCGCCGGCGATGGTGCCGCCGGTGTCGATCATGTCGTCGATCAGGACGCAGGTCCGCCCCTGCACCTCACCGACGACGCGGTTGGACACCACCTGGTTGGGCACCCGCGGGTCGCGGGTCTTGTGGATGAAGGCCAGCGGGACGCCGCCCAGCGCGTCGGCCCATTTCTCGGCGATGCGCACCCGGCCGGAGTCGGGCGAGACGACCACCATGTTGCCGTCGGGGTAGTTGTCGCGGATGTAGCCGGTCAGCAGGTTCTGCCCGCGCATGTGATCGACGGGCCCGTCGAAGAAGCCCTGGATCTGGTCGGTGTGCAGGTCGACGGTGACGATCCGGTCCGCGCCGGCGGTCTTGAGCAGGTCGGCGACCAGCCGGGCCGAGATCGGCTCGCGGCCGCGGTGCTTCTTGTCCTGCCGGGCGTAGGGGTAGAACGGCATGACCGCGGTGATCCGCTTGGCGCTGCCCCGCTTGAGGGCGTCGATCATGATCAGTTGTTCCATCAGCCAGTTGTTGACGGGGTCCGGGGCCGACTGCAGGACGAAGGCGTCACACCCGCGCACCGATTCGTGGAACCGCACGAAGATCTCGCCGTTGGCGAACTCCCGCGCGGTCTGTGCGGTGACGTGGACGTCGAGCTCCTTGGCCACCTGCTCGGCCAACTCCGGATGCGCGCGGCCGGAGAAGAGCATCAAGTTTTTGCGGTTATCGGTCCAGTCGTGGCTCAACGCACTGCCCTCGCCAAATCGGGGTGGGGGATGGAAGGCCCCATCGTACGAAGCGAATGGTACGGAATGATGGCCGGGTTGCCAGCTAGCAAATTCACGGTGTCGGTTCGGCTTCTGGCGCTGGGCCGGCCGTGACGCTCTGACCGGCGGCTTTCTCGGCGGCCTCGGCGGCCTGCGCGGCCGCACTGCCCGGGCGCTTGCGGCGCACCCATCCTTCGATGTTGCGTTGTGGACCGGCGGATACCGCGAGCGTTCCGGGCGGGACGTCGTTGCGCACCACCGTGCCCGCCCCGGTGTAAGCGCCGTCGCCGACGGTCACCGGCGCGACGAACATGGTGTCCGAGCCGGTGCGCACGTGCGAGCCGATGGTGGTCCGCCGCTTGGATTCGCCGTCGTAGTTGACGAACACGCTGGACGCGCCGATGTTGCTGTGTTCGCCGATGTCCGCGTCCCCGACGTAGGTCAGGTGCGGCACTTTGGAGCCGGTGCCGATGGTGGCGTTCTTGGTCTCGACGAACGCGCCGAGCTTGCCGTCGTCGCCCAGCATCGTGCCGGGTCGCAGATAGGTGAACGGCCCGACGGTCGCGCCGGCGCCGATCGACGACGCGGTGCCGTGGGTGCGGACCACCGAGGCGCCGTCGCCGACGCTGACGTCGGTCAGGGTGGTGTCCGGCCCGACGACGCAGTGGCTCCCGACCTGGGTGCGGCCGAGCAGCTGCGTCCCCGGCTGGATGACGGTGTCGCGCCCGATGCTGACGTCGACGTCGATCCAGGTGGTGGTCGGGTCGACGATGGTGACGCCGGCCATCTGATGGGCCGCGATGATGCGGCGGTTCAGTTCGGCACCCAGCTGCGCCAGTTGGACGCGGTTGTTGACGCCGGCCACCAGCGCGCTGTCGTCGACGTGGCGGGCGTGGATGGCCAGGCCGTCGCCGCGCAAGATGGCGATGACGTCGGTCAGGTAGAGCTCCTGCTGAGCGTTGTTGGAGCTCAACCGATTCAGCGCGGAGCGCAGCGCCGCGGTGTCGAAGGCGTAGACGCCGGCGTTTACCTCACGGATCTCGCGTTGCGAGGGCGTGGCGTCGGCGTGTTCCACGATCGCCATCACCTCGTTGTCCTGGGTGCGCAGGATGCGGCCGTAGCCGCTGGGGTCGCTCACCGTGGTGGTCAGCACGGTGACCGCGGCCGGCGCCGCGCTGTGGGTGGCGATCAGGTCGGCCAGGGTGTCGGCGTCCAGCAGCGGGGTGTCGCCCGAGGTGACGACGACGACCCCGGCGTAGTCGGGGGGCAGCGCGGACAGGCCGCACAGCACGGCGTCGCCGGTGCCGCGGGGGCGCTCTTGCAGCGCCACATCGATGGGGCGTCCCAGGGCGTCGGCCCAGTCGGCCACCAGCGGGGCGATCCGCTCGTGATCATGGCCCAGGACGACGGCCAGGTGCTGGGGAGCCACCTTGGTGATCGCGTGCAAAAGATGGGACAGCATGCTGCGCCCACCGATGGTGTGCAGGACTTTCGGGGTGTCCGAGCGCATCCGGGTGCCGGGCCCGGCCGCCAGCACCAGGACCGCGGTATCACCAGGAGACGACATCAACCCTCCTTGCGTTGGTTCGCGCGGGCTGCGCGCTTCAAGCGCCGACACGCCGTCAAGCGTGTCACTTCAGCTGCGGTGAAGGCAAAAAACGATGGGATATCGCAATCAGCAATCAAAGCTCCGTCGCCAGGACTCGAACCTGAACTATCTGAACCAAAATCAGAGGTGCTGCCGATTACACCACGACGGATCGCTAACCGATGGCGAGCGGCGGTTTTATACCGACGGCGCCAAGAAGACTTTAGTCTGACGACGTTGCGGGCCGCTTGTCGGCTGTTCACCGATACGCTGATTGACGTGGCCGTGCTCGATCGTGACCCGGACAAGGTGGAGAAGGAAGTGCGGGCGCCGCGCGCCCGGATGACCGGCACCGAGCGCCGCCAGCAGCTCGTCGGCATCGCGCGCACGCTGTTCGCCGAACGCGGATACGAAGGCACCTCGATCGAGGAGATCGCGCTGCGCGCCAACGTGTCCAAACCGGTGGTCTACGAGCACTTCGGCGGCAAGGAAGGCCTCTACGCGGTCGTCGTCGACCGCGAGATGTCCGCGCTGCTGGACGGCATCACCTCGTCGCTGACCAACAACCGGTCGCGGGTACGCGTCGAGCGCGTCGCACTGGCGCTGCTCACCTACGTCGAACAGCGCACCGACGGCTTCCGGATCATGATCCGCGACTCACCGGCCGCGATCAGCTCGGGCACCTACTCCAGCCTGCTCAATGACGCCGTGAACCAGGTCAGCTCCATCCTGGCCGGCGATTTCTCCCGCCGTGGCCTGGATCCCGGGCTGGCGCCGCTGTACGCCCAGGCCCTCGTCGGCTCGGTGTCGATGACGGCCCAGTGGTGGCTCGATACGCGCGAACCCAAGAAGGAAGTGGTGGCCGCCCACCTGGTCAACCTGATGTGGAACGGGCTGACCCACCTGGAGGCCGACCCCCGGCTGCAGGACGAGTAGCGCTAGCCCGATGGTGGCGACCCGCCGCGCCCGGCTACGCCGCGCTTGCGATCGCCACTAACCGCAGTCGCGGGCCAGCAGGTCGGCGACGGTCTCCCGGCGAACCAATTCGCGGACGTGCCCGTCCTTGACCGCCACCAGCGCCGGGCGGCCGACCATGTTGTAGTTCGACGCCATGCTGTGGTGGTAGGCGCCGGTGCAGGCCACGGCCAGCAGGTCGCCGGGGTGCAGGTCCGCGGGCAGCTCGATGTCGCGGGCGATCTCGTCGCCCGCCTCGCAGTGCCGGCCGACGACGGTGACCCGGTGCTTGGGCCCCAGCGCATGCCGGTTGGCCAGCGCGGCCGTGTATTGCGCGCCGTACAGCGACACCCGCGGGTTGTCGCTCATGCCGCCGTCCACCGCGACGAAGGTGCGTCCACCCGGCTGGGTTTTGATCGAGCACACCCGGTACAGCGTCACGCCGGCCCGGCCGCAGATGGCCCGCCCCGGCTCCGCCACCATCTGGGGCCGCGGGAAATGTTCGGCGGCGCAGGCTTCGTCGAGTGCGTTCTCGATGACGTCGGCCAACTGTTCGAGGTTGAGCTCGCGGTCGCCGGCCAGATAGGGGATGGCGTGGCCGCCGCCGATGTTGAGCTCGGTGAGGATGACGCCGTGCCTGGTCCGGATGTCGGCCATCGCCGCGATCATCCGGCGGATCGCTTCGCCGTACAGGTCGGCGTCGGTGACCTGGGAGCCGATATGGCAATGCAGGCCGACCAGGTCGAGTATCGGGTGCGCGAGCACCCGCTGGGCCGCGACGTCGGCGCGGTCGCCATGCAGCGTGAACCCGAACTTCTGGTCGCTGATGCCGGTGGTGACCGCCCGGTGGCCGTGGATGTCGATGTCCGGGGTCACCCGAATGAGCACCCGCTGGCGGCGCTGTGCCAGCCCGGCGAGGTAGGCGATTTCCATGCCCGAATCCAGCACGATGCGTCCCACCCCGACCCGCACCGCTTCGCGCAGCTCTTCGGGCGATTTCGCGTTGCCGTGCATGACGATGCGCGCGGGGTCCACTCCGCCGGCAAGGGCGACGGCCAGCTCGCCGCTGGAGCAGACGTCGAGCCCGAGGCCTTCGTCGCGGGCCCAGCGGGCCACCGCGGTGCTCAGCAGCGACTTCCCGGCGTACACCACCTCGACGCCGCGCAGCGCCTTGCGGTAGCGGCGGGCGCGATGCCGGAAGTCGGTTTCGTCGATGACGTAGGCCGGGGTGTGAAACTCGTCGGCGATATCGGTCAGTGGTACACCGCCGACGCACAGCCTGCCCGCCTCGTCGGGGTGCGCGGTGATGGGCCAGATCGCGGGATCGAAGCGCGGGGAAGCCGCCTGACCGAGAGACGGCAGGATGTCCAGCAATGTCATGAATTCAACGTGCGTCCGCGGGTAACCCGGTGGTGCCTTCCTTACGATCCCTTGACGGCGGAGAGCTCGATATTGACGAGGTTCGGTGTGTCCGGCCCGGCCACCGAGGGCCCCTAGAATGGAATTCATCATGACCGCACCGGGGGCTGCTCGCCCAGAAACCCCGATCGCGGGGCTCGTTGAATTGGCGCTCACCGCGCCGACCTTCCAGCAGCTGATCGACAGCGCGGCCGCGTCGCCGGCCGAATTACACCTGGTGGGTCCAGCCAGCGCACGGCTATTCGTCGCCAGTGCGCTGGCGCGGTTGGGTCCTCTGCTGGTAGTCACCGCGACCGGGCGCGAAGCCGACGACTTGACCGCTGAACTGCGCGGCGTCTTCGGCGACGCCGTCGCGGTCTTTCCGTCGTGGGAAACCCTGCCCCACGAACGACTTTCGCCCGGCGTCGACACCGTCGGCGCCCGGTTGACGGTGTTGCGCCGGCTGGCCCATCCCGGCCTCGGTCCTGACGGGCGCCCATCCGGGCCGCCCCTGCGAGTGGTGGTGACCGCGGTGCGCTCGTTGCTGCAGCCGATGACGCCGCAGTTGGGGCTGGTGGAGCCGGTCACGTTGAGCGTCGGCGCGGAAATCGAATTCGAGGGCGTGATCACCCGGCTCGCCGAGCTGGCCTACACCCGGGTGGACATGGTCGGCCGGCGCGGCGAATTCGCCGTGCGCGGAGGCATTCTCGACGTCTTCCCGCCGACAGCCGAGCACCCGGTGCGCATCGAGTTCTGGGGCGACGAGGTCAGCGAGATGCGGATGTTCTCGGTCGCCGATCAGCGCTCGATCCCGGAGCTCGAGGTCGACAACCTGATCGCGGTGGCCTGCCGCGAACTGCTGCTCACCGATGAGGTGCGTGAGCGCGCCGCCGAGCTGGCCGCGCGGCACCGCACCACCGAGCCCGCCATCACCGGCAGCGTCACCGACATGCTGGCCAAGATCGCCGAGGGCATCGCGGTCGACGGTATGGAGGCGCTGTTGCCGGTGCTTCGGCCCGGCGAACACGTGCTGCTCACCGACCAATTGGCCCAGCGGACACCGGTCTTGCTCTGCGATCCGGAGAAGGTCCGCACCCGGGCCGCCGACCTGATCAAGACCGGCAGCGAATTCCTCGAAGCGTCGTGGTCGGTGGCCGCGCTGGGCACCGACGCCCCCGTCGACGTGACGCAGTTCGGCGGATCGGGTTTCGCCGAACTCGATGACGTGCGAGCCGCGGCGGCCCGCGGCGGGCATCCATGGTGGACGCTGAGCCAGCTGTCCGACGAGTCGGCCGTAGAGCTGGAGATCCGATCGGCGCCGTCGGCGCGCGGGCACCAGCACGACATCGACGGCATCTTCGCGATGCTGCGCGCGCACGTCAGCATGGGCGGCTACGCCGCCGTCGTCGCACCCGGCGCCGGCACCGCGCACCGCGTGGTGGAACGGCTGGCCGAATGCGACACCCCCGCCGCCATGCTCGAATCGGGCTCCGCCCCCAAGGCTGGCGTGGTCGGGGTGCTCAAGGGCCCGCTGCACGACGGCGTCATCATCCCCGGCGCCACGTTGGTGGTGATCACCGAGACCGACCTGACCGGCAGCCGGGTGGCGGCCGTCGAGGGCAAGCGCCTGGCGGCCAAGCGGCGCAACACCGTTGACCCGTTGGCGCTGACCGCCGGTGATCTGGTGGTGCACGACCAGCACGGCATCGGCCGGTTCGTGGAGATGGTCGAGCGCACCGTCGGCGGCGCGCGCCGCGAGTACCTGGTGCTCGAATACGCCTCGAGCAAGAGGGGTGGCGGCTCGGACAAGCTGTATGTGCCGATGGATTCGCTGGACCAGCTGTCGCGGTATGTCGGCGGGCAGGCGCCCGCGCTGAGCAAGCTGGGCGGCAGCGACTGGACCAACACCAAGACCAAGGCCCGCCGCGCGGTGCGCGAGATCGCCGGCGAGCTGGTGTCGCTGTACGCCAAGCGGCAGGCCAGCCCGGGCCACGCGTTCGGTCCGGACACGCCCTGGCAGGCCGAGATGGAAGACGCGTTCGGCTACACCGAGACGGTTGACCAGCTGACCGCGATCACCGAGGTCAAGGGCGACATGGAAAAGCCGATCCCGATGGACCGGGTGATCTGCGGCGACGTCGGCTACGGCAAGACCGAGATCGCGGTGCGGGCGGCGTTCAAGGCGGTCCAGGACGGAAAGCAGGTGGCCGTGCTGGTGCCAACCACCCTGCTGGCCGACCAGCATCTGCAGACCTTCAGCGACCGGATGACCGGATTCCCGGTGACCGTCAAGGGCCTGTCCCGGTTCACCGACGCGGCCGAATCCAAGGCCGTCATCGAGGGGCTGGCCGACGGATCGGTGGACGTGGTGATCGGCACGCACCGGCTGCTGCAGACCGGCGTGCGCTGGAAGGACCTCGGGCTGGTCGTGGTCGACGAGGAGCAGCGGTTCGGCGTCGAGCACAAGGAGCACATCAAGAGCCTGCGCACCCACGTCGACGTGCTGACCATGAGCGCCACCCCCATCCCGCGGACGCTGGAGATGAGCCTGGCCGGGATCCGCGAGATGTCGACCATCCTGACGCCGCCCGAAGAGCGGTATCCGGTGCTGACCTACGTCGGGCCGCAGGACGACAAGCAGGTCGCGGCCGCCCTGCGGCGCGAGCTACTCCGCGACGGGCAGGTCTTCTACGTGCACAACCGGGTCAGCTCGATCGACCGGACGGCCGCCCGGATCCGGGAGCTGGTGCCCGAGGCGCGCGTCGTCGTCGCGCACGGGCAGATGCCCGAAGAACGGCTCGAGCGCACGGTGCAGGGGTTCTGGAACCGCGAATACGACATCCTGGTGTGCACCACGATCGTGGAAACTGGGCTGGACATCTCCAACGCCAACACGCTGATCGTCGAGCGCGCCGACACCTTCGGTCTTTCGCAGCTGCACCAGCTGCGCGGCCGGGTCGGCCGCAGCCGAGAGCGTGGCTACGCCTACTTCCTTTATCCGCCGCACTCGCCGCTGACCGAGACGGCCTACGACCGGCTGGCCACCATCGCGCAGAACAACGAGTTGGGCGCGGGCATGGCCGTCGCGATGAAGGATCTCGAAATCCGCGGCGCCGGCAACGTGTTGGGGGTCGAACAGTCCGGACACGTCGCCGGGGTCGGCTTCGACCTGTACGTCCGATTGGTGGGCGAGGCGGTGGAGGCCTACCGGGCGGCCGCCGACGGCCAGACCGTCACCACCACCGAGGAGCCCAAGGACGTGCGCATCGACCTGCCGGTCGACGCGCACCTGCCGCCGGACTACATCGCCAGTGACCGGCTGCGCCTGGAAGGGTATCGGCGGCTGGCCGCGGCGTCCTCCGACGGTGAGATCGACGCGGTGGTCGAGGAACTCGTCGACCGGTACGGGGCGCTACCCGAGCCGGCCCTTCGGCTGGTGGCGGTGGCGCGCCTGCGGCTGCTGTGCCGCGCCGCCGGCATCACCGACGTGTCCGCGGCGTCGGCGTCGACCGTGCGCCTGTCGCCGATGACGTTGCCGGATTCCGCTCAGGTGCGACTCAAGCGGATGTATCCGGCGGCGAGCTATCGGGCCACGACGTCGACGGTGCAGGTTCCCATCCCGCGGGCCGGCGGGGTCGGCGCGCCGCGTCTGCGCGATGTCGAGCTGGTGCAGATGGTGGCCAACCTGGTGACGGCACTGCAGGGTAAACCGCAGACAGATATTGGTATAACGAGTGAGCTGCCTGCATCGATGGCAAGTGAGGAGCGACAGGCGCGATGATCCGCGCCAGCGACGATGCAGTGGGGGAACCCCCAGCCGCGAAGCGGCGAGGGGGACGAAGCGATGAGGAGGAGGGGCGCAGTTGATCGTCGTCTTGTTCGACCCCCGCCGGCCCTCGCTGGTCCCCGTCGAAGCCATCGAGCACCTGTCCGGCGAGGTGCAATACACCGAGGAGATGCCCGTCGCGGTGCCCTGGTCGCTGTCAGCGGCGCGCCCGGTGCACTCCGGCGACGACGCGCCGGTGCTGCTGTCGTCGGACCGCGAGCACCCCGCCGTCGTCGCACGGTTGGCGGCCGGTGCCCGGCTGATCTCGGCGCCCGAGACGCCACGTGGTGAACGGCTGGTCGATGCCGTGGCGATGATGGACAAACTGCGCACCGCCGGGCCGTGGGAAAGCGAGCAAACGCACGACTCCCTGCGCAGATTTCTGCTGGAGGAGACCTACGAACTGCTGGACGCGGTCGGCAGCGGCAACGCCGAGGCGTTGCGCGAAGAGCTCGGCGACGTGCTGTTGCAGGTGCTGTTCCACGCCCGCATCGCCGAGGATGCGGCGCAGTCTCCCTTCACCATCGACGACGTCGCCGCCACCCTGATGCGCAAACTGGGCAATCGGGTACCGGGAGTGCTTGCCGGGCAATCTATTTCGCTCGAAGAACAACTGGCCCAGTGGGAAGAGCGCAAGGCGGCCGAGAAGCCACGGAAATCGGTGATGGACGACGTGCACACCGGGCAGCCCGCATTGGCGCTCGCCCAGAAGGTCCTTGCCCGTGCCGGCAAAGCGGGCCTACCCGCCGACCTGATCCCCGAGGCGATCAGCTCGATCTCGGTGTCGGCCGACGTCGACGCCGAAAGTGCCCTGCGCGCCGCCGTTCTGGGCTTCGTGGAGACGGTCCGCGACGTCGAGCGGACGATCTCGGCCGCACGCCGCGGCACCGACGTTCCCGACGAGTTCGACGTGGCCCCGCCCGGCGAGATCTCCGAGGAGGAGTGGCGTGAGCACTGGCCGACCGTCGCGGCGGCACTCGACGATGAAGCGTCGGCGGTCAAGGCCGACTCCGACTTGGTCGAGGTGGAATCCGGCGCCGACGCCGCGGCCGGTGACGCCTGAGGCAGTGGCCACGTCGTTACCGCGGCGCCCCCGCGCCTTTTTTCAACACTTTCGCCCGTCCGCGTGAGCGATCACCGGAATGTTTGCCGGATATGTCATCGGCCACTCGGTAATATCGCGGATGAGGTTGCGAATCACCGTGGTCGGCCTCGGTCTGGCCGGGCTAGCCAGGGCGACCAGCAGCTAACCGATGATTAGCTGAAACCGGCGATAGGTCGGTGCGCCGAGGCCCGAGGCAACCGGGTAGTTGCCGAACGCATGGGACGATGGTGTGGCGGAAGTTGGTGCAGGCGAGTGTGGGGAGCTCAGGAAAGCATGGTGTCGCCGAGGCGTTGGCTGCGCGCGGCCGCCGTGATCGGCGCGACCTCGATCGTGCTGGCCTCTAGTTGTACCTGGCAGCTCAGCCTGTTCATTCCCGACGGCGTCCCGCCGCCGGCCGGGGATGCGGTGCCGGCGGTGGACACTCATGCCAGCGGCCGGCCCGCGGATCAGTTGCGGGAGTGGGCGCAACAGCGGTCGGCGGGGCTGGAGATCCCGGTGATCGCGCTCGAGGCCTACGCCTACGCCGCCCGGGTCGCGGAAGTGGAAAACCCGAAATGCCACATCGCCTGGACCACCCTGGCCGGCATCGGCCAGGTCGAGAGCCACCACGGCACCTATCGCGGCGCGCGGCTGGCCCCCAACGGCGATGTGAGCCCCCCGATTCGGGGCGTCCGCCTCGACGGCAGCGGCGGCACCCTGCGCATCGTGGACACCGAGGAAGCCGTCACCGACGAAGACGGCGTGACGCGCGCCATGGGGCCAATGCAGTTCATCCCGGAGACGTGGCGGCTCTATGGTGTCGACGCTCACAACGACGGCCGCGTCAGCCCCGACAACATCGACGACGCCGCGCTCGCGGCGGCCGGCTATCTGTGTTGGCGCGGAAAGGATCTCGGAACGCCCCGTGGCTGGATCACGGCGCTGCGCGCCTACAACAACTCCGGCGTCTACGCCCGGGCCGTCCGGGATTGGGCGACCGCTTACGCGAAAGGTCACCCGCTGTAGCAGGATGTATCGCTGACCGGCGAAAGCGCACCGGCGACTAGGCAAGTCCAAGCAAGGAGAACTCAGTGCCGATTATCGAGCAGGTCGGGGCCCGCGAGATCCTCGACTCCCGCGGTAACCCGACCGTCGAGGTCGAGATAGCCCTGATCGACGGGACCTTTGCCCGCGCGGCGGTGCCGTCCGGCGCGTCGACGGGCGAGCACGAGGCCGTCGAGCTGCGCGACGGCGGCGAGCGCTACGGCGGCAAGGGCGTGCGCAAAGCGGTGCAGGCAGTGCTGGACGAGATCGGTCCGGCTGTGATCGGCCTGAACGCGGACGACCAGCGGCTGGTGGACCAGGCGCTGCTGGATCTGGATGGCACGCCCGACAAGTCGAGGCTGGGCGGCAACGCGATCCTGGGTGTGTCGCTTGCCGTGGCCAAGGCCGCCGCCGACTCCGCCGAGTTGCCGCTGTTCCGTTACCTGGGCGGCCCGAACGCGCACATCCTGCCGGTGCCGATGATGAACATCCTCAACGGCGGCGCGCACGCCGACACCGCCGTTGACATCCAGGAGTTCATGGTCGCGCCGATCGGTGCGCCCAGCTTCGCCGAAGCGCTGCGCTGGGGCGCCGAGGTGTATCACGCGCTGAAGTCGGTGCTCAAGAAGGAGGGTCTGAGTACGGGCCTGGGCGACGAGGGCGGCTTCGCCCCGGACGTCGCCGGCACCACGGCGGCCCTGGATCTGATCAGCCGGGCCATCGAGTCGGTCGGTTTCAAGCCCGGCGCCGACGTGGCGCTGGCCCTCGACGCGGCCGCCACCGAATTCTTCACCGACGGGACCGGCTACAAGTTCGAGGGTGCCACCCGCACCGCCGAGCAGATGGCGGAGTTCTACGCCGGCCTGCTCGGCTCGTACCCGCTGGTGTCCATCGAAGACCCGCTGTCAGAAGACGATTGGGACGGCTGGGTGACGTTGACCGCGTCGATCGGCGACCGGGTGCAGCTGGTCGGCGACGACATCTTCGTCACCAATCCCGAACGGCTGGAAGAGGGCATCGACAAGGGCGTCGCAAACGCGTTGCTGGTCAAGGTGAATCAGATCGGCACGCTCACCGAGACGCTGGACGCCGTCGCGCTGGCCCACCACAGCGGCTACCGCACGATGATGAGCCACCGCAGCGGCGAGACCGAGGACACCACGATCGCCGATTTGGCGGTGGCCGTCGGCAGCGGGCAGATCAAGACCGGTGCGCCGGCCCGCAGCGAGCGCGTCGCCAAGTACAACCAGCTGTTGCGGATCGAGGAGGCGCTCGGTGACGCGGCCCGCTACGCCGGTGACCTTGCCTTCCCTCGGTATGCCGTGGAGGCGAAATAGCTTGACGTTCAACGGCTGACATGGCTGACGCGAAACGGCCCGACTCGAAGCGGCGCTCCCCGGCATCCCGCCCGGGGAAGGCCGGCGATTCGGGTCGGGGGCGTCGCACGGCCAAGCCGTCCTCCAAGCCGTCGTCGCGGACGTCGCCCACCGCGAACCAGGCCGGCCGCAATCCCACGCGTACGCAGCAAGAGCATGTCGTCGAGCCCATCGTGCGCCAGGCCGCCGAATCCCTCGAGCAGCGCTCCGAACAACGGCTGGGCTTCACCGCGCGCCGCGCGGCGGTGCTCGCCGCAGTGGTCTGCGTGCTGACGCTGACCATCGCCGGACCGGTGCGCACCTATTTCGCGCAGCGCACCGAGATGAATCAGCTCGCCGCCACCGAGGCTGCGCTGCGCAGTCAGGTCGCGGAGTTGGAGCAGCGGAAGGCCAAACTCGCCGACCCGGCCTACATTGCGGCGCAGGCCCGCGAGCGGCTGGGCTTCGTCAAGCCAGGAGACATCCCGTTTCAGGTTCAGCTTCCGCCGTCGGCGGCCGAGCCCGCGCAGCCGGGATCCCCGTCGGCGAAGCCGGCCAACGGAGATCCCTGGTACACGTCGCTGTGGCACACCATCGCCGACGCCCCGCACCTGCCGCCCGCCAAATCGCCTGCGCCCCCGCCTCCTCCGGCGGAGCCGGGATCGACCGAGCCGGTGCCCGCACCGAACCCCACGGGTCCCGGTGGTTGACCATGCCGACCTGGAAGCGGTGGCGCGCCAGCTCGGGCGCGAGCCGCGCGGGGTACTCGAGATCGCCTACCGGTGTCCCAATGGTGAGCCCGGCGTGGTGAAGACAGCGCCGAAATTACCTGACGGCACGCCGTTTCCGACGCTGTACTACCTGACCCATCCGGCGTTGACGGCCGCTGCAAGCAGGCTGGAGACGACGGGGTTGATGCGCGAGATGACCGAGCGGCTGGCCCAGGACGCCGAGTTGGCGGCCGCCTACCGCCGCGCCCACGAGTCGTATCTGGCCGAACGAGACGCGATCGAATCGTTGGGAACGACGTTCTCCGGCGGCGGGATGCCGGACCGGGTCAAGTGCCTGCACGTACTGATCGCCCACTCACTGGCCAAGGGCCCCGGCGTCAATCCGTTCGGCGACGAGGCGCTGGCGATCCTGGCTGACGAGCCCGCGATGGCGGGCGTGTTGGTGACAGGCCAATGGTGAACGCAAGGCTCGCGGGAATCGACTGCGGTACCAACTCAATTCGCTTGCTGATCGCCGACCTCGACGGTGGCCGGCTGGTAGACGTGCACCGGGAGACGCGGATCGTGCGGCTGGGCCAGGGCGTGGACGCGACCGGCGAGTTCGCGGCGGACGCGATTGCGCGCACCCGCGCGGCGCTGAGCGATTATGCGGCGTTGATCGACGAGCACGGCGCGCGGCGGGTGCGAATGGTGGCGACATCCGCCGCCCGCGATGTCGCCAACCGCGACGCGTTCTTTGCGATGACGGCCGAGGTGTTGGGCGCGGTGCTGCCCGGAGCGGTGGCGGAGGTGATTACCGGCGCCGAAGAGGCCAAGCTCTCTTTCCGTGGGGCGGTCGGCGAGTTAGACAGTGCGGTAGGCCCTTTCGTCGTCGTCGACCTGGGCGGTGGCTCCACCGAGATCGTGGTCGGAGCCGATGCTGAAGGCGGCGTGACGGCCAGCTACTCCGCCGACATCGGCTGCGTACGGCTGACCGAACGCTGCCTGCATTCCGATCCACCGACGTCCGAGGAGGTCGCCGCGGCGCGCGCGGTGGTGCGCGAACGCCTGGAGGTCGCACTGGGTGAGGTGCCGGTGGAGGGGGCGAAGACCTGGGTCGGGCTGGCCGGGACGATGACGACGCTGTCCGCGCTGGCCCACAATTTGACGACGTATGACTCTGCGGCCATTCATCTTTCGCGCGTACCCGGCGACGACCTGTTGTCGGTCTGCGAACGGCTGATCGGCATGAAGCGGGCCGAGCGCGCGGCCTTGCCGCCGATGCACGAGGGTCGTGCCGACGTGATCGGCGGGGGTGCGATCGTGGTCGAGGAGTTGGCGCGCGAACTGCGTGCCCGAGCGGGCATCGACGAGCTGACGGTCAGCGAGCACGACATCCTGGACGGCATCGTGTTGTCCATCTCGGCGTAGATCACACAGGCCACATTTGCATCTAGAAAAATGGGTGTGCCTTTCGCCCGCCTCGTAGCGACAGTCTCGGCGGTGTCGTACCCGTATGCGACCGTCCGGGGATGACACTTCGCGGAATTGAATTGCGCTACGTGCTCGCGATGCAACTGGCGGTGCACGGCCCGGCGACCATCGCCGAATTGATCGATGCGCTGCAATGGCACAGCTTCGGGGTGTGCGGGAGACCATCGAAGGCGATCTCGGATGCGCTGCGATGGGAGGTCGAACGCGGCAGGGTGTTGCGACTCGGGCGAGGCCGGTATGGGCCCGGGTATATGCCGCGTGGCACCGAACATCGGATCCACCAGCGTGTGCTGGCATTGCGCGAGGCGGCCCGGCTGTCGCTATGAGGCGGGCAATTAACTAACGCACCGGAGCGGACGCCAGAGTGGCGTGCGCACCCGGCCGCGGGTTTCATGCCTCGAAGCGATATCCCATGCCCGACTCGGTCAGCAGGTGCTTGGGATGCGACGGGTCGTTCTCTAGTTTGCGGCGCAGCTGCGCGAGATACACACGCAGGTAATGTGTTTCGGTGGCATACGCCGGGCCCCACACCTCTTTGAGCAGTTCCTCACGGCCGACCAGCTTGCCGCGATTGCGGACGAGGACCTCGAGCATTCCCCATTCGGTCGGGGTGAGATGCACTTCGCTGCCGTCCTTGGTGACCTTCTTGGCGGCCAGGTCGACGGTGAACGATTCGGTCTCGATCACCGGTTGCTCCAGCTCGGAGGCGGCGGTGTTGCGCCGCACTGCCGCCCGCAGTCGCGCCAAAAATTCGTCCATCCCAAAAGGTTTCGTCACGTAGTCGTCGGCGCCGGCATCCAGCGCCTCGACCTTGTCCGAGGAATCGGTGCGCGCCGAGAGCACGATAACGGGTGCGGTGAGCCAGCCGCGCAGACCGGCCAGCACGTCGATGCCGGAGATGTCGGGGAGGCCGAGGTCGAGGATCACCACGTCGGGCTTGTGCTCGGCGGCCGCGCGCAATGCGCCGGCACCGCTGGACGCGGTGATAACCTCGTAGCCCCGCACTGACAGGTTGATGCGCAGCGCACGCAGGATCTGCGGTTCGTCGTCGATCACCAGGACGCGCGTCATCACGCGTCCATCGCTTGTGGCGCAGCCATATCCACGATGACGGTCAGGCCGCCGCCCGGGGTGTCGGTGGCCGTAATCGTCCCGCCCATGGCTTCGACGAAGCCGCGCGCCACCGACATGCCCAGGCCGACACCGATGGTGTTGTCGTTATCGCCAAGGCGCTGAAACGCTTCGAAGATCTGTTCCTCGGCCCCGTGCGGAATCCCCGGGCCCTCATCGATGACATTGATCAGCACGCGATCACCCACCCGGCCCGCGTTGACCCGGACCACGCAGTC
This sequence comes from Actinomycetota bacterium, assembly GCA_036338755.1. Lineage (GTDB taxonomy): Bacteria > Actinomycetota > Actinomycetes > Mycobacteriales > Mycobacteriaceae > Mycobacterium. Next base: position 78,644 of record JAYZBN010000012.1, on the reverse strand, counting down.
GGGCGCGTAACGCAGCGCGTTGTCGATCAGGTTGGCCAGCACCCGTTCCAGCAGCCCGGCGTCGGCCATCACCATGGCGTCGGCCACCTCGACCTTGACCCGATCGATGGCGGACCGGAAGAACCCGGTGGCGCCCTTGCCGATACTGACCAGGGCCCGCTGCACGGCCTCCTCCAGATACACCCGGCTCAGCTCCGGGTGGATCACCCCGGCGGCCAGACGCGATGAGTCGAGCAGGTTTCCGACCAGCGCGGTCAGCTGGTCGATCGACTCCTCGATGGTGGCCAGCAGTTCCGCGGTGTCGTTGGGGGAGAAGGCGACGTCCTCGGCGCGCAGGCTGGAGACGGCGACCTTGGCCGCGGCCAGCGGGGTGCGCAGGTCATGGCTGACCGCCGACAGCAGTGAGCGCCGAAGTTCGTCGGCCCGGACGATCGCCTCGGCGCGGCTCGCCTCTTCGGCAAGCTCACGCTGTCTGATCAAACCCGCGGCCTGCCTGGCCACCGCGCCGAGCACCCGCCGGTCGCGCGCGGAGAGCTGTCGGCCGGCCAGCAGCATCCAGAACTCGTCGTCGCCGACTTCGATCGCGGTGTCGGCGGAATCGACGGTGGCGCAGGGGGTTCTGCCGACGCAGGCGATGACTTCGCTCTTCTTGCCGCCGGCGAGCGCTTCCTCACCGGTTTCCCGCAGCATGCTGACGGCGCGCTGGGCGTAGGTCTCCCGTACCCGTTCGAGCAGCGTTTCCAGGTCGGCGCCGCGCAGCACCGACCCGGCGAAAAGGGTCAGCAGCTCGGCCTCCTGCGAGGCGCGTCGGGCTTCCCGGGTGCGTTTGGCCGCGAAGTCGACCAGCACGGCGACGGCGACCGCGATGAGCAGCAGCACCAATTCGGTGATGGCGCTGTTGGGTTCGGCGATGGTGAAGCTGTGCCGCGGTGCGATCAGGTAGTAGTTCAGCAGTAGGCCGGAAAGCACGGCCGAAAGCGCCGCGGGCGCAACGCCTCCCAGCAGGCCCACCAGCAGCACGCCGATGAAGAACAGTGCGCTCTCGCCGCCGGTGTCCAGATATGGGTCCAGCATCGTGACCGTGATCGCGCAGATGACCGACGGCACGATGAAGGCCGCCAACCACGATGCCACCCGCCGCTCGCGGGGTACGAGTGACGACACCCGGAAGCCGCGTTTGGACTCCTCGTGGGTGACCAGGTGTACATCGATCTTTCCCGACAGCTCGACAATCCTTGGACCGATGCCCTCCTCGAAGAGGCGTGCCCAGCGTGATCGCCGCGAGGTGCCGATCACCAGCTGCGTGGCGTTCATTTCGCGGGCGAATTCGAGCAGCGCCGTGGGCACCTCGTCACCGACCACGGTATGCATCGACGCGTCGAGGCTGCTCGCCAATTTGCGAATCTTGGCCATCCGCGATTCCGACAGGCCGGCCAGCCCGTCGCCGCGCACGACGTGCACCACCATGAGCTCCGCGGTGGACTTCGACGCGATACGCGACGCCCGTCGCACCAGCGTCTCGGATTCGGGTCCACCGGTGACCGCCACGACCACCCGCTCGCGCGCCTCCCACATGTCGGTGATCTTGTTCTCGGCGCGGTACTTGGCCAGCGCCGTGTCGACCTGGTCGGCAAGCCACAGCAGGGCCAATTCCCTTAACGCGGTCAGGTTTCCGCGACGGAAGTAGTTGGACAGCGCCGCATCGATGCGATCCGGCGCGTAGACGTTGCCGTGAGATAGCCTGCGGCGCAATGCTTCTGGCGTGATATCGATCAGCTCGACCTGAGAGGCCTGTCGGACCACCGAGTCGGGCACCGTCTCCTTCTGTTCTATGCCGGTGATCTGGGCGACAACGTCGTTCAGGCTTTCCAAATGTTGCACGTTGACCGTTGAGATCACGGTGATCCCGGCGTCGAGCAGTTCCTCGACATCTTGCCAGCGCTTGGCATTCTTACTGCCCGGTGTATTGGTATGCGCGAGTTCGTCGACGAGGACGACCTGGGGGCGGCGCTGCAGGACCGCGGGCACGTCTAGTTCGGCGAAGCTGCCGCCGCGATAGTCGACTTGGCGGGGCGGGATGAGCTCGATGCCCTCAAGCAGCTCAGCGGTTTTCGACCGCCCGTGGGTTTCCACCACGCCGGCCACCAGATCGGTGCCTCGTTCCAGCCGCCGATGTGCCTCGCCCAGCATCGAGTACGTCTTGCCCACGCCCGGAGCCGCGCCGAGATAGATGCGCAGCTCCCCGCGTTTGGGATGGTGGTCGCGGAGGCTGACGTCGCTCACGTCAACCATCATCCCCCCTCGGCGCTAACTCGTGACCGGGTACCGGTGGTCGAGTTGCAGATTTAGTTGCAGCACATTGACGCATGGTTCACCGAAAAATCCGAGCCCGCGACCGCTGCTGTTCTGCGCGACGACCTCACGTATCTGCTCTGGACTGACGTGGCGCACCTTGGCCACCCGCGCCACCTGGATGTCGGCGTAGGCGGGTGAGATGTTCGGATCCAGGCCGCTGCCGCCGGCGGTCACCGCGTCCGCAGGCACCGCCGGATCGGCGGGTGCGGCACCGCGGATGGGGACGGTCTGCCCGATCGAGTAGTCCTCGCCGTACCTGGCGCATTCCACCCGCACGCCCTGGTACAGGGCGAGGAACGGTGTGATCGTCGCTCCGCACGGCTCGTTGACGCTGACCACCCGGGTCGGTCGGATGATGCCGCCGCGCGCGTCGCGGGGGCCGATCACCGACAACACCGCACCCACGCCACCGCCGGTGCAGAACGGTCGCGACCCGTCGACCCCCTCCAGCTTGCCCACCGCGGCGCTGCGCGAGCACACGGTCGTCAACAAGCTCGGTTTGAAGCCGGCGTCCGACGCCGACTTGCCGCCCGCCACTTGCGACGGATCGGCGGGCGTGTCGACGATGCTTTCCGGGCCGAGGTTGCTGCCGCCCGACGAGGTCGGGTCATACCCGGTGCCGGCCGCCGAGGGCCGGCTCTGGAAGTACTGCGGCAGCGCGTTGCCGTCCTTGTCGGTAAACAGCTGGCCGATCAGTCTGCTGCCCAACGGCTTACCGTTGGCGGTCAGAATCGACCCCTCGGCTTGGTCGCGCAACCCGGGGAACTGCGCGACCAGCCAGACGAACGCTGGGTAGGCGAGACCAGTGACAACGGTCAGCACCAGCAGGGTGCGCAGTGCCGCCCAGTGCAGGCGAACGAAATTCGACAAAGACATGTCAGGACATCCCCGGGATGAATTGGACGATCAGATCGATCAACTTGATTCCGACGAACGGGGCGACGATGCCGCCGAGGCCATAGACGTAGAGGTTGCGGCTCAGCAACTTTGACGCACTGTTCGGCGTGTATCGCACACCGCGCAGCGACAGCGGGATCAGCAGCACGATGATGATCGCGTTGAAGATCACCGCGGACAGGATCGCCGACTGCGGGCTGTGCAGCCGCATCACGTTGATCAGGTCCAGCCCGGGAAACAGTGCGACGAACATCGCCGGGATGATCGCGAAATACTTGGCAATGTCATTGGCGATCGAAAAGGTGGTCAGGGCGCCCCGGGTGATCAGCAGCTGCTTACCGATCTCCACGATCTCAATGAGTTTGGTGGGGTCGGAGTCCAGGTCGACCATATTGCCGGCCTCTTTGGCGGCCGACGTGCCGGTGTTCATCGCCACGCCCACGTCGGCTTGAGCCAGGGCCGGCGCATCGTTGGTCCCGTCACCGGTCATCGCGACCAGCTTGCCGCCTTCCTGTTCGCGCTTGATCAGGTCGAGTTTGTCCTCGGGAGTGGCCTCGGCCAAGAAGTCGTCGACTCCGGCCTCATCGGCAATCGCCTTGGCGGTCAACGGGTTATCGCCGGTGATCATCACCGTCCGGATGCCCATCCGCCGCATCTCGTCGAACCGCTCGCGCATGCCCTGCTTGACAACGTCCTTGAGATGGATGACGCCGAGCACCGACGCTTCGCCGCCACGGCTTTCCCCGACCACCAGCGGAGTACCGCCCCCGGCGGAGATGCCGTCGACGACCTCGCCGAGCTGCTGGGGCACCGTACCGCCTTGCGCGCGTACCCATTCCGCCACCGAACTCGCGGCACCCTTGCGCAACAGGTGCCCGTCGAGGTCGACTCCCGACATCCGGGTGGTGGCCGAGAATGTCACCCATTGGGCCTGGGCGAGCTCACCTGGCGTGCGTGCCCGCAACCCGAAGTGCCGCTTGGCGAACACGACAACCGAACGGCCCTCGGGTGTTTCGTCGGCGAGGCTGGACAACTGCGCGGCGTCGGCCAGCTGTTCGGCGGAGACGCCGTCGAGCGGGACGAAGGCCGCGGCCTGCCGGTTGCCCAGGGTGATGGTGCCGGTCTTGTCCAGCAGCAGGGTGTTCACGTCGCCGGCGGCTTCCACCGCCCGCCCGGACATGGCGAGCACGTTGCGCTGCACCAGCCGGTCCATGCCGGCGATGCCGATGGCCGACAGCAGCGCACCGATCGTCGTCGGAATCAAGCAGACCAGCAGCGACACCATCACGATCCCGGTGACACCGCTTGCGCCCAGCGCCTGACCATCCGGGACGCCCGGATTGTTGACCTTGGAGTAGATCGCCAGCGGCTGCAGCGTCGCGACGGCGAACACGAAGATGATGGTCAGCGCCGCCAGCAGGATGTTCAGCGCGATCTCGTTGGGAGTCTTCTGCCGGTTGGCGCCCTCGACCAGCGCGATCATCCGGTCGATGAAGCTTTCGCCCGGCTTCTGGGTGACTTTCACGACGATGCGGTCGCTCAGCACGGTGGTTCCGCCGGTGACCGCCGAGCGGTCTCCACCGGATTCGCGGATCACCGGCGCCGATTCACCGGTGATCGCCGATTCGTCCACCGAGGCAATGCCTTCCACGACATCGCCGTCACCCGGGATCACCTGTCCGGCTTCGACCACGACGATGTCGCCCTGCTGCAACTGCGCCGCGGCGACGGCTTCCTCGACCGCGGTGGCTCCGGGCGCCCAGTCTTTGAGCCGCCGGGCCATGGTTTGGGTCTTGGCCCGACGCAGCGTTTCGGCCTGGGCCTTGCCCCGGCCTTCGGCGACCGCCTCGGCGAGGTTGGCGAACAGCACGGTCAGCCATAGCCAGATCACCGTCAGCCAGGCGAACCACGTCGGGCTCAGGAACGCCAGCACGGTGCTCCAGGCGGCGCCGATTTCGACGATGAACATCACCGGATTCCGCCAGAGGGTGCGCGGGTCGAGTTTGCGCAGCGCATCTGGGGTCGACTTCCACAGCATCTTCGGGTCGAGCAGGCCGCCCTGCACCCGTTTTCGGCTTACCGGAGCCGGTTGCGTCTGTTCGGCCGGCTCGATCGCGGTCGCGGTCATCAGTGGATTCCTTCGGCGAGAGGCCCGAGCGCGAGCATGGGCAAGAACGTGAGGGCAACGACGATCAACGTGACGCCGGCCACCATCCCGACGAATTGCGGCCGATGGGTGGGCAGGGTGCCCGTCGACTCCGGTGTGGCGCCCTGCTTGGCCAGCGAGCCGGCCAAGGCCAGCACGAGCACAATGGGCAGGAATCTGCCGAAGGCCATCGCCAGCCCGAGGGCCGTGTTCCACCAAATCGTGTTGGCGCTGAGCCCGGCGAAGGCCGACCCGTTGTTGTTGGCCGCGGAGGTGAACGCGTAGAGCACCTCGGAGAGTCCGTGCGGCCCGCCGTTGAGCATGCCGGCCCGCTCGCCGGGCAGTGCCATCGCGATCGCGGTGCCGGTCAGCACGATCAACGGCGTGACCAGGAAATAGCTTGCGGCAAGCTTGATTTCGCGGGGGGTGATCTTTTTGCCGAGGTATTCGGGGGTGCGCCCGACCATCAGCCCGGCGACGAAGACGGTGATCACCGCCAGCACGAGGATGCCGTACAGGCCGGACCCCGTGCCGCCGGGCGCGACCTCGCCCAGCTGCATGTTGAACATCGCGATCATGCCGCCCAGGCTGGTGAGGGAGTCATGAGCGGAGTCGACGGCACCGGTCGAGGTGAGCGTCGTGGCGGCGGCGAACACCCCGGAGTCGGTGACGCCGAAGCGCTGCTCGACTCCCTCCATCGCGGCGCCGATCGACGTCGGCACCGTGCCGTGGTGCTGCACCTGAAACCACAGCATGAACGTCGTGCTGATCGTGTAGAGCGTCGCCATCACGGCCGCAATCGCGAAGCCCTGCTTGGTGTTTCCCACCATCCGTCCGAAGGTGCGCGGTAGCGAGAAGCCGATCACCAGGATCAGGAAGATTTCCAGCCAATTGGTCCACGCGGTCGGGTTCTCAAACGGGTGCGCGGAGTTCGCGTTATAGAAACCGCCACCGTTGGTGCCGAGTTCCTTGATGACCTCCTGGCTGGCCACCGGACCGCCGGTGATGGTCTGCGCGGTGCCGTTGACTCCTGTGACGACCTGGTCGTGCAGGTGGAAGTTCTGGATCGCCCCACCGGCCACCAACAGGATCGCGCTGATGATGGCGATGGGCAGCAGGATGCGCAGCGTTCCGCGCACCAGGTCCACCCAGAAGTTGCCCAGCTCGCCGGTACGCCGGCGGGCGAACCCGCGCACGAGCGCCACCGCCACCGCCATACCGACGGCGGCGGAAACGAAGTTCTGCACAGCCAGCCCGGCCATCTGCACGAGATGGCCTTGGGTCGTTTCGCCCGAATACGCTTGCCAGTTCGTGTTGGTGACAAAGCTGACCGCGGTGTTCCAGGCCAGTGAGGGCGTCATCTTGGTGGCCGGGTCATGCAGATGCAACGGCAACTTTCCCTGCACGAGTTCGAATACGAACAGGAACAGGATGCTGACCGACGAGAACGCCAACACGCTGCGGGCGTAGGCGCCCCAGGTCTGCTCCGCGCGGGCATCGACCCCGATCAGTCGATAGATCACTCGCTCGGCCTGCAGGTCCTTGTCCGACGTGTACACCCGAAACATGTAGTCGCCGAAGGGAATATGCACGACCACCAGCGCCACGACGAGAACGACCAAAAAAAGGATCCCGGCTGTCGTCGTGTTCATCTAGAACCTCTCCGGGAACAGCAGGGCGCCTGCGAGGTAGAGCGCGATAAGGATGGAAAGCCCCAGGCCGACCGCATTCTGGTAGTTCACAGCCGCTCGACCAACTTTTGAGCCAGGCCGAGTGTGGCGAACACCGCCACCGTCAGCACGAGATACACCGCCACGCCCATCATTTCTCCGTCCGCGCCAATCACGTGCATACGAAATGGGACTCGACGAGCCGGCCACATCGTGTGGTGATCGCAAGCGCGGCACAGCCGGGCACAGCGGGTCACCACCATCAGCGAAGGTCTCGCCAGTCAAGATCAGCTCGAAATTAGCTCGGTGGCATCCGCCGGCGCGTCCGGTTGACGGTTTCCTAACGGGCGCACGGTGCACATTTACGGTTCCTTTACGCCCGGGGTCCGGGCAGGAAAGAATCGCAGTGTCGGTCAATCAGCGGCTGCGGCAACGGCATCCATGCGACCACCGCGGGTGCGCTACTGCGATGGTGTGTCGGCGGTCGACCTGGTGATCAACGGCAGCCGCACCCGGAAAACGGTGCGGCTCTCGTCGGATTCGGCGGTGACCGAACCTTGATGAGCCTTGACGATCGAATTGACGATGGCTAAACCCAGTCCATTGCCCGAGCCGTTGGACCTCGACTTGTCGGCCCTGACGAACCGCTCGAACAACCTGGGCAGCAGCTCGGCGTCGATGCCCGGGCCGTCGTCGGTGACGGTCACTTCCGCGTAGGGCGCACCGGGACCGACACGGCGGCAGGTGATTCCGGTCGTCACCGTAACCCCTGGCGGAGTGTGCACGTGGGCATTGCTGAGCAGATTGCTGACCAGCTGATGCAGCCGGGCGTGATCGCCGAGCACCCATACCGGCTCGTCGGGCAGGTCTTTGACCCAGTGGTGCGTCGAGGCTGCCACCGTCGCGTCGTTCACCGCGTTGCTGACCAACTCGGCCAGGTCGACCTCTTCGGTCTGCAGGTCCTGGCCTTCACCCAGCCGCGAAAGCAGGAGCAACTCGTCGACGAGCAATGCCATCCGCCGAGCCTCGGATTCTATTCTGGCCAAGGCGTATTCGGTGGTCGGCGGCAGCGCCGAACTGTCCTGGCGGGTCAGTTCGGCGTAGCCCTGAATGGCGGCCAGCGGTGTGCGCAACTCATGGCTTGCGTCGGTGATGAATTGGCGCATCCGCAGATCCGAGTCGACCCGATGCGCCAGAGCGCTATCGACGTTGTCCAGCAAGCGGTTCAGCGTGTGGCCGACGATCCCCACCTCATTCTGGGGGTTGGTGTCCTGCGGTGGTACCCGGACGCTGATCAGGTGGTCGTCGCCGGTGAGCGGCATGGCGGCGACACCGGCGGCGACGGCCACGAGCCGGCGCAGCGGGCGAAGGGTGTAGCCGACCACCCACACCGTGAGCCCGGCGGTGACCAGCAATGCCGCCGCGGTGAGCACGATGGTGGTGAGCTGTTTGCGGGCGATGATTCGGTCGGCCAGGTTGTGCGACACCCCGACGACGAGGACGTCGGACCCGTTGACAGTGCTGTCGATGCGGTAAGGCCCCAGCCTGCCGAGAATTTCGGTGCGCGGCGGTCCATCACCCCAGGATTGCGATTGAAGGTCACGGACGACGTCGGCCGGCGCGGGTTTGGGTTCGTCTTCGGAGAACACTGCCGACCCGATCACGGTGCCGTTGTGCAACACGGCGATCAGGTTGCCCGGCGTCTGCCCGGTGAACTCCAGCATCGCCTGTGCGATCGGCGGGGTGCCGGGCTTCGGCGAAACATGTTCGCCGTTGCGGTATTTGGTGTACTGGTGGCTGAACGCGTCCAGGGACTCGGCCACATCGGCATCGCTCATGATGTTGACGTAGCCGCGCAGGCTCAACACCGACACGATCCCGATCGTCACCAGCACCACGCTGACCACCGCCAGCACCCCCAACAGCAGTTGGCGCCGCAGCGAATGGGGGAACCACCGGGGAAAGTCCCTGGATACGCCGATCGGGTCTCGGGTCATTCCGCCGGCCGGAGCATGTACCCCACACCACGGACGGTATGAATCATCGGTTCCCGCCCGGAGTCGATCTTCTTCCTCAAGTACGAGATGTAGAGATCCACGATGCTGGTGCGGCCGGCGAAGTCGTAATTCCAGACACGGTCCAGGATCTCGGTCCGGCTCAACGCGCGGCGGGGATTGCGCATGAGGAAGCGCAGCAATTCGAATTCGGTGGAGGACAGCGAAATCGGGTCGCCGTCGCGGGTGACTTCCCGGCTGGCGCTGTCGACCTTGAGTCCGCCGACTTTGAGCGTCTCGGCGGTCGGCGTGGGTTGCTGCCCGGAGCGGCGCAGCAAGCCGCGCAGCCGGGCGACCAGTTCCTCGAGGCTGAACGGCTTGGTCATGTAGTCGTCGGCGCCCGCGGTCAGACCGGTGACCCGGTCCATCACCGAGTCGCGCGCGGTGAGGAACAGCGTGGGGGTGTAGGCGTCGGACTGCCGGACGCGTTCCAGTATTCGCAACCCGTCCACATCGGGAAGCATGATGTCGAGGACGAGGACGTCCGGGTTGACCCGGTCGAACTTGGCCATGGCTTCGCGTCCGTTGTGGGCGATGTCGACGACCCAGCCTTCGTAATGCAGCGCCATTTTCACCAGGTTCGTCAACGCCGGCTCGTCGTCGACCAGCAAAACCCTGATGGGTGACCCGTCGGCACGGTAGATCCTGGGCAGCTGCCCCAGGATGGCTTGACGTGGGCGCTGCGCGGCTGAGGTTCCCGACATTGCGGTCATGTTCCTACATTCTGGCAAGCCGCACACGGGACTGTCACGGAGTTCATAGAAACCTCAAATGTAGCCGTCGATCAGCGGCCGCGTCCGACTGCGCCGGGCGGTGGGCTGATTCGCGGGGCAGCGAAACAGGCGTGCCGTTGCGGGACAAGCGCATTCGACAACGGGGCCGCACACCACGTGGTGTGCGGCCCCGTTGTCGAGACGAGGTGTCAGGCCCAGGAGGACCCAACGGCGCTGTCGGTGCTGGCCATGTTGCTGCCCGCGGACTGAACCTTCTGTCCGTGCGCGTTGGCCTGCTCGTAGATGACCTGGAAGTTGCGACCCAACTGGGTGATGAACTCCTGGCACGCCACCGAACCCGCACCGCCCCAGAAGTCGCCGGCAGCAAGCACATCACGAACGATGGCCTGGTGCTCAGCCTCCAAGGACGCGGCCTGGGCGCGGATCAAGGCACCGTGGGCGTCTACATCGCCGAACTGGTAATTGATGCTCATTTGCGTAGCTCCTTAAAAGTGTTGGGCGACAGGCTGTTAGCTGCCGAGGATCTGCTGCGAGGCCTGCTCTTGCTGCTCGTAGTTGTTCGCGTCGCGAATCAGTCCATCGCGCACTCCGTGGAGCATGTTGACGATGTTGCGGAAGGCCTGGTTGACCTGACCCATGGTGTCGTACGAGGTGGCCTGTGCCTGACCGCTCCAGCCCGAGCCGGCGATGTTCATCGACGACGCCCACATCTTGCGGGCCTCGTCCTCAACGGTCTGGGCGTGCACCTCGAAGCGGCCCGCCATCGCCCGCATCTCGTGCGGGTCGGTCATAAAACGTGTTGCCATGTCGGCTGTCTCCTATCGTGAAGCTTCAGTTCGCCGAAGTCTTAACAGTTGTACTTAATGCCGTGGTGGCCGCGTTGTAAAGAGATTACGGCGCCCCGGTTAATTGCTCGCCTCAAACGGGTGACAGGTACCCCCTTCTTGCCATATCAGCGGTCCGCTCTCAGACGACAACCTGTTTGGGCATGACGATCGGCTTGAAGCCGTACCGCGGTCCGGTGCCATAGGCGCCGGCGCCCTTTGCGGCGGCCGCCATTCCGGGCATGCCGGGCATCGCCGCGACCGGCTCGGCCTCGGCCGCCGCCGTCCACCCCGAGCCCGCCAGGGGAGCGGTGGAGGAAGCCGCCGACGCCGCCGGCGCGGCCGCCGACCAACTGGCCGGCACCGACAGGCCGCCGACCGCCGAGGCTTCACCCACCGCGGCCGACGCCCCGGCGCCGGTCACCGAACCCACCATCGTGCCCGGGATCATCCCACCGGCGAGCGGGGTGACAGAGTCGGTGAGCGCGAACGGGATCGATGGCACGGTACCCAGGGTGTGCCCGAGTGATACGGCCGTCGGGATGGCGTTCATGGTGAACCAGGCCCCGGTGTTGACCGCGCCGTTGATTGCGTTGAAGACGGACGGCGTACCGAGGAAGTTGTCGATCGAGGACAGCAAGCCGTCGGTGGTGAAGGGGAGGGTCGGGGCAGCCGCGGCCGCATTGGAGATGGGGGCCGCCAACGCCTGGACCGTGCCGCCGGTTGAGTCCGCGGCGAGGGCGGTGCTGTCCGCGGCCGCGGCACTAGCCGGGTTGACAGCCGACGTCAGTGGCGTGACGGGCGTCAGGACCCCGGCCGCGGTTGAGGCGGCCTGGTACGCGCCCATCGCGGTGGCGTCTTGGACCCACATCGCCTCGTACTCGGCTTCCAGCGCAGCCACCTGCGGAAGCGTGAAGGGCAGCCCCGCGAGTGCGGCGTAGAAGGCGGCTCTATTGGCATAGACCAGAGCCGGGTTCACCACGCCCATGTATGCCGCCTCGAACGCTGCCGCCGACGCCGTGGCCTGTGCGCTCGTCTGCTCGAGCGTCGTCGCCGTCTCGGTCAGGTAGGTGATGATCGGCTGGGCCGCGGCGGCGGCCGCCGCCGACCCACCGCCGGTCCAGCTCTCTGTGGTCAGCAACGAGATGATCGACTCCCACTGGGTCGCCGTCGAGCTCACCTCCGCGGCCAGGTTGGCGTACGCCGCCGCGGCCGCCATGAGCGGCGCCGCGCCCGGACCGGTGTAGACGAGCGTGGAGGTCAGCTCTGGCGGCATGGCGGCAAAATCAAAAACCATTTGTCTTCTCGCTCCCTTTATCCGTTCGGAAACTGCTTCGCTTAACCGTGCTCGCTGCTTAGACGGTCGCCGCTTTCGGCATGACGATCGGTTTGACGCCGTAGCGCGGCGCGCCGAAGCCGGCGCTGTTGCGCGCGGCCGCGCCCATCCCGGGCATCCCGGGGATGATGGTCCCCGCGCCGGCCTGCGGTGCGGCGGCAGTCCAGCCCACCGTCTCCAGCGGCGCAGCGCTGGTGCCGACGACCGGGGTGGCCGAGCCGGCCCAGGTCGGCGGCACCGACAATTTGCCGACCATGGTGGCCTGTCCTGCTGCGGCCATCGGCGCGCCCAGGCCTGCCATGCCGCCGCCGGCCATGGGCGCCATCGGCGCTGTCGAGTCGGCGAGGCCCGCCGCGTCGGCGGCCGAACCCGCGGCGTCGGCCGCAGAGGTGTCGAGCAGACCGCCACCGGCCAGACCTAGCAGGTCCGACCCCGCAGACGCCCAGTTACCGGCGCCGATGTTCAGGATGTTGGCGCCGTTACTCGAAAGGCCGAAGATCCCGCCGAGCATGTTCGGATTGGTGCCGTTGCCGGTGCTGCCGAGCAGGTAGGAGAGGAAGTCCAGCGGAGTGTTCGAGGGTGTGGCCGCAGCGGCAGCGAGAGGAGATGCGGCACTCGAAAGCGTGGCCTGGGCGGCGTTGATGGCTTCGGTGTCCCCGTAGCTGCCGGAGCTGATGCCGAGGGTTTGCGCGTAATTCTGCAGAAGGGTCTGCGCCTCCGCGGCGATCGTTTGGTACTGGGTGCCGTACGCCGAGAAGATTGCCGCTTGCTGAACCGACACCGGGTCTGCTGCGGCGGGAGCGATGACCGTCGTCGCCGCCGCGGCGCCCGCGTTCTGCGCCGCCAGATTCGTGTTGATGCCCGAGAGCAGCCCCTCGGCGGCGAGCATCTCTTCGGTCTGTGTTGTCAGAAAAGCCACGGTTGCTCCTAAGCTGGAACGAGCCGACCACATGTGCTGGTCGACCTGTGTGTTTGCGTAACGGCCCCTGTGCGTTGGCGTAACACTAACGAGCCACACGTCCACGTTCCCGGCCTAAAGGGCCAGGTTGACAGCCGTTTACGGCTTTTTAACGATGGAGCCGGCAGTTTTAACACGGCCTTGCCGGATGACATAGCGGCGTCATCTGTCATCTGACGGAAAGCCACCGTTAAGGCGAGCGGGCGCGGATCTTAGCCCAGACTCATCCCGAATGCATCTTGCGAATTTGTGGCGATTCGAGCGGGATGCGATGCCCTGAATTCGGCGGCGGCGCGCTAGATTCGCCGCCGGGCCCCCATAGCCCAATTGGCAGAGGCAGCGGACTTAAAATCCGCCCAGTGTCGGTTCGAGTCCGACTGGGGGCACCAAGTTTGCCGGGAACCGCGCGGCCGCTCTGCTCCGCGTGGTCGCCCTAATCTCCCCGGTTGCCGCCGTTTCCCTTGCCGTGCCCTTTGCCGGGGCCGTGCAAGGCGGGGACCGGCGGCTGTTGCGGGGGCGGGGAAGGCGGTGGCGCGGCGCTATTGACAGGGACCGGCGCCGGGGTGCTGGTGGTGGCGGGCTCCTGGGGTGCGTGCGGGGACGACGCGTCAAGCGCGAGGGCGAGCGGCACCAGGATCAGTACCGCCACGACCGCCATGATGCCCAACAACTTTCTCCTGCGGCTCGTCGTCGAATCGACCAGCGCCGGGAAGAAAGTGTTCGTGGGCCGGCCGGCTACCGGCACTTCCAGCAGCTTGGTGGCCGGATAGGGTGGTGCCGCGACCGGCATGGCTGCGGCCGCGTTGCGGCCGTGGTGCAGCTCGGCGCGCATCTCCTCGGCACTACCGAACCGCTGTCGCGGGTCGTGCGCCATCGCGCGTTCGATCAGCGTGATCAGGCTGGGTTCGACGTCGGGTCGCAGCCCGGCCAGCCGCGGCGGGCGTCCGTGCAGAATGGCCCCGGCCAGCGCCGCCATATTCTCCTGTGGGAACGGGCGGTGCCCGGCGAGTGCTTCGTAGCCCACCACGCCGACCGCATACAGATCGTCAGCCACGCACGCAGGTGCTCCGGCGAGTCGCTCGGGGCTCAGATAGGCGATGGTGCCGAGGATCTGGCCGGTGAGCGTCTTGGTGGCTTCCGGAGTCTTGGCAATCCCGAAGTCTGCAACCTTCATGGTTTCGCCGCCCGCGGCAAGCAGAATGTTTCCGGGCTTGATGTCGCGATGCAGGATGGCGGCGCGGTGTGCTTCAGTCAGCGCCGCCAGGACGCTGTCGAGCAATGCGTGGACCCGCTGCTGCGAGAGTGGGCCCTGGCGCACCTCGTCAGCCAGGGTTCCGCCGGGCAACCGTTCCATCACGATGAACGGCCTGCCGTCGTGCTCGCCGGTGTCGTAGATCGCGACGATATTCGGATGGTTGAGCGCCGCGGCCGCGCGGGCCTCCGCATCAAACCGGTTCCGCATGCCGCTCTGGGCGCTCACGTCCGGATGCATCAGCTTGATCGCGACCGGTCGGCGCAATCGGGTATCCCAGCCGTCGCAAACCTCGGCCATGCCACCACAACCCAGCCTGCCGCGCACTTCATAACGGCCGGCGAGCAACACGCGGGTGTCCATTCGCCCTGCTAACTCCGTGCCCCTGCGGTCACAATCGTGCCGTCGTTTACCCGAACAGCGACGGCTCAAAACGCTCATCCCCGACCCGCACAGCGCAAGCGCACAAACACGTACCCACACCAGGCGATGTCGTTTGCGATGAACGGAGTTTCGCGGTGCGTCATCGCGCGCACAGAATCGGCGGGCGCAGTAAGTTCGTCGTACCGTTGGGCGATCCGCCACCGCGAAGGAGCAAGCGCCGAAGTGACCGAGGATTCGCGGGTCGACGGTGTCAGCCGTCAATACGATCGGTGGGAATATCCGCCTCCGGTAACCGATCTCGCGGCGTGGACGTCTAATCACTGGGATTGGTTCGACCCCTATTGGTCCCACCGGATGCTGTGGCCCGATCGGGACTACAAATCGGACTTGGACATTCTCGTTGCCGGATGCGGCACCTTCCAGGCGGCCCTGCTGGCCTACATGAACCGCGGCGCCAGAGTCGTCGCGATCGACGTCAGCCAGTCTGCGCTGAATCACCATCGGCAGCTGAAAGACAAGCACGGTCTGGACAACCTGGAACTGCATCTGCTTCCGATCGAAGAGGTCTCGGCGCTCTCCCGCGACTTCGACCTCATCGTCTGCAGCGGCGTCCTGCACCATATGGCCGATCCGCTGGCCGGGCTCACGGCGCTCGGCCAGTGTCTGCGCCGGGACGGGGCCCTGGGCGTCATGCTCTACGCGAAGTACGGCCGAATCGGCGTCGACATGCTCGAATCGGCGTTCCGCGACCTGGGGTTGTCCCAGGACGCCGCGTCGGTGCAATTGGTCGTCCAGGCGATCGCGGCGCTACCTTCCGACCATCCGGTCCGCTCCTACCTGCAGGCTGCCCGCGACCTGATGTCCGAGGGTGCCCTTGTTGACACCTTCTTGCATGCCCGCCAACGCAGCTACACCGTCGACGAATGCCTGGACCTGGTCGCGTCGGCCGGGCTGGCGTTTCAGGGCTGGCTGCGCAACGCGCCGTATTACCCGCACGACTTCGTCGCGCCGGCGAGCCAATTCCAGTCGCTCGTCAACCAGCTGCCCGACACCAAACTGTGGTCGGTGATGGAGCGGCTGCAGCCGGCGAACGCCACCCACTTCTTCCTCGCCTGCCGCCCCGAACGCCCGAAAGCGGGTTATGCGGTCGACTTCTCGGCGCCGGCTTGCCTCGACTACGTCCCGCTGCTGCGCCCCGCGTGCCTGCTGTCCGGCGAGACGATCCACCTGCCCGGCGCGACGCTGAAACTCAACCCGGCCCAGTTGCCCTTCGTTCAGCACGTCGACGGCCGTCGCACGATCACAGAGATCATCGACTGCGTGGCGCGGCGCGGCGACGTCAGACCGCAAGATGGAGAGCGCGTGCAGCAATTCGGGCTGGCACTGTTCCGCTCGTTGTGGCGGCTCGACTTCCTGGCGATGGCGCTCAACACGCCGGCCCCCGGCGTAGACCCGGGTTAGGTTGCGGCGCGAGGTTTTTGAAAGTCCTGCGTGCCACGACCGGCCGCCGTGTTCGGCGCGCGGACCAATACTTTGGGTTAGCCGCCGACGGCGCCGCAAAGCGCCACTCATACACTGACGCAGCATGGGGATGCTGTTCGGCCTCGCGCCGTGGATCGTGTATTGGGTGCTCGTCGGTAACGTTCCGTTCGTCGCGGCCGTGCTGGTCGCCCTGGCCATCGCCGCCGCCAGCCTGGGCGTGGGGGGTGCGGCGGGCAGGAAATGGCAGTTCTTCGATTTTGCTTCCGTCGCAGTGCTTTTGATTCTCGCCGTCCTGGCCTTCACGCTCAGCGAGTCGTTCCTGCAGCGGTGGATCCTGCCGCTGAGCAACGCCGGGATCTTGCTGGTGACGCTCATCGGGGTGCTGGTTGGCAAGCCCTTCGTGGCCGAGTTCGCCGCGGCTGAACAAGCTCCCGACGTCGTCAAAACCGAGCTGTTCGGCCGGGTCGTCAAGATCCTCAGTTGGCTGTGGGTCGCAACTTTCGCCGGGATGACGGTGTCGTCGGTGATCCCGTCGGTCACGCAAAGCTCTACCGGGACCACCGCGGCCTGGATGCTGGACACAAAGACCCCGCTGTCGTTTCTCTGCTACTGGATCATTCCCTTCGGGCTGCTGGGGCTCGCGGCGGTGGCGTCGCGGCTGCTGCCCGACCGATTGCTCGTCGGCATCGACGACGTCGCGCGGGAGACCTCGTTTGTCGCCTACGACGAAGCCACCATCGATGAGCTCTATTTCCTGGCCCAGGAGCACGCCAACCGCGAGGTCGGGCCCGGCAAGGAGGCTTACGCCGTCAAGGTCGGCGGGATGGGAACTCCGCTGACCGGAGACGAGTCCCGAAAGTCGTGGCCCTCGACCTACAAGGTGCGCGACAAGCGGCACTGAAAACCCGCGGCGCGCTACGTTGGTTCTCGGCGGAGCGGACCGACTGCAGGGGCGCTCCGCATCCGGGTGGCGCGGGAGTGCCATCGGAGCGGAGACGAGGAGTCGTGATGAACGCATTCAGCGCGGACGCCATCCGCGCAGAAACCATCACCATCGCCGGCCACGGCGGCGACGAGATCGAGGCGTACCAAGCCGTGCCGCTGGCACCGGGCTCGCGGGGCGGCGTGGTGTGGATCCACCACATGCCCGGATATGACCGGGAGACCAAGGAGTTCGTCCGCCGCCTCGCCGTCAGCGGCTACAACGCGGTGGCGCCCAACCTCTACTCGCGGGAAGCGCCGGGTGCCGCGCCCGATGACGCGGCCGCCGCGGCGCGGGCGGCGGGCGGAGTGCCCGACGAACGATTGGTCGGCGACGTCGCGGGCGCGGTCGAGCACCTGCGCTCGTTGGCCGGCGCCAACGGCAAGTTCGGTGTCATCGGGCACTGCTCGGGCGGACGCCACGCCTATCTGACGGCCTGCTCGCTGCCCTTCGACGCGGCGGTGGACTGCTACGGGGCGTTCATCGTCGAGGACCCGCCCGAGGGCATGCCCAAGGTGATGAAGCCGATCCTGGATCTGGCCACCAGTCTCAGCTGTCCGCTGCTCGGCTTGTTCGGACTCGATGACCGCTTCCCGGCCCCCGCTGCGGTGGCCACGCTGGATGCCGAGCTCAACAAGCTGGACAAGCCGCACGAATTCCACTCCTACGAGGGCGCGGGTCATTCGTTCTTCTCGGTCGACCGGCCGGCGTACCGGCCGGAGGCCGCGGTGGACGGCTGGCGGCGCATCGACGAGTTCTTCACCACCTACCTGAAAGGCTAGGCACGCGCCATGTGCACCTATCTCACCGAACATGTCGAGATCGACGGCAGCGGCAAGGGCGCGACGGGATGGTTCGGCGCCGACCGCGCGACGGTGTACGTCGACCATCCGGTGCACGCGCCCTACGGCCACACCGTCAACATCGACGTGATCAATCCGCAGCTCGGCCCGTCGGCGCGGGTGGCCCTGGAATTGACCGAGGAGAGCGCGCTCGCGCTGGCCGACGCCATCCGGAAGGCCATCGGTCACGCACCCGCCGGGCTGGCCTCCAAGAACCAATAGGCCACGCGATGACCGACTACCCGCAGATGGCCGCCGAGCGGGGCAGGATCGAACCCGCCCCGCGCCGGGTCCGTGGTTATCTCGGCGATGCCCTGGTGTTCGACACCACCTCCGCGCGGTACGTGTGGGAAGTCCCGTATTACCCGCAGTACTACATCCCGCTCGACGACGTCCGCTCGGAGTTCCTGAGCGACGAAAACCACGCCCAGAAGGTGCAATTCGGCCCGTCGCGGTTGTACTCCCTGATCGGCGCCGGCCAGACGTACGAGGCCGCGGCGCGGGTGTTCGACGCCGACGGCGACGGCCCGCTGGCCGGTACGGTGCGGTTCGAGTGGAATCCGTTGCGCTGGTTCGAAGAAGACGAGCCGATTTACGGTCACCCACGCAACCCCTATTCGCGCGTCGACGCCCTGCGTTCGCACCGGCACGTCGTAGTGGAACTCGGCGGAATCACCTTGGCCGACACCAGTTGTCCCGTTCTGCTATTCGAAACAGGTTTGCCGACAAGGTATTACATCGATCCGGCCGATGTCGCCTTCGATCACCTGGAACCCAGCGTGACGCAGACGTTGTGTCCCTACAAGGGAGTGACGTCAGCGTATTGGTCGGTGCGAGTGGGGTCCGCCGATGAGCAAGACTTGCGGGCGGACCTGGCGTGGACCTATCACTATCCGCTTCCGGCGGTCGGACAGATCGCCGGTCTCATCGCGTTTTACAACGAGAAGCTCGACATCACCGTCGACGGGGTGAGGCTGGCGCGGCCGCAGACGCAGTTCAGCTAGCGTCGGGCGGTGTGATCTATCCCTCGTCGGCCGACAAACCTGAGAATTCCGTACTTCTGTGCCGATATCGCCCTCACGTGGGCTGTTAGCGGCGCGGGCGAAATCCGCCGGAAGCGGGTTTGCCTGACTTTCGCTACGGGTAAGCGACTGCGGTACAGCTCGATTGGAAGTCTGAGCAGAACCTGAGTACGCGGAGTGACGTAGCTAACGGTCAGCACTTCGAACCGCGGTGGGGCGATTTTTGGCCAGTAGACTACCGAAAACCAGTCTCGTCAGCGCCTTTCGGTGCTGAAAGCCGGTGATTCCGGAAGGCCAGTCCGTCGCACACGTATCGGCGGCTTCGCCTCCGCGCCGAAACACACAGCAAAGGCGGTGCCAGCGTGAACGATGTGAACGGCCCAACGGCCGCGCACGGCGATCGAGACCGGCGAGTCTTCGAGCTCGACACCACTTCGGTGAGGCGAGTCCCGTTGCACAACGGTCCGATCAGCGATCTCGACATCAGCCCCGACGGGCGCAGGCTGGTCGTCACGAATTACGCCCGCGACGTGGTTTCGGTCGTCGACGCCCACACGTGTCGCGTCTCGAGCATCGTGACCGAATTGGCCGAACCGTTCGCGGTCGCCATGAGCAGTGCGGACTCCAACTATGCCTACGTCAGCACCGCGACCCCCGGCTATGACGCCATCGACGTCATCGACGTCGTCACGAGCTGGCGCATCGCCACACACCAGCTCGCGAACAGCGTGAGCGGCCTGGCGGTGAGCCCGGACGGAAAATATCTCTACGCCAGCCGGAACGCGGTTCGCGGCGCCGATGTGACGGTGCTGGACACCACCACCGGCGAGCTCGAGGTCATCGACCTGGCGACCGCGCCGGGCGCCACCACCGCATGCGTGCGGATCAGCGCCGACGGACGCCGGCTCTACGTCGGCATGAACGCCCCGACCGGCGGCAGTCTGGCCATGATCGAGACCCGGACGCGGTCCGACAATCGCCGGGTCGGCGGACGGTCGCGCATCGTCGGCGTCGTCGATCTCGGTCTGCCCGTCCGCGATGTGGCGTTGAGCACCGACGGCGGCACGGCGTACGTCGCGAGCTGCGATCCGGTCGCGGGCGCGGTGCTCGATGTGGTCGACACCCGGTCCAACAAAATCGTCGGCACTCACAAGGTCCCGGAGATCACCGGCCCCCTCACCCGGATGACGCTCAGTCGTGACGGCGCGCGCGCCTACCTGGTCAGCGACGACCGCATCACGGTGCTGAGCACCCACCAGCAGGATGTCGTCGGCGAGGTCACGCTGTCCAAGAACCCGTCGTGCGTGGTCGAAAGCCCCGACGGCGGCCATCTCTATGTCGCCGACCACTCCGGTGTGGTCACCGCGGCGCGGATCGCCTCCGCCACACCGACGCAGACCCACCGCGGGGCGTACCACCCGGACCTGTCGATTGCCGGCTGGCTGCCGGAACTTCCGGAGTGGGAGCCCGTCCTGGCCTAGCCCCGCCGCAGGGGCGGGCCCGGCGCGCCGGGTGTGAACCGCGGGCGTTCGGTGCGGACGTGCGGCAATGCCTAGGCCCAAAGCTGCCCCGGCCGAACGGGATCCACGCAGTCGACCAGCAGTCTCCTCAGGTGCTGCCACGCGCGCCGATTTCAGGCTTAGGGTAGAGGCGGCCGGCGGCACATGCGGTGCCGCGCCGAGAGTAAGGCGGTAGCTCAGTGGACGGCACGATGCAGGACTTTCCGTTGACCATCACCGCGATCATGCGTCACGGCTGCACGGTGCACGGGGAGCGGACCGTCACGACAGCCACCGGGGATGGCTACCGGAGCACGACCTACCGGGAGCTCGGCCAGCAGGCCGCGCAACTGGCGAACGGCCTGCGCCGGCTGGGCATCACGGGTGATCAGCGGGTGGGCACCTTCATGTGGAACAACGCCGAGCACCTCACCGCATACCTGACATTGCCGTCGATGGGTGCCGTCCTGCATACGCTCAACATCCGGCTGTTCCCCGAGCAGATCGCCTTCGTCGCCAACGAGGCCGAAGACCAGGTGGTGCTGGTCGACGCCGCGCTGGTCAAACTGCTCGCACCCGTGCTGCCCGACCTGGAGACGGTGCACACCGTGATCGTCGTCGGCGATGACATTGAGTCGCTGCAGGGGTCCGGTAAGACCGTGCTGCGCTACGCCGACGTCCTCGACGCCGAGTCCACCGAGTTCGACTGGCCACACATCGACGAGAACTCCGCGGCCGCGATGTGTTACACCAGCGGCACCACCGGGAACCCGAAAGGCGTTGTCTACAGCCACCGTTCGAGCTATCTGCACACCATGGGCGCGTGTACCACCAACGGCATCGGCGTCGGGTCGACCGACAGCGTGCTGCCCGTGGTGCCGATGTTCCACGCCAACGCCTGGGGGCTGCCGTATGCGGCGCTGATGGCCGGCGCCGACCTGGTGTTGCCGGATTGCCACCTCGATCCGCCGTCGCTGGTCCGGATGATCGAGGACTTGAAGCCCACCGTGACCGGCGCGGTGCCGACCATCTGGAACGGCGTTTTGCACCACCTCGAGGACGACCCCGACCACGACATGTCCTCGTTGCGGTTGGTGGTCTGCGGCGGCTCGGCCGTCCCGATTTCGCTGATGCGCACTTTCGAGGAAAAGCACGACGTGCAGATCCGTCAGCTGTGGGGCATGACGGAGACGTCGCCGCTGGCCACCATGGCGTGGCCCCCACCGGGTACCAGTGCGGATCAGCACTGGTCCTATCGCGGGACGCAGGGCCAGCCGGTCTGCGGGGTGGAGATGCGCATCGTCGACGACGAGGGGCAGGTGCTGCCCAACGACGGCAACGCCGTCGGTGAGGTCGAGGTGCGCGGGCCGTGGATCGCCGGCTCGTACTACCTGGGCCGCGACGAGTCGAAGTTCGACTCCGGCTGGCTGCGCACCGGCGACGTGGGCCGCATCGACGAGCGCGGATTCGTCACCCTGACCGACCGCGCCAAGGACGTCATCAAATCCGGTGGGGAATGGATCTCATCGGTCGAGTTGGAAAACCTCTTGATCGGCCACCCGGACGTGCTCGAGGCCGCCGTCGTCGGCGTTCCCGACGAGCGCTGGGAGGAACGGCCGCTCGCGGTCATCGTTGCCAAAGAGGGCGCATCGGTGAGCGCCGACGAGCTGCGAAACTTCTTGGCCGACAAGGTCGTTCGATGGTGGCTGCCCGAACGGTGGACCTTCATCGACGAGATTCCCCGCACCAGCGTCGGCAAGTACGACAAGAAAAGCATTCGGTCGCGATACGCCGCGGACGAATACCAGGTGATCGAGGCGCGCTGAGCTGAAAGGCTGGACCCCAGTGGCACATTCGCTCGTCGTCGACCAATCCGTGGTGGCCCCGGTCGAGGTACGGCACGCGTTTGACCGGACGCTGCCGATTTCGCTCCCGACCCTTTTTCACCGCTGGTACGGACCGTTCCCCCCGATCAGGGAAGTGCGCGGACAGACCGGCGCCTGGGACGCGGCGGGCCAGACCCGCGTGGTGCACCTGGCCGGCGGCGCCAGCATGCGCGAGGAACTGACCAGCGTCGACCCGCCACGGTCGTTCGGCTACCGGCTCTCCGAAATCACCGGCCCGATGGCCATGCTGGTCGACCACATCCTGGGCGAATGGGTCTTCACACCCGCATCGGGTGGCACCGCTATCACCTGGCGCTGGGACATCCACCCGCGCTCGGCGCTGACGGCCCGGGCGCTGCCGCTGCTGGGCATGATGTGGAAGGGTTACGCGCGGCGCGCGCTGCGTCACCTGTCTGCCTTGCTGACGGGTTGACCGTCGAGCGCTAGCGTGGAAAGCCATGTGCCGACTCTTTGGCGTACACGCCGGGACCCACGCCTGCACCGCGACCTTTTGGCTGCTGGATGCGCCGGACAGCCTGGCCGAACAGAGCAGAAGAAATCCGGACGGCACCGGCCTGGGCGTCTTCGACGAGCACGGCCGGCCGCACGTATACAAGGAGCCGATAGCTGCCTGGCAGGACGCCGAATTCGCGACCGAGGCGCACCGGATGACCGGCACGACCGTCATCGCCCACGTCCGCTACGCGACCACCGGATCGCTCGACATCCACAACACCCACCCGTTCCTGCAGGACGGGCGGATCTTCGCGCACAACGGCGTCCTCGAGGGATTGGACATCATCGACGAGCGCCTGCGTGAGGTCGGCACCGACGATCTGGTGTTGGGCGACACCGACTCCGAGCGCGTCTTCGCGTTGATCACCGGCGCGATCCGGGCGCGCGACGGCGACATCACGGCCGGCCTCACCGACGCCATGCGATGGCTCGCCGAGCACGCTCCGATCTATGCGGTCAACGTATTGCTGAGCACCGCCACCGACATGTGGGCGCTGCGATACCCGGAGACCCATCAGCTCTACATTCTGGATCGATCCGGCGATAGGGGTTCGCGCGATCCCGAATTCGACTTGTGCACCAAGAGGATTCACGCCAGGTCGGAGCATCTGTGTGAGCGGCCGTCGGTGGTGTTCGCCACCGAGGTGATGGACGACGAGCCGCGCTGGCGGCTGCTGCCGGCCGGCGAACTCTTCCATGTCGATGCGAATCTGCAAATCCACCGCAGCATGATCCTGCCCGACCCGCCCGAACATCTGCTGCGCCGCGAGGACCTGAGCTCGCCGGTGGAGGAATCGCAGCACGCCCTGCCGAACACCCGGCAGCTGGCGTGATCCGTGCTGGCAAGGTGAACGGCATGACAACCAAACGCGCGTTGGTGCTTGCCGGCGGTGGGATAGCGGGAATCGCCTGGGAGACAGGTGTTCTGCGGGGCATCGCCGACGAGTCGCCGACGGTGGCCCGGCTGTTGGGCGAGTCGGACGTTTTGGTGGGGACGTCCGCGGGCTCGGCCGTCGCGGCGCAGCTGAGCAGCGGCCGCACACTGGACGAGCTGTTCGACCGCCAGGTCGCCGAGTCGTCGGCAGAGATCGATTCCGGGGTCGACATCGAGACCATCACCGAACTGTTCCTGACGGCCCTGGGCGAGCCGTACGAGGAGACACTGGACAAAACACGCCAACAGATACAGCGGATCGGGGCCGTGGCGCTGGCGACCAAAACCGTTCCCGCGCCGGTGCGCCGGGACGTGATCGCGCGTCGCCTGCCGTCGCACCGTTGGCCGGATCGCGACTTGCGGCTCACCGCGATCGACGTCGAAACCGGCGAGCTGACCGTGTTCGACGGCGACTCCGGTGTCGACCTGGTCGATGCCGTCGCGGCCAGCTGCGCGGTGCCCGGGGCGTGGCCGCCGGTGACGATCGGCGGCCGCCACTACATGGACGGCGGGGTCGCCAGCTCCGTCAACCTCGCGGTGGCCACCGACTGCGACACCGCTGTGGTGCTGGTGCCCGCGGGCGTCGATGCGCCGTCGCCGTTCGGTGCCGGGCCGGCCGCCGAGGTCTCGGCGTTCCCCGGCGCCGCCTTCGCCGTCTTCGCCGACGGCCAATCGCTGGCCGCCTTCGGGCCCAACGCCCTGGATCCGGGCTGCCGCATCCCGTCGGCGGTAGCCGGGCGCGCGCAGGGCCGCCGCGAGACCGCGGCCATCGCCCACTTCCTGGGGCTATGAAAGTGCCTGGCGCACAACCGAGTTGAGAGTGCTCAGCGCTGGATCGCGGGTGGGACGTCCTGGTCGTCCTCGACTTCCAGTGCGTCCAGCGCCTCGTCCGCCAGCGAGCGGCCGACGGCAATCACCTCCACGGCCCGGTGGAATTCCAGGGCCCGGCACGTCGACCGCGGCACCTCGATGTGCAGGTCGGGCGGGTAGACCGCGAGCGTGTGGCGCGCCAGCGCGGCCTGGGCGATGTCGATGGTCCGGTTCATCACCTCGAAGCTGCCCAGTTTCGGCACCTCGGTGCCCACACCGGGCAGTTCGGCGGCGTCGTCAACCGGCTGCTCGTCGTCCGGGGTGTCCGACCAGTCGTCCGGTTCGCCGGCCGGCCCGCCCAATCTGCTCAGCACCGCCCGGGCGGTCGGCCGATCGAGCAGCGAACGGGCGGCGGCGGTGTCGAGCAGCGCGGAGGTGCTGCGCACCATGCGGGTCAACCACTCGATGGTGGCGCCGGGTTCCGGCTCGCGGTTGGCGATCGTCTCGCTGCCGGACAGGCTCACCGCGATGGTCAGGTCGGCGTTGACCGCGGCGAGCGGGGCCATCGGCAGCGGATCCAGGATGCCCCCGTCTGCGAGTAGCCGACCGTCGACAGCGTGGGGTGCGATCACGCCGGGGATCGCGATGGACGCCCGGATCGCCTCGTCGAGCGGGCCGCGCTGAAACCACACCGACTTGCCCGCCAGCAGGTCGGTCGCCACCGCCGTGTAGGGGACGGGCAGTTCTTCGATGGCGACCGGCCCCAGGATGTCGCGCACCGCGTCCAAGATCTTGCCCGCCCGCATCACGCCGGCCGCGCTGATGGACGGGTCCAGCAGCCGCAGGATGGTGCGCTGGGTCAGCGACTTCGCCCAGTCGGCGAACTCGTCGAGCCGCCCGGCCGCCTGCAGGCCACCGACCAGGGCACCCATCGACGAGCCGGAGACGCCGACGATGTCGTAGCCGCGCGCCGTCAGGGCCTCGATCACCCCGATGTGGGCGTAGCCGCGGGCGCCGCCGCTGCCGAGCGCGAGTGCCACCCGGGTCGGTTCGGATCGACGCGGAGTCTCGTCAGGCACCCCTCCATTTTGCGCGGACGACGTTACCCGGCGGGCGGCGCGGGCACTTTTTTCACCCGTGATCGCAATTGCGCGGCGGCGAAGAATTGCCGGGACGCGCCGCTACCCGCATTCGTCGTTCGCGGCCGCCCGCGCGGCGACGATCACGGCGGCCTGCCGGGCCGGCGTCAACGTCGACCACGGCGCATTCCAGCTGCCCGCGGTGCCCGACGGCGACGCCTGGACCATCGACAGATACGGCTCGAACAGCGACGCGCCGGTCTTGGGTTGCGCGTCCATCCACTCGTGCGCGGCGTGACAGGCCTGGTAGTACTCCTCCTCGGTCGAGTCGGCGGGGACGTCGACCCTGGTTGTCACGCCGGCGGGGGACAGCCCGACTGAGCCCGGCGGCGCTGAACGCGGGCCGTTGGGATTGCCGGATTGCCGCGTCGGCGGCCCCGAGGGGGCACCGCTGTGGGAACCGTGCGCGCACCCCGCAACGGCCAGCGCCCCGGCCGCGGCGACAACCACACACCACCACCGGGACCGATCGCCGCTGAAGCGCACGCTCTCAATCTATGCAACACTGGCGGCCGTGATGGAGCGCTTCGGATTTTGCGAGTGTTGTCGGCCGTAACACGCCGCCGCTTGTCCCATCCGTTTTCCGTCCTGGAGCCCTCCGATGTCTGTGCCCGTCTTCACCGCCGCTGCCCCGCGCCCGCGGCCCCTTTCCGCCCCGTCCTCCGGTCCCACCCGGCTGCGCGTGCCCGATTTGCTTTACGCGACCGACCGGGCCGCCGACGATGTGCTCAGCGGGCGCTGCGACCACCTGTTACCGGAGGGCGGCATACCCGAGTCGCGGCGCTGGTTCACCCGCATCCACGGCGACGAGGAACTCGACGTCTGGCTGATCAGCTGGGTGCCCGGGCAGCCGACCGAACTGCACGATCACGGTGGGTCGCTGGGCGCATTGACCGTCCTGTCCGGATCGTTGAATGAATACCGTTGGGATGGAAGGGCGTTGCGGCGCCGTCGGCTCGACGCCGGCGATCAGGCCGGGTTCCCGTTGGGCTGGGTGCACGACGTGGTCTGGGCGCCGCAGCCGGTCACGACGCCCGTTTCCCTGCCCGTCGCGGAGGCGCCCGGCGTCGGCGCCGCGGCGGTAGGGCCGACCCTTAGCGTGCACGCCTACTCGCCGCCCTTGACGGCGATGTCGTACTACGAGGTCACCGACCGCAAGACGTTGCGGCGCGAGCGCACCGAACTGACCGACCAGCCGGAGGGATCGCTATGAGCCGCATCGACGTCGTGTTGAGGTCCGCCCGGCGCCGGTTTCGCCGCCTGCCCGCGGTCGAGGTGCCCGACGCGCTGCGCCGCGGCGCTGTGCTGGTCGACATTCGGCCGCAGGCCCAACGTTTTCGCGAGGGCGAGGTGCCCGGGGCGCTGGTGATCGAACGCAACGTGCTGGAGTGGCGCTGCGATCCCACCAGCGAGGCCAAGCTGCCCGAGGCCGTCGGCGACGACGTCGAATGGGTGATCCTGTGTTCGGAGGGCTACACGTCCAGCCTGGCGGCGGCCGCGCTGCTGGACATCGGCCTGCATCGCGCCACCGACGTCATCGGCGGCTATCACGCGCTGGCCGGGGCCGGCGTGCTGAGCGAGCTGGCGGGGGGCGCTGTCGATCCGGTGTTCGCGGACACCGGCGGCGCCGCCCGCCGCTGGCTCTAACCCGTGTCGCCGGAGTGCAGTAGCGGACGCAGTTTCGCCGTCTTGTCCGGCGTCCAGCCGGGCGGTGGCAGCACGGCCGCCCAGCCGTCGGCGACGTCCGCGACATAACGGTGGCCGTGCCCGTCGGGTACGTCCACCGCCACGGCCATGTCGGCCGAAACCTGGAGGAAGGTGACCACCGGAATCCAGCGCGTCTGAGGTAGCACGTCATAGCCGCGCGGTTCGCTCAGCCAATCGGGCTTGCTGAACAACAGGTCCGGCGTCCACCAGGCGATCGGATCCGACGCGTGCTGCAGATACACCACCCGCGGGTGATCCCACGGCGCGTTGGGGCGCGTCAAATTCTTTGCGCGGGCGACGAATCGGACGAACCGACCATCCTGGTAGATCGGTAACCATTCCGGCGATCCGTTGTCACGCGTCGACGTCAGATCGGTCCAGATCGTGTTTTTGAAGGTCGGTCCGCTGAACAACGCCCCGTCGGTGCGCGCCAGCACATTGTTCAAACTCAAAAACGGCGCTTCGCCGCCGAACGATCCCAGGCTCTCGCCGAACACGACGAGCTTGGGTCGCTGCGCCTCGGGCATTTGGCGGATCAGCTTGTCGACGGCCTCGAAGAGCGCCTGTCCGGCGTGCCGGGCGTTCTCCTTGTCCACCAGGAACGACAGCCAGCTCGGCAGGAACGAATACTGCATGCTCACGATCGCGGTGTTGCCGTTGTACATGTACTCCAGCGCCGAGGCTTCCGCCTCGTTGATCCAGCCGGTGCCGGTGGTGGTGCCCACCGCGACGACGGCGCGCTGCAGGCCGCCGGTGCGCTGCAGTTCCCGGGCCGCCAGCTCCGCGGCCGCGGTGATGCCCTTGGACGAGTCCAGCCCGGCGTAGGCCCGGATCGGCTCGACCGCGGGGGTTCCGTTGAACGCGGTCAGATCGGCGAGCCTCGGTCCGCCCTCGATGAAGATGCGCCCTTGGTGGCCAAGGGATTCCCACGACACCAGCGACTGGGGCCCACCGGAGCGCAGCGGGGTTTTCGGCGCGGCGCTGTCGGGGCTCATCTCGTCATTGGCCGAGGCGAAAGTGTCGTTCATGGTGCGCATGGCGAACTTGAGCACGACACCGTTGAGCACGGCGACGGTCATGACCACGAGCGTGACGACCACGATGGTCGCCGAAAGCCGAAACGGAACGAACCGGTCCACCTGACCGACCAGAAAGCGCACCAGCCAGCGGGTGAACTGGCCCAGTTCGACCACCGTGAACAGCACCACCAGCGACAAGACTCCCGCCAGCGGGTAGTCGTACCACTCCAAATGCGCCACGCCCATCAGGTCGCGCACGTCGTCCTGCCACACGTGGAACCAGATCGCCATCAGCACCTGGCCCACCACGCCGATCGGGATCAGCACCTTCCATGCCCACGATGGCGGCGGCGGGCTGTGATCCTTCTCGCGCATGAACCGCACCAGCCAGACCGAAAAGACCCCCAGCCCATAGCCGATGGCGCCGGAGAGTCCGCTGACCAGCCCCTGGAACGACGGGCCGCGCGGGAGCAGCGAGGGGGTCAGCGAAAGCCAGATGAAGATGAGGCCGACCGCGGTGCCGGTAAACGTGTAATGCCTTACCCACCAAGGCCTTTCAGTCCACGGCAGGGTGGGCGCCGCGCGGCCGGCTCGTGGCGCGGGTGCCGGTTGCGGTGCGACGTCCGGCTCGGCCTTCTCGGCGACGTCGGCCGCGGGCGGCTCCGCCTCGGTGGGTGTCGCGGAAATCGGCTCGCTCATCCAGGCGTCCTAGCGGTGGGTGAAGTTCGGCGGGCGCTTCTCGACAAAGGCCGCCATCCCTTCGGACTGATCCTCGGTTGCGAAAGTCGAGTGAAACAGCCTGCGCTCGTACAGGAGTCCCTCGGCCAGGGTGGACTCGAAAGCGCGGTTGACGGCCTCCTTGGCCATCCTGGCCGCCGAGCGCGACATCTGCGAAATGGTGGTCGCGACGGCCTTGGCCTCGGTCAGCAGATCGTCGGCCGGCACCACTCGCGAGACCAGGCCGCTTCGTTCTGCTTCCTCGGCGCCGATGGTCCGGCCGGTCAGGATGAGGTCCATGGCCTTGGCCTTGCCGATTGCGCGGGTCAGCCGCTGTGAGCCGCCCATGCCGGGCAGCACACCCAGTTTGATCTCGGGCTGGCCGAATTTCGCCGTGTCGGCGGCGATCAGCACGTCGCACATCATGGCGAGCTCGCAGCCGCCCCCTAGTGCGTGGCCGGCCACCGCGGCGATGGTCGGGGTGCGGACCGCGGCGAGCTTGCTCCACGGGGCGAAGAAGTCGGCGCCGAAGGCGTCGGCGAACGTCAGCCCGGCCATCTCCTTGATGTCCGCGCCGGCGGCGAACGCCTTGGCCGAGCCGGTGATGATGATCGCTCCGATGCCCGGGTCGTCGTCGAAATCCGCTGCCGCGCGGGTGACTTCGTTCATCACCTGGGTGTTGAGCGCATTGAGGGCCTTCGGCCGGTTCAGGGTGATGATGCCGACCCGCTCTTCGCGTTCGACGAGGATGGTCTCGTAGTCTGCGTCTGCCATCTACAACCGCCTTTCTAGAAGCTCAAGTCGTCGTCGACCGGGGTGAAATACGCCTCGACGTCGGCCGCGGTGACCGCGGACAGCTGCGCCGGTGACCACTTGGGGTTGCGATCTTTGTCGATGAGCTGTGCGCGGATGCCCTCCACCAGATCGTGTGAGCGAAGCGACGCCGAGGACACCCGATAGTCCTGTGTCAGAACGTCTTTGAGTGTCTCGAGTTCGGCGGCGCGGCGCACCGCCTCCAGGGTCACCGACAGCGCGATCGGGGAGCGGGTGGCGATCAGGTCGGCCGCGTCGTTGGCCGGTCCGGCCCCGTCTTTTCGGTAGCCCCGCAGACTGGCGATGATGTCTTCGACGGTGTCGCCACCGAAGCATTCGTCTATCCAGTCTCGTTGCGCGGCAAGCTCACTGGGCGGCGGCTCGACGGCGTACTTCTCGAGCGCCTTGCCGACGCCGTCGGTGACCACCGCGCGGCGGAACGCCTCGACGTCCCCGTGCGGGACGTAATGGTCGGCAAAACCCATGGCGATGGCGTCGGCGCCGGAGAACGGCGCCCCCGTCAGCGCCGCGTGCAGGCCCAGCCCGCCGGGGGCCCGCGACAGCAGATAGACGCCGCCGACGTCGGGGATGAAGCCGATGCCGACCTCAGGCATGGCGATCTTGGAGGTATCGGTGACCACCCGGGTGTTCGCGTGGGCGCTGACGCCGACGCCACCTCCCATCACGATGCCGTCCATCAGGGCCACGTACGGCTTGGGGAACTCGGCGATCTGCGCGTTGAGCAGATACTCGTCGCGCCAGAAGCGTCGCGCCTCGACCCCGTCCTTGCGCGCGCTGTGATAGATCGAGACCACGTCGCCGCCGGCGCACAGTCCGCGTTCGCCGGCGCCGGAAAGCACGACCGCGCCCACGGCGCCGTCGTCCGCCCAGCCGGTGAGGATGGCGCTCAGCGCGTCAACCATCTGCTGATTCAGCGAGTTGATGGCCTTGGGGCGGTTGAGGGTGATCAAGCCGACGTTTCCCTCGACTCGGGTCAGAACCTCATCGGATTCGTCGGTCACGCCCTCGCCTCCCATCGCCGGTCCAGCCCCGAGCAAGAAATCTAGATCGTCACGACCGGCGCGGTACCCGCGGGTAAGGGTTATCTTTAACGCGACGACAACGGCGCAGGCCATATCCACCCCCGAAACGCCCAGGTCCGCTGGGAACCGGGGTGCAACGCCAATCGTTGAGATTGTGTTCGCACAGCTCGAAGCCAATTAGAGAGGATCCGACGGTGCGGGAGACAAGCAACCCGGTATTTCGCTCGCTGCCAAAGCAGAGGGGCGGATACGCGCAATTCGGCACTGGCGCGCCCCCGATGCAGGGCTATGGCTATGGGGCCGACCCCTACGCGGCTCCGTACCAGGCTCCGTATCAGGAGGCCAAAGCTTCGCGGCCGCTGACCATCGACGACGTCGTCACCAAGACCGGCATCACGCTGGCCGTGTTGGCGGTCTCCGCCGTGGTCTCCTACTTCCTGGTCGCCCGCGACGTGGCGCTGGCCATGCCGCTGGCCCTGGTCGGCGGGCTGGGCGGCCTGGTCCTGGTGCTGGTGGCCACCTTCGGCCGCAAGCAGGACAACCCGGGCATCGTGCTGGGCTACGCCGTGCTCGAGGGCCTGGTCCTGGGCGCCATCTCGTTCGTGTTCGCCAACTTCTCGGTGTCGAACGCCAACGCCGGGGCGCTGATCGGCGAGGCGGTGCTGGGCACCTTCGGCGTGTTCTTCGGCATGCTCGTCGTCTACAAGACCGGGGCCATCCGGGTGACGCCCAAGTTCACCCGAATGCTGGTCGCCGCGATGTTCGGCGTGCTGGCCCTGATGCTGGGCAACTTCGTGCTGGCGATGTTCCACGTCAACGGTGGTGCCGGCCTGGGGCTGCGCAGCGGCGGTCCGATCGCGATCATCTTCTCGCTGGTGTGCATCGGCATCGCGGCCTTCAGCTTCCTGATCGACTTCGACGCGGCCGACCAGATGGTCCGCGCCGGCGCGCCGGAGAAGGCGGCCTGGGGCATCGCGCTGGGCCTGACCGTGACGCTGGTCTGGCTGTACATCGAGATCCTGCGTCTGCTGAGTTACCTGCAGAACGACTAGCTCCGCCACAGAGAAAAACCGGCACGCCGCTTGGCGTGCCGGTTTTTTCGTGTCGTGCGCCTGCGTCGAGTGTGAAGCTATGGCGCGCACACGCGGCGTGTCGCCGCCGCAGCTTCACACTGGACGCGGCGAGCGGCCTAGCTCAGCCGCTCGATCACCATCGCCATGCCCTGGCCGCCGCCGACGCACATGGTCTCCAGACCGAACGTCTTGTCATGCGTCTGCAGGTTGTTGAGCAGCGTGGTGGCGATGCGGGCGCCCGTCATGCCGAACGGGTGGCCCAGCGCGATCGCACCGCCGGAGACGTTCAGCTTGTCCTCGTCGATGCCCAGCTCGCGCGCCGAACCCAGCACCTGGACCGCGAACGCCTCGTTGATCTCGAACAGGTCGATGTCGCTGACCGACAGCTTGGCGCGCGCCAGCGCCTTCTTGGTCGCCTCGATCGGGCCGAGGCCCATGATCTCCGGGGACAGGCCGCTGACCCCGGTGGACACGATGCGCGCC
Organism: Actinomycetota bacterium; assembly: GCA_036338755.1. GTDB lineage: Bacteria > Actinomycetota > Actinomycetes > Mycobacteriales > Mycobacteriaceae > Mycobacterium. Next base: position 46,067 of record JAYZBN010000012.1, on the reverse strand, counting down.
AGGGGAGTCAGGCCCAGTTCCTTGGCCTTCGTGTCGCTGGTGATCACCACCGCGGCGGCGCCGTCGTTGAGCGGGCACGCGTTGCCCGCGGTTACCGTGCCGTTGGGCCGGAACACCGGCTTGAGCTGGCTGATCTTCTCGTAGGTGGTGCCGGGGCGGGGGCCGTCGTCGGTGCTCACTGTGGTGCCGTCGGGCAGGGTCACCGGGGTGATCTCGCGCTCGAAGAATCCGCTCTTGATCGCCTCCTCGGCGCGGTTCTGGCTGCGCACTCCCCAGTGGTCCTGGTCTTCGCGGCTGATGCCGGTCAGCAGCGCGACGTTTTCGGCCGTCTGGCCCATGGCGATGTAGACGTCGGGGATGTTGTCGTCGGCGCGGGGGTCGTGCCACTCCTCGGCGCCCTGGGCCGCGGCGGCCGACCGCTCCTGAGCCTCATCGAACAGCGAGTTCTTGGTGTCCGGCCACGAGTCGGCGCTGCCCTTGGCGAAGCGCGACACGGTTTCCACACCCGCGGAAATGAAGGCGTCGCCCTCACCGGCCTTGATCGCGTGGAAGGCCATCCGCGAGGTCTGCAGCGACGACGAGCAATACCGGTTGACGGTGGTGCCAGGCAGGAAGTCGAAGCCGAGCTCGACCGCGATGACCCGCGCCAGGTTGAATCCGGATTCCCCGCCGGGCTGGCCGCAGCCCAGGATCAGGTCGTCGATCTGGTGCGGATTCAGCGCGGGCACCTTGTCGAGGGCGGCGCGCACGATCTGGACGGTCAGGTCGTCGGGGCGCATGTTGACCAGCGACCCCTTCATCGCGCGGCCGATCGGCGAGCGAGCAGTTGAGACGATGACGGCTTCAGGCATGGCGGTTCCCTTCAGATCACTGCAGATCCCACAGATGGGGCTGGCTCGCTTCACCGTTGGGCGGTAGGTCCACCGCGACGGGCGAGATCAAATCTAGTCGCTGCCGACCTCGGGGCACGAAGACGGGGCAGGTCCGAGCGTCGGGCGCCGCCACAGCCGCGACATCACGCTGGTTCGGGTGTGCCCCTGACCGAGGACCGGTGCCGCCGCGGGCACCGCCGGAGTCAGCGGCGGCCGCTGGACCTCCTCGCCCAGCGCGTCGCAGAGGGCGAGCAGCAGCGCATCGGCCGCGAGCGCGTAGGCGGGTGCGGAGGGATGGAATCCGTCGGCGGAGAACATCACGTCGGGGGTGGCGCGGAATTGCGGCGCCATCAGCTGCGCCAACGGCACCGGCACACCGCCGGCCGACCGGACCGCCGCGGTCTGGGCCCGGGCAAGCTGCAGGCAGCGCTCGTGCGCGATCGACCGCAACGGCTGCGGGATGGCGCTGATGAACCCGAGGTCCGGGCAGGTCCCGACGATCACCACGGCGCCGCGGGCGCGCAACTTGCGCACGGTCAACCCCAGCCGCTGCGCCGACTGGCTGATGCCGTTCAGCGCGGTCACGTCGTTGGCGCCGACCATGATGACCGCGATGTCCGGCGGCGGGCCGGCCACGAACATCGCGTCGACCTGACCGCACACGCCCTTCGAGGTGGCGCCCACGATCGCCTTGGTGCTCAACCGGATTCGCTTCCCGGTCTGCTCGGCCAGGCCGCGGGCGATCAGCACCCCGGGCACTTCGTCGGCGCTCATGCAGCCATATCCGGTGGCGGTCGAGTCACCGAAGATCATCAGGTGCTGGTCCACCGCCATGCCTCGGTGCCAGCGTTCCACCGGGCCGCCGCCGCGCACGTACACGCCGTCGGCGCGGGGCGGGATGTCCCACGCTTTCGGAATGATCGTGCGCGCGTGCGTGGCCTGGCCGACCAACAGGCTCCGCGCCCCCAGGTAGGCGGTTCCTGTTGAGGCCAGCGCGCCTGCTGTGGCCAGAGCGATTGCCGAACGACGTGGCACACGCATGGTCACGCAATCAAGTTTAGTGCGACTTAAGAGTTCTCGGCGTGCGGCTGGAAAACGAACTGATCACGGTGCGAAGCAAAACTGGTATCAAATCAGCTATTTCATACGTTGTACTAAGCAACGCCTGTCAAGCTGAAGACAAGGGATTGGCTGAGCGCTCTGGCAAACGGCTGAACCAGACGCTCGGGCTCCTCGTCACATGCTGTATCGCACTACAACGGCGTAGGAAGTGTTGAGCATGACCGCACCTAGTAAGGAATCGGGGTTATCGGCAAATACCGTTCGGCCCCATGACGTCCTGCGAACGCGTCGAGCCCAGGCGCGCAAATTCGCGATCAGCGACGGCGCCCCGGTCGAGGTCCTGGAATCGGGGCCCAGCGCCGCCGCGCGACTGGCGAACCTCACCTCGCGGCTGACCATCCGGCCGATTCTGTCCGTCGGCAGCCACGTCCCCAACCTGCCGTGGCCCTGGGGTCTCATCGATCTCACGGCCCGGGTGCTGATCCCGGCGTCGGCCACGGTCCGCGAGACGGTGCAGCTGCCCCACGCGTCGGCGCAGCTGGTGCGCGCCCCCGGGGTGCTACCCGCCGACGGCAGCCGCCGCGTGATCGTCTACCTGCACGGCGGTGCCTTTTTGACCTGTGGGGCGAACTCGCATGGCCGGCTGGTCGAAGCCCTCTCCAAGTTCGCCGACTCGCCGATCTTGGTGGTCAATTACCGTCTGCTGCCGAAGAATTCGGTCGGAATGGCGATCGACGACTGCCATGACGCGTACCGGTGGCTACGGCGGCGCGGATACGAACCGGACCAGATCGTGCTGGCCGGCGACTCCGCGGGCGGCTACCTGGCGCTCACCCTGGCCCAACGCCTCCAGGAGGAGGGCGAGGATCCCGCGGCGCTGGTGGGAATCTCGCCGCTGCTGCAGCTGGCCAAGGAACCCAAGCAGGCCCACCCCAACATCGAGACGGATGCGATGTTCACCGCCGGGGCGTTCGATGCGCTCGCCGAGCTGGTGGCCGGCGCGGCCGAGAAGAACATCGTCGACGGGAAGCCCGAAGAGATCTACGAGCCGCTGGACCACATCAAGCCGGGATTGCCGCGCACGCTGATCCACGTGTCGGGCTCCGAGGTGCTGTTGCACGACGCGCGGCTGGCGGCGAGCCGGCTGGCCGCGGTGGGCGTGCCGGCGGAGGTGCGGCTATGGCCGGGACAAATCCACGACTTTCAGCTCGCGGCGCCGATGGTGCCCGAGGCCATCCGCTCGCTGCGGCAGATCGGCGACTACATCCGCGAAGCCACCGAGTAGGCGCGCGCAAACTCCGCGGAGTGTGGTTGTGCGCCGCGCGAAACCGCCTGAGACGATGAACGCATGCGGATCGCGCAGCACATCAGTGACCTCATCGGCGGCACACCGCTGGTGCGTCTGAACTCCGTCGTCCCGGACGGCGCCGGCATCGTGGCGGCCAAGGTCGAATACCTCAATCCCGGTGGCAGCTCGAAGGACCGGATCGCGGTCAAGATGATCGACGCCGCCGAAGCCAGCGGGCAGCTTCGGCCCGGCGGCACCATCGTCGAACCCACCTCGGGCAACACCGGCGTCGGGCTGGCCCTGGTCGCCCAGCACCGCGGCTACAAGTGCGTGTTCGTCTGCCCCGACAAGGTCAGCGAGGACAAGCGCAACGTGTTGATGGCCTACGGCGCCGAGGTCGTCGTCTGCCCGACGGCCGTGCCGCCCGATCATCCGGACAGCTACTACAGCGTCTCCGATCGGCTGGTCACGGAGATCGACGGCGCGTGGAAGCCCGACCAGTACGCCAACCCGGAAGGCCCGGCCAGCCACTACGCCACCACCGGCCCCGAGGTCTGGGCCGACACCGACGGCAAGGTCACCCACTTCGTCGCCGGCATCGGTACCGGCGGAACGATCACCGGCGCGGGCCGCTACCTCAAAGAGGTGTCCGGCGGCGCGGTGCGCATCATCGGCGCAGACCCCGAGGGATCGGTGTATTCCGGCGGCACCGGCCGGCCCTACCTCGTGGAGGGCGTCGGCGAGGACTTCTGGCCGCAGGCATACGACCCCACGATTCCCGACGAGATCATCGCCGTTTCCGACTCCGACTCGTTCGACATGACCCGGCGGCTGGCCCGCGAGGAGGCGATGCTGGTCGGCGGGTCGTGCGGGATGGCGGTGGTCGCCGCGCTCAGGATCGCCGAGCAGGCCGGGCCCGACTCGATCGTGGTGGTGTTGCTGCCCGACGGCGGGCGGGGCTACATGTCGAAGATCTTCAACGACGCCTGGATGTCGTCGTACGGGTTCCTGCGCAGCCGCCTCGACGGCTCGACCGACCAGTCCAGGGTCGGCGACGTGCTGCGCCGCAAGTCCGGGGAGCTGCCCGACCTGGTGCACACCCACCCGTCCGAAACCGTGCGCGACGCCATCGGCATCCTGCGCGAGTACGGCGTGTCCCAGATGCCGGTGGTGGGGGCCGAGCCCCCGGTGATGGCGGGGGAGGTGGCCGGCAGCGTCTCCGAACGCGAACTGCTCTCGGCCGTCTTCGAGGGCCGGGCGAAATTGGCGGACGCGGTCGCGCAGCACATGAGCCCGCCGCTGCCGATGATCGGGGCCGGAGAGTCCGTCAGCGCGGCCGGCAAGGCGCTGCGCGATTGGGATGCGTTGATGGTGGTCGAGGAAGGCAAACCGGTCGGGGTGATCACCCGCTATGACTTGCTGGGTTTCCTCTCCGACGGGCCTCGGGGGCTGTCCGGGCGCCGGTGATTCGCGACGCCGCGCGTCTCGCCCGGCCGCGACGCGCTCGGGTACTGTTTCGGCCTAGTTCGGCTGGACGCGAGTGGAAGGTTGCCCATGACCGATCAACCGCCGCCCGGCGGCGCTTACCCGTCACCCCCCTCGTCGTCCGGCCCCTCGGGTGGTCAGCAGCCGCCCTCGGGCGGGCAGGAGACCGCGCCGCCTCCGCAGTCCGCCGCCGGTGGGTCCTACCCGCCGCCCCCGCCACCGCCCGGCGGTTCCTACCCGCCGCCCCCACCCTCGGCGGGGGGATACGCGCCGCCACCACCCGGACCGGCGATCCGCACGCTGCCGACGCAGGATTACACGCCCTGGCTCACCCGGGCGCTGGCATTCATCATCGACATCCTCCCGTACGTCGTCGTGCACGGCATCGGGACCGCGATCCTGGTCGCCACCCAACAGACCGCCTGCATCACCGACGTCACGCAGTACGCCGTCAACCAGTACTGCGCCACGCAGAACTCGACGGCCGGCATGGTGGCGCAGTGGCTGGCGTCGATGATCGGGCTGTTCTATCTGATCTGGAATTTCGGCTACCGTCAGGGCACCACCGGCTCGAGCGTCGGCAAATCGGTGCTCAAGTTCCACGTGGTCAGCGAAGTCACCGGCCGGCCCATCGGCTTCGGAATGTCGGTGGTGCGCTCGCTGGCGCACTTCGTCGACGCCGTCATCTGCTTCATCGGTTTCCTTTTCCCGCTGTGGGATTCGAAGCGTCAAACGCTGGCGGACAAGATCATGACGACGGTGTGCCTGCCGATCGACGGCGCCGAGAGGCCCGCTGTCACCTAGGCTGATCGTCGATGAGCGACGACCCCAACCGACATCCCGAGTTCACTGGACTGGCCACCAAAGCCATTCACTCCGGCTATCGGCCGGACCCGGCAACCGGCGCGGTGAACGCACCGATCTACGCCAGCAGCACGTTCGCCCAGGACGGTGTCGGCTCCCTGCGCGGCGGGTTCGAGTATGCGCGTACCGGCAACCCCACGCGGGCCGCACTGGAAGCGGCGCTGGCCGCCGTCGAAGACGGCGCCTACGGGCGAGCCTTCGGTTCGGGCATGGCCGCCACCGACTGCGCGCTGCGCGCGGTGCTGCGGCCCGGGGACCACGTGGTGATCCCGAACGACGCCTATGGCGGCACCTTTCGATTGATCGACAAGGTCTTCACTAAGTGGAACGTCGAATACACCCCGGTGGCGCTCCATGAGTTGGACGCCGTCGCCGCCGCGATCACGCCGCGGACCCGGCTGATCTGGGCGGAAACCCCCACCAACCCGCTGCTGTCCATCGCCGACATCGAGGCCCTGGCCGAACTGGGCCGGCAGAATTCGGCAAAGGTGTTGGTGGACAACACTTTTGCCTCACCCGCTCTGCAGCAGCCGTTGACGCTGGGCGCCGACATCGTGCTGCACTCCACCACCAAATACATCGGCGGGCACTCCGACGTGGTGGGCGGTGCGCTGGTCACCAACGACCAGGAGCTGGACGAGGCGTTCGCCTTCCTGCAGAACGGGGCCGGCGCGGTGCCCGGCCCGTTCGACGCCTACCTGACGATGCGCGGCCTCAAGACGCTGGTGCTGCGCATGCAGCGGCACAGCGAAAACGCTTCGGCCGTAGCGGAATTCCTCGCCGGCCACCCCGCGGTGAGCACCGTGCTCTACCCAGGTCTGCCATCACACCCCGGACATGAGGTCGCCGCACGGCAGATGCGCGGTTTCGGCGGCATGGTGTCGGTGCGCATGCGCGGCGGCCGCGACGCCGCCCGCGAGTTGTGCGCCAAGACAACGGTGTTCATCCTGGCGGAATCGCTGGGCGGGGTCGAATCGCTGATCGAGCATCCCAGCGCCATGACGCATGCCTCGACGGCCGGGTCGCAATTGGAAGTGCCCGACGATCTGGTGCGCCTGTCGGTCGGCATCGAGGACATCGCCGACCTGCTGGCCGATCTCGATCGGGCGCTGAGCTAATGCCGCGCGAGGCGGCCCGCCGCCATCGGATCAGGAGTGGTAGGGCTCCGCGCTGAGCAGCTTCACCTTCACCGTGTTGCCGTTGGGCACGGTGTAGCTGCGGGTCTCGCCCACCTTGGCGTCGATGAGGGCGCCGCCCAGCGGGGAGTTCGGCGAGTACACCTCGAGCTTGCCGTCGTTGACGCCCTCCTGGCGGGTGGCGATCAAAAAGGTCTCCGTGTCGGACTCGTCGCCGTTGTAGCAGACCTTCACCACCGAGCCCGGCAGCGCGACGCCGGACTGCTTGGGCGCCTCGCCGACCTTCGCGTTGTTCAGCAGGTCCTGCAACTGGCGGATGCGCGCCTCCTGCTGGCCCTGCTCTTCGCGGGCGGCGTGGTAGCCACCGTTCTCGCGCAGGTCGCCTTCCTCGCGGCGGTCGTTGATCTCCGCGGCAATGACCGGACGATTCGCAATCAAGTGATCGAGCTCGGCCTTGAGTCGGTCGTGTGACTCCTGGGTAAGCCAGGTCACGGAAGTGTCCGTCATCTCGTCGTGCTCCTCGTATGTTGTTCCGCGAGTTCGCGTTGAGTCCTGTTAGCTCCGCCGCTCCCGACGTGTGCGTCCCGCCCCGTGTGCTGCCGCTCCGTTTTGCTCACGGCCGCTAATGCAGCAACACGGTCCCAACCGGAACCGTGTATTAATCCATGTTACCACCGCGCAAACACTTGATGACCCGATATTCGCAGTTCGGTCGCGGATTAGAAGGTCACGCCGGGCGCAGGTAGGCGGGCACATCGGTGCCGCAGCCATAGATGTCGGCCACCACCGGCGGTTCGAAGGATTTCACCGTCGTGGTCACCTGCACGGTAGCCGCGTCCGACGGCGGGACCAGCAGCTCTCGCCGGCCCGTCTCGCTGCCGTCCTGAGATCGCACACGCACGATGCAGTCCACCGGCCGCGACGGATCCGATCGCGTCACGCTGATCGTTATCGAGGCCGTCTGGTCGTCGATCACCCGATAGCCGGCCATCGTCCCCTTGACGTCGCTGGTGCCGAACCGGTGATAACCGATGAGGGCAACGACGAGCCCCGCCACGACTACCAGCACGCTCAGCGTGAGGATCACCCACCGCCGGGGGATACGAGACAGCCGGGAGCGCCCGTAGCGGGTCTCCGGACGCGAGGCAGGAGTTTCGGTCATAGCTGGTTATGCCTGGTTGTCGGCTGCCCGGCACCGGCCGACAGCATGCAACGAACTCGAAACTGGAATTATAGGGTCAGACCGGGCGACCAGCAGGTGAGACAAGGGGGCACGTGAGCGAATTGCGGTTAATGGCGGTGCACGCCCACCCCGACGACGAGTCCAGCAAGGGCGCGGCCACGCTGGCCCGCTACGCCGACGAGGGCCATCGAGTGCTGGTGGTGACGCTGACCGGCGGTGAGCGTGGCGACATCCTCAACCCGGCGATGGACCTGCCCGAGGTGCACGGACACATTGCCGAAATTCGCCGCGACGAGATGGCCAAGGCCGCCGAGATACTCGGCGTGGAGCACACCTGGCTGGGTTTCGTCGACTCCGGCCTACCCCAGGGTGACCCCCCGCCGCCGCTGCCCGAGGGCTGTTTCGCGCTGGTGCCGCTGGAGGAGTCGGTGGAGGCGCTGGTCCGGGTGGTCCGCGAGTTCCGTCCGCACGTGATGACCACGTACGACGAAAACGGCGGCTATCCCCACCCCGATCACATTCGCTGTCATCAGGTTTCGGTCGGCGCTTTCGAGGCGGCCGGCGATTATCGGCGCTTCGCCGACGCCGGCGAGCCGTGGACGGTGTCCAAGCTCTACTACAACCACGGCTTCCTGCGCGCCCGGATGCAGTTGCTGCACGACGAAGCCATCAAGCACGGTCATGAACCCCCGTTCAAGAAGTGGCTCGAGCACTGGGACGCCAAGCATGACCCGTTCGCGTCCCGGGTGACCACGCGCGTCGAGTGCTCGGCGTACTTCAGCCAGCGCGACGACGCGCTGCGGGCGCACACCACGCAGATCGACCCGGACCACGACTTCTTCGCCGCTCCCATCGAATGGCAGCAACGGCTCTGGCCCACTGAGGAATTCGAGTTGGCGCGGTCGCGGGTTCCGGTCCGGCTACCCGAGGATGACCTGTTCGCCGGAATCGAGAGCGACGAGTGAATCACCTGTTTCTCGCCGCCCTCGGCTGGCAAGCCGACGGCCAGCCGCACCACACCGGCCCCGATTTCGGCAAGGCCAGCCCGATCGGGCTGCTGATCGTCGTGCTGCTGTTGATCAGCACGCTGTTCCTGCTGCGTTCGATGAACCGGCAGTTGAAGAAGGTGCCGGACACGTTTGATCCCAAGCACCCCGAACCGGACCAGGCCGCCGACGAGGGCACCGACGCGGTCGACCGGGATGAGGCGGACGGCTCGCCGCGATCCCCGGGGCCCGGCGATGAGCCCGGCTGACTCCGCTTCGACGAATACCCTTGGCCTGGCGACGAGCCCGTATCTGCGCCAGCACGCCGACAATCCGGTGCATTGGCACCAGTGGACCCCCGAGGCGCTGGCCGATGCCGCCGCCCGTGACGTGCCTATCCTGCTGTCCGTCGGCTACGCCGCCTGCCACTGGTGCCATGTCATGGCCCACGAATCATTCGAAGACGACGAAGTGGCCGCCGCGATGAACGCGGGGTTTGTCTGCATCAAGGTCGACCGTGAGGAACGCCCGGACATCGACGCGGTCTACATGAACGCCACCGTCGCCCTCACCGGGCATGGCGGCTGGCCGATGACCTGTTTCCTCACTCCGGACGGCCGCCCCTTTTTCTGTGGCACCTACTATCCGAAAGATGGTTTCCTGCAACTCCTTTCGGCGGTATCCGCGACGTGGCGGGAGCGTCGTGGCGAGGTGGAGGAGGCCTCGGACCATATCGCCGGCGAGCTACGCCAGATGGCGTCCGGTCTGCCCGGCGCCGGTCCTTCGGTGGCGCCGGAGCTGTGCGACCACGCCGTCGCCACGCTGCTGCAGGAGCGCGATGCGGTGCACGGCGGGTTCGGCGGCGCGCCCAAATTCCCGCCGTCGGCGTTGCTCGAGGCGTTGCTGCGCCACTTCGAGCGCACCGGTTCGCCGGCGGCCCTTGCGGCGGTATCGCACACCGGCAACGCGATGGCACGGGGCGGCATCTACGACCAACTCGCCGGCGGCTTCGCCCGATACAGCGTCGACAATGCCTGGGTGGTACCGCATTTCGAGAAGATGCTCTACGACAACGCCCTGCTGCTGCGCGCGTACGCGCACTGGGCGCGGCGCACCGATGACCCGCTGGCGCGCCGGATCACCGCCCAGACCGCCCGATTCCTGCTCGACGATCTGGCCGACGGTGCCATGTTCACCTCGTCGCTGGACGCCGACGCCGACGGCCGCGAGGGTTCGACCTATGTGTGGACACCGGCGCAGCTGAACGAGGTGCTCGGACCCGGCGACGGGCCTTGGGCGGCAAGCATTTTCGCCGTCACCCAGAGCGGCACGTTCGAGCACGGCACCTCGGTGCTGCAGGCCCGCGCCGATGCCGATGATTCGCAGCGGTTGCACCGGGTGCGGTCCGCGCTGCTGGCCGCCCGGCGCACCCGAACGCAGCCCGGACGCGACGACAAGGTCGTCTCGTCCTGGAACGGGCTGGCGATCACCGCGCTGGCCGAAGCCGGCTTGGCGCTGGGCGAGCCCGAACTGGCCGCAGCCGCGCGGCGTTGCGCGCGTGCGCTGCTGGATCTGCATGTGGTCGACGGCCGGTTGCGGCGCGCCAGCCTGGGCGGCGTGGTCGGCGAGAGCGTTGCGATCCTCGAGGACTACGCGATGCTTGCCACCGGGCTCCTTGCGCTGTATCAGCTGACAGCCGAGGCGATCTGGCTGACGACGGCAACCGATCTGCTGGACACCGCGCTGGCGCACTTCGCCGATCATGCACAACCCGGCCGCTGGTTCGACACCGCCGACGACGCCGAGCGGTTGGTGCTCCGGCCGGCCGACCCGCTGGACGGCGCGACCCCGTCGGGGGCGTCGTCGATCACCGAGGCGCTGCTGACCGCCGCGCACCTGGTCGACGGTCATCGTGCCGAGCGGTACCTGCGCGCGGCCACCGAATCGCTGGGTGCGCACTCGGTGCTGCTGGAACGCGCGCCGCGGTCGGCCGGGCATTGGCTGGCCGTCGCGGAAGCGGCGGTGCGCGGACCGCTGCAGATCGCGGTTGCCTGCGACCCGTCGGCCTCGACGCTGCTGGCCGACGCGCGACGGCTGGCACCGGGTGGGGCGATCGTCATGGGCGGGGAGGTGGATTCGTCGCCGCTGCTGGCCGGTCGGCCCCGTGTGGGCGGCGCCGACGCCGCCTACGTGTGCCGCGGCCAGGTCTGCGACCTGCCGGTGACCGGTGCAACCGAATTGGCCGCCGCCCTGGGTGTTGCGGGTCACTGAAGCCGATGGCGGCGACCCGCCACGCCCGGCTACCCCGCGCTGGCGATCGCCACGAGCGCGGGGTTACCCTGCGTCCCATGCCGAATGCCGCCAAGACCGAAGCGATCAGGAACACGGTCAACCGCTACATCGAACTGGTCGCCAAGGGCAGCGCCGACGACTTGGTCGAGTTGTACGCCGACGACGCCACCGTCGAAGATCCGGTCGGCGGCGAGGTGCACATCGGCCGGCAGGCGATCCACGGCTTCTACTCCGCGATCAACGAGTTGCAGCGCGAGTGCGAACTGGTGACGCTGCGCGTCGCGGGCAACGAGGCGGCCTTCCAATTCCGGCTGACCGTGACCGCGGGCGAGCACCGCATGGTGATCGAGCCGATCGACGTCATGGTCTTCGACAGCCGAGGCAAGATCGCCTCGATGAAGGCCTACTGGTCGCCGGACGACGACGTCACCCCCGCCTGATCGGGGTGATGAGGCAGCCCTAGCCGCCCAATAGCCAGGCGTGGTCGCCCGTGTAGAAGACGGCGAACCACATGGCGATGTAGTGCAGAATCGCCGCGATCGCGGTGAAGGCGTGGAAGAACTCGTGATAGCCGAACGTCTTCGGCCACGGGTCGGGCCAGCGCAGCCCGTAGAAGATGCCGCCCACGCTGTAGAACACGCCGCCCACGGCCAGCAGCACCATCGCGGCCACGCCGGCCTGGTGCAGGATCGTGGGCGCGAACCAGACGGCCACCCACCCCAGCAGCAGATACAGCGGCACGCCGACCCAGCGCGGCGCTGTCGGCCAGCACATCTTCAACGCGATGCCGGCGGCCGCGCCGCCCCACACGATGCACTGCACCAGCACCCCGGTGTCCTGCGGCATGACCAGCCGCGCGAACGGGGTGTAGCTACCGGCGATGAAGACGAAGATCATCGAATGGTCCAGCCGCTTCATCCGGCTGCGCGCGACGTCCGACTTCCACTGCACCCGGTGATAGGTCGCGCTGACCGCGAACATCGCCACCGTCGCCGCGGCGTAGACGAGCGTCGAGTGGCCGGCGCGGGGCGAGGAGGCCGCCCACGACACCGACACCAGCGTGGCGCCGGTGATGATGGCCAGCCACGCGGAGACGAAGTGGATCCAGCCGCGCATCCGGGGCTTGCCCAAGACCTGGGCGGCGCCCTCGGCGAACTGCTCGACGGTGTTCCCCGGAACGATCGAGTCGGATTCGGGCTCCGGGTTGGGGACGGTGCTGGTCTGGCTGCTCATGTCTCCTGTGTCTTGTTCTCGCAACGATGGATACCGGCGGAAGTCGCCCAAGGCTGCTCAGAATCCACAGTAGCGAGGGATGGTTACGGCGCAGTCTCGACTTCTCAGGTTTCTCAGGCACCGAGCCGAAATGAGACCGGTGAATTGATCACCGCTGGCAGTAGGGTGGATGTTCGTGGAAATTATCCCACCGCGCCTCAAAGAGCCGCTGTATCGCGTCTACGAGTTGCGGCTGCGGCAGGGCCTGGCCGCCTCGAAGTCACAGCTGCCGCGGCATATCGCCGTGCTGTGCGACGGGAACCGGCGGTGGGCCCGCGACGCGGGATACGTAGACGTCAGCTACGGCTACCGGATGGGTGCGTCCAAGATCGCCGAGATGCTGCGCTGGTGTCAGGAAGCCGGCGTCGAAATGACGACGGTGTACCTGCTGTCCACGGAAAACCTGCAACGCGATCCCGACGAGTTGGCCGGGCTGATCGAGATCATCACCGATGTCGTGGAGGAGATCTGCGCACCGGCCAACCGCTGGAGCGTGCGCACGGTGGGGGACTTGGAACTGCTCGGCGACGAGCCGGCCCGCCGGTTGCGCGGGGCCGTCGAGTCCACGCCCAGCGTCGCGTCCTTTCATGTCAACGTGGCGGTCGGCTACGGCGGCCGGCAGGAGATCGTCGGCGCGGTGCGTGCGTTGCTCAACAAGGAACTCGCCAACGGCGCCGCCGGCGAGGAACTCGTCGACGCCGTGACCGTCGACGCCATCTCCGAGAACCTCTACACGTCCGGCCAGCCCGACCCCGACCTGGTGATCCGCACGTCGGGCGAGCAACGGCTGTCCGGGTTTCTGCTGTGGCAGAGCGCGTATTCGGAGATGTGGTTCTGCGAAACGCATTGGCCCGCGTTCCGCCGCGTCGACTTCCTGCGCGCGCTGCGCGACTACAGCCGGCGGGATCGCCGGCACGGCAAGTAACCCCCGAAGGTCTCAAGCGCCCGCGTGCCACACTGAGTGCATGGCTGCGCTGTCGGCGGTGGTGTTCACGCTGAGCGCCTGGCTGGGCCTCTATCTGGCGGCCCGCGATCCGCGCAAGCCCGTCCTCGCGCTCACCGCGATCGGACTGTGTGGGTTCGCGCTCGTGGTGGGGCTGGACGCGGTCCGGATCGCCAGTCCCGCGTACGCTCCGGCGTTGAGCAGAGCCGAGATCTACCTGGCGACCGTCCCCGGCGTGGCGTGGTTCGCGGTGCTCATCGAGCTGTCCCGGCCCAGCGACGTGTCCCGGGGCCGCGCCCGCGAGTTGCTGCTCGTGGCCGCGGTTGCCGCGCTGACCCTGTTCGGGGCGACGCTGGCCGGCGGCGTCGACGGGCCGCTGCGGCCGGGCCACTGGCTGATGTTCGCGGTGATCTCGGTGTCGACGCTCGGCGCGATGGCCGCCGTGTTGCGCCGGCCGCGGCGGCCCAAGCCCGCGGTGGGACTGGCCATCACGGCCACCCTGTTCTTCGCGCTGAGCAACGCGATCCTGATCATTCCGCTGGGCCTGGTGCCCAGCTGGGTCGCGCTGGCGTCCACGAGTTGCGATGTTCTGGGGCTCGGAGTCGCCGTCGCCCTGTGGGACGCGTTCGACGAGGGTCACGCGCTGCGCGCCGACATGCTCCGCTCGTTCTCCGGTTCGGTGGCGGTGGCGGTGCTGTTCGGCGGCCAGGCGCTGATCGGGTTGGCGGTGACCGGCAACGATCCCGGCGCGCAGACCGCGCTTACGGTGCTGCTGTTCACCAGCCTCGCGATCGCGATCACCGTGCAGGTGCTCGCGGATCCGCTGGCCGGCCTGCTCGACCGGCTCGCATTCTCGAAATCGCCTGCGCTGCGGGCGGATCGGGCCGCGCTGCGGCACACCGGTGCGGCACTGCCCCTGCGCCAGGAGCACCCGCTCGCCGACGTCGACGACGTCACCTTCGCCAGACTCACCCGGCGGGCGCTGGGCCATTACGGTGACCTGACCAAGCTGGTCGCCAGCCCGCTGACCGCATTACCGCTGATCGACGAGCGGCTGGCGGCCCGGGGAGCCCCCGACCAACCGATCGAGCGGGCCAACGAACTCAAGGCCGTGCTGGCCGACGGCATAGCGCGGCTCAAACCGCGCGACGGCGGCGACTTCGGGACCAGCGAAGAGTGGCGCTACTACAACTCGCTGTACTTCCCCTATGTCGTCGGGGTGCGTGCCTACGCGCAGAACGCCACCGCCTCGGGGCTGGATCCGACCGCGCGCCAAGCCTGGCACTGGTTCGTCACCGAGGTGCCGCAGCGTTCGCTGCACAACTGGCAGAACGCCGCGGCCCGCTTGATCGCCGCCGATCTTCGTGGGCGGATCCCGGTTCCCAGCGACTCGAACGGGTAGCAGTCCACCGCGGTCGCCGAGGTCAGGAACTTCTGTGGCTTTTGGGGCCGCTGAGGCCCCGTGGTTGGCGCGTGTCAAATATTTACCCGCCGATGGGAATAAGTCGGGTGAACCACCTCGTCGTTGTATCCGTGGCACTAGTTGGCAGCGCCACGAGTCGATATGGCAGTGCACTGGCGGCACCCTCAAAGCTGTTCGACCCAACCCGCCATCGCGAGGAGTAAGCAGATGAGCTCTATTACCGGCGTATCAACAATCCCGACCCGGCCCCTCTACGACTCGACGGACTCGCTGTTGCGTTTTGCCGTGCGTGCCGACGCGACCCTGACGGGCATGTTCGGCTTGGCCATCGCCTTCCTCGCCGACCCGATTTCGTCGCTGACCGGCCTGACGTCCTTCCAGGAATACGGCGTGGGCGTCGTTTTCGTGCTCGCCGGCCTGCTGGTGTTCAGCCTCGGTGCGCTACCGGAACTGCGCCGCGTCGGTATCAGCGTCATGGTGGTCAATGTGGCGTTCACGCTGGCCTCGATCGTGGCCGCGGAAGCGCTGCCGCTGACCCTGACGGGCGTCGCGTTGACGCTGGCCACCGGCGCATACACCGCGGCGTTCGCGGGACTGCAATACCTGGGAGTGCGTCGCCTCGAGGCGTGATCTGCCGCCCGGCCGGTGCGGGGCGTCAGAGCTTGCGCAACCGCAGCCGGTTGATGGAGTGGTCGGCGTCCTTGCGCAGAACCAGGGTGGCGCGTGGCCGGGTGGGCAGGATGTTCTCGACCAGGTTGGGGCGGTTGATCGAGCGCCAGATCTCGCGAGCGGCGGCGACCGCCTTGGTGTCGTTCAACGCCGAGTAGTGGTGGAAGTGCGATTCGGGATCCGCGAAGGCGGTGCTGCGCATGGCCAGGAATCGCGATACGTACCACTGCTCGATGTCTTCGATTCGGGCGTCGACGTAAACGCCGAAGTCGAACAGGTCCGACACCATCAGGGTCGGACCGGTCTGCAGAACGTTGAGGCCCTCCAGGATCAGGATGTCGGGGTGGCGGACAACGTGCTTGGCCCCGGGGATGATGTCGTATTTGAGGTGCGAATAGACCGGCGCGCAGGCGTAGTCCGAACCGGATTTGACCGACGTCACGAACCGCATCAACGCCCGGCGGTTGTAGCTCTCCGGAAACCCCTTGCGGTGCATCAGGTTTCGGCGATCCAGCTCGGCATTCGGGTACAGGAAGCCGTCGGTGGTGACCAGGTCCACCCGGGGGTGATGGTCCCAGCGCGCCAGGAGCGCCTGCAACACACGGGCGGTCGTCGACTTGCCGACCGCCACGCTGCCGGCCACCCCGATGATGAACGGCACCGGCCGGTCCGGGGCTTGCTGGGGTTCGCCGAGGAATTCGGCGGTGGCGGCGAACAGTCGCTGCCGCGCGGCGACCTGCAGGTGAATGAGCCGGGCCAGCGGCAGGTAGACCTCTTCGACTTCGAGCAAGTCGATCTGCTCACCCAGGCCCCGCAGACCGACCAGTTCTTCCTCGGTGAGGGCCAGCGGCGTCGACATACGAAGCGCACGCCATTGCTTTCGGTCGAACTCCACATATGGGCTCGGCTCGCTAAGCCGCGGCATAGTGCAAGTGTTACAGGAGCGATGAAATGCCGAACGGCTGGGCTGGCGAAAAGTCAGCGCTGGATAGCGCGAGCGCCCTCACTGTGGGGTTAGTCGGCCGACTAGTCTCGTTCTCATGTCAGCCGACTTGACCCGCACCGCCATCTCGACCGCGTCACCGGGCGCCGAATACGCCGACACCGCGACCGCTGCCTACCGTGCAGCACTGCAGGTGGTCGAGTCCGTCGAACCACGCATCGCCGCGGCGACGCGCAAAGAGCTCGCCGACCAACGTGATTCGCTCAAGCTGATCGCCAGCGAGAACTACGCGTCGCCTGCGGTCCTGCTGACCATGGGGACCTGGCTGTCAGACAAGTACGCCGAGGGCACCGTCGGACATCGGTTCTACGCCGGATGCCAGAACGTCGACACCGTGGAAAGCGTCGCCGCCGAGCACGCTCGTGAGCTGTTCGGGTCGCCGCACGCCTACGTGCAGCCGCACTCGGGCATCGACGCCAACCTCGTTGCGTACTGGGCGATCTTGGCTACCCGGGTCGAGGCGCCGGGCCTGGCCGACGCCGGCGTCAAGCACGTCAACGACTTGTCCGAGGCGGACTGGGAGAAGCTGCGCAACAAGTTGGGCAACCAGCGCCTGTTAGGCATGTCGCTGGACGCCGGCGGCCACCTGACCCACGGCTTCCGGCCCAACATCTCCGGCAAGATGTTCCACCAGCGCAGTTACGGCACCGACCCCGACACCGGTTTCATCGACTACGGCGCCGTCGCGGCCGCCGCGCGCGAGTTCAAGCCGCTCGTGATCGTGGCCGGCTACTCCGCCTACCCGCGCCGGGTCAACTTCGCGACGATGCGTGAGATCGCCGACGAGGTCGGTGCCACCCTGATGGTGGACATGGCGCATTTCGCCGGGCTGGTGGCGGGCAAGGTGTTCACAGGCGACGAGGATCCGGTGCCGCACGCCCACGTCACGACCACGACGACGCACAAGTCGCTGCGCGGTCCGCGCGGCGGCCTCATCCTGTGCCAACCCGAATACGCCGACGCGGTCGACAAGGGCTGCCCGATGGTGCTCGGCGGGCCACTGTCACACGTGATGGCGGCCAAGGCCGTCGCGCTCGCCGAGGCGAGGCAGCCCGCGTTCCAGGCCTACGCGCAGCGGGTTGCGGACAACGCCCAGGCCCTGGCCGACGGCTTCCTCAAGCGCGATGCTCAGCTGGTCACTGGGGGCACCGACAACCACCTCGTGCTGCTCGACGTCACATCGTTCGGCTTGACCGGGCGCCAGGCCGAGTCGGCCCTGTTGGACGCCGGCGTCGTCACCAACCGCAACGCCATCCCCGCCGACCCCAACGGCGCCTGGTACACCAGCGGTATCCGGCTCGGCAGCCCGGCGCTCACCACCCGCGGCTTCGGTCCGGCCGACTTCGACCGGGTGGCCGAGCTGATGGTCGACGTTCTGTCCAACACGAAGCCGGAAGGCACCTCCAAGGCCAAGTACTCGCTGGCCGATGGCACCGTCGAACGGGTCAGCGCGGCCGCGGCCGAACTGTTGGACGCCAACCCGCTCTACCCCGGCCTCGCGCTGTAGGTTTCCGCCGTACGAGGGGCCTGTGGGAGTGGAGCCCGGCCGGACGGCGCGCTCGGGGACGAAAGTCACCAGTTGGCGCGACACGGCCCGGTCGATTTCATGAACCTGTGTACGCGGGTTACAGTTATCTCATGGCCGAAAGACCTGTCGCTAACGCGCTGACCCTGGAACTCGAGCCGGTCGTCGAAGCGAACATCGACCGCCACCTGTCCACCGAAGAAATCTGGTTCGCGCACGACTACGTGCCGTTCGACCGGGGCGAGAACTTCGCCTTCCTGGGTGGACGCGACTGGGATCCGTCGTCGATGACGCTGCCGAGGCCGTTGACCGACGCCTGCGAGATCCTGCTCCTGCTCAAGGACAACCTCGCCGCGCACCACCGCGAGCTGGTAGAGCACTTCATCCTGGAGGACTACTGGGGCCGCTGGCTGGGCCGGTGGACCGCCGAGGAGCACCTGCACGCGATCGCGCTGCGTGAGTATCTCGTGGTGACCCGAGAGGTCGATCCGACCGCCAACGAAGAGGCCCGCGTCCAGTACGTCATGAAGGGCTACCGCGCCGACACCTACTCGCAGGTGGAAACCCTGGTGCACATGGCGTTCGTCGAACGCACCCACGCGGTGTTCTGCGAGAACCTGGCCGCGCAACTCGAGGAACCCATCCTGGCCGGCCTCATCGACCGGATCGCCCGCGACGAGCGGCGCCACGAAGTCTTCTTCTCGAACCTCGTCGCGCACTGCCTCGAGTACACCCGCGACGAGACGATCGCGGCGATCGCCGCCCGCGCGGCCGACCTGCAGGTGCCCGGCGCCGACATCGACGCGTACGTGGACAAGGTGCAGAACGTCGAGAAGGCAGGCGTTTTCGGTCCTGAGCAACTGCGCCAGGCGATCTCCGACCGCATCACCGCATGGGGGGTCGCGGACGACCCCCAACTGCAGCACTTCGTCGTCGGCTGAACGCGCGCATCTCTCGATACCGGCCACCGGATGAAGGTGGTCGCGGCTCGCCACGTCGGCGCGCCTGCACAGCGGGCACGCGGCCACCGGAGTAGCGTCGTTCTCGATGGTCAGCGTCATGCTCTGCTGCCAGGGCGGCACCTCCCGTCACCACAACGGAAGGACCGGCCCCGGTCCTGGTGCTGCGGTTCCCGTCGACATGCCTGTGCGGGTCCGCGCGGGCTCATCCCGCTCGAGGAGCGCTACGTGACCGATATCCGGACCTACGTGATCGACACTTCCGTGCTGCTGTCCGACCCCTGGGCGTGCAGCCGGTTCGCCGAACACGAGGTGGTTGTTCCGTTGGTGGTGATCAGCGAGCTGGAGGCCAAACGCCACCACCACGAGCTGGGCTGGTTCGCCCGCCAGGCGCTGCGGCTGTTCGACGACCTTCGGCTGGTGCACGGACGGCTGGATCAGCCCATTCCCGTTGGGGCGCAGGGTGGTTCGTTGCACGTCGAGCTCAACCACACGGACCCGACGGTGCTGCCCAGCGGCTTCCGCAACGACAGCAACGACTCCCGGATCCTGAGCTGTGCCGCCAACCTCGCGGCCGAAGGCAAACGAGTTACGTTGGTCAGCAAGGACATTCCGCTCCGGGTCAA
This sequence comes from Actinomycetota bacterium, assembly GCA_036338755.1. Classification (GTDB taxonomy): domain Bacteria; phylum Actinomycetota; class Actinomycetes; order Mycobacteriales; family Mycobacteriaceae; genus Mycobacterium. Next base: position 26,479 of record JAYZBN010000012.1, on the reverse strand, counting down.
GGCCGCCGCGGTGGGGCTGGCCGCCGACGAATACCACGCGCAGGACGTGGTCGCGTCCGGATGGTCGGGGATGCGCGAGATCGAGACCGCCACCGAAGACATCGACGCCCTGTTCACCGACGGCGAGATCGATCTGGTGGAAGCGCGAGACCTGCCCTGCCACACCGGTGTTCGGCTGCTCGGCGGCAGCTCTCATGCGCTGGGCCGGGTGAACGCGGACAAACGCGTCCAGCTGGTGCGCGGCGACCGCGAGGCGTTCGGGCTGCGCGGACGGTCTGCCGAACAGCGAGTGGCGCTCGACCTGCTGCTCGACGAATCGGTGGGCATCGTGTCGCTGGGCGGCAAGGCGGGCACCGGGAAGTCGGCGCTCGCGTTGTGCGCCGGTTTGGAGGCGGTGCTGGAGCGGCGCACCCAACGCAAGGTGGTCGTCTTCCGCCCGCTCTACGCCGTCGGCGGCCAGGAGCTGGGATATCTGCCCGGCAGCGAGAGCGAGAAGATGGGCCCGTGGGCGCAGGCCGTCTTCGACACCCTCGAGGGCCTGGCCAGCCCGGCGGTGCTGGAGGAAGTGCTGTCCCGCGGCATGCTCGAAGTGCTTCCGCTGACCCACATCCGGGGCCGGTCGCTGCACGACTCGTTCGTCATCGTCGACGAGGCGCAGTCGCTGGAGCGCAACGTGCTGCTGACCGTGCTGTCCAGGTTAGGCACCGGATCGCGGGTGGTGCTGACCCACGACATCGCGCAGCGCGACAACTTGCGCGTCGGCCGCCACGACGGCGTCGCGGCCGTGATCGAGAAGCTCAAGGGCCACCCGCTGTTCGCCCACATCACCCTGCTGCGCAGCGAGCGATCGCCGATCGCGGCCCTGGTCACCGAGATGCTCGAGGAGATCGCCGGCCCACAGTGAGGGCGCCTGACCAGCGCGCTCGAACCCGGGTAACGGCGTCTTCGATAAACTTCTGCGGTGGCGAAACGACCCGACACCCAAGCCTGGCGCTACTGGCGCACGGTTGTCGGCGTGGCGGCTGCCGTCGCGGTGCTGGTGATCGGCGGGCTGACGGGCCACGTGACGCGCGCTGACGATCTGAGCTGCTCGGTCGTCAAGTGCGTCGCGTTGACCTTCGACGACGGGCCGGGGCCGTTCGATGAGCGACTGCTGCAGATCCTGAAGCAGAACGACGCCAAGGCCACCTTCTTCCTGATCGGCAACAAGGTGGCCGCCAACCCCGCGGGTGCCAAGCGCATTGCCGACGCGGGGATGGAAATCGGCAGCCACACCTGGGAACACCCCAACATGACCACGATCCCACGCGAAGACATCGCCGCCCAGTTCGCCAAGGCCAACGACGCGATCACCGCCGCGACCGGGCGCACCCCGAACCTGTATCGCCCCGCCGGGGGGCTGTCCGATCCGGTGGTCCGACAGACCGCCGGCCAATTCGGGCTGGCCGAAATCCTCTGGGATGTCATCCCTTTCGATTGGGCGAACGACTCGAACACGGCCGCGACACGCTACATGTTGATGACTTACCTCAAGCCGGGCTCGGTGGTGTTGTTCCATAACACGTACTCGAGCACCGTCGACTTGGTGTACCAGTTCATTCCGGTGCTCAAGGCCAACGGCTACCGGCTGGTGACGGTCAGCGACCTGCTGGGGCCACGCGCCCCTGGCAGCAGTTACGGCGGCCGGGAGAACGGTCCGCCCGTCAACGCATTGCACGACATCCCGCCCGGCGACATCCCCACGCTGCCCAACACCCCCTCGCCGAAACCGATGCCCAACTTCCCGATCACCGACATCCCGGGGCAGAACTCCGGAGGGCCGAACAACGGTGCCTAGCACGGATTTCGAACCTACCTTTACATGATCACCGTGGGCTGGCTTCGGGATCGGCTCCCGCCGTCATGGCGTGGCCAGGCGCGGCAACGTGCCACGGGGCAACGAAAGTCTGTTCGGCGGTGGTTGATCCAATACGGGTTCGACCTGAGCCTGTCCTACGTCCTGGCCGTCGTCGAAGCGGCCGCCATCTTGATTCCGCTGCGGGGCCACACTTCCGTCGGCGCCAACGCCGACTTCGCGCGGCAGAACACGGTGCCGGTGGTGTTGCTCGTCGTACTGGGCATCGTCAGTGTCGCGGTGGCCGGCGCCATCAGCCTGGCTCCCACAGTGCGCTGGTTCGTCGCGGGCGACGACCCCACCCCGCAGCAACGCGAAGCCGTGATGAAGCTGGCCGGGCGCCAGTCGGCGATCCTCGTGACGTCCTGGGCGCTGACCGGCGGGATCTTCATCTTGTTGAATCTCACTGACAGACCGCAGCTTCTGCTGCCGATCGTGCTCGGCGTGCTGCTCGGCGGATCGGCCGCGGCCGGCACCGGGATGCTGATCGCGCAGCGCACCCTGCGACCCATCATGCGCGCCGCCACGTTGGGCGCCGAGCCGCGGCTCGCGGTGCCGAGCGTGTATGCCCGCCTGGTCCTGCTGTGGTTTCTGTGCAGCGCATTTCCCATCGCGGTCATTGCGACGATGGTCGTTCTGCGCTCGTACGGGTGGCTGATCGAGAAGTCCGCGTCGCTAGACGTGCCGATTCTGGTGGTGTCGCTGGCGGCGCTGGTGCTGGGACTGCCCACCATGATCTTGACGTCGCGGTCGATCTCGGATCCGGTGGGCGAGGTCGTCGACGCGATGGCCGAGGTCGAGCACGGCCGCATGGACACCTATGTCGGCGCCTACGAACGCTCCCAGATCGGGCGATTACAAACGGGATTCAACCGGATGGTGGCGGGGCTCGCTGAGCGGGACCGGATACGCGACCTGTTCGGGCGTCACGTCGGGGCCGACGTCGCGCAGCGCGCCCTCAACGAGGGCGCATCCCTGTCGGGCGACGTGGTCGAGGCGGCCGTGCTTTTCATCGACCTGGTGGAATCCACCAGGCTCGCGGAAAGCCGCCCCCCGCAAGAGGTCGCGGAGGTGCTCAACGACTTCTTTCGCATCGTCGTGAACGCCGTCGACGAACATCACGGGCTGGTCAACAAGTTCGCCGGCGATGCCGCGCTGGCCGTCTTCGGGGTGCCGCTGCCGGCCGACGAGCCGGCCTCGTCGGCCCTGGCGACCGCCCGTGCGCTGGGCTCCCAATTGCGACGGCTGCCGGTCGATTTCGGCATCGGCGTCTCGGCGGGGCGGGTGTTCGCCGGAAACGTCGGCGCCGAAAACCGGTACGAATACACCGTGATCGGTGACGCCGTCAACGAAGCCGCGCGACTGGCCGACCTCGCCAAAACCTCCGACCGGCGGATCCTGTGCTCGGCGGGCGCCGTCGACGCCGCGGGCGAGGCCGAGCGCGCGCAGTGGGCCGAGTGCTATTCCACGGTACTGCGCGGACGATCCGAGGCCACCCACGTCTCGGCGCCGACGGGCTCGGCGGGCTAGCCGGCCGACCTGCGTCAGGACTTGGAGACCTTCAGCGCGGCAATGATTTTGCCGACGAGATCGGCCGAAGCGGCATCGCCGATGGGTGTGCTGCCGATGAAGACGGTGACCGGCTTGGTGTCGACGGCGATGATGGTGACCGAATCGCCCTTGACGTTGCGACTGGGGTCGGCGATCGTGACGTCGGCGTCGACCCGCACGGCCTTGGTGCCGTCGACGGTGATCGACGAAGACTTCGTCGGTCCGAGCGTCGGCTGCGCGTTCGCGTATCCGGGGCCCGCGACGATGCATTGCATCAACTTCGTGGCTTGGGCCGAAAGGTCCATGCTGGGAACGAAATTGGTGACGGCGACCTCCGCCGTCATCATCCACTGATTGGCTCCGGGCACGTCCTGGGCAACTCCCAGTCCGCCGATCAGGTTCGGGCCCTGGTCGTCGGAGAACACCGTCCACCCGCCCGGCGCGGCGCTGGCCGGGAACGAAAGTTTGCCCGCGGCAAGGGAGTCGGTCCGTGGCATCTCGCCGCCGGACACGTTCGGGGTGCAATCGGTCGCGTTCTGCGCAGAGTTCTTCGGCTGCGAGACCGAGGTGCTCGTTGTCGAGGGCGCCGTGGCCGGCTTGTTGTCATGGCCGCCTCGCATCACCAACAGCGTCACCACCAGCGCGATGACCGCGAGCACGACCAGACCGGCGACGATCAGCCACGGCAGCTTCGAGCCGCGACCACCCGGCGGCGGCCCCGGGGGGTAGGGCCCGCCCGGGCCGCCCGGCGGGAACTGCTGTCCGGGTTGGGGATATTGCTGGTAGGGGGCGCCACCGGGCGGGGGGTAGGGGTACGCGCCACCCGGCGGGTACGCGTATGGACCGCCCGGCGGGTAAGGACCGGGACCGCCCGGCGGGTAGGGTCCCGGACCGCCTTGCGGGTAGGGGCCGGTACCGCCCTGCGGCTGGCCGCCCCAATTCGGGTCCTGCCCATACGGATTGGTTCCGTAGGGTCCCTGGCCGTAGGGACCGCCGGGAGGAGCCGTCATGGAAAACCACCCTTACTCTCGTCGACCACAGCCGTCACCGGATGACGGCCGGTTCAGTCTTCGGGCTTGACCTTGGCCATCGCCAGCACGTCGAGCCGCCGGTCGAGTTCGTCGATCGACAACTTGTCGCCGATCAGGCCGCGATCGATCACGGTCTGCCGAATCGTCTTGCGCTCCTTGAGCGCTTGTTTGGCCACCGCGGCGGCCTCCTCGTAGCCGATCGCCGAGTTCAGCGGCGTCACGATGGACGGCGACGACTCGGCCAGCTCGCGGAGGTGTTCGACGTTGGCGGCCAGCCCGGTGATGCAACGCTCGGCGAACAGCTTCGACACGTTGGTCAGCAGCTTGAAGGACTCGAGGACGTTGCGGGCCATCATCGGGATGTAGACGTTGAGCTCGAACGCGCCGTTGCCACCGCCCCACGCGACGGCGGCATCGTTGCCGATCACCTGCGCGGCGACCTGCGTAACGGCCTCGGGCAGAACGGGATTCACCTTGCCGGGCATGATCGAGCTGCCCGGCTGCAGGTCGGGCAGCTGGATCTCGGCGAGGCCGGTCAGCGGGCCCGACCCCATCCAGCGAACGTCGTTGGCGATCTTGGTCAGCGACACCGCGATGGTGCGCAGCGCGCCGGAAGCCTCGACCAGCCCGTCGCGCGCCGCCTGTGCCTCGAACGAGTTTGCCGCCGTGCGCAATTCGCTCAGGCCGGTGGAGGCGACCAGCGTTTCGACCACCTTCGCGCCGAAACCGTCGGGAGCGTTCAGGCCGGTGCCGACCGCGGTGCCACCGATCGCCAGTTCACCCAGCCGCGGCAACGTGGCGCGTACTCGTTCGATCCCCGCCTCGACCTGCCGGGCGTATCCGCTGAATTCCTGACCGAGCGTCACCGGGACGGCGTCCATCAGGTGGGTACGGCCCGACTTGACCACGGTGTGCCACTCGCGAGCCTTGCCGGCCAGGGCGTCGTGCAGCACCTCGAGCGCCGGGATGAGATGACGCACGGCGGCCTCGGTGGCGGCGATGTGGGTTGCGGTGGGGAAGGTGTCATTCGACGACTGCGACATGTTGACGTCGTCGTTGGGGTGCACCGTGACACCGTTGGCGGCGGCGATGCTGGCGATCACCTCGTTGGTGTTCATGTTGGAGCTGGTGCCCGAACCGGTCTGGAAGACATCGATGGGGAACTGGTCGTCGTGCTGGCCGTCGGCGATCTCGGCCGCCGCGGCGATGATCGCGTCGGCCTTCTCGGGCGCCAGCAGCCCGAGGTACTTGTTGACCTGCGCGCAAGCGCCCTTCAGCAAGCCCAACGCGCGGATCTGGGTGCGCTCCAGGCCGCGACCCGAGATCGGGAAGTTCTCGACCGCGCGTTGGGTTTGGGCGCGCCACAACGCTTTTGCGGGCACGCGGACCTCGCCCATGGTGTCGTGCTCGATGCGGTACTCGGTGTCGTCAGCGGCCATTGAGTGGCGTCCTCGCTCTCGGTCGGTCAGGGCAGGGGATAGGCGGCGGAGGTGTCGCCGGTGAAGTCGATGGCGGAGTACTCGTTGAGTTTCGAAAGCCGGTGGTAGGCCTCGATCATCCGGACCGTTCCCGACTTGGACCGCATGACGATCGACTGCGTGGTGCAGCCGCCGGGGTAGTACTGCACGCCCTTGAGCAGATCGCCGTTGGTGACCCCGGTGGCGCAGAAGAACACGTTGTCGCCGGACACCAGGTCCTCGGTGGTCAGCACCTGGTCCAGGTCGTAGCCCGCGTCGATGGCCTTCTGGCGTTCGTCGTCGTCCGTGGGAGCCAGCTGCGCCTGGATGGCGCCGCCCATGCAGCGGATCGCGGCGGCGGCGATGATGCCTTCGGGCGTGCCGCCGATCCCGGCCAGCATGTCGGTGCCCGAGTGCGGCCGGGAGGCCGAGATCGCACCGGCGACGTCGCCGTCGGTGATCAGCCGGATCCGCGCCCCGGTGGTCCGCACGTCCTCGATCAGCTTGGCGTGCCGCGGCCGGTCCAGGATGCACACGGTCATGTCGCGCACCGACAGCGCCTTGACCTTGGCGACGGCCTTGATGTTCTCAGAGATCGGGGCGGTGATGTCGAGCACGTGCGCGGCCTCTGGCCCGACGGCGATCTTGTTCATGTAGAACACCGCCGACGGGTCGAACATCGCGCCCCGGTCGGCCACCGCCAGCACCGAGATGGCGTTGGGCATGCCCTTGCTCATCAGCGTGGTGCCATCGATCGGGTCCACCGCGAAGTCGCACTCCGCGCCGTCGCCGTTGCCGACCTCCTCGCCGTTGTAGAGCATCGGAGCGTGGTCCTTCTCGCCCTCGCCGATGACGACGACGCCGCGCATCGACACGGTGTTGACCAGCTCGCGCATCGCGTCGACGGCCGCCCCGTCGCCGCCCTCTTTGTCGCCGCGTCCGACCCAGCGACCGGCGGCCATGGCGCCGGCCTCGGTGACCCGCACCAGTTCCAAAGCCAGGTTGCGGTCCGGAGCCTCACCACGCGGTCGGCCCTGCGCTGAGGCCTGGCCGGCGGCGGCGGTCGAGCGGTCGCCCTCAACTGTCATGGTTGTCGATTGTCCCAGAAGCGGATCGGTCCGCTGGAACTGGGATACTTGGGGGATGACGGAGGAGCCGCCGCTGAATGCCCAGCTCGATGGGAACGTGGCCGGCGCGCCGTCTCCGCAGGCCGGACCCGCTCCCAGGCCGGCGAAGCCCCGGCTGTTGCAGGACGGCCGGGACATGTTCTGGTCCCTGATTCCGCTGGTCATCGGGTGCGTTGTGCTGGCCGGCATGCTGGGCATGTGCTCCTTTCAGCTGGGCAGCCACCAAGGCCCCGCCCCGTCGTATGACGCCGGCGCGGCCCTGCGTGCCGACGCGTCCGCGCTCGGCTTTCCGGTCCGGCAACCGCGGCTTCCCGCGGGCTGGCAGGCCAACTCCGGCCACCGCGGCGGCATCCAGGGCGGACGGACCGACCCGGCGAGCGGTCAACGGGTGAACGCGCCCATCTCGGTCGTCGGCTACATCAGTCCGACCGGGATGTATCTGAGCCTGACCCAGAGCAACGCCGACGAGGACAAGCTCGTCAATTCGATCCACCCGTCGGCCTACCCGACCGGAGCGGTCGATGTCAGCGGAACCAGCTGGGTGGTCTATCAAGGTTCCGGCCAAGACGGCGCGGACGCCGAGCCGGTATGGACGACCCGACTCAACGCTCCCGGCGGCGCCACCCAAATTGCGATAACCGGCGCCGGAAACACCGATCAGTTCCGTACGCTGGCGTCGGCGACGCAATCGCAACCGCCTTTGCCGAGCCGCTAGCTCACCCGCGCGAGCAAAGGGATCCTGTCAACGTGACTGCACCAGAGGCTGATCTGTCCGGATGGTCGGCGGCACCGTTCAGCGGTGAGGGATACACCCATGACGTCTACCGCAAGGGCAGTGGCCCGGGTGTGGTGCTGATCCCCGAGATTCCCGGAATCCACCCCGGTGTGCTAGCCCTGGGTAATCACCTGGTAGACAACGGCTTCACCGTCGCCATGCCGTCTTTGTTCGGCGAGCCGGGCAAGGCCAAGACGGCCGGCTACATCGCCAGTACGATCGGGCGGGCATGTGTGGCAAGGGAATTCGCGGCTTTCGCGTTGAACAAGCAGCGGCCGGTGTCGCTGTTCCTGCGTGCGCTGGCCCGTGATCTCAACGCGTCGACGCCCGGCAAGGGCGTCGGCGTGATCGGCCAGTGCTTCACCGGCGGGTTCGCGCTGGCGGCCGCGGTCGACGACAGCGTGCTGGCGCCGGTGCTTTCGCAGCCGTCGGTCCCGTTTCCGCTGGGAGCCGCGCGCCGTCGCGATCCCGGCCTGAGCGAATCAGAACTGGCCGCCGTGGCCGATCGGTGCGCCAACGACGGCCTGTGCGCGATGGGGCTGCGGTTCAGCGAGGACAAGGCGGTACCGCGCGAGCGGTTCGTGACGCTCAAGGAACGCCTCGGCGACGCCTTCGAGGTGATCGACATCGATTCGAGCCCCGGCAATCAGCACGGCTTCGGCAAGATGGCGCACTCGGTGCTCACCGACGAGGTCCGCGAAGTCGACGGCCACCCCGCCTACGAAGCCCGCAAGCGCGTGGTCGAGTTCCTCACGCAACGCCTTTTCTAGGTTCCTCAGGAGATTTCGCGCGCGCATGGCAATCGACGACCTCGTGGTCGAAACCAGCTACGGCCCGGTCCGGGGCGGGCAACACGAGGGCGTCAAGGCGTGGAAAGGCCTGCGGTATGCGGCCGCGCCCGTCGGTGAGCTGCGGTTCCGCGCGCCCGAACCGCCCGCGCCGTGCGCCGAGGTCGCCGATGCCACCGCCTTCGGGCCTGCCTGCCCGCAACCGGTATTTCCCAACCTGCCAATAGATTTGGGTGCGCCGCAGGGTGAAGATTGCCTGCGGCTCAACGTCTGGGCGTCCTCTGGTACCAAGCCGGGTGGCGCCAAGCCGGTGATGGTGTGGGTGCACGGCGGCGCCTATGTCCTGGGGTCGAGCAGCCAGACGCTCTACGACGGCCGCAGACTGGTCAGCCGCGGCGACGTGGTGGTGGTGACCGTCAACTATCGGCTCGGGGCGCTTGGCTTTCTCGACCTGTCATCGTTGGACATCGCGGGCCCGCGTTTCGACTCGAACGTCGGGCTGCGCGACGTGCTGGCGGCGCTGGAGTGGGTGCGCGACAACATCGCTGCCTTCGGCGGCGATCCGCGGCGGGTGACGCTGTTCGGCGAGTCGGCGGGTGCCGCCATCGTCACCACGCTGCTGGCCAGCCCCGCGGCCGAAGGTCTGTTCGCTCGGGCGATCGCGCAAAGCTCGCCGGCCACTTCGGTGTACGACCGCGAGCGTGCGGGGCGGGTGGCGAGGGCATTCCTCGACCGGCTCAAAATCACCCCGTCGGAATCTCAACGGCTGGTGGAGATCCCGACGGCGGCGATCCTGGCCGCGTCGCAACGGGTGTTCGACGACGTGCCGGTGCGCAACCCGGGGACGCTGGCGTTCGTCCCGATCGTCGACGGCGACGTTCTGACCGACTACCCGGTCAAGCTGGCGCAAGAGGGCCGCTCACATCCGGTCCCGCTGATCATCGGCACCAACAAGCACGAGGCGATGCTCTTCCGGTTGCTGAGATCGCCGCTGATGCCGATCACTCCGAGAGCGATCACGTCGTTGTTCAACCAGATCGCCGCCGAACAACCCGATCTGCAGTTGCCCACCGAAGAGGAAATCGTCTCAACGTATTCGGGATTGCGGCGCCGGGCAAGGAGTCTGAGCATCGCGACGGACGTCGGCTTCCGGATGCCGTCGGTGTGGCTCGCCGAGGGGCACGCCCGCGTGGCACCGGTGTATCTGTACCGGTTCGATTACGCCACCCCATTGCTGAAGCTCACGATCGGGGCCGCGCATGCCACCGAATTGCCTTACGTCTGGGGCAATCTCGGTGCGCCCAAGGATCCGACGCTGATGCTGGGCGGCACCAAGTCCGCCAAGGCGGTGTCCAAGAGGGTGCGGACCCGATGGATCAATTTCGCCGCGAACGCCACGCCCGCGGGCCCCACCGGTGAGCCGCAATGGACGCCGTATACGGACGAGCGCTCCTGCCTGATCATCGATCGCCGTGACGCCCTGGCGCACGACGTCGATGCCAACATCCGTGCCGCGTGGGGCAGCGAGATGGTCAGCTTTCGCTAGGCGGATGCCTTGTCCGCCAGGGCCTGTCGCTTCATTTCGCCGAACATTTCGACGTAGTACGACAGGCATTCCGACAGGGCCTGCTCGGTATTGAACAGGGGCTGATACCCGAGATCGCGGGAGGCTTTCGCGATCGAGAAGAAATTGTCCAGATACAGCCGCTCGACGGCGAGCGGCTCGAGCAGCGGCGCCGGTATCCCGAACCGAAAATGCAGCCGCTGCCAACCCGTCATCGCCGCACGCACCATGGGGCCGTTCACCCGGACCCGCGGCCACTTCTCCCCGCAGGCCTCGACCACCGGCCTGGCGAACTCGAACATGTTGATCGGCTCGGCATCGTTGATGAAGTAGGCCTGGCCGGGCGCGGTGCCGCCGGGCGTCAGGTGTTGCGCCGCCAGGATGAATCCGTGAATCAGGTTGTGCACGTAGGAGTTATCCAACCGGGCCGACTTGCGCCCGATCAGCACCTTGACGTGGCCGGCGATCACGCTTTCGAACAGCTTGCGGAACATCGTTTGATCGCCGCGGCCCCAGATGCCACTGGGGCGAATCGCACACGTCAACAGGCCGTCAACGCCGTTCTGGCCCAAGACGAATCGTTCGGCGATCACCTTTGTCTCGGTGTAGAGGTCGTTGAACCGGTTGGTGTAGGGCAGCGTCTCGTCGCCGCCGGCGATGTTCTGGCCGCCCATGACGACGCTGTTGGACGAGGTGTAGACGAAGCGCTGCACCCCGGCGGCTTGCCCGGCCCGGACCAGGTTCTCGGTTCCCCCGACGTTGACCCCGAAGCTGCGCTGCCGGTACTCGTCGGTCACCGAGGCGCCGCCCATCAGGTCGATGATCGCCGCGGTGTGGAAGACGGTGTCTATGCCGTCGACCGCTTGGGCGCACACGGCCGTGTCGGTGATGTCGCCCTGCAGTACCTCAAGTTGCGGATGTGGAGGCAGCGGCGAGGGCGCACGGTCGAAGGAGCGGACCTGATGTCCACGGTCGAGCAAGGTGGACACCAGGTTGGCGCCGACGAATCCGGAGCCCCCGGTGACCAGGACGCGGCCGAGTTCGGCCGTCAGTGATGCATCACCCATGGCCGAAAGCATAACTGAAACGTGTTCCAGTTTGGGAAGAAATTCTCAATTCGACCCTCCGCGACCCCGAATTCAGGTGTCGTCGGTGTCGCCGGCCGCCAGCGTGTCTTCGATTCTCTTGCGGGCGCCAGCTAAGTGCTCTTCGCAGCGTTTAGCCAGCTGTTCGCCTCTTTCCCACAATTTCAGCGACTCGTCTAAGTCCAAGCCGCCTTGCTCGAGCGCCCGCACGACTTCGATCAGTTCGTCCCGGCACGCCTCATAAGCCAGGTGACTAATAGGTGTAATCGATTCGCCCTCCGCTGGGGTGCTGGAGTCGTCCGCGCCGTCGCTTTTACGCGCCATCGCCGCGTCCCTCGCTCACCGCGGCCACGGCGCCGTCGGCCACCCGCACCCGCAGCCGCGTGCCGGCCGGTGCGTCGTCGACCGAACGGAGCACGCGGTTCGTCGCCCCGATGGCTTGCACGGTGGTTTGCACGATGGCGTAACCGCGGGCCAGCGTGGCCGCCGGCCCCAACGTCGCCAGCCTGGCGCTCAGGTGGCCGACGCGTTCGGTCTCGGTGGCGGCCAGCCGGGTGATGTCACGCCGGATCGCCGATCGGGCGCGGTGAACCTCGTCGGCGCGCGCCGTCAACGCCGCCAGCGGCTCGGCCAGCACCGGGCGGCTGCGAATCTGGGCCAGCGCCCGTTGCTCGCGGGACACCCAGTTGCGTAACGCGTGTGCGCTGCGCCGGCGCAGGTCGTCGACCAGCCGCTGCTCGGCGGCGGTATCGGGCACCACCTTCTTCGCCGCGTCGGTGGGGGTCGCGGCGCGCAAATCGGCGACCAGATCGCACAGCGGGTTGTCGGGTTCGTGGCCGACCGCACTGATCACCGGGGTGCGGCACGCCGCGATGGCGCGGCACAGCGTCTCGTCGGAGAACGGCAACAGGTCCTCCACGCTGCCCCCGCCGCGGGCGATCACGATCACGTCGACCTCGGCGTCGCGATCGAGTTCGCCCAGCGATTCGACGATCTGGGCGACGGCATTGGGTCCCTGCACGGCGGTGTTGCGCACCGCGAAGCGCACCCCGGGCCAGCGTGCGGCCGCCACGGTGGTCACGTCGCGTTCGGCGGCGCTGGCCCGGCCGGTGATCAATCCGATCTTGTTGGGCAAGAAGGGGATCGGTCGCTTGAGTCGAGGATCGAAGAGCCCCTCGGCATCCAGCAGCCGGCGCAGCCGATCGATGCGGGCCAGCAGCTCGCCCACACCGACAGCGCGAATCTCGGTGAGCCGCAACGAGAATGTGCCCCGGCCCGTGTAGAACGACGGCTTGCCGCGCACCACCACCTGCGTGCCTTCGGCCAGCTTCACCGGCGCGGCAAGCACCAGGTCGCGCGGGCACGTCACGGTCAGCGACATGTCGGCGGCCGGGTCACGCAGCACCATGAACACGGTTTTGGAGTCCTGCCGCATCGAGATCTGGGCAAGCTGGCCCTCGACCCACACGGTGCCGAGCTTGTCGATCCAGCCCGCGACCCGAATGGCCACCGCGCGCACCGGAAAAGGGTTCTCGGCGGAGTTCGGTTCGGAGGTAACGGCCGGGGTCACTTCGCGTTCGCGCGGGTGATCCTGTTGGCGAGCAGCGTCTGGAACGGTGCGCGGCCCTTGGTGGCCTGCTCGTAGGCCAGCAGGGCTTCGAGGTCATCCACACTCAGCGATTGCAGACGGGCGCGCAGCTGCGCCAGCGTCAACGACGAGTAATCCAGCTCGGTGACCACCTCCGGTTGCGGAACCGAGGCATTGGCGGCCGGCTTCTTGGATTGGCGGGCGGACGTGGTCAGCGCGCCGGCATCTTCGTGCGCGTCGGCCACCGAGTACAGCGCGAACCGGCCCTCGGCGCGGCGCTCGCCCTCGCCGCCGTCTTGCGCGGGGAGGTAGGCGCTGTCGATCGCGTCGTTGATGTCCTCGTCGAAGGTCGCCCATTCCGGCTTCTCGTCCTTGGGCGGGAAGATCGATTCGAGGGTGCTGTCGCCCTTGATTGCCAGCTCGGCGAGGTTCTGTTGAAAGCGCATCACGATGTGCGCCGCTTGGCTGGCCAGTGTCATCGGGTACATCAGGATGGTTTTCGGCAGCCTGATGGTCTCCTCGACAGCGACTGTTGCCGCGCCGACCAGCAGCCGAACTCCATACGGTGCAGTGCCCATGGGTCCAAGATTGCCCTAAGCGGCGGCTAACTCCAAGCCCACCGGCGCGAGCTGGCAACCCTGTGTCGGCAGTCAGTACCCTGGACGGCATGCCGCCGACTATCGACATGGGGATTCCCGGCCGTGTGGGAGGACCAGCGCGATCGGCAGCCGGCGACCCAGTCCGTAAGCGAGTGCTCCTGGCCGAACCGCGCGGCTATTGCGCCGGCGTGGACAGGGCCGTGGAGACCGTGGAGCGCGCACTGGAAAAGCACGGCCCACCGGTCTACGTGCGTCACGAGATCGTGCACAACCGCCACGTCGTCACCACGCTGGAGAAGGCCGGCGCCGTGTTCGTCGAGGAGACCGACGAGGTCCCCGAGGGCGCGATCGTGGTGTTCTCCGCGCATGGTGTCGCCCCCACGGTGCACGCCGCGGCCGCCGACCGGAACCTGCACACCATCGACGCGACCTGCCCGCTGGTGACCAAGGTGCACAACGAGGCCAGGCGATTCGCGCGCAACGACTACGACATCCTGCTCATCGGCCACGAGGGCCACGAGGAGGTCGTCGGCACCGCCGGTGAGGCGCCCGACCACGTGCAGTTGGTCGACGGGGTCGCCGCCGTGGACAACGTGACGGTGCGCGACGAGAACAAGGTGGTGTGGCTGTCGCAGACGACCCTGTCGGTCGACGAGACCATGGAGATCGTCGAGCGGCTGCGGCAACGGTTCCCGAAGCTGCAGGACCCGCCCAGCGACGACATTTGCTACGCAACCCAGAACCGGCAGGTCGCGGTCAAGGCGATGGCACCCGAGTGTGAGCTGGTGATCGTCGTCGGGTCGCGCAATTCATCGAATTCGGTGCGGCTGGTCGAAGTGGCGCTCGGTGGCGGGGCTGCCGCCGCGCACCTGGTCGACTGGGCCGACGACATCGACCCGGCGTGGCTGGAAGGCGTCACCACCGTGGGCGTCACCTCGGGGGCATCGGTCCCCGAGGTCCTGGTGGAGGGCGTGCTGGCACGGCTCGCCGAGTGCGGCTTCGACGTGGTGCAGCCGGTCACGACCGCGCAGGAGACCCTGGTGTTCGCTCTACCGCGCGAGATCCGGTCCGTTCGCTAGGGGCCGCGCGGCGCCTCGGACGATGGTGACGACCCGCTACGCCCGGGTACGCCGCGCTTGCGATGGTCACTAGACGTCGTACTCCCACGATTCCGCCGGTGGCCGTCCGGGCGTCCGCGAGCGGCTGCGGCGCTCGGTGTGTGGCTCGCGCGGCGGGTCTTGCGAGCCCGAGCCCCGGTAGCGGACCTGCGAAATGGGGTGATGGGTCGTGTTGGAGCCGTTTGACGGGGGCCGCCGGCGCCTCGGTTCGTAGGACGGCTGGTACGGCTCGCGGCTCTCGTAGCGGCTCCCGTAATTGGTGCCGCTCGGCGGGTCATATCGGTCGCCGTAGGACTCGAGACCGTCGAAACGGCTGCTCCGCGGGGTGGGCCGCTCGTAGGGATTGCGGCGCGTGCGCGGTTCGCGACGGGGTTCCCGGGGCGCTTGGCCGCGCGAATCGGGGTCGGCGTCCGGCCGGGGCCGGCGGCGCGGGCGCCGGGGCGGCTCGGTGGCGTCATAATCGCGGGCCGAGGCGGCGCCGCGCCGGGTGCTGCGTCGTTCGCGATCGGGCCGCTCGGCCGGTTCGGATCCCTCGCCCAAAGACTCGCGGGAATGCCGGGAGCGGGTGCGAGCCGAACGCGTGGTGCGTGTCGTGCCGCGGGTCCTCGACGAAGAGCCCGACCTGCGGCCGCGGCGGGAACCGGCGGTGTCTTCGGCGTTCTCCGCGTCGTCATCGGGCTGCAGCGCCGACTGCGCTTTGGCGACGATGCCGTTGAAGAAGGACTTGACGTCGACACTGGCGCCGCCCGAAGCGTCCTCGGAGGCATTCGTCGTGGTGGTTTTCTTGTAGCCGTTTCCGAAATACCAGCGGGCCAGCCCGATCGCCAGCACGGCACCGGCGGTGCCCAGCATCAGCGGGAAGCGCTCGATCAGCGGGTAGCCGCAGTTGATCAGCAGGTCTTTGAGGCGGCCGACCTTGGCGTCGTGGAACAGCCAATAGGCGCCCGGGACCGCGGCGAACAGGATCAGGGGCGGCTGGATGATCGTCGTGAAGATGCCGTCCTGGCGCACCGCCAGCACCGCCGCCACGCAGCCGGCTATATAGAAGCCGGCGAAGACGTGGGTCAGCTCTTTGTGACCAGCGTCGATGCCGTAGCCGATGGCGGTCGCGGTGACGGCGATAAGCAGCGCTGCGTACCAGGGCACGCCTGGGATGTTTGGGTGGATCGACCGGTGAGCACCCTCCACCGTCGAACTTGCCCGCTGTGCTGACACATGTAGACCGTACCGGGAATGGGCCGAAAGGCCCGTAAATACCTCGTAGGGATCCTGGCGTGCCATGCCAGGGTGCGCCTCGGCGGTGACCAACGGTCCCCGGCGCCGACCGGCGCCGAGACACCTAGACTTGGTTCCCCGTGAGCCTGAGCCTGGGAATTGTGGGTTTGCCCAACGTCGGCAAGTCGACCTTGTTCAACGCGCTGACCCGGAACAACGTGGTGGCGGCCAACTATCCGTTCGCGACGATCGAGCCCAACGAGGGCGTCGTCCCGCTGCCCGACCCTCGGCTGGACAAGCTGGCCGAGATGTTCGGTTCCGAGAAGGTCGTGCCGGCGCCGGTGACGTTCGTCGACATTGCCGGAATCGTCAAGGGCGCCTCCGAAGGGGCCGGGCTGGGCAACAAGTTCCTGGCCAACATCCGCGAGTGCGACGCGATCTGCCAGGTGGTGCGGGTGTTCGCCGACGACGACGTCGTGCATGTCGACGGCAAGGTCGATCCGGGCTCCGACATCGAGGTGATCGAGACCGAGCTGATCCTCGCCGACCTGCAGACCCTCGAAAAGGCGGTCCCGCGGCTGGAGAAGGAGGCCCGCAACAACAAGGACCGCAAGCCGGTGCACGAGGCGGCCGTCGCCGCGGAGGCCGTGCTCAACACCGGCAAGACGCTCTTCGCCGCCGGTGCCGACACGTCGCTGCTGCGCGAACTGAACCTGATGACCACCAAGCCGTTTCTGTATGTGTTCAACGCCGACGAAGCCGTGCTGACCGACGATGCCCGCAAGGCCGAGCTGTCGGCCATGGTCGCACCGGCCGATGCCGTGTTCCTCGACGCGAAGATCGAGGCCGAACTGCAAGAGCTGGACGACGAGTCGGCCGCCGAGCTGCTGGAGTCCATCGGCCAAACCGAACGTGGGCTAGATGCGTTGGCGCGGGCCGGATTCCACACGCTCAAACTGCAGACCTATCTGACGGCGGGCCCAAAAGAGGCGCGCGCGTGGGTGATTCATCAGGGTGACACCGCGCCGAAGGCCGCCGGGGTGATCCACACCGACTTCGAAAAGGGCTTCATCAAGGCCGAGATCGTCTCCTACGACGACCTGATCGCCGCCGGCTCGATGGCGGCGGCCAAGGCCGCCGGCAAGGTCCGCATGGAAGGCAAGGACTACGTCATGGCCGACGGCGACGTGGTGGAGTTCCGCTTCAACGTCTAGTCAGCCGCATTGTGTGCACCGGCTAAAAGTGCGGCAGGCGCTCACCGCGGACACGCCGAAATCAGGGCGGCCGTCGAGGGCTACGTCCGACGAATGGAATCAGCTGACTTGCGGGTTGTGAACATTGCCGTCAACGGCAACGTTGTGTTGACCGAGCGTATTGACGAGATGGTGTACGACGGCAACAAAATTTCAGCGCGTTGTATGGGCGCATTCGAGGTAGAGGGCGACAAGATCACCGCCTGGCGCGACTACTTCGACGTTCCGTGATCCCGATGCAGATCGTCAGGGGATCATGGAATTCCAGTTCACTGTTCAGTGCGTGGCCGTTATCGAGGATCACGCTAGAATTCTGTACATGACGACGCTTCCATTGGCCGAGGTTCGAGCGAACCTATCGAAGCTCGTCGATGAAGCGGTACGTACCCATCAGCGGATCGAGGTCACTCGGCAAGGCCGGCGGGCTGCGGTGATTCTGAGCGCGGACGACTACGACTCGATCATGGAAACGCTCGACATCCTCAGCGATCAAGAGTTGATGCGCGATGTGCGAGCGGCTGAGGAAGACGACGAGATCTTCACACTGGACGAGGTAACCGAGGAGATGCGCGCCGCCGGGCGGCTGCCTCGGTGACTTACCGGATCGAGCTGACCAAGGCTGCGATGCGGGCGCTGACGGAATACCTGCCCGAGCCCGTCGCTGTCGCATGTTGGGAGTTCATTCGCGGCCCGCTGGCGGAAAACCCCTACCGCGTTGGCAAGCCCCTTCGCGATGAACTCGAGGGCAGGTATTCCGCCCGGCGTGGCGAATTCCGGGTCATATACCAAATTTTCGATGACCGAGTAATCGTCAGAGTCATCCATATCGGGCACCGCCGTGACGTTTATCGATGACGCGACGTGGTCGAGTTCCGGTTCACGTGTAGCGGCAACGCCATTCGCGTTATTGCGAATCCTGCGCGGTGAACACGTCGATCGGTCTTCCGAGCGTCAGCATCACCAGGGGGATCTGGCGGCTCGTCAACTTCTGACAAGTGATGTACGGCGGGTACAGGTGCGCCATGTAGGCCCAGACCTGATGACGCTCTTCGCCTTCGGGCTCGCGCCAGGTGGCCTCGAACGCCTGGGTCGCGATCTGCACACCGATTGCCTTGGACGCCAAGATATTCAAATACCAATCCGGATGCGTATCGGCGCCGCCTTTTGATGCGACGATCACGATCTCGCCACCGAAGTTGCCGTAGATTAACGGCGTGACGTAAGCCTTCCCCGACTTTCGGCCCACGCACCTGATCAAGCAGTGCGTCGTCATCTCACGTCCTCCGACCGCAGTGAGGTCGAAGATGTGGCCCTGCGCGCCCCGGGAAGTCAGGTAGATCTCTAGGTGCTCACTGATCCAGTTAGCGCGCGTCGCTTGCATCGCTGCGGCATCGGGATCGGCCATGGATGACTCCTGAATCTAGGCGGGTGAAGCTGATCGGACCTCAACCTGCGGTGGATAACCCGATGGGGTCCGTGTCAACCCTCTGGCACCGACGCAGTCGGTGCTGCTGCCAAGCGATAACTGTCGGAAGCCGATGCGAGGGGGTCGAATTCCGCTTTCAAACAGCGTCTTGTGGCAAAGCCGCTTCACGCTGATTCTGATCTCGCTTCCCAGGCGGGGGCGGCCCCTCTCGATCGACGACGAAAGTCAGCCTCGATCGAATCCCACACTCGTTCACGAAGTTTCACGCGACGGCGTGGGCGATCAGCAGGTGCGGCGCGTTGTCGTCTTCACTGATCTGACGGTGTTCCACTATGAGACCGGTGCTGCGAAGCGTGTCGATCACGTCCGCCACCGGACGGAGCTGAAAGCCGTGTCCGGTAAATGGCAGTTTTGCCATCACATCGGGGTCGGCAAGTCCGATGACGAGTCGACCCCGGCTGTTTATCACCCTGGCAAGCTCTGTGAACGCTTGGTCGAGCTCCGCGACGAAGTAGATGGTGTTGACGGTAATGGCGCCGTCTAATGCCCCATCGGGAAACGGTAACTGCGTGATGGACCCGGAATGCAACGACAGCCGCCCGGTTGCGATCTCGCGACGGTAGCGTCCTGCGGCCTGGCGCAGCATCGTCTCCGACACCTCGACGCCATGAACACTGCCCGACGGACCGACACTGTCAAGCAGAAATTTCAGCCCGACTGCGCCACCGAACCCGACATCGGCCACCCTCGACGCTTCACCAGGTTGCAGCGCTCGCGCGGCCGCGCTCACGAAGCGCCGGTTGCCCCGATTGAGCGCCGCACCCACCAGCCGTCCGCGCAGACCACGTGGATGGCCGAGCTGCTTGGCAATACCCGCCATGACGGCGTCCCGGGCGCCCATCTGACGACCGTAGAGCAGGCACTGATGCGACACGGCTTTTTGGATGAAGTGACGGGAGCGCAGACGGCACGGCGTCCGGTCGGCGGATGAATGTCGTCTAGCGGGTCGTGACGAGGGGCCGTCCGACGTGGTCGACTTTCGGGTTCACCATCTTGGGCGGCCCTCGGCCGCTGAAAAAGGTACGACCGTGCCAAAATCTGGTTGCGCAATCGATACCGATTCGCCTAACTTAGGCATGGGTCAAGTCACACGTACGGGCCGATGTGGCACACATCCCAGCAACAGGTGTGAGGCGGTCTCGTATTTCGCGGGCGGCCTGGACGAAGGAATAGCTCGTTGTCAGCAGAGAAGCGGGCCGCGCGGCCCACAAACCTTGCGCTCGTAAAAAACGCGGCGGCCGAGAACGACCGCGCTTGGGTCTCCAAGGCGCTGTGTCGTGGAACAGACCCGGACGCACTCTTTGTGCGCGGTGCCAAGCAACGTGAGGCTACGGTCATCTGCCGTCGCTGCCCGGTGATGAGAGAGTGCGGGGCCGAGGCGCTCGACAATAAGGTCGAATTCGGCGTATGGGGCGGCATGACCGAGCGCCAGCGCCGGGCTCTGCTCAAGAAAAATCCTCAGGTCGCCTCGTGGACGGAGTTTTTCGACAAGCGCAACGCCGGCTCGGCCGGATAGCAGCTGGGCGCCCGCTGGAGGCAGATCGGGAGTTGGCGCCAAGAACTTGTCGGAGCCCGCGTTTAGCATTCGGTGCTCAGATACGCACCGGGTAAGCGCGAGGGAGACCGCATGAAGTTCGTTTCGACCAGAATCATCACCGCCGACGTCAGCCGGCTCGTGAGTTTCTACGAGATGGTCACCGGGGTCTCCGCGATCTGGGGCAACGAGCTGTTCGCCGAAATCCCGACGCCGGTCGGCACGCTGGCGATAGGCAGCGACAAGACCGTTCCGTTGTTTGGGGCCGGGTCGGCCGAGCCCGCGGCCAACCGCAGCGTCATCGTGGAGTTCATCGTCGAGGATGTGGACTCCGAATACGAGCGGCTCCGCGAGCACGTGGCCGAGGTCATGACGACGCCGACCACGATGCCGTGGGGAAACCGCGCGTTGTTGTTCCGGGACCCCGATGGGAACCTGGTCAACCTGTTCACTCCGGTGACCGAGGAGGCGCGGGCCAAGTTCGGAGTGTGAGCATGGCACTTTTGAATCCGATTACTACTTGCCCGGATGGTCGCCGAGGGAAATTCTTAGGTGATGGCGACTTTCAAGCGGGCGGTGCGGTGGTCGATGACCGTGATGGTGGGCGGCGCAGCGGCGCTGTCCGCTCTCGGTCTTGCCGGCGGCATCGTCGCCCAGGCGGCCCCGGCCCCGCCGCCTACCGGTCACTGGTGCCCGGGTGATCCATGGAACCCCGCCTGGGGCAACGTCTCGGACTGGGACTGGCATCAGTGCCACGACTGGCAACACCCGGGCGGACCGTCTGCCCCGGCGGGCTGGGGGCCGTGGGGACCTCCACCGCCATGGGCTCCGCCGCAGCCACCTCAACCGGCCTGGGCGCCCGGAGCGCAAATGATGTGGAATCCGACCGGCGCCGGCAACTGGGGAATCTGGAACAACGGGGTATGGACGCCGATCTGACCGGGTCTGCCACCACCGGGTGCGCCCTGGGCGGGTCGAATCGCTAAAGCTTAGGGTGAACTGTGGCCATTGAGGACCGCGCCGAGCCGCCCGCGGAGCTGGAGCGCCGGGCTCACGAGCTTGATGAGCGCGAAGAGACCCTCGTCCACCGCGAGGCCGAACTCAAACGACGCGAATTCCAGGCGGGCAGAAGAGACCGGGTCGCCGACCAACGTGAGCGAATAGCGGACGACCGCGAGAGGCTGGCGGACGAACGCGAGCAGCGCGCGGACGAACGTGAGGGCACGTCCGCGGAGCGCGAACGTGAGCGGCTGCGCCGGGTGGACGAACAGGGAAAGCGGCTGCGAGCACGCGCAAAGCGGGAGCAGGCTGATGTCGATCGTGAGACGGCGCTCAGCGAACGAGGGGGCGATCCCGCCTAACCGTTGGGAAGCTCCCTGCCGGAAGCTGCCAAGCCGACATGCCTGAAGCGCAGGTATTAGCTGCGGGAAATATATCGAGGTGTAATCAATTTGCTCTACGTGCGGCGCAGGTCATTGGCCGTGCGAGGAATGACGTGCGCCACAAATTTTGGTTCACGATAATTGTTATTGCTAGCCTCGCTGCCCATGGTCGTTATTGCAACTTTGATGTCGTTGATCAGCCAGGTCTCCGGCACGCCGTATATCGCGGGTGGAGATTCACCCGCCGGTACCGATTGTTCGGGACTCGCGTCGTGGATTGCGAATGCAGCGACTGACAGGCCCGTATTTGGTAATCGATTCAACACCGGAAACGAAGAGGGCGCATTACTGGCGCGCGGCTTCCAATATGGAACCGCCCCCAACGCCGTAGTCATCGGCTGGAACGGTGGCCACACCGCGGTGACATTGCCGGATGGAACGTCCGTCTCCAGCGGGGAGCGTGGCGGCGTGCATATCGGCGGTGCGGGCGCCTACCAGGCCGGATTCACCCACCATATGTTCCTTCCGATGGCACCGGACGAGGGCGCGCCGCCGCCTCTGTTCGCTCCGCCGCCCGCGCCGGACGCTCCGCCACCCGCGCCGGACGCTCCGCCGCCCCCGGCTGACGCTCCGCCGCCGCCTGCGCCGGATGCGCCGGCCCCCCCAGCGCCGGATGCCCCGCCGCCGCCCGTTTTGATCGACGCTGCGGCGCCGGCGGAACCGCCCTCACCGGTTGCCTGAAATACCGTTCTTCCGGGAACGCAGGAATTGCGAATTAATAACAAATACAGCACAGACTCACTCTGATAATGGTGAGGCATTCCTGTGCTGTGGGCGCCGGGGATAATGTTTTCCGAAAGTGAAATATCGCTGCAAATTGCTGATTTGTGAGCTACGCCACTATCAGACGTGCGGTGAAGGTGTGCTCATGTGTCATTTGTGACGCATGAGCACACTTTGCTCTAGCCATTACGTAAGCAAACTACGCCCGGCGTTGGCCGCCGGAACGCCGCCGCGGCGCCCACCGCTGGCCGGATAGGCTGGCGCTGCCCGCGGAGATCGGGCGGGCGTAACTGGTACCAGCGAACCGAGGCGGGCCGCAATGATCTTCATCGTCGTCAAGTTCGAGACCAAACCCGAGTGGACCGACCGCTGGCAAGACCTAGTCGCGTCGTTCACCGCGGCGACCCGGGCCGAGGAAGGCAATCTGTGGTTCGAGTGGTCGCGCAGCCTGGACAACCCGACGGAGTACGTCTTGGTGGAGGCGTTCCGCGACGACGAGGCCGGCGCCATCCACGTCAACAGCGACCACTTCAAGCGCTTCATCCAAGAGGTCCCGCAGGCGCTGAAGTCCACGCCCAAGATCATCAACCAGACCATCGATGCCACGGGCTGGTCGAAGATGGGTGAAATGGCGGTCGACTAATCCTCGACTAGCCGACCGCGATCTCGATTTCGCCGCCCAGGGCGTAACCCGGTGTGAGCGGAAGCCTGTCGCCGCTCCAGAACGAGCCCGGATCGAAGAAGTTCGAGTACTTTTCGGTGGTGAGCAAGCCCATTTCCTCGTAGGTGATGGCCACCGTCTCCGCACAGTACGCCGCTTCCAGGCCGAGCCGCTGGCGCTCTTTGCGTCGCTCCATCGAATCTCGAACCTTACTGTCCACCAACGGGATTCCGCGCACCCAGTCGTACGCGTTGGGTAGCCGGCCACGCAGCCAACGGCCGGTCAGGCGCATGGTGGTGGGGAACGCGGTGCCGTCCATCCGCGCGATCACGCGCAGCAACTTGTTCTCTTGCTCGCGATCGGCCGGCGGAGTGAGCTGACGTAGCCAGCACCGTTGGTGGTAGCGCTGCGACCAGTGCAGCACGGATTGCGCAAGGTCGTTGAGTTGCACGCCGCGGTGATTCGTTCCGGTCCACAAGTCGACGAGCTTGTCACCCAGTTCGGCGTGCCAGATCAACGGTGGCAAGTCGTCGATCGCCACCGTCATGCCGACATGGTTCACGGGGCTGTTGGTCAACGTCTGGATGGCGCGGTCGGGTCCCGAACCGCCGCGAAACAGCCACAGATCACCGGTCCTGGTCTCTCCGAGCGCCTGGTTCAAGGTGAGCATCGTCGTGTAAACCCGTCCGCCGTTACGGTTTTCGCCAATGTCGTCGCAATTGTGAGCCCGGCGGTACGACGCTCAATGCGGCACCGTACGTTGCGGGCACACAAGTCAATCACAATTGGGGCATAACGACTCGGCGGCGCATAGCCTGGTGCGATGCGCAATGTGTGGAAGTGGGTGGGACTGGCCGGTGCGGCCGGCGTCGTCGCCGGGGGCGTGCTGGTGGTTCGCGACCAACGCAAACGACGTGCATACACCGCGGACGAGGTCCGGGACCGCCTGCATCAGCGGTTGGCCGAATACAACGGGCAAGGCGCTTAGTCCGAGTCTGAATCGGCCGGGGCCTCGACGGCGAACAACCGGTAGGTGCCCGAGAATCCCTTCAGCTCGACATTGCGGCCGTCGTCGAACCGAATGCCGTCGGAATCGGAAAGCGCGTCTCGCACCGGCTGACTCACCAGAATCTGGCCGCCGACCGCTTGTGCCGCGACGCGGGCGGCCATTGCGACGTTGCGGCCGAACAGATCATCGCCGCGACGCACCGAACGGCCCATATGGATGCCGATCCGAACGCGAATCTCCTCGTGCCGCTTGCGGTTTGCCTCCCTGTGTAACGCGCGCTGCAGATCCATACCGCAGCGCACCGCTTGTTCGGCGCGAGCGAACGCGATCATGAATCCGTCGCCTTGACTCTTCACCACGTGACCGGACCGCCGCTGCACCAGTTCAGAGACCAGCTTGTCGTGCGAGCTGATCAGCTTGACCCACGCGCGGTCGCCGATCCGCTCGTTGAGCTTGGTGGACTCCTCGATGTCGGAGAACAAGATCACCACCCGGCCGTCCGGGGTGACGCGGGCGAGGTCGGGTCGCTCGACTTCGGCCCAGTCCGCCAGGTCTTCGATGCTGCTGCGCACCGCCGCGCCGAAACCTTCCTTGCGCATCAGGTTGGCGGTATTCCAGACCCTCTTGACGGCCTCGCGACCGCCCGACAGCAGCTGGGTGCGGGCATCGATTCGCTGTCGCATCTCGTCGAGCTCCTGCTGGCTACGCGCCAGCAACCGCCACAGCACGATCAGCGCTACACCTTCGATCGCGGCAATTCCGGCCAGGATGTAGACCGTGAGGTGCAGCGGGTCAGCCATGCGGCCATCCTTTCAAGGCCGCGGGCCAGTCAGGTTGTCGGCCCTATTGGCAGTGTCTAGTGTGGACTCCGCCAGCCGCGGGTAGTGATCTCAAAGGAGCCGGATCAGGTGACTTTCGGGAGGAGCGGTTTTGGCCGAGGACGACAGTAAACCATCTGACCTGCTGGTGATCTTCGGAATCACCGGTGATCTGGCCCGCAAGATGACGTTCCGGGCGTTGTACCGGCTCGAGCGCCGCGACATGCTGAACCATCCGATCGTGGGCGTCGCCAGTGACGACATCACGATCAAGCAGCTACAGGACAGGGCCCGCGACGCCGTCAAGGCATCGGGCGAGGCGTTCGACGAACCCGTCTTCGACCGGCTGGCGGAGCGGCTGTCTTACCTGCACGGCGACGTCACCGACGCCGGTCTCTACAAACAACTCGCCAAGAAGATCCCTGCGGACTCCCATCCGCTCTACTACCTCGAGATGCCGCCGGCCTTGTTTGCCCCCATCGTGGAGAATCTGGCCAAAGCCGACCTGCTGGAGCACGCCCGGGTGGCGGTCGAAAAGCCGTTCGGCCACGACCTGGCGTCGGCGCGCGACCTCAACGAGCGGCTGCGCGCGGTGCTCGATGAAGACCAAATCCTGCGTGTGGACCACTTTTTGGGCAAGCAACCCGTCGAAGAGCTGCAATACCTGCGGTTCGCCAACCAAGGGCTCGCCAAGCTGTGGGACCGCGACAGCATCTCCGAAATCCACATCACCATGGCCGAGGACTTCGGCATCGAAGACCGCGGCAAGTTCTACGACGCGGTGGGCACACTGCGCGACGTCGTACAAAACCATTTGCTGCAGGTGCTTGCCCTGGTCGCCATGGAGCCCCCCGTCGGCGCGGGCGCCGACGACCTGAACGACAAGAAGGCCGAGGTTTTCCGTGCGATGCCGGCGCTGGATCCGGAGCGTTGCGTCCGGGGACAGTACCGTGGCTACACCGATGTCGCCGGTGTGGCAAAGGATTCCACCACCGAGACCTACATCGCGCTGCGAACCGAGATCGACAACTGGCGCTGGGCGGGGGTGCCGATCTTCCTGCGGGCCGGAAAGGCGTTGCCGGAGAAGGTGACCGAGGTCCGGATGTTCCTGCACCACGTCCCGGGATTTTCGTTCCTGCCCAACCGCCGGCCGCCCGAGTGCAACCAGATCGTGCTGCGCATCGACCCCGATCCCGGGATGCGCCTGCAGTTGTCGGCTCAGGTCGGCGATTCGTGGCACGACGTCCACCTGGATTCGTCGTTCGCCGAGGATCTCGGCGAACCGGTCCGGCCGTACGAGCGGTTGCTCTACGCCGCGTTCAACGGAGATCGCCAATTGTTCGCCCGCGAAGACGCCATCGAGGAGACGTGGCGAATCGTGCAGCCCGTGCTGGACAAGCCGGGCCGCATCCACCATTACGACCAGGGCTCGTGGGGACCCGAGGCCGCACAGGCGCTGGTGCGCGGTCACCACAGCTGGCACGAGCCGTGGCTGCCGCGTAGCAAGCCCAACGAACAGTAAGGAGACACCCACGATGCAGCTTGGGATGATCGGCCTCGGCCGGATGGGCGCGAACATCGTCCGCCGCGTCGTCAAGGGCGGACACGAATGTGTGGTCTATGACCACAACCCCGACGCGGTCAAGGCGATGGCGGGGGAGGAGAGGACCACCGGGGTGGGCTCCCTGCAGGAGCTTGCCGAGAAGCTGACGGCTCCGCGTGTCGTCTGGGTGATGGTGCCGGCCGGCACCATCACGACGG
>JAYZBN010000011.1:0-29530 GCA_036338755.1 Actinomycetota bacterium | reverse complement strand
CGCTCAACCTGGAAAACCTCGACCCCGAAATCGACCTCGACGTCGTGGCCGGCAAACCACGGCCGGGCAACTACGAGTACGCGATCAACAACTCGTTCGGGTTCGGCGGACACAACGTGGCCATCGCCTTCGGGCGCTACTGATCCGCGGCATAGACCGCCGCGCTGATCCTCGAGCGCTCGTTTGGTGATCCAGGCACGGGGAAGTCAGCGACTATGGCCTTCGCCGATTATCAAAAAGAGTTGTACGACCAGTCGCTGCACGGAAATCAGCCCCAGTACCCGATCAAGTTCGAGGACCTGGAGGCAAAGGCCGCCGCGGCGATGACGCCGAAAGTGCTGCAATACGTCGCGGGCGGCGCCGGTGACGAGCACACCCAGCGCGCCAACTGTGCGGCGTTCAAGCGCTGGGGCCTGTATCCGCGGATGGGGATCGCCCCGGAGGAACGCGACATGTCGGTCGAGCTGTTCGGCATGAAGTTTCCGTCTCCGATCTTCATGGCACCCATCGGCGTCATCGGGGTGTGCGACCCGAACGGCCACGGGGACATGCTGTGTGCGCGGGCGTCGGTCCGCACCGGCGTCCCGTTCTTCGTCGGGACGCTTACCTCCGACCCGATGGAAGATATCGCCGCCGAGCTCGGGGACACCCCGGCGTTTTTCCAGCTGTACACGCCGCCGGATCGCAAGATGGGCGCCAGCCTGGTGCACCGCGCCGAGGCGGCCGGCTTCAAAAGCATCGCCGTCACCCTGGACACCTGGGTCACCGGCTGGCGGCCTCGTGATTTGAGCGGGGGGAACTACCCGCAGGTGCCCAGCGGGTGCCTGGCCAACTACACCAGCGACCCGGTTTTTCGCGCCGACCTGAGCCCGGGCGAAGACGCCACCGAGGCGGCGGTGCGCAAGCTGCCGATCTTCGGCGGCCCGTTCCGGTGGGACGACCTGGAGTGGCTGCGGGCGGAGACAGACCTGCCGCTGATGGTCAAGGGCATCTGCCACCCCGACGATGTTCGCCGCGCCAAAGACATTGGCGTGGACGGCATTTACTGCTCCAACCACGGCGGACGGCAGGCCAACGGTGGGCTGCCCTGCTTGGATTGCCTGCCCGAAGTGCTCGAGGCGGCCGACGGAATGCCGGTGCTGTTCGACTCGGGTGTGCGCAGCGGGGCCGACATCATCAAGGCGCTCGCGCTGGGGGCGACGGCCGTCGGGATCGGCCGACCCTACGCCTACGGGCTGGCGCTCGGTGGCGTCGACGGCGTCGTGCACGTGCTGCGCTCGCTGCTGGCCGAGGCGGACCTGATCATGGCCGTCGACGGATATCCCTCGCTGAAGGATCTGACCCCCGAGGCGCTGCGGCCCACCTACTCGTAACTCCCCTCCACATACCAGCGTCGCTGGCGATAGCACAGCAGCAGCGCACGCTCGTTCTCCAGCAACACCTGGGCGCGGGCGGTGCGGCCCTTACTCAATTCGGGGTCCCACCATCGCTCGTCGACCGGCCAGGGCCCGGACCACCAGCACAGCCGCTCGTCGCGGCCGTGGGCGATCATGCGTGCGGGGTCGGCCGAGAACAGCCCCCGGATGGTCACCCGTATCGGGTTTCCTTGGGCGTCAAGCAGTTCCACCGGGTCGTCCAGCAGCACCGCCGGTGACGGCTCGGGCAGCCGGCCGGGCCACGGCGGATCGGGATCGGCCCGCGGCACCGGCTCGTCGCCGAGCGGGATCAGCGTGATGCGTTCGGCCGGGCCGCGCCCGCCGGACAGCACCGGCACTCGCACCGCCTCCGGGCCGAGCAGACCCTGCACCCGCACCAGCGCCCGGCGAGCCCGCAGCCTGTCCTCCTCGCCCAGGCCGCCCCAGAGCGGCAACTGCAGCGCCTCGGCGGAGACCACCTCCACCGCCTTGAGCCGCAACAGCGTCACCGCGGCGGTGGGACGGGGATTGCGTGCGGTGCGGCTGCTCAACCATCCGTCGAGCTGCCAGCGCACCCGGTCGGCGGTGGCGTCTTCGGTCAACGGCTCGGCGCACCGCCAAACCCGGTGCAGTTCTTCGCCGTTGGCGGTGACGGCGTGGATGGCCAGCCGGGTGCATCCCACACCGGCGGCCATCAGCGTCTGATGCAGGCTGCCGGCCAGTGAGCGACCGGCGAACGCCGCGGCATCCACCCGGTCGATCGGCGGGTCGCAGTCCAGCACGGCTTCGAGTTCGGCCGGCGGCTCCCGGCCCGACGGCGGTCGTTCGGGTTCGCCGCGGGCCAACCGGTGTGCGGCCACCCCGTCGGCGCCGAACCGGGAAGCCACGTCGCTGCGCGACAGCGCGGCGAACTGCCCGATGGTGCGAATCCCCATCCGCCACAACAGGTCTGTCAGCTCTTCTCGGCCGGCGCCGGACAGGCTCGGCTCGGTGGCGAGTTGGCGGATGGACAGCACCGACAAGAACTTCGCGTCACCCCCCGGCTCGACGACACGGCCCGCCCGCGCCGCGAAGACCGCGGTGGACAACTGGTCGGCGACCCCGGCCTGACACTCCGCGCCGGCCACTGAACTCACAGCCACCGCATCGATCAGCCGTTCGGCGGCGGTGGCCTCGGACCCGAAATAGCGGGCCGCCCCACGCACCGGCAACACCAGGAGGCCGGGCCGCAGCACCTCGGCGCGGGGCACCAGGTCGTCCACCGCCGCGATCACCGCTTCGAAAAAACGGGCGTCGCGGTCCGCGTCGGCGGCGGTGACGTGCAGTTGCGGGCACCGGGCGGCCGCCTCCCGACGCCGCAGTCCCCGCCGCACCCCCGCCGCGCGGGCGGCCGACGAGCAGGCGATCACCCGGTTGGCCAGCGTGACCGCGATCGGGGTGGTCGCGGACAGACCCGCGGCCGTCGCCGCCGCGACCGCGGGCCAATCCATGCACCAGATCGCCAAAACCCTTGAGTTAGAAGGGGATACCATGGGCTACCCGGCTCGCGCTGGGGTCATCACCCGTCGTCCCGCGCACGTCCCGCTGACCTGCAGCCGCACCCCACCGATCCGGCCGAATCCGGGACGGCCGTCTGCGGTGATCTCGTAACCACAGACCCGGGCGGCAAGGCGCGTCGGCGCCCCCTGCCAATCGCCGCCGGTGACCAACAGGGTGCAGCCCTTGTTCCGGGCGCGGGCCACCACCGCCCGCGCCCGGGTGGGCGGCACCCGGCGCCCACCCAGCCCCAGGACCACCAGATCCATGCCGTCGGCGAGCACCGCGGCCACCTCCACCGGATCGGTGCCGGGATCCGGTATCACCGCGAGCCGGCTCAGATCCGCACCCATCTCCGCGGCGGCCAGCAGCCCGATGTCCGGCTGGCCGACGATTGCGGCGTTGCCGCCGGCCGCCGTGACGGCGGCCACCATGCTCAGCAGCAGCGACCGGGCGCCCGAGAGCACCGCGACCGTGCCCCGCGGCACCGGCGCGGGCAGCAGTTCGGCCAGCCACGGCGGGAGGGCCAGCTGGGATTCCGAGTTCGGCAGCAGGTCCTCAGTGGGCGCGGCGGCGGCGGGCGCGGCCTTCTTCCCGGAGATGCTCGCCATCCGCCGGCGAAGCGATTCCAGCTGCTCAGCACGGGTTTCCCGGTGACGACTGGAGGCAAAAGCCGCGGTCATGACCAGCCTCCCCTAATCCCAATTCGAAAGTATGTTCGAAGTAAACACTCGCCCTCCGACAGCCGTCAAGCAACGTGAGGGACAGCGTTATGCGATCGATACTGATGGGGCTGATGGTGCTTTTTTGGTGAGAAATTTTTCGGCGCTACCGCCGGCCCTCATCCAAAGCCGGCGGCCGCGCGGATCTGCCGACGGGCCGCCAGCGGATCGGAATCGGGAAATATGTAATGGCTCAAGGCGGTTCGCGCGATCGCACCCGCAAGGTCAGGGGCGGCCGCCGCGGCACCGAAGCCACCCTCGCGCGCGCACTGGCGCAGGACGCCCACCAGCCCTTCGGTGATCATCGGCAGCGCCCGGGCCATTTGCTGGTACGCGAAACCCGGCTCCAGGTCGAGCTGCCGCCCGGGCGGCTGATCTTCGACGAAAGTCGCGATGACGTCGACGGCGGCCTCCAGCCGCGCAACCCCGGTCACCCCGGCCATCGCCCTGTCCAGGGCCGCGTTGAAGCGCCGGCGCTCCTGGGTCCCCAGCGCATCGATCAGGGCCTCCTTGGAGGCGAAGTAGCGGTAAATGGTCGGCCGGGACACCCCGGACCGGGTCGCAACGTCGGACAGTGACAGCTTGCGGGCGCCCATGCCGAGCACGAGCTGCCGCGCGGCGTCGAGTATCCGGTCGGCCACATCGGCCTGGGGTGAAGAGGATTGGCGCGGTTCGGCCGTGGGCACTGCGGCCTCCCCTTTCAGGCGGGCACCGAATCGAGCCGGCCCAGTTCACGCAGCCACGGGATCAGCAGGCGCAGCCCGTCGTCGAACGACATCGGGTCGTAGCCGAGGCGCCGGGCCGTCAGGTTGTCCGTGGACCTGGGCTTGCGGACGTCCTTGGCCGCCGCCTCGGCGATGGCCATCAAGGTGGGCCCGAACTCCGCCGTCAACGCTTCCGGGTCGGACCGGTAGTCGAGATCTTCGACCCGATGGTCGATTCCGGCGATCTCACAGGCGCGATTGATACCGGCGGCGGTGCTGATGGTGGCCTGCGACTGGCCGACCAACAGGTATCGCTCGCCGGCGATTCCGCGGTCCAGCGCGGCGATCGAGCCCTTGGCGACATCCCTGCCCGCGACCCATGTCACGGGAAAGGCCAGATAGCGCTTGATCTTTCCGCGCAGACCGGCCAGCAGCACCCTGTTGAAGCTGGTGCGGTGCAGGGCACGGTCGACGACGGGCGCGGGTCCGAAGATCGCGCCGGGGTGGCAGGTCAGCACGTCCTCGCCCGCGGCGGCACGTCGGTGGGCGTCCAGGAACGCGGCGAGCTTGGTGACGGTATAGGGATCGGTGGGCGGGTTCTCCAGCACCGGGGCCTCCTCGAAGTCGAGGTTGGTGCTCAGGTTCAAAAAGGTGGCCGTGCTCAGCGCGACGACTCGGCGCATGCCGTGGCGCTTTGCCGCATCGAGCACGTTGGCGGTGCCCACCACGTTGACCGCCTTGAAGTCGTCGAGGTCTTGGCTTGCCCCGCCCAGCAGCGCCGCGCAGTGGATGGCCGCTTCGGCACCCTTGGCCGCCCGAAGCACATCGCCGGCGTCGCTGATGTCGCCCTCGATCAGTTCGACCCCGATACCGGCCAGCGCCGTGGCCTCGTCCGGATTGCGGACCAGCGCGCGGACCCGGTCGCCGCGCTCGATCAGCTGTTCGCAGACATTGCCGCCGGTCTGGCCGGTGGCACCGGTGACGAAGATCGTATCGGCCATGGTCCGAGCCCCTTCGTTACATATCAAACAATTACAGTAAAACTTGTAATGCGTGAACTGTAAATACTATGCTGCCATCTATGACGCTCGATCCGGCGAGCATCCTGTTGACCGACCGCGTCGCAGTCGTCACCGGTGGCGGGGCAGGCATCGGCCGCGGCATCGCCGCGGGGTTAGTGGCGTTCGGCGCGAAGGTGGCGATTTGGGAGCGCAACCCCGAATCGTGCGCAGCGGCCGCCGAGGAGATCGGCGCGCTGGGCATCCCTACCGACGTGCGCGACAGCGCCGCCGTCGACGCCGCACTCGCACGGACCACCGCGGAGCTCGGCCCCGTCACCATCCTGGTCAACAACGCCGGAGGGGTCTTCTGGTCCGGCATCCTCGACACGACCGAGAACGGCTGGGACGCGCTGTACAAATCCAACCTGCGCCACGTCTACTTATGCACCCAACGGGTGGCGCGCGGACTGGTTGAACGAAAGCTGGCGGGCAGCATCATCAGTGTCACCTCGATCGAAGGCGTCCGCGCCGCACCGGGTTTCGCGACATACGCGGCGGCCAAAGCCGGCGTGATCAACTACACCAAGACCGCGGCTCTCGAACTCGCACCGCATCGCATTCGGGTGAACGCTCTGGCCCCCGACATAACGCTGACCGAAGGCATCATGCAGATGGCCCCTTCGGGCTCGGAGGGACGTTTCGGTTCCGTCGTTCCGATGGGGCGGGCAGGCCATGTCGACGAGATGGCCGGCGCCGCAGTCTTTCTCGCATCCGACATGTCCAGTTACATCACGGGACAGACGATCCATGTCGACGGCGGGACCCACGCCGCCGGCGGCTGGTACCACGATCCAAAGACCGGCGCATACGCCCTGGGACCGACCTGAGGAAGGATTCTGGAACGATCATGCCTCGTATCGAACCCATTCCGATGGATCGGCTCAGCGAGCATTCGCGCCACATCGTCGAGGCAGGAGTCGAAGCGGGACTCTACGCCACGCCGGTGCCGCTGCAGATTTTCGCGTACCGCAGCGCGCAACTTGACCAGGTCAACATGGCCAGGGCCCAGCTTGGGGCCGAAACACTGCTCGGCGCAAGGATATTGGAGCTGTTGCGCATCCGCAGCGCCCAGCTGGGCGCGTGCGAACCCTGCAGCCAGTCCCGCAAGCACGACTCGATCACCGACGAAGACGTTGCGTGTCTGCTGGCCCCGCAGCACGACGCTTTGACGCCGCAGGAGCAGATCGCCGTGGAATTCCTCGACCGGCTTTCGGGCGATCACCGCTCGATCGACGACGAGTTCTACCGGCGGTTGGGAGAACACTTCACCGCGGCGCAGATCGTCGAACTCGGATTCACGTGCGCCTCGACGATGGGATTGCACCGCTTCCTGCACACCCTCGACGTGTATGGCGATTCGCGTCCCGTTATCGGCTACTCGGACGACCAGGTCGATTCTGCCCGTCGGTAAGGACGGCTACTCCCATTCAATGGTGCCGGGTGGCTTGCTGGTGATGTCTAGCACCACGCGGTTGACCTCGGCTACCTCGTTGGTGATTCGGGTCGAGATGCGCTCCAGCACCTCGTAGGGAACCCGGGTCCAGTCGGCGGTCATGGCGTCCTCACTGGTCACCGGCCGCAGCACGATCGGGTGCCCGTAGGTGCGGTTGTCGCCCTGCACGCCCACCGATCGGACGTCGCCCAGCAACACCACCGGGCACTGCCAGATCAGGCTGTCCAGGCCCGCCGCGGTCAGCTCCTCGCGCGCGATCGAATCCGCACGCCGCAGGGTGTCCAACCGCGCCGCGGTGACCTCGCCGACGACCCGGATTCCCAGGCCGGGCCCCGGGAACGGTTGGCGCGCAACGATTTCCTCTGGCAGGCCCAGCTCGCGCCCGACGGCGCGGACCTCGTCCTTGAACAGCAGCCGCAACGGCTCGACGAGTTTGAACTTCAGATCGCCGGGCAGGCCGCCGACGTTGTGGTGGCTCTTGATGTTCGCGGTGCCGCTGCCGCCACCGGACTCCACCACGTCGGGATACAGCGTGCCCTGCACCAGGAACTCGACGTCGGAACCGTTGTCCCCCACGATGTCTCGCACCGCGCCTTCGAAGGCCCGGATGAACTGACGGCCGATGATCTTGCGCTTGCCTTCGGGATTGGTCACTCCAGCGAGCGCATCCAGGAAGGTGTCGGCCGCATCGACGGTGACCAGGTTGGCGCCGGTGGCCGCGACGAAGTCGCGTTGCACCTGTGCGCGCTCACCGGCGCGCAGCAGCCCGTGGTCGACGAAGACACACGTCAACCGGTCCCCGATGGCGCGCTGCACCAGCGCGGCGGCCACCGCGGAATCCACGCCGCCCGACAGCCCGCAAATCGCCCGGCCGTCCCCGATCTGGGCGCGCACCTGCTCGACCAGCGCCTCGGCGATGTTGGCGGCCGTCCAGTGCGCGCCCAGCCCGGCGAAGTCGTGCAGGAATCGGCTGAGCACCTGCTGCCCGTGCGGGCTGTGCATGACCTCCGGGTGGTACTGCACGCCGGCCAGGCGCCGCTGCCGGTTTTCGAAGGCGGCCACCGTTGCGCCGGAGCTGCTGGCCACCACCTCGAACCCGTCCGGCGCCGCTGTGACCGCGTCGCCATGGCTCATCCACACCGGCTGCGAACTCGGTAACCCCGAATGAAGTTCCCCACCAAGGACTTTCAGCTCAGTACGCCCGTATTCGCTGGTGCCGGTGTGCGCGACGGTCCCACCCAGCGCCTGCGCCATGGCCTGAAACCCGTAACAGATGCCGAACACCGGCACCCCGAGATCGAACACAGCCGGATCGAGCTGGGGCGCGCCGTCGGCGTAGACACTGGACGGGCCGCCGGAGAGCACCAGCGCCAGCGGGTCGCGGGCCTTGATCTCCTCGACCGTGGCAGTGTGCGGGATGACCTCGGAAAACACCCGGGCCTCGCGGACGCGGCGGGCGATCAGCTGCGCATACTGCGCGCCGAAGTCCACGACGAGCACCGGTCGAGCCGGCGCACCCGGCGCATCGGATACCTCGAGTTCAGGGGTTTGGGTGGGGTCGGCCACGCACGCGAGTCTAGTGGCTGGCCGCGTCGTCTCCGCCCCGCAGGGCTAGAGCGCAAACGCGGTGCGCAGCGCGCGGACGGCAGCCGCGTCGCCGTCGTACTCGATTCGCCGCAGGGCGGCGTTGCGTTCGCCTATGTCGGCCCCGAGCCGGGCGGTGACGAGATCCGCCGCCGCGGCCGTCACGGTTACCGCGGGTTCGCCGCGGCCGGCACCGAGGCGACCCTGCGTGACGGCGAATTCGAAACGGCGGCCGTCGATCTCGACGCGGTACGTCGACTCCAAGCCCGCCGCGCCATCGGGGTTGAAGCCGAGCAGTATTCCGGCCAGAAACCCGTTGAGCGGTGATACCGGCGCACCGCCGATCGGATCCAGGTGGTCCACCCCGAACCACGCGAGGCCCTGCAGGATCGGCAACACCCGCTGCCAACCCAGGTCGCTGAGCGTGTAGACGGTGCGACCGATCGGCGCCGGCAGGTCGGCCCGCTCGACGAGCCCGGCATCCTGCAGCTCCTTGAGTCGCTCGGCAAGCAGATTGGTTGCGATACCGGGCAGTTCGGCCCGTAGGTCGCCGTAGCGACGGGCTCCGCCGACCAGCTCGCGCAGGATCAGCAGCGTCCACCGCTCGCCCAGCACATCGAGGCCGCGCGCGATCGGGCAGTTCTGGTTGTAGTTCCTGCGGGACGCCACAAGGCCACTTTACCTGGAGGCAGACAACTTTTTCAACTTATTACTTGATTTATTTGTCTATCAGATTTACTGTCTTGTTCATGCGTTCCGACCCCACGTTTCGCGAGCACCCCATTGCCGCGCTCGCCGTCATCTGCCTCGGCGTCTTCGTCATCAGCGTCGACGCCACCATCGTCAACGTCGCACTGCCCACGTTGTCGCGTGAACTCGGCGCCGACACCGCGCAACTGCAATGGATCGTCGACGCGTACACCCTGGTGATGTCCGGGCTGCTGCTCTCAGTGGGCAGCCTGTCCGACCGCTACGGCAGGCGAGGCTGGCTGAACGCCGGGCTCGCACTGTTCGCTGCCACTTCTGCGGTTGCCGCACAAATGAATTCGGCGGACGCGTTGATCGCTGCGCGCGCGGCCATGGGCGTGGGCGCAGCGGTGATCTTCCCGACCACGCTGGGCCTGATCACCAACATCTTCACCGATCCGATACCACGCGCCAAGGCGATCGGAGTGTGGGCGGCCATGGTCGGCGTCGGAGTCGCCGTCGGGCCGATCAGCGGCGGATGGCTGCTCGAACACTTCTGGTGGGGCTCGATATTCATGGTGAACATCCCGATCGCGGCTCTGGCCATCATCGGCGCCAGGCTGTTCGTTCCCACCTCGCGCGACCCCGCGGCGCCCCGCGTCGACGTCCCCGGCCTCATCCTGTCCGCGACCGGAGTCACGACGCTGGTCTACACGGTCATCGAGGCACCCACCTGGGGATGGACCGACGGGCGCACCGGTGCCGGATTCGCCCTCGCAGCAACACTTCTCGCGGCGTTCGCGCGCTGGGAACGGCGCAGCACCCATCCGATGCTCGACGTCTCGGTCTTCTTCAACCGCAGGTTCTCCGGCGGCAGCCTGGCGGTGACCGCCGGATTTCTCACCCTGTTCGGCTTCATCTTCGTCATCACGCAGTACTTCCAATTCATCAAGGACTACACCGCGTTTCAGGCCGGCGTGCGCCTGCTTCCGGTCGCCGCCTCGATCGCGCTGGCCAGCATCCTGGGGCCCCGGCTGGTCGAACTCGCCGGCACCACCGCCGTCGTCGCCGCCGGTCTCGCCGTGTTCGCCGCCGGCCTGGCCTGGGCGTCGACCGCAGACGCCGCCACACCGTACATCCAGATCGCCACACAGATGTTGCTACTCGGTGGCGGCCTCGGCCTGACCTTCTCACCGGCCACGGAGGCCATCATGGGATCGCTGCCGGTGGACAAGGCCGGCGTGGGTTCGGCAGTCAACGACACGACACGCGAACTGGGCGGCACCCTCGGCGTCGCCGTCGCGGGCAGCATCTTCGCATCGGTGTACTCGGGACACCTCGGCGCTTCCGCGCTGACGGGATTGCCCGCCGATGCTATGCGCCACTCGATGGCTCTGGCGCACATGGTGATTCAGCGCCTGCCCGCGCAGCAGGCCGCCCAGGTGCGCGTCGCCGTCGATCGCGCGTTTCTGGACGGGATGCGGGTGAGCTCGCTGGTGTGCGCGGGCATCGCGCTTGGCGCGGCAATCGTCGTCGGCTGGCTTCTCCCGGCCAGGGAACCGGCGCGTCAACAGGAAAGGACGGGAACGCGATGAGCACCGCACCACAAGGCAGGACCTACGTCTTGGGCCACGCCGACGCGGAGGTGCAGCGGCTCCTCCTGCAAGGACGGCTGTACGACCATTACACGGAGCATGCGCTGCGCCTCGCCGGGCTGCGGCCGGGCATGCGGGTGCTCGATATCGGGTCCGGGCCTGGCGACGTGTCGTTTGTCGCCGCGCGGCTGGTCGGTCCGACGGGGACCGTTCTTGGCGTGGACGCCGCGCCGGCGATGGTCGAGCTCGCGCGCGCCCGTGCAGACGAAAAGTCGTTGCCCACAGTGCGCTTCATCCTGGACGCGGTCGACGAGGTATCGGTGGACGAACCGGTGGACGCGGTGATCGGCCGGTTGATCTTGATGCATCTGCCCGACCCGGCCGCGACGCTGCGGCGTCTCAGTTCCTTTGTGCGCCCCGGTGGGATCGTCGCGTTCTCGGAGAACGACATCACGGCCACGCACACCACCCCGGACATCCCGCTGTTCGGGCAGGTCGTGGCGGCGATCGTTCGCGCCTTCGGGGCCATGGGGCTCAGCGCCGCGTTCGGTACCACACTGCACCGCGTCTTCGCCGACGCGGGCCTGGGCGCCCCGCACCTCATCCAGGGCGCGCCGACCGGCACGGCCGCCGACACCGATGTGTTGGCGTACGCCGCCGAAGTCTGGCGCCTGGTGTCCCCCGTCGCCGAGCAGCGCGGTTTCTCCGTCGATACCGACATCGACACTTTCGTCGAGCAATTCCGTCAGCTGGCGCTTGAGGCCGACGCCCTGATCACGATGGCCCCGATGATCACCGCATGGGCGCAGGTGCCGGAATGACGGGCATCATCGAAAACCAGTACTCGACCGGACTTTCGCGGCGCAGCATCGAGCGAGCTTTGATCGACGCCGGCAAGGATCTCGATCGTCTCACGCCCGCGGACCTGGCGCCGCTGGAGGACTTTCACACGATGGGCCGCTTCGCCACCGCCCAGTTGGTGGAGGTGTCGGGAATCGCTGCGCCAAACCGGGTTCTCGACGCGGGCAGCGGGATCGGCGGCACCGCGCGCTACCTCGTCGGCAGCTTCGGCTGCGCTGTCACCGCGGTGGATCTCACCGCCGAATATTGCGACACCCACCGCTGGCTGAATCGACTTGTCGGGCTGGATGATTCGATCACCGTTGCGCAGGGCGACGTCACCGCATTGCCGTTCCCCGACGGCTCCTTCGACGTCGTCGTCAGCCAGCACGTTCAGATGAACGTGGCCGATAAGGCGCTCCTGTACAGCGAGGCCCGCCGGGTGCTCGCGCCCGGAGGCCGGCTTGCCCTGTGGGATTTGACGATTGGCGATCGCCGCGCGCTCGACTTCCCGCTACCCTGGGCCGACGCTACCGCCAACAGCCACCTCGTCACCCCCGACGAGCTGCGCACCGTGATCACCTCGGCCGGATTCGCGGTCGAGCACTGGAACGACCTCACCGCCACCGCGAGCTCGCTCATGCAGGCGTTGCTGGCTCAGCCTCCCCAACCACTGGGCCTGCACGCGTTCGTCACCGACTTCGATCGCAAAGCCCGTAACCTCACCGCGGCGCTGGCCGACGGGAGGCTTCGCGCGATCCAGGGCGTCGCCACGGCAATCGGAACCTAGATCTGGCGACACGCATAGCGGGCATGGTGAAGTGGGTATCGGTTAAACCAGTCACCAAGACCAGGAAGCGAGGACCGCCGGTGAGTTCAGCGCTGGGTCTGCCGGAGAAGGTGCGTGCCTGCCTGTTCGACCTCGACGGCGTGCTCACCGACACGGCCAGTGTGCACACCAAGGCCTGGAAGGCCATGTTCGACGCCTACCTGTCCGACCGGGCCGAGCGCACCGGCGACGAGTTCGTTCCCTTCGACGAGGCCGCCGACTACCGCGAATACGTCGACGGCAAGAAGCGCGAGGACGGCGTCCGCTCATTCCTGGAAAGCCGCGACATCCACCTGCCCGACGGCAGCCCCGACGATCCCGACGACGCCGAGACCATTTATGGCCTGGGCAACCGCAAGAACGACATGTTCCAGAAGGTGCTGAAGGAGGACGGCGTCAAGGTGTTCGACGGGTCCCGCCGCTACCTCGAGGCGGTGTCGGCCGCCGGGCTGGGGATCGCCGTGGTGTCGTCGAGCGCCAACACCCGCGACGTCCTCGAGATCACCGGCCTGGACCGGTTCGTGCAGCAGCGGGTGGACGGCGTCACCCTGCGCGACGAACACATCGCCGGCAAGCCGGCCCCCGACTCCTACCTGCGGGGGGCGCAGCTGCTTGACGTCCCCGCCGGCGCCGCGGCGGTGTTCGAGGATGCCTTGTCGGGGGTAGAAGCCGGCCGGGCCGGTAACTTCGGGTTCGTGGTAGGTGTCGACCGGGTGGGCCAGGCCGAGGACTTACGCCGCAACGGCGCCGACGTGGTGGTCACCGACCTCGCCGAGTTGCTGCAATCATGATCACCGACGAATCGTTTCCCGTTGACCCATGGCATGTCCGCGAAACCCAGCTCGACCTCAACCTGCTGGCGAATTCCGAATCCCTGTTCACCCTGTCCAACGGGCACATCGGGCTGCGCGGCAACCTCGACGAGGGTGAGCCGTACGGCCTGCCGGGCACCTACCTGAACTCGTTCTACGAGATCCGGCCGCTGCCCTATGCCGAGGCCGGATACGGCTACCCCGAAGCCGGGCAGACGCTTGTCGACGTCACCAACGGCAAGATCATTCGGCTGCTGGTCGAGGACGAGCCGTTCGACGTCCGCTACGGCGAACTGCTGTCCCACGAGCGGGATCTGGACCTGCGTGCCGGAACGCTGACCCGCACGGCGCACTGGCGCTCACCCGCGGGCAAAGAGGTCAAGGTGGTGTCGACCCGGCTGGTGTCCCTGGCCCAGCGGGGCCTCGCCGCCATCGAGTACTGCGTGGAGGCGGTCGACCAGTTCGTGCGGGTGACGGTGCAATCCGAGCTGGTCACCAACGAGGACCAGCCGCAGACATCCGGTGACCCCCGGGTTTCCGCCATCCTGGAGAACCCGCTCGAAGAGGTCGCCCACGAAAACACCGACACCGGAGCGGTTCTCATGCACCGCACGCGCGCCAGCGCGCTGATGATGGCCGCCGGCATGGATCACGAGGTCGACGTCGAAGGCCGCGTGGAGGTCGGCACCGACGCGCGCGCCGACCTGGCGCGAACCACCGTCATCTGTGGTCTGCGCGAGGGACAGAAGCTACGCATCGTCAAATACATCGCGTACGGCTGGTCGAGCATGCGTTCGCGTCCGGCACTGCGTGACCAGGTCGCCGCCGCGCTGCACAGCGGTCGTTATACCGGCTGGCAGGGGCTGCTGGACGCGCAACGCAAGTATCTCGACGATTTCTGGGATTGCGCCGACGTCGAGGTCGAGGGCGACTCCGAATCCCAGCAGGCCGTGCGATTCGGCTTGTTCCACCTGCTGCAGGCCAGCGCCCGGGCCGAACGGCGCGCGATCGCCGCCAAGGGGCTCACCGGAACCGGTTATGACGGCCACGCCTTCTGGGACACCGAGGGTTATGTACTGCCGGTGCTCACCTACACCGCGCCGCACACGGTGGCCGATGCGCTGCGCTGGCGCGCCTCCACCCTGGACTTGGCCCAGGAGCGGGCGGCCGAGCTGGGGCTGGAGGGCGCCGCCTTCCCGTGGCGGACCATCCGCGGGCAGGAGTGCTCGGCCTACTGGCCGGCCGGCACGGCGGCCTGGCATATCAATGCCGACATCGCCATGGCCTTCGAGCGCTACCGCGTCGTCACCGGGGACCACGATCTGGAGGCCGAGTGCGGCCTGCAGGTGCTGGTCGAGACCGCCCGGCTCTGGATGACCCTCGGCCACCACGACCGGCACGGCGTCTGGCACCTCGACGGTGTCACGGGCCCCGACGAGTACACGGCGGTCGTGCGCGACAACGCCTTCACCAACCTGATGGCCGCGCACAATCTGCGCGTCGCCGCCGAGGCCTGCAACCGCCACCCCGATGTGGCCAAGGCGTTGGGAGTCACCACCGAGGAGACGGCATCCTGGCGCGATGCCGCCGAGGCCGCCAACATTCCCTACGACTCCGGGCTGGGCGTTCATCAGCAATGCGAGGGCTTCACCACCTTCGCCGAATGGGACTTCGAACGCAACACCACCTACCCGCTGCTCTTGCACGAGGCATACGTGCGGCTGTATCCCGCGCAGGTGATCAAGCAAGCCGACCTGGTGCTGGCGATGCATTGGCAGAGCCACGCCTTCACCCCCGAGCAGAAGGCCCGCAACGTCGACTATTACGAGCCGCGCATGGTGCGTGACTCGTCGCTGTCGGCGTGCACCCAGGCGGTGATGTGTGCCGAGGTCGGGCATTTGGACCTCGCGCACGACTACGCGTACGAGGCCGCGCTGATCGACCTGCGGGACCTGCACCACAACACCCGCGACGGTCTGCACATGGCCTCGCTGGCCGGTGCCTGGACGGCGCTGGTGGCCGGCTTCGGCGGCCTGCGCGACGACGAGGGCATCCTGTCGCTGGATCCCCAACTGCCCGACGGCATTTCGCGGCTACGGTTCCGGCTGCGGTGGCACGACTTCCGGGTCACCGTCGACGTCAACCACGACGACGTCACCTACACGCTGCGCGACGGCCCCGGCGGCGAGCTGACCATCCGGCACGCCGGCGAAGAGCTCGAGCTGAGCACCGAATCCGCGACGACAGTCGAGATCTGCCCCCGCAAGCCACTGCTGCCGGCGCCCCAACAGCCGCCCGGCCGCGAGCCCATGCACCGGCGGGCGCTTTCGCGGCGTCACTGAGGGTCGGCGGGCTCGAGAATCCGTTGCACCTCGGCGCCGACCGCGTGGCGTAGTTCGGCATCCGTCAGGTCTTCGATCCCGGTGGCCGAGCGCAGGATTGGGGCGAACAACCGCCAACCGAATTGCAGCGCAAGGGCATTGGCGACCGCGAGCCGGGCCGTGACCTCGTCGTCGTACTGCGGCCGCACTCCGTCGAGCAGCGTCGCGATGTTGGGAAAGCGTTTCTGTAGCTGGCCCGCCGGATAGCCGTCCAGGACGGTGCGGGCCATCACCCGCATCTGCCGGTCCAGGGAACTCTCCAGCACGCCCGCGGGCGCATCGGTTTCCAGCAGGGTGCTCAGGTTGGCGCCCAGATGATCGAGCACGGCACCGACCAGTCGCTCCTTGGTGCCGAAGTGGCGAAACACCAATCCGTGGTTGACGTTGGATCGCGCGGCGATGTCGCGGATGGACGTCGCGGCCGGACCGCGCTCGGCGAACAGATCGGTGGCGGCCTCCAGGATCGCCGCGGCAACTTCCGCGCGCCCGGTGGGCGCTTTTCCGCGACCCGTTGCGGAAGTTGTAGTCATCTGACTACACTACCAAATGTAGTCAGCTGACTACACCCCTTTTGATTTCAAGGATGACGAAAATGACAGGTCAGTTAACCGTCACCAAGCTGGGCAGCCGCATCGGCGCCCGGGTGGACGGGGTTCGCCTGGGCGGCGATCTCGACCAGGACGTGGTCGAGGAGATCCGCCGGGCGCTGTTGGCCCACAAGGTGATCTTCTTCCGTCACCAGCACCACCTCGACGACTCCCGGCAGCTCGCGTTCGCCGAGTTGCTGGGCATGCCCGTGGGCCACCCGGCCGCCGGCGCCCTGGCTGCCCGGGACGTCCCGGTGATCACCCCGATCGACTCCGAGTACGGCAAGGCGAACCGCTGGCACACCGACGTGACGTTCGCCGCCAACTATCCCGCGGCGTCGATCCTGCGCGCGGTCAAGCTGCCGAGCTATGGCGGTGCGACGCTGTGGGCGTCGACCGCGGCGGCTTATCAGCACCTGCCCGAGCCGCTGAAAACTCTGGCGGAAAATCTCTGGGCGCTGCACACCAACCGCTACGACTACGTGACCGCGGAAGCGGCCGTGTCGATGAGCGACGCACAGCGGGCGTTTCGGCAGGCGTTCGAAAAGCCGGACTTTCGCACCGAGCATCCCGTGGTGCGGGTGCATCCGGAGACCGGTGAACGCTCCCTGCTGGCCGGTGATTTCGTGCGCGGCTTCGTCGGCCTGGACAGTCACGAATCCAGTGTCCTGCTGGAACTGCTGCAGCGACGGATCACCTTGCCGGAGAACACGATTCGCTGGAACTGGGCGCACGGCGACGTCGCCATGTGGGACAACCGCGCGACCCAGCACCGTGCGATCGACGACTACGACGACCAGCCCCGGCTGATGCACCGCGTCACCCTGATGGGCGACGTTCCGGTCAACGTGCGCGGTGAGCGCAGCCGGGTTGTCAGCGGCGCCCCGCTGGACGTGCTCGCAAGCTGATGGTGACGACCCGCGGCGCCCGGCTGCGCCGCGCTCGCGATCGTCACGAAGCTAACTGGCGTCGGCGGTGGAGCTTATGTGATTGCTCGGCAACCAGCGCAGCGCGCCGGGCGCCTCGGCAGGGACGACGGGCGCCTGGGGCGGGATGGGCTCCAGCCGCCGATACGGCTCGCCCTGCGCGGGGCGCTCGTCGTTCTCGCCGACGTTCGGCCACAACGACGCGGCCCGCTCGGCCTGGGCGGTAATTGACAACGAGGGGTTGACGCCCAGGTTCGCCGAGATCGCCGCGCCGTCCACCACGAACAGCGTCGGGTAGCCGTAAACCCGGTGATACGGGTCGATGACCCCGTGCTCGGCGTTGTCGCCGATCACGGCGCCGCCCAGGAAATGCGCGGTCAGCGGGATGTTGAACAGCTCTCCCCAGGTTCCGCCGGCCACGGCGTCGATCTTGTCGGCGATGCGGCGGGTGACCTGGTTGCCGACCGGAATCCAGGTCGG
Source organism: Actinomycetota bacterium (assembly GCA_036338755.1). GTDB lineage: Bacteria > Actinomycetota > Actinomycetes > Mycobacteriales > Mycobacteriaceae > Mycobacterium. Next base: position 11,918 of record JAYZBN010000011.1, on the reverse strand, counting down.
GTTCGGCTCGCCGTGTCCCTGCTTGCTGGTGTACCAGCGGATGCCCAGCTTGCCGCGCTTGGTGTAGGTGGTGATCGAGTTGTCCAGGTGCTGCATGACCAGGGCGATCAGCGTGCGTTCGCTCCATTGACTGACGTTGAGCAACCGCATCATGCGGCGCGGATCGTCGCGGGCCTGGTCCCACAGCTGCTTCCAGCGCGGCACGTCGCTACCCTCGGGGCCGGTCCCGTCGGTCATCAGCGTCTGCAGCAGCCCCATCGCGTTGGAGCCCTTGCCGTAGCGGACCGGCTCGATGTGGGTGTCCGACGTCGGGTGGATCGACGACGTGATCGCCACCCCGTGCGTCAGGTCGAGGTCCGGGTCGACCTCGAGCTTCCCGGCGCCGACGATGGATTCGGAATTGGTGCGGGTGAGCATGCCCAGCCGATTCGAGAGCCGGGGCAGCAGACCCTGATCGCGCATGTTGAACAGCAGATGCTGGGTGCCCCAGGTTCCGGCGGCCAGGACCACATGCTTGGCCGTGTAGGTGCGCCGGTCGCGGCGCAGCCAACTTCCGGTGCGGACGGTGCGGACCTCCCACAGCCCGTCGGGACGCTGCTGGAAGCGCTTCACTGTTGTCATCGGAATCACTTGCGCCCCAGCCGATTCCGCGAGAGCGAGGTAGTTCTTCAGCAGGGTGTTCTTGGCGCCGTAGCGGCAGCCGGTCATGCAGCAACCACATTCCAGGCACCCGGTGCGCTCCGGCCCCGCGCCACCGAAATACGGGTCCGGCACCGTCTTGCCCGGGGCCTTGGTGCCGTCGGGGCCGAAGAACACGCCGACCGGCGTCGGCACGAACGTGTCGCCACAGCCCATCTCGTCCGCGACCTGTTTGACGATCCGGTCGGCGTCGGTGAAGGTCGGGTTCTCCACCACGCCGAGCATCCGCTTGGCCTGCTCGTAGTGCGGCATCAGCTCGTCGCGCCAGTCGGTGATGTGCTTCCACTGCGGGTCGTTGAAGAACGGTTCCGGCGGCACATACAGGGTGTTGGCGTAGTTCAGCGAGCCGCCACCGACTCCGGCCCCGGCCAGGATCAACACGTTCTTCAGCGGATGGATGCGCTGAATTCCGTAGCACCCCAGCTTCGGGGCCCACAAGAACTTGCGCAGATCCCAGGACGTCTCGGCGAAGTCCTTGTCCTCGAATCGGCGGCCGGCCTCGAGTACGCCAACGCGGTAGCCCTTCTCCGTCAGCCGCAATGCGCTGACGCTGCCCCCGAAACCCGAACCGATGATCAGTACGTCGTAATCCGGCTTCATCGCACCAGTATGGCCTTACCCGCAGGTAACAAGCCAGCGCCCGCCGTCAGCTACCGACGGTCAGGCCGACCTTCTGGAACTCCTTGAGGTCGCAATAGCCGGCCTTGGCCATCGACCGGCGCAGCCCACCGACGAGGTTGAGGCTGCCGAACGGGTCGTCGGAGGGGCCGTTGAGCACCTGCCGCAGCGACGGGCGCTCGCCGACCGCGATCTGCAGCAGCGCCCCGCGCGGCAGCGACGGGTGGGCCGCGGCGGCCGGCCAGAACCATCCCTCGCCCAGCGCCTCGGCCGACTCGGCGAGTGGCGTGCCGAGCACCACCGCGTCGGCCCCGCAGGCGATCGCCTTCGCCAGCTCGCCCGAGGTGTGGATGTCGCCGTCGGCCAGCACGTGCACGTAGCGGCCGCCGGTCTCGTCGAGGTACTCGCGCCGCGCGGCGGCGGCGTCGGCGATCGCGGTGGCCATCGGCACGCTGATGCCCAGCACTTCGTCGCTGGTGGTCACTCCCCTGGTGGCGCCGTAGCCGACGATGACGCCCGCGGCGCCGGTACGCATCAGGTGCAGCGCGGTGCGGTGGTCTTGCACCCCGCCGGCGACCACCGGGACGTCGAGCTCGGAGATGAAGGTCTTGAGGTTCAGCGGTTCGCCGTCGGTGGCCACCCTCTCGGCCGAGACGATGGTGCCCTGGATGACCAGCAGGTCGATGCCGGCCTGCACCAGCACCGGCGTGAGCGCCTGCGCATTCTGCGGGCTGACCCGCACCGCGGTGGTGACCCCCGCCTCCCGGATCCGGGCGACCGCGGCGCCCAGCAGGTCCGGGTTGATTGGCGCGGAGTGGAATTCCTGCAGCAGCCGGATCGCGGCCGAGGGTTCGGGCTCCTTGCTGGCGGCCTCGACCAGCTGCGCGATCTTGGCCTCGACGTCGGCGTGCCGTCCGATCAGTCCCTCGCCGTTGAGCACGCCCAGGCCGCCGAGTTTGCCGAGCTCGATCGCGAACTCCGGCGACACCAGCGCGTCGGTCGGATGGGCCAACACCGGGATCTCGAACCGGTAGGCGTCCAGCTGCCAGGCCGTCGACACGTCCTGCGACGAGCGGGTGCGCCGGGACGCCACGATGCTGATTTCGCTCAGTTCATAACTGCGACGGGCGACGCGGCCCATCCCGATCTCGACCATGTGGGCCTCAGCGTGCGTAGTAGTTGGGGGCTTCGACGGTCATGGCGACGTCGTGCGGGTGGCTTTCCCGCAAGCCCGCCGCCGTGATCCGGACGAACTGTGCCTGTTGCAGCGCCTCGATGCTCGCCGAGCCGGTGTAGCCCATCGCCGCGCGCAGCCCGCCGGTCAGCTGGTGGATCACCGAGGACAGCGGGCCGCGGAAGGGCACCCGGCCCTCGATTCCCTCCGGCACCAGCTTGTCTTCGGAGAGCGCATCGTCGGCGAAGTAGCGGTCCTTGGAGTACGACTTTCCGGTGCCCGAGCCGCGGCCGGCCATGGCGCCCAGCGACCCCATCCCCCGATAGCTCTTGAACTGCTTGCCGTTGACGAAGATCAGCTCGCCGGGGGCCTCGGCGGTGCCCGCCAACAGCGAGCCAAGCATGGCCGTCGACGCGCCGGCGGCCAGTGCCTTGGCGATGTCGCCCGAGTACTGCAGGCCGCCGTCGGCGATCACCGGCACGCCCGCCGGGCCGCAGGCCGCGACCGCCTCCAGAATCGCCGTGATTTGTGGTGCGCCGACGCCGGCCACCACCCGGGTGGTGCAGATCGAGCCCGGCCCGACGCCCACCTTCACCGCGTCGGCCCCGGCGGCGACCAGGGCCGCGGCCGCCGAGCGGGTGGCGACGTTGCCGCCGATCACCTCGACCTTCTCGCCCACCTCGGCCTTGAGCTTGCCGACCATGTCGAGCACCAGCCGGTTGTGCGCGTGCGCGGTGTCCACGATCAGTACGTCGACACCGGCGTCGACCAGCATCATCGCGCGCACCCAGGCGTCGCCGCCGACGCCGACGGCGGCGCCCACCAGCAGCCTGCCGTCACTGTCCTTGGTGGCCAGCGGGTGTTGCTCGGTCTTGACGAAATCCTTGACGGTGATCAGACCGGTCAGCCGGCCGTGGCCGTCGACGATCGGCAGCTTCTCGATCTTGTGGCGCCGCAACAGGCCCAGGGCCGCGTCGGCGGACACGCCCTCCTGCGCGGTGATCAGCGGGGCCTTCGTCATCACCTCGGCGACCTTCTTGGTCTGGTCGACCTCGAACCGCATGTCGCGGTTGGTGATGATGCCGACGAGCGCTCCAGACTCGTCGACCACCGGCAACCCGGAGATCCGGAACCGCGCGCACATCGCGTCGACCTGGGCGAGGGTGTTGTCGGGGCGGCAGGTGACGGGATCGGTGACCATGCCGGCCTCCGACCGTTTGACCATCTCGACCTGGCCGGCCTGTTCGGCGACCGGCAGGTTGCGATGCAGCACACCCATGCCGCCGGCCCGGGCCATCGCGATCGCCATCCGCGACTCGGTGACGGTGTCCATCGCCGAACTCACCAGCGGCACCTTGAGCCTGATCTTCTTGGTGAGCTGGCTGGAAGTGTCCGCGGTCGCGGGGACCACGTCGGAGGCCGCGGGCAGCAACAGCACGTCGTCGAACGTCAGCCCGAGCATGGCGATCTTGTGCGGGTTGTCGCCTCCGGTGGGCACCGGGTCATCGACCAGGCCACCTACCCGCACATAAGCACTGCCGACGAGGTCGGAACTGTCTTCCAGGTGGGACGTGCCACGGGTCATCTCCTGCGCCCTCCAAACGATGCGGAGTGAGAGGCCCATCCTATCGGCTCGCCTCCCGCGGTAGTCGGCTTGCTCGGGCGCGCCGCCCGCACCAAACGAAGGGAATGGCGCGTGGGCTCCCTGCTGGCGTTATCCCCGGCGGGCTGCGTAGGCTAGGGGCGTGCGCGACCACCTCCCACCGGGTTTGCCGCCCGACCCCTTCGCCGACGACCCTTGTGATCCGTCGGCTGCGCTGGAAGCCGTCGAGCCGGGCCAGCCCCTGGATCAACAGGAGCGGATGGCCGTCGAGGCCGACCTCGCCGATCTGGCCGTGTACGAGGCACTGCTGGCGCACAAGGGCATTCGCGGACTCGTGGTCTGCTGCGACGAATGTCAGCAAGATCACTACCACGACTGGGACATGCTGCGCGCGAACCTGCTGCAGCTGCTGATCGACGGGACCGTGCGTCCGCACGAGCCCGCCTACGATCCCGAGCCGGATGCCTACGTCACGTGGGATTACTGCCGGGGCTACGCGGACGCGTCGCTCAACGAGGCGACGTCCGACGCCGACGGTTTCCACCGCCGGCACTGATCACTCACTGATTCGGGCTTAGCGGCGCCACCGGGGGTGGCGTCTGCCCGTGATGGTGATGCTTGCTTGGACTCGGCGGCACGCTCGGCGGGCTGAGCGGCGCGGGCGTGGCCACTTTCGTCGGTGCGACCGAGGCGGCGGGCGGCGCCGCCGGAATCGCGGTGGCCGGCCCGGGTGGCGCCGCGGGAGGCGAGGCGACCGGCAGCGTGGCGTTCGGGTCGCGCGCATCGACCTTGGCGTTCAACAGCTTCAGCTGGTTCGTCAGGTCTTGTTTGCTGGCCGGGTCGTCGATCGACTGCACCAGGCTGCTCACCTCGGTCAGCTGATTCTTGGCCTGCTCCCACTGCCCCCGGTCGATCGATTCTTGGACCTTCGCCAGGTCGGCCTTGGCGGCGAGCATCTCTTGACTTCCGTGTACCTGGGGTTCGTCGAAGAACATCGCGTGCAACCCGTACAGGGTGCCGCCGGGGCGGGCCTCGACCACCATGGCGCCGAACCCACTGAGCACTATCAGCGCCGCGGCGACCGATCCGATGACGGCCAGGCCACGATGGCCCCGCGGGCGCTCGGCCAGTCCGGTCCGCAACGCGTTCACCGCCTCTTCGGGCGTCACCAGCGCGCTGGCCGGCGGCCACCTCAGGTTGTCGCGCCAGTCCTCCAGCAAGGAGGTCAGCACCTCGACGTCGGGGTCCTCGACATCCACCGGCCGGCGCTGCGCGAGCGCATCGAGCAGCAGGTCGGTGCGGGCGAATTCATCCAGGGATTCAGGCACAGTCACCTGCCGCGATCATCTCGGACTTCAACCGCGACAGAGCGCGGTGCTGGGCAACTCGGACCGCCCCGGTGGTACTGCCGACCGCGGCGGCGGTCTCCTCGGCGGACAACCCGACGACGACACGCAGGATCAGGATTTCGCGCTGCTTGGCGGGCAGGATCTCGAGCATTTCGCTCATCCGGCTCGCCGAATCGGCTTCGATCGCAAGCTGTTCGGGTCCCGCGTCGTTCGACCACCGCTCGGGAATCGTGTCGGTGGGATAGGCCAGATCGCGTCCGGCGGCCCGGTGCGCATCGGCGACCTTGTGGGCCGCGATGCCATAGAGGAAGGCCAGGAAGGGGCGTCCGCGATCGCGATAACGCGGCAGTGCCGTGATAGTCGCCAAGCACACCTCCTGTGCCACGTCATCCGCTGACAGCCCACCCCGATCGACCGTGCCGACACGCGCTCGGCAATATCGGACGACGATCGGACGGATGGTCTCCAGCACCTCCCTCAATGCGTTGTGGTCTCCGGTGACGGCCTGGGCGACCACGGCGTCGAGACGTTCCCCTGCTGGAATTGTCATCGACGGTGATCTCTCCAACGTTACGAAGCGGACACATCGCGGCCCAACCGGGCTAACTTACGAAATGACGATAACGGGCGGGGAGCCGTTTCAAGCGGAACGCCACGTCCCTCCGGCGCGCCGCACCTGGCCTGCGCAGACATCGCGGATTTCGTGCAGCTGATGTGTTGAAAACGTGACACTTTCGATATCGATCAGCAAGCAAGCCAGCGCCCAACGAAGCGGCAGCAGCCCCAACCGCTCGGTGGTCTGCAGCGCGGCGTCGGCGACCGTGCGGGCGCGCTCGAGATCGCCCGCGCAGCACAGCGCGGCGGCGAGCACCACATCGCTTTTCACCCGGTGCCGCGGCGACGCGACGGCCATGCCCGCCGCGAGCTTCACCCCCTCGCCGGCAAGGCGGACGGCGGCGTCGCCGTCGCCGCGTGCCATCGCGAGCTCGGCGGCCACCCATCGTCGACGCACCGGCAGCCGGTCGGGCACCGCAGAGTCGGTCGATGCCAGCAGCGGCTCGGCGCGCGCCAGCAGCGTCTCGGCGGCCGCGAAGCGCCCGACGCCCAATGCGTCTGCGGCCAGCCCGATGAGGGCGTCGGCGCACGCCTCGGGATCTCCGGCGGCCAGCGCGAGGGCGCGGCCGTCCCAGCCGCGGGCCAGGGCGTGCCAACCGAGTTGGCGCAAAAACGACCCCTGCGTGCTCATGCCCAACGACGCCAGCCGCCCGGCCGGTCCGCTGCGCCGCAGCGCCGCGAGGTCGCGGAATGCAGCGCCGTACCGTCCCTGCCCCCCGGCCGCGACGGCGCGCAGCCACAGCTGAGCCGGGGTCGTCGCCGAGGGCAGCGGCCAGCTATCGGGCCGGTCGCCGAAGGCGGCGTCGGCCAACTGCCGCCCAATCAAGGAAGTGTGACGAGTTTCAATCACAATGATGTAGTAAACAGTTTGTGGTCTTCATGTTACCGATCCGTTAATCACTATAGCCCATGGATAAATTTGTCTTATCCCTCGTCCGCGGGCTGAGCTGGGAAATCGCGTTTCCGCCAACTGCCTGGTAGCACGGCCCCCGTTTCGCATTTTCAATGGAGATGAACGCAAAGTAAATTTTGCTCCAACGGGCACATACTTTGTCCGGCTAACTGGCTATTGACGGAAATTCACCGCGGCCCCTAACGTCTACGGATGACGGGAAGTCATCGGTGACCCCACTCCACTTAATTTAAGTTGCATCAATCGCTTTCACGAGCCTGACCTCGAGCGGACGGTGCAGAGAGGGAACGAACCAATGCCACAGCCGGAACAGCTACCTGGACCCAACGCCGACATCTGGAATTGGCAACTGCAGGGCGTGTGCCGCGGCGTTGACTCATCGATGTTCTTCCACCCCGACGGAGAGCGTGGCCGGGCCCGCATGCAACGCGAGCAGCGCGCCAAGGAAATGTGTCGGCAGTGCCCGGTGATCCAGGCGTGCCGCTCGCACGCCCTCGAAGTCGGTGAGCCCTACGGGGTTTGGGGTGGCCTGTCGGAGTCCGAACGCGACATGTTGCTGAAGGGCGACATCGGGCGCGGGCGCGCCATCCCCCGCAGCGCCTGAGCAACGCTCGCATCCCGCAGGGCATCGCCAGCCGGTTGCGCCGTTTCGGGGCAGGCCAATGCGGGTAGGCACCGCAAATGAACAAGGCCGCATGTTTTGCGGTCGCGGCGCTCACCGCGACCGTCGCACCGTTAGCCGCATGCGCGAATCAGCAAGGCAGTCAGCCCAACACCTCACCGCTGACCAGTCCGACTTCCGGCGCGGAGAGGCTGACCACCCAACTGAAGACCGCCGGCGGAAGTCCGGTCGCAAACGCCACCTTCGAATTTGCCAACGGCTACGCGACGGTGACGGTGGAAGCCGGCCCCAACCAGGTGCTCAGCCCCGGCTTCCACGGCCTGCAAATCCACGCGGTGGGCAAGTGCGAGGCCAATTCGGCTGCGCCCAACGGGAGCTCGACGGGCGACTTCGACTCCGCCGGAAGCGTGTACCAGGCGGCCGATCACACGGGTTATCCCGCCAGCGGCGACCTGACCGCGTTGCAGGTGCGATCCGACGGCTCGGCGAAACTTATCACCACCAGTAACGCGTTCACCTCCGCCGACCTGAGGAACGGCTCGGGCACCGCGCTGATCATCCACCAGACTGCGGACAATCTGGGCACCACCGCCCCCACGGGCGAATCGGGCAAGCGCCTGGCCTGCGGTGTGATCGCGGCGCCGTCCGCGACGACAACGACGTCGACGTCGACGTCGACGTCGACCACCAGCGTGACGACGAGCACCACCACCACCGTCGTGCCACCGGCGTCGACCAGCACCAGCACCAGCACCGTCACTGTCACCAGCACCCCGACCACGACGTCCACGCCGACGACGACGGTGACGACCCCGCAGTACTATCCGCCCGGGCGCTGACACTCAAGCCACTCATGAAAGAGGCACCCCCGATCCGCAAGGGAACGGGGGTGTTTCGCAACCGCCTAGTCGGCGGCGGTCTCGACGGCCGCGGTCACTTGGGCGATGCCTCGACGGCGGTGACTTGAATCTCGACGCGCATCTGCGGACCCGCCAAAGCGGCGACACCGATGCATGTCCACAGGGGCGCACGGTCGCCCATGCGTCGACGGAACTGTTCGACCATGGTATCCAAGTGCTCGCGCCCAATCTGGCCGTCTGCGTCCGGCACGTGATACGAGTGCACGTGCACCACGTCGCGCCAGGAGGCTCCGGCCGTCGCCAAAGTCCGTTCGACATTGTCGAAGGCCGCAATGACTTCCTCGCGAACTGACTCGGGGTAGTGCCAGCCCTCGTCCCAACCTCCTTGACCGGCGGTCTCTATCCGGTCGCCGTATCGAACGGCCTGTGAATAGTGGAAGTTCCGCAGCTGATGATCGCCATAGCCAGCAGTGACAGAGAATATCGGCCTATCCATGTGGCCCATCTTCGTCGCGGGCGGCGGCGCAGGCGGCGCTTCACCGGAATCCAAGGGGCGCGACGCGTTACCGCGCGTGCACGTCCGGGGTGCGGACATGCTCGGGACGGAAACCGCGCCCGACCAAGATCGGCGGGATAGCTTGCAGCGGGCCGAAACCCACGATCTTGGGTATGCGGATCGGGGAAAGGTCACCGCTCAAATTCGGCGCGATCGCGTTGTCTTGCATCAGCACCTGGAAGCCCTGAACGATACGGGTGGGCAGTTCGCGCCGCCGCTGTACCTTGGCGAGATCGTTGTCGGTCAGCCGGCCACCGCGAAGCGGGGCGCACAAAATGTTGGCCGCGGCGACCGCATCGGCGACGGCGAGGTTGATGCCGACGCCGCCGGCCGGCGACATGGCGTGCGCGGCATCGCCGATGCACAGCAACCCGGTGCGCCACCACGTCTCGAGCCGGTCCACCCGCACGTCGAGCTCGCTGGTGTCGTCCCACGAGCTCAGGTCGTTGACGTGCTCACGCAGCCGCGGCTGCGCGGTGACGATCCGCTCCTTGAACTCCTCCAGGGATCCATCGCGCGGGCTCGATCCCTTCGGCATCAGATAGGCGATCTGCCAGTAATCGCCCCGGTAGATCATGGCCATCATCAGGCCCTTACGCAGCACCGCGAACAGTTCCTCCGGGTCGCCGGGGCGCCATTTCAGCCGGAACCACAGCACGTCCATCGGGGAGTGCGCCGCGGCTGTCTGCAACCCCGCCACCGCGCGCACCGCGGACTTGCGCCCGTCCGCGGCGATGACGAGCTCGGCCCACACCTCCAGGTCGGGCGTGCGCACCCCGGCCACCCGGTCGCCGTCGAATACCAGGTCGGTGACCTCTGCGTTGCGGACCAAGGTGAATTCCGGGTAGGCAGCGGCCTTTTCGGCGATGAAGTCGAGGAAATCCCACTGCGGCATCATGGCGATATAGGGCTGCCTGAATCCCAGCCGCTTGAGCACTTTGAAGTTGCCGAAGGTGCGAATCGAGCCATCGGTGTCGAAGGCGACGCGGTCGATCTTGGTGTGTGGTAGCCGAAGGAACTCGTCGATGAACCCCAGCTCGTCCATGATCCGCAGGGTTGTCGGGTGCACGGTGTCGCCGCGGAAGTCGCGCAGGAAGTCGTTGTGCTTCTCCAGAACGACGACCCGGATTCCGGCCCGCGCCAGCAGCAGGGCGTGAACCATGCCGGCGGGACCGCCGCCGGCAACGCACACCTGGGTCCGCATCACTTGCGTCATGGTTCTCAAATTCCTCGTGGGAGTGTGGAATACAAAAGCAGACTACTCACCCGCCATCGGCCGGGGTAACCGCTGAACCGAGTCCGAAGATCTTGACCGCGGCGGACTTGCCTTTCACTTCATGTGCTCCCCGGTCAACGAGTCCGGGCGGTCGACAAGCCAACGCGTGGACTGACCGCCGGGTGAGCAGGATCGCGTCCCCGGTGGCCTTGGTGAGTTGCTCGACGCGCGCCGCGACGTTGACCGTGTCACCGATCAGGGTGAACGCCAATCCGTCGCCCCGGCGATGAAACCGACGACGACCAACAACATGGCGGTCCAGGCAGCGGTGCCCACCACCGCTCGGGGAATGGTGCGACGAGCCCACCTATAGGTGGAGCCCAACGCCCGGGCCGCGTTGAGTAGTCGACTACCCAGCCGAACAGCAGGCTTCCGGCGGATACTCAGTTCACACCCGGAGGGAGATCGTCATGTCGAACCAATTCGATGGCAAGGTCGCGTTCATCACCGGAGCCGCGCGTGGACAAGGACGGTCGCATGCGATTCGGTTCGCAGAGGAGGGCGCGGACATCATCGCGTTCGACCTCTGCGGTCAGATCGACAGCGTCGCCTACCCGATGACGACCCGCGAGGATCTCGACGAGACGATCAACCTGGTCGAAAAGACCGGTCGCCGAATCGTCGCGGAGCAAGGCGACGTCCGGGACTTCCGGAGCCTGAGGTCCGCTGTCGCCAACGGCGTGGCCGAGTTGGGCAGAGTCGACTTCATACTCGCCAACGCCGGGATCCTCCCGGCGGTCGGCGAACAGCGCTACGACATTGCCGCCTACGTCGATTCGGTGAACGTGTTGCTCAACGGCGTGTACTACACGATCGAGGCCGCCCTGCCCGCGATGCTCGACCACGGCGAGGGCGGGGCCATTGTGATCACGAGCTCGACTGCTGGGTTGAACAGCCTTTGCCCGACGTTCAGCGGCCGGAGCCACGGCTTGGCCGGCTACCAGGCCGCCAAACATGGTGTGGTCGGCCTGATGAGATATTACGCAACCTCTTTGGCGGAGAAGAACATTCGGGTCAACACGGTGCATCCGACCGGAGTCGCAACACCGATGATCGTCAACGAACCCTTTGCCCAATTGATGGCCGAGCACCCCGAAGGTGCTTCCGCGTTGCAGGCGCCGTTGCCCGTCGAGCTCATCGAAGCCGCGGATGTGAGCGAGGCGATGGTTTACCTTTGTGGACGCTCGGGCCGCTACATCACCGGAGTCACGCTGCCGGTCGACGGCGGAATCTCGGTGAAGTAGTTCAGGGCGAGTAATGAACCGTTGAATCGAGTCCGAAGATCTGGACAGCGGCGGACTTGCCTTTCAGTTCATGTGCCCCCCGGTCGACGAGTCCGTGCGGTCGATAAGCCAAAGCATCGACGGTCTGTTGGGTCAGCAGGATCGTGTCACCGGTGGTCTTGGTGAGTTGCTCGACGCGCGCCGCGACGTTGACCGTGTCACCGATCAATGTGAACTCCAGCTTGCTTGCGCCGCCGATGGTTCCGGCGATCACCTTGCCGGTGTTGATGCCGATGCCGATCCGAAGCGCACCGTCGAAACGCTGGGCCACCAAGCCCTGAATACCGACGGCAGCGCCCACCGCCGCATCGGCATGACCGGCGAGATCGTTCGGGGCGCCGAAGACGGCC
>JAYZBN010000010.1:0-305730 GCA_036338755.1 Actinomycetota bacterium | reverse complement strand
GGGCGCGGCCGTGATGGGCTTTGTCACCTCCGCCGCCGTACCCGAGGGCATCGACCCCAACACCGTGCCCAAACCGCTGTCCCCCGACGTCGCCAGCCACGTCTCCTCGGTCGTGCTCTTCGGCATGCCCAACGTGCGGGCGATGAACTTCCTGGGCGAACCGCCCGTGGTCATCGGCCCGCTCTACCAAGACAAGACCGTCAAGGTGTGCGCCACCGAAGACCCGGTCTGCTCCGACGGCATGAACTTCTCCGCCCACGACACCTACGCCGACGACGGCGCCATGATCGACAAAGGCGTCTCCTTCGCCTCCAGCCACCTCGGTATGGGCGGGCCGGCTCCGGTCGCGTCGCCGGCGGGAGGATTCGGCACCTGAGCGGCCGGGCGGCCTGAGCTAGATCGTCTCGGGCATGACGGCCGCGACGATCAGCGCGACCACCAACGCGGTGATGAACACGTACGACAGCGTCACCCCGACCAAGGCACGCTCGCGACCACGCTGTCCGGTCTGGCGAATCTGGGCTAACCCCAGATGCCCCAGGATCAGTCCCGCTGGGGCGAAGACGAACGCAAACACCACCGACAGCGTCGCCAACACATTGGCTTCGTCCCGCGGCGGGCCAGGAGGTGGCTGCGGTACTGGATGCGGGCCAGGCGCACCCGCGCCGAACGGATTGGGCTGAAACGGGCCGGGGCCAAAGGGATTCGTCATCGGCTCAACTCGGGATCTTGCCCAGGATGTAGTTGGCGATGTCCAGGGCGGCTTGCTCGCCCCGATCGGTATCCACCAGCACGACGTTGATGTCCACCACCACATTGTTCTTGGCGACGATCGCGCGATCGTTACGAGATCGCATCGCCGGGCCCTGCGTGGTCAAAACCATGACGGTGATGCCGTTTCCGGCGTCGGAGGGGACGCCCATGGTCACCGCCACCGGCGGCGACTGCTTGCCCGGGGGCGGCAGGATGTTCATCGTCGAGCCTCCACATTTTCGCCATATCGACACCAGATTCGTCAATTGTCGCTGCGCGGCCGGCGGGTCACGAAAAGCCATGACCACCTGTCCCGCTTCCTTGAGGGCAGGTACGTCGTGGTCGTCGATCAGCACCAAGCCGTAATAGCCGACGAGGGCCTGCATATCACTGTTCGGGGCGCCGCCGCCCATCACCGGCCAGCACTCGGGGCGATCAACGGAGGCGCTGTCGGAGTCCGGGCCCGGCTTGTAGGTGGGCGGAAGGGCAACGAGGTTGGGGATCCCCATGAACCGTTTGACGTCGTCGATGGTCGGCAGCAGTCCGGGCAGGCCCGTGGGCGTGACCATGGGCGAGGACGGCGCAGAAGTGGTTGATGCTGCCCTACTCGTGGGTGACGCCGTCCGGGACGGCCCGCTGTCGGTCTGCGATGCCCAGGCCACCACGGCCACCACCGTCAGCGTGATGACCGCGTAGGACAGCATCAGCCCGACGATCGCGCGGTCGCGGCCCCGTTCGCCGGAGCGGCGTATCTGCTTGAGACTTAGATGCCCCAGCACCGCCCCGGCGGGGGCGAAGGCGAACGCGAACACCACCGACATCGTCGCAAAGATGTTGGTGCGCGGCCGCTGCGGTGGCGGCGCCGTGTAGATCGGCGGGCCGGGCGGCATTCCGCCGTACGGAGCACCACCAAAGGGGTTGCCACCGAAGGCATTGGGCCCGGAGGGTTCCTGTGGATTCGTCATGGCTCAGCTCGGAATCTTGTTGAGTATCTGGTTGGCGACGTCCACGGCGGCTTGCCGGGCGCGGTCGGTGCCGTTGCCGGTGTAGGACACCAGCAGGTCGATGAAGACGTTTGCCTTGGCGGCGACCGCGTGCACATTCAGCGACGCCTCCGATGCCAGTTCGACTGTGCTGATGCCGTTCCCGACGTCGAGCGGCCCAGTCACCGAAATCATGAAAGGCGCCTTGTTCGGCCAGGTGTCTTTCACTGAAGCTCCGTTACATTGGCGCCACACTGAGAGGAATTTCGTCAGCTCTGTTCGCGCCGCGGCTCCGTCGACGAACGACGCGACGCCCGGGCCCACCGTGACCGTATTGTATGAATCGCCCCCTGCCCCTTCGACATACATTGCGACGTAGAAGCCTTGCATCGCACCGCCGTTATAGAGTTCCGGCACGCCAACGTCAAGGGCTCCCCTACACTCCGGTCGGTCGAGGGTTTCTAGGGCCGGCTGCGGCTGGTGCGATGCTCCGCCGATCGTCAGGGTCTGCTCACCGGTGATGACTTTAACGTCATCGAGGCTGGGGATCAGTGCAGGTAAATCGGCCGGTTTCACTATCGGCGCCGCTGTGGTGGTGGGCGCGGCGATGTGCGCCGGAGCGCCCGAGGGCTGCAAACCCCACACCACCAAAACTCCGACCACGACGACGATCACCGCATACGACAGCACCGTCCCGACCAGTGCCCGATCGCGACCGCGCTGCCCGGTGCGCCGGATCTGCCGAAGGCTCAGGTGCCCCAGGGCGGCACCGACGGGGGCGAACACGAACGCGAACACCACCGACGACGTCGCCAGGGCGTTGACCCGTGGACGGTCCGGCGGCGGTGCCGTCGGCGTCGAAGACACCGGAGGCGCGGCGGGATTGCTGCCGAACGGGGTACCGCCGAACGGATTGTGCTCGAACGGGTTTCGAGGTGGGATCGTCATGTTCGCGACTGCCTAGAGCACACCGAAACTCGAAGTCACCCAGCGGACCGGGTCGACGCAGCGGAACGGGGCAATGCCCCGGCCGTGGAGGCGCTGCCCGCTGGGTGGCTGACCGAGGGCGGAGACGACGAAGAACCGGTGCCTCAACCGCCGGGGCGTGGAGGGGTTTTCGACTCCGGCGATGATTGAGCCGGCGTTGAGCCGGGTGAGCAGGCTGCGGACCTCCTCGTGCAGCAGCTGACCGTCGTTGTCGTCGTAGAGCACGGAATCCGAGGGATCACGCAGATAGGCGGCCCCGGCGTTGGACATCACCATGCTCCACTCGGACCCGTCGACATCCCGCAGCGCTCGAAGGGCGTCGAACTTCGACAAGATGACCGCGAGCCGCGGTTCACCGGAACCGATGGCCATCATCACGTTGTTCAGCACGCCGCGCGGGTCTCCGCCGCTCACCATCTGCGGGGGCAGCAGGTCCTGCAGCTGATCCCGAATCGATTGCACCCGCAGCGGATCGAACATGAAGAACACGGCCTCGGCGTTGCTGAAGAACCGAAACGGCGGAGAATGCAGGTTTCCGGACTCCATGTCCTCACCGGCGACGTCGCGCAACACCAGGTAACGCTGAATGCCGTGCCACGTGCCCAGGCTGAAGATCAGCGGTTCGCGCTGGGTCGAGGTCTGGGTCATCATCGTGGGCGTCGGCGGGATGAGACCGCGCTGCACGAATAGCGGTGTCTCGTAATGGGTGGCGTACGCGACGGCGGTCGAGCGCGTCGCGGGCGCCATCGCGAACCCGAGGTGTTCGCACAACAGCTGCAGCTGGCGGACCAGCACGCCGATGTAGAGGCTCTTGCCGGTGGCGCGGGCCCCCGCCATCGCGATGCAATAAGCCTGACCCTCCCGCCACCGGTCGGGCAGGGTGAAATGGCACACCGGGCAGATCTCGAGGACGGGGCCGCGCAGCGCCTGCGCGGCGATGTTGGGCGGCGGCGGACCGTTGTATCCGGGCGGCCGATCCCACCGGAACATCGGGCCGATATCGGCCTTGGCGCCCAGGAACGCCGAGCCGACGTCGTCGTGGTAGCGCGGCGCGCCGCTGGCGGGCGCGAGCGTCCACAGGTGATGATCGGGATCCAGAAGCCCAAAGCAGCGTGGACATTTCGTCAATAGCGCCGGGGCGGTCGGAGCGGTCATGT
The DNA here is from genome assembly GCA_036338755.1 of Actinomycetota bacterium. Lineage (GTDB taxonomy): Bacteria > Actinomycetota > Actinomycetes > Mycobacteriales > Mycobacteriaceae > Mycobacterium. Next base: position 301,850 of record JAYZBN010000010.1, on the reverse strand, counting down.
CAGCGCCCGAACAAGGCCGGCGACGATCTCGTCGAGCACCTGCGGATGCGCCAGCAGTTCGGCAGTGGCATCTTGCCCCGACCGCGGTGCCGGCAGCCGTGGCCCGGCGGCACGGCGGTCATCCGACAGGGTGATCAAGGCGAATCCGCTGTGCACGCCGCTGGCCGGGAAGTCCGAACAGGCCACGGTGGCGATGTCGGTGCGCAGCCGCGACCAGCGTGCACCCGCCGACCATCGCGGCTGCACCTTGCGAACCGCCTCGGCCAGCCCCAGCCCCGGTCCGTTGGCGTGTCCGTCCACCGGAACCTTGGTGACATCGGCGCCGACGAGGACCGCGGCGACGTCGTGAATCCCGAGGGCATCGGCCACCCCGACCGCCACGTCGGTGGCGGCCGCCGCGCTGCCGTCGGCGAACCAGGGCCGCATCGACGCCGAACTGTTCAGCGCGACAACCAGTTCGGCGTGGGCCTGCTTGCGGTCGCGGCCGATGAGACGCCGCGCGGACGTCCGCGCCGCTGCCGCCAGCGGGCTCAGCGCCGTGTCGGCGGCGGCGGTGACGGCGACTTCGATGTGGTGACCGGCCGGACGCAGCTCGGCGAACACCACCGTGGTGTCGCCGCTGACATCCACCGGATCGAACAGCACCTGCACCGGGTCGGCTTCGTCGGGCACATCGTGCGCGATCGCCAGGTGCACCACGGCGCCGGCACCGAACTGCGTGGTGAATGCGGGCCGGACGGCGACGGTGACGGGACCGGTCAGCGAGGGCAAGACGACATGATGAGGGCTCGAGCGCACCACGGGCTGGCCCGGTGCGCCCTGGATGTCGAGCGTCGCGTCGCGGACCGCACCGCTGATCGACACCGAAAGCGGCCCAACGGGTATGTGCGCGCGTTGATTGCGTGCGGTCAGGGCGTAGATCGGCATTAGCGGTTCCTCCACATCTGAGCCGGCGGGGCCGTCTGCGGGGCAAGCCCGTCGGCGCGGCGGGTCAGCGCCGTGTTCACCAGCTTCCGGTAGCGCCGCGGCGGTGCCGCATCGTTGCTGCCGACCATCCGCATCATCACCGCGAGCACCCCCTCCTGGTCCTCATCGCTGAACGGCCGTCTCGCCGTCACCGCGGCGGCGGCCGCGGCCAGCACGCCATCGACGGCGTCGCCCGGCTCGGCGGCGTCGGTGCGCAACAGGCTGGCCGCCACAACCTCGGTGGCCGTGACGATCTCGCTGTCCGCCAGGGCCAGCACCTGCTCGGTCGCCGCGCCGGCCACCAGCGGGTCGCCGGCAAGCCGGCCCGCCGCAACGGGCCGCGGCTGTCCCGCGATCAAGCCCAGGGCCGCGAACACCGTCACCCGCACCGCGCAGTCGGGATGTATTCGCTCAGGCCCGATCTCGCGGAGTGCCGTGTCCCACAGCCCGGCATAAGCCTGCTGATGAGTGTTGAGGTAGCCCCGCTGCACCCAGGATGCCGGATCGACCATCCGCAGCGCCGCGCATGCCACCGCGAGGTCATCGTTGTTAGCGCCGGTGATCTCGTCGGCCAACCGGGCCAGTGATTCACTGTCGGGCGCCCCCAGCAGGGTCGGCAACAGCGCGGCGGTGCTCATTGTGGCGCCGCCCGCCGCCAGCAGCTGGGTGGGATCCCAGATCCGTTGGGCCGCCAGCTCGTCGCGGCGCGGCGACCCGTTGGCCGCGAGCCACCAGAGCTCGGCGAAGCGATCCGCCTCAACGGGGTTGCGTTCGGCGCGCATGCCGCACACCGCAGCTCGCGTCCACGTCGCGTCCCACGGTTGCGCGCCCAGCAGTTCGGCCGCCGCGGGCATGGTCGATCCATCGGCGAACCAATCGAGCACGGCGTCGCTGATCGGCGTGGCGCGTTCACAACTCAGGCGCAGCGCCGCGGCGGCCGCGGCGATCCGGGTTTCGGGGCCGAGCCGGTGCGTCAACCGCCGGGCCAGCGTGGGCCCGGTGTGCGGGTCGGCGAGCTGGGCCGCGACGCCTTCGGTGAGGGCCTGAGTCAGGCGATCGTCGTCGACGCCCGCTCTCAGTAGCAGGTCGACCAGCTTGAGCAGCCGCTGCGGGTCACCGGCGGCGCCGGCCCGCTCCAGCGCCGGGCCCAGCGCGGCCGTCAGCGGTTCGGGAACCGCACGGCCGTGATAGGTGTTGGCGCTCAATGGGATCGGGCCGAGCTGATCCAGCCAGGTGTCGTCGGCGATCGCGCGGCACAGGTAGGTCAGCGCGGCGTGTTCGCCGGCGAACCCGGGCAGGTTCTGTTCGGCCGCCTTCCACGCGTCGGGTGTGGTGTGGCCGACCAGGGCCGAAAGCGCCTCGTCGACAAGGCGTTCGGTCGGAGACCCGGGAGTGATGCCGGCCGGCGAGTGGGCGGTGATGATCGCGTTGGCCTCGGGATGGGCGGCCGCGAAATCTTCGTCGGCGGCGATCGTGACGGCCAGCGGCCAGGCCGGGTGCAGGCCCCGATCGTCGGCTTGGGCGGCCCGGCGGTCGAGTTCGTCGAGCATCGCCAGTGCCCATTGCGGGTCGAGCAGCACCTCTTGCGCCATCACCGACCAGGCGGTGACGTCGATCGCCTGACCGGCCGCGGTCCGATGGGGTTCGCCACCCAGCTCCCCCAGCGACAGCGTCGCGGTCTCGTCGATGACGACGAAACCCGTTGGCAGCGTGTCCAAGTCACCGATGGGCACCGCGGTCAGGTGCGCGATGGCGTGCTGCGCCGAGCCGAGCTGGTCGGCGCGGTCGAAGGTGCTGAAGTTCAGGGTGGCCGCGGTTCCCGGTGACATCAAAAAACTCACCAGGCCGATCCACTGCGCGGCGGAGTCGACGGAGACGGTGCCCAGGACGACGGGCGCGCCGCCATCGAGGGCCGCCGCCACCGCGTCGAGCAGCCCGAGCAGGGTGCCGACCCGCCAGGTGCTGGTGTCCAACGCGAACGCGATCGCGCTTTCCCGGGTGACGAGGTGCGCTGCGCCCGGCGGGTCGGCGGGCAGGGCAGCGCGCTCGACGGCCGCGGCACCGAACGGACGTAGCCAGGCGGGCGAGCCCCACCGCTGAATGGGCCGCAGCCGCGGCGCGGAGTCCGGTGCCCGGTCCAGCAATACGTGGGCGAACACGTTGCCCGGGCGCCCCGTGCTGTCGGCGCCGGCGGCGACGGTGTGCCAGTAGCCGGCCGCGTCGCCGGCCCAACGCCGGTACTCCAGCCGCCGTGGCGCCGCGTCCAACTGTTCCGGGGTCGGGTAGTCGGGCAGCGGGGTGACGGGCCGAAACGCGGTGCGGACACCGGACGCGAGGCGTTGGGTCTCCTCGGACGACAAGTCCCCGGTGGTCTGCTTGACCTGCCAGCCGCCCGCGCCGCCCGGCTGGTCGAAGCTCGTATAGGCCAACTGGCCGTAGCGCGGGGTCACGGCGCGCCCACGCTCAAACGGAGGCTGTGCACCGGCGGGTCCAACAGCGCGATGGTGCGCAGCCGCGCCGCCGAGGGCGTGTTGACGAACAATCGGATCCATCCGCGTCGGCCTCGCAGGTCGACGGCCCAGGGCTCGGCGGTGCCGGCGGTGGTCAGGGCCGACCATCGCAGTTCCTTGGAGGGGGTGGCCGCCAGGCCGCCCTGTGCGTCCAGCGGCGCGGCGTCCAGCGCCTCGCCGTCGGTGGGCGACAACGGAATTCGGTCGGGGTTGTTGATCAAGACGAATGCCGGTGAGCCCGGCACTTCGTATTCGGACCGCATGTAGATGGTGGCGTGCGACGGCTGTCCGTGCGGATCGCGGCTCAACTGCACCGCGTACTGCAACCGCAACAGGCCCGCGTATTCGATGCTGCGTACGGTCCCGATGGCCCGGCGGCCGGCGGAGAACGCCACCGGGGCCAGGTGCAGGGAACACCCGCTCACCGGCAGTTTGCCGTTGGGCAGTTGCAGGCCGCCGTACTTCTCGTACTGCTCGACGGTGATTTCGTAGGACGTGCCGGTCAAACCGTTGCGCGGGTCATAGCCCTTGGGGGCCAGATACACGACGACGACGGCGGCGCCCTGCGGCCAGTCGAATGTCAAGACCTGCTTGTTGCAGTACTCGGCCAGCTCGACATCCCGGATGACCCCGGTGCGCACCGAACAGAAAGTCTTGCCCAGCAACGCACGACCCGCCAGCACGGTGACCGGGGTGAAGTAGGCGCGGCTCCAGTCCGTCGGCCACGACACCCCCGACATCATCGACCGCGGCCGCCCGTCGGGGCCGGCCTGCTGGGTAATCGGTTGCGTCAGACGCAAATCCGGGGTCAGTCCGACCTGCTCGAGCGCGGCCTCGGGCAGGTCATTGGCCTCGGCGCCGGCGGCCGGGCCCTTCTGGCTCCGATAGATCACCACCTCGCCGGCGGCCGGCGGCTGCCAGGTGAGCTCGAAGCCGTCGGTGGCCCCCGGCGCCGACGTCACCATCAAATCGGTGACCGGCGTCAGGACGGCGGCGATTTCGACCTCGGCGTCGACCGGCGCCGCCAGTCGCAGCACGCCGTTGACCGGGACCGCGGCCCGAACCCGATACACGTAGCGCCGCCCCGGCGCCGGGTCGGAGTCGACGAACCCGGCACGGTTGTCGCGGTCCAGCAAGATCCGATGCTGCGGCCCCTCACGACCGGCTTCCTCGGCCAGCATCCGGGACACGAACACGGTGCTGACCGCCGAAGGCACCGTCCAACTGCCGATGACCTTGCCGTTGTCCTGCCGAACCACGCAATCGCGCACCGGGCTGACGGCCACACCCTCGGCGTGCTTGATCGGCTGCGCCGCAAGCGCTTCAGCGCGGGTACTCCCGACGTTGACCCACACCTGGTAGTAGCGCACCGCTGCGGCAGAGGGCTCGTGGTCGGCCGCGGTGGTCGCGTGGGTGGCCGCCACCAGCCGGGCCCGGTCCGGGGAGTACGGCGCGTTGTCCTCTTGCGCGACCAGCCGGTAGATCACCACGGCATCGCCGCCCGGTAGGTACGGCGTCCAGGTCAGCTCGCTGCCCGCGGTGTCGCCGTCGTCGGGCCGTGACGGTCTGACGGTGACGGCGGCCAACGGGCCGGTCTGCTCGCCGAAGGCGTATGCGGCGAAATCGGCTGCATTCAACGGCAATTCGTCGCTCGTCGTGCTGTCCGCGGCGCCGGTCGGTTCACCGTCGGGTCCCACCGCGGACAGGCCGGCCGGGCGATGCCGGCCCGGCGACGGCTGCGACTCCACCTCGGCCAAAACGGCCGCCAACTCCTCGGCGTACTCGGCGACCGAGCCGGGCAGCATCGCCCGGATCTGTTCCACGTCCGTGCGTCCGGACCGCAGAATCAGCCGCAGGTGGGTTTCCTTGAAGCCGGCCTTGGACACCGCGCCGGAATCGATCAGGCGCTGGCGCCACGCGATCAGGGCGTTGAGGCGGGGGTCGTCGGCGTCGCCGGCATGTTGCGGATCGGGCATGACTAGAACACCAAATCCCCGCCGGGCGGCACGTCGCGGTGCTCGGTGTGGGTGATCACCGCGGTCTTCTCCATCTCCACTCCCGACGCGGCGGCCAGCGGCACCTCGAACAGGGTGAAGTCATAGGGCGCCAGCCCGTCGCTGGCCTGCACCACCGCGGCCCGAAATCCCAGGCCGGGCCGGGCAAGTGCGGCCGTATCGATGGCCACCGCGCAGCGGCTCGCGGTCATGGCCGCGTCGGTGAACACCGATCCGTCGAACGGGGCGGCGTGTCCCGGCCGATGGTCGACGACACCGGCGGCGAACTGTTCGGACCCGACGTGCTGCCCCATCGCGGGAGCGAAGACGGCACCGGTCAGCGCGTTTCCCACGCGGCTGTCCTCGGCGAACATCTGCTCGACGCGTTGCCATAGCGCCTCGGCGCCGGTGGAGTGCACCTGCCCGGAGGCGACGGCCGCCGACCATTGGTCCAGACCCGAGGCGGTCTTGAAACCCGGCATCCGATACAGCATTTCGGGCTCCTCCCGTAGCCGGCCCGCGGCGTGGGCGACCATGTCCTGCCACGGCTTGGTCAGCCAGCCGAGCGCGTACAGGCGGCGCTGAATGGCGTGGGCCGCATCGTCGGCGCGCTCCGCGCCGGGGTCGGCGACCCCGACCTGGGCGCAGCGGGGCAGGCCGTCGGAGATCAGCGGCGCCGGCGAGCGCCCCGCGGGTGCGGGCCCAAAGGGCGCGCGCAGCACCGGCCCCAGCACGCGACACCACGACAGATACTGGCCGTACGCCGTGGACAGGCGGCTGACGTCCTGCAGCGCGGTCTGCAGGTTCGCCTGCATCATCTCGAGCTGATTCTGTTGAGATTTCCGCAGATTCATCAACGTGAACATGTCGCGCTGGGCGAACAGGAACAACGTCAGCGACACCACGATGTAGAGGCCGAGCAGAATTCCGCCCGTGATCAACGTGTACTTCCAGCCCGTGAAGCCGACCGCCGCGAGGCCGACCAGCACGACGAGGACCCCCATGGTCGCCCAGGTCATTGTGGCCAGGATGGTGCCGATGGCTTGCTGGCGGGCGCGCACCCGCTCGTCGATCGAGATCTCGCTGGCCGCCCGCTGAATCTGCTCGGCGATCTGCGCCACCTCGGTGCGGGCCCGACCCAAGAAGTCGGTCAAAATCGACCCCGCCTGCCAGGCATAGCTTTTCGACGCATGCTGTTGCCAGCGCTCCAGCTCGGTCGACACCCCGCGCGCCTCGACGCCGGCGGCGGGGTCGGAGTAGGCGCGCTGCAGCCGCTGGCGCAGATCCGCCGCGCCCAGCACGTCGGCCGGCTCGAGGTCGCTTACGCCGATCACCGCGGCCAGCGACGTCGGGATCGCCCTGAACCGGTCCGCGCGGCTGGGAACGACGTCGGCGGCACTGGCCAACACACCCACGCCAGCGCCCACTTGAATCGGGTCGAGCCCCTTCGCCCGGCGTCCGCCGTCGGCAAGGGTCAGGGCGCCGTTGACGAAATCGATCCACAGCGGGCTCAGATCCTGTTGCGCCAGTTGACCGTTGCCCGCTGTTCCTCCGATGGCGGCGTTGAGTGTGTCGGCGCTGCGGCCCAGGTCCTGCCAGTCGGCGAGCTGGCTGCTGGTGACCACCGAGAACGCCGATTCGCGGCCACCGAACACGGTGCCCTGCACCGTCGACGCCAACACCGCCGATACCGATCCCTTGACCGCCGACAACCACGCCGACGGCGCGTTGCGCAAAGCGCCGCCCATGAAGCGCAGGAACATCTTCAGCGCGGCCCAGATCGAAATGGCTTGGGTGGCAACATCGTCGGCACCCAGCCGCGGTCCGCGCAGCACGTCGCGATGTTTGGTCCACAGCGCGCGGGCCATCGCCTGGGTGGCCGCCGCAACGTCCTCGACGTAGAGCACCGGCACCTGGCCGCCGTGCGGCAGCGGCAGCCGCCCTGCCGGATCGAACAGCCGCGCCCGCAGCCGGCGTTCCACCTCGGCGGTGTCCAGGCTGCGGTAGAACGCGCGCACCGCGCGCAGCGTCTGGCCCGGCAGGATCTCCACACTGTCGAAAGGGGTCTGCTGCACATCGGCCCACAAACCGGCCACCGCCGCGACCACCGGCGCGGCGCGCTGGGCCAGATCCAGCGGTTCGGCGAGATGCCCCCACGGCACCGCACCCAACCCGGGTGCCGGCGAATCCTCCGGTGCGATCAGCAGGTTGTGCCAGCCCTCCACCACCACCGACGCGCCGAGCTGACTGGCGCCGGCGCGCCCACTGGTGAGCAGCATCCGCAGCAGGGTCATCGCGGCTCCCCTGGCGGTGCTGCGCACGACCTGTTCGACGAACTGCTCGGCGGCCAGCGGCGCCCGCTGCTCGGCCGGCGCATCCAGCGGAACCAGCACCGCCACCCGGACCCGGTCGTAATGCTGGGCGGTCAACACCTGTTGCAGCACAACGCTTTCCGACCGGCCATCGCGCACCATCGTCGCCGCTGTGGCGGGCCCCCGCGCATCGCCGGCGTCCACCCAGACGAAGACGCCCAGCAGCCCGGCGGCCGAGTAATCGCACAGGATGCCCAGAAGCTCGTCGGTCTGCAGGTGCGGGGCCACGACCACGGTGAGCGAGGTGTCGGCGGATGCGGCCATGGTCAGAACGTCCCGCCTTCGGGAATCACCACGGGCGCTCCGCCGTCGAGCACCGGACCGCCCGCGGCCGCGCCGGCCGCCAGCGCCTCGGCCTCGTGCTGGATCAGGTTGATCAGCGCACCGGTGGCCGCGTACACGTCGGGCGCGAGATCGCGGAACATCGGCGTGTTCGACGCCGTGGTTCGCGTCGGCACCGTCGTGAAGGCCCCACCCGGCGTGGCGCCGGGCATGTCGGCCGGAAGATACTGCGCCGCAACGTCACGGATGGTGGTCAACCACTCGATCGCCGCCGCGGCGCGCTCGTCGGCGGTCTGGGCCTCGGCGATCCCCGGGACCCGCGACTGCACCCCGGGCGCGCTCGAGGCCCCTTGCAGGAATTCGCGCAGCAGTCCCTGCGCCGACAGCGCGACGATGCCGCTGGCGGGGTCTTGCGAATGCGCGTCGTAAAGCTCACGCAGCACGCTGTAGGGCCGCAGCGAGCGCATCACCGGCGGCTCGTGCGACTGCGCGATGGCCAGCAGGATCGACTCCAGCACCGCCGGCAGCCAGTCGTAGGGAGCGTGGAAGGCCGACGGCGGTGTCAGCAGCGGGTTCGGGAAGTTCAGCCACTGCCCGCTGTCGGCGTCGTAGATCCGCACCGGCTCGGTGAACGGCGACGCGGGAATCTGGATGCGGCCCAGAAGCTGTCCGACGAACCAGCCGCCGGTCATCGTGAATCGCTGCTCGTCGGTCATTGGCAGCGACGCCGAAAGTGGCCGGGAGCGACGGTATTTCCAGAAGGCGCCCCGCCCGGGCCCCGCGGTCTGCGCCCATTGCTGGGCCGCGGGCTTGAGCACCGAGTCGAACGCCAGCGGCGAGTAGTTGGGATACGAGCCGAAGATGTCGATTCGGGTGACGCTGTCCTCGTCGGACAGCGACCGCCCGTAGTTGTCCTTGGTCGCCTGGTCGATCCGCGGATTGTTGCGGATGACTTCGAACAGTTCGCGGTCCACCGGTTGACCGGCGAACGGAATCTCGGAGAACTTGTAGCGGTATTCGGTCTGCTGGCCGGGGTGAACCCGTTGCAGCGCTTGGTCGTTGACGCTGGCCAGCGGTCGCGCCAGCGACAGCGCCTCGGCGAACTTGGTGGCGATGTCGCGGCGGCGCGCCACCAACTCCGACTCCGAAGCTCCCGCCCCCTGCACGTAGTCGCGCAGCGACACCTTGCAGAATTCGGCGAACGACTCCCCGGGCCGTTCGACGTAGAGCCGGGCCCGCCGCAGCAATTCCACTGGGCGGGTGTGGATGTCGAACTGCGCGATCGAGGGCACCCGCGCGCGGCCGGTCTCCGGGTCGGTGCCCAGCGCCCGCGTGACCCACGTCGCGGTGCGCTCAATCAGCCCGCCGGGTGCGGCCACACCGCCGGTGGTCTGCCACTCCCCCAGGATCACTCGCGTGGTGGCCTCCTCGATGGCCGACTGCAGCGGGATCATCGCGTTGGCGCCGGCCACCGCCTTCGGCAGGTCGGCCTCGTAACGCCCCTTGAAGGCGGTCGAATTGATCAGCAGCACTTCGTTGTTCGCCTCCGCGAACCTGCTGGGCACCAGTTCGTCGGCGTCCGCAGGCCAGGCCGCGTACTGGTCGGTGGCCAGGCGCGCCAGGCCCACGTCGGTCGGCGGCTCCGAACGGGCGTTCTCCAGCTGGATCATCGCCTCGCTGAGCCGATCCCGCAGCGGCACCAGCAGTTCCAGCCCCACCACCCGCAGCACGTCGGCGATGCGGGCGGCCGCGTCGGCGAACAGCTGGCGACGCACCGTCGCGCGGAACCCGTCCACCACGGCGGCCACCACCTGGTCGGTGTTGGTCATCACCCCGTGCAGCGATTTCAGCCCGGCGTCCACCTGCGGCGAGAACGCCACGATGTCAGGCGGGCCCATGTTGCCCAGCTGCGCAACCCCGGCGGTGAGGTGGTCATCGATGTGGCGGCGCAGCTGGTCGACGACTTCCCGCGCAAACGGCAATCCCAGCGAGGCGACGGCCGCGCCGACGACCCGTTCGAGCCGGCGGGCGAAATCTTGGTGCCATTGAAAAGCCATGGCGTAGGCCGCCTCCGCGCATGCCCGCGTCAACTCGGCGCGCCGGTTGTGCACGGCCTGCCGCATGGTCGGCACCCACTGCTCGGCGGTGACGCCTTCCGGGTTGGGCAGGTGGTTGCGCAGCTGACGGTCGATGAGGCCGTTGACGGTGGAGACGACGGTGTCGGCGGTGAAGGCCTCGGTGCCGATCCAGCGGCCGAGCTGGCTCACCCGGGTCTGCTCGTCGCCGGCGCTCGGCGGCAACCCCAATTCGCCACAGAGCGCGGCCCATTGGCTGGACAGCAGCGAGTCCAACTGCTCGGTGCTCGACGCCGGGTTGCCCCGCTGCATGTGCCCGTCGAGCAGCTTGTCCACGCAGCTGCGGGCCAGGCGCTGGGCCGCGTATTCGGCGTAGCGGTCACGGCCCATGCTCAGGCTGGAGAAGCCATAGGTGCCCCAGGGCAACACATCCCACGACGAGATGCCCCAGCCCAGCAGGTCGCGATCACCCACCGGCGAGGCGGTGTTGCCCAGGTCGTAGGCGACGAACTGGTCGCTGGCCCGGCCGCTCATCATCAGCCCCGCCAGCCCACGCGCCAGTCCCCGGTACACCGCGTACTGGGAGCCGTCACCGAACAGGGTGCGGTCGGCGCCGATGTAGCGGCCGACGGGGAACACCCGCGCGAACGGAATCGGTTCTCCCTCACCGTGATGGTGGCCTAAGGCGCGCAGGATTCGCACGTCGTGTTCGCGGGCCGCACCGGACTGGCTGGCCACGATCTCGCCGAGCATCGCCAACGCGTTGGCCCGCACCCCGATGATGGCGCTCTGCGGGAGCGAGTCGAAAATGTCGGGCGTCACCATGAATACGCCCATCAGGCGGGGATCCAGACCGGTGACCAAGGTCAGCAGGCGGCATACGTCCAGCGCCATCGACGCGCCCGCACCGCCGGCCATCGACGACACCACCAGCACCAGGGGTGGTTCGTTGGGGTCGAAGCGGCCCATGCCCGGCACGTCGACCGTCGACATCTCGGAGACGGTCTCGACGCGAAACAGCGTGTCCCATGCGGCCTGTAGGCGGGCGTGGATCTCGGCGGCCTTGCTCAGCGTGATCATGCGCCCGATCGCCCGGTATTGCCCCGCGCCGGCCGAGATCGGGATCGACACCTCCTGCGGGCTGCGCGGCGCCCAGGTGGCGATGGTGTCCAACGCCGATTCTGCCGCCAGTCGTTGCGACAGCGCACCGTCCAGGACGGCGTAGCTGCTGCCCTGCGGTCCACACCCGACGTAGCTGCCGCCCTGGGCGGGAACGTTCGCCAGCCCCTCCGGGCCGGACTCCGCGGCGCTCGGCACATCGATGTGGACGAATTGCCAACCGGCCAAGAGCTTTTCGATTCCAGCGGTGTGCAGTTCGGAGCGCAGCTGGTCCATCATCAGGGACAGCGTGGCGCCGCCGGAACCGCCGCAGCCCACTACCAGGAATCGTCGCATCAGGTGCCCTCTCCGAACGGGTCGAATGGATCTGGGTCAAATCGATGGGAAGGTTGCGTCGAATCGGTCGGCGGGAGCCCGGGCGGTGTGCCCTTTTCGCGCTCTTCACCCTCGTCGTCGTACCGGTAGCCGGCTGCCATCGTCTCGTCTTGGCGGAATATCGGTTCGGGGATCGGCCGCTCCTGTGTCTCCGCCTCATTGAAGCCGGGCGGCACCGGCCCTGTCGGCGCGTGGGGCGGCGCCGCGGGCCGCGAAGGCGCCCCCGCAGGCGCCGAAGGCGCCCCCGCGAACGGCGAATCCGCGCCGCTCCCAAAGGGATCGTCTCCGGCCGAGGCGACGACGACGCCCGCGGGCGTGTCACCGAACGGGGAGGCCGGCTCGCCCGGCGCCGCGAACGCTGCGGTCATACCGGCCTGCGCGGCGCGCAGCCGCAACCCGGTGAGCAGGTCGGGCAGCCGTTGCGCGACCTCCTCGTAGAGGCGCTCGCGCGCGACGGTGTCGGTGGTTCCGGCCACCAACAGCAATACCTCGGCGGCGTTCTCGGGCCCGTACGGGTTGTGCAGCAGCACCCAGGTGTTGTGTACCGCCAGCGGCAGCACCGCACGCAGGCCAGTCTTGTCGGATCCGGGCAGCTTGGACCCGACGCTGACCAGGCCCTCGGCGCCGACGACCACGTGCCCGGATCCAAACGGGCTGCGCCCCAGCGCAACCGACAGATTCACACCGGCCACCGACAGCTGACGGGTGCCACCGGGCGGCAGCCCGGTCACGGGTTGCACCAGATCGGTGTCGGCCATCGCGAACGGCTCACCGCCGCGCAGCACCGCGTCGTGCTCGACCTGCACCGGGATGCGTTCGGCCAGCAGCGGATTGTCTGGGATCTTGCTGACCCACCACTTCGATGCGTACAGCAGCGCCAGCGGGATTCCGGGACCCAGCAGCAGCGCGGCGATGAGCACCAGGATGAAGTTGGTGGTGTTGAGCGGGTTGATCATCGACGCCGTGAAGGCCACCGGCACGGTCTGCGCGTCGTCCGGATTGTCCAGCGTCGAAACATGAACGGGCACAGTGCCGTTGAGTCCGCCGTGCCCGTTGTGATCGGTGCGCAGGCTGACCGACAGCTGTGCGGTCTCCCCCGCCTGCACCTTCAGGCAGTGCTGGCCCGAATTCGTCGGCGAACCCACGTGCGGCGCGCCGATGCCATCCGGTGCGCCCGTCACCGTCGGGGTATCGGTGTCGCTGATCCAGGCGCAGCCCGGTCCGGTGATGTTCAGCGTCGCGGTCGCCCCCTTGGCTCCCTCAACCGTGCCGAAGTCGATGCGCTGGCCCGGGGTCGGCAGGCCCACCTTCGGCAGAATCTGCACGGGCACATCGACTTCCTGCGGCGACAACTGCGTGCCGGCGATCGGCCCGCCGTTCTGGTCGGTGGTGTTCGCGGTGGTGATCACCAGCGACATCCGCAACGTCGCGTGCCCCGGGGCCACTGTGGTCAGGTCGGCGTCGACGGGTCTGGCGATGTCATCCTTGCCCGCCGCCGTCAGCAGCGGAATCGGCGCGGCGCCATCGGGACCCAACGACGCCGACATGGTGGCCGTACCGGCAAGGTCGCTCGGGGCCATCGGCTTGCCTTGACCGTCAACCAAACCGAAGACCAGGCCCTTGAGGGTCTGGCCGCTGTGCCAGGCGACCTTGTCGGCGCCCGTCAGGGCCGGGAAGATGTCGGTGGTGATGTGAATGCTGACCTTGGACACCGCGTCGGCGTGCTGGCCGGTAGTGTCGACGTAGACGATCGCCCATTGCCCGGTCCAGTGCGGGGCATTGCCGTTCTGCAGCGAGATCGTCTGCGCCGATTCGGATTGCCATTGGTAGCTCACCGCTACGCCGTCGACGTTGACGTTCTGGGCGCCGTCCTTCTTGGGTAGCGGCAGGGTCTGCCCGGTCGGCGAGACGAGGTAGGGCTCGACGCCGGGCACGCCGCCGGATCCCAGGATGTTGACCTCTTTGATGGACCGGTCGAGCACGAAGTTGTGCCGCGCCTCCGGGCACACCTTGATCTGGCAGACCCCGCCCTGGTCGGTCACGCCGGGATCCGGGTTGAGCGCGTCGAACGCGAACAACATGTCGTCGATGTTGGCGACGGGAAAGAAGTCGCCCGGCACCGGATCCGTGATGGCGCCGCACGCCAAGCCCTGCAATCCCTTGCCGGTGCTGATCGCCGACATCACGTTGAAGTCGCCGGGAGTCTGCTTGGCGCCCAAGCCGATTCCGAGCATGATGATGTTGCTCGACCGCAGCTGGTCGGCTAGGCCGCTGGGCCGGCAGATGGATTGCACGGCCTTCTGCGTGGTGTCGGGGATTCCGTTCGGCGAGTCCAGCGGCACCCCGTCGGCGTAGGGCTTGGTGACCGGGCGGGCGGTGAAATCGATCATCCCGTCGGAGAACCAGGCGATGGCCTGGCAGCGCTGACCCTTGTCGGCCGAACCGGCGTGCGTCGTCAGCGCCTGCCGGGCGCCGTCGAGGGCCAGCCAGTAGTCGGTGTCGATGCCGGTGTTCTTCTTGGCGATCGGATCCAGCGACGCCCCAACGCTGTCTGCGGTCGCGCCGGTGAGCTGGGTCCAATCATGTTCGGGGACATAGGTATCGGAGAACCCCGCCACCGCGACGTCGAGTTTTGCGCTCACCCGGTCGGCGTATTTGCCCAGCGTCTGCACCAGGTAGCGGGCGGCCTGCACGCGCGCGGCCTGTGGGTCGGTCTGCTGCAGGCTGCTCGACTCGTCGAACAACAGCAGCAGATCGCCGGCCTTCTGCGAGGCCAGGCAGGCCCCGAATCGGCTCGCGCCCGGCGAGCCCGCCGCCGAGGCGACGGGTGCCCAGCCGACCAGGTTCAGCACGGCGATCATGGTCGCGACCGCGGCCATCCGCGCCAGCGTCGCAAAGCCGTTGCGGCCGCGGGGCATTCGAGAGGAGTGGGCCACTACAACGTCCCCGCCCACAGCGCGATCTGCCACGCCCCCACGGCTATCCCGAGCAGGCAGACGGCCAGCACTATCCAATACAACCTCGAGGTCCACGTTGGCGCCGAGTAGATGGCCTCGGTGCGGCGCCGGGTGTCGACCCGGCTGAAGACCGCCAAGGCGCCGATCGCCAGCGGCCCGGCCAGCAGCCACCCCATGATCGCGGCCGCAATCATCGGGCCGCCCAACGCGCTCGCACCGGCTAGGGCAATGCCGGCAACCCCCAGCGCCAGGGCCACCGCGAACCACACCAGCGGCGGTCCCGCCGTCGTCAGCGCGCCGATGCCCGCCGGGCTCGCGGTGAGTTGCCCGAACGCGTCACGCCCACTCGTCGGGTCGAACGCCGGTGGTGCCTGAAAAGCATCGGGGGCTCGCGACGCGGCGGGTCGCTGGTTGGCCCACGGGTCGAATCCGCCCGCAAAACCCCCGCCCTGCGCCGGCTGCTGTCCGCCACCGGACTGGGCCTGCTTGCCCGGCCCGAAGTCGCTGAAGTCGAAGGGGTTTGGTGCGTTCATCGGTCTCAATACGGGTTCAGGCAGAGGGCGAAGGAACGGTCGGGAGGCGCGGCCACGTACACCGAGTTGCAGTCGTTGTTCGAGCGCACCCGCGCGGCAACCGTGTACACCCCGTCGCGGTGTTCGCAGTCGACACCGAACAGGTCCAGCGCGTCATTGCCCGTGCTGTTGCGCAGCTGGAGCTCGACGCAGGTGCCTATCGGCACGGTCGCCAGGTCGAGCTTCGGGCCGCGCGGCACGGTGGTGCCCGGTGCGACCGACGTGATGACGCGCGGCGGTATCGGCCTGGGCACGGCGGAGCTGGAGGCGGTCGCGGGCGTGGAATTGCTCGGGCGGGTGCCCCAATACACGCCGCCGAGGATCAGCAGGACGCACATCAGGTAGCCGATGGCCAGGCCGGCGATCGCGGCCGGGCGCCCGCGTTCGCCGCTGCGGTTGATCTGCGGCAGCGCGAGATGGCCCATGACGATGCCGGCGGGCGGAACGATCACCCCGAAGACCGGCGAGAGCACCGCCAGCGTGTTGTAGTCGGCGCGCGGCGGCTGCCCGCCGAACGGCGCACCCGGATAGCCGACCGGGGCCGTCGGCGCGCCACCGTAGGACACGGTGGGCGGCGTTCCGCCGAACGGGTCGCCGGAGGACGGTGCAAAAGGGTCTTCGCTGGGATACATCAATTCACCCCACCGGCCGTAGCGGCGAACCGCTGTGTTGAGCTACGCGAGCTGTGCGGCCCCATGTCAACCCTTGAAGTCGACGATGCAGGCGTACACGGTCTTGGTCTTGTTCCACAACGTCGTGGGGGTCTTGCAGGAGTCGTTGGACAGCAGCTGGGTCACCTGCAGCACGCCTTCGCGCACCTCGCACCTGACCGGATAGATGGTGATGAAGTCCGCCTTCTCCGACGGGTCCGGCTTGTTCTGCTGGACCTCGATGCAGTCACCCACGTGCAGGTCGCCGACGGAGACGCTCGGGCGCTGCGCGGGCGGGGCCGTGATCACCGTGGTGCGCGGCGGGGTCGGCGGCACGTACGGGCTGGGAGCCGCCGTCTTGACCGTGTTCGAATCCGATCCGCCGCTGGTGACCAGCCACACCGCCAGCGCGCCGACCGCGAGCACGATGAAAAGGTACGAGGCCGTCAGCCCGAAGATGGCGCGGTCGCGGCCGCGCTCGTGGCGTTGGCGGATCTGGGACAGGGCCACGTGACCCAGCGCGGCACCGGCCGGCGCGAAGACGAACGCGAAGATGGCCGACAGCGTGGCCAACGTGTTGACCTTCGGCCCGGACGGGAAGGACCCGGATCCTGCGGACGGATGACCCGGCTGGTTCTGGCCGAACGAGGACCCCTGCCCCCCGAACGGATCGCCGCCGAACGGATCCTGGTAACCGCTATACGTCATCGGCGCCCCTCGATGCTGGGCCGGAGCTGGTCACCCATCCCCCTCATCAATCGCCATCCCATTCCCGGTCGACGCGCCCAGTCGGCGGCGTTCACCGTCACCACATGCCTTGAAATTCGTGACGTCCCACCGCAACAAATCAACATAGTCGGTGCAGGCACGACGCACTCTTTTTCCACGAGAAGCACCCTTCGGTACTGCTATATATAGTGGCGCGCCGCACACCCGCGCAATTTAGGTTGTGACGCGACGTTCGCTATACGGTCGGCATCGAAGTTAACTGCGCTGCCCCGTGACTGAGCCCAGCCCATCGCGTAAGTTAGCTGCCGGACGTTCGAAGCGCGTCGGGTAATTAGCTCGCGCTAGCCGGTCGGGGCTTTGGAGTTGAGAAAGGCGACTATCCCCTGGGTGACCGCGGCGGCATATTTCGCCCGACCGTCCGGACTTTCCATTCGCGCCAAGTCACCGGCGTTTTTCATGTTGCCCAGTTCGACCAGCACCGCGGGGTACTGGGCCAGGTTCAGCCCGGCGAGGTCGTCGCGGCCGTAGAGGCCGTCCGAGCCGATGTAGTTGGCCGGCTGTAAACCGGACTGGACCAAGGCATCCCGCATCGCGTGGGCCAGCTGCACGGCGGGCCCGGACTGGACGTCGTTCAGCGGCGGGCTGGAGTAGTTGACGTGGAATCCACTGCCGGATGCGGGCCCGCCGTCGGCGTGAATGCTCACGATCGCGTCCGGGTGCATGGCGTTGGCCGCGGCCGCGCGTCGGTCGATGCAGGGCCCGACGCCGCTGTCGCTGTCGCGCGACACCTGGGTTCGCACGCCCAGTTGGTTCAGCGAGTCGTTGATCAGCCCCACCACCGCCCAGGTGAACGCGTGCTCGGGATACCCGTCGTCGGCGGCGGCGCCCGAGGTTTGGCAGGGTTTGGTGCCGCCGCGGCCGTTGGGCACCTGCTGGTTGATCGAGGCGTCGTTGACGGCGTTGTGGCCCGGGTCGAGGAACACCGACGTCCCGGCCACCCCGGCCCTTGCCCGCGGGACGGGCAACAACGCGCCCGCGGCGACGGTCGCCGGCATCAGACCGGCGATTCTCAGGACGTCGCGGCGTGTCATCGATCGCGAGGCACCGGGGCGGTCACTCACCGCGCGATGGTAGCAATCAGGGCTCTTCGACGGCAGCCATCAGGGCATCGCCCACACACTTCAGGAAGGTGGCCGGCACGCTGTAGCCACACGTCACCATCCTCAGCCTGCCCTGGTAAGTGGTAACTCCGGTCAGATACTCGCCGTCGGTCTGGCTGAGCACCACCGGTCCCCACACCGCCGTCGGGCGCAAAGGGCTTGCGCCGTCGAGGTTTTGCACACCGAGGTTGGTGACCATGATGTCCCACGGGCTGATCCGGCTGAAAAGCTGCTCCGCATCGTCGGTGTCGGCGTCGATGGTGATCATCTGCTCGAGCGCCATTGAGCTGGTGCGGATTCCGGAGGCCGACCGGGCGACGTTCAGATGCGCGGTCATCGCGCGGGCCTGCTCCCAGAACGGTGTCCCGTCCCACGGCGCGTGCCCCGTCGCGGTCGGCACGATGCGCATGGCGCAGCCCCCCTCGATTCCGAGAATCGGCCGCACGTTGATGGGGTGGAGGACGCGGACGAACTCCGCCCCGCGGTCGGTGGCGCGCACTCGGCACATCGCCACCACCAGCGCCGCGTGCACCGTGGTGCTTTCCGCGCGGCAGCGCCGCACCAGTGCCGCGGTGTCCGCGTGGGTCATGGCCATGGTGCGCACGTTGGTCAAGGCGCCGTCGAACGGACGGATGGTGCTGGGCTCGCTCATCCTCGGGTCGCCTGATAACGCGGCAGGTTCTAGCGGGCCGGCCGCGAGCGTGTTGGCGATCAAGTCCTCTTGGGCTTGTGGCACAGGCGAACTCGTCATGGTGCGTCCGTTGAGCGCGGCAAGCACGTCGGTGAGCACGACGATGGAACTGATTCCGTCGGCCACCGTGTGATCGAACGTGAGCAACAGCGCGCTACGCGACGGGCCCTGTAGCAACGAGGCACGCACCAGTGGCGCACGCGACCGGTCGAACGGTCGGCGCAGCTCCTCGGCCGCGGCGGCCCGCCACGCCAGTTCCGGATCGCCTCGTACGGTCAGCTCGACGGGCGCGACGGTCGCCGCACGGTAGAAGCCCAGGCGGATGGCGGGCCGGTCCTCCACGTGTACGGACAGCAGCGGATGCCGTCGCTGGACGGCGGCCAGTGCGGTACGCAGCTTGTCCGCGTGGAGCACCTCGCCGAATTCCGCCACGATCGAGAAGTGAGCGGGGTTGCGTTCGCTATACCGGTAAAAGAGCCGCTCCGCGGCTCCGAGGGGGCGGACGAGAGTGGATGCCTGGTCGTGCTGCGGACTGTTGACGATCACCGAACCTCCAAACGCCGGAAAAGCGCTGCGACACAATGCAGACGGTCTCCCGGCCGAATCGGTTCAAGTCTCCTGCCGTTCCTTGGCCCCGGCCCCCTTGGATGAGCCACGTTTCCCACACATCGCGACATCGCGCCGACTTGCGCGCGTCAGCCGCAACGTCGGCGCACACCGCTGGATATCGCCATACTAAATAGTATGTTAGGGTCTCGGCATGTCCGTGGTCGAAAGCCCTCCCCTGCACGGCGTCACCGACGAATTCGTTGCGCGGCTGGCCGATCGCGCCGAGGAGGCCGAGCGATTGCGGCGCCTGCCCGTGGCGACGATCAGCGACTTCCGGCAGACCGATCTGTTCCGGTTGCTGCTGCCCGCCCGGTTCGGGGGCCTCCAGGCCCCGTTTCCCGAACTGCTGCAACCGATTCGACGAATGGCGCACGGCTGCGCGTCGAGCGCCTGGACGTTGGGTTTCTACGCGCTGCACAACTGGATGCTGTCGCTGTTCGATCCGAGCGTTCAGGACGAGGTCTTCGCGTCGGGACCCGTGCTGGCGCCGGCTCCCCTGGCGCCCACCGGCCGTGCCGTTCCGGCAGACGGCGGGGTGCGCTTGACCGGCCGGTGGTCCTGGGCGACGGGCGCGATGGATGCCGACTGGGTGATCGTCGGCGTGCTCGTCGAACGGCAGGATCGCATCGATCCGGCGTTGGCCGTGGTGCCCGCCGAGCAGGTCGAGGTCGTCGACACCTGGCACACGGTCGGCATGCGCGGCACCGGCTCGCACGACCTCGTCATCACCGACGCCCTGGTGCCCGAGCATCGATTGGTCGCCGTGGCCGACATCTACGGCGGGACGGCACCGGGCGCGCGTGCGCATGGGGTCCCGACGTACCGGTGGCCGCTGGTTCCGGCGCTGGCGCTGACGGCGTCCATGCCGGCGCTCGGCGCCGCGGAGCGGGTGACCGAACTCTTCGCCGAGCGGCTCAGTGGGCGGGTGCTCGCCTACAGCGGGGTGGCGCAAAAAGATCAGCCCGCCGCGCAGATCCGGCTGGGCGAGGCCCGGGTGCGGCTCCGCTCGCTGCGGGCCTTGGTCGACAAGACGGCCGACGACATCGAGGCAATCGTGGTGAGCGGGGAACGGGTGAGCCGATCGGTGCGGGCCGACGCGCGCCTGGCGGCCGCGCGTACCGTGCACGAAAGCCGGGCGGTCATCGCCGATCTCATGGAGGCCTCCGGCGCCAGTGTGCACTTCCTGTCGAGCCCGATGCAGCGCGCGAAGCGCGATGTGGACATCGCGGCGGGGCACGTCGTGTTCGACTACGACACCAGTCGAGAGTTGGCCGGGGCGTTGGCGATTGGCGCGAAGATCTCACCCATCGCCATGATCTGAGCCGGCCGTCTCGCCCAGCATCAGGGCCAGGAACCGTTCTCGTTGAGCCACCGATTGGGCCTCTTCGGCCGAGCTGGTGAGGTGCAGCAATCCGATTCCCGCCGCGAAGGTCAGTTCGGCGCGCAGCTTCGCGTCCTCGCCGCTGAAACCGTAGTCGCGGTAGGCCTTTATCACAATGCGTAGTAGGAGCCGGTCGGTGGCGCGGATGTTTTCGGCGGCCACCGGATCCAGGCGGGCCCATTCGCGCATTGCCCGCTCGAGCATCCAGTATTGCGGGCTGACCAGGGTTTGGGTCAGGGCCGACAGGCGCTCGCGGGGCGGCAGGGCGTCGAGCTCGGAGAGCGCCTGGCGGTCGCGTTCGAGGAAGTTGTTCCACGACTCAATCAGCGCGGTCCGATAGTTTTCGATGTCCTCGAAGTGCCAGTAGAAGCTGCCGCGGGTGACGCCCGCCTGCTGGCAGAGGCGTTCGACTTTGAGTGCGCGCACGCCCTCTTCGGCGAGCACCGTATAGCCCACCTCGAGCCAATCTTCGGCTGACAGGCGGGTCGAGGGCTGCTTTCGCACCACCACACCATGCAGATTACGGGAGGCGTTACCGGCTCGTCGGCGGAATCGGGAGTCGGGCGGTGTCATCGAGGTCGACGTCGAGCGCGTTGAGCATCAGCGCCAGGCCCGCATACCGGTTGATCACCATCAACGTCTCCATGGTGGCCTCCGAGCCGAGGGCCGCGTGGACCTGGTCGAAGAGTGGGGCCGCGACGTGGCGGGTGGTCACCAGTTCGGTCGTCAGTCGCAGCACCGCCAGCTCGGTTGGGTTGAATTGTCCGGTTTGCCAGTCGGATTCGGACGTGATGGCGTCGATGGTGGCGATGTCGAGTCCGACCGTTTGCGCGACGTCTCGGTGCTGGCCGAGTTCGTAGGCGCAATCCATGAGATAGGCGGTGCGCAGCACGATCAGTTCGCGAAGCCTTCTCGGCAGCACCGGGCTGCTCAGGGCGGCGTCGCCGGCCACCATCCAGCCGGTGAACACTTTCTCGGCGTTGGCCAGTGCGCGATAGACGTTGAGATTGCCGCGCCGCGCGGTCAATTCGCGGGCGAGTTCGGTCATGTCTTCCGGTTGGCGATACGGGATGCGGGTCATGTCGCGTCGATGTCGAGGTCGACGGCGTTGAGCACCAGCGCCAGGCCGTAGTAGCAGCTGACGATCATCAGCAGTTCCGTGAGCGCCTCGTCGCCGAGTAGGGCGTGGGCGGCGGCGAAGGCGTCGTCGCTGAGCCGGCGGGTGGCGCACAACTCGGTGACGGTGTCGATGACGGTGCGTTCGTCTGGGTTGAATCCGGCCGCGGCCAGGTCCGCTTTGTTTCGTAGGGCGTCGATTTGTATTTCGGTGAGTCCGGCTTTGCGGCCGAATCCCACGTGCTGGGCGAGTTCATAGGGCGAGTCCTGCATGTGGGCCACCCGCAGGATGATGATTTCGCGCATCCGCGGGGTGAAGGTGGGGCTTTCGAAGAGCTGGCCGGCCATCTGTGCCCAGCTCTCGAATATGTTGGGGGCGTTGGCGATTAGTCGAAGCACATCGAGGGTGTTGGGGCGGGTCAGCAGCTGCCTGATCTGTTCCGGCTGCTCGTCTGCTTTGGCCAGAGGCATGCGCGTCATCCGCCGAGGCCCTTTCTCGTCCGGGAAGGATTCTTCGAACGGTTTGGACGTAACGCCGGCGATTGCGTTTGACTGCAGGTTATTTCGCTTTCGGGATCGCGAACCGTCACTTTGTCACGATAGCCGAGTTGTAGTTTGGGGCCCACGCCCGCTCGAAGACAGCGGTGGGAACCTGCTCGTCGCGGCCGGTACTGATACCGCTGTCGTTGAGATGCACCACCCCGGCCTTGCTGTCAATGCCGGTGACCACCACGAAGTGGTCCGCAGAGTTCCGCTTCCCGGGCCGGTTCCAAATTGTCTCCGCATTGAGGATGGCGATGACCTTCTGGTTCCCCGCCAGCTTGCGCGCCACAGCGTCGGTATCGGTCTGAATGTTGTCGGCTCTGATCCAGTAGTGCCACAACAGGATCGGAAGGTCGGCGATATTGGTGGTGCCCGTTGGCGTCCAGATCGGCCCGTGACCCGCTGCGCTCGGTGTGTTTTCGGCCAAAGTGATCATCTGCTGCTCTGTTGGCTCGCGTCCCGTGATCTGGCCGACCACATCGGCCACCGCCATTTCCCCACAGTCAGAAGCGTGTTGCTCGCGCCAGTAGGGTGCGGCGGCGACGGGATCGCCATACATTCCCAACTCATGGTCGGCGTCGGGGACGGGAGCACCCGGGTTGGCGTGCACCCCAGCGGCCAATAGCACCGGCGACGCTGCAATCGTGGCGGACAACAAAACAACCCGGCCGGCCGCTCGTGCGGCGACCTTCGCCCGCGAGGTGCTCGTCATGGGTGTCCGCTCCGGGGCCGCCGCGACGGCGTGTAGATGTGACGAAAAGAGGTTCAGGTTGTGGCCCTGGACGGAGATTGACAGAAACTTGGCGAAAATCCCGCACCGACACGCGGGCAGTTATCAAGCTGGTGGCGGTAAGCCCTCAGACTTTTTGGCGCACGACGAGCGCCCCCACGACCAGTCCAAAGGCGCCCAACTCAGCTCACTTTTCCAGTCGGAACGGCAGTCAGATCATTAATACCTTGATGATGCCGCACGCGCCGCTGTCCCTTGACGTCATGTCCACACCGGCGAGCAACGGATCGGCGTGACCCGTCCCTCGCTCGGACAAATCCTGGTCCTGTTCCCGCCATCCGTGCGGCCTACGGCTCCTATGGCGTAACCACCAACCCGACCGGTTTGGCGGTCGGCGGCTTCATGCTGACCATCGCCGATCCGCCGGCGTCCACGGTGGGGTTCCTGCCGCCGTCTCAGTGGCGCTCGCCCACGGATGCCAGTGACGCCGACACCCCCGACAATCTGTACTCCAAGCTGCCGCAGGATTCGGCGATCAGCGTGCGGGGCGCACGGAGTTATCCCTGCATAGGGAGTTATCCCTGCATAGGTAAGCCCGGAAAGCGCGCTCTTATAGTCGAAATCTGCAATAGCGACAGGGAGTACGTACCCCTCGCGGAGAGACGGCACGCGCCGGGGCCGTATCCGCTCGACCGAACCTGCTGCCGCAGGGCCTGCCGCCGGACGACCGGGTCGGTATCGAGCAGAGGGCTTTTGGGCCGCTCGACGGGGCGCCGTTGCCGCCCGGGGCGGGGCCCGCTGGGGCACCAGGGCCGTCAGCGCCAGGCTCGCGTAACCCGCCGCCGACAACGCCGCAAGCGGGTGTCGCGCCGGCGACCCGCCAAACGCGTTTAGTTCCAAAGGTTCTGGTGTGATGCCTTCAGTTGCGGTGCTGCTTATGACCCGCGCGCGGGAAGGTATGTCGCGGCCGAGGGCAGATCTATCGGCAGTCGGATTTGGTCAGGTCGAAGGTGCCGAAGACGTGGACGACATGCTTATAAGAGCAGCTAGCCTAGCTAGGAGCGTTTGCTTTTCGAATCGCCATAACTCGATTGAAGACAACATCTGCCGCCGCCGACGGTTCCTCGTGCTCGAAGAATCTTATGACAGACCACCCATTCAAGCGAAGCGCACGGTCGGTGTCAGTGTCGCGCGCTTGATTCGCTTCGAGCTTGGTGACCCACCACTCACGGTTTCGAGTAGGGGTCGTGCCGTGTTCTGGACACGAATGCCAAAAGCAACCATCGACGAAGACGGCAACCCGCTCGGAGGGGAACACAATATCGACGCGACGACGATTCCCTATGACGGCCCGATCAACAAAAAAACGGAGGCCGAGCCGATGCAACGCCGACCGCAACGCAAGCTCTGGACGCGTGTCGCGTCTCTTCGTGCTAGCCATGCGCTGACGGATAACTTCGCTTGACGCTGCAGGAGTGGCCCGCCGACGGGACGATGAAGAACCCATAGCAAGTACGATTGGTATCGCATACTTGCCCGGCTGTAAAGGCCAGTCAGAGGACGCTAGATATGCCCAAACGTCGTGTCGTACTCGTTCGCCATGCGAACGATCATGTTTCCGTAGTGAAATGAATCGCCTTGTTGTGGTGCAGGCGGTGCTGAAACCATCGAGACCTGCCCACCATCATTCTTGAAGTCAAGGACCGAGATCCCGACCCCATCGAACCCAACCTCGGACGATCTCGACCGGCGTGGGATTTCCAAAACTTTGTCGATCACACGCAGCGTGTCGTCTGGCTGACGGTGTGTTGACCAAACGATAGGGTTGTCGGCAAGCGAGAAGTTGTTGGTGACTGATGAGACGAACGAATCGGCATTGTTCACCTGAACATAACCGATTGCGAGCGCTGACCTAGATGCGCCGTGCACGCATAGGTGCGATGAGTTCAGTTCATCGTAAAGACGTGGAAGACTTTTGACGTGGGCAGTCATACACGCCTTTGCTTCGAGCGCTACCAGGACTGCGCCTACCTCCGCTACTGGCATGTCTGGAAGCTCGTTCAGCGCACCCTGTTCTTCATCGGTTAAGGGAATGCCGTACTGGGAGACCAAATTTTTAAGTGTGCGATACGCCCTACCCGTCGGTGAGGCTGGACGTGCGATCACAAGATCGAGGGCTTTCTGCCGGCCAGTGGCGAAGTCGGTCATCTTGTGATTGACGCCAAGTACGACTCGTCTCGACGCCGCATGATCGCGAAGCCGAGACGAGGAGGCAAGCAAGTCGAAGGCGACACCCCAACAGCCAACTTTCGAATGCCTATCTGACCGGGAGTTGTATTGCCATGTGTTTCCGTACTTGTCTGGCTTCCCAGGAACTTTCAAGAACCGGGCAAGGATTTGAGGACCATGCACTCTTCGAACTTATCGCGAATGCCCCCGATCACCCGGGATTAATTAGGTAACCGCCGAGTCGAGCTCCACGACAATCTGCTCACGGAACCCTGGGTGGCGGCCGAGATTACCTTCGCTGAGCCTTCTCCAAAACCCGGCCAGCGCTCGCCGGCTCAAAACCTCGGCAGCGTCAAGGTCGACCACATCTAGCAAGTGCTGGTAGGGCTCTCGCAAGGGAAACTCAGAGACGACGACTCTGACCCTTTTCCCCTCGTCGCCCCAAGCCGCGGAGGGCCACCTTCCACCGTCGACCCACAATTCCTCTTCGACGACGGGGTCGCCTGGGTCGGCGATGCGCGCCGCGACCCAGCGAGACACGCCGACACTGACAGCGTTCCCTACTAGCTTCCAACGGGGACCGTTCCGCCGACCCGAGGCGCCGAAGACGTCCGTCCAACCGACGGGAAACCCTTGCAATCGCTCCGCATCGGCGATCGTCGGTTTGAAAAAGCGACGGCCAGGTAGGCCTTTCGGATGCCAGATTGCTGGTGGGGACGGAATGCCGACGGTCGACCCCCCCTTGAGGGTCGGCACTGCATCGGCAGCCCAACCGAGGCCGCGGCGGCCTTCGGTCCAATAGAAACCGAATGCATCATCGGACAATTCACCCAGTTGACGTTCTCCCGCGTCATCGGCAAACAGCACAGGCCGCGGGTCATGCTCAGTTGACGCGAGGAGAATGACGCGTCGACGCCGCTGCGGCACGCCCGTGAACCGGCTATCGACTGTGCGGTACGCCCACCGGTAGCCGAGCGACTCTAGTTCCTGAACGAGGTATGCCATGGCTTTGCCGTTATCGAGCGCAAGCATATTGAACACATTCTCGATAAGGAGCCATGGTCTCCTGGAGACGCGTGTCATGCGCAGCACCTCAAAAACATGAGTGACTAGGCCGGAGGCAGAGCCGCTGATGCCGGCGGTTCGGCCAGCCTGCGAGAGGTCTGTACAGGGAAATCCGGCGGTCAGTACGTCCACGCCGGACGGCAGCGCCCTGAGGGAGCGCACGTCCGGATGTATTTCCGTGCCCGGAAACTGCTTTTCCAGCACGGTTTGTGCAGCATCCCAGGACTCACATAGCAGAACGGTATCTACGTTGGCACCGAGGGCCTTTTGAAAGCCGAGCTCGATTCCGCCGATACCCGCGAAGAGGCCCGCAACCCGAATCACGCCGTATGCCTCCTGTCTCCTGGCTGACTTCAAAACCGTACCTAGCCCGTATGACAAAATGGGTCCACCGCGCCGATACCCAATCACCGTTGAGCTTCCGACAGCTGGTGGTGAGGCGTTGAAGTAGATCACGGGATACCGGAACAGCGTTAGGTCTCAGTGAAAGCTGGCCTCAGCCACCGGAGCGCCCCGGCGTCGGTCAATCGGTATTAATTACGCCCAGATTCCAACGCGCGCGCCATGACCGCGACTCGCTTGCTTCAGCATGCGCCGCGCGTACGAGTTCCCTTCTAAGCCGCACTGGATACCTGTGACCCGGCGCCCACAAACTGCTATCAGCATGTTTGGATGTCGGCAGTCCTGGATGGGTAGCGCCAGACGAACGCTCATGCTCAAAACTCGAAGTGCCTGATATCTCGATGGGCCTAATATGTTGATCTTGGCTGGCGACCCCTCGGCGGCACATGGGCGGCGGGGGTCTCAGATTGAACGCAAGGAGTGCGGAACAGTGGCAGTTAAGGCGGACGCCGACCTAAGAAAATTTTGCGCCTTTTACGCGCAGAAATATAAGTATCCCGCCGAAGCATTTGAGCGCGGCCTGGAAGGTTACGCTGCACATTTATTTGCGCAAGAAGAGGGCTTCGACGCCATCCTTGAGAGTGAGCTCACCTCGGAGGCGGATCTATCCGACTACATTTGCAGAAGCAACGATCTGAAAATCGATGTCGTCCTCGAAGACGAAATCGGGAAAAGAATCCAGCTCATTCAAGCAGCATGGCGTTCGAAAGATCTCGATGAAGACAAGGTAGCAGCATTCTTCGATGTTCCCGATGTGATCATACATCACGAATATGCAGAAACCGGCGGTGACCAGATTCAAGATCTGATTGCCAATTTTTCAACAAAAGTTGACGAGGGCTGGGAAGTAGTACTTCGGTTTGTCACGAATGTCAGCGTTGGCAACAAGATTAAGCTGCAAAAGCTCGTCGAGGCAAAAAATGAGGTTTATCTTCAACAAGATCGCAGCATCACGTGTGAACTCATGGGCGCGGCCGAACTAGCGAAGCGGGAAGAGGAATTAGCGAGCGCGACACGTGGCGGCCTCGTCGACGAAGTCTCCTTGCATCTACAGGAAGGCAAATTTATCGAACTCAAGGATCCGTACAAGACTATCGTAGGCGTAATCAAAGCGAATGAGTTAGTCAACCTTTATAATCAAAAAGGTGTCGGCCTTTCGCTATTTAACCTAAATATTCGTTTGCCGCTGACAAGCAAGAAGGTAAATCCGAAGATTGTCGATACCGCTGCGTCAGTCGACGAAGGCATGAACTTTCTTTACTATAACAATGGTGTTTCAGCAGTTTGTGGTGGCTATGAGTTAAATCAGAATGTCGTAACTGCCCAGCGGCTTCAGATCATCAATGGCGCCCAGACTATTAGCGCTTTGGTTAAGGCAGCGCGCAAGCACCAGAACCCCGATGTCTATGTCCTATTCCGACTAACTGAGACTACCGAGAAGTACGGTGGGTCGTTTACAGATAATGTGATCCGCTACAATAATACACAAAACCCTGTTAAGGTTGCTGACTTCTTTGCCAATGACCAAATCCAAATTTGGCTGCGAGACAACTTGACGAAGGTTGCCGGCCATGGAGCAATCCCGAACCTGTACTACGTACATAAGTCCGGCCACAAGCCGAAAGGGGCCACGGGTCGCGGTCTGAAAATCGAGCAACTGGCTGGCATAAGGCATGCTTTTTTATATGGGCCGGTCATCAGCTATAAAGAACCAGCGACCTTCTTCGACCGCGATGGCCGGTATAGCGAGGCTTTCGGTGTGGACGGAAAACTACAGACTTTCTGGCCTGAAGAGGAGTTGTTACGGGCGGCCGCAGCGATTGCGATCCACGATCGCATTCAAGGCATCGGCAAGAAACTGAAGCAAGAGGAAAAGACCAAAGACTTAGACGAGGCAAAGTATCTGTATCGGCTCGCTCGTTATGTTACTGCTCTTGTCGGGGCAGGTCTGGAATCGATCAAGTCGAGTACTTTCAAGGACTATGCTACGCTTACCGCATCCGCTGCTACTTTCTCCCAGAACGTAGATCCGGTGATCGCCAAGGCCCGCCAAACTCTTCGAATTGAATACAAGAATCGCAAAGGTAAATCTGTCCAACCTGAATACAACTTGGCCCGCGACGACGAGGCATGGCTGCGTTTGAGGGACGCCGTCCAGGAAGAGGTCCTTTCAGAATCGGTGCTCTGAGCATTCGGCATCTCGGCATGCCCGTGCTCGCGGACGAAGTTCGGCCCAACAACAGGTAAAAACTACATCCGCGGCCACACCGTCTAGCCGGCGCCTAGCGGTTGAAGCGATAGCTGACGTCGCCTACAACGAACGAACTTTTAGACGCGCGCCGGCAATGCCGCCAACCACCCCTCCGACAGCAACTCCAACAACTGCCCGTCCGGATCTCGAATCATCGCCATCGCCTGGCCCACGGTCCCATCGACCACCGACCCCCCAAAATCCGCCACCCGACCCAACACGGCGGGAAGGTCGGACACCGAGAACGAGATGTGCGTCAGGCCGATCTGATCCATCACCCGCTCCGAGCCGGCGTGAACCTGACGCTTCGAGTAGTCCATCAGCTCGAGCACAAACCCATCCCGCACCAAGTAGGTCGCATGCACACCGAGCGGCTCGGGCAGGCCCACCAACCGGGAAGTCGGGCTGTCGGGCGGGTCAAGCTCCCACCAGAACTGAAACCCGAGCAAGCCCTCGTAGAAGCGGCGCGATCGCTCGCGGTCGCGCACGCATAACCCAACGTGATTGAAGACCGTCCGATGGCTCGTCATGACAACCTTTCCGCACCAAATCGGGCCCAAGCGGCGGTGTCGACCGACCTGCAGACCGCTTCCACCACGCAGCCTAAACGCGTAATAATGCAAAGATAATAAGCGCACCGCCAAATAAGCAGATCACCTTCCGTTGGAGGGCTTTTCGATGGCCACACGTCCGAACGTCAGCGCCGACGCGATCGTTGACTTCGACCATCATTCCGATGCGTTCAATCTCAACGAGCTGGCCGTCAACGCCGACCTGCGGCAGCGATGTCCCGTGGCGTGGAACGAGAACTACGGCGGGTTCTGGTTCCTCAGCAGCTACGACGCCGTGAGCCAAACCGCCCGCAACGGAGACACTTTCGCCCACAAATACGAGCCCAACGCCGCAGACGGTGTCGACTATCAAGGCGAGATGGGCGTCCCCCGTCCCGACGGCCAGCCGGCCCTGGGCATCGGCGAGGTCGACGGCCCCTACCACCAAGCGCTACGCCACGCGCTGGCGCCGTTCTTCTCCCCCGGCGCCGTCGAGAAGCTCAAGCCTTTCATGGAGCAATCCGCCCACTGGTTCCTCGACCAACGAATAGCAAAAGGCCACATGGACCTGGTGCTCGACTACGCCAGCCCGGTCCCGGCCATCCTCACCATGAAGTTGATGGGTCTGCCCTACGACAACTGGCACCTGTACGCCAACCTCTTTCACTCCGTCATGGCCGTCCCCCAGGACAGCGACGAGTACGCCAGCGCGATCGCCAAAGTGCCCGCCATGATGGAAGAAGTCCTCGAGTTCGCGGCCAACCGACGGGCCGACGCCCGAGAAGACTTGACCAGCTTCCTCATTCAGTTCGAGTTCGACGGCCACCGCCTCACCGACGAGCAGCTGCTCAACATCCTGTGGAACCTCATCGGCGGCGGCGTCGACACCACCACCTCCCAAACCGCGCTCACGCTCAGACACTTGGGCACCCATCCGGACATCAGACAGCAGCTCATCGACCACCCGGAGCTCTATCGCACCGCCACCGACGAATTCCTGCGCTACTTCTCCGTCAACCAAACCCTCAGCCGCACAGTCACTCACGACGTCGTCCTCGCCGGCCAACGCCTCCGCAAGAACGACAAAGTCGTCATCAGCTGGCTGTCCGCCAATCACGACGAAAGCGAGTTCGACCGGCCCGACGTGGTCATTCTCGATCGCGCACCCAACCGCCACGTCGCGTTCGGGCTCGGCCCGCACCGCTGCATCGGCTCGCACCTGGCCCGGCTGATGTCCGCCGTGCTGGTCAAGGCCGTCCTCGACCGCATCCCGGACTACCAGGTCGACGTCGAGAACGTCCATCAATACCTGGGCAACCCGAGCATGACCGGTCTGGGCAACCTTCCGGTTACCTTCACACCGGGGACCAGCCGGGAAACGGAACGACCCTGGTGATCGCTCAAAGCGCTTGAGCCACAACGCCTGCGATGATGTCATCGGGCGCTGAGACAATCCCGACGGCCCCGAGTTGGCCACCGATGGCCAACGACGCGATGCCGTGCACCAGCGACCAGAGCGGTGCGGCCACCCCCAGAGGATTCCGATCCTCGACGATCCCCGCCTCCTGACACTTGACGATCGCGTCGAGCAGGTCGCCGAACGCCTGCTCACCGGCGACCGCCAGGCCCGGCTGCTCGGCCTTCAGCGACTCCGCGCCGAACATCACCTGATAGTGGTCGGGATGCGCAATCGCCCACTGCACATAAGCCCGGCCGAGCTCGACGACCCTCTCCCTCGGATCCGACACGCGCTCGGCAGCGGCACCCAAAGCAGCGTGCAATTCGCGAAATCCCTGTTCGGCGACGGCGGCCAGCAGCTCGGCCTTGTCGGCGAAATGCCGGTAAGGGGCCGCAGCGCTGACGCCGGCGCGCCGGGCCGCCTCCGTGAGGGTGAACCCTTTCGGCCCCTTCTCGGCCACCAGCGAGAGCGCGGCGCTGGTCAGCGCGCGTTTGAGATCACCGTGGTGATAGCTCTGGCGTCGCCTGACGGCCGAACCCTTCACTGACATGTTGACGATATTAACATTGTCGTCTATGTTAATACAATTCACATCGGCGACCCGGGAGACGAAATGTCCAATCCGCTTGAAACCACAGCCACGCTCGCCGGCACCCGCGATCGGGAGAAGACGGCTGACCTACTCGGTCAGGCGCTTGCCCAGGGCTACCTGCAGGTGGACGAGTACGACCAGCGGCTGCAATCGGCGTTCCAGACGCACACGACCGAAGCACTGCGCGAACTCACCGCGGGCCTGCCGGTCGATCGCATCCGCCGTCAGGATCCCCGCCGGCGTGCCGCTCGCATCGCCGCGGCTCGCCGCGGCGTGCGCGCACATCTGTACGCGTACCTCGCCATGTGCGCCATCGTGCTCACCGTCTGGGCAGCGGTCGCGCTGACGACCGACGCGACCTACTTCTGGCCGATCTGGCCCATCCTCGGCGCAGGCATCGGACTCGTCAGCCACGCTCTATCGACACCGGGCACCAAGCAAAGGCATTGGCTACCAATGCTTCCGGCCATAAACGGTCGAGAGACGTTGCGGCCTTGGTGATTACGTCGCCGTAGCGAACTGCAGCACGGGTTCCGACGAATCCACATGGCCGTAGCTGATGATCCGCAGACGGTTCGGGCGGACCTCGTAGACGACCCCGTCGACCGGATTGGTGACATCGAACCCGTCCTCGGCCCGCTCGGCATTCGAGAGCTCGATGTGGGCGCCGTCGCGAATCCGCTCGCCGCGATAGTAGTAAGTGCCGCTGAGGTTTTTACACACCACCGCCAGCGACTTGGCGGTTCTCACCACGGCGGCCGGCGGGTTGCCCGGATCGCATCGCGCCGTCTCGCCCACGAACCCTAAGCCGTCGGCGCCCTTCACCGGACGCGACAGTGTCGGCGTCAGCGGAGCCGGCGAGGCCGTCGGGGCCGGGGGTGCCGCCTGTGCAGACGACGGCGCGGAAGCAGAACCGTTGTGATGAGTTCCAGCAACAAGATTCACCGACAGCACCAGCCCGGCGATCAACACGACCGCCGCCACCGCAGCAACCACGACCGGCATGCGACCGATCGCCGGCCAACGCCACGAGGGCCTTGACGCGGCAGGCGGCTCGGGAAGGCTGTCCGCGGGCTCGTCGAGCTCGCCGAACGAGAGGGTGGGTAACGGACGCGTCTTTAAGGGTCCCCTCGTCGCGGCACCCACCGGTTCGTACGCCGCGAACACCGCCTCGCTGGCGGCTTGGGCGAGTTCACCCGCGGACGCGAAACGCGCACCGCCCTGCTTCGCCATGCCCCGGGTGATGATGTCGTCGTACTCCCGGCCGACGCCGCGGCGCATGATGCTGGGCCGGGGCGCGGGCGCCAACATGTGCGCGCGCTTCAGCTCCCCCGCGTCCTCGCTCTCGAACGGCGGTTGGCCGGTGAGGCATTCGTAGAGCACGCACGCCAACGAGTACACATCGGTCTGCGGCCCGACGCGTCCGGTGGTGAATCGCTCGGGCGCCATGTAGGTCCGCGAAATCTTGTCGTCGCCCACGGCCTGGGCGATGCCGAAGTCCGCGAGGTAAGTGAAGTGGTCATGGGTGAGCAGGATGTTCTCGGGCTTGACGTCGAGGTGCACCAGACCACCGGCATGCGCGGCGTCCAGCGCGCGCGCCACCTGCGCGGTGATCGATGCCGCACGCGACGGTTCCAGCCCGCCCTGTTCGCGCAGCAGATCCTTGAGGCTGCCGCCGTCGTCGACCAACTGCATGTCGATGAAGGGGACGCCGTCGATCTCGCCGAAGTCATGCAGCGGCAGGACATGCGGCTCCTGCAGCCGTGCCACCTTTCGGCACTCGCGCCAAAGGCATTGCTGGAAGCCAGGGTCCGCGGCCGTCTCGCCACGCAATAGCTTGAGCGCGACCATCCGGTCCTTGACCGTGTCGTACGCGCGGTAGACCTCGCCCGTTGCCCCGGCGCCGATCAGTGAGCGCAGCTCGTACGGCCCGAACCGGGTACCGAGCCGCGAACCGCGGGACGAGGAGGTCACTGCGCAATCCTTTCTCAAGACAGTCCAGCCCGCGGGTTCCCGAATCGGGCGTCGACCTAACGTGCGCAGCCTCACGCGTGTCACTACTCTGAGACGCCGCTGGTAGCCGCTATTGTTCGCCGGCCGGAATCAACACCACTGCGCGAAACTGCGCCTGCCCCACCCTAGCGGCAGCTGCACGTCCACGCAGTCCACAATCGCGAGCCGCACCCCCGATACAGTGAGTCATCGTCCGGCACGTAAGTAGGTGAGGCCTTCGATGACCGACATGACGGCGCAGTTCGCGGAGATCGTCGGCGAGCACAACCTGCTGACGGGCGACGCAATTTCCGAGGACTATTCGCACGACGAGGTGCTGACCAAGCCGCCGCAAAAGCCGGCATACCTGGCCAAGCCCGCGGCCGCCGAGGAAGTCGCTCTACTCCTCGAGGTCGCCACGGAAAACCACGTGCCGGTGACGGCTCGCGGCTCGGGCACCGGCCTGTCGGGCGCGGCGATCCCCCGCGCGGACGGGCTGCTGATCTCCTTCGAGCGCATGAACGCCGTGCTGGAGGTCGACGTCACCAACCAGGTCGCCGTCGTCCAACCCGGGGTGACGCTCACCGAACTCGACGACGCGACCGCCGGCACCGGGCTGCGGTACATGGTCCATCCGGGCGAGCTGTCGTCCAGCGTCGGCGGCAACGTCGGCACCAACGCCGGCGGCATGCGCGCGGTCAAGTACGGCATCGCCCGCCACAACGTGCTCGGCCTGCAGGCCGCGCTGCCCACCGGCGAACTGATCCGCACCGGCGGCAAGATCGCGAAGGTCTCCACCGGCTACGACCTGACTCAGCTGATCGTCGGCTCCGAAGGCACCCTGGCCCTGGCCACCGAGGTGACCGTCAAGCTCCATCCGCGGCTTGACCACAGCGCCACCGTGCTCGCCCCCTTCGCCGACTTCGACCAGGTGATGGAGGCGGTGCCCAAGATCCTCGCCAGCGGCCTGGCGCCCTACATCCTGGAATACGTCGACAACGTGACGATGGCGGCGCTGGTCCATACGCAGAATCTCGAGCTGGGCGTGCCGGATAACATCCGCGACAGCTGCCAAGCGTATCTGGTTGTGGCACTTGAGAATCGGACGGCGGACCGGCTGGACGAAGACGTCGAGAAGACCGGTGAACTGCTCGCCGAACTCGGTGCGGTGGACGCCTATGTGCTCGAGGGCGGCTCGGCGCGCAAGCTCATCGAGGCGCGCGAGAAGGCGTTCTGGACGCTCAAGGCGCTCAACGCCGACGACCTCATCGACGCCGTGGTGCCGCGCGGCGCGATGCCGAAGTTCCTTTCCGGCGCGCGCGGTCTGGCGGCGGCGGCCGGTGGTGCGGCGGCGGGCTGCGGGCACGCCGGTGACGGCAACGTGCACCTGGCCATCTTCTGCCCGGACTCGGACATCCGGAAGAAGCTGCTGACCGACATCTTCGCGCTGGCAATGGAATTGGGCGGCGCGATCTCCGGCGAGCACGGCCTGGGCCGCGCCAAGGCCGCGTATTTCGTCGAGCTCGAGGACCCGGTCAAGGTCGACCTGATGCGCCGCATCAAGGCGAGCTTTGACCCCGCGGGCATCCTCAACCCCGACGTCGCGTTCGCTGCGGGCGACCCGTAATTCCACTGGACCGAGCCCCGGCGCACACAGTGAAGCAGCGCACACAACGCCCAGTTGTGCCTTCACAACAGATGACCTCTACTGACGCCGCGGTAGGTGGTGCACCATGGAAATCGCGACCCGTGGGTCCAACGACGAACTTGCGGGTGCCTACAGACCCACATCATCGCGATGCCGTGGCCCGACAGCCCGCCCCGCGGCCGCGCATCGGCCCGATCTGAGGCCAGATCCGCCCTAAGGAACGAGAACGCCACATGACCACCGCACGTCCCGTCAAGACCCGCAACGACGGTCAGTGGGCGCTGGGCGATCGCGAACCGCTCAACCACGCCGAGCAGTTCAAAACCGACGACGCCCCGCTCAACGTGCGCGAGCGCATCATCAACGTCTACTCGAAGCAGGGCTTCGACAGTATCGCCAAGGATGACCTGCGCGGGCGGTTCCGCTGGATGGGCCTCTACACGCAGCGTGAGCAGGGCTACGACGGCAGCTGGACCGGCGACGAGAACACCGACAAGATCGAAGCCAAGTACTTCATGATGCGGGTCCGCTCCGACGGCAAGGCGATGACCGCGCACACCATGCGCACGCTGGGGCAGATCTCGACCGAATTCGCCCGCGACACCGCCGACATCAGCGACCGGGAGAACCTGCAACTGCACTGGGTTCGAATCGAGGACGTGCCCGAGATCTGGCGGCGGCTCGAATCGGTGGGCCTGCAGACCACCGAGGCGTGCGGTGACTGCCCCCGCGGCATCCACGGCTCGCCGCTGGCCGGCGACTCGCTCGACGAAATTCTCGACGCGTCACCCGCGATCGACGAGATCGTGCGGCGCTCGCTGAACAACCCCGAGTACGCGAACCTGCCGCGCAAGTACAAGACGGCGGTCTCGGGCCTGCAGGACGTCTCCCACGAGACGCATGACGTCGCGTTCGTCGGCGTCAACCACCCCGAACGTGGCCCCGGCCTGGACCTGTGGGTGGGCGGCGGACTGTCCACCAACCCGATGCTCGCCCAGCGGCTGGGCGTGTGGGTCCCGCTGGACGAGGTCGCCGACGTCTGGGAGGGCGTCACCCAGCTGTTCCGCGACTACGGCTACCGCCGGCTGCGCGCCAAGGCCCGGCTGAAGTTCCTGGTCAAGGATTGGGGCGTGGAGAAATTCCGCGACGTCCTGGAGACCGAGTACCTGAACCGCCGGCTGATCGATGGACCTGCGCCCGCGCTGGTCAAGCAGACCATCGACCACGTAGGGGTGCAGCGGATCAAGAACGGGCTGAACGCCGTCGGCGTCGCGCCGATCGTCGGGCGCGTAACCGGCAGCACCCTGTCGGCCGTGGCCGACCTGATGGAGAAAGCCGGCTCCGACCGCGCGCGGTGGACCCCGTTTCAGAAGCTGGTCATCCTCGACGTCGCCGACGACAAGGTCGACGAACTGGTCGCGGGGCTGGAAGCGCTCGGCCTGCCGTCGCGGCCGTCGTCGTGGCGCAAGAACACCATGGCGTGCACCGGAATCGAGTACTGCAAGCTGTCGTTCGCCGAAACCCGGGTCCGGGCACAGACTTTGGTGCCCGAGCTGGAACAGCGCCTGGCCGACGTCGATTCCAGGCTCAACCTGCCGATCAGCGTGCATCTCAACGGATGCCCCAACTCGTGCGCCCGAATCCAGGTGGCCGACATCGGGTTCAAGGGCCAGTGGATCGACGACGGCGAGGGCAACTCGGTCGAGGGTTTCCAGGTGCACCTCGGCGGCGGCCTGGGCGAGCAGAGCGGCTTCGGCCGAAAACTGCGGCAGCACAAGGTCACCAGCGCCGAACTCGGCGACTACATCGACCGGGTGACACGCAAGTATCTCGACGGTCGCCAGGACGGCGAGACCTTCGCCTCGTGGGCGCTGCGCGCCCACGAGGACGAATTGCGCTGAGGCCGCGATGAACACACTCGTACTCACCGCACACGGCAGCCGCGACCCCCGGTCGGGCGCCAACGCCGAAGCTGTGGCCGCCCGCCTAACCAAGATGCGGCCCGACCTGGACGTGCGGCTGGCGTTCCTCGAGCTCAACACGCCGAGCTTCGCCGATGTGCTAGCGGGGTTGCCGGACAGCCGCCGCGCTGTGGTCGCGCCCTTGCTGCTGGCCAGCGCGTATCACGCGCGCCTGGACATCCCCAAGCAGATCGCCGACGCCGGCGCCCACGGCGTCCGGCAGGCCGACGTGCTCGGTGAAGACGAGCGGCTGATCGCGGTGCTGCGCGAGCGCCTTACCGAGGTTGGGGTTTCGGAACTCGACGACGACCTCGGGGTGATGGTCGTCGCGATCGGTTCGTCGAACCTCGCCGCGAACGCCCGCACTTCGAAGGTGGCGGCCAGGCTGGCCGTTGGCACCCAATGGGCCGGGGCCACAACGGCGTTCGCCACCCGGCCCGAGGCGTCGGTGGCCCGGGCCGCCGATCAGCTGCGCCGCCGCGGCGCGCGCCGGCTCGTCATCGCGCCGTGGTTCTTGGCGCCGGGCCTCATCACCGATGGGGTGTCAAACTTCGCCCGCGACAACGGCATTCCGATGGCGGCGCCGCTGGGCGCTCACCGGCTGGTGGCCGAGACCGTGCTCGACCGCTACGACGAGGCGCTGGCCGAGGACGCCGCGGCCT
The DNA here is from genome assembly GCA_036338755.1 of Actinomycetota bacterium. Taxonomy (GTDB): domain Bacteria; phylum Actinomycetota; class Actinomycetes; order Mycobacteriales; family Mycobacteriaceae; genus Mycobacterium. Next base: position 264,207 of record JAYZBN010000010.1, on the reverse strand, counting down.
GAGCCTTCGACGCCGCCGCGCGGCTGAGGATGTGGCTGAGCAGGTCGCGGATCGCTCCCGGCGGCGGGGTACGCCCGCCGATCCAGATGGCCCGAAACTTGCGGCGTAGGTCCAACTTCGGGATGTTGACCGCGTGCAGGCGACCGTCGGCCAGGTCGTCGGCGACGGCCAGCCGGCTCATGGTCGCCGGTCCCGCGCCCACGAGCACTGCGGCGCGCATGGCCGCCGCGGAGGTCAATTCCAGCACGGGTGCGGCCTGTTCCATGTCTTCGCCAAGCACCTTGCGCAACGCGGCCGTCAGCGAATCGCGGATGCCCGAATGCAGTTCGCGGGCGACCAGCGGCGTCTGCGCGAGCTCGCGCGCGGTCACCACCCGCCCCCGTCGCGCCCACTTGTGGTCGGGCGCAACCACGATCACCAGCTCGTCCTCACCCACCACGCAGCTTCCCAAACCCTTTGGCGTACCGGGGTTTTCGACGAATCCCAAGTCGGCGCTCCCATCGCGGACCGCGGCGATGGCGTGGTCACTGTTGGTGGCGGTCAAAATCACCTGGGGCGCTGTCTCGCCGCGCCGCGTCGCCTCGGTCTGCAGCGACAGCAGCCAGTGCGGCATGAGTTGTTCGGAGATCGTCTGACTGGCCGCCACCCTGATGCGTTCGCGGCCTTCCTTGCGCAGCGAACCCAGGCCCGCATCGACCTCGCCCGCGACCTCGAGCAGGCGGGTCGCCCAGTCCGCGACGATCAGGCCCGCGGGCGTCAGTTGCGAGCCCCGCGTCGTCCGCACGGCCAGGGTGACGCCGATCTGGGCCTCCATCGCGGCAAGCCGTCGGGAGATCGCTTGCTGGGTCAGCCCGAGCTCGCGAGCGGCCCGGCCCAGGCTGCCGGTCTCGGCGATCGCCAAAAACGCCTCGAACGAGGCGAGGTCGGGCAACCGAGGGCTCAGCGGCATGGGCGGCGGCTCACAATCAAATGGTGTGACACAACTATAGCTTGTGACACCACAACGCGGAGCCTCTATTCACGCCCCCGCCCGAGCCGGAACAATCGGGCGCATGACGCGTGCCGGCTGGTAGCCCCCGCGGGCGCCGTCGCGCTAAATTAGCCAGCCAGACCGCATTTGACTGCTCGCAACCGGCTGACCCCGCTAGCCAGAAGGAAGGACATCACTCGTGGCCTACGTGATCGCCGAACCCTGTGTCGACATCAAAGACAAGGCGTGCATCGAGGAATGCCCCGTCGACTGCATTTACGAGGGCGCCCGGATGCTCTACATCCACCCCGACGAGTGCGTCGACTGCGGTGCCTGTGAGCCGGTCTGCCCGGTCGAGTCCATCTTCTACGAAGACGACCTGCCCGACGAGCACAGCCAATACCTGCAGCTCAACGCCGATTTCTTCACCGAGCTCGGCTCGCCCGGCGGCGCGGCGAAGGTCGGGCTGACCGAGAACGACCCGGCCCCGATCAAGGAGCTGGAGAGCAGAGCAGAGGCGTCGTAGCCGCACCCGTTTCGTAAGGTGAGGCAATGCGGATAGCCCGAATCGTCCACGTCCTCCGCCAAACCGGGTCGTTGGCGGTCACCACCACGACCGCGGCGTCCACCATCAACGCCTACCGGCCGTTGGCCCGCGGCGGATACCCCTCGCTGTTTTCGTGGATGTTCGGGCTCGTCGTCACCGAATTGCCACTGCAAACGCTGCTGACCCAGCTCGGTGGACTGGCGTTGACCGGTCGCCGCCTGACCAAGCCCGTGCGAATAGCCGCGTGGATCGTCGCCGGTCTCTCCGCGCTGGGCCTGCTGAACCTCAGCCGCGCGGGCCATCGGGCCAATGTGCCGTTGACCGAGGCCTTGGACAGCGGATTGGGGGCCGACCGGCTCACGGAGTCGGGCGGCCTGTGGCGGCGGCCATCCGGCGGTGGCACCGCCAAGACCCCGGGGCTGGTGCGCATGCTGCGGATCTACCGCGACTACGCCCACGACTCCGACATCAGCTACGGCGAATACGGCAGCGCCAACCACCTGGACATCTGGCGACGGCCGGACCTCGACCCGGCCGGCAAGGCGCCGGTGCTCTTCCAGATCCCCGGTGGCGCCTGGACGACGGGAAACAAACGCGGACAAGCTCATCCGTTGATGAGCCACCTCGCCGAGCTGGGTTGGGTCTGCGTCGCGGCCAACTACCGGCACAGCCCGCGCAACACCTGGCCCGACCACATCGTCGACGTCAAGCGCGCCCTCGCCTGGGTCAAAGACCACATCGCCGAATACGGCGGCGACCCCGACTTCGTCGTCGTCACCGGCGGTTCGGCCGGCGGCCACCTGACGGCGCTCGCCGCGCTGACGCAGAACGACGCGCAGTTTCAGCCGGGATTCGAGGACGCCGACACCCGGGTGCAGGCGGCGGTTCCGCTGTACGGCATCTACGACTTCACCCGGTTCGACAAGACGCTGCACCCGATGATGCCGGCGATGCTGATCAAGTCGATCATCAAGCAGAAGCCCTCCACACACCTGCAGACGTTCGAGGCCGCGTCACCGGTCAACCACGTACGCGCCGACGCTCCCCCGTTCTTCGTCCTGCACGGCACCAATGACTCGCTGGCCTACGTCGAGCAAGCCCGCACGTTCGTCGAGCGACTCCGGCAGGTCAGCGCGCAGCCGGTGGTGTACGCCGAATTACCGCTCACCCAACACGCTTTCGACATCTTCGGCTCGGTCCGCGCCGCACACACCGCGGTTGCCATCGAGCAATTCCTCGCCGAGATCTACGCAGCGCACCTGCGGGCCGATGTCGTTGCGGCCCCCGAGGTGTCGTAACCGCTAGGACTTCGGACGCACCCCCGCGGCGCGGTACACGAACAGCGGTTCCACCGGAAACCGCAACGTCGTCCTGGGTAGTGCTTGCAGCACCTCGTCGGGAATCCTCTTCTTGTAGTTGAGCTTCATCGAGCCGCTGAACGCGGCGTCGACTCCATGAAGGTCGATGTCAATGCCGAGTCCCTTGCCGGTGATGGTGGCCCGGCCCGGCCCGAAGTCGGTGTCCCACGGGCAGTCGATGGACCGCAGGTTGGCGTCGCCGCGCGCGGGAAAGGTGGCGACGATTCGGGCGGCGCTGAACGCGAACCCACCCGTATACCGCGAGACGCCGGAGGCCGAATACACCCCGGGCACATGGCCGCTGAAGTGGCGGACCACCCCCGCCCGGCCGGCGCTGAAAATGATCCCTTCGGCGTCGAGTTCCGCACGCAGCGCCGCGGGCAACTGGCCGATCTGGGACAGATTGCGAAGGAATCCGAACACGTCCGAACCGTAGCCTCGCGGCTGGCATCGCGCAGGCTTATTGCACCGTCACGGTCAGCGTGTAGGTGCACGCCGGTTTGGCGTCCTTGCCCACGAAGCTCGTATACGAGGTGCTGACGGTGGTGCTTCCCGGCTTCAAAGCGGCGAACGTCCACTCCTCGTTGCCCGGCGCCCCCAGCGCGTCAGAGGTCGGCTGGACGAACTGGTGGCCGAGTTGCTTGATGACGGACGCATCGCCGATGGTCGTGTCGGGCGTCCACCGATACGGGGTGGTGTAGTTCGAGCCCAACTCCACCACCAGGGTGTTGCCGACCGACAGGGTGACGCTCTGCTTGATCTCACTCTGCGTCAGCACATCGTTCATGGGGACCTGGAGCGTTTTGGTCGACGGCGGGTTTCTGGAGGCGAAGTGGCAGCCCACCACGGTCGACAACATCAGCACGGCGACTGTTGCCAGCAGCCTGACCCTCACCGAATCCCCCTTCGATTTCCCGCCCCGGAGCCTAATAGGTCTGACCCAGACCGAAGATAGGCGACGACGCCGCCCGTCGCCGCGTCCGGCAGGATGGGCTGGTGTTTGGCCTCGAACTGATCGTCGCCCTGGTGTCCACCGTCATCGTCGGGACGGTCATCGGCAGGCGCTATCGCGTCGGCCCCCCGGTGTTGCTCATCTTCCTCGGCGTCCTGCTGGGGCTCATCCCCCATTTCGCGCACATCAAGGTCAACGGCGAGATCGTGCTGTTGCTGTTCCTTCCCGCGATCCTCTACTGGGAGGGCCTCAACACGAGCTTCCGCGAGATCCGGGCCAACGCACGCATCATCGTGTTCCTCAGCGTCGTCCTGGTGATCGCCACGGCGGTGGCGGTGTCGTGGACGGCGCGAGCGCTGGGCATGAATCCGCACGCCGCCGGCGTCCTGGGCGCGGTCCTGTCGCCCACTGACGCGGCCGCGGTGGCCGGTCTTGCGAAGAAGCTGCCGCGCCGATCGCTGACCGTGCTGAAGGCCGAGAGTCTCATCAACGACGGCACCGCCCTGGTGCTGTTCGCCGTCAGCGTCAACGTCGCGATCGGTGGGTCCGCCATCACCCCGCCTGAGGTGACCGTACGGTTCATCGTTTCCTACCTCGGCGGAATCGCCGCCGGTCTGCTCGTCGGTGGCGCGGTGACCATGCTGCGCAAGCGAATCGACGCCCCCCAGGAGGAAGGGGCGTTGAGCCTGGTGACGCCGTTCGCGGCCTTCCTGCTGGCTCAGTCGATGGAATGCAGCGGCGTGGTCGCGGTGATGGTGTCAGCCCTGGTCCTCGCATACGCCAGCCCATTGGTGATCCGGGCCCGTTCGCGGCTGCAGTCCTTTGCCTTTTGGGACATCGCGACCTTCCTGCTCAACGGCTCGCTGTGGGTGTTCGTCGGTGTTCAGATCCCGGGAGCGCTGCGCGGCATCGTCGGCGTCGACGGCGGGGTTCGGCACGCCCTGTTCGTGGCGCTGGTGATCACCGGCGTGGTCATCGTGTCGCGCATCTTCTGGGGCGAAATCACCACGCTGCTGATCCGGCTCATCGACCGCCGCCAGGTGCAACGCGAACGCCGGGTCAACTGGCGCCAGCGCTTCGTCACCGTCTGGGCCGGATTCCGAGGGGCCGTGTCGCTGGCGGCGGCGGTTGCCGTGCCGATGACAACGCTGAGTGGTGCGCCCTTCCCCGACCGCAGCCTGCTGATCTTCATCGTGACCGTCGTCATCCTGGTGACCGTCCTGGTCCAGGGCAGCACGCTGCCCGCCGTGGTGCGGTGGGCGAACATGCCTGAAGACGCGACCCACGCCGAGGAACTGCATCTGGCTCGATGTCGGGGATCGCAAGCCGCCCTCGCCGCGCTGCCCACGGTCGCCGACGAAGTCGGCATCGGCGACGACCTGAGGCGGCGGTTGCAAAAGGAGTATGAGGAGAAGGCGGCGCTGGTGCTGGCCACCGAGAACGGTGAACCAAACTCCCGCATACTCAAGGGCCGGGAAAAGGTCCGGCGCGTGCGGCTTGGCGTGCTCGAACACAAGCGCCGGGAAATCACCTCGCTGCGCAACCAGAACCTCATCGACGACATCGTGCTGCGCGAATTGCAGAACGAGATGGACCTCGAGGAAGTGCAGCTGCTCGCCGCCGCTGCCGACGACGACGAAGAAGACGAATAGGCCCCGTCGGTGGCCGACCGTACAGTCGGCCCCATGCTGCACACCGTCGCGATCCGTGGCTATCGCTCGCTGCGCGAGGTGATCCTGCCACTGGGCCGGCTATCGGTGATCACCGGCGCCAACGGCGCCGGCAAATCCTCGCTGTATCGCGCCTTGCGCCTGCTGGCCGACTGCGGCCGCGGCGAGGTCATCGGGTCACTGGCGCGCGAGGGTGGGCTGAAATCGGTGCTGTGGGCCGGCCCCGAGCAGCTGGCCGGCGCCCGACGCTCCGGGAAGGCCGAGGGCACCGTGCGCACCCGGCCCGTATCACTCGAATTGGGCTTCGCCGCAGACGATTTCGGCTATCTCGTGGACCTGGGCATCCCGCAGTCGGCCGGGAAGTCGGTGTTCGCCCGCGATCCGGAGATCAAGCGGGAAGTGTTGTTCGCCGGGCCGGTGCTGCGGCCCAGTACGACGCTGGTGCGCCGGTCGCGAGTCTTCGCCGAGGCCAGCGCGGATTCCGGCAGCGGGTTCGACGAATTGTCGCGATCGCTGCCGTCGTACCACAGCGTGCTCGCCGAATACGCCCACCCGCATGCGCTTCCCGAGCTCGCGGCCGTGCGAGAACGGTTGCGCGGCTGGCGGTTCTACGACGGCTTCCGGGTCGACGCGGGGGCGCCCGCGCGGCACCCGCAGGTGGGCACCCGCACCCCGGTGCTCTCCGACGACGGTAGCGACCTGGCGGCGGCGGTCCAGACGATCCTCGAGTCGGGGTTCGACGACCTCAACCGCGCCGTCGCCGAAGCATTCGACGGCGCCACCGTCTCGGTCGCCATCCACGACGGGTTGTTCGACCTCCAGTTGCGACAGCGCGGCATGCTTCGCGCGTTGCGTTCAGCCGAATTATCCGACGGCACATTGCGTTTCCTGCTCTGGGCCGCCGCCCTGCTGAGCCCGCAACCGCCCTCGCTGATGGTGCTCAACGAACCGGAGACCTCGCTGCACCCCGACCTGGTCGCGCCGCTGGCGTCGCTGATCCGCACCACCGCCGCCACGACGCAAGTCGTGGTGGTCACGCATTCCCGGTCGCTGCTCGACTTTTTGGATACCGTTCCGCTGAGCGAGCGCTCCGACGGCGAGGCCATCGAGATCGAGCTGTACAAGGACTGGGGCGAAACACTTATCAGCGGCCAGACCTTGTTGACGACGCCCCGCTGGGACTGGGGCACGCGCTAGTCACGCCGGGGTCGTGTCGTCTCCGCTGGCGCGTCGATTGTGCATCCTGGGCGGGCCCGCACCGGCGTGTCGCCGCCGTAGCTGCACGCTCAACTGAACGCACACTCAAACAAAGAATTGCCCGCCAGGCAATATTGCCCACTAGGCAACTTTGGCGTACGTTGGTCGCCATGACCGGGCTCCGTGAGCGCAAGAAGGCCGACACCCGGCGCGCGCTCAGTGATGCCGCATTGCGACTGGCATTCGAACGCGGCCTGGAAAACGTGACGCGCGAAGACGTCGCGAACATGGCCGGCGTCTCACTGCGCACGTTCAACAACTACTTCAGCGGCAAGTACGAAGCGCTCGCCTACCGGCAAGCCGAGCGTGTGCGGCGCAGCATTGCGGTGCTGCGACAGCGCCCCGCCGACGAACCGTTGTGGACGGCCCTCACCCACGCGGTGCTGGAACCCTTGGAAACGGACTTCGGCGACGTGTACGGAGACGAGAACCGTGCTCCCAGCCGCCAAGAGCTTGTCGAGGTCCGAAAGCTGGTCATGCACCCGCAAGTACGGAACTCGCTGCCACACAACCTGTTCGACGAGTTACTTCAGGTGATCGCCGAACGCACCGGGACCGACCCCGACCGCGACCTGTACCCACGATTGGTGATGTCCGTCGTACGCGCCGTCGGCGACGCCGCCGCCGACGCGTATGTGCGGGCCGATCCGCCGGTGGCCATCACCGCACTGATCCGCGAGGGGTTCGCGACCGTCAGCGCTGGGCTACCCGAACCCCCCAGAAAGAAGGCACGCCATGGCTGACGAACACGTCGACGTGGTCATCGCCGGCGCCGGGCCCAACGGGCTGCTGCTTTCGTGCGAGCTGGCGCTGACCGGAATCAGGCCGGTCGTACTCGACGTCCTGACCGGGCCCAGCTCCGAGCCGAAAGCCAACGGCCTTGTGGGACAGGTCATCCGACAGCTCGACATGCGTGGGCTATATCAAACCTTCACCGGTGACGAGGCGCCTCCACACCCGAACCCTGGATGGATTTTCGCGGCCATGGGGCTGGACTTCTCGGAGGTGACCGACAACCCGATGTATGTGCTGGCCATGCAGCAGCCCCGGCTGGTGCGGCTGCTGGAGAAGCGAGCCCGCGACCTCGGGGTTGATCTGCGCTGGGGCCATGGACTCGTCGGCATCGAACCGAACCCGGAATCGGTTGCGCTGACGGTCTCGTCGCCCGAGCGCGAGTACACCATTGCCGCCGGCTATGCCGTCGGCGCCGACGGCGGCCGCAGCCTGGTCCGCAAGATGCTCGGCATCGACTTTCCCGGCTTCACATCGCCGATGGTCGCCCGACTGGCTCACGTGCATATCCCCGACGAGCTCCACCGACCCTACAGCCGTATCGAGATTCCGGGATTCGGACTGCTTCCTTTCGGCCACAGCCGCTTTGACCGGGGCGGGATCATCTACGCGGAATTCGAGCCGGGCCGGTCGCTGCTCGGGACGCTCGAGTTCGGGCCTCCGGTCCCCGACGTTCCGATGACTCTGACCGAACTCCGCGACAGCGCGCGGCGCATCCTCGGCGTCGACATCCCGTTCGAGGAGCCGAAAGGCACTGGGCCGCATGCCCTTCGCCGCATCAACGGGCAGAACACCCGACACGCCGAGCGCTACCGCGATGGCCGGGTCTTGCTGCTCGGTGACGCCGCGCACGTGCACAGCCCGTTGGGCGGCCCGGGCTTGAATCTGGGGATGCAAGACACCATGAACCTGGGCTGGAAGCTGGCGGCCGAGGTCAATGGCGCTGCCCCGCCCGGATTGCTCGACACCTACCAGTCGGAGCGTTACCCGGCGGGCCGGCGGGTCATGATGCACTCGCTGGCACAGATCGCCCTCATGGCGCCGGGCCCCGAGGTCGCCGCATTGCGAACGCTGCTGGGCGAACTCCTCACGTTCGCCGACGCACAAACGCACCTGGCGGCGCTGCTGGCGGGTGCCGACGTGCGCTATGACGTGGGCGACGACCACCCGCTGTCGGGCTGGCTGGTGCCTGAGCTGACGCTCGATGACGGTCGACGGGTCGCCGAGCTGCTCCACGATGGCCGCGCGGTTCTGCTCGACCTCGGCGGCGGCTTCGCGGATACGGCGCGTGGCTGGGCCGATCGGGTCGACGCCGTCAGCGCGGGCATGGCCGACGGGCCCGCCGCGGCCCTGCTGATTCGCCCCGACGGCTACGTCGCCTGGGCAGCCGACGAATTCGGCCCGACCCAGGAAACGGGCCTGCGGGCGGCGCTTCAGCGCTGGTTCGGGCCGCAGACGATGGGATAACGGCGCACCGAAGCGAAGTTCACACAGAGTTCAGGCCCGCGTCGGTTCGGCATTGGTGAGCGCACACGCGCACCGCGTGTCCTCACGTTATGCGCGTTGTACAGGTCGCCAATTTCTATGGCCCGCGCTCCGGCGGCCTCCGCACCGCGATCGACCGGCTGGGTGCGGAATACTGCGCCGCCGGGCACGAAGTCTTCTTGATCGTTCCCGGCCAGCGCGCTGAGCGCGCCCAGCTGTACACCGGCGTCGTGCGAATCACCCTGCCGGCCCGCCTGATTCCCTTGACCGGCGGCTACCGTGCTGTGCTGCCGGGCCCGGTCAAGGCGCTGCTGGCCGCGCTGCGACCCGACGCGTTGGAGGTTTCGGATCGCCTCACCTTGCGATCGCTGGGGCGGTGGGGCCGCGACTTCGGCGCCACGACGGTGATGATCTCCCATGAACGCTTGGATCGCCTTGTCGGGCAGGTTCTTCCGCGTAGGGCCGCGCGGAAGTTCGCCGACGTGGCCAATGCGCGCACCGCCGCGAACTACGACACCGTCGTGTGCACCACGGCTTTCGCTCGCGAGGAATTCGACCGGATCGGAGCCGACAACACCGTCACGGTTCCGCTTGGCGTGGACCTGCAGACGTTTCATCCGCGCCACCACTCGTATCTGGTGCGCGAGCGGTGGGCCGCGCCGACGCAGCTGCTGTTGGTCCATTGCGGGCGGCTGTCGGTGGAAAAGCGTGTCGATCGCAGCATCGACGCGCTGGGCAAGCTTTTGCACGCCGGTGTCGACGCGCGACTGGTGGTCGTCGGCGAGGGTCCATTGCGGTCCCGGCTGGAGCGACAGGCCGCGCGACTACCGATCGACTTCACCGGCTTCGTCTCCGACCGCAACACGGTCGCGCAGCTGCTGGCGACGGCCGACGTAACCCTGGCGCCGGGGCCGCACGAGACTTTTGGGCTGGCCGCGCTGGAATCGCTGGCATGCGGAACCCCGGCCGTGGTCTCACGCACGTCGGCGCTCCACGAGATCATCACCCCGGACAGTGGCGCGTCGGCCGACAACGACCCGGCCGCCATCGCAAAAGCGGTCAGCGCCATCGTCAATCGGCCGGAGCGACAGCGTCGCGTTGCGGCGCGACGCCGCGCAGAGGACTTCACCTGGCACCGGGCCGCGACCGGCATGCTGGCGTCCTTGGGCGCACCGGCCTTCAACGACCCGCGCGGCACTTCCGAGCAGACGGCGTAACGGTCACTAGGCTCGCAGCAGACCGCAAGGAGGATCCGGTGCGAGCACGCGATCAGGTGTTGATCACCGCCGCCGAGTTGGCGGACGTCATTCGGGCCGGTGACCCGGTGACCGTCCTGGACGTGCGATGGAGGATCGATGCTCCTGACGGGCGGCCGGCCTACCTGGGCGGGCACATTCCCGGCGCCGTGTACGTCTCACTCGACGATGACCTCAGCGACCATGCGATCTCCGGCAGGGGCCGTCATCCGTTGCCGTCGGGACGCGACGTGCAGACTGCCGCGCGGCGCTGGGGAATCCGGCAGGACGCATTGGTCGTGGCGTACGACGACTGGAATCGCGCCGGTTCAGCACGAGCGTGGTGGGTGCTGACCGCGGCCGGGCTGCACAACGTGCGCATTCTGGACGGCGGCTTGGCCGCGTGGCGATCGGCCGGACTACATCTCGAGACCGGACCGGTCGATCCGCCGCCCGGGAATGTGACTGTGCCGCACCACGATCTGTATGCGGGGAGCCGGCGCACGCTGACGGCCGAGCGCATCGGCGAAGACACTGTGACGCTGCTCGATGCGCGCGCACCGGAACGCTACCGCGGCGACGTCGAGCCTCTCGATCCCGTCGCCGGCCATATTCCCGGCGCGAAGAATCTACCCAGCGGCTCGGTGCTGGCGGCCGACGGCACCTTCCTCGACGACGACTCGCTGGCACAACTGTTGTCCGATCGCGCGATCGAGCGTCACGATGCGGTGGCGGCCTACTGCGGCTCGGGCGTCACCGCCACGGTCGCGATCGCCGCACTCGCCGCGATGGGACGCGAGGCCGCGTTGTATCCGGGATCGTGGTCGGAATGGAGCTCGGATCCCGCCCATCCGGTGCAACGCGGTGCCGAGTAGCGGTCAGCGGCCGGTCCAACTCTGCAGGAAAGCCGCGGTTACCCGGGCGGCGTTCGCCGCCGCAATCCGCTTGTAGCAGAAGAACTGGAACGGAAAGCCGGGCAGGTGAAGCGGATCGCCAGGTCCGTCCGTGATGCCCCGGATGCCGACGAACGGGACACCATGCGTGTCGACGACGGCCTGCGCGGCCGCGGTCTCCATATCCGTCGCGTCGAAGGCCGGATCTGCCGTCGACACGATATTGAGGTTGCTGACCAGGCCGCTTCTCAGCCAGGGGGCCGCCGCCCGGAAGAAGTTGCCGGAATATAGAAAGGAACGGCCGGGTGCACTGCGGGGCTCGCAGCCAAAAACGCTGCCGCCGTGCGGGATGCACGGGAAGGCCACACCGTTGTTGTTGTCATAGCTGCATCCGTCGCCGCCGGCGAACACTCGCGGCCGGTGCCGCAGTTTGATGCGCCCGGCGACGCTGTCCAATGCGACGGAAAGCTTCTCGGCCGTGGCGAGCATCCCGGGATCGACCGAATGAAATGTCTTGCCGCCGTCCAATGTCCACCGCGCCGGTACCGCCACATCCGCGATCCTGGTGCGGCCGCCCCCGCCGGCGACGCCCGAAAAGACCGCTGCGCCAATCGTCATGGCGGACCCAGTGGGGAAGCGGCCGAAGGCGGCCTCGGTGGTGTCGGTGGCGTTGCTCAGACCGATACCGGTCATCGCCACGATCACCTTCGTGCCGGCTATCGAGCCAAGGTAAAAGCGCCGACGGTCAGCGACGACCACCGGATCGGGATCGAGCGTAGTGTGTGACAGCACCGCGTCGGTTTCGGCCGGAAAGGCGGACAAGACCAGCGTGCGCCGTTCGCCGCGATTCGTTCCGCCACCCACCGACACAGTAAACGCCACGACAAGGATGACCTGGAAGGGTTCACGCGGATGGGACCGCCTATGGCACCGCGACACAGATCTTCCCTAAGATGACATGATGCTCGACCCTGGACGGCCGGCCGTCGCCGAACGGATCCACGCGTGGCTCGAAACATGCCCGCCGGCAAGGTGACTGCGTCATGACCGGACGCCTCGACAGCAAGGTCGCGATCATCACCGGCGCCAGCACCGGCCTGGGACCGGTACTGGGCTCGGTGTTCGTCCGGGAAGGCGCCAGGGTATTGCTGGCCGCACGGCGCGCGGAGCTGGTCGAGGCCGCCGCGCGCGCGGCCGGCCCCGGCGCCATCGCGATGCGCGCTGACGTGACCGATGAGGACGACGTCGCGGCCATGGTGGCGCGGGCGGTCGACGAGTTCGGTCACGTCGACATCTTGTGCAACAACGCCGCCGCCCCCGGTCAGGACCGCTGGGTCTGGGAACAGACGCTGGACAACTGGAACGCCACCATCGCCATCGACGTCACCGCCGCGATGCTGTGTACCCGTGAGGTTCTCAACCAGTCGATGCTGCAGCGCCGCCGCGGCGTCATCTTGAATTTCTCCTCCACGGTCAGCTATGCCGGCATGGTCCGCAAAACGCACTACGTCACCGCCAAGGCATCGCTGCGGGCCTTCACCAAGGCCGTGGCCCTCGAGGTCGGCCCGCACGGCATCCGGTGCAATTGCATTGTGCCCGGTGCCATCGACACCGAACTGTGGCGCAACTGGGTGCAACGCATCGCGAACGAGCAAGGAGTCGACGCCGAAACCGTTCGCGCCAGGCAACTCAAGGGCGTTGCACTGCAAGATATTTCCTCGCCCGAGGACATCGCCAACCTGGCGCTGTTCCTCGCCAGCGACGAAAGCCGCACCATCACAGGCCAATCGATCCCCGTCGATGCCGGGGGGTACATGCAGGGATGAGCGGATACCGTTCCCTCGTCGGCGGTGGCACGTGATCCGCGTCAGGGCAGGCATATTCAGCCTCACGGGCACGCCGCCCGATGACGACGACGGCAGTTACCTACGCTGGCACCTGCTGGATCACCTGCCCGAGCAATACCAGCTGCCGGGCATCGTGCACGGGTTGCGCTGGATCGCCGACGGCGACTATCCAGACCACCGCCTGGCGTCCAATGGATCGCTAGGCGACATCGGCAACGCGGTGCACTACCTGGTCGGCGATCCCGTCGAGCAGACCTTCGACGACTTCGTCACCCTCGGGCGCACACTGCGCGACAACGGTCGCTTCCCAACTGTGCGACCGTCGCTGCAAGTGGCCGGCCTGCGCCTGCTGCAGTGGCAATCCTCGCCACACGCCTTGGTGTCGCCCGAAGTGGTGCCGTTTCGGCCGCACCGCGGCATCGTGCTGATCGTCGAAGAGCCCACGGACGGCCGGCCGGACGACTGGCTGCAGTGGTTGCACGGCGAGCACTACCCTGCCCTGCTTGCGACACCCGGCACGGCCGGCGCGTGGACCTTCGGCTCCAGCGCCGGATGGAGCCACCTCCCCCGGGGCTGGCGCACCGATCACCAGTACATCACCGTCGTCTACCTCGACGAGGATCCGCTGACCACCATCGGTGCGCTGGCCCCCCTCATCGAAGAGCGTTGGCGTTCAACGGCGATGCGCCCCGTATTCGCCGGCCCGCTGCGCAGCATGATCAGTTGGGAAGCCTGGCCGTAACAGACAGGCTTTATAGTCCTCATGACCGTCTAGCGGAGGACAGGTATGGCGCATCTGAACAAACAGCGATGGGTCGCTCGCTCGGCGGCCACACTCGGCCTGGTGGCGGTTGGGGCGGGCCTGCTGGCCTGTTCCAGCAAGGGTGATCACCCGGCCACCGCCCCGAGCTCAGGACCGCCGTTGGCAAGCACAACCGTCATGATCGATGGAAACAGGCACACGATCATCGCCGCGGTGGACTGCAGCCGCTCTGCGGCACAACCGAGCGCGTCGCCGCCCGAATCCGGCGACCTCACCACCCGAATCAGCGTGCACGACGATAACGCCTCGGTTTCGCTGGCCATCTCCGACGAGCAGCCGCCCAGCGTCGACGCGTTCGGTATTTCGCTCAAGCTGGACAACGGCCAATACCAATTGCCTTACCAGGGAACCAAATCGCCCACTCAGGTCCAAGCCACCAAGGTCGGCAAGGGCTACACGGTGACCGGGACTGGTCAGGCGACCACGCCCGGCCAAAGTGGTTTGCGAGAAGTCACTTTTGGGATTCACGTGGCGTGCCCATAGGCACGTGTTGTCTGTCGCGACCCCCTCTGCGATGCTGGCAGCTTGGACATCTTCGCGCAGTGGCAAGACGGCGGCGGCGAGCTTCGTTGGCGCTCGACAACCGCGGCCAACGGCGGCCAGGAGGTCACGGTCTTCAGTCGCCGGTGCGGCACCCCCGGGGCGCCCGCATTGGTCTTGGTGCACGGCTTTCCCACCAGCAGCATCGACTACTTCGCGCTGGCCGGTGAACTGAGCGCCGACTTCGACATCTACCTGCTGGACTTCCCCGGCTACGGACTCTCCGACAAACCACCCGAGCCCTATGTGTACTCGCTCTACGACGACGCGCGCCTGCTGATCTATGCGATCACCCAGGTGTGGGGGCTCGCCGAATACCGCATGCTCACCCACGACCGCGGCAGCAGCGTCGGCATGATCGCGGCGGGCATGCTGGCCGCACCGGATTCACTGTCGGCGCCCGTCGATTTGATCTTGACTAATGCCAACATCTACCTCCCGCTGTCCAACCTCACCGCGTTCCAGACCGCGCTGCTTGACCCCGCGACCGCGCGGGCCACCGCGGCGGCCACGACGCCCGAGATGCTGGCGGCGGGCATGGGCGCAAGCACGTTCATGCCGCGGCGCACGCTGGAAGACCCGGAGATCGCCGCGCTGGCCAAGTGCTTCGCCCACAACGACGGAATCCGCGTGCTGCCCGACACCATTCAATATCTGCACGAGCGCGCCGCCGACGAAACCGGTTGGCTGGAAGCGCTTTCCACGAGTGAGGTCAACACTACGGTGGTGTGGGGCGTGCACGACAACGTTTCACCGTTGCGGGTCCCCAACCACGTCTGGCAGACGTATCTGAAGAACAAGCCGGGTCGCAACCGCTACTGGATGCTGCCCGGCGCCGACCATTACCTGCAGTGCGACGCCCCCGAACAACTAGCCCAGATCGTGCGTCTCACCGCCCAGGGTGGGGATATTCCGTTGCAGACCCTGGGAAATCGGCCCGACGGCGCGGTGTTGGTGGACCACAGCGCGCATTAGCTTCGCCCAGTGTGAAGTTAGCTTCACGTTCGGCGTCGAGCGTGAAACTAACTTCACGCTCGACGCAAAAAGAGCCAGCCCGCTAACCCACGACGACGGGCAAACGTGCCCACCCACGCACGCTCGCGGTATGCGCCCGTTGGGCGTTCGCATAGTCGACTTCCCAGTCGGGCCAACGCTTCAATACCTCTTCGAAGGCCACCCGCGCCTCCAACCGGGCCAGCGCCGAGCCCAGGCAGAAGTGCAGGCCCTGCCCGAAGCTGAGATGGCTTCCGCGACGGTGGATGTCGTAGCGATCCGCGTCGAGGAAGTGGCTCTCGTCGCGGTTGGCCGAGGCGTTCAGCAATAGCATGAACGATCCTTCGGGGACCGTGCGGCCGTAGTGCTCGGCGTCGCGCGCGACGTAGCGGGCCTGAACCGGTGACGGCGGCTCGTACCGCAGCGTCTCCTCGATCGCGCCGGGGATCAGCGACGGGTCCGCGACGAGTTCGCGGCGTTGATCCGGGTGATCCGAGAGCAGTTGGCCCATGAAACCGATGAGGCGAGCGGTGGTTTCGTTGCCTGCGCCGGCGATCATCGCGGTATACGCCAACACCTCGGTCCGCGACAGGGGCCGCCGCGTGCCGTCCGGCTCGTCGATCTCGGCCCGCAACAGCTCGGTCATGAGGTCGTCGGAAGGATGATTGGCCCGCCATTCGATGTACTCGGCAAACAGGGCAATGGAATTCGCGAAGACGTTCGCATCGACCGCGGCGGGGTCGCTGTCCTTGGACAATTCGATGTTCGCGACGCTGCGGTCGCGGATCTTCTCTTGGTCGGCCTCGGGAATGCCGAGGAGGTATCCGATGGTCCGCATCGGCATCATCGCGCCCAGGTCCGCGATGAAATCGAATCCGCTCCCGCCGACCAGCGGGTCGAGCTCGCGGATGCAGAAGCCGCGCACCAAGTCCTCGACGGCGAGCATGCGCCGGGGCGTGAAGACCCGGGACAGCAGTTTGCGGTGCAGGTCGTGCAGCGGTGGATCCTCGAACAGCAGAATGCCCGGGGGCACTTCGATATTCGCGAACAAGATGTCGGCGGTGGTGCCCCGCCCGGAGCGGTAGGTCTCCCAGTTGGGCAGTTCGCGCACGACGTCGTCGTAGCGACTCAGCGCGTAGAAGTTGTACTTCTCGTTGTAGTACAGCGGGGCTTCCTCGCGCATCCGCTTCCACACCGGATACGGATCCGAGTCGATCTCGACGTCGAACGGGTCGTAGTACAACTCGGTGGCGCTGGGGCTCGTCATGATCGGATCCCTAATTCAGTCGTTGCGGTGCAAGAAGCCGTGCAAGAGCGCTTGAACGAGTTCCTCAACGATCACCTCCCGGGGCGGTGGTTCGTTGCCGAAGTAGGTCGAACGCAACGCTGCCATGCCCGCGATCATCGAGACCGTCGAGTGGGCCGGCAGGTCGGGGTGGTCGGACCGCAACCCCCGCAATTGCATGCCCTCGACGCTGATTTGGCCCAATACCGTGACCGCCCTGCGGATCTCGGCGATACCGGCGTCCACCTTTTCCTCGTCGCTCAGATTTTCGGCCGCCATCAACGTCAACAGCAGACCCTGATGTTCGACGAACACGTCGTACAGTTGTGACACGAAAAGCCGGGTCAGCTCCTCTTCGTCGGTCTCCTCGGGGACGACGGACTGCCAGGTTGCCCCGAATTCGTCGACGAAGCTCACGAACGGCACGACGAGCGCCTCACGAAACAGCGCCGCCTTCGACCCGAAATTGCGGAACAGCAGGTGTTCGGTGACGCCGGCGGCCTGCGCGATCTCACGCGTCGTGGTGCTGCGGTAGTCCTGGCCGGCGAACAGCGCCCGGGCCGCGTCGAGCAGCAGCCGGCGTGGCTCCCCGCGGGGACGGCGCGCCACCGTAACCGGTTGCGGCCGCCTAGTTGCTCGCTGAGCCACCGATGTCCACTCCCGTCGAATCCGCCTTGAGGATAGTAACGGCTATCCACATAGGATAGTATCCACTACCTTAAAGGCGAAATCATCGAAAGGGCGACACAATGGGCGCTGTCATCATGCTCGGCACGCTGTTCGGCCTGATCGCTTTGATCTTCGGGTTGGTACTGCGCTTCGATCCCGAGGCGCGGCGCACGCCGAGCGACGACGGCCGCCGGTGAGCGCCCAGATGACGCCGGTGATGGCCGGGGCTCAGTACTTTTCGTACGCCGCGAGCATCGCGTTCCTGATCGTCGGGATCTACCTGAGCTACCGTCGGCGCCGCATCCATCCGCTGTTGCTTCTTGGCATCTCGGCGATCTCGTTCTCCTGGATCGAGTCACCCTACGACTGGGCGATGTACGCGCAGTTTCCGCCCGGGCTGCCCCGCATGCCGTCCTGGTGGCCATTGAACGTGACGTGGGGAGGCTTGCCGTTGGCGGTGCCGATCGGCTACGTCTCCTACTTCATCATCCCGGCGGTGACCGGGGCCGCCCTCGGACGGTGGCTGAGCGCAAAGTTCAACTGGCGCAAGCCGATTACCCTGCTCGTGGTCGGCCTCGTCGTCGGCTTCTGCTGGGCATTGTTCTTCAACGCCTACACCGGGGCCCAGCTCGGCAACTTCTATTACGGCTACGTGATTCCCGGGCTCGCGATCTTCGAGGGCACCAAGCACCAGTACCCGATCTACGACTCGCTGGCCATGGGCATCCAGATGATGCTTTTCACCTATCTGCTGGGCCGCACCGACGCCGAAGGACGCAACGTCATCGACATGTGGGCCGACAAGCGATCAAAGAGCCGGGGCCAGTCCGCGGCGCTGTCGATCGTGGCCGTCGTGGTCGTCGGGCACCTGGTATATGGCGCGGTCTTTGCGCCCCATCTCATCACGAAGCTGGCCGGCTATGTGACCGCGGGCCCGACCGAACAGCTCTATCCAGGCGTACCGAACCAACCCAAATAACGGGCCGTCAGCCGAGCGCCTCGGGCAGCACGACCTCGCCCACGCGCTTCAGATACGGCCACGCGATGTCGGGTGGCAACCCGCCGCACAGCGGCGACAGGTTGAGCACCTGGCCGGCTTTGACGCGCGAAATCGCTTCGGGCACAGAGATAATCACGTGCGACGTCCCCGTCTCGCGCAGCTCTTCGATGCTGTTCACGTGGCTGAAGCCCGCCGTCGTCTCGTCGCCGGGGTTCCACGCCGCGTAGCTGCGCACGTCGTGCAGCAGGTGCTCGCCGATCTCCTTCCACGCCTGATCCACATCGTCGGCGACGAACACGACCGAAGGGGTGTTGCGGTCGGGAAACATCGTCGGGCCGGGCGTGTGGCCGTGCTCGCGGCACGCCTCTTCGTAGGCCTCCTGCATGCCGGGCGCGTTGGCGTTTCCCAGCATGCCCAGGCCGTACCTGCCGGCCCGACGGGCCGCAGCGAGCGTTCCCCCGCCCCACATCAGTCCGGGGCCGCCGGGAGTCAGCGGGCGGGGTGTCACGGTGATCCGCCGACCGTCTTCGACGACGGTTTCACCGGCGAGCAGGCGCCGGAGCAGCGCGAGCTTCTCGTCGCAGACCCGGCCGCGCTTCTTGATCGGCACGCCGAAGTGCTCGAACTCCTCGGGCCGGTAGCCCAGCGCCAGAATGTAGGAGGCGCGCCCGTTGCTGATGATGTCGAGCACCGCCATGTCCTCGGCGAGCCGCACCGCTTCGTAGAACGGCAGGATCAGGATCAGGCTCAGCGCCAGCCGCTGCGTTCGCGCTGCCACCGCCGAGGCCAGCAGGAACGGTGAGGGCAGGTAGCCGTCCTCGGACGCATGGTGTTCACAGAGGATTGCGGCCAGGCCACCGTGTTCTTCGGCCCAGGCCGACATTTCGGGTGCCGCGGCGTAGAGATCGGCTGGGGGCGCCGCCCATTCGGGGTCGCGCATGTCGAAGCGCAGTGTGTACACGGCTGACTCCTAGCTGGCCTAATCGTTGTGCTGCACGTTACACGTTCAGTCGGAGGCGTAAAGCGGAAGAGTCGTCGGGAGGTCGCCGCCAGGGGACCCGACCGCGACGGCGCGGCGGTGCCCGTCTACGTGCGCCTGGAGCCCCCATGCGGGGCGGGCATGTCGAACCTGAGCGTGAACATCAGCGGCCGCCGGGATTGGGCGTTACCGCTGCAGATTAACCTAAGATTTGTTCATTAGGATAGCACTTACTCTCTTAAACCCTTGACCGTGCGGCATCGCGGCTGTTAGCTTCCGAGACGAACGTTGGGTCACTGCTGTCGTAAAGGCAACGGACGCCTCAGCTTTCGCGGCGCACACACCCGAGGAGGACAAGATGACGGCTCATCGCGTGGTGGTGTGGGCGACAGGTGGCATCGGCTCGATCGCCATCCGCGCGATCCAGCGGCGCCCCAATCTCGATCTGGTCGGCGTGTGGGTGCACTCGGAAGGAAAGGTCGGCAAGGACGCGGGCGAACTGGCCGGCGGCGAGCCGATCGGCCTCAAAGCCACCAACGACGCCGACGCGCTGATCGCGCTCAGGCCCGACTGCATCGTCTATGCCGCCAGCGGTCCGGAGCGCGACGCGCTGGCCATCCCGGATTACGTCAAGCTGCTCGAAGCCGGCATCAACGTCGTGACCACCAGCACCACGCGATTGGTCAATCCACACGCTTACGAGCCCGCGGAGTGGCGCGACCAGCTGGTCGCCGCGGCCAAGCAGGGCCAGGCGTCGCTGTACGCCTCGGGGATCGAGCCGGGCTTCGCTGCCGACTACCTACCGCTGGTGCTGTCCACCCAGTCGTCGTCGATCGACAAGATCCACTCGTTTGAGATCGGGCTGTATGACGACTACGGCGTTCCCGACATCATGAGCGACGCGCTGGGCTTCGGCCGTCCGCTCGACTACCAGCCGTGGATCAGCTTCCCCGGTGCCATCGCCGGCGAATGGCAGGGGCAGATCCGGTTGATCGCCGACGCGTTGGGGGTCGAAGTCCAGGAAGTCCGCGAGGGTTTCGACCGCGCCGTCACCAACCGGGCGCTGGAGGTTGCGATGGGCACCGTCGAGGCCGGAACGTGTGGCGCGCTGCGGATGCAGGCCATCGGCGTCGTCGACGGCCGGGAAGCCATCGTCATCGAGCACGTCACCCGACTCGCGCACGACGTCGCCCCCGACTGGCCCACCGGGATCGGCGATCTGTCCTACCGGGTCATGATTTCCGGCGATCCGGATATCGACTGCACCCTGGCGGCGACGCTGAAGGATCCCGCCAAGGCCGGCATCGGCGGGATGACCTCCGGGGCCGGCGCCATGGTCGCCACGGCGATGCGCGTCGTCAACGCCGTGCCGTATGTGGTTGCGGCCCAACCGGGATTGCTGAGCTCGGTGGATCTTCCGCTGACGATTCCACAAAAGGCGTTTGTCGGGGGCTAGGTCGCGGCGGTTAGTCTGCGGGCGTGACGGTTAATCCGCTCGAGGAACTGACGCTGCAGCAACTCCGGCGTCGCACCAGCATGAAATGGGGCGCGCACCCCGCCGACGTCCTGCCGCTCTGGGTCGCCGAGATGGACGTGACCCTGGCACCGACGGTCGCCGAAGCGCTGCGGAAGGCCATCGACAACGGCGACACCGGATATCCCTGCGGGTACGCGCTGGCGGAAGCCGTCAGCCAGTTCGCCGCGCGGCATTGGCAGTGGCATGACCTCGAAGTGAGCCGCACCGCGCTGGTTCCCGACGTGATGCTCGGTGTGGTCGAGGTGTTGCGCCTGCTCACCGATCGCGGTGACGCGGTCATCGTCAACCCGCCGGTGTATGCGCCGTTCTACGCGTTCGTGTCGCACGACGGCCGTCGCGTCATCGAGGCGCCCCTGGTCGAGGGGCGAATTGACTTGAACGCCTTGGAGAATGCCTTCGTTCGGGCTCGCGCGGAAGCCGCTAAGGACACCAAATTCGCCTATCTGTTGTGCAATCCGCACAACCCGACCGGATCGGTCCACACCGCCGACGAACTCCGTGCGGTCGCCGAGCTCGCACGGCGATTCGGGGTGCGGGTGGTGTCCGACGAGATTCACGCCCCCGTCATCCTGCCGGGATCGCGATTCACCCCGTTCCTCACGGTGCCGGGGGCCGAGAACGCCTTCGCGTTGACCTCGGCGTCGAAGGCTTGGAATCTGTCCGGCCTCAAAGCGGCGCTGGCCATCGCCGGACCGGAGGCCGCCGCCGACCTGAACCGGATGCCGGAGGAGGTCGGTCACGGACCCAGCCACCTCGGCGTCATCGCCCACGCCGAGGCGTTCCGGAGCGGCGACGACTGGCTCGACGCGACCCTGCGGGGCCTGGACGCGAACCGAACCCTGCTGGGCGAGTTGGTCGCCGAGCATCTTCCCGGCGTGAAATACCAATGGCCGCAAGGGACTTACCTGGCCTGGCTCGACTGCCGAGAGCTCGGTTTCGACGAAGAAGTCAGCGATGGGCTTGCGGTGGTTGCCGACCTGTCGGGCCCGGCGCGCTGGTTTCTCGATCACGCGCGGGTGGCGCTCAGTTCCGGCCATGTGTTCGGAACCGGCGGAACCGGACACGTGCGCTTGAACTTCGCCACCTCGCGAGCGATCCTCACCGAGGCGGTATCGCGAATGGGCCGAGCCCTGGCCGACGCCCGATAGTGGAGTGTTCAGCTACGCGGAGACCTCCTCGGCGCCCCGGCCCAAGTTGCGGAACCCTTGTGCGGGCTCCTTCATGCCGAGCGTGAAGGGCAGGGCGTCGAGTTCGAACCTCGTCGTCGCGCCGAACCGGCGCAAAAAGCTGCGCCGCGGCGGCGCGACGTAAACCGGTAACCCCGCAAGGTCGATGTAGTGCGTCGAGGTTTCTCCGATTCCGTCGAAGACGTGCGTCAGCGGCATGCACAGCTCGCGCATCGGCTCGTCGAGGCATGCCGCGACGGGATCGGTCATCAGTACGTATTCGGCTACCGGCACCATGTTTTTCAGCATGCGGTGCACCAGAATGACGTCGAAGCCGGCCAGCTCGACGTGGCGCTTCACCTTCTGATCCGCCACCTCGCCCACGTGCACGACGAACTTCAGCGACAGCTTGTCCAGTTGCGCGCAACTCGCACACTCGCAGGCGATGTCGTTTTTCATTTGCTCACGCCGCTCCAGAAACGAGGCGCGCATCCGTGACAAGCGCTCGCACACCACCGCTTTGGCGTGGCTGTCCGGACCACAGAAGAACGCGGCGTCACCCTCGAGTTTGGCCAGCTTCAAACCCTTGCCCGCATTGATCACCGACTCCAACAGGGCGGCAACCGTCAGCTGCGCATGGGCAAGGTGCGTCCGGTTCCACTGCATGTAATGCGTGTACCCGCCGATGTCGGCGATGAGCAGGACCACGCGCCGAATCGCCATGAACACGTCAGTTTAGTTGGCCGAGGTGCGTTGCTCAATGAATCTGCTACTAGACGAACTCGCGTCGGCGCGAGAGGCTTACAGAGGTGCCGGTTCACCGGAGGAGCTGATATGCATGTGCTGCGAACCCCGGACTCCCGATTCGAAAACCTGGAGGACTATCCGTTCGTTGGGCACTACCTTGACGTAACCGCAAGCGACACCCGGCCGCTTCGCATGCACTACCTCGATGAGGGCACTGTCGAAGGGCCACCGATCGTCCTGCTGCACGGCGAGCCCACGTGGAGTTACCTCTACCGGACGATGATCCCGCCTTTGACCGACGCCGGGAACCGCGTGCTCGCGCCCGATCTGATCGGCTTCGGCCGTTCGGACAAGCCCAGCCGGATCGAGGATTACACCTACCAGCGCCACGTGGAGTGGGTGATCTCGTGGTTCGAGCATCTCAACCTCAGGGACGTCACGTTGTTCGTGCAGGACTGGGGATCGCTGATCGGGCTGCGTATCGCCGCCGAGCAGTCCGACCGGGTCGGGCGGCTGGTGGTGGCCAACGGTTTCCTGCCCACGGCACAACGGCGCACCCCGCCCGCCTTCTACGCCTGGCGCGCCTTCGCCCGCTACTCCCCCGTCCTGCCCGCCGGCCGAATCGTCGGCGTCGGGACCGTTCGCCGGGTGCCGTCGAAAGTGCGGGCCGGCTACGACGCGCCTTTTCCCGACAAGACGTATCAAGCCGGGGCCCGAGCGTTCCCCCAGTTGGTGCCCACCTCGCCCGACGACCCGGCGATTCCGGCCAACCGGAAAGCATGGGATGCGCTCGGCCGCTGGGAAAAGCCGTTCCTCGCCATTTTCGGAGCCCGTGATCCCATCCTCGGAAAGGCGGACACGGCCCTGATCAAACACATTCCCGGCGCCGCGGGCCAGCCCCACGCCCGCATCAACGCCAGCCATTTCATCCAAGAGGACCGCGGCCCCGAACTGGCCGAGCGCATCCAGTCTTGGCAGCAGGCCTGGCTCTGAGCGAAGGTCAGCGGGCGTAAACGTCAGCGGGTAACCGCGAGTACGGCTTCCGCCAATTCGGGCCGGCAGACCACCAGATCCGGCAACTTCGGGTCGGGCTGGTTGTACGCCAGTGCGGACCCGTCGATGCGAGAGGTGTGCAACCCAGCGGCCCGGGCCACCGCCACCGGCGCGGCGGAGTCCCACTCGAACTGGCCGCCGGCGTGCACGTACACATCGGACAGCCCTTGGACGATCGAGGCGACCTTGGCTCCGGCAGAACCCATTTCGACCAGGACTCCGTCCAGCGCATCCCGTACGTTCAAGGCGATGGCGGGTGGACGGGTACGCGACACCACGATGCGCGGCTTGCCCGGCACGGCTGGGGGCGACGCTATCTCCGGAGTCGCCAGCGTGATGCCTTGGGCGGGCAGCGCCACCGCGCCCGCGACCAACTCGCCGGACTGCCAGAGTGCGACGTGCACGGCCCAGTCGTCGCGTCCAAGCTCGGAAAATTCCCGCGTGCCGTCCAGCGGATCGACGATCCAGACGCGGTCCGAGCGCAATCGAACCGGGTCATCGGCGCCCTCTTCGGACAGCACCGCATCACCGGGTCGCTCCGCGGCAAGGGCCTCCATCAGAAAATCGTGAGATCGCTTGTCCCCCGCGGCTTTCCGGTCGGTCGGTGCCGCGTCGGAGAATTCTTCCCGAACCCCGAGCAGTAACCGACCTGCCGCGGTGGCCAGCCGTGCGGCCAGATCATGGTCATTCATTCGGCAACTCCGGGAATGTTCAAAATGTTGGTAGCGATGACCAACTTTACCCTGTCATGCCGTTTCGCGGTCACCAACCCGACGGCCGGTTTCACCCGTAATCTGGTGACCGTGAGCGGCAACGCCAACGTTTCTTTGATGAGGCGGTTGCGGCACACCTCGCGGGGGCGGGTGATCGGGGTCGGCATTGTGGTGGCCGTAGTGCTGGTCGGGGTCCTCATCGTGGTGGGCGTGCAGCTGACCCAGCGCCGGCCAGGCGCGACGGCGCCCAGCACGTCGCCGTCCTCGGCGGCCCCGGAGAGCTTCGCCATCCCGGGTTGCTACAACCCGTCCGTTCCCCCGGTCGCGCGCCCCAAGCGGCTCAACGTATTGGGTTGCGCCAGTGTGGCCGTCGCGCTGCAGGACATGTCGTGGAGTTCGTGGGGGCCGCAGGGCGCCGACGGGACCGGCACGGCATTGTTCAAGCTCTGTGATCCGAACTGTGCGACGGGATCTCAATTGACCGAGCCGGTGGTCGTGCACGCGTGGAATCCGCAGCCGCCACGACGCGAGGCGATCTGCCAGGTGGGCTTGCAGATTTTCGCCGACATGATCCTGGCCTTCCCCAAAGGCGTTCCACCACCGAACGTGCAGAAGATGAACACCCAGTACAACGGGAATCCGGCCGTGCACTTCGCGAACTACTCGAGCGGCGACACGCGCGGCACTCAATTCATCGGCTACACATTCTGCAACTAATCGGTCGTCAGACCTCGATGACGACAGCGCCACCCTGGCCGCCGCCGGCGCACATCGCCGCGACGCCGATGCCGCCGCCGCGGCGGCCGAGCTCGTAGGCCAGCGTGGTCACCATGCGCGCACCTGAGGCCGCGATCGGGTGGCCCAGGCTGCAGCCGCTGCCGGAGAAGTTCACCTTCTCCTCGTCGAGGCCGTATTCGCGGCACGCCGCGATGGGCACGGAAGCGAACGCCTCGTTGATCTCCCACAGCGCGACGTCGCCGGGCGCCAGACCGGCCCGCTGCAACACCTTCCCGATGACCTTGACCGCGCCCAGACCGCAGTCGCGGGCCGGCACGCCCGCGGCGGCCCAGGCCCTGACCGTGCCCATCACGTTGAGCTTCTCGGCCTGGGCGTAGTCGCTGTCGACGAGCGCGACGGCGGCCGCGGCGTCGTTGGTGCCACTGCTGTTGCCCGCGGTAATCGAGAAGCCCTCGATTTCGGGGTGCAGGACCTTCAGGCCGGCCAGTTTCTCGACGGTGGTGTCGCGACGCGGATGCTCGTCCACGGCGAACTCGGTGACCGAGCCGTCGAACTGGGTGATCTTCAGCGGCAGGATCTCATCGGCGAACTTGCCGGCGTCCTGGGCCGCGACGGCGCGCTGATGCGAACGGGCCGCCCAGGCGTCCATCTCCTCGCGCGTGATGCCGACCGCCTGCGCGGTATTCCAGCCCACGGTGATGGACATGTCCTTGGCCGGCGCGTCCGGCGTCTCCACGTGCGTCGGCGGCATCCAGCGCTCCTCGAACTTCAGCTCGGGGCCGGGGATTCGCCAGTTGGTCAGCGGCGTCATCGACAGCGACTGCACCCCGCCCGCGATGAGGACGCGCTCCATGCCGGAACCGATCTGCGCCGCGGCATTGCCGATGGCCGTGAGGCTGCCCGCGCAGTGGCGGTTGACCGACTGCCCCGGAACATGCTCCAGGCCCGTCGCGGTCGCCGCATAACGCGCCAAATCGCCACCACCGTAATGTGATTCGGCGAAGATGATGTCGTCGATGTGTGCGGGGTCGACGCCCGACCGGCGGACCACCTCGGGAAGCACGGCGGCGATCAGGGTCTCGGGCGGCGTGTTGACCAGCGTCCCCTTGAACGAGCGGCCTATCGCGGTCCGGACGGCTCCGACAATGACGGGTGTTCCCATGTTCTCGACCTCGTTGTTGTGGGCGGTCAGACGCCGCGAATCGTATCAAATACTGTATAGACAATAGTAATGGTCTAAATTCCGGTTGCCGGCCCCTGTGACGGCGCTAACAATTAAGCGGTTCGGCTAAATACGGGAGGCCACCCCTTGGCGAGCCCCGCCAGGGCGAGGTGACGGTTGCGCTGGAGACCGCCCGGTAATGCCACTCCGACCACCATCACCCTCGAACAGATCAACGACGGGTATCGCGACATGCTCGAGGGCGGCAACGTGCGCGGCATCCTCCGCTATACGGACGCCGACCGCGGGTAATCGGCGGCTGCATTGGCACAATGACCTGATGACAACCAGATCGCTCGCCGCCCCGGCCGCCACCCAACAACTCGCCTACCGTGTCGCGGCGATGCTGCTCGGCATCGGCACCCTGCACTTCGTTGCGCCCAAGCCCTTCGACTCCATCATTCCGGTCGAGTTGCCGGGCAGCCCAAGGCTCTACACCTACGCATCGGGCGTGGCCGAGCTGACGATCGGGGCACTGCTGGTGCCGCAGCGAACCAGGCGGTCCGCCGCGCTGGCCGCCGTTGCGCTGTTCATCGGCGTCTTCCCGGGCAACGTCAACATGGTCCGGTTGTGGTGGGGCAAGCCGTGGCCCATGCGCATCGTCGCTTTGGCCCGCCTGCCGCTGCAGATCCCGATGATCACCGCCGCGCTCAAGATCCGGCGCAACAGCTGACGCGTTGCGTAGTTGTCACCCGCGCCGCAGCATCCCCGCCGGTTTTTCACTTGCGCCACTGCCGTCCCTGCCGGCGGGCACATACGAGTTGCCTGCCTCTCAGCGACAACGAGCGCGCTGGGCGGCCGGCACCGCGCTTCCTCGGCCGGGTTGTCGCTCAGAGGCGGGCAACTCCTGCATAGCCCGCTGGGGGAACTGGTGTTACAGCTGTGACCGACTTCATGACGAAATCAGCTGCGGGACAAGCGAATCCCACAGGGTTGATCTTATCCCGCATCGACGGAGCGGCCGAGATACGCCATGAGCCGGGCGGTCGGCGTCGCATCCGCCGGCGCGGTTTGCGCCGGACCGAACCCGCCCGGTCGCCGCAACATCCCCTCCGGCACCGACTCCACCAGGTCGCGGCACATCGCCAGCAGGTCGGCAGGCAATTCGATCAGTCGCCCCTGTGAGCGATGGACGTCCCAGGCGTGCATGGCCAGGTCCGAGACCGGATACGTCAGCGCCCGACGCAGAGGAACCTCACCTTCCGGCGAGGTCCGCATCCCATCCATGTCGGCGTTGGGCAGGGCGTCCGCCAAGCGCGTCGCCAGCTCGCGAAGCCGCGCCGCCGGATCCTCGCATACCCAGTCCGAGGGTTGCGAGGGCCGGTCCCAGATCTCGCCGTTCTCCACGAGGGTCGCAATTTTGGCCGCGCTGCCGGTGACATGGCCAACCAGATCGCGCACACTCCAGCCCTCTAAATTAGACGGCTGCGACCAGCTGTCCGGCGCTATCCGGTCGACGGCGTCGATGAGTAGATCGAGCGCCTCGGTAGCCATCACGCCGATCCTGGAAGTCGTTTCGTCCATGGCGTGTATCTCCTTGCGGATAAGCGGCTTCGGCCTCCGCCACCGTCGACCGCGTACGTGCAGAAGTCTAGGGCCGCGACTCCTCGTCGAGCCAGCCGATTGAACTCGTCAACCGCGCACGCTAAGACTTGAGATCGGCTGATTACACAGGAGGGCCGCTTGGATAAGGCAGACATCGCCGCATTGCTCGCGCTGGCGGCCGCGCTGATGGTGGGCGCCGGAGACGTCGCCCAGCAGCGATCCGCTCAGCAGGTCACCGATCAATCAGTCGGCACCTTCACCCTGTTCCGCCGGCTGCTGCGCGACCGGAGATGGTGGGTGGGCAGCCTGGTGGCCGCGGCCGGTTTCGGGTTCCAGGCCGCGGCACTGGGCCTGGGCTCGGTGGTACTGGTGCAGGCGCTCCTGGTGACCTCGTTGCTGTTCGCATTGCTCATCAGCGCGAGGGCGAATCATCGCAGAATCACTCGCCAGCAAGCGATTTGGGCGGTCTTGCTCGCCGCCGCGGTGGCGGTGGTGGTGACCGTCGGCGACCCCCAGCAGGGGACACCGCGCGGCTCGGCGCAGACGTGGACCATCGTGGCGCTGGTGATGGGCCCGGCGCTGATCCTGTGTGTGATTGGAGCGCGGATGTTCCCGGGTTCGGTGGGCGCTTTGTTGCTGGGGCTGATGTCCGGTTCGCTGTGGGGACTGTTTTCGGTGTTGACCAAAGGTGTGGTCGACCAACTCGACCGCGGCATCCCAGCCTTGTTGCGCGCACCCGAGTTGTACGTGTGGGTGGTGATCGCGGTCGCGGCTACCGCCTGGGAACAGTCGGCATTTCGGGCCGGGCCGCTCACCGCCTCGCTCCCGGCGGTCACCGTCGCCGAGCCCATCGTCGGCTCGCTGCTGGGCGTCACCGTGCTGGGAGAGACGCTGCACAGCAACGACATAGGCTGGGTGGCCCTGGGCTTGTCGATAGGCCTGATGGCGGCGGCGACGGTGGCGCTGGCCCACAGCCAGGCCAGCGACACGCCGCCGAATGACCAAAAGCACGCCCCCGCAACGTAAAAAACCCAATAGCCTTCTGCCGTTTACTTGTTGACGGTAGCCATCCGCGACGCCGCGCGCGTATGGTGTGGCCGCCGAGACGGTGCAACGATCGAATTCACGCCGCGCGGCGCCGCGATACCTGGTTTCGGGGTAGGTTGGCCGCGGGTTCGGTCGTACCGCCTTGAGGAGGGATAGATGAGCACATCGGAAAAGGCGTCGAAGCCGCGCGCCGGGCAGCCGGTAATCCACCTCTCCCAGCTGTTGCGTGCGCCCGTGCTATCCCGTTCCGGCGAAACGGTGGGCCGGGTCGAGGACGTGATCGTGCGGCTGGGCGGGGCGGAGGAGTACCCCCGCGTGGCCGGGATAGTCGCCGGGGTCGGCGGACGCCGGGTCTTCATCGGCGACAAATCCATCGACGCATACTCCGTGGACCGAGTTCTGTTGACCAAGAACAAAATTGACCTTCGCGGGTTCGAACGCCGCGAGGGTGAGGTGTTGTTGCGCACCGACGTGTTGGGCCACCGGCTGATCGACGTGGCCACCGTCGAGCTGGTGCGCGCCTACGACGTCGAGCTGGAACAGACCGGCCAAGGCTGGATGGTCACCCGCCTGGACACCCGCCGCCCACCGCGATTGTTCGGGCTGATCAAGCATTCGGGCGGGCATGCGTCTCGCGATTGGAAGGCATTCGAGCCGCTGATCGGCCACGCCCGTTCGGATGCGGTCCGACGCCTCTCGGACCGGTTCGGCGAGCTCAAAGCCGCAGAGATCGCCGATCTTCTCGAGGAAGCGGACAAGGCCGAGGGCGGCGAGATCCTCGACCGCGTGCACAGCGACCCCGAATTGGAAGCCGACGTCTTCGAAGAACTCGACCCGGAGAAGGCCAGTCGGTTGCTCGATAACATGCCGGACAACGAGGTCGCCGCGCTGCTCGGCCGGATGCGCGCCGACGACGCCGCCGATGCGATCGCCGACCTGCGCCAGTCCCGGCGCCGGCGCGTGCTCGAGCTGATGCCGGCCCCACAGCGCACCAAGGTCATCACCTTGATGGGGTTCAACCCCGAAAGTGCCGGCGGTCTGATGAATGTCGACTCGGTGACGTGTTCGCCCGCCGCCACCGCCGGCGAGGCGTTGGCGTTGATCGCCGCGTCGCACAGCATTCAGCCGGAAGCCCTGATCAAGGTGCACGTGCTCGACGAGGACCAACGTCTTGACGGCGTCGTTTCCGTGATCACCCTGTTGCAGGTCGATCCCGCCGAAAAGCTCGGCGCGCTAATGGATTCCGACCCGGTACGGGTTAACGCCGACGCGGACCTGACCGATATCGCGCTGCTGATGGCCGATTTCAATCTCTACTCCATACCTGTCGTCGACGAGCAGGACCGCCTACTCGGGGTGGTCACCGTCGACGACGTGCTGGAGGCGACCATCCCCGAGGACTGGCGCCGCCGCGAGCCCGCGCCCCGCCCCATCCGCGAAATCGTCGCCGACGGCCGTGACGCACCGCCAACGGGAGGTAGCCCGCAGTGAGCCCCGGTGGCGAGGACCCCGCCCAGGCCGACGGGCCGGGCGTCGACGTTCAGCGCTCCGAGCCGGCGCAGCCGCGGCGCACCGCCGTCCTGGACAGCGCTCACGTGGGGGATATCGAGGGCGCGTTCGGACGCATCAGCGTCGGCGAGACCGAGCATGCCCGGACCTGGCGGACGCGGCTGCTGACCCTGCTCGCGATCGTCGGGCCCGGAATCATCGTGATGGTCGGCGACAACGACGCGGGCGGGGTTGCCACCTACGCCCAAGCCGGCCAGAACTACGGCTACTCACTGCTGTGGGTATTACTGCTGCTGATCCCCGTGCTCATCGTCAACCAAGAAATGGTGGTCCGGCTCGGCGCGGTCACCGGCGTCGGACACGCCCGCCTGATCAACGAACGCTTCGGTCGCGGCTGGGGCTGGTTTTCGGTCGGCGACCTGTTCTTGCTCAACTTCTTGACCATCGTCACCGAGTTCATCGGCATCAGCCTGGCCGCCGAGTACATCGGCGTCTCCAAATACGTTGTGGTACCGGTCTCGGCGGTGGCGTTGGTGGCGATCATGGCCAGCGGCAGCTTCCGTCGATGGGAGCGGGCCATGTTCGTGTTCATCGCCGTCACGCTACTGCAGATCCCGATGCTGTTGATGTCGCATCCACAGTGGATAAATGCGGCGAAGTCCTTTGTCGTGCCCAGCATTTCGGGCGGAATCAGCTCGGACGCGGTGCTGCTGATCATCGCGATCGTCGGCACCACCGTCGCTCCGTGGCAGCTGTTTTTCCAGCAGTCCAATGTCGTTGACAAGCGCATCACTCCCCGGTTCATGGCCTACGAACGCGCGGACACCGTGCTGGGCGCCTTCGTCGTGGTGGTCGGCGCCGCCGCGTTGGTGATGACCGGCGACTGGGCCGCGCGCTCCACCAACACCGTGGGTGGCTTCACCGACGCCGGCGCCATCGCCCATCTGCTCGGCCAGCATCGCGAGACGCTCGGCTGGATTTTCGCGATCGTGCTGATGGACGCTTCGATCATCGGTGCCGCCGCCGTCACCCTGGCCACCAGTTACGCCTTCGGCGACGTCTTCGGGCTGAAACACTCACTGCACCGCGGCTTCTCCGACGCCAAACAGTTCTACCTGTCCTACACCGCAATGGTGGTGCTGGCCGCCGCGATCGTCCTGATTCCCGGCGCCCCACTCGGGCTGATCACCACCGCCGTGCAGGCCCTCGCCGGTCTACTGCTGCCCAGCGCCAGCGTATTCCTGCTGCTGTTGTGCAACGATCGAGAAGTATTGGGCCCCTGGGTAAATCGGCCCTGGCTGAACTGGGTCGCCGGGCTGATCGTGGGCACGCTACTGCTGCTCTCGGGAATCTTGATGGCCACCACGCTGTTTCCCAAAATCGATGTCGTGGTGGTGTCCGGTTACCTGGTGGCGACCATGGTGGTCTTCGCGGCCGCGGCCACACCCGCGCTGCGCTGGATGGCCCGCCGCCAACCCGCGCGACCCGTCGCACGCTTCCCGGCCCGCGGTGTCGACCGCAGCACCTGGCGCATGCCACCGCTGACGCTGCTCGAGCCGGTCGTCTGGTCGCCCGGCACGCGACTGGGCATGATCGCGCTGCGCACCTATCTGGTCGCCGGCGCGCTGCTGCTCGTGGTCAAGGCCATCCAGCTCAGCCGCTGACCGTTTGCACCCGGCGAGCCACCTCGCCGTACCGCTCGAAGCGCTCCAGATCGGCGACGGCGTTGTACATCACCAATCGCGTTGCCATCCCTGCGTATTTCGCGACCAGCGCGTCGGCCAGCCCATCCCAGGTCGACTCGGTCGCGAACACCGCGATGTGATCGTCGCTGACCTGAGCCGCCATCCCGGCGAAGTCTCCGGCCTTCTGCTTCTCCCGGATCCGGGCGGTCGTGCCCTCGAAACCCGCCTCATCCCAGATGAACGCGTAGTTGGGCGTGCTGCCGTAGAACGCCATGCTGGCGCGCACCACTTCACGTTGCTTGTCGAGCTCTTCGTCGGTGTCACCGACGATCGTCATGACGGGCACGATGATCGCGACGTCCGACGGCGACCGGCCTGCTTTCGCCGCCCCTTCGGCGACCGTCGGCAGCACGTGCCGGGCCAGGTAGCCCGGTTCGCCGATGGGGTGGACGTGCAGGCCGTCGGCAACCTCACCCGCCATCCGCAGCATCCACGGATTGACCGCTGCGATATCGACTTTGGGGTCCGGAGCGTCGATGGGCCCCGGGCTCCACTGCGGGGTGATGAAGTCGAGATCGTAGAAGTCACCGTGGTGGTCGAGTGTCCCTGAGCGAAACGCCGCGAAGCAGGCTTTGACCGCAAGCAAGTAGTCGCGCAGCCGGGGCCCGGGCCGCTCGAAGGCGGTGCCGTAGCGCCGCACCACGTGGGTGCGCACCTGCGTCCCGAGGCCCAGCCGGAACTTCCCCTTGGTGGCTTCCTGCAGCTCCCATGCCGCGGCGGCGGTGACGAAGGGGCTACGCGGGAAGGCCACCGCAACGCCCGTCGACAATTCGAGGTCAGGCGCGGCCTGCGAGGCTACGGCAGCATTCAGGTATGCGGTGCGGCCGGTCTCGGTGAACAACAGGCCGGAGAATCCGGCGGATTGCGTCCGCCGGGCAAGGTCACCGATTTGGCCGAGCGGCTGGGGAGTCGTCATCGCGTCGACATGCATGGTGGGAGCGTACGTCGAGCGAGTCCGGGCGCGTCGTCGCGTGGTCGCCGGCCGGAGGCAGCGGATCAGCGTTTGGTTGGCCGCCGGCTCACCGGGGCGGTGAAGCCTTCGGTGTCATCGAAGAATGCCCATTGCCCGTCGTCGTTGACCTCCATCCGCCAACCCAGCTCGGTGTCGCCGCCGACCGAGTTGACGAACCAGGCATGCGCGGCCTCCGCATTGGCGAAACTCTTCGTCGCGACGACCCGGCCACGTGGGTCGAGAACGCGAAACTCAGGCATGGGATCTCATTATCCCTGCCAGCGAGTTTTCAATCGGCGAAATCGCTTATTTGCCGGTGAAGCCCGGTTACACCGTGCGGGCCAGCCGGCCGGCGAGAATCTCGGCAAACCTTGCCGGATCGTCGAGCGCGCCGCCCTCGGCAAGAAGCGCTGTGCCGTAGAGCAATTCCGCGGTCTCCGCCACCGAGGGATCGTCGCCGCGGTCCTGGTGCGCTTGGCGCAGACCGGTAACGAGCGGGTGGTTGGGGTTGAGTTCGAGGATCCGTTTGCCCACCGGAACGGCCTGCCCGGAGGCGCGGTACATGCGCGCGAGCGCCGGCGTGATCCCGAAGGCGTCGGTGATCAGGCAGGCGGGCGAGTCCGTCAGGCGGTTCGACAGCCGAACTTCCTTGACGTGATCGGTCAGGGTCTCCTTGAGCCAGGTGAGCAGGTCGGCGAATTCCTTCTGCTGCTCCTCGCGCTCGGCCTCGCTCTCGTCGCCCTCGGCGCTGAGGTCCACTTCGCCCTTGGCGATGGACTGCAGCGGCTTGCCGTCGAACTCGGTCACGCTGCCCACCCACACCTCGTCGACTGGGTCGGTGAGCAGCAGCACCTCGTAACCCTTGGCTTTGAACGCCTCGAGGTGCGGCGACTTCAGTATCTGCTGACGCGACTCCCCCGTGGCGTAGAAGATCTGCGTCTGGCCCTCTTTCATGCGCTCCACGTACTCGGCGAGCGTGGTGGCTTCCTCCTCGCTGTGGGTCGAGGCGAACGAGGAGAGCTGCAGCAGCGTCTCTCGATTGTCGAAGTCGGACATCAGCCCCTCCTTGACGACCCTGCCGAATTGGGTCCAGAAGGTGCGGTAGTCCTCCGGGCGCTCCGACTGCAGGTCCTTGATCGTGGAGAGGACCTTCTTGGTCAACCGGCGCCGGATGGCCTTGATCTGCCGATCCTGTTGCAAGATCTCGCGCGACACGTTCAGCGACATGTCCTGCGCGTCAACGACGCCCTTGACGAAGCGCAGATATTCGGGCATGAGCTCGTCGCAGTCGGCCATGATGAACACGCGCTTGACGTAGAGCTGGATCCCGGTCTGGGCGTCCCGGTTGAACAGGTCGAACGGGGCGTGCGAAGGGATGAACAGCAGTGCCTGGTACTCGAACGTGCCTTCGGCCCGCATCGCGATGACCTCGAGCGGGTCGTCCCAGGCGTGCGCGATGTGCTTGTAGAACTCCTTGTACTCCTCCTCGGAGACCTCTTCTTTGGGCCTGGCCCACAGGGCCTTCATCGAGTTGAGGGTCTCGGTCTCGATCGTGACGGTCGCCTCGCCGCCCTCCTCCGTCGCGGGCGTGCTTCGCACGACCTCCATCCGGATGGGCCATGCGATGAAGTCGGAGTACTTCTTGACCAGGCTTCTGATCTTGAAGTCCGCGGTGTAGTCGTGCAGCTCGTCCTCGGCGTCCTCGGGCTTGAGGTGCAGGGTGACCGACGTTCCCTGCGGGGCGTCGTCCACCGACTCGATGGTGTAGGTGCCCTCGCCGCTCGATTCCCATCTGGTGGCGTCGCTCTCGCCGGCCTTGCGGGTGAGCAGTTCGACCTTATCGGCGACCATGAAGCTCGAGTAGAAACCGATCCCGAACTGACCGATGAGTTCCTCGGAAGCCGCGGCGTTCTTGGCCTCGCGCAGTTGTTTGCGCAGCTCGGCGGTGCCGGACTTGGCCAGCGTGCCGATCAGGTCGACCACTTCGGCGCGGGTCATCCCGATGCCGTTGTCACGGATGGTCAGGGTGCGCGCGTCCTTGTCGACGTCGATTTCGATGTGCAGGTCGGAGGTGTCGACGTCGAGGTCCTTGTTCCGGAACGCTTCTAGCCGCAGCTTGTCCAAAGCATCGGAAGCGTTGGAGATCAACTCTCGCAGGAACGAGTCCTTGTTGGAGTAGACGGAGTGGACCATCAGGTCCAGCAGCTGGCGAGCCTCTGCCTGAAACTCCAACTGCTCAACGTGCGCGCTCATGAGATTCCCTTCGACAACATGACGTCCCAAATTTACCGAGCCGCCGACGCGTGGTGCGCGGTAACCCCGTGCTCTCCCGGGGTGACCGGCTCTAGGCTGAACGGATGTCTGTTGCTCAACGCGAACGTGCCGCCCTTGTGGAGACCATGCGCGGCGTGGGGCCGGATGCGCCCACCCTGTGCGAGGGATGGAAGACGCGGGACTTGGCCGCCCACCTGGTGATCCGTGAGTACCGCCCAGACGCGGCGCCCGGCATTTTGATCCCCTTCTTCGCATCCCACACCGAGAAGGTGCAGAACCAGGTGGCTGAGCAGAACGACTGGGACGAGCTTGTTAGCAAGGTCGCCGCCGGACCGCCGGCCTACTCGCCTTTCAAACTGCTCGACCCCCTGGCCAATGTGGCCGAGATGTTCATCCACCACGAGGATGTGCGCCGAGCGCAGCCGGGCTGGCAGCCGCGCTCGCTGGAGCCCGCGCTGAGCAAGGTGTTGCGGCGGACCCTGCCGTTGATGGCCCGGCTCACACTCGCCAAGACGCCAGGCCGGCTGGCGTTGCGCACCCCGGAGGGCAAGACGGTGCTCACCGCGGGCCAGGGGCCGGCGGTGACGGTGACCGGGGCGCCCGAGGAGCTGCTGCTGTTCTCGGTCGGGCGACAGGCCAAGGTCGAATTCGACGGCGACGCCGCCGCGGTGCAGGCCGT
Organism: Actinomycetota bacterium; assembly: GCA_036338755.1. Lineage (GTDB taxonomy): Bacteria > Actinomycetota > Actinomycetes > Mycobacteriales > Mycobacteriaceae > Mycobacterium. The sequence continues at coordinate 227,985 of JAYZBN010000010.1, read as the reverse complement.
CCGGGACGCGCCCAAGGGGCTGTAGGCGTCCGGCGGCGCCGCGCGATTCACCCAAAGGTCTCGCGCAGCTTCTTCTTGATCACCTTGCCGAATTGATTGCGCGGCAGCGTTTCGACGACCACCAGATGCTCGGGGTGTTTGTATCGGCTGAGACCGCGCGATTGGCAATGTCGCACAAGGGATTCCAAAGACACCTCGCATGCCGTCGCGGGAACCACGACGGCACAGACGCGTTCGCCGGTGCGCGGGTCGGGAATTCCGATGACGGCGACATCGGCGACGGCCGGATGCGTGGCGAGCGCATTCTCGATTTCCAGTGCCGAGATGTTCTCCGCATTACGGATGATGGCGTCCTTGGTGCGGCCCGTGACGCGGACGTTGCCGTTCGCGTCGATCAGGCCGAGATCGCCTGTGCGCAGCCAGCCGTCGCTGTCGAACGCATCGGCGTCAAGCGTCGGGTCGGCGTAGCCGAGGAAGCATTGAGGTCCTTTGAGCCGCAGCTCCCCCTCGCGTCCGGCGCCCACCTCTGCGCCCTCGCAGTCGACCACGCGCACCTCGACGCCGGGGACCGGCGGGCCGACCGTATGGTCGAGCACCTCGGGCGCCGCGGTCAGCGAAGGCGAGGTCGCGCATGGAAACTCCGTCATCCCCCAGGCATTCGCGATTCCGGCCAGGCCGAAGGTTTCGCGGACCTGACGTCCCAGTTCGGCCGTGATGGGCGCGCCGCCGGCCAGGCAGCCCCGCACCGACGGGAACAGCGGCCGATCACCCTGCGTCCGTTGGGCTTCGAGGAACGCGACGAAGAATGGGGTCGCGGTGCCCAGGAAAGTCGGATTGTGCGCGGCGATGGCCCACGGTGTGGTAGCCGGGTCGAACGCCTCGAACAGGGCCAACCGCATGCCGGTCAACAGCGCGGTGGCGAGCATCGCGGCCCCACCGATGTGGGCGATCGGGAAGGCGACCGGATCCACATCTGTGCTGTTGGCGCCCACCATGCCCACCACTCCCGCCGAGCCGGCGATGACCGAGGTATCGCTATGACGGATCCCTTTGGGGGCCGCGGTGGTTCCCGAGGAGTAGTAGATCCAACGAGCCTCATCGGCGGAACTTGGTGGCGCCGGGAGGGCGTCGACGGCGGCGCCGGGCAGGCGCAGCGCACCGGCCGGCGGCGTTGCCAGATCGAGGGTGATGACGTCGAATCCTCTGTCCGCCGACAATGCTCGGGCCAGGTCCCCGTATCCGAAGCCGCGCCAAAGCTGCGGCACCACAAGGAATTCGGTGTGCAGTTGGCCGGTGATGAAGCCAACCTCGCTTTCCCGCAGGATGGGGATGATCGGGTTCTGCACGGCCCCGAGCCGGGCCAGTGCGGCCATCATCACCATGGTCTCCAGCGTGGTGGGCAGCTGCCAGGACACGACGGTTCCCGCGCGAATGCCCCGCTCGGCGAGTGCGGCGGCGGTTGCGCACGCGGCGTCGTGCAGTTGACGCGCTGTCAGGCTTCGCCCGTATTCATCGACCAGCAGCGGCCGGCTCGATCCTCGCCGCGCCGCGTCAGCGATCAAAGCCCAGAATGTCACCGTGCCAGTCCCTTTCGGCTAGCGGGCCGACGGCTCGGTGGCGGGTGGGCGGAACCCCGAGTGCGCGATGGCGGTGGACACGCCGGTGCCGATCGGCCCCTTCGCGTCCACCAGGACCGCCGAGCCGCTGGCCACCCCGTCGTGACTGTGATGCGTCAGGGAGGCCAGCCCGATGTGGTCGCCCACCGGCAGCCGGCTGAGCGTGAGCGTGTAGTCGACGTTGATGAATTGCAGGGAGTTGGTGCCCCAGTTGGCAATTGAAGCCGTGATGTCACCCGCCATCGCCACGCGGGTGAAGGCGGTGAGAGGTTCGTCGTCGATCAGCGGGCGCGTCTCGTGTATCCAGGTGTATTTCGGGCCGTCCGTGTGAGGCCAGTTCGGATCGGGGTTCTGGACATCGGCACCCCAGCCGTAGGTGCGCATGAACAGCGTCGAGTAGTCCTCGTCCAGCGGGATCGGTGGCATCTGCACGGGTGGTGACCAGACGTGCCCGTCGGGCTGCGTGCCGCGGCGCAGAAACAGGGCGCTCGCCTGCGCGACCACCGCGCCGTCCTGGATGATCGCGGCTTCGACCAGACGTAATCGGCGTCGGTCCTGTCGGACCTGCGTGTGTACCTCGAGCGGCTCCAACGCGGTCGGACGGGGCAGGTCGACGGTCAACCGTGCCGGCTGCAGTTGCGCATCGGGAGCCGCATCCTCGACCGCCCACGCCAAGAGACCGCCGACAACATGTCCGCTGAGCGACGGCCCCCAGCCCCCGCGCGCGAATTTGGTTGGCACGAAGTAATTGTCGTCGCGCACAAAGTAGGGCACCGGTTCGGCCCATTGAGCTTCATCGGGCAAGATATCGGGCTCGGCCACTGCTTGACTCTCCACGGAAGAGGATCGCGGGCTCGGCTGAGGACCGCAACTGTCGATATTACAGTTACGCTTCCAGTCGCCGGAGATGCATCGTCCACTACGCCCGAAGGTCAGCTGATTGCGGCGCCCACCAGATGACCGATTGCGTAGGTGATCGCCAACGCGAGAGTGCCGCCGATGGCGTTGCGCAGCACCGCTCGGCCCTTTGGCGCTCCGCCCAATCCCGCCGAGACCGCACCAGTGATCACCAGCGCTACGAGTACCGCGGCGACCGTGATGGGGACTCTCCACGTCGTGGGCGGAACCAGGATGGCGATCAACGGCAGCAGGGCACCAATGGCGAACGAGAGCGCCGACGACGATGCCGCCTGCCAGGGATTCGTCAGCTCCTCGGGATTGATCCCCAGTTCCACCTCGGCATGGGCGAGCAGCGGATTGTGGTCGGTGAGTTCCTCGGCAACGGTGCGAGCGGTCGCCGGCGTCAGGCCTTTTGCCTCGTACAGCGTCGCGAGCTCGTCCAATTCGGCGGCGGGATCATCGCGCAATTCGCGGCGCTCCTGGCTCAACAGCGCCTTTTCCGTGTCGCGCTGGGTGCTGACCGAGACGTATTCGCCCAACGCCATCGACACCGCGCCCGCAACCAGTCCGGCGCTGCCGGCGGTCAATATCGGCGCGCGTTCGGCGGTTGCCGCCGCGACTCCCACCACGATGCCTGCGGTGGAGACGATCCCGTCGTTGGCGCCCAGGACGCCGGCGCGCAGCCAATTCAGCTTCGACGACACCGAACCGACGTGGGGTTCGTGCGGATGTGACGCATTCGACACGGCCGCAACCATATAGATGAAAACCCTTGCCGACTAGCCAACGTAGCCTTCCCAAACAGACCCCGGCACCGGGTCGGTCCGCGTCCATCGTGGTGAAAATGCCTGGTAATCAATGCGCGGCGGACGCGCCGCGCAATGGTGACGGGCGGACGGGTGCCGGCGGCAAACACATCGTCAGTGGGCCGGACCCAAAGGTCTGCACTGGCCGAGCCACAGCTGTTCCATAGGAAAGCTATTTAGCGTCGGGGTGGTAACGGGGGGTGTTCCAACGAACTTCCTTGCAAGTAATCCCTAGTGGATAGGTGAAGCATCATGAAGTTGAAGCAACTTGTCGGAGGGGTGTCCATCGCCGGAGCGCTCGGCGCTGCGGCCTTCGGAATGGGCGCCGGATTTGCCAATGCTGCTCCCGGAGCGCCACAGCCGCCGGGCAATCACGGCGGGGCGGCACCTGGTGGCGGCCACGCTCCCACCGGTCCTAACGATCCCGGCGGCCCGGGTGGACCCGGCGGCCCGGGTGGGCCGGGTGGTCCCGGCGGGCCGGGTGGACCCGGCGATCATCCTGGAGGCCCGGGTGGCCCGGGTGGACCGGGAAATCATCCCGGCGGCCCAGGCGGACCTGGCGATCACCCCGGTGGACCGGGTGGACCCGGTGGACCGGGTGGTCCCGGCGATCACCCCGGCGGGCCGGGTGGACCAGGTGATCACCCCGGTGGGCCCAACGGGTTCGGTGGACCGGATCCTCACCCTGGCGGCCCGTGGCATGGGGACGCCCAACGTGGTTACTTCCGCGGGGCGCCGTGGGGCGATGGTCCTGGACCGTGGGGACCGGGTGCGCCGCCGCGGCCGGCATGGGATCGACCGCTCCCCCCGCCCGGTGGCCACTGGGATTACGGCCCGATCAATTACTGGGGTTACCAGGAAACACCCGTCTGGGATCCCGGTTTCCACCAGTGGGGTTTCTGGCTCTTCGGAGTGTGGGTCCCGCTGTGATCGATTAGCTGACAAGACGCCCGCTTCGCCAATTGGCGAAGCGGGCGTCTTCGCTTGCTGCCGAGGGTGTTTCACGCCCGGCGCCGGCTCTAACTTTTCGTGCCGACGGTCAACAGGTCGGACACCAGCGCCGTCCACGCCGGGCGCGGGATCCGGTGTTGATCGGTGATGACGAACCCGGCGTCCTCGAACAACGCTCGCATCTCGGGCGCGGACGTGTTGTGCTGCGGCTTCCATCGAGCGTTCGCAGATGACTGCAGCCGCGGCTGCCGCGTGCTCAGCGCCGAAACGGCCACCAGGCCACCGGGAGCCAGCACACGATGAAATTCACGCAGCGCCGCCGGCTGATCGAAGAAGTGGAAGGCCGAGGTCGTCACGACCGCATCGAGGGCGCCGTCGTCAAACGGAAGCCGCTCCGCCGGGCCGCGCATCCATTGCACCCGATCAGATCTGGCCCGAGCCTGGCCGAGCATGCCGTCGGACATGTCGACGCCGTAGATCTCGTCAGGCTGCAGTTCGCGCTGGATTCGATCGCTCAAAATGCCTGTGCCGCAGGCTATATCAGCGATCTTGCGTGCCCCGTGGTCGCGCAGCTGGGCTATCACCTCGTTGTGCGGTGGTCGGTAGACCCACCGTTGCAGGAAGGGCAGATCGTACACCGGCGCGAGGAAGCTCCACATCCGCGTGACGGCCTCATTGAGCCCTCGTCGCTGCGGCGCGGTCATTTGCTCAGCACCGAGCTGTAGTAGATGGTGTCGGCCATCGACACGGAGTCGTTGGTTTGCGGAATGGCATCAAGACCGGAGTCGGCCAACAGCTCACTCATCCGAATGCCATCGGAGCGCCACCCCAGGTTGTCCAGGTACACGGCGACGTCATTGCGCTCGCCCTGGTAACCGAGCTCGTTGAATTCCAGGTCGAAGCCATGCTCACGCCATTTGGCGGCGGCCCTGCTCATCATCTCCTGCGCTTTCTCGGTGTCTACCTCTGACATGTCCGGAATAGCTTCGCACGCCAGCCAGCTGCCGTCGGCGCTGAGTGCGGTGATGTTGTCCAGCAGTCGATCCTGCGCCTCCGGCGGCAGATACCCGAAGAGTCCCTCCGCGATCCAGGCCGTGGGTTGACTCTTGTCAAAACCGGCTTCGGCCAACGCTTTCGGCCAATCGTTGCGCAGATCGACGGCGACCGTGCGCAGCTCGGCCTGCGGGGCGGCACCCAGCTTGGCCAGCGTGGCGGCCTTGAATTCGATCACCTGCGGCTGGTCGATCTCGAAGACCGTCATATCCGACGGCCAAGCCAACCGGTAGGCGCGCGCGTCCAAGCCCGATGCCAGAATCACGGCCTGCCGGATCCCAGCCTGCGTCGCTGCGTGAAAGAACGAATCGAAGAATCGGGTCCGGGCGGCCATTGCGGCGGGCATGTGTCCGAGCTTCCAGCCCGACTCGTGGTCGTCTACGTCGGCAGCCACCAGGTCGCCTGATATCCAGCGAGTGAAGAAGTCCACCCCGACGGCACGCACCAGCGGCTCGGCGAAACGGTCTTCGATCAGCGGGTTGTCGGCGTTCGTCGCGATCGCTCGCGCGGCTGCGACCATCGTCGCGGTCGCGCCCACACTGGTGGCCAGATCCCAGGTGTCGTTGTCTGTACGTGGCATGCGGCTGTTGTCCCCCTCGGATTCACAGGTTACTTAGCCGGCATAACGACCCAGGAGCTCGTGAAGTTCCCGTAGCCCGCCTGGTCCTCGTGGCCCTCCGGGTTGCACCCGGTCCATTCGCGGCAGGGGCAAGGAAGCCCGCGCCGATTATTGTGCGGCAAATGACCCGTCGACTCGAGCATGAACGCCCTTGACAGCCCGTGTCTTCAGACCTTCAGTCGGTGACCAATTCGAAGACCGGGATGAGCCGATCCGTGCGTTGCTGGTACTCGCCGAACCCGGGGGCGCGCTCGACTACCACCCGGTATACCGAATCCCTTTCGTCACACGGCAATTCGCGCGCGATCGCGGGCTTCGCAGGTTCCGAGCCGATCTCGACGGACACGCGAGGATTGGCGCGAATGTTGTGCGGGGCGAACGTGGTGTGTGGCAGGCGTCACTGCCCCGCTGTGGGCGGCGCGGCTTCGATGGTGGTCAGTTCGGCGAGACCGCTGACCCTGAGGACGGGCATCAGGATTGGGTGCGCGACGAGCCTGATGCTATCGGCGTGAGCGGCCAAGATGCTGATGGCCGCGCTGTCCAGGTACTCCACCGCGCTGAGGTCGACGAGCAATGCTGCGTCGTCGCCGGTGGCCTCCGTCGCGGCGCTGGCCAACGCCCGACTGAACGCATCGATATTGCTCATGTCTATCTCGCCCGCGGCGACCAACACGAAATTCCCGGCGCTGCCGCGCGCGGTATCGAGCGTGAGCGGGGTGGTCATCAGGTGATCCTCGTGGATAGGTGGACGGTGGTGCCGCCGGCATCGGGCCGTATTTCGACATCACCCATGAGGCTTCGCATCAGTGGGATGCCCCGGCCGCGATGAGGATAGGAGGCCGGTTGCGGAGCCTTCCACGTGCCAGTGTCGGTGATAGTCAATTGGAGCTCGTCGCCGAGTGCGACCGCCCCCAGCCGGATTGTGCCCTGCGGTCTATGACGATGACCGTGCTCGATCGCGTTGGCGACGGCTTCCCCAGCGGCGACGAGCACGTTCAGGGCCTGCTCGGGGTCCAACCGGGCCCGAGTCAACCAGTTGCGCAAAGCATTACGGGTCGGCGCGAGCTGACTGACGTCGGCGGGAAACATCAGTTCTAGCGGGGCCGGGTGGCGGTAGAGCAGCAGCACGACATCGTCCTGATACCCGTCGCGCGGCGCGACGCGGGACATGATCTGGTTCGCCAGATCCTCCAGTTTCGAGGCACGGGAGTCCTGCGCGACGTCCGCGACGCGGGAGATGCCATGGTCGAGCGGAAGGCGGCGACGTTCGACCAGACCGTCGGTGTAGAGCAACAGCGTCGAACGCGCCGGAATGAAAACGCGAGCTTCGGGGCGAGTCCAGTCGCCTCGTATCCCCAAGGCGATGGTGTGGCCATCGTCGAGGATCTGGGTGCTGCCGTCTCCGTGTATCAGGATGGGCGGCGGATGACCCGCGCTCGAGTAGACCAGTTCACCGGTCTCGGGGGTGAGCACCGCACAGACCGCGGTGGTGCACTGTGCGCCGGGCAGCCGCGCGGCAAAGCGATCCATCCCCGCGAGAGCAGCACTAGGACTTGCGTTTTCGAACAATAGCGCGCGGCAGGCGCTACGAACCTGGCCCATCACGGTCGCGGCGGCCAGACCATGCCCGACACAGTCGCCGACGACTAACGCGATGCGCCCGTCGTCCAAATCGACGATGTCGTACCAGTCGCCGCCGACCTGGAGGGGTCGCGTCGCGGCCTGATAGCGCACCGCGAACCCGTTGGGCAGATCGGCGGGACCCAGGATCGCGTGCTGCAATGCCAGTGCGGTCTCGCGCTGCTGATCGACCTGGTACACCCGCTGCAAACCCTGGCCGAGGCGGCCGGCCAGGACGGTGAGCAAGGTCTGGTCCTCGAGGGTGAACGGGCGCTGCGCGGTCAAGTCCATCCAGACGACGAGCACGCCTTCGGGGTGCTGCAGCGCTATGCCCGCCGTTCCGGGTTGCGCCGCATTGGGGGTGAGCAGGTCTCCGTCGCGCAAAGCGCTGAGCGCCGCCTGGATGTGCGGCGCCAGGTCGTCCCACTGCGCGGGCTCGCCAACCGATACCACTCGCGGTGTGTAATAGGCGGATTCGGTCGAGGAGTTTTGCGTCGGGAAGGTGACGGCCAGAACGCGGCGCGCCCGCCAGAGCCGGCGCAGTTCCTCGGCGGCGGCTTGCACCGCGTCATCGACGGTGTCGGCTTGGGCCAGTTCCTGGTTGAGCGCGTGTTCGCGGCCCGCCGCCAGTGCCAAGGCGATCGCCGCGTGCCGGGCGAAGTCACTGACCAGATCGAGGTAATCGTTACCGAACGCGGGTTGGTGCGGGTCTCGCGCCACGGCGATGACGCCAAGCACCGCGTCATCCGCAATCAGCGGCATGACGATCGCCGAGCGTTCACCGACATCGGTGAAGCCCTCGATCGGGTATTGGAAGGAATCGGTGATCAGCGGAAGGCCGCGGCGGGCCACGCCGCCGGTGGTCGAGCCTTCCATCGGAACTTGTCGACCGATCACCTCCGAGGAGTAGCGGCCCGCAGTCGCGGCGACGACCAGGGTATCGACCTTGTCGGCAGGCACTTCGGCCTCCCGCGGAACCAGCAGGATGGCCTGCTCGGCGCCTGCCAGCTCCAGTGCCAAGTTCACGATGAGCTGCAACGGCCCCGTCTGCGGGTCGCCCGACAGCAGCGCGGTGGTGATCTCGCGGCTGGCCTTCGTCCATTTCGCCGATTCACGTTCTCGCTCGAAGAGCCGCGCGTTGTCAATAGCGGCGGCCGCCGCCGTGGCCATGGCGCGTACGGCGCCTTCCTGCGTGTCGGAGAACACCCGCCCGGGCCGGTCGTCGGCCAGGTATAAGCTGCCGAAGTTGGCCGCCCGCACGGTAATCGGGATGCCGAGGAGCGCGCGCATCGGCGGTTCGTGTCTGGCCAGCTCGACGGTGTCGGGATGGGCGCTCAGGTCGTCGACGCGCAAACCATCGCCGACCGGGAGATCGCCCAGCCGCCGGGCAGTTTGAACGTCGATACCCGCATGCACGAAGGAAACGAGCGTCCCGTCGGAGGCGCGGATGCCCAGGGCGGCGTAGCGGGCACCGGTCAGCTCCATCGCGGCCTTGAGGACTCGATGCAGCGTCACGTCCAGGTCCAGATCGGAGCCGATCTCGACGATGACCCGCACCAGTTGTTCCATCTGGTCGCGCGCCGCCACCAGATCGTCGAGCTGATCATGCATCCGGCTCACCAGTTCGCGCCGGCCCTGCCAAGTGAAGGCGGACTCGCCCTGGTCGCTGTGCATAGGTACCAACGGTAACGGTCCGGTGAACGCGAATGTTCGGTATCCGGATGGGTATAGCACCACGCCGACCTTTGCAGCTGCGGACGGGCCAGCGCCGGCCTCAGTAGCTGGCCGGCATCCGCCGAGGTCACGGGAGGTTGCGGGCGCTCGACGAACTGCAGGCAGCGGGGCTTTACTCGATCTTGACCAGGTATTGAATTGTGCCGCCGAAGATAGCTGACGTGAGTACGCTTTCATCGGTGGAACTGGGCGTTTTGGGACCGCTTCAGGTCCGGCAAGGCGGAGCGTCCGTCGTCATACCGGGCGCGAAACCACGCGCCATCCTCACGATGCTCGGACTGCACAGCGGTTCCGTCGTGCCGGCCGACACGCTCGTCGAGCTGCTCTGGGGTCAGGATCCGCCGCGCACCGCCGCCAAGGCCCTGCAAACCCACATCTCTTCGTTGCGTCGCACCCTCGGCGACGGATTCGTGGTGACCCAGGGCGCGGGCTGGACTCTCGCCGAAAGCGAGGTCGATGCCGCGCGCTATAAATCGACGGCCCGGCTGGGACGCGAGGCCGCCGCCGCGGGCGATACCAGCCAAGCGCTGGCCCGGTTCGATGAGGCCCTTGCCCTCTGGCGCGGAGCCCCCGAGCTGCCCGACGGCCGGCGCGGAACGTCCGAAAGGACGCGATGGGTCGAGAGCCACGCCGCGCTGGTCGAGGACCGAGCCGACGCACTGCTGGCCACCGGTCGTGCCGCGGAAGTCATCGGTGATCTCGAGGGCGCGGTGGCCGACGCTCCGCTGCGAGAGAGGCGATGGGGCCAGCTGATGCTCGCCTTGTACCGCGCCGGCCGGCAAGGTGAGGCCCTCGGCGCGTATCAACGGGCCCGGTCGCTGCTTGCCGACGATCTCGGGGTCGACCCGGGGCCGGAACTTCGCCGGCTCGAGGCGGCGATCGTCACGCAGGACGCGTCGCTGGATATCGCTGTCGCGCAGAGCGCTCCGTCGGTGACGCGTGCCGTGACGTTCCTGCTCACCGATATCGAGGGCTCGACGGCCGCATGGGAGGCGGATGCCGGCGCCATGGCCGTCGCGCTGGCCCGCCACGATGAGCTGGTCGAACAGGTCGTGACGTCACGTGGCGGTCGGCTGATCAAGACGCGCGGTGAGGGTGATGCGACGTTCTCGGTCTTCGACCGTCCTTCTGCGGGCGTCGCGGCGGCGATCGAGCTGCAGGACGCGATTGCTCACGAGCCGTGGGCTTCGCGGGACCCCATCCGTGTCCGCATGGCGCTGCACACCGGCGAGGTCGAGCTGCGCGACGGCGACTACTTCGGCCGAGCGGTCAACCGGGTTGCCCGATTGCGGTCCCTGGCCGAGGGCGGCCAAATCCTGTGCTCGGGCGCGACCGCCGAGCTAGTCATCGACTCGCTGGCCGACGACGTCATGCTCACCGACCTGGGAATGCGTCAGCTCAAAAACCTCGCGCGGCCCGAGCATGTTTTCGAGTTGCGGCTGGAAACCGGTGCAGACCAATCGGATTCGCCGGCGCCCGAGATGCCGATGGAGCGGCCCAACTTCCCCGCCGTACTCGTTGGGCCCGGGCCGTTCGTAGGGCGTGGCCGCGAACTCGAAGGGCTGCTTTCGGCGTGGCAGACCGCGCTGGCCGGCGGTGTGCGCGCCGTACTGATTGCCGGTGAACCCGGTGTCGGCAAGACGCGGCTGGCCGGTGAATGGTCGCAACAGGCCTACGCGCAAGGGGCGGTCGTTCTGTACGGCCGTTGCGACGAAGATCTCGGGGCTCCTTATCAGCCGTTCGCCGAAGCGCTGCGTTCGCTAGCGCCGTGCGTGGGTGCGGACCGGCTGAGAGCTGTGCGCGGCGTCGAGGCGTTGCTGTCGCTTGTGCCCGGACTGGCCGATGTGGTACCCGATCTCACTCCCCCGGCACACGCCGATCCCGACACCGAGCGCTACGCGTTGTTCGATGCCGTCGTTGCCCTGCTCGAAATCGCCTCCAAGAGCGCGCCGGTGGTGATGATCGTCGACGACCTGCACTGGGCAGCCAAGCCGACACTGCTGCTGTTGCGGCATCTGCTGCGGTTCGGCGACCACGCCCGCGTGCAGATCGTCGGCACCTATCGCAGCACCGACCTCGACCGCTCACATCCCCTCGCCGCGACGCTCGCCGACCTGCATCGCGACGGGACGGCGAACCGGCTCACGCTGAGCGGACTCGACGAGGACGACGTGACGGCCTACGTGGCCGAGGCGGGCTACGACGACGAGGAACTCGCGCACGCATTGGCGTCTGTCACCGGTGGTAACCCCTTTTTCCTCATCGAGGCTCTGCGCCATGTCGATGAGAGCGGCGGCGTGTGGGACCAGAGCACCCTGCCCCAGGGTGTGCGGGAAGCGGTCAGCCGCAGGCTTTCTCGGCTCCCTGCCGACACCAACAAAGCCCTTGCCGCGGCCGCGGTTGTCGGCAGCCGGTTTGCCCTTGATCTGGTCGAGCAGGTGGTAGGAACTGACCTCATCGACGCGTTCGACGAAGCGCGCCAGGCCGGCATCGTCATCGAAGAGCCCGGCGGGTACTACCGCTTCAACCACGCGATCGTCCGGCAATCACTGCTGGCCGAGCTGGCATCCGTGCGGCGCATGCGACTGCACCAGCGCATCGCCACGACACTCGAGACGCTGCCCGGCGCCGACGACGAGCTGCTGGCCGAACTGGCGCATCACTATTTCGAATGCGCTTGGGCGGGAAACGCAGCCAAGGCGGCCTTTTATTGCCGGCGTGCCGCCGACCAGGCGATGGCTCGACTCGCCTACGAGGGTGCCGCCGATCTTTACGATCATGCCCTGCACGCGCTCGAGGACATCGACGATGAGCTCCCCGACCGCGACGACCAGACCGTTGAATTATTGGTCGCGCGCTGCGAGGCTCTGCTGGCCGCGGGTGACGTGGCCCCCGCCGCCGGTGCGGTCTCCCAATTACAAACCGCCGCAGCGGATTCGGCCCGGTTAGCCGCGTGGGCGACGTGCTTCGACGGTCAGCTGTCGATGCTGATTCATCCCGAGCGGCTCGACGAGGTGGAGATCGCGTTGGGTGCGGCTGCCGCCAAACTGGCGGAGCTGGACGACGCCGCCGGGGAAGCCAAGGCGCACACCGTCCGGGCCGGGTGCCTGGCGCGTCTCGGGCGAATCGGCGACTGCGAGATCGCTCTGGACGACGCCCTCACCGCGGCGCGTCGGGCGCGCGAACACCGCCGGGTGAACGCGGTATTGGCGGGCGCGCCGCTCGCGGCGCTGTGGGGCCCCAATCCTGTTCCGCGCGCGGGCGGAAGGTGTCTTGACGTGGTGCGGCTGCTTCGCATCACGACCGACTCGCCTGCCGTCGAGGCCACCTCGACGCGATGCCAGGCGGTGCTGGAGGCGTTCCGCGGCCGCACGGCTGCGGCCCGGCGGATGATCGACTCGGCCCGGCGCACACTGACCGAGCTCGGCCTGCGCCACGCGTTGCTGGAAGTTGAGCAGTTCGCCGGCATCGTCGAACTCATCGGCAATGATGCCGCCGCAGCGGAGTCCCATCTGCGCAAGGCGTACAACGGCTTTCGCCGCATGGGCCTGGACGCCGATACCGCCGAGACCGCGGCGCTGCTGGGCCGGGGCTGCCTTGCGCTCGGTCGAGATGACGAGGCTCGTGAATTATGCTCGGAGAGTGAGCGTCTCGCCGGCCACGCGCTGAAGGCGTCGATCGCATGGCGGACGCTTCGGGCGCATCTACTGGCGCGAGACAATGATTTCGACGCGGCTCGACGGGTCGCCGAGGAGGCGGTCAGTCTGGCCGAACGCACCGACGCCCTGGTCGATCACGGCGACGCATGCCTGACGCTGGCGACCGTTCTGGGCGCCGCCGGCGACATCGCGGGAGCGCGCGCCGCCGCCGAGCGGGCGGTCGATCTGTATGAGCGAAAAGGCGCTGCGGCGCTTGCGGACGTGGCGCGGCAAGTTCTCGGCGAGCCAGCTCAGCCGCCCACCCCGGCTCCTCCCGAAGTGCCTGTTGTCGAATTGGACAGCGAATGCGTGCGAGTGGGCGAACGCGTGATGGCCGCCATTCATCGCAAGGACTGGGATGAGTTCGAGCGGCTGTTCGCCCCGAATGTTTCGATCGAGAATCGGCGGAAGATCGTCGGTGTTGACCACCCATCGGACGCGGGGCGACGTGAGGTAAGGCGTGAGCTCGAAGCGGGCGCCACGCGCATCGACTATGTCATGGTCGCTGCGCGAGGCGAGCGGCTGGCTCTGTCTCGATTGATGACGAGCACTGTCGACGAGAGTCCCGGAGCGCCGCACGACGAGCTGCTCCAGCTATACGCCATCGACGAGAATGGCCAAGTCGTGCGACAGGTGTGGTTCGACGTCGATGACATGGACGCCGCGATGGCCGAACTCGACGCGGCCTACGCTCGACTCGAGCACGAGCATGTGCGGAGGCTGGAAAACTCCGCGACGCGGGCATACGAACGCCTGCACGCATATTTCAAAGCCCGCGACTGGGAAGCGATAGCCGAGCTCCTCACCGACGACTACTGCGGCGACGATCGTCGTTCGGTGGTAGGTTCCGGGATCCGACGCGGTCCGGATGCCGCGATCGAGGACTACCGGTCGGCCGCCGACATCGATGTGACGGATGCGAGTTCGGAGACCGTTGCAACCCGTGGGGAGCGTTTGGCCCTCACTCGTGCCCGCTACGCGCGAAGCACCTTGGAATCGGAGACATTCCGCGTCGACTTCCTCCAGATCGTCGAACTCGACGCCGACGACCGGATCGCGGCGATGGCCGCGTTCGACCTCGACGACTTCGACGCCGCCATCGCCGAACTCGATGCACGGTATCTCGCTGGCGAAGCGGCGCCGCACGCGCACACGTGGTCGGTGATCACCCGTGCTTTAGTCGCGCACAATCTGCGCGAAGTGGCTGCGGCGACACCGGATGCGGTGACTATTGACCATCGCCGTGCAGTGGCGTTTGCCCCCGGTGAAGGTATCGAATACCTCCGTGCAGGATGGAATCTCGACCAAAATCTTAATCTCTACGTCGAAACTGTCCATCGTTTGAACGACGTCGGCGCGGTTTTCACTTGGGCGGGATACGGAACCTCTCATGAGGGCTTTGACGCCGCGTGGCGGGCCATCGACCTAATGACGATCGATGGCGAAATGATCAGCCGTGTAGAGGTATTCGACGAGGCCGACCTGGATGCCGCGCTCGCGAGATTCGAACAGCTCGACGCACCGGCACCGCGAATGGAAAACGCGGCGGCGCGCGTATTCGACCGCGTCTGGTCTCATTTCGCGACTCGCGACTGGGACGCCATGGCTGAAATGGTGAGTGACGACTACGTCGGAATCGATCACCGACGAATAGTGAGCGCCGAAACTCAACATGGGCGGAACGAAGTAATCAGGGACCTGCAGGCGGCGGCAGGAGTCGGATTCACGCTTTCAATGGTGAGCGCCATAGCGATTCGGGGAGACCGCCTGGTCCTCGCACGGACTCGCGCCACCGGCCGCGACCCCGACGTGGCCCAAGACGATGCCCTCAACGTCGTCGGGATCGACGCCGATGACCGGATCGCGAGTGTCGTCTCGTATGACGTCGAAGACTTCGACGCCGCCATCGCCGAGCTCGAAGCTCAATACCTCGCCGGCGAAGGGGCCGTCCACGCGCGCACGTGGTGCGCCGTTGCACGCAGTTACGCCGCGCTCAACCGGCACGAGTTGCCGTCGACTACGCCGGACTGCGTGAATATCGACCACCGACACGAGACTGCCTTTGGGCCCGGTGATCTGAACGCATACATCCGCGCGGGATGGGACGCCGAGCAGGACATCAACGTCCACGTCGAGCAAGTGCATCGGCTGCGCGATACCGGCGCCATCGTCACGTATGCCGCGCATGAGATCGCACGAGAGGGCTTGCGCGCCGAGTGGCGTGGGATCGCCGTTTTCACGGTCGAAGGCGACATGATCAATCGCACTGAGGTTTTCGACGAGTCGGACCTCGATGCCGCGATCGCGCGGTTCGAGGAACTGCACCCGGAGGCGCGGCGGCGGGAAAATGCGGCAAGCCAAATAGCCGAGCGCTTCTTTGCGTACTTTGCAGCCCGCGACTGGGGCTCGATATCAGCAACACTGGCCGAGAATGTTTCTCATTACGATCGCCGACATGTGGTGAATGCTGGCGTCCTGCATGGACGAGACGCCCAAATCTCGAACCTGCGAGCGATCGCCGAGGTCGGGGTTACCACTTTTTCGTGCGTCGTGAATGCGACCCGCAGCACGCACCTTGCGCTTATCCACACTCGTTCCTCAGGCCGAGACCAGGCGACCGAAGGGGTCCTCACGGAGGAACTCGGCGTCGTCGAGATCAACTCCGAGAACCGGATGGCGGCGTTCGTCGCCTTCGACATTGACGATTTTGATGCCGCCGTCGCGGAACTCGACGCTCGTTACATCGCCGGCGAGGCCGCGCCCTATTCCCACGCCTGGTCAGTGATCACCCGCGCTTACGCCGCGCTCAACCGGCGTGAGCACCCGCTGACGACAGCTGATTGGTCGAACATCGATCACCGGCGAGGAGTGTCCTTTGCGCCAGGTGAAACGTCGGTGTTAATTGCTAATTGGGACGCCACGCATGGCCTAAGAAGTTTCGTCGAGGCAGTGCATCGGCTTAACGACCTTGGCGCTGTGGTTACCTCGGTGACGCACGAAACCTCGGATGATGGCTTTCATGCCGAGTGGCGAGTGATCAGTCTTCTGACCATCGAAGGTGACCTGATCGACCGCTTGGAAGTCTTCGACGAGTCGGACCTTGACGCCGCGATCGCGCGCTTCGAGCAGCTGACTATGCCGACGCCGCAGCTTCAAAATGCGGCAAGCCGGGCGAACAAGCGGTTCCAGGAGACGTTTGCGGCCCGCGACTGGGCAGCTCTCGCTCAAGGACTCGGCGATAACGTTTCCCACGACGATCGCCGGCGGGTCGTCGGTATGGGAGTGCGGCACGGCCGAGACGCCATGATTGCCGAGGCACGGGCCCTTGAGGCGATCGGCGTCACGAACGCAACCTCGGATGTCATCGCGATCCGCGGTCAGCGCCTTGTCTTCAGCCGAATTCGAACATGGGGCCGCGACCAGCGTCCCGAGGCGTTTCACACTGATGCCCTCGACATTGTCGAAATCGACGCGAGCGAGCGGATCGTGGCACGCGTGGTGTTCGACGTAGACGACATCGACACAGCCTTCAACGAACTCGAGATCCGTTACATGACAGGCGAAGCAGCCACTTATGCGGATACGTGGGCGGCGGTGGCAGGCGTGCACGCGACGTTCAACCGGCATGAATTTCCCCCAGAGGACTGGGTGACCATCGACCATCGGCGAGGCACCCTATTCGCCGCGGACGACATGACATCGGCCGTTCACAGCATCTTCGATCTCACCCCAAATTTTCACGTGCACATCGAACAAGTACATAAACTGAGCCGTTTTGGAGCGTTGATCACCAATTGTCCACACGGATCCTCGCCCGACGGCCTAGACGTCGAATGGCGCATGATGATGCTTCTCATCGTCGATGGCGACCGGCTAAGTCGCTGTGAAGTGTTTGACGAGAACGACTTAGACGCCGCGAACGCGCGATTCGACGAGCTCAGCCGGCCGGCATCGCGCCTGTCCAACGTCACAACCCGGGTGATCGAGCAATTCCTGGCGCACTTTTCGAGCCGCGACTGGAATGCCATGGCGGAACTACTCGCCGACGACTTCTTCTCAGAAGATCGCCGTCGAGTCTTGAACGCCGGGACGCGACACGGCCGTGACGCCGAGATGGCGAATTGGCTTGCCACCAGCGACGTCTGGATGAGCGATGTTAGGGCAACCGTGGTTGCGACCCGCGGAGCGCATCTCGCACTGTTTCGTTTCGCCTTCGCGAGCCAGGAGCAGGAGCCCGAGGCATTCCAGGCTGCGGCGCTCGGCATCGGGGAGACCAACGACGACAATCGAGTCACAGCGTCCATAGTGTTCGATGTCGATGACGTCGACGCCGCCTTCGAAGAACTCGACGCTCGCTACCTCGCCGGTGAGGCGGCCGCCTACTCTCGCACATGGTCGGCGATTGCTGCTGGCTACGCCGCACTCAACCGGCACGAGGTACCTTCGACAACGCGGGATTGGGTGAATGTTGACCATCGACGCGGCATCTCTTTTGCGGTGGGCGAATTGGCGCCTTACATCCGTGCCACCTTCGACGTCGCGCCTGACATCAAAATTCGCATCGATTTTGTGCATCGGCTGACGAGTCACGGTGCGGTCGTCTCGTATTCGGGGCACGGGACCTCACAAGACGGCTTCGATGCCGTTTGGCGAGAGACCGCCCTATTCATAGTCGATGGCGACCTCGTCAGCCGCTGCGAGATGTACGAAGAGGCAGACGTCGACGCCGCGCTTGCCCGCTTTGAGGAACTGCAACCGCAGGCGCGACAGCTGGAAAACTCGGCAAGCCCAATACTCGACCGATACCAAGCTTATTTCTCGGCTCCAGACTGGGGCGCCATGGCAGAGCTACTGGCCGACGACCTTGTCGTAGACGATCGCCGTCGTGTAGTGAACGCAGGAGTTCGTCGGGGTCGAGATCTGCACATCGCGGACCTGCGAGCCGCCGTAGAGGTCGGCGCAAAGACCATATCGCTGAGCCTCTTTGCGACCCGCGGAGAGCGCCTTGCCCTCGTCCATGCGCGTGCCTTCAACCGCGACATGCTCGGCGAGGTCGGCGCCGAGTGGCTCGGCGTCGTTGAGATCGACGCCGGCGAGCGGATCGTTGCGATGGTCATATTCGACACCGACGACATCGACGCTGCCTTAGCGGAACTCGACGCGCGCTACCTCTGCGGCGATGCTGCCGCATACCTGCGCACTTGGACGGTAATCACTCGGGGCTATTCCAGGGTCAATCGACACGAACTTCCAGGCATGACACCGGAATCGGTCCTCATCGACCATCGAGCGGTCTTGACGACCGAGTCAGAGGGCCTGGCCGGATACCTTCCTAGCTTGTGGGACCTCATGCCCGACATCAGCGTCTACATCGAGGCGGTGCACCGGCTGACCGACAAAGGGGCGGTCATCACACAGGCTGCGCATGGAACTTCGCAGGAGGGCTTCGACGCTGAGTGGCGGGCAATCGTTATCGGCATACTCGAAGGCGACCTCTACACCCGTGTCGAGGTCTTCGATGAGGCAGATCTCGACGCCGCGCTCGCGCGGTTCGAGGAACTCAGCCGACCGGCGCAGCGGCTGGAAAACGCGGCCACGCACGTATACGAACACCTGTTGGCGTACTACGAGGGATGTGACTGGGCCGCAATGACCGAGATTCTTTCCGAGGATCTATTCAGCGACGACCGCCGACGCGTGGTAGGGGGCGGGGTTCGGCGCGGTCAGGAGGCTCTAGTCGAAGACCTGCGTGCCGTCGCCGCCGTCGAGGTCACACATGCGAAATCGGTCGCCGTTGCCATCCGCGGGACGCGCCTCGCCCTCACTCATGCCAGGTACTCACGCGGCCACGCAGAGTCCGAAGCGTTCTACGTCGATTACCTACAAGTAGTCGAGATCTCAGGCGAAGCGCGGATCACTGCCCTCGTTGCATTCGACCCAGAAGACATCGACGCCGCGACCGAAGAGCTCGAAACACGTTACCTGGCAGGAGAAGCGGCCGCTCATAAGCATACGTGGTCGACGCTGTTGCGCTCTTTCACCGCGTTCAACGAACACCAACTCCCCTCGACGACGCCGGATTGGGTGAATCTGGACCACCGGCGAGGGCGAGCGTTTTCGCCGGGCGATCTGGTTCCGTACATTCACGCCACCTGGCAAGTGATGCCGCAAGCCAAGATCTACGTCGATGCGATACATCGGCTGAGCAATCTCGGAGCGGTCGTCACACAGTCGACGCATGGGACTTCGCCGGACGGCTTCGACGCCGAGTGGCACGAGGCTACCCTTCTGACTCTGGAAGGCGACCTGATCAACCGCATTGAGGTGTTCGACGAGGCAGACCTTGATGCCGCGCTGGCGCGCTTTGATGAACTGGAAGCGCAGACACCGCGGGTCGAAAACGCGGCAAGCCGGATACTTGACCGCTGCTTTGTTTACTTCCGCGACCGCAATTGGACGGCTATAGCCGGGATCCTGACCGACGACAGTTTCATCGACGATCGTCGTCGCGTGACGACGACTTTCGGGTTTTGGGACGGTCGCGACGCCGTGCTCGCCAACCTACGAGCCCTTGCCGACGCGGCGCCCACAACGTGGGCGGTCATCGCGACCCGGGGAGAGCGCCTCGCCCTGACTCGCATCTGTTCCCCCAACCGCGATGTGCGGCAAGGCGAGTTCAGCAGCGACATGCTGATCCTCGCCGAAATCGACGGCGAGGCACGTATTGCGGCGCAGGTCGCCTTCGATGTCGAGGACATTGACGCGGCGTTTGAGGACCTCGAAAACCGCTACCTGGCCGGTGAAGCCGCCGCGCAGGCCCGCACGTGGTCAGCCATTGTCGAGAATTATGCCGCCCTGAACCGGGGCCAACTTCCCTCGACGACAGCGGATTTCGTCGACATCGACCATCGTCGCGGGGCATCGATGACGCCCGGCCAGCTGATGAAATTCGTCCGCAGCGCGCTGGACCAAACGCCCGACCTCACCATCCGCATAGTTACGGTGCATCGGTTGAGCCAGCGCGGCGCCGTCGTCACTCACGCGGCGACCGGAAGGTCGCCCGACGGTTTCGAAGCCGAGTGGCAAGAGGTCAGCATTTTGACGGTTGGTGGCGACAGGCTCAACTGCATCGAGGTCTTCGACGAGGCGGACCTCGAGGCAGCACTCGCGAGGTTCGACGAGCTCACCGGCGAAGACCAGGCAAAGTGACGGCGCCCCAAGCCCAACCGCTCGTTCTGCTGGCGGACAGCCAGCTGCTGTTCTGGAAACGTGACGACAAGCTGCTGCTTGAATGCGCCCTCGATGGATTGGCGCGGAACGCACAGCTGACCGCGGCGTACATCGGCGCCTCCAACGGCGATCATCGCGAGTTCTACGAAATCTTCGAAGCGGCAGTGGATGCCGTGGGGATCAGCGATCGCCGCATGATCGACTCGTCGTTTGGCCCGGACGATCGCGCGTTCCTCGATCGTGCCCACTTGATCGTCCTCGCGGGCGGCGATGTGCGGCTCGGCTGGACTACGTTCGAGGAAACCGGCATGAAAGGCGTGATCCTGGACCGGTACGCCAAAGGTGCTGTACTGGTTGGCATTTCGGCCGGAGCGGTTCAGCTCGGGCGTTATGGCATCGTCGAAACACCCGACACAGAGGGGACGGAGTTGCTCGGTGTGTTCGATCTCCTTCCCCTGATTGTCGACGCGCACGACGAGCGAGCCGGGTGGGCGCGGCTGACGCGAGCGATTCAGACGCTTGACGAATCGGTCGCCGGCCTCGGAATTCCTAGCGGCGGTGGCGTTATCGCGCACACAGACGGCACCATCGAGGCCCTGCGTCGCCCCGCGCACAGACTAACTTCCGAAAGCGCTCGCGGGGTGCAGTCCGAGTTGATCCCGCCGATCACCGGGTAGAAGTACTCCCTCGTCGTCGTGGCGTGCGGTGCGCTTCGAGGACGTCGGCGTTGGCCAGCGTCTGTGCCTGAGCGGCTAAGGTCGATGCCCTGTTGGCATACGCGATTGCGTCAGAGCCGTTCCCCGCTGCCGTGCCGTGTGCCGCTGCCAGATGCCGTTTCGCCTCGTCGAGCCGCGCCTGGGCCTCGGAGCCGATGTTGGAGCGATATCTGGCGACGTAATCGGAGATTTGACGCACCCTCGCGTCCGCGGTGGACAACGCCTGCTGCGCCGGATGATCGCCGGCGCCAATGTCCACCTGCCCGCCACTCCGGGCGGCGCCGGCGCGCCGGCGCCGGCGTGCGCGCCATAGCACCAGTAGCAAGGAAAACACGAGGATAAGCACGACCACGACAACGCCGATCGCGATCAGCGGCCAGAGCGGTTTCGACGAACTTGCCGGCTTAGACGAGCTCGCCGACTTGTCCAAGCCGTCGGCCGCGGCGACCGCGGCGCCGCTCCAGTCTTTAGCGCCCAGTACCGGTTCAATCTGGGTAGTACGCAGTTTGTTCGACTCGGCGGCGGTGAGGAATCGCGGCGGCACGTCGAACGCGTACGACTTTGTGTTCGTGGCCACCGCCAGCAGCGCGTCGTGGTCGCCCATCCCACTTGCACTGCGGGTTCGGTCGGCCCAGTTGTCGGGCTTGAACCTGGAGAAGTTGTCGACGTAGACCACCCACAGTTGGATGTGGCGGTCGCGGTTGAGGCGGTCAAGGGCATCGCTGACCGCTGCCCGGTCGGAACCCGATAACACCCCGGTGTTGTCGGTGATGTGGTCGGTGAGCTTGGAAGGCGGCTGCGCGCCAGCGGGGCTTGCCCAAAGCAGCACCGCTGTGAGAATTGTCAGGACGACGCCGAACAGGCGAAAAACCCGCATATGCGTAATCTAGCCGCCAATCCGAGGCGGCGCGGGCGTAGCTTGAACGCCCCGGCCAGCGGATTGAGCATTCCTTACCAGCACCGCGGTGACCAGCAGAATCCGGCTGCGTCTTCCATTCGGCATGGTCCCCGCACACACTGGACACCCTCTGGTTAAGCGCGTAACCTGTGTCGCGCGGCGACAGCAATTTCCGAGTGAAGGGCCCTGAGGGACATTGAGTAACACCATTGCGGTCTTCAACCCGTCGAACGAGGAGCAGATCGCGGAGGTCCCCGATTCGGACCAGGCGGCCGTCGACGCGGCGGTGGCCCGGGCACGCGAGACCTTCGAGTCGGGCGTGTGGCGCAAGGCGCCGGCGTCGCACCGCGCGAACGTCCTCTTCCGCGCCGCGCGCATCATCGAGGAACGCAAAGACGAACTGGCCGCGCTCGAGGCCCAAGACAACGGTATGAACCTGACGGCCGCCGGCCACATCATCCCGGTGTCGGTGGACATGCTGAAGTACTACGCCGGTTGGGTCGGCAAGATTCACGGCGAGTCGGCCAATCTTGTGTCCGACGGCCTGCTCGGCACCTGGGAGACCTACCACACCTTCACCCAGCTCGAGCCGGTCGGCGTCGTCGGCCTCATCATCCCTTGGAACGGGCCATTTTTCGTCGCGATGCTCAAGGTTGCGCCCGCGCTCGCGGCGGGGTGCACCGCGGTTCTCAAGCCCGCCGAGGAGACGCCGCTCACCGCGCTGAAGTTGGAAGAGATCTTCCGCGAGGCCGGTCTGCCCGACGGTGTCCTGAATGTCATCACCGGCTACGGCGAGACCACGGGTGCCGCGCTCACCGCGCATCCGGACGTCGACAAGATCTCCTTCACCGGGTCGACGGAGGTCGGGCGGCTGATCGTGAAGGCGGCCGCGGGTAACCTCAAGCGACTGACGCTTGAGCTCGGCGGTAAGTCACCGCTGATCATGTTCGACGACGCCAACCTCGACAAGGCGATCATGGGGGCCGGCATGGGCCTGCTCGCCGGCTCCGGCCAGAACTGCTCCTGCACCTCGCGGATGTATGTCCAGCGCGGCATCTACGACAAGGTGGTCGAGGGCCTCGCCGGATTCGCGCAGATGCTGCCGATGGGCGGCAGCGATGACCCCGATTCGGTTCTGGGACCGCTGATTAGCGACAAGCAGCGCAAGCGCGTCGAAGGCATTGTCAACGACGGCGTGGCCGGTGGAGCGCAGGTGATCACCGGGGGTAAGCCGATGGACCGCAAGGGCTACTTCTATGAGGCGACGATTATCACCAACACCACGCCGGACATGCGGCTGATCAAGGAGGAGATCTTCGGGCCGGTCGGCTGTGTGATCCCCTTCGACGACGAGGACGAGGTGATCGCCGCCGCGAACGACACGCACTACGGGCTCGCCGGCTCCATCTGGACCGAGAACCTGTCCCGCGCCCACCGCGTCGTCAACGAGCTTCGCGCGGGCCAGATTTGGGTGAACTCCTCGCTTGCGGCGGACCCGTCGATGCCGATCAGCGGTCACAAGCAGTCGGGGTGGGGCGGCGAGCGCGGCCGCAAGGGTATCGAGGCCTACTTCAATACCAAAGCGGTCTACATCGGCCTCTGATCGGCGAGCAGCGCGGTGACCGCCGCCGGTGCTCGAAATGATCGGGCCGAGGGAAACTCTGGGCTACGCCGACGTGCGCTGGCATGGTTACGAGTTGTGCGGGTGTGGCTGAGCGGCTAGGCAGCGGCCTGCAAAGCCGTATACACGGGTTCAAATCCCGTCACTCGCTCCAGGCTCTCGACGCGAAAGGCGGCTACAGATCTTCCGCGGCGGCGTCGAGGTAGAACCATCGACCGGCGCGGCGCTCGAAGCGACTGCGCTCATGCAGGCGGCTCGCGCGGCCCCCGGACTCGTAGTCGGCGGTGAATTCCACTTCTCCGCAATCATCGTTTGGCCCGCCGGCAAGGGTGGCGATCACCCGCAAGCCGGTCCAGGCGATGTCCGGGTCGGCGGTCACATCCGCCGGGCGGGTGCGCGGGTGCCACGTGCGAAACAGGTAATCCGAATGACCGTAGGCGAAGGCCGAGTAGCGCGATCGCATCAATTCCTCGGCCGTCTGGGCCTGTGTCTCGCCGTGGTGAAGCGGCCCGCAACAGGCGCGATAGCTTCTGTCGCTGCCGCACGGGCACCGCGGCCCGAGAAGGTCGTTCACATCAAAAGCTTGACAGACCCTTAGGGCGAGTCGCCCGCGGGTGCGGCGCCTGCGGCGTCCCGCAGCACCTGTTGCAGCTTGTCGAGCGGATCGCCGCCCGTGGGATCGAGCCGGCGTGGGGGCACTTCCCGGCCGTCGCCCGTGATGACAGCGAGGGGCGGTGGCGGTGGAGGCAGCGCGGCCGGTGGCGGTGGTGGCGGAGGCGGTGGCGCAGGCGGCCTAGCAGCCAGCGCAGTCCTCTTGGTCGCCAAGCGGTTTGCGGCGTCATCGCGGATCAGGTGCCGCTGCGGGTCCGGGTCGGTGTTGGCGGCGAAGCACCCTCGCGGCGCGGCACCGACGACCGCCAACGCACTCGCGTAGCGTTCGTCGGCGCGTGCGCGGTCCCCTGCCGCTGCCGCCCGGTCGCCCTGGGTCTCGCGGACCAATTCGAGGTTGACCCGCGCCGGACAGGAACCGACGGTGCCGCTGCGCGCCACCGCATCGGTGAAGTGGGCGTCCGCATCCTCTAGTCGGCGGTCGAGCACGGCGGCTGTGCCTTCCGCGAACGGCGCCCGCGCCGGTTCCACCACATTGGCGACTCCGAGGATCGCCGCATCGGCCCGTACGGCGCTTGCGTCGCCTCTGGTGAAGGCGTGGCCTGCTGAATTGCCGAGTAACACAACGGAAAACAGCTTGATCGCGACCAGCAGCGCGATGGCGACGACGGGGGCCGAGTAGGCCAGGAGCCGTCGTCGTAGCCGCAGTCGCGCCGGCCCGCGCGTCATGACGCCAAGTCCCGTCGCGCGATGCGGCCACGACGAAACTCGCGGACGGACAGGTAGATCTCGGCGAGCAGCAGCCCGGCGGCAAGCAGCGCGGGTAGCCAGTACAGCTCGGTCCGGTTCAGGGCGTCCGCCCGGCTATGCGGTGTGTCGGGCAGGCTCGGTTGCAGGGGCTGTCCGAGATCGCGGTGTACGTACGGAACGCCGAGTTGTGCTGCGATTCTGTGCAACTCGCCCTCATCGATCGCGTCGGAGCGGCCGTAGCCCAGCACCGCTCCGCCGGCCACCGACCCCCGCATGACGTTGAAGTCGCCCTGCGGCGCGCGCGATCCCGGCGCACCTGATCCGAGGTAGAACACCGCGTTCCGCGAACCCGGGTATTGCTGTGTCGCCTCGATCAGCTGGTATCGCAGCACATTGTCCGCCGCTCCCGCGTTGGCGTCGGGACTGACCGGCTGGGAGCCGAGCGCGGCGATGGTTGGGCGCAGGCTCCAAACATCTTGGGATAGCGGCCAATCCAGTGAGGCCTTTGAGGCGAAGCCGACCAGGGCGTACCGGGCCGCCGGGTACTGCTTGATCAACGCCGCGATGTCCTCGCGCATGCCGGAGATCCGCGGTTGACCATTGCCATAGTCCTCGACGCTCGAATTGGCCGACTGATCGACGACGAGAAACACGTTGAGGTTCGCTCCGGCGACGGCCGTTGCGCCCTGGCGGTTTCCGTCATCGAGAAGTGCCGGACGAGTGGTCGCAGCGATGAGCAGCAGCACCGCGAACGTCACCCCGGTCCACCGCAGCGCGGCCCGCTTTCGGCGTCCGGCCGACAGGAGCGCCTGGCGCAGCGCCACCAGGCGCGCCAGCAATAGTGCACCAGCAACGACAGCCAGGATCGGCCAGGGCAGCACGGGCTGAAATGTCATCGGCGCAACACCAACAGGGCCACCGACAGCACTGCCGCCGACACTAAGGCGATCACCAGTGGTACCACCGGCGCATCGCGGAGGTCCGCTGTGAGGATGGTGCCGTCGGCGCGGCGCGCCGACGGTGTGTGGGCGCGAATCTCGTTGAGAATCGCCGCAACTGACTTCGTGGTCGGCACGGCGTACCGGCCACCGGTCCGCTCGCTAAGCGCGACCAGCGCGCCGCTCGCGGGTGACGGGGCGGTGTCGATCACATTCACTTGGGCCCCGGCGCGCTCGGCCAGGGCTCGGACACTGCCATCGGTGAACAAAGCGGCACGCTGCTCCCCGGCGGCGCGAAGATCCGACGGACCGAGATAGATGACCGAGCGCCGGTCACTGCTGTGCTGCTCGTCGGACGGAAACCCCGAGAGGCACAGCGCGAGAACGTCGTTGACGCTTGCGGCGTAGTCGGTGTAGGACACCGGCGGGGCGAACGATGCCGACTGCGTCTCATGGGCGCCGGTATAGTCGCCGAACCGCTCGGCTGCGTACTGATGGTCGCGCGTCAGCGGCACCAAACGGCGGTTGGCCGATGTCAGGCCGATGCGTTGGCGTTGCGGGGACGCGAGGGCTTGTCGCGCGAAGTAGTCGAGCAGCTCAGTCGTCGTCGCATCGGTCACCGGCTGCCCGACGCACAGCATGATGTCCTCGGGGTGAGCAGCGTCGAAATCCTTGCTCGCCACGGTGGGACGGGCCGCGGCCCAGGTCGCGGCGCCGAACATGACCGTCAGCACGACCAACGTCACAATCGTCGAGAGCGAGCGCAGCCGAGCGACTTTCGCGTACTCGGGCAGCCGGGTAAGCCGTGCGACGTTGGCCAATGGTCGCAGCCGTCTCCGAGCGGCGGTCATCGGAAGCAACGCCGCCAGCGCGACGATCACGACCAAGCAGGCCGCTCCGATGGCAGCTACTGGCCACCACTTCAAGTCCACGAGCGGATCAGCTCCTGCGCCCGGCTACTCACGTCGGCGACATCGATGCGCGACTCGGCGTTGAATTGTGCGTCACCGAGCCGGGTGAGCAGCGCCGCGGCCGGGGCCAAGTCCCCGTCGACCATCGCACCGATCTGAAGGTACTGGGCGCGCGTGCCGGTCGCTTGATGCAGAAAACTGCGCACCGTCCGGCTGATTGCGGCGCACGCCGCCGGAGCCGACAGTCGCCCGACCTCGTGCTCGCCGGCGATGCGCTGCACGCAGCGGGCGAATCGGTTGCGGATCAGCCGGGCGTGCATTCGCCGTACGGCCGGGATGCGCCGCAACCGATGTGACGGCAGCGTCCACACGAAAACGCCTACGTACCAACCGATCACAGCCAGAACCAATAGGATGGCCAACCACAGCCAGTATGACGAGTACGGCTGCGGACCGAACACATGGCGCAGCAGGTCATCCGGCACGGGCGGCCACCTCGGTCAGGCGAACGAGCTCACGCCGGATGTCCGTACTGCCGCCGATCGTCGCGTGCGCGATGGCGTGAGCGGTCAGGAACGCATCGAGGCGGTCGCGGCGCTTCTGCTCGGCGCGGCGGTACGCGGTGACGACCCGTGGGCCGAGGTCGGCTCCGTTCAGGACGAAACGACCGGTGTTCACGTCGTACCCGTCGAGGTCGTCGGGACCCACCGCAGGCATGTCCGACACCATCGCCCACATGATGTCGTGGCGCCCCGCCAGCCTGGTGAGCACTTCGCCCAGCCGATCGTCGACGTCTGGCTCGTCGGACACCACGATGATGAGCATGGTATGTCGGTAATGCGTTGCGACGTAGTCGAGTTGGGCGGTGACCTCGCTACGGCCGGCACGGGCCGTGGTGTGCTGGTACCAGCGGTGCAGCAGGCCCTCGATGTGCGACTCGCCGCGCCGCTGCGGAATGTTCACGCAGCCGCGACGGTCGCCGTAGACCATGCCGATTTGGTCGGACCGCCGTAATCCGATCAACCCCACCGCGCCCATGACGTGCACGGCGACATCGCGTTTGCACTCTCCGCTCGGGGCCAGCGCCGACATGTTGCGGCCGGCGTCGGCGACAAGCAGGATCTTGTGATGCTTTTCGGACACGAATCGTTTGATGAGCACGCCGCCAGAACGGGCGGAAGCCTTCCAGTCGATGTCTCGCACGTCGTCGCCGGGAACGTAGGGGCGAAGATCGTCGAATTCCATGCTGCGCGTATGCAATAGCGCGTAGCGGCCGCCTTCTAGCAGACCGCGGGTGTCGGTGCCGAAGTGCGCCTTTGCCCGGTTCAGGTGCTTACCCACGATTGGCCTTTCGGCGCCTCAGGGAACCCGGACAGCCCGTAGCGCGGCATCGACCACGACCTCGGCAGTGATGTCGGCACTGGCCGCTTCGAAGCCGAGGATGAGCCGGTGCCGCAGCACCCGGTGTGCGAGCTTGGCGATGTCCTCGGGCAGCACGTGCGCACGCCCGGCCAGCACCGCCTGCGCCCGGGCCGCCTTGCAGAACGCGATGGTGGCACGTGGGCTGGCGCCGTACTCGACCAGCCGCGCGATCTGCGTGGGCAACGCCCGTGCGGGGTGGCGCGTCACGTCGACCAGCTGACTGGCGTAGAGCATCAGCGCACGGTCCATGTGAACGTGGCGCACCACCTCCTGGACACGCACCACGTCCTCAAGGCTGACCACCGGCGCAGTGGGCCGTGCCTTGTCGTAGATACCGGCGTCGATCCGCGCCATGACCTCAACCTCTTCCTGCGCGGAGGGGTAGCGCACGATTTCCTTGAGCAGGAAGCGATCGGTCTGCGCCTCGGAAAGCGGATAGGTGCCTTCCTGGTCGACGGGATTCTGGGTGGCGATGACCAGAAATGGATCCGCAAGGGGGTGAACCTGTCCGGCGATCGTGGTCTGCCGCTCCTCCATCGCCTCGAGCATGGCGCTCTGTGTCTTGGCGCTCGATCGGTTGATCTCGTCGAGCAGCACGATGTTGGCGTGCACTGGACCTAGTTGGGTGACGAAAGAGTTGGTCGCCGAGTCGTAGATTTGAGTGCCGATGATGTCGCTGGGCAGCAGGTCGGGCGTGCACTGAATGCGCTGAAAGCGGCCCCGAATCGACTCGGCAAGCACCTTCGCGGCGGTGGTCTTGGCCAAACCCGGCACGCTTTCGAGCAGGATGTGGCCGCCGGCGAGCAGGCCGATCAGCAGCGACTCCCGTAGCTCGCGCTGCCCGACGATCTTGGCTGCGAATGCCTGGGAGATGGCGTCGACGGTCCCCCGGACGCTATCGATTTCGCGCTGATCCGGTTGTGTTCGTGCTGTAGACATACGCCCGCTGGGATACCCAGATGCCGTGGAACGACACGGCGGGTTGTCCGCTTACGGTTTGTCGCGTTGCCGTTTCGCCTTGGCTTCAGCCTCGAGGCGGAGCCGGATTGCGCGTGCCCGCGCCTCGGCGGCCACCGCTTGCGCCTCGGCGGCTTGGGCTCCCGCCCAGATCTCGGCCGCCCGAGCTCGGGTTTCGGCGGCTTCCGCGCGCGCCCGCCCCTCGGCGGCCACCGCTTCGGCGTCGGCGGCTTCCGCGCGCGCCCGCTCGCGTGCCCGCGCCTCCGCGGCCAGCGCCTGGGTTTCGGCGGCTTCAGCGCGCGCCCGCGCCTCGGCGGCCAGCGCTTCGGCTTCGGCCAATTTTGCCCGTTCCCGCGCTTCGGCGGCCTGGGCCTGAGTTTCGGCAGCTTCAGCCCGCTTCCGCGCCGCGGCGGCCAAGGCTTCGGCTTCCGCCGCCTCCGCCTGCTTCCGCGCCTCGATGGCCCGAGCTTCGGCTTCGGCGGCTTCCGCGCGCGCCCGCTCTCGCACCCGCGCCTCGGCGGCCAGCGCTTCGATTTCTTCGGCTTCCGCCTGCGCCCGCGCCTCGGCGGCCAATGCTTCCGGTTCGGCGGCTTTGGCCTGCTTGCGAGCTTCGGCGGCCAGCGCCAGGGCTTCGGCGGCTTTGGCCTGCTTGCGAGCTTCGGCGGCCAGCGCTTCGGCTTCCGCGGCCTCTGCGCGCTTGCGCGCCTCGGCGGCCAGCGCTTCGGCAGCCGCGGCTTCGGCGTGCGCCCGCTCTCGCACCCGCGCCTCGGCGGCCAGCGCTTGCGCTTCGGCGGCCTCTGCCTGCGCCCGCGCCTCGGCGGCCACTGCTTCGGGTTCGGCGGCCAGCGCTTCGGCAGCCGCGGCCTCTTCCTGCGCGCGCGCCTCGGCGGCCAGCGCTTCGGCTTCCGCGGCCAGCGCTTCGGCTTCCGCGGCTAAGGCTTCGGCCGCGGCCGCGTCTGCCCGCGCCCGCGCCTCGGCCGCCACCGCCTCGGCTTCGGCGGCCAGCGCTTGGGCCGCCGCGGCTTCTGCCTGAGCCACCGCCTCGGCTTCGGCAGCTAGCGCTTCGGCAGCCGCGGCTTGTGCCTGCGCATCAGCCTCGGCCTCGGCGGCCAGCGCCTCCGCGGCAGCAACTTGTGCTTGCGCTTCAGCCTCGGCTTCGTCGGCGAACGCCTCGGCCGCCGCGGCTTCTTTCTGCGCCCGCGCCACTTCTTTCTGCGCCCGCGCTTCGGCTTTCAACTCCCGTCGCGACGGTTTGGGCTTGGCCTGGGTGGTGGGTTGGCTGGCGCGCGGCTGAAGGTTGTGCTTATGCGGGCCGGCCGCGACCCGCGCCTTCTGCTCAACCGCCCGGTACGGCCCGGCCAGGAAATCAAATAACACCAAGGCCACGCCGGCCAGTAACACCAGCGGCAGGGCCAAGGAAGGGCAAGTGACCATCCCCCAGATGCCAGCGACCGCCAGCGGCACCGCCAGCAACACCGCGGCCCCCGGATACCGAGTGCCTAGTTGGAGGATTGTCGCGGGCACCGCGGATGACCGTGCGACCAATGGAAGCCGATCCGGCCGACTACCGACGACTTTCTGCGATCCCACGATCCCTCTCCCTCACGGAGACGCTGGCACATAAACAGTACTGTGCGCGCGGTCGCGGCGGAATCTTAATTCTTGGTGTTTCCGTACAATGTCGCCGCGAGACTGCGTCACGTCGACCCCCGCGCGGCGAGGGGCGCCGCGATGGCGGGCCTGGGCAATAACTCATCGGTCACGCCAGCCACAGGTGACACTTCAGTCATAACGCGACGGGTGCGCTCCGGCGCCGGGCGCGCAATCCCCGCATTCCATCGTCAATTAAGCGCCAACCCTCTACGCTGCCGACTAATCGTGCTGTGTCATCCGACGAGGAGGCTGAGCGCATGAAATTTCCGTCCGTCCCGGCGTCACTCATGTCGGTTGATGTTGGCGTGTTCGGTCTGCCCTCACGGCCACTCGACGCAACGCGACACCGCGGATGACCCCAGAACTGACGCACACCAACGGGTTCGACTGGGACCGCTTGGTGAAGATGCCCTCGGCGAGCGACGAGTGGCACAAAGGGCACCAAGTTCTCAACTTTTACCCGATGGACAAGGACTATCGAGATTCACCGACGGCCCGGGCAATGGTGGCGGAATACTTTGCCGACGCAAAGGCTTTGGACACCGATGCGGCCGTGCTCAAGTTCGGTTCTGATGCCGTCACGCTGCGCGGCGCGTACTTGGAGATGGGGGTGTGCACCGGAAGGACCATCAATTTCATTGCCGCGCTCAATCCAGAGCAACGCATCTGGGGGTTCGATTCCTTTGACGGGCTTCCGGAAGAATGGGCTCGCACCGATCTCACCGTCCCGCAAGGTACTTTTCGGGTCAACACCGAGGGGTGGATGCCACCGGTTCTGCACAATGTGAGCCTGGTGAAAGGCATGTTTCGCGACACCCTTCCACAGTTCAAATCTGAGATCCTGAAATCTTCGCCCATCGCGTTTCTACACGTTGATTGCGATATCTACACCTCCGCAAAGGAAATCTTCGATCAGCTCGTCGAAAATATTGTGTCGGGCACGGTAATAGTTTTCGACGAATTCTACAATTACCCCGAAGCCGCGGAACACGAATTCAAGGCATTCCAGGAGTTCCTGGACCGAACCGGGAAAAAGCCTGTCTACCTCGCGTATAACCAGTACTTCGAACAAGCGGTCGTCCAAATAATCTGAGCACCGGCAGAGCGGTCAGCGGCGGGCCGACGATGCCTCAAGCGCTCAGTAGCGCCCGCGCGGACTAAAGGGTTGCCGTTCACCGGCGGCAAACGCCTTTACTCGGCCTTGACCGTGTGTTGATTCCCCTCCGTGACTATCGGAACGTGAGTACGCTTCATGCGGTGGAACTGGGGGTTTTGGGACCTCTCCAGGTGCGGCGGGACGGCGCCCCGGTCGCAATCCCGGGCGCCAAACCCCGCGCGATCCTGACCATGCTCGGGCTCCACGGTTCTTCGATCGTGTCGGCCGAAACCCTGCTCGAGCTCCTGTGGGGCGACGATCCCCCGCGCACCGCCGCCAAGGCGCTCCAAACTCACATCTCGTCGCTGCGGCGCGCGCTGGATGACGGCTTCGTCTTGACCGCGGGAACCGGCTGGGTCCTCACACAATCCGATAGCGATGCTTCGCGCTACAAGCTGGCCACCAAGATGGGCCGTGACGCCGCAGCCGCCGGCGACAGCATCCAAGCGGTAGCCCGCTTCGACGAGGCGCTGACCCTCTGGCGCGGAATCCCCGAGCTGCCCGATACCCGCCGCGGAGTATCCGAGAAGACCCGCTGGATAGAGGGCCACGCCGCGCTGGTCGAGGATCGCGCCGATGCCCTATTGGCGACCGGGCGGGCCGCGGAGATCATCGGCGAGCTCGAGGCGGCGGTGTCCGACGCGCCCCTCCGCGAAAGGCGTTGGGGCCAGCTGATGCTCGCCCTCTACCGCGCCGGCAGGCAGGGCGAAGCGCTGGCCGCTTACCAACGAGCACGCTCACTGCTGGCCGACGAGCTGGGCGTCGACCCCGGGCCGGAGCTTCGGCGGCTGGAAGCCGCGATCGTAGCGCAGGACGCATCGCTGGAAGTCCCGGTAGGACAACAGCTTACGACGGTGACACGCGCCGTGACCTTCCTGCTCACCGACATCGAGGGCTCGACCGCCGCCTGGGAGGCCGATGCCGAAGCCATGGCGCTCGCGCTCGCGCGCCACGACGAGCTTGCCGAACAAGTCGTCACATCCCGCGGCGGAAGGCTGATCAAGACCCGCGGCGAGGGCGACGCCACCTTCTCGGTCTTCGATCGGCCGTCGGCGGCGGCCACGGCAGCGCTGGAGCTACAGGATGCGATTGCTAAAGAACCATGGGCGCTGCGCGAACCCATGCGCATTCGCATCGCGCTGCATACCGGCGAGGTCGAGCTTCGCGACGGCGACTACTTCGGTCGGGCAGTCAACCGCGCTGCGCGCCTGCGTTCGCTGGCGGTGGGTGGCCAGATTCTGTGCTCCGGCGCGACCGCCGAACTCGTCATCGATTCGTTGCCCGACGATGTCGTGTTCGCCGACTTGGGAATGCGTCAGCTCAAGAACTTGGCACGCCCAGAGCACGTCTTCGAGCTTCGCTTGCAAACCACCGAGGACAGTTCTGCGGAACAGACGGCCGATGCACCCGTCGAGCGGCCCGGCCTTCCCGCGGTACTGATTGGTCCCGGTCCGTTTGTCGGGCGCAACGATGAACTCGAAAGCCTTGTGTCCGTTTGGGAGACCGCGCTCGAAGGCGGGATGCACGCGGTTCTGATCGCCGGCGAACCCGGCGTGGGTAAGACGCGTCTGGCGGGCGAGTGGTCGGGGCGGGCCTATCAGCAAGGCGCGGTTGTGCTTTACGGCCGCTGCGACGAGGATCTTGGGGCGCCGTACCAACCCTTCGCGGAGGCACTGCGTTCGCTCGTGCCGTGCATCGGCGCCACACGGCTGCGCGGATTGCGCGGTGTTGAAGCACTACTCGCATTGGTTCCCGGGCTTACCGATGTCCTACCTGATCTGACCGCGCCAACCGCCGCCGATCCGGACACCGAGCGCTACGCACTTTTCGACGCGGTCGTGGCGCTGCTGGCGGTCGCTTCCGCGAGCGCACCCGTCGTCGTTGTTCTCGACGACCTGCACTGGGCCGCCAAACCCACGCTGCTCTTGCTGCGTCATCTCCTGCGCTTCGGCGACCAGGCACGCGTACAGATCGTCGGGACGTACCGCAGCACCGACCTCGACCGCTCCCATCCGTTGGCGGCCATGCTCGCCGACCTTCATCGCAGCGCCGATTCCGGCACCGCTAATCGCCTGCAGCTCAGTGGTCTTGACGAGGGGGACGTGACCGCGTACGTCACCGAGGCCGGCTACGACGACGAAGAGCTCGCGCGGGCATTGGCGTCGGTCACCGGTGGCAACCCGTTCTTCCTCATCGAGGCGCTACGCCATGTCGATGAAAGTGGCGGGGTCTGGGATCCGACTACCTTGCCGCAAGGGGTCCGGGAAACCGTGAGCCGCCGACTCTCTCGGCTTTCGGCAGAGACCAACAAGGCACTTGCCGCGGCCGCCGTCGTCGGCAGCCGGTTCGCCGTGGACCTCGTGGAGCGGGTGGTCGAGCAGGATCTCGTTGACGCTTTCGACGAGGCCTGCAAGGCCGGCATCGTCATCGAGGAGCCCGGCGGTCGATACCGGTTCAACCATGCCATTGTGCGGCGGTCGCTGCTCGCCGAGTTGGCGTCGGTGCGCCGCATGCGGTTGCACCAGCGCATCGCCGCGACGCTGGAGACCGAGCCCGGGGCCGACGACGAGCTGTTGGCCGAACTGGCGCACCACTACTTCGAATGCGCATGGGCGGGAAACGCGGCCAAGGCCGTCGAGTACTGCCGGCGCGCCGCGGACCAGGCGATGGCACGACTCGGCTACGAAGGTGCCGCGGAACTCTACGACAGGGCACTGCATGCACTCGAGGAGCTCGACGACGAACTACCCGACCGCAACGACCAGGCCGCGGAATTATTGGTCGCGCGCTGCGAGGCTCTGCTGGCCGCAGGCGATGTGACATCGGCGGCGGGGGCTGTCGCGCAATTACAGGCAGCGACAATCGATTCGGCCCGACTGGCGGCATGGGCGACGTGTTTCGACGGCGAGCTGTCGATGCTGATTCACCCAGAGCGATTGGACGAGGTCGAAGCCGCGCTAGGCGCGGCCGCGGAAAAGCTGGCCGGATTGGACGATGCCGCGGGAGAAGCCAAAGCGCACACCGTGCGCGCCGCGTGTCTGGCGCGGCTCGGGCGAATCGCCGATTGCGAAATCGCCCTGGACGAAGCTCTCACCGCGGCGCGCCGCGCGCGTGAACACCGGCGGGTCAACGCGGTGCTGGCGGGCGCTCCGCTCGCCGCATTGTGGGGTCCCAATCCTGTTCCGCGTGCAGGCGGTCGGTGTCTTGACGTGGTGCGGCTACTGCGGATAACAACCGATTCGCCTGCGGTCGAGGCGACCTCGACGCGATGCCAGGCGGTGTTGGAGGCCTTCCGTGGCCGCGGCGCCGCGGCACGACGGATGATCGACTCGGCCCGGCGCACCGTCACCGACCTCGGTCTGCGCCATGCGCTTTTAGAAGTCGAGCAGTTCGCCGGCATTGTCGAGTTGGTCGTCGACGATCCTGCTGCTGCCGAGCCCCCGCTGCGTAAGGCCTACAACGGTTTTCGCCGCATGGGCCTGGACGCCGACACCGCCGAGACGGCCGCCCTGCTCGGTCGCGCGTGTCTCCTGCTCGACCGAGACGCCGAGGCCGCCGAGTTGTGCACGGAAAGTGAGCGTCTCGCCGGCCACGCGCTCAAGCCCTCGATCGCATGGCGCACCCTGCGGGCGCAGCTGCTCTCCCGCGGCAACAATCACGTTGAGGCACGCAAGATGGCCGAGGCCGCTGTCAGTCTGGCCGAGCGCACCGACGCGTTGGTCGACCACGGCGACGCATGTCTGGCGCTGGCAACGGTTTTGGCCGCCGCCGGTGACGTCTCGGGAGCGCGAGCCGCCGTCGAGCAATCGGTGAGTCTGTGGGAACGAAAGGGAGCCGCCGCACTTGTCGAAAAGGCGCGTCTCGTTCTCGGCCAGCGTGAGATGCCGACCGCTCCAGTGAGTCCGACTCCGGCCGACGCTCCGGTTGCCGAGCTCGAGAATGCGTGCGTACGCGTGGGACAACGCGTGATAGCTGCCCTTCATAGCGAGGCCTGGGACGTGGTCGAGGAGCTCTATGCACCCGACGGTCTCGTGGAGAGTCGCCGGAAGATCGTCGGCTTCAGGCAGAGCGACCTGCCCTCGGCCGATTGGGCGCATCAGAGCAGACGCGCTATCCAGACGGACGACCTACGGTTCAACCAAGTCGTTGTCGCCGTGCGAGGCGAGCGCCTGGCTTTAGCTCGCTTGGTGATAAGCAGTGCCGACGTAAGCCCCGGGGCGCCGCGCGATGAAATTCTCCAGTTGTACGGCCTGGACGAGGACGGACGAATCGCGTTGCAGATGTGGTTCGATGTCGATGACGCTGACGCCGCCATGGCCGAACTAGACGCCATCTATGCCCGATTCGAGCAGGAACAGCCAGCGCCGCGGCGGCTCGAGAACGCGGCGAGTCGAGCCGATGATCGGGCTATAGCGTACTTCGCTAGTCGGTCCTGGAATGAGATGACAGCACTGTTCGCCGAAGGTATCCGCATCGACGACCGTCGCCGAGGATTTCGCCAAACGCGCAACGACCGCGCAACAGAGGTCGCAAGTATCCGGGCGATCGCCGCCCTCGGCGCAACCAGTATCATTGCAACGCCTCTGGCTGTACGAGGAGATCGCCTGTGCCTGAGCCGATTACGGTTCGAGGGGCACGACGCTAGGCCGGAGGCAACCGGTGCCGACAGGCTGATAGTTGAGGCACTGTCAATTATTGAGGTCGACTGCGACGGAATCATACTTGCCAGGACCCATTTCGACCTCGACGACTTCGACTCCGCGATAGCGGAACTCGAGGCGCGCTATCTCGCCGGGGAGGCGGCAGCGTACCGGCACACGTGGTCGACGATTACCGAGGCGTACGCCGCCATAAGCCGACACGAACTTCCACCGACGACGCCAGACTGGGTGAACATCGATCACCGGCAAGCAAGATCGTTCGCACCCGGCGAAATGATTTCATACATCCACGCCACCTGGGATGTAGCGCCGCAATCTCGCATCCATATCGAGACGGCGCATCGGCTGACTAGTCGCGGAGCAGTGGTAACTAATGCGATGATTGGCAGCTCGCAATACGGTTTTGATGCCGAGTGGCGCGAGGTTTTCCTCCTGATGGTCGAAGGCGACAGCATCGACCGGTGCGAGCTGTTCGATGATGCAGATCTCGACGTCGCGATTGCCAAGTTCGACGAACTCAGCCGACCGATGCCTAGGCTCGAAAACTCAGCTTCCCGAACCTACGAGCGCATGTGGCAGTACTTTGAAGTCCGCGATTGGGCGGCGATTATCGCGATGGTGGCCGAGGAGGAGTTGATCGATGATCGCCGTCGAGTGGTGAACGGCGGACTTCGACACGGTCGCGACGCTGGAGTCGGGGAAATGCGGGCGGCGGCCGACATCGGCTTCACCATAACGGTCGTAGATGTCAGGGCCATCCGCGGCGACCGTCTGGCTTTGGCGCGTGTTCGCGCTGCGGGACACGATCCCGCTGCGATCCAAAACGATGTCTTGCAAGTCGTCCAGATCGATTCGGACGAACGGATCGCGGTAGTGATCACATTCGACCTCGACGACTTCGAGGCCGCTGTCGAGGAGCTCGATGCACGCTACCTGGCCAGCGAGGGAGCCCCCCATGCGAACATTTGGTCGGTAATCACCGGTGTTCTCGTTGCCCACAATCGGCGCGAAGTCGCGGCGGCGACAACGGATGTGGCGACTATCGACCACCGCCGGGCGGCAGCGTTTGCGCCCGGTGAAGGTATCGAATACATCCGTGCCGGATGGGATCTCGACCAATCCCTCAGCATCTACATTGAAACGGCACATCGAGTGAACGAACTCGGCGCGGTTTTCGCCTGGGCGGGATATGGATCCTCGCGCGAGGGGTTTGATGCCGAATGGCGGGGCGTCTCCCTGATGACGGTCGATGGCGAAATGTTCAGTCGCATAGAGGTATTCGACGAGGAGGACCTCGATGTCGCTCTCGCGAAGTTCGACCACCTCAACCGCCCGGCGCGTTGGCTGGAAAACGCGGCAACACGCGTTTGGGAGCGCCTTTTCGCCTACATTGCGGCCGACGACTGGCAATCCGTGGCACAAATATCGGCCGAGAACGTCTGCGTCGACGATCGCCGTCGGGTGGTCAACGCCGGGATCTTGCATGGTCGAGAAGCCAACATCAAAGATACGCAGGCGACAATCGGTGTCGGCTTCGCGATGACGGTTGTGGGCGCCCTGGCGATGCGCGGTGAGCACCTCGCGCTCATACGTGTTCGGGTGTCGGGCCGAGACCCCGACGCGATTCAGAATGACGCCCTCAACATCGTCGAGATCGATACCGACGAACGGATCGCCGGGAGTGTCGTGTTCGACCTCGACGACTTCGAGGCAGCCGTCGCCGAACTCGATGCCCGGTACCTCGCCGGCGAAGGGGCCGCCCACGCGCCGACGTGGTCGGTGATCACCGGCGCCTTGGTTGCGCACAATCGGCGCGAAGTCGCCGCGGTTGCACCGGACGTGGTGAGTATCGACCACCGCCGAGTGGCATCATTTGCACCCGGCGAAGGTGTCGAGTACATCCGTGCCGGATGGGACCTCGACATAAACCTCAACGTCTACATCGAGACACCACACCGGGTGAACGACCTCGGCGCGGTTTTCACCTGGGCTGGATACGGAACCTCGCACGAGGGTTTCGCCGCCGAATGGCGCGGCGTCGAAATCATGACCGTCGATGGTGGGATGCTGAGCCGGGCTGAGGTATTCGACGAGGCGGACCTCGAAGCCGCGCTCGCGAAGTTCGATCAACTCAGCCGATCGGCACCGCGCCTGGAAAACGCGGCAAGTCGAGCGTACGAGCGCTTCCGCAAGTACTTCGCCGCACGCGACTGGGCCGCCATGTCCGAGCTGCTGACCGACGATACGTCTGTCGACGACCACCGACGGGTCGTGAGCGCCGAGGTCAGACGCGGTCGAGACATCGAAATTGCGAACATGCGGGCCTTCGCCGACATTGGGGCCACGACGAGTACGGCGACGGTCATCGCGACCCGAGGCGAACGACTTGTCCTCTGCCGGACCTGTGTCTCGAGTGAAGACCAGCAATCCGGCGCATTCCACATCGAATTCCTCAACCTTGTAGAGATCACCGCCGACGAACGGATCGCAGCGCGCAGCGCGTTCGACCTCGACGACTTCGAATCCGCCGTCGGTGAGCTCGATGCCTGCTATCTGGTCGGCGAAGCGGCTCCGTACGCGCGCATGTGGTCGGCAATCACGGAAGGTTACGACGCGCTCAACCGCCACGAGATGCCACCGACAACACCCGACTGGGTGAACATCGACCACCGGCGCGGGATCGCGTACGCGCCCGGAGAAACAATTCCGTACCTTCGCGCCACCTGGGACGTCGCACCCGATTTCAAGATCTACATCGAGGCGGTGCACCGGCTGACCGATGTCGGGGCGATCGTCACGTGGGCGGCGCACGGGAGCTCGGAAGCAGGCTTCGATGCCGAGTGGCGGGGGCTCAACCTTCTTACAGCCGAAGGCGACCTGCTCAATCGCCTTGAAGTCTTCGACGAGACAGACATCGATACCGCCCTGGCCCGCTTTGAAGAACTGCGCCCGCAAGCACCGCGGTTGGAAAACGCGGCAAGCCGCATGATGGAGCGCTTCAACAGTTGCCTTGCGACCGCCGACTGGGACGCCATGGCACGAATGATGACCGTCGACTTTTCCCATGACGATCGTCGTCCGGTGGTCGGCGCTGGAGTGCGACATGGCCGAGACGCGCACATCGTGGACATGCGGGCGGTCGCCGACCTATGGAGCGCGGACGTGACGTCAACCGTCGTGGCGATCCGGGGTGAACGCCTTGCCCTCATGCGTATCCGCCTCTTGGACCGCGATGAAAGGCTGGACGTCTTTCTCACAGAGGTGCTCGGCATCAACGAGATCGACGCGGACGGGCGGGCCGCTGCGGTCGTAACATTCAACGTCGACGATCTCGACGCTGCCATGGCCGAACTCGAAACCCGCTACCTCGCAGGCGAAGCGGCAGCCCACGCGCACACATGGTCAGTCATCGCCGATATCTACACCGCGTTCAACCGACACGAACTCCCTGCGACGGACTGGGTCACAATCGACCACCGGCGAGGCACACCGTTCGCATCCAGCACCATGCTCGCGTCCATCCGTGCCATCTGGGACGTAACCCCAGAGCTCAGCATCCGCGTCGAAGCCGTGCATCGGCTCGGCAAGCTCGGAGCCGTCATCACACATGTGCAGCAAGGCACTTCATCAGGAGGCTTTGATGCCGAATGGCGGCAGATCCAAGTTCTCACTGTAGAAGGAGACCGGATTGATCGGTGCGACATCTTCGATGAATCTGACCTCGACGCGGCGCTCGCCCGCTTTGAGGAACTGCATCCGCGTCTCCCCCGGCTGGAAAACGCGGCAAGTCAAGTGCTTGATCGGGTCTTCACCTACTTCGCAGCGCGCGACTGGATCGCCCTGGCGGAGGTAGTGGCCGGAGACATCTGCTCCGAGGATCGCCGTGCGGTGGTGAACGCCGGTATCCGTCACGGTCGAGATGCCGAAATCGCGGACATGCGGGCGATTGCGGGAGTCGGGGTAAAGCACATCACGGCTACTGCGGTAGCAACACGCGGTGAAGACCTGGCCCTTTCTCATGTCCTCCTGTCGGTGGAAGACCAAGGGCCCGAGTCGTTCCGCAACGAGGCGCTCTGCCTGGTCGAAATCAACACCGACAACCGGGTCGCTGCCCGCCTGCTGTTCGACCTCAATGACATCGACGCCGCCTTCGAGGAGCTCGACGCGCGCTACCTCGCGGGTGAAGCGGCACCGTACGCGCAGACATGGTCGGTTATTGCACGGGAGTGCGCCGCGTTCAACCGCCACGAACTCGCGGTAACGGACTGGGTCCAAGTCGACCATCGGCAGCTAGCTGTAATCGACGCGACCAATCCGCAAGCAAGCTTGCGCGCCATTTGGGATATCACGCCGAATCTCGTCGTCCGCATCGAGGCGGTACATCGCCTCAGCACTTTTGGAGTGGTCGCAACCTATGCTGCGCAAGGGAATTCGCCGGACGGCTTCGACGCCGAGTGGCGAATGCTTTTCGTTCTGACTATCGATGGCGATCAAATCAAGGGCAACGAAATCTTCGACGAATCTGACCTCGATGCTGCGCTCGCCCACTTTGAGGAACTTCAGCCGCGCTCCCGTCGCCTGAAAAGCGCTGTGGCGGAACGCTTCCTAGCGCACTTCGCGGCTCGCGACTGGGATGCCATGGCCCAGGACTTTGCCGACAATTATTACTTCGATGATCGCCGCCGGGTCATCAATGCGGGGATTTATCGCGGTCGCGATGCTGCAATCAAAGATTTGCGGGTCGCTACCGACATCGGATTGACGACAATCGCCACCGTGGACATTGTTGCGACCCGGGGCGAGCGCCACATTCTCACGCATTGGCGCGCCTCAGGCGCCGACCCCGGCGCGGTTCAATTCGACGTGCTGCAGGTCCTTGAGTTCGACACCGG
This sequence comes from Actinomycetota bacterium, assembly GCA_036338755.1. Taxonomy (GTDB): domain Bacteria; phylum Actinomycetota; class Actinomycetes; order Mycobacteriales; family Mycobacteriaceae; genus Mycobacterium. The sequence continues at coordinate 186,574 of JAYZBN010000010.1, read as the reverse complement.
CGAACGGGTAGCAGCGTGCGTGCTGTACGACCTTAACGACATCGACGCGGCTTTCGCTGAGCTTGACGCCCGGTACGTCGCCGGCGAAGCTGCCGCCCACGCGCGCACGTGGACAGTCATCGCTGATACCTATGCCGCTTTCAACCGCCACGAACTCACCGGGGTCGACTGGGCGGTCGTCGACCATCGTCGAGGTGCACTGTTCGCATCCAGCAACATGATTGACTCCGTCCGCGCCTTCTGGACCCAGACACGAGACCTCAGCTTCCGCATCGAGGCGGTGCATAGGCTCAGCGCTTCGGGAGCCGTCGTCACGCACAGGGCGAACGGGACCTCACCAGAGGGCTTCGACGCCGAGTGGCGAATGATTCACGTCTTGACTCTGCAAGGTGACCGTATCGGCGGCTGCGAGCTTTTCGACGAGACAGACCTCGACGCGGCACTCGCCCGGTTCGACGAATTGCATCCGCAGGCATCGCAGCTGGAAAACGCCGCCACCCGAGTCTACGAGCGCTACAAGACGTACTTCGCCGAACGCGATTGGGCCGCAATGGCGGAAGTACTGGCTGATGACATTTCCACGGACGATCGCCGGCGTGTCGTGAACACCGGGATTTTGCGCGGTCCGAACGCCGTTATCGCGGACACGCGAAACCTCGCCGAAGCTGGTGCGAACATAACCTCAACCGTCATTGCGACTCGCGGCGAGCGCCTGGCTCTATGCCGCGCGCACTTTTGGGGTCAAGACGAGGGGTCTCCGGGCTCCATTGGTGAAGCACTGAGCATCGTCGAGATCGACGCCAACAGTCGGATAACGGCAGGCATCGTGTTTGATCCCAACGACTTCGACTCCGCGTTCGAAGAACTCGAGGCTCGCTACATCGCCGGGGAAGCCGGCGCCCACGCCGAAATGTGGTCGCTTGTTGCGAGGATCACCGCCGGGGTCAACCGGCAAGAAGTGCCCGCGACCACTCCGGATTCGGTTTACATCGATCATCGAGCGCTTGTGTCGATCGAGGGCGTTGATCTCGCCGCCTCTCTACATGCATTGTGGGACATCACTTCTACCTTCAACGTCTACGTCGAGGCAGTGCACCGGCTGGATGAAAACGGAGTCGTCGTCACCCAGGCGGTGAACGCGACCATGCAAGAGGGCCTCGACGCCGAATTGCGGTTCATCGAATTGGTCACAATCGACGGTAATTTGGTAGATCGCTGCGAATGCTTCGACGAGGCAGACCGCGACATCGCGCTCGCCCGGTTCGACGAATTGCACACGCAGGCACGGCCGCTCGAAAACGCGGCAAGCCGAGTTTTCGAACGCCTCATGGCGCGGTGGGTTGCCCGCGACTGGGATGGCGTGGCGGAGATGCTGGCCGATGACATTTTCAACGACGATCGCCGTCGAGTGGTGAACGCCGGGCTACGACGAGGTCGCGATGCCACGATTGAAAGCATGCGCGCGTCAGCCGCATTCGGGCTTTCGGCAGTTACGTCAGCGGTTATCGCGACACGAGGCGAGCGCCTCGCGCTCAGCCGTGACTGCTTCTCAATCCGAGACGAGCAGTCCGAGGAGGTTATCGCCGAGGTGTTCGGCATCGTTGAGATTGACGCCCGCGAACGAATCGTGACGCGCTATGCGTTTGGGCTCGACGACTTCGATGCCGCCATCGCCGAGCTTGATGCTCGCTACGTCGCCGGCGAAGCCGCACCATATGCAGAGACCTGGTCGGTGATCGCAGGTATACAGGCCGCGGTCCGTCGGCGTGAACTTCCTCCGATGACTCCGGATCCGGGTTACATCGATCATCGCCCGCTCGTCTCGGTCGAAGGGGCCGACCTGGCCGCTTCTATTCGCGCAGTGTTCGACATCTTTTCGGCGTACAACGTCTATGTCGAGGAGGTGCATCGGCTGGACGAACTCGGAGCCGTCTACACACAGGTGCACGAGGGAACCTCGAACGACGGTGTAGACGCCGAATTTCGGATGATCGAAGTTCAGATAGTCGAAGGTGGCCTGCTTAGCCGCGCTGAAGTTTTCGACGAAGCAGATCTCGATCTGGCGCTTGCACGCTTTGAGGAATTGCACCCCCAGGCGCCGCGGCTGGAGAACGCAGCGAGCCGATTGTATGACCTCTCCAACACATACCTCGCGGCTCGCGATTGGGATGCGATTGCAGAGTTGCTCGCCGACGATATTTGTACCGACGATCGCCGTCGGGTAATAGGCGGCGGCATTCAACGTGGCCGCGATGCCCAGATTGCAAATATGCGGGCCGTTGTTGACCTCGGGGTCAAAAACATCGAGTCGGTCGTCATTGCTACCCGCGGAGAACGCCTCGCGCTCACGCGTACCCGCGTCTCGGGCGGTGACCGTGGCCCCGAGGCGTTCAGCGTCGAGATGCTCAACATTGTCGAGATCGACGCCGACAACCGTCACGCAGCGGCGATTCAGTTCGACCCCGAAGACATCGACGCCGCCTTTGAGGAACTCGATGCCCGCTACCTCGCTGGAGAAGCGGGCGCCCACTTCCGGGCATGGTCGGTGATCACAAAGTCGTACGCCGCGGTCAACCGACACGAAATGCCGCCGACCACACCGGATTGGGTGAATGCCGACCACCGACGAGCTATTGCGTTCGCACCTGGAGACTTAAAGGCATACCTGCGAACCACATTCGACGAGCTGTTGTCGGATATTCGCGTCTATATCGAGGTCGTGCATCGACTAAGCGATTACGGGGCGGTAGTCACCCGCTTCGCCCGCGGAACTTCGTCAGAGGGGTTCCAAGCCGAGTGGCGAGAGATCGGCCTTTCGACGGTACGAGGTGAGCAGATCAACCGCTCAGAGATGTTCGATGAGGCAGACCTGGACGCCGCACTCGCCCGCTTCGAAGACCTGCGCCCGGAAACGCGCCGTCCAGAAAATGCGGCGAGTCGCGCGGATGACCGCTTCTTCGCCCACACGCGGGCGCGCAACTGGGCTGCGGCGGCCGAGATACTGGCCGTCGATAGCATCGTCGACGATCGCCGCCGCGTCGTGAACATCGGTGTCTGGGAAGGGCGCGATGTCGTAATCGCGAATATCCGAGCTCTTGCCGATGCCTTAACAGACGTAACGTCGACCGCCATTGCGATTCGCGGGGAGCGCCTGGCCCTGATGCGTATCTGCGCACCGAACCCCAACGAAGAGCAGGGAGATTTCCGCGTCGAAATGCTTAGCGTCGTCGAGCTCGAAACCGACGAGCGGATCGCGGCGCACGTCATGTTCGACCCCGACAACATCGACGCCGCCATCGACGAGCTCGACGCTCGGCGTCGAGTTCTTTGAAGAGGCCAAACCCCGCACTCACAACATTCGATGAGCTCGATCCGCCGCCACTCCAGTCGTAAGCGGTTTCGCCACGGCGCCACGGCCGATCTCCTATCGTCACTACGTGAGGCGTCGGACGGTCCTAACGCTCCCGGTATTGCTGGCGGCGGCCACTACGCTGACCCCGACGCCGCGCGCCGCCGCAGTCCAAAGTCCATGGTCGACGGACCGGGCTAATCGCTGGTACCAGGCGCAGGGATGGCTGGTCGGCGCCAACTACATCACCTCGAACGCCATCAACCAGCTCGAGATGTTTCAGGCCGACACCTTCGACCCCCGGCGCATCGATACCGAGCTCGGCTGGGCCCAGACGCATGGGCTCAACGCTGCGCGAGTCTTCATCCACGATCAGCTCTGGGCGCAGGACGCGCGAGGCTTTCAAAAACGCCTAGCAGAGTTTGTGGCCATAGCGGCCCGCCACAGGATCAAACCTCTGTTTGTCTTCTTCGACTCGTGTTGGGATCCGTTCCCGAAAGCCGGACCGCAGCGCGCACCCAAACCGGGGGTTCACAATTCCGGCTGGGTACAAAGCCCTGGCGCGGAGCGCCTCGATGACCTCGACTACCGTCGCACCCTGCGAGACTATGTCACGGGTGTTTTGAACCAATTCCGCACTGATGAGCGTGTTTTGGGATGGGACCTATGGAACGAGCCCGACAATCCCGCCCGTGTGTACCGAAAGGTAGAGCGAACAGACAAGCTGGACCGGGTGGCCGACCTGCTCTCGCTGGTGTTCGGGTGGGCTCGTTCGGTTGATCCGAGTCAACCGCTGACGAGCGCCGTGTGGGACGGCGTGTGGGGAGATCGTTCAAGGCGGAGCGAAATCGCAGACCTTCAATTGACTAATTCCGACGTGATCACGTTTCACTCTTACGACAAACCGGCGGGCTTCGAGGACCGGATCGCCGAGCTGTCACCGTTGGGACGCCCCATCCTTTGCACCGAGTATCTGGCTCGGACAGTGGGCAGCACCGTGGACGGAGTTCTGCCAGTCGCCAAGCGGCACAACGTCGGTGCGATCAACTGGGGGCTGGTGGCCGGTAAGACCCAAACCTACTTTCCGTGGGACTCCTGGGACCACCCGTACACCGCGGTTCCGCAGCTCTGGTTTCAGGACTTGATCCAACCCGACGGGCGACCCTACCAAGACTCCGAGTTTCAAACGATTGGCAAGCTGAGCAAGCTGTGACGACGGGACCTGGCCGCTTGAGGACCAGCGCGGCGCGCGTGGCTCAGCAAGAAAAGGGGTAGTCGCCACCCGGCGCATCACTTGCGTCCAAAGAGAAGGACACGCTGATGAGCGGCGCGGATGAAGCCCGGAACACGCAGCGGGACAGCGCCAGCGAAATGGGCGGGGCGATCAATCCCACTGATGTCGTGCGACGCGCCACATCTGAGCGAGCCCCACAGATCGCGGCGCGCGTCGGGTATGTCATCAGTGGGCTGATGCATTTGCTGATCGCATACCTTGTCGTCCGCATAGCGCTAGGAGGCAAGGCCGATGCTGATCAGACCGGCGCGTTGAGAACTATCGCCGACACCACTGGCGGTTTCGTCGCGCTGTGGGCAGTCGCGGTAGCGCTAATTCCCCTGACGCTATGGCGGCTTGCGGAGACCGTTGTCGGCCTCCACCCAGCCGAACGTCGGCGTGATCCTCGAGATTTTCGAACAATTAACCGAATCAAGGCTTTTGGGCTCGCCATTGTGTATACGGCGGTCGCAGTCACCGCGATGCAGTTCGCGCTGGGGAGGCGCAAATCCAGCGCAGTGCAAAACGCCGGACTCAGCGCGCGCTTGATGCAGTCCGCGCAGGGCAAAGTGGTCCTGGTCGCGGTCGGCCTGGTGATCGTCATAATCGGTGGTTACTTCGCCTTCAAGGGAGCATCGCGGCGGTTCTGCAATGATCTCACCGTTTCGCCGGGGCGCGCGATCACCGCATTGGGCTTTTGTGGGTACCTCGCCGAAGGCACCGTGTTGGCCGGGGCCGGCCTTCTGGTTGTCGTCGCCTCCATCCGCGCCGACCCATCGAAGGCGACGGGTCTGGACGGCGCGGTGAAGACGTTACGTGAGGCCCCGTTCGGCACAGGGCTGATCCTTCTGGCGGGAGGCGGATTTGCCGCTTACGGCCTGTACAGCTTCGCCCTGAGCCGCTATTCGCGGATGTGACTCGGACGCAGCAAGAGCGCTCTTGACAGTTCGATCGACAGCTTCACCGAGTATCAGCCAGCGCCAACCGCTTTCGCCAGATACGGGGCCGTCCGACTGTGTTTCGCACGTGCCACCTTCTTCGGCGGCCCCGCGGCAACGACCCGACCGCCGTCGCTGCCGGCTCCCGGTCCCAGGTCGATCACCCAGTCCGCACCCGCGACCATCCGCATATCGTGTTCGGCCACCACGACCGTATTGCCCCCGTCGACCAGGCGGTGCAGCTGACGATCGAGCAGGTCCACATCTGCGGGGTGCAGCCCGGTGGTCGGCTCGTCGAGGACGTACAGGGTATGCCCTCGCCGGGGCCGCTGCAGTTCGGAGGCGAGCTTGATCCGCTGCGCCTCGCCACCCGACAGCTCGGTCGCGGGTTGGCCCAGACGGAGATACCCCAGCCCGACCTCTTGCAACGTCGTCAGGCTCCGCGCTGCGTTGGCGACGTCGGCAAAAAATTCCGAAGCCTCGTCGACGGTCATCGCGAGCACGTCGGCGATCGTACGGTCGCGGTAGCGCACCTCGAGCGTCTCGTCGGAGTAACGCGCTCCGTGACAGGCCGGGCAGGTTGCGTATGTGCCTGGCAGGAACAACAATTCGACCGAGACAAACCCCTCCCCCTGACAGGTCGGGCAGCGGCCCTCGGCCACATTGAAGGAAAACCTGCCCGCTGTCCAACCGCGGCGACGCGCCTTTGGAGTCGCGGCGAATTCGCGGCGGACGGCGTCGAACAAGCCGGTGTAGGTCGCCAGCGTCGACCGCGGGGTGCGTCCGATCGGGCGCTGGTCGACCGATACCAGCCGGTTGATCGCCTCGACACCCCCCGCCGTTACGCCGACGCTGGCGTCGTGATCGAGATCGATGATCCCGCTGTCCGTTTCGTCGTCATCGGATTCGGTCGGCTCCACCACCCGTCCCGTGCCGAGATGGCTTTTCACGACATCGCCGAGGACCTTGACGACGAGCGTCGACTTGCCCGAACCGGACACTCCGGTGACCGCGGTGTACACACCGAGCGGTAGGTCCACGTCGAGGTCTGTCAAATTGTGGAAGCAGATGCCGCGCAGCCGCAGCTGCCCCGACTGGGTGCGGGCTTCGCGCGACTGCGGCCTGGCCCCGTCGAATAGGTACCGACGGGTGACCGACCCTTCGACGTCGGCCAGACCCGGTACCGGCCCGCTGTAGAGCACGCCGCCGCCAAGCTCCCCCGCCCCGGGCCCGACGTCGACGATCCAGTCGGCACGGCGCACCACGTCCATGTCGTGCTCCACCACGAAGAGCGAATTGCCCGCGCGCCGAAGTCGATCGAGCACCTCGAGTAGCGGTTCGGCGTCGGCGGGGTGCAGTCCGGCCGACGGCTCGTCGAGCACATAAAGCACGCCGAACAGGCCGGCACGCAGCTGAGTGGCCAGCCGCAACCGCTGCAGTTCGCCGGGTGACACCGTCGGAGTGCGGCGACTAAGAGTGAGATAGCCGAGGCCCAGATCGATGAGTACCTGCAGGCGTGCGACCAGGTCGGCGGCGATCATGGTCGCCACTTCGGTCAGCTCACCGGATTGCGTTGACTCGTATGCTGCGGCGGCATCGGTCCGAGAAGCCGTCGGGCGCAACGCGTCAGCAAGCTCGGCCAGCGGCATCGCCGTGTAGTCGGCGATGGTGCAGCCGGCGAAAGTCACCCTCAGCGCCTCAAGCCGCAGCCCGGAACCGTCGCATACGGGGCACTCGACGCTGTCGACGAATTGCAGTACGCGACGACGCATCATCGCGCTATGCGAGTTGGCCAATGTGTGGCGGACGTGGCGTTCGGCGCTGGAGAACGTGCCGTTGTAGTAATAGTCGGCCTGCACGGGATGCTGGCTGGGATCGATCTCGACCGTTGGCTGCTCATCGGTGAACAGGATCCAATTGCGTTGCCGCTTAGGCAGTCTCCGCCATGGCTTGTCGATGTCGTAGCCCAGCGTGACGAGGATGTCGCGGAGGTTCTGGCCCTGCCAAGCGCCCGGCCATGCGGCCACCGCACCTTCACGAATGGTCAGCGAGGGGTCCGGCACCAGTGTCTCTTCGGTCACCCGATGAATCCGTCCGAGCCCATGGCATTCCGGGCACGCACCAACCGCGGTGTTCGGCGAGAACGCATCGGAGTCCAGTCGTTCCGTGGCGCCTCGGGGATAGGTCCCGGCGCGGGAAAACAGCATCCTCAGCAGGTTGGACAAGGTGGTCACGGTGCCGACCGTCGACCGCGACGTCGCCGAACCACGGCGCTGCTGCAGCGCTACCGCGGGCGGGAGACCGGTGATGTCGTCTACCTTTGGCGCGCCGGTCGGCAACAGCAGGCGACGGGCGTACGGAGCGACCGATTCGAAGTAGCGGCGCTGCGCCTCGGCATAGATGGTCCCGAAGGCCAACGACGATTTGCCGGAACCGGAGATCCCGGTGAACGCGACCAGCGCGTCACGCGGCGCTACCACGTCGACACCCCGCAGATTGTGGACCCGCGCCCCGTAAACGCGTACGCAAGGGTCGATGTCGTCCGTGCTTCGATGGGACATTTGCGTCATCTTGTTCAGCCGAGTACCCCTGCCGCGGCGCCCGCAAGCGCGATGCGTGCTGGTCGACACCGGGACCGACGCCTCGAGACGCCGTTTCAACGCCCGGCCGGCCGGGAACTCCGCCGTGGCCATGACGCAGACATCATCAAGCCGCATCCGCCTGAGTCATCACGTCGTGGAACTCGATGACGGGCGCCGGATCGGTCTTTCAGTCGGCGGCCGCGGAGTGCCGTTGCTGTTCATGCACGGACTTCTGCTGAGTCGTAAGGCATATCTACGGATGCTCAGCCGCATCGCCGGTATGGGATTTCTGGTCGTCGCCGTCGATGCCGCCGGCCACGGCGACACCGGGCGACTGCCCGGCGACGCCTGCGGCTTCAGCGATCGCGCCGATTCGGTGTTACGGACGTTGGACGCGCTCGGCATCGGGCAAGCAGTGTTCGTCGGCCATTCGATGGGTGGGCGAATGACAATCCAGCTGGCCGCGCGGGCGCCCGAGCGGGTACTCGCCGCCGTGCTGTTCGACCCGGCGGCCGGCGGGCGGTTCGACACGACCATCCCGGAACTGGTGAAGTCGCCCACGAGGGCGTTGGGTGCGGCCTACACCGCCGTTCGCGACACGCTGGGCGACCCGACGCAGCTCTCGGCCACGGAGCAGCTCGGGTACTTTCGCGTGCTGGCGGCGGTGGCGGCGCCGAACCTGCGTTATCCCATTGGAGCCGTCCGGACGATCAAGGCCATCATCGAGTCCGGTGATTACACGCCGATGCTGCACACCATGCGCGACGAGGGGATGCCCACGATGGTTGTGCACGCCGAGAAAGACATGATTGTGCCTTTCCCGCACGCACGCGACATCGCCAACGAGGCCGACGCCACGCTGTACCGGGTGCCCGACGCGTACCACTCGTGGATGATTGCCAATCCGCGGCAGGGCGCCGACGCGTTTCGTCAACTCCTGGACGGCGAACTCGGCGAGGTGCTGCGCAACGCGGCCGATGCGATGGGAATCGCGGACGTCGATGACCACGAGGCCTGGGAGCGCGAACTGCTGGATCCCGATGCGCTGGTGTTGGAGTTCATCCACGGTCGGGAGCGAGTTGAGATTGGGGCGGGCGAGCTCGACCATGTCGAACTCGAACTGGTGCGCCGTACCGAGCGTTCGCAGGAGCGGATGTCGTGGGCTCGACGCACGTATCGCAGGTGGGCGGCCAAACACCTGTACCAGGCACGATCGCTGATCCGACAGAACACCCGGATTGAGCCGGACCGCCGCGAGAAGCTGCCGTGACTTTGGCGGGCTTTACCGTTTGCGAATAACAGATTTCGGCGGGGCGATGGCGAAATGTGCGGAGGCACGACTGCTTTCGCTCCTGCGCCGAACCGGCGTCGATACCGGCGCGAATCGCCTGTTGACTCGATGGCCGTAACGGCGCAAGCGGATGACCACGAAAATAACTCTTCCCGTGGAAGCGGCACACCGTCGCACGCGAATGACGTTGACCGCGGACACCAGCGCGGTTTCGGCGCGAACCATTGGTTGTGGAAAACTTCAGCGCGATCAGAGGAGAGGCGTGTGACAACCACCCAGCCCGAACGGCTACCGCTGCTGACCCGGCGCGACCGAATCATGATCACCCTCACCGTGATCGCGTCCATGGCAGCCGGGGTTCTCAACTTCACTCACGCGAATGCATTGCTGGCGTTCGCAATCTCCGCGCTCGCGTTGGCCACACTGGCATCCCTGGTCGGCCGTTCGGTGGAGGCGGTCGGAGACCGGCTCGGGCCCAACGCCACTGGGATACTGCAGACGGCGCTGGGAAACCTGCCCGAGTTGTTCGTCATCCTGTTCGCACTCAAGGCAGGCCTTTCCGGCGTGGTGAAGGCCACCATCGTCGGCTCGATTCTCTCCAACGCCCTACTGGTGCTCGGGCTGGCATTCGTGGCGGGCGGCATCAAGCACGGCCGCCAGCGCTTCGCCGCCGACGACGGACGCACCCTCGGACTGATGTTCACCCTGGCGGTGTTCATCCTGGCCGTCCCCTCGCTGACCGCCGCAATACACACCCCGGCGCACCAGCACGAACGGGCGGTGTCGGTCGTCGTCTCCATCGTCATGCTCGCGCTGTTCGCACTCTCGCTGCCCGCCACGCTCGGAAACCGGGCCCCCGACCCGGAGCTGCAAGCTGGTCATAAACGCTCCAGAGCGACCTCTCCCATTGTGGCCAGCCCCGATTCGGCCGAAGCCGCCAGTGTCGCCACAGCACACGGCGAGTGGCCGTTGGCGATGGCCATCGGCATGCTGGCCGCCGCCGGTATCGGTGCGGCGTTCGTGTCGGAATGGTTCGTCGCCGCCCTAGAGCCAGCGATGCATGCAGCGGGCATCAACGAAGTTTTCGCCGGTCTGGTGATCGTGGCCGTCGCCGGCAATGCGGTGGAGAATTTCGTCGGCATTCAGCTGGCGGCCAAGAACCAGATGGACTACGCGGTTCAGGTCGTCCTCCAGTCGCCCGTCCAGATCGCACTCACGATCGCCCCGATCGTCTGCCTGGCGGCGGCATGGCTGGGCCAGCCCGGTTTCGATCTGGTGTTCTCGCCACTGCTGTTGGCGTCGATGATTATGTCGGCGCTGGTCGCGGTGCTGGTGACCTTCGACGGCGAGTCGACCTGGTTCGAGGGAGCAGTGCTCATCGCGCTTTATGTGGCGATTGCCACCTCGTTCTGGTGGGGATGAGCGGCTCCGACGGTCTCCACAGATTGAAACGCGTCGCAGTGAACCGGCTCCCACATAGGGTGCTACCAGCGAAAACGGGTGGGGCTGTGCGACTGACGGTCATCGATTACGGCCGGGTCTGGGTTTTCTGGCGTAGTCGTTCGTAGGGCGTCTGGCCGTTGAGGCCGCCGTGGGGGCGATGGTAGTTGTAGTAGTCCTCCCACTCTCTGAGTTTGTTGTTGAAGACTTTGGCGTCGTCGATGACGACGCCGTCGAGCAGGGCGTAGAACTCTTCGGCGTCGATGCGGTGGGAGCGCTCCACCTTGCCGTTGAGGCGGGGTGTACGGGGCTTGATGTAGCGGTGGCCGACCCCTTTATCGAGAACGTGGTAGTGAAAGGCTGACTGGAATTCGGCCCCGTTGTCGGTCTGGACGACCTGCACCGCGAAGGGCAGGCGCTCGAGCACGTAGTCAACGAACTGAATCGCGGTTTTCTGGTCGCAGCGTGGGTAGATGCGCAGTACCCGTAGCCGGGTGCAGTCATCGATCGCAGTGAACTGGTAGTACTTGGTGCGTCGGCCGGCGGGCCGGGCCGCGGTCTTCAGTGGCTCAACGAATTTGACGTCGATTTGGACCTGGTGGCCAGGGAGCTGCTTTTCGTAGCGTTGCCATCGTTTGTCGAGCCGTTTGTAGCGCTGTGAGGCCGGTAGGCGATTGAGGTCCACGCGCTTGAGGATGCGCCAGACACCGGACTGAGATACCTCGACGTCGTGGTAGCGCTTGAGGTACATCGCGATCTTGCCCGGCCCGAAATGATAGTTCTGGCGCAGATAGAGAATCTTGCCGACGACGTCGACATGGGTGGCGTTGGGGCTACGGCGCGGTCGCCGGGACAGATCCCGCAACCCATCGATGCCCTGGTCTCGATAGCGCCCCAACCACGTGTAGTAGGTCGGCCGACTAATCCCGTAGTAGCGGCACGTCATCGCAACATTGCCGGTCACTTCCTCGGCGTGCTGGATGATCGCCAATCGGCGACGGACTTCACGGGGCAGCAGCGGTTCGCTCATGCAGGTCTCCTACTGATCGGAGACCCGGACTGTCAATGATGTCCGTCAGTTTTAGAGAAAACGGGTGGGGCGGGCGGGGCTCGAACCCGCGACCAACGGATTATGAGTCCGCGGCTCTAACCAACTGAGCTACCGCCCCCGACGGAGTAGTTCCGTAGGAAACCGTAGCGGAAGACCGGAACCAACGGCCGTCGGGCGGCGGCACATCTTTAAGGACTGAGGCGCTCAGCGGGCGACCCGCCTCATCCCGCGCGCCTACGCGGGAGCCGGCCCTGCCTGCCCAGCTTGAGCCTTGATCTTGGGAATCAGCTCTGGCGCGTAGACGAAAATCGCCGACTCGACCTCCCACTCCGCCTGGGCCTGGGTCATGGGGGTGGTTCTGGTGATCATGTTGATCAGCTCCTGGCCCTCACCAAACGGATTGGGGTTAGCCCGCACCTGATCGGCGAACCAGCGGCCCTCGGCGGCCTCGTGACAATCGCTGTAGTCGGCGTTGTGCACCATCTTGTTCTGCGCCAGCAGTTTGATGTATTGCTCGTCGGCCGGACTCAGATTGCAGGTCGCCGACGCCTGGGGCGCTGACAGTACAGCACCACCGAGCAGGGCGGCACCCAGCGCAAGGCCAGCGGCCCCCGCCGTCAGCACCTGCGCGCGCGTTCGTGTCGTTGTCAATTCTCCGGACCCCCTGTCGTGAGATTTGCTATTGTTCCTTTCCGGCAGAGACCGGGTACCACCGTCGATAAGGGCGGCAAACGACGATTGCTACGAACAACACGTGAACAGCAATTAGCTAAAATTACTGTGCGAGAAACTCTTCGGATGCGACGCGGTGACGATACGAGGTCGAAGCGAGCTGTGCGGTGCTAGTCGCGGACACCGTCGATCAACGGTGCCCCCACAGAAGTTGCGAGTTAGCTGACAGGAATAAACGAAAACGACCGGAGGGCAAGGCCCTCACGGCCGCTTACGTTTGGTTGTACGGAACCCGTTGGGCCACAACGGCGCTGGGACGCCTAAGACTCGGCCGGCCAGTTTGCTTTCGCCGCTTGGTCTTTGATCTTGGGAATCACTTCAGGCGCGTAGACGTAGATGGCCGACTCGACCTCCCACTCCGCCTGCGCCTGGGTCATGGGGGTGGTGCTGGTGATCATGTTGATCAGCTCCTGGCCCTCACCGAACGGATTGGGGTTAGCCCGAACCTGATCGGCGAACCAACGCCCCTCGGCGGCCTCGTGGCAATCGCTGTAGTCGGCGGTGTGGACCATCTTGTTCTGCGCGAGCAGTTTGATGTACTGATCGTCGGCCGGACTCAAATTGCAGGTAGCCGACGCTAGCGGAGCCGACAGCACGGCGCCGCCGAGCATCGAGGCGCCCAGCGCGACGCCGGCAGCCCACACCGATGACACTCGAAGGCGAGAACGTGCACGGGTGCTGGTCATTTCCGAACCTCCCTCTGCGCGAGAACGCAGTCGCTTCCGGCGCAACCCCAAGCTGAAGATGCCTTACGACCGCCGGCCAATGACGCACGGTCCGTGGCAATCCTGCTCGGGCCACGCTGCCATCTGGTTACCGCCACTTTTCGGTGTCGTTTCAGTGTCGGCGACCGGGCTAAAAGTAGCGAATGGCCCCCACATACAGCGGAAACGGACACTTGCGCGTCAGTGTATGGATGGTTAACATTTGGTGCCCTCGACCCGGGATGGCTGACCGCGCGCCTGGCCGCCAAGCCGCGCCGGAAGCGCCACAAACCGTTGCCGCTCGGCGTCAGGGCGCCGACAGCTAAGAGCCGTAAAGCTCGGCTCCCCCGAGCTCGCATCCGCAAATGTCAGCTGAACACCGTCTGGCCGTCGGCGTCGAGCAAGTACCGTTCTGTGCCGTTCTCGACGCGCGGCGCATCAGCGCCCAACGACACGGCTATTTTGTTGCTGGCATTGCGCATGATGTCGAAAGTGAGCTCCACGGCTTCGGCCTCGGAGAACCGGGAGCGCACCTCGGCGACATCGTCGGCGACGAGGTGCGCAGGGGTCCAAATTAACGCATCGGCATAGCGCAGCGCTGCTTTAGCGCGGTCGTCGAGCAAACTCGACGACTCGAAGCGCTCGATCTCCTCGTACAGCGTTTCCGAACCGCCAGCATCGAGCGCGCCGCCCTCACGAAGCGAGTTGCACAAGCGGCAATTGTGCTGCGCCGCCCCCCGCAGCCGAACCAGCTCGGAGGTCACGGGGTCGAGCGCACGCATTCGCGCCACCGCGATTAAAAAGTCGTTGAACACCGGATCCGCCGGTTCGGTGGTGTGATCCCAGCTGATCGGTTCGGTGGCCCAGCCCAGATACTGCGCGCCGACCCCGAGCGCTTCCAGCCCGGCCCGTACCCGGGGGACGAAGTCGGCGATGTACATCTGCACGACGACGCCAAAGGTGCGGTCCCCTAGCTGCTTCCACAATCGCGTCCGCTGCTCGGCGGTCACTGACGAGACGTCGGCGCTGAATTGTTCGGCGAACACCGCAACGGCGGCCTCGGCTTCCGATTCCGGCTCACCTACCTCGACGCTCGCGGGCAACGGCGGCAGCGACATCGTTTGTGCGCACACCCGCCGAACCAGCGCCGCGGTGCGACCATCACCGGGACATAACGACACCAGCCGGGTGAGCTGGTCTTCGCGAACAGAGACGGGAGCCGCCATTCGTCACACGCTAGAACGCGCGTTGCCAGGCGGCAATGAATTACTGGGCCTGGCTCACCGATGACATGTGGAAATCGGGTATCCGCAGCGACGGCATGGCCGCCCGGGTGGCCCAATCACCCCATTCGCGGGGCAGCGTCTTCTCGCTGACCCCGGCCTCGGTGGCGCGTCGCAGCAGGTCGAGCGGACTCTCGTTGAACCGGAAGTTGTTGACCGCGGCGGCCACCTTCCCGTCCTCGATGAGGTAGACGCCGTCGCGGGTCAGCCCGGTGAACAACAGCGTGGTGGGGTCGACGACGCGGATGTACCACAGCGTGGTCAACAGCAGGCCGCGCTCGGTGGCCGCGATCATGTCGTCCTGACTGGCCGTTCCCCCGGTCATCACGAGATTGTCGGCGGCGATTGCAACGTCGGCATCGTATTTGGCGGCCGTGGCCCGCGGATAAGCCAGCGCGTTGATCACCCCGTCGCGGATCCAGTCCACCTGGTTGATCTCCGCGCCGTTGTCGAACACCGACACCGTCTCCGAGGAACTGCTGACCGCGACGAACGGCGTGCAGGCGAGGCCGGGAGCCATCGGATCGGAAAAAAGCGTCAGCGGCAGGTCGGTGAGCCGCTCCCCCATCCGCGTTCCTCCGCCGGGCGCCGAGAACGCGGTGCGGCCCTCCTGTGCGCCTCGGCCGGCCATCGACCAGGCCATGTAGATCATCATGTCGGCCACCGTCGACGGCGGCATGATCGTCTCGTAGCGGCCCGCCGGTAACTCGACACTGCGCTGCGCCCAGCCCAGTCGCGTCGAGAGCTGCTCGAGCAGCGAATCGGTTGGCACATCGACAAAGTCGGGTGTTCCGACGCCAGCCCAGGCGCTGGCATCGCCGCGTTTGGCGTTGATCTCCACCGCCCCGGTGGGCTGGGTGAAACGTCGGCGCAATCCGGTCGACGACGCCAGGAATGTCGTCGAAACATTATGGTGGGCAAAGCCATACAGTCGGTCCTCGCCGCGGAAGCCACGGCTCAGCGAGTCGGCGACGTCGGAGAAAACCAGGGGCCCGGTGCCCGGCACCGGCGCGTCCCAATCGACGGGCACGCCGGTATCGGCGAGCAGCGGCGCGGCGTCGCCGGCCTCTGGCGCGGCGCTAGCCGCCTGCTGCGATGCCGCAACCAGCCCGGGCAGCACTCGCGGATCGGCCTCGGCGGACACGACCGTGCCGATGCGCGCAGTGGACCCGCGCCGCACCACCGAGATCACCGTCACGCTGCGGCTCACCGAAACCCCGTTGGTCGTCATCGAATTGCCCGCCCAGCGCAATGTCGCCTCGACCTTATCGGTGACCAGCACCATGGTCTCGTCGGCGCGGCCGAGCTTGGCCGCCTCATCGAGCACGATGTTGACGACATGCTGCGCAGTGATCATCGGCGCCGCTCCTCAGCATCGCTCCACTCTGCATCGTCGCCGGCGCGGATCATCGGCCGCCCTCGATGCGGGTATTGAGCACGTTGACGCCGCGGAACAGTGCCGACGGGCAGCCGTGGCTGACCGCCGCAATCTGGCCCGGCTGAGCCTTGCCGCAGTTGAACGCGCCACCCAGGCGCCAGGTCGACGGGCCCCCCACCGCCTCCATCGAATTCCAGAACTCGGTCGTGGTGGCCTGGTACGCGACGTCACGCAACTGACCGTCCAGCCGGCCGTCACGGATCGCGAAGAAACGCTGGCCGGTGAACTGGAAGTTGTAGCGCTGCATGTCGATTGACCATGACTTGTCACCGACGATGTAGATGCCGTCCTCGACCCGGCCGATCAAGTCGTCCGTGCTGATGTCGTCGGGCGCGGGCTGCAGCGACACGTTGGCCATCCGCTGGATCGGCACATGATGCGGCGAGTCGGCGTACGAGCATCCATTGGAGCGCGGCCGGCCCAGCCGCTGGGCGAACACCCGGTCGAGCTGGTAGCCGGTGAAGATCCCGTCACGCACCAGATCCCAGCTTTGCGCGGCGACGCCTTCATCGTCGTAACCGATAGTGGCCAAGCCGAATTGGACGGTGCGATCCGCCGTCACGTTCATCACCGGCGACCCGTACCGCATGGTGCCCAGCTTGTCCGGCGTGGCGAACGACGTTCCCGCGTAGGCGGCCTCGTAGCCGATCGCACGATCGTATTCGGTTGCGTGCCCGATTGATTCATGAATCGTCAGCCACAGGTTGGTCGGGTCGATCACCAGGTCTTTGCGCCCTGGAATAACGCTGGGCGCCTTGATTTTTTCGGCCAGCAATGACGGCAGCTGCGCCAGCTCGTCGCTCCAGTTCCACACCTCGTCGCCGGCCACGGCCTCCCAGCCCCGCCCCATCGGCGGCACCAGCGTCCGCATCGAATCGAAGCTGCCGGCCGCGGGGTCGACGGTCACCGCCTCCAGCGAGGGCAATACCCGCACCCGCTGCTGGGTGATCGAGGATCCGAAGGTGTCGGCGTAGAACGTCTGCTCCTTGACGGCGGTCAGCACCGCCGACACGTGGTTGACGCCGTCGGCGCTCAGCAGCCGACCGGAGTAGTCCTCCAGCACGGCGATCTTGTCGGTCGTCGAGATGTCGAACGGATCGATTCGGTAGTCCGACACCCAGGCCGCGTCCGCGTAGACCGGTTCGGGCGCCAGCTCGACGCGCTCGCTGCTCAGCGTCGCCAGGGTGGTCGCGACGTGCACCGCA
Source organism: Actinomycetota bacterium (assembly GCA_036338755.1). Taxonomy (GTDB): domain Bacteria; phylum Actinomycetota; class Actinomycetes; order Mycobacteriales; family Mycobacteriaceae; genus Mycobacterium. The sequence continues at coordinate 169,288 of JAYZBN010000010.1, read as the reverse complement.
CGCCGAGCCGTCTCGGCGGCCACCGACGGCATTAGCTCCGCGTGCGAGGCGAATCCCCAGGTGCCGTCGACGATCACTCGCACCGCCAGGCCCACCTCGCGATTGATCACCGCGGTCTCCAGCTCGCCGTCGCGCAGCTGGATGATCTCGGTGATGATGCGATGAACCCGCAGGTCGGCGTGCGTCGCCCCGGCCGCTGTGGCCGCCGAGAGCGCGGCTTCGGCCAAATCGTGGCGCGGCAGCTCAAGGAAGTCGGCATCGATCCCCCGGTTCGGTGTCACGCGTCCACCGTAACGACCGGTCACCCCAAACGCCGCCAGCGCCCGCTTTAATTACCCCATGGCCAGCGCGGTACGCGGGATTCACCCTCGATCCACCGCGCTGGGCTACGCGCTGCTGGCGCCCAGCCTGTTCGGCGTGCTCGCCTTTTTGCTGCTGCCCATCCTGGTCGTGCTGTGGCTGAGCCTGTGCCGCTGGGATCTCCTCGGCCCGCTGCACTTCGTCGGCCTGTCCAACTGGCGCTCGGTCCTGACCGACGCCGGATTCGGCAACTCCCTGATCGTCACGGTCATCTTCGTGGCGATCGTGGTGCCGGCGCAGACCGTCTTGGGACTGCTGGCCGCGACCATGCTGGCGCGGCAGCTTCGCGGCACCAATCTGTTTCGCACCCTGTTCGTGCTCCCGTGGATTTGCGCGCCGCTGGCCATCGCGGTGCTGTGGCGCTGGATCCTGGCTCCCACGGACGGCGCCGTGAGCACTGTGCTGGGGCACAGCATCGAGTGGCTGTCGGATCCCAGCTTTGCGCTGCCGCTGGTATCGGCCGTGGTGGTGTGGACCAACGTCGGCTACGTCTCGTTGTCTTTTCTGGCGGGCCTGCTGGCGATTCCCGAGGACGTCCACGCCGCCGCACGCACCGACGGCGCCACCGCACGGCAGCGGTTCTGGCGCATCACCATGCCCATGCTGCGACCGACGACCTTCTTCGTGTTGGTGACCGGGATCGTAAGCACGGCACAGGTTTTCGACATGGTGTACGCGCTCACGGGCGGCGGACCGGCCGGCAGCACCGACCTGGTGGCCCACCGCATCTACGCCGAGGCTTTCGGTTCGGCGGCCATCGGCCGGGCGTCGGCGATGGCGGTGGTGCTGTTCGTGATCCTGATCGGCGTCACCCTGGTACAGCATCTGTATTTCCGGAGACGGATCAGCTATGACCTCACCTAGCCGGATCACGTCCAATGCGGTGATTTATGCCGGACTGTCGCTGGGCGCGTTGATAACCTTGGCGCCCTTCGCGCTTGGACTGATGACGTCGTTCACCTCTGCACACCAGTTCGTCACGGGTAGCCCGTTGCAGCCGCCGCGGCCACCCACGCTGTCGAATTTCGCCAACCTGGGCGGGGCGGGGTTCGGCCGCGCGGCGGCGGTGACCGCCTTGATGACGGCGGTGATTCTGGTGGGCCAGTTGACCTTTTCGGTGCTGGCCGCATATGCCTTCGCCCGTTTGCAGTTCCCCGGCCGTGACGCGCTGTTCTGGGTGTACATCGCGACGCTGATGGTGCCGGGGACGGTCACGGTGGTGCCGATGTATCTCATGATGGCTCAGCTCGGTCTGCGCAACACGTTTTGGGCCTTGGTGCTGCCGTTCATGTTCGGCTCCCCGTACGCGATCTTCTTGCTGCGTGAGCACTTTCGGATCATCCCGAACGATCTGATCAACGCCGCTCGACTGGACGGCGCGAAAACCTTGGACGTGATTGTGCACGTGGTGATTCCGTCCAGTCGCGCTGTCCTGGCCGCACTGGCGTTGATCACCGTGGTTTCGCAGTGGAACAACTTCATGTGGCCGTTGGTGATCACCAGCGGCCACAAGTGGCGCGTGCTCACCGTCGCGACCGCCGACCTGCAGTCGCGGTTCAATTCCCAATGGACGTTGGTGATGGCGGCAACTACTGTCGCGATTGCCCCGCTGATCGTACTGTTCGTGGTCTTCCAGCGCCATATCGTCGCCTCGATCGTCGTCTCGGGACTCAAGTGAGGCGGCAATGCGGCGAGATTGCCGCCGTGGCTGTTCGTTCCGCGAATTCACGACCCCCATGGCAATCTGGGTGCGCACGGTGAGGCGGCCGCGTTTTTCCACACTGGTCGCGGGATCGATCGCGCTGGTGGCGGTGCTGCTGGCCGCGATGGCGGTGCTGCTGGATTACTCCGCGCAGCCGCATGGTGGCAAGACTGTCGTCACGGTCCGCGTCTGGGGCGACCAGCTCGGTGCGGCCTATCGACAATCCTTCGAGGCCTTCAACCGCGCCCATCCCGGCATCGAGGTACACCTGAACTTGGTGGCGTACTCGACCTACTTCAACACCCTGCGCACCGATGTGGCCGGTGGCAGCGCCGACGACATCTTCTGGCTGTCCAACGCCTACCTCGCGGCGTATGCCGACAGCGGCCGGCTCCTGAACATCGGCGAAATGCTTGGGCCCAAGGCCGATTCGGAGTGGGAGCGACCGGTCGTCGAGCAGTTCACTCGAAACGGCACGCTGTGGGGCGTGCCGCAGCTGACCGACGCCGGAATCGCGTTGTATTACAACGCAGATCTTCTCGCCGCCGCGGGCGTCGATCCGGCCCAGCTGAATACCCTCCGGTGGAGCCCCGGCGACGGTGACACTTTGCGTCCACTGCTGAGCCGGCTCACCGTCGACGCCGATGGAAACCGAGGCGACACACCATATTTCGACGCGAGGCGGGTGCGACAGTGGGCCTACAACGCGGCCAACGATCCCCAGGGCATCTACCTGAACTACATCGGTTCGGCCGGCGGCGTGTTCCAGCGGGGCGACTCCTTCGCCTTCGACAACCCCGCCGCAGTGACGGCCTTCCGGTATCTGGTCGACCTGATCAACCGCGACCACGTCGCGCCACCCGCCGCCGACACCAACGACAACGGCGACTTCTCCCGCAATCAGTTTTTGGCCGGCAGAATGGCTCTCTTTCAATCCGGCACCTACAACCTGGCGCCGGTCGCGCGCGATGCCCGCTTCCATTGGGGTGTGGCGATGATGCCCGCCGGCCCCGCGGGACGGGTCAGCGTCACCAATGGCATTGCGGCGGCGGGCAATGCGGCGACGAAGCACCCCGATGCCGTGCGCCAGGTGTTGGCCTGGATGGGCAGTAAACAGGGCAACGAATACCTGGGGCGCTACGGCGCGGCAATCCCCGCGGTGCCCACCGCCCAGCCTGTCTACTTCCGGTATTGGGCCACCCGGGGTGTCGACGTCACGCCCTTCTTCGCCGTGCTGAACGGTCCGCGCATCCCCGCCCCCGGAGGGGCAGGCTTCGCCGCCGGCAACGACGCGTTGCAACCGTACTTCGACGAAATGTTCTTGGGCCGCGGCGATGTCGCGGCGATATTGCAGCGAGCTCAGGCGGCGGCCAACGCCGCCGCGGCGCGCCAGTGAGTTCTGGTTACCGGACATCGTCCGATGAGGACTCGACCACCTCGTCGTTGAGCGCGCTGTGGTGGCGACCCCACACGAAATAAAAAATCAACGCCAGCAACACCCAGCCGGTGAATGCGACCCAGGTGTACCAGTGCAGGCTGGCGAGGATGTAGCCGCAGGCCGCCACCGAAAGAATCGGTGTGACGGGATAAGCCGGGACCTTGAATCCTCGTGGCAGATCAGGCTCGCGCACCCGCAAGATGATTACTCCGACGGATACGACGACGAACGCGGTGAGCGTGCCGATCGACACCATGTCGGCGAGCTTCTGCAGCGGGATGAAGGCGGCCAGGGTCGAGGCCACGATGGCGACGATCACCGTGTTGGTCACCGGGGTCATGGTGCGCGCGTTCACCGTCGCAAACCTGGCGGGCAGTAGCCCGTCACGGCCCATCGCGAACAGGATGCGGGTGAGGCCGTACATGGTGACCAACGTGACGCTGAAGATCGAAATGACCGCTCCCGCAGCCAGAATCGTGCCGGCCCAACCGCCGTGGGTGACGTTGTCAAGAATCGTGGCCAGCCCGGCTTCCTGCTGGCCGGCGAAGTCCTGCCACGGCTGGGTGCCCAGTGCGGCGACCGCGACGAGGACGTAGGCGCCGGTGACGGTCAGCAGCGCGCCGATCAGCGCGCGCGGCATGGTTTTCTGCGGGTTGTTCACCTCGTCGCCCGCGGTGGACACGGCGTCGAGGCCGATGTAGGAGAAGAAAATGGTGCCGGCGGCCGAACCGATACCGGAAACGCCGAAGGGCGCGAAGTCACGGAGATGGCTCGCGTCGAACGCCGTGAAGGCGACGACGGCGAACACGACCAATACGCCGAGTTTGATCATCACCATGATCGCGTTGACCTTGGCCGATTCGCTGGCGCCGCGGATGAGCAACAACGCGCACATGGCGATCAGCAGGACCGCAGGCACGTTCACGTATCCGGGTTGGGTGTCCCACGGCGCGGCCGACAGGGCTTGCGGCAGCTGGAATCCCAGGACATTGCTCAGCAATTTATTCAGATAGCCGCTCCAGTTGACCGCGACCGCCGCGGTCGCCACCCCGTATTCCAGTAGCAGGCAGGCCGCCACGCCCACGGCCACGACCTCTCCCAGCGTGGTGTACGCATACGAATACGACGACCCGGAAACCGGCACCGCCGAGGCCAATTCGGCGTAACAGAGGGCCGCGAGGCCAGCGGCGATACCGGCGAGAAGGAAGGAGACGATCACGCCCGGCCCCGCTTCGGGGACCGCCTGCGACATGACGAAGAAGATGCCGGTGCCGACCGTCGAGCCAACCCCGAACATGGTCAGCTGAAACGTTCCTATGCCGCGCTTGAGGTGATCCGCGGCCCCATGCGCGGCGTGCGCACCCACCACCGGGCGCCGCCGCAGCATCTGTTTTTTCAGGCTGATCGACGTGGCTGGCAAGCGCCCCTCCTGTGGCCGGATCAGCTGATTATGAAGCAGCCTGCCGCAACTGCGTCGGACCGTGGGGCGCTTTCACCAAATGACGCAATCAGCGATCAGCCCACTTGCGGAAGCACCGTCTCGATCACTACCGCGGCGACGCAGACGACAACGGTGATGGCGAGTGTCAACCAGTCGGCCAGTTTCGGCCGTGCCGGGCTGGCGGACAGCTGACCGATGCCGCCGCGGGCGGTGATAGCGTCACCCATCTCGTCAGCCCGACGCAGGGTCACGACGACCGCAGCGGCCATCAGGTCGATCACGCCCCGGCGCTGCTGCCTTAACCGTGCCCTGCGACCTGAGGGTATTCGGTTGGGCCGCAACAACCGCGCGGCGTAGAGCACATGAAATTCGTCGATCAGCATCGGGAAGGCGCGCAGCGCGAGAGCCAGGGCCACCGCCCATTCGTCAACCGGAATGCGCAGCACTCTCAGCGGACGACCCAACGTCGCTACCGCGGGCGCGATTTCGGCAACGTTCGTGGTCCACGACACCATCGCCCCGAGGCCCAGCAGCACGATCGACAGGGCGGTGATCCTGAGGAATTGCAGCGCTCCACCGAGCCCGATGAGCACGCCGCCCATCGGCACCGTGGGGCTGCCGCCGGCCAGCGCCGCGGTCACAAAGCCCAACGCGAGAAGGGCCCACAGCCACCGCGGAATCGGCGGCAGCGCACCACGCGGGATTCGTGCAATCCAGACCGCCGCCGCCAGCAGGGCCGCCACCAACGCGATCGTCGTCCATCCCGGGTAAAACGTCAGAAGCACCGAAACGCCGAACACAACCAGCAACTTGGTGCCGGCCCACAGGTCGTGAATGGCCGATCGTCCGGGAACGGGGACCAGCAGGACGACCGATGGGGAACGCCGCCGATTCACATTGGTCGCCGCGGTCGAGGTTGTCGTCACGCTAGGCCTCCCGCCGCGGCAGTGGTAGACACCGTTTCCAGCGCACCGTCGCGCAACCGGATAGTGCGCGGACAAACCTCGTCAAGCCCGACGAAGTCGTGCGAAATGACCACTAACGTCACGCCGCGGGTACGGCGCAAATTCGCAAGCACTCGCAAAAGACCGCGCTGGCTGCTGGCATCCAGCCCTGCCAACGGTTCGTCGAGAATCAAGACCCGGGGCGAACACGCCAGCAGTCCGGCCAGCACCACGCGGCGCATTTGTCCACCACTGAGCTGATCGATGCGCCGCTGGGCGAGTGCCGGGTCCAATCCGACAGCGATCAGCGCGGCGGCCACGCGATCGTGGTCGCGGTGCGAAAAGCCCGCGACTGAAGCCAGTTCCCGGTCGACGTGGCTGCGCATCAACTGCAGCCTGGCGGCCTGGAACGACAGAGCCACCGCGCCGACGTGCCGATGCGTGGGTTCGCCGTCGATGAGGCAGACGCCCTCGGTGGGCACAGTCAGCCCGGCCATGATCCACGCCAGAGTCGACTTGCCAGAGCCGTTGCCGCCGTGGATGAGCAGCCCATCTCCTTGCTCCACCGTGAAGTTGATATCGCGCAACGCCGTCTTCGCCCACGGCGTACCGCTGTGGTATTCGTGTCCGACCCCCACCACCTCGAGGATCGGTTTGTTGGAACCGGGGGTGGCGGCGCCGGTCGGCACCGGCGCCGGCGCGATCTCGACCATGCCGCTGTTATCGGATGATTCGCTGAGATTGATCGTGCGGTCGGCCGATGCGGCCTCATTGTCGAAGTGGGTGATGTGCACCAGGGCCGTGCGGTGCCGCTCGGGTAGACCCGACAGGACATCTAACAAGAGTTCGCGGCCCGGCTGGTCGATCATGCTGGTGAACTCGTCGGCGATCAACAGCGAGGGCTCCCGGGCGAGTGCGGCGGCCAGCGCGAGCCGCTGCAACTCGCCGCCGGACAGGCTTCCGGTGTCGCGCTCGGCGAGCCGCTCGAGGCCGACCTCGCTCAGCAACTGGTTCACGTCGACTTTGGTGCCCGGTGGCAGGCCCCACACCACATCGTCTGCCACTCTGGTGCCCAGAATCTGGGTCTGGGGGTGCTGAAGCACGAGCGACGTGCCACCGACTCTCCCCAAACCCACTGCGCCAGGGCGATACACGGCGCCCGACGTCGGTTCCCGGCCCGCCAGAATCAGCGTCAAGGTCGTTTTCCCCGAACCGTTCGCGCCGATGACGGCGACATGCTCGCCGACCCGGAGGTCCAGGCTCATCTCGCGCAAGGCGTCTTGGCTCGCGCCGGGGTAACGGAACCGCACGTCGACCAACCGCACAGGCACAGGACCGATCGCGGCATCCGACAATCCAGCGCTGTCAGGGGTGTCCAGCTTGTGCACGTCGGGAATGTTGTGCATGCGCTCCAACAGCCGCGAAAGTACCCACCACCCGATCAACGACGAGATCATCACCCCGTAGGTGAGATAGCCGAGCATCAACCACGGCCAGTAATGCAGCCCATAGGTAAAGCCCCGCTGCACACCGGCGGCGACTCCCTGCAGGTGTACTCGCACCAAGAATGCCTTGACGCCATCGACATTCGCGGTCATGACTTGAAAAATGAGGTGCCGCAGTCGAGTTAGCACTGTCAGCATTCCGACGGTTACGCCGCCGACGACGGCTCCGGCGACAAACGACGTGACAACCACTGTCGGTGCGCCCCGGCCCTTGCGTTTGACCAGCCCGGTCAACCCGCCGATATAGACGCAGTTGAGGACGGCCGCCAAGCTACCGAGGCCGGAGATGAGAAAAGTGATCATGCCGGCAGCGACCGTCGCGGCGAGGAGCACTCGAAGCCGGTAGCGGTAAGCCAACAGCGCCATGGGCACCGTGCCCAGCAGCGCCAAGCCCTGAGCGAACGGGATCACCGTGGCGATGATGGCGATCACCGCGCACAGAGCACCCATGACCGAGGCCTGTGCCAACTCGGTCGGTTGTAGGGGTCCACCCCGATCACGCAAACGGACCGGGGGTGGGGTTTTCACTTCAACGATTCTGCCAGGCCGCAGCGCTATGCCCCGCCAATACATCGTGTGATCTGCGCACGACGCGACATGGGTCGCCGTTTTGGCCTCGCTTAGCAAAGCTATGCAACCATGGATGCATGGACAACGTCGTCGATGCCGCAAAGCTCGAGGGAGCGCAGGGGCTGGGAGCCGATCTGCTCGCCGTCGTCGCGCGGCTCAACCGCATGGCCACCCAACGCATCCACATGCCACTGCCTGCGGCGCAGGCCAGGCTGCTGGCCACCATCGAAGCTCACGGCGAAGCCCGAATCGGTGACCTGGCCGGCGTCGACCACTGTTCGCAACCGACGATGACGACGCAGGTGCGTCGCCTCGAGGAGGCGGGCCTGGTCACCCGGATGGTCGACCCGGGCGACGCGCGCGCGGTCCGGATCCGCATCACGGCCGAGGGCAGGCGCACGCTCAACGCGGTTCGGGCCGACCGCGCCGCAGCGATCGAACCGCAATTGGCTCTGCTCGACCCCGCGGACCGCCAGGTGCTGGTGCAAGCGGTCGACGTGCTGCGCGGACTGCTCGACAACGCCTCGCGCGGCACCTCCCTCGCGGGCCGGCGCACCACGGTGGAGCTAGGACGAGGGTAGACAGTTAAGCGAGCGCGGCGACCGGCGCCTGAAGGTGTGGCAGTCCTGAAGCGCGAGACCAATCCAGCTGACCGGTGATGAAAGGTGGCGGCCATGCCGACCGAGGCTTCGGCACATCCGGCCTCGCTGACCGTGTGGGCCGGGCCGACGAGGTATGTCTTCAGCCCGGGTCGTGACGTGATCGTGGGCTACGGCCCGGGTTGCGACATTCCGCTGGAGCGGCTCGACGATCCCCCGCAGTCGCCGCCAGCGCCCCGAGTCGACGTGATCCTGCGGTTCACCGGAACCCAGTGGGTGGCTATCGATCTGAGTCGCCGCGGCATCTTCGCCGGCGGATCCCGCCTGGCCAGCCTCGAGATCCGGGACGGATTGGGGATCGCCATCGGGGATCCCCAGCACGGTCCGCGGCTGGTCTTTCAAACCGCGCCCGCGGCCACACCACCCGGACCTCCCCCGCCCGGCGGCCCGGCGTATCCCCCGCCGCACACACCGCAGGCGCCTCCGTTTCCACCAAGCCCGCCGGGTGCTCCGAACGCGCCCGACCCGCGGATACCCACCCAGAGCGCCACCCAGCGCATGCCCGTCGCCGCGCCGCCGCCGCCGGCCGCCCAGCAGCCTTTCCAGCCCAGCCCGCCGCCACCGCCGCCCGGTGCGGTCCCCCCGCCGGCGGCGCCCGCGGCCCCGCCACCGATTGCGCCCATGGGTCCGCCCGCCGCGGAACAGGACCCGCACAAGGGCCCAAGCCTGATCGAGCGGATGGTGACCAGCAAGCTCCGCGCACAGCGGCCGTCGTTCCGCACCGCGGAACCCGACTCCACCTATCGCCTGCCGCTGCAGACCGCGTCACGAACCACCGGGATGACGGCCTATCAGCTGGGGTTGACGATCGACGGGCACGAGACCCTGTCGGGCATCTCATTCAGGGCGCGTCCCGGTTCCATGACGGCGGTCATCGGGCCGTCGGCCGCGCGGAATTCCGCGCTGCTCGCGCTGCTGGCCGGCACCAGAGCACCCAGCTCCGGGCGCGTCACCGTGGACGAACACGACGTCCACACAGAGCCGAAGTCCATGCGGACTCGCATCGGGGTGGTCCCGCGCGATGATCGTCTGCACAGGCAGCTCACGGTCGCGCAGACCGTGGAATATACGGCCGAACTTCGGCTGCCCCCCGACACCTTGCCCGAGCAACGCGACCGCGTGGTCAGCCAGGTTCTCGACGAACTCGAGCTGGCGTCGCACCGCGACACCAGAATCGGAAAACTCACACCCGAGCTGCGTCGGTGCGCCGCGCTGGCGGTCGAGCTCGTCACCCGGCCTAGCCTGCTCGTGGTCGACGAACCGACCGCCGGACTGGATCCGGCCCAACAACGTCAGCTCATGGCGATCCTGCGGCACCAGGCCGACATCGGATGCGCCATCGTAGTCGCGATCTCGAATCGCGCGTCCCTCGCCGATGTCAACGCGTGCGACCAGGTGTTGGTGCTGACCGCGGCGGGCAAGGCGGCCTATCTGGGAACGCCGTTGCAGATCGAGTCCGCGATGGGCACCACCGACTGGACGAGAGTGGTTTCGCAGGTCGGCGTCGATTCCGACGCAGCCCACCGCGCCTTCCGTGCGAGGCAGCAGACGGCGGCACCGACCACCCCACCGGAAGTCGCGGCACCCGCTCCGCCGCCGCCCGGGCCGTCCAGGAACCGGCAGATCCGGTTGGTGGCCCGGCGCGAGGTCCGCCTGCTTCTCGGCGATCGCAGCTACTTCGCGTTCCTGGCGATCCTGCCGTTCGTGTTGGCGGGGCTGGCGCTGCTGATTCCGGGCCAATCCGGCCTGACGCGACCCGACCCGGGCAGCGCCAACACGCACGAGGCCATCGAAATCCTGGCCGCCCTCAACGTCGCCGCGGTCATCATCGGCACGGCGCTGACCATCAGGGCGCTGGTCTGTGAACACCGCATCTTTCGGCGCGAGCAAGAGGTCGGACTGACCGCACCGGCATACCTGACGGCCAAGATCATCGTGTACGCCCTGGCCGCGGCCTTCTGGACGGCCGTCGTGGTGGCGATCGTCATCGCGGTCAAGGGTCAGCCGGCGCCAAGCGCCGCCTTGTTGCACAACGCCACGGTCGAGCTGTACGTGAGCGTGGCCGTCACCGCGATCGTGTCCGCCGTCGTCGGGCTCGCGCTGTCGTCGCTGGGGAAGTCGCTGCGGGAGGTTCTGCCCCTGGTGGTGCCGGTGATCCTGGCATCTGCGCTGTTCAACGGGAGCCTGGTGCAACTGGTGAGTGTCTGGGGCCTGCAGCAGATCAGCTGGTTCGTCCCGGCCCAATGGGGTTTCGCGGCCACGGCTTCCACCGCGAATCTGCGCAGGGTCGACTCGCTGGCCGCCGACGCCGTGACGTGGACCCACTACAGCGGCTGGTGGGTGTTCGACATGGGGATGCTTGTCCTGTTCGGCGTCATCGCGGCCGGGTTCACGCTCTACCGACTGCGGTCGCCGCTCGGCGAGAACCGCAACCCGTCGCCCGGACCCCGGGAAGCCCCTCAACCGCGGCGCTGAGTTCGGGCGCCGTTGTTCGCCGCGACGCGAACCGCCCATTAGTGTCGGATCATGGCGCCTGAAACGACTACCACTGCCGACTATCTGCGCAATGCCTTGGACGGGCGTTGGCGCGACGTCAGAAACCGGATGCGGGACACGCTCACCGAGGACCTGTTCCGCCCGCACTACACACCGAACACGGTGATCGCCCGTACCAAGGTGGCGGAGCAGATGCGAATCATGGCGGCCTTCGGCGCGGCCGCCGACAGTTTCAAGAAAGAACACGGCGGCACCGGCGACGTCGGTGCCGCGATCACGATGATCGAGATGCTGGCGATGTCCGACCTGTCGCTGATGGTGAAGGCCGGCGTGCAGTGGGGGCTGTTCGGCGGGGCCGTGGAGAACCTGGGCACGGAGCGCCACCACGAGATGTACGTGCCCAAGATCATCAGCCTGGAGTTGCGCGGTTGTTTCGCGATGACGGAGACCGGACACGGCAGTGACGTGCAGTCGCTCGAGACCACCGCGACGTACGACCCTGAGACCCAAGAGTTCGTCATCGACTCCCCCACCCCGTCGGCCCGCAAGGACTACATCGGCGGCGCCGCCGAAACTGCAACCATGGCAGCGGTTTTCGCGCAGCTGATCACAACCGAGGATGGCAAGCCGGTCAATCACGGTGTGCACTGCGTCCTGGTCCCGATCCGGGACGAGGACGGCAACGACCTGCCCGGGATCACCACGTCGGACTGCGAATACAAGGGCGGGCTGCCCGGGGTCGACAACGGCCGCATCGTGTTCGATCAGGTCCGCGTCCCGCGCGTCAACCTGCTGAACAAATACGGCGACGTCGCCGAAGACGGCACGTACAGTTCGCCGATCGACAACCCGAACCGTCGGTTCTTCACCATGCTTGGCACCCTGGTCCGCGGCCGGATCACGGTGGGCGGCAGCGCCGGCGCCGCCGGACGCGTGGCGCTGGATATCGCCACCCGGTATGCGTTGCAGCGCAGGCAGTTCAGCTCACCCGATGACGAGTCCGAAGTGCTGATCATGGACTACTTGGTGCACCAGCGGCGGCTGTTCCCGTTGATCGCGAAGTCTTACGCGTTGCAGTTCGCGCAGAACGAATTGGTCGGCAAGTGTCATGACGTGCAGAGCGCTGACGCGCCCGACGCCGACGAGCAGCGCGAACTCGAAGCGCGTGCCGCCGGTCTGAAGGCGGCCAACACCTGGCATGCCAGTCGCGCGATCCAGGAGTCCCGCGAGGCATGTGGTGGCGCCGGTTACATGGCCGAGAACAGGCTGATCGGGCTTCGGGGTGACACCGACGTCTTCACCACGTTCGAGGGCGACAACCACGTGCTGACCCAACTGGTGGCCAAGGAATTGCTCACGGCCTACGCCGACGACATCAAGAGCATGAGCCCGGTCGAATGGGTTCGCTTCGCAGCCAACACCGTTGGCGAACGCGTCGTGAAACGTACTGCGGCAGAAGCGATCATCCAGACCATCGTGGATTCCCGCCAAGACAGCGAGGAAGAGGGCAGCCTCTTCAACCGCGGCACCCAGATCAAGATGTTCGAGGACCGCGAGGAGTATCTGCTGGCGTCGGTGGCCCGGCGGCTACAGGCCAAATCCAAAGAGATGCCGGCATTCGACGCGTTCAACTCGGTGCAGGATCACGTGTTGCACGCGGCCAGCGCGCACATCGATCGCGTCATCCTGGAAGCGTTCGTCGCCGGGATCGAGGCGTGCCCCGACGAGCAGGCCCGCGAACTGCTCGGCATCTTGTGCGACCTGTACGCACTATCAGTCATCGAGGACGACAAAGCCTGGTACATCGAGCACCGCTACCTGTCCACCGAGCGCGCCAAAGCCGTCACCCGGGGAATCAACGACCGGTGCCGCGCGCTGCGCCCGCACGCCGAGACGCTTGTCGACGGGTTCGGGGTTCCGGAGCGGCTACGTTACGTCGAAATGCTGCACCCGGAGAACCTGGCCGAGGCCATCACCAACTGACGGGCCACTCGGCGATCTCCTCAAGGCCGTGCCCGCCCAGGGCTCGCGGACGTTATTGGTTCGGCACCTTGCCGAGGGTTTGCAACTTGCCATCCGGGCCGATCCGGAACTTGACCGTCCCGATGCCGGTGGGACAGCACAGCTGGTCATTTGCCTTCTGCCACTGGTATTGAACGGTGACGGTGTCGTCCGAGGGCGGCAGGACGGTGGTATACGGCTTTGGATTCGAGGTCGGACTGCCCAGCGGCGTGTCGTGGTCGAAGAAGATCAGCTGTTGCGGAGTTGATTCGCTGGCGATCGTCGGGATGATCTGCACCCAATACAGCCGGCAGTTTCGCGTGTGCCCCCTGCCCATCTCGACCCAGATGGTGCCAGGGACGGCAATGGGAACCGCGGTGATGGCCCGGCGCACCGTGTCGGCCGTAGGCCCGTCGGAGTCCTTGCACGTGTCGGGCCGGGCCTGCGGCGGCGCGGCCGGCTTCCAGCCGCAGCCGGAGGCCAGCAAAACCAGGAAGATCACAATCAGCTGACGCACGCGGTGAGCTTAGCGAAGACTGTGAATGTCCCATCGGTTTGGTCAAAAACCCTGTTCTGAGAAGCGTTTCGAGGGCCGTGCTGAGTAACCTCGAGCGGGCCGGGCGGTCGACGATGACCTGCGCTGATACGGCCCTTGACCGCGAATTCCTCCGGCGATTTCACATCGGCGCGTCGGCCGTTGAGAGGAAGAAGTAAACCGGGGGAAATTTCGGGGCGCGATGCCGAAACATGCCTGCTCCACAATGAACTCACCCGATACGGAGCTAACCCGTACGCACCTGACGGAGGGACGTAAGCGTGGCTAGGGAGTCCATGGCGCCTGACAACGCCGTGAACACCATGTGCGCTTACTGCGGCGTCGGCTGCGGCATGGTGTTGCAGATCACAACCGATCCGAAAACGGGCCGCGATCACGTCGCGAAGTCGGTTGGGAACAAAGAACATCCGGCCAACTTCGGCCGCTTGTGTACGAAGGGCGCCACCACCGCGGACATGCTGCGCGCGCCCGGCCGGATGGATTCGGCGCAGGCGCGGGCCGACCGCGGCGAACCATTCGAGCCCGTCGACATGGACCAGGCAATCACCCAGTGCGCGAAGCGGTTACGCGCAATCGTCGATGAACACGGCGCGGACGCTTTCGCGATGTACGTGTCCGGCCAGATGTCCATCGAGGCGCAGTACTTGGCGAACAAGCTGACCAAAGGCTTCATCGGCACCAACCAGATCGAGTCGAACTCGCGGCTGTGCATGGCCAGCGCGGGTTCCGGTTACAAGCTCTCATTGGGAGCGGACGGACCGCCCGGGTCGTACCAGGACTTCGAGCGTGCCGACGTCTTTTTCGTCATCGGCGCCAACATGGCCGACTGCCACCCCATCCTGTTCCTGCGCATGATGGACCGAGTCAAGGCGGGCGCAAAGCTGATCGTCGTCGACCCGCGCCGCACCGCGACCGCCGATAAGGCAGATCTGTTCCTGCAGATCGCGCCGGGATCCGATCTGGCGCTGCTCAACGGACTGCTGCACCTGATCGTCGAGAACGGGCACACCGACGCAGACTTCATCGCCGAATTCACCGAGGGCTGGGAGGTGATGCCCAGTTTCCTCGAGCAGTACACCCCCGACATGGTGAGCGCGGTGACCGGGATACCCGAAGCGGACATCCGCAAAGCGGCTCAATTGATCGGCGAAGCCGAGAACTTCATGAGCTGCTGGACGATGGGCCTCAACCAGAGCACCCACGGCACCTGGAACACCAATGCCATCTGCAACCTGCACCTGGCCACCGGCACGATCTGCAAGCCGGGGAGCGGTCCCTTCTCGCTCACCGGTCAACCCAACGCGATGGGTGGTCGCGAGATGGGTTACATGGGGGCGGGTTTGCCCGGGCAGCGTTCGGTGGCATCCGACGAGGACCGCGAGTTCGTCGAAAACCTGTGGGGCATCCCCCGCGGAACGCTGCGCACCGAGGTCGGCGGCGGCACTATCGACATGTTCTCCCGGATGGCCGACGGGCAGATCAAGGCGTGCTGGATCGTCTGCACCAATCCCGTTGCCTCGGTTGCCAATCGGAAGACGGTGCTGGCCGGCCTGGAGCGCGCCGAATTGGTGATCGCCCAGGACGCGTTTATCGACACCGAAACCAACGCATACGCCGACGTGTTGTTGCCGGCGGCCCTGTGGACGGAGTCCGAAGGCGTCATGGTCAATTGCGAGCGCAACATGACGCTGTTCCAGCCGGCGGTGCAGGCGCCCGGCGGCGCCTTGCCCGACTGGCAGATCATCGCCCGGATCGCCTGCGAGATGGGCTTTTCGGAAGCCTTCAGCTACGACTCCGCTGCGGAAGTCTTCGAAGAGATCAAACGGTTCTCGAACCCGAAGACCGGTTACGACCTGCGCGGCGTCAGCCACGAGCGGCTGCGTGAGGGCCCGCTGCAGTGGCCATGCGCCCCCGAAGGTGAGGCCGACCGCAACCCGATCCGCTATCTCAACGACGGCATCAGCCAGACGCGGCTGGTCCGCGAGGATGGCAGCGTCCCGCGGCTGGCCTTCCCCACGGCGACGGGTCGTGCGGTGTTCTTCGCCCGCCCGCACCTGCTGCCCGACGAGATGCCCGACAACGACTACCCGTTCCTGCTGAACACCGGTCGCCTGCCGCACCAATGGCACACCCTGACCAAGACCGGCAAGGTGGCCACACTCAACAAGCTCAACCCCGGGCCGTTCGTGGAGATCCACCCCGACGACGCCGCGCGCCTACAGATCGCCGAGGGCGATCGGGTCGAGATCGCTTCGCGCCGAGGTCGCGCCGTGCTGCCCGCCGTCATCAGCGACCGGGTGCGCCCCGGCAACTGCTTCGCGCCGTTCCACTGGAACGACGCCTTCGGCGAATATCTGTCCATCAACGCCGTCACCAACGATGCGGTCGATCCGATCTCGAGCCAGCCGGAGTTCAAGGCTTGCGCCGTTACGCTGACGAAAGTCAGCGTCGCACAATCAGTTTCGGACATCGCGGCGCCGCCCCCCGGCGACACACCAGGACCCGCGCCCACGGAGGTACGAGAAATCAGCGTGTCACAAGTCGACGCCCTCGGCGAATTGCTCGGTGTGGCAACACAACCCAAGCCCGAATTCAACGAGCTCGGCCGCTCATACCTCGCCGGTATGCTGTCCGGGCTTCGCTCAACTGCGGGTCGCCGCGCCGGCGGTGTCCCGACCCTGCCGCTGAGCGCGCCGTTCGATTCCACCACCCGGCTTTGGGTAGACGGCCTGCTGGCAGGGCTGTTCTCGCGCATCGATGGGCTCGAGCCAGCGGCGCTTCCACAGGAAGCCCGAGCGGCGACGCCCCCGGCCACCCGGCGACCGCCCGTCGCACCTGCCGGTGCCGGACCCGCGGCCCAGCGCGCGCCCGTCGTGGTGTTGTGGGCATCGCAGACCGGGAACGCAGAGGAGCTCGCCGCCGAGATCGCCGCGCGGTTGGGTGCCGCCGAACTTCCGGTCGCATTGCACAGCATGGACGATTTCCCGCCCGCCGAGTTGGCGACGACGCGGGAGTTGTTGCTCGTCACCAGCACCACGGGCGACGGTGAAGCGCCCGACAACGGCGCCGGCCTCTGGCGGGCGCTGACCTCGGACAGCGCGCCACGACTCAATGGCATGCGCTATGCCGTACTCGCGCTGGGCGACTCCAACTACGACGATTTCTGTGGTCACGGACGCAAACTGGACGCGCGCCTCGCCGAGCTGGGCGCGGCCCGCATCGCCGATCGGGTGGACTGCGAACCGGACTACGACGACACCGCGGCGAAGTGGCTGGGCGACGTCATCGACGCCCTGACCAAGACGCCCACGTCGGTGGGCGGAGAGGGAGCCGCGACGGCGCCGCCCCGCGCTTCCGCGGTGGTGGCGCCATCACGCCCGGGTGCGCCCGCAACCGGCACCTACACGAAGAAGCATCCGCTGATCACCGGCATGATGCGCAACGTCGTGCTGAGTCAGCCGCAATCGACAAAAGATGTGCGGCATTTGGTTTTCGACATGCCGGAAGAATCCGTGACCTACGAGGCCGGTGACGCGCTCGGCGTGTGGCCGCGCAACAGCGACGAGTTGGTCGACGAATGGCTGTCGGTCACCGGGCTGAACGGGCAGACCCCGGTCGAGGTGGGCGAGCACGGTCTGATGTCGTTGCGCTCCGCGCTCACCGAGCGCATCGAAATCGCCCACATCAGCCGGGACCTGGTGCGCTTCGTGCAGGAGCGCACCGGTGACTCCACCCTCGCGGAGATGCTGAAGCCGGAAAACAAGCGGGCACTGGCGGATTGGACGTGGGGTCGCCAGTCCATCGACCTGCTGTCGAAGCTGCCGGTTTCCGCATCGGCCCACGAGTGGCTGCGCGTCCTCAAACGCTTGCAGCCGCGGCTGTACTCGATCTCGTCCAGCCCGAAAGCCTGTCCGGGGGAAGTCCACCTGACGGTCTCCCCCGTGCGCTTCAACTTCCAGGGCGTGCCGCGCCGCGGGGTCTGCTCGACCTATCTGGCCGATCGCTCGCCCGGTGACCGAGTGGCTGTGTATCTGCAGCAATCGAGCAACTTCCGGCCGCCGAGTGACTCGGACACGCCGATGATCATGATCGGCCCCGGGACCGGCATCGCGCCGTTCCGCGGTTTTCTGCAGGAACGACGCGCGCTCGGCCACACCGGACCGAACTGGCTGTTCTTCGGTGAGCAGCACGCCGCGACCGACTTCTACTACCGCGAGGAACTCGAGCAGATGCGTGAGGACGGGTTCCTCACCGAGCTGGACCTGGCGTTCTCGCGGGACCAGCAGCAGAAGGTCTACGTGCAGCACCTGATGCGCAAGCGTGGAGCGCAGCTGTGGAACTGGTTGCAGGACGGCGCCCAGCTGTACGTCTGCGGCACCGCGGATCCCATGGCCAAGGACGTCGACCGGGCGCTCTGCGAGATCGCGGCCGAGTTCGGCAAGCTCGAGCCGGATGCGGCCAAGGATTACGTCCGATCGTTGAGCGCCGACAAGCGCTACCACCGCGACGTCTATTAACGCCGATCTGCTGGGCACCCGTAACACAGCGGAAACATCGCACACCTACCACCGAAACTTCTGCGCCGCACGATGCACTCATAAGGTTGCGCGCCGAAGGAGTGACGTCATCGTGGCTCGGGAGTGTGATGGACCCGATCGGGTCTTCAAGAACGGCTGCCCGCTGCAATGCCGAGTGCGCTACGCCGGCACGGCCGACGAACCGGTCGGTGACCAGTGCGACTGGGCGGGCCTGCCCGTCAATCTGGATTTCGCGTTCTCGCAGGATCAGCGCGACAAGGTCTACAAGCAGCACCTGCTGCGCAGGCGCGGTACGCAATTCGGACCGTGGCGACAAGGCGCCCACGTGTGCGTCTGCGAGACTGCCCAGGACGAATCGCTCACGAGCGGATAGCCTGGTTCTCGGATCGCCGCGCGACGTTGCCGCGCGACACGGTCGGCGCAAAAAATCACCGAGGTTGAAATTCCTCGACGCTTCGACGCCGTAGCTCTTACCGGCGCCAAGCTGCGCCGACCCGCGCGGTGGCGCGGTTCGCATGAGGTTCGGCCCGGTCGTCACCGGCTCGACAGATGGCCGCTAATCCGCGTTCCGGGTACTAGAAAACATGCCCATTGTCACGAGCCGAAGAGCCGCGCAAGCCTGCGCCACGCCCACGCGTGCCCAGCAAGGGTTTTGAAAACCATGGTGAACGTGGCGATCATCGAAACGTCGGGTTTGGGCGACCGCAGCTATCTCATCAGCGACGGCGAGGTTGCCGTCGCGGTGGATCCGCAACGAGACATCGATCGGGTGCTCGAGCTGACTGAAGACCTGCGCATCACCCACGTGCTGGAAACCCACATCCACAGCGACTACGTGACCGGCGGCCTGGCACTGGCCAAAGCGACCGGCGCCCAATACGTCGTCCCCGCAGGGGAAGACGTCCACTTTGACCGCCACGCGGTTGAGGATGGCGACCGGATCGACACCGGCGGAATACATCTGGAGGCGTTGTTCACCCCCGGACATACCCACCATCACGTCAGCTATGTGCTGCGCGGGGATTCCGGGGACACCGTCGGCGTCTTCACGGGCGGGTCGCTGTTGTTCGGTAGCACTGGCAGAACGGACCTGGTCGGCGACGACCACACCGAGGAATTGGCCCGGCGGCAATACCATTCGGTCCGGCGCCTCGCCGATGAGCTGCCTTCGGAGACCGCGATCTACCCCACCCACGGATTCGGAAGTTTCTGTTCGGCGACGCCGCCCGACGGTGACGCCTCCACCATCGGCGAACAACGCCTCAGCAATCCGGCGCTGACGAAGGACGAACAGGAGTACGTCGACGAGCTTCTGGCCGGGCTTGCTGCGTTTCCCGCCTACTACGCGCACATGGGCGTCATCAACAGGGCCGGCCCGGAAGCGGCGGACCTCTCTCCGCCCAAACCGGTGGACGCGCAGGAGCTTCGGCACCGGATCGACGCCGGCGAATGGGTGGTCGACCTTCGGAACCGAACGGCGTTCGCAGCGGGGCACCTGCGCGGCAGTTACGGATTCGAGCTGTCGGGGTCTTTCGTGAACTACCTCGGGTGGCTGTACAGCTGGGGCGCGCCGCTGACATTAATCGGTGAGGACACCGAGCAAGTCGCCGACGCTCAGCGCGAGCTCGCCCGCATCGGCGTCGACCGCCTCACCGGCAGCGCCACTGGCGACATACGCGCGCTGGCCGATGGCGCGACGCTGAGCAGCTATCGCGTGGCGTCCTTCGACGACCTCGCCGACGCCCTCGACACGGGCGCGGTCACCGTCGTCGATGTCCGTCAGTCCCGCGAATTCGATGGCGGCCACGTGCGCGATGCGGTCAACATCGCGCTGCACGAGCTGCCGGAGCGCCTCGACGAACTCCCCGAAGACCGCGAGCTTTGGATCCACTGCGCCAGCGGATACCGGGCGTCGATCGCGGCGGCTCTGCTCGACCGGCATCGACGCCGCGTCGTGCTCATCGACGACGACTACGACCACGCCGAAAAGCTGAACATCACCCGGGATGTTTGATCGAAAAGGCCTGCCATCACCGCGATCACGGGTGCAATAGCGCCCACGACGGGAGGAAACACCATGAGTGCACCGACCGCCGACGCCATCACGTCGGCCGAGCTGCTCCAGCGGCTCGAATCGTCTACCGCTCTGCGCATCGTCGACGTTCGGACGCCCGCGGAGTTCGAGACGTCACACATACCCGGGTCCTACAACGTGCCCCTTGACATGCTGAACGCACACTCCCGGGAAATCGCCCAGCTTCTGGACGATCGGGAGGCCGTCCTGGTATGCCGTTCGGGACAACGCTCCGCCAAGGCCCAAACGGTCTTGCGGAACGCGGGTTTGACCCGTGGCCGCGTGCTGGAGGACGGAATCATCGACTGGGAGGGGCATGGCTTTTCGGTTGATCGCGGCGTCCAGCGGTGGGACCTCGAGCGTCAGGTACGCCTTATCGCGGGATCGGTCGTTCTGTCGTCCGTCGTTGGAAGCGTCGTCGTCCCGCGACTCAAATGGCTGGCAGCCGGGATCGGAGCGGGCTTGACCTACGCCGCGCTATCCAACACCTGCGCGATGGCGGCGGTGCTCTCCAAATTGCCGTACAACCGCGGTGCAACGTTGGATGCCGAGACGGTTCTGTCCCGATTGAGCAGTCACTAAAGGCCGCTCAACGCTTGGGCAAATCCGGCTGCCCGTACACCGCCACCACGACGGTGCGGTCGATGCTGTTGTCCGACCACACCCCGATGGCGGTGTTGGCGCAGTCGCGGATGATCGCCATGTCGTCGGGGTTGTAGTACCACTGGTTGACCAATTCGAGGCTGCTGATGGCGATCGCCGGGTTGACGGCCACCGTCTCGGCTGCCCTGCCGCGGAAGCCGGCCGCAGTGGCGCGGTCTTGCGGCGTGGATCCGTCGGAGCCGATGTCACCGTTGATGTTTCGGTTGTTCATCATGTCTTCGGCGTGCCATTCGGCGGCCAGGGTAAGCGCGTTGTTCCTGATGACGTCGTTCGTGCAGCCGGCCTGGTGCTGCAGGGTGTAGACGGCGGAGACGACCGCGCTGTTGAGCCGCTTGTTGTCGGCCTGCGCGACCGGAGCCGCCACAACGGCCACGCCGAGGAGAACAACGCCGGCGGCCACGCGACGGCGCATCGATGGTTCCATGGCCGTTCCTTCAGGTTATGTGGGCTCGAAACGCGACACCAGCCACCGGCCGCCGACCTTGTCCAGGGTCACCCGCACGACGGGCTGGGTGTCGGTGGGAGCGCCCGCACCGATGGTCACCGTCTGGTCGACATACACCAGGGCCACGGCGTGGTTCTCAGTCACCGAAACAGAGGCTGCCGCATTGGCTTTGGCCACCGACGAGATGTGTTTCTCTTTTGCACCGGGCACGACGACCTGGCGGGACAGCTCGCCGTAGGCGTCCTTGAACTCACCGGTCAGCCGTTCGCGCGCCGCGGCGAGGTCCTTGTCCACCGTATCGGCGTGATAGGTCAGCAACGCGACCGTGTCGTCGCGGGCGGCCTGCACCGATTCGGTCCGTGCCCGTGCGAGATTGTCGGCTGCCCCGACCGACCACTTGAGGTACCCCGCGCCAACCGTCAACGCCAATGCGAGCGCCGGCAATATCGCGTAGGCGAAGACCCGTGACCACGCGATGTGGCGTTTTGCGCTCTTGGCCTCGGGCCGCACCTCGGCGGACGACCCGGTGGCATCCGATTCCTGTTGCGCCACTTCGGCTGCCGAGTCCGGTTCCTCGGCTGCTGTGTCGACGTTCACGTCGTCCTTCAATGTCGTCATGGCACGAACACCACGTTGGAGACTTTGGCGTCATCGCCGACCGATCGGACCTCGATGCGCATGCGCCATTCCCGCGGCGCCTCCTCGCCCCCGGCGGTGCGCGACTTCACCGCGACCGCCACCAGGACCTGGGCGGAGTCGCCGCGTTGGGATTCCAGTCCGGCATCGGTAACCGTCCCTTCTGATTTCGATTGCGCCGCCTTGACGACCTCTTCGAACGGCTTGGCCCGCTGCTCGAAGTCGTCCCGGAACGCACCGGTCGCCAGGTCGAGGATCCGCTGCACGTCGGCGTCGACCTGGGTGTAGTTGATCGTGGTGAGGTTCACCGCGCCCTGACGGGCGGTGGCGACGTACAAGTTCTGCCGCGCCTGGGCCTCGTGCCTCTGATAGGCGCGGTAGCCGAGCCAACCGCTCACGCCGGCCAGCGTCGCCACAATGAGGCCGCCGGCCACCAGGGCCGATCCGGTGCGCGAAAGCCGCCGCGCTTGGACGGACTCGCGCCACCGCGCGAGCCGGCCCGCGCGTGGTCTCGCATGATCGTCACCGCTGTGCAGCTTCTCGGCCTTCTCGGTTTCGGCCGCGTCGATGTCCTCGGCGCCGTCGAGTTCCGTTGACTCGTCGTTGCTTTCATTCGGGATGTCGGGTTTGTCCGCCATGGTGCTCCTTCAAACTTAGGGTTGCGGGACAAGAAGTGATTGCCAGCTCTTGGCACGCGGGTGCGCCAGGTCCGACTCGGTGTAGCGGCGGCCGTCCGGGCCGATGTATTCACCGGTGGCGGGGTCGTAGGTCGCCACCGCTACGGGCGCGGGCGGCGGCGCGGTGCCCCGCGGCGGTGGTAGCCGCGGGTCCTCGCCGGGCGGATATAGCGGGACGCCTTGACCGCTGGTGGTGGCATTGGGGTCGCCTTTCCAGTTGTAGCCGTCGTTGAGCGGCACGTACTCCTCATCGCTTTCGCACAGTTCGACGGTGGGCGCGCGTTTCCACGGCTTGCTCTCACATGGAATGTTGCGCACGCCACGGACATTGAATTCCGAGTCCTGCGGCACCCGGCAAAACAGGTCCGCTGCCGGCCGGTCCGGCGCATCGACGCTGGCCGGTGAGCGCCGCTGTGCCGGCGGCAGGTATCCCGTCGTGCAGGGCGGCGGCAGGTTGAGGTTGAGGTTGAAGTCCAGCTGGGCGCCCCGGTATTCCTGTTTGGTGTTCGAGCTGGGCACGATGATCGCCGCCATGGCCGCGATGCCCTGCGGCAGCAGCACCAGGAGTTGTTCGATGTCGTGGCGGTAGACCACGGCGATATCGCCGAGGCTCACCAGATTGGCGAACAACACCGGTAACGCCGGCGCCACCCGATCCAGCATCGCGCGGCCTTCCTCGACGCCGGAAGTGCCCTGTGTCAACAGGTCTCGCACCGCGGCGTCCTGCGCCTTGAACTGCGCCATGATGGCCGCGGTGTGACCGGCCCACGCGGCGATCGCATCCGACGTCTGCACCTGAGAGTTGAGCACGGGCGGCGACTGGTCGATCAGGGCGGCAAGCGGGTCAATGGTGCGGCCGCCCGCGACGGCCAACGCGGTCGACCCGTCGACGATGCGGGACAGTTCCGGCCCGAGGCCGCCGACCGCCCGGTTGGTCTCGTCGATCACGGTGCGCAAGTTGTCCCGCGGAATCGCTTGCAACGCGCGGTTGGTCATGTCGAGCAGGCGCCCGATGTCGACGGGAACGTCGACATGCCCGGCGGTGATGACGTCGCCGTCACGAAGCGTGCGGGAAGGTTGGCCGTCCTTGCCGGGCTGCGGCGTCAGCTCGATGTACTGCTCACCGATGGCCGAGCGGCTGTGCACCGACGCCTGCACCTCGGCGGGCACCTTCACTCCGGACCTCAAAGCCAGCACCGCGCGCACCCCGGTGGCGGTGACGCCGACCGACTTCACCTGTCCCACATCGGTACCGCGGTAGGTGACCACCGAAGTCTCGTAGAGCCCGCCCGATTGCGGCAGGTCAACCGTGACCTTGTACTCGCCGACTCCGAACAACGTGGCCGGCAGCTTCATGAAGTTGAATGCCATTGCGCCACAAGACACAACGGTCACCAGCGTCAGGATTGACAACTGGATCCACGTCCGGCGGTTCAACCGAAGCATTCAGTATCCCCCGAAATGGTACGGATAGGTGAGCGGGTTGCCGCCGGTGACCGGGCTCGGCTGCATGCCGATCGTGCGTCCCCACTGCAGTTCGAGTTGAGTGAGGTTGCCTTCCCATCGCGAGCCGGTGAACAGACCCTGATCGATGCGGCTCAATGTCAGATCGACGACCAGCGTGAGGTTGGCGTAGTCGCCGCGGAACCAGTTCCGCACGGTGGATGCCGGCCACGGATAGGTCGCCAGCCCATCCAGGCCCTTGGTCAGGGACGGCCCGGCGTCGGCGAGCGACCGCAGCACGGGTGCGATGTTGCGCAGATTGTTCACCAAGGATTCCCTGCTCTGATGAATGGTGTCGGCGGCGATCGCGCTGAACTTGCCGACCTGATCGATGGTGTCGGCGATCTTCGCGCGCTCCTTGGCCAACACGTCCAGCGCTTTGGGCACGGACGTCAGCGCTTTATCGACGAGGGTGTCGTTGGCGGCGACCTGGCTCGCCAGGGCGTTGAGGTTCTCGGCGGCGGCGATGATGTCGTCGGTCTGATCGTTGGTGCGGGCGACGAACTCGTCGATCTGGCTCAGCAGGCTGCGCATGTCGTTCTCCCGGCCGGCGAACGCCTTGGCCACCGCCTGAGTGATCTCTTGCAGCTGGCCGATTCCCCCGCCGTTGAGCAGGATCGACACCGACGCCAGCGTCTGCTCGGTGGTGGGATACAGACTCGCGCGCGACAACGGGATGACCGACCCCGCTTTGAGTTGGCCGACCGGCCGCTCGCCCTGGGGCGGCGCCAGCTCGATGTGCATCGAACCCAGCAGGCTGGTCTGGCCGAGCTTGGCGGTCGAATTGGCCGGCAGGCGCACATCGCCATCGATCCGCATGGTCACCAGCGCGTGCCAGTCTTGCAGCTCGATCTTGGTGACATTGCCGACGTTGACGTCGTCCACCCGAACCCGGGTGTTCTCCTGGATGGTGACCACATCGGGCATCTGCGCCTGAATCGTGTACGAGCCCGGTCCCCCGCCCGCGGTGCCGGGCAGCCTGAACGAGTTCAGGCCGCGCCAGCCGCATCCCGATAAGGCTGCGACGCATACCAATCCGAGGACAACGGCTATCGCGCGCCTCATGATGGCCCCGTCGGAAGCATCAGATTTTGCAGCACCTGGATCGAGTTGGACGTCGTATTCGCGGGCGGCGCCTCGACGGGTTGCGGCTGGTCGGGAGGCGGCTGGTCGGGAGGCGGCTGGTCCGGCGGTGGCGCCGGGGAACCATCGGGCGGCGCGGGCGCGCCGGGCGGGGGCGTGTATCCGGGCCGCAGCCAGTCCTCGCTGTAGGTGATCTCACTGGGCCGGGCCTGCGTTCCGACAAACGGGTTGATGCCCGCCGGGATGTAGTTGTAGATGCGGTTTTTGATGATCGGGTTGAGGTATTGCAAGCACAGTTTCGACACCCGCGCCAGGCGCGCCCGCGACGCCGCCTCGATCGAGCTGCAGATGAACTGCGGGATATCGGCGAAGTTGTTCAGGGCCAGGATGCCGGTCATCGCGCTCTGCGCCGGCTGGTAGATGTTGAGGAAGTTCTGGAACACCGTCGGGGCGATGTGCAGGATCTGTTTGATATCGCCACGGCTGTCGTTGAGTGCCGTGGTGATGGAACCCAACCGATCGAACGTGACACCCGCCGCTTCACGGTTCTCGGCCAGGAAGTCACGCACATCCGTGAGCGCCCCATCCAGAGACTTCAGCGCGTTGCCGACTTCGTTGGGCGTGTTCGACAGCAGCGTCGTCACGCTCGCCAGGTTCTGGTTGAACGAGGCCAGCAGATCGCTGCTCGAATAGAGTGCGGACACCAGCAGCTGCAGATTGCGGACGGTGCTGAAAATGTCGTCGGCGTGATCGCCGAGCGCCGAGATCGCCTCGGACAGCTTGAGCACGGTATCGCGAGCGGTGTCTCCCTGGCCGCGCACATTGTCGGCCGCCGAGTCGATGAACTCGCCGACGGAGTTGACGCCGCCCGGAGTGGCGGGCTGCAAGGCGTCGGTCAGCTTCTCCAGCTGCTTGCGGAAGTCATCCCATTCCACCGGAACCGCGGTGCGGCTCAACGGAATCGAGGATCCGGCGGTCAACTTGGGGCCACCGGAGTAGGCCGGCACGAGCTGAATCGCCCGCGAGGTCACCAGCGAAGGTGACAAAATGGCGGCGCGGGCGTCGGCCGGAATCGAATACTGCTTGTCGACCGAGAACGTCACCTTGGAGCTGGCGGGCTGCGGCTCGATCTTGTCGACCACGCCGACGGCTACCCCGAGGATGCGGATCTCGTCGCCGACGAACAAACCATTGGCCTCCGCGAAATACGCAGAGTACGTGTTCTTTTCGACGCCGCTCCACAGCCTGCTACCGACCAGGAACGACGCCGCGGCCAGCGTCAGGATCAGGCTGGCGGCGGTTGCCTTGCGCAGGGTGCCTCGACTGATGTTCATGGCGCATCGAAATCGTGCGGCGAAGGCGGCGGAATGGTACGGATGGGCGGCGTGGACGGCGGGGGTGACGGTGGCTGAGACCACAGCGGCACCGGCGCGTTCTCCGGCGGCACGGGCGGGGTGCCGGTGGGCGGGTCGACCGCCTCCGACGGCAGCTTCTGGTTGGGGTCCAAGAACCGGTCGTACATGTCGGCATCAAGGATCGGACCACCGATCTGGCCGGGGACCAGGTTGGCCACGTAGGCCTTGAAAAAGGGTCCAGATCCCAGGCATTCGCCGAAGGACATCGCATAGCGCTTGAACTTGGGCAGCGTCTTCTGAATGTCTTCCTTGCGGTTGTCGAGGACCTCTAGCACACCGTTGAGTTTGTCGAGCGCGGGCTTGAGCTGGCTCCGGTTGTCGTTGACCAAACCGGAGATCTGGTGCGAAACCGCCGTCAGGTTGTTCATCAAAGCGTCCAGCGAATCTCGCTCGTCGAGTAGCGCGGCCAACAAAGCGTTGGAGTTCGCGACCAGTCCGGCGATCTGCTGGCTGCGCTTGCCCAGCACCGTCGACACCTTGTTGGCATTGCCCAGGAGGCTGCGCAGCTGCGCGTCACGACCGTTGAGGGTGTCGGAGAACCGGGCGACACCCTCCAACGCGGGCCGTACGCTGGACGGCGTCGCTCTGAGTGTGTTGGCCAACGTGGTGAGGGCCGTGGACAGTTGGGCGGTGTCCAGGCCGCTGATGGTGGTGGTCAAATCGCCCAGCGCGTCGGGCAGTTCATACGGCGAGGTGGTGCGCTCCAGGGGAATGGTGCCCGACAACTGCCCGTTGCCACGCGGAGTCAGCTCGAGCATCTTGGCGCCCAGGATCGTTTCGGTTTTGATCGCCGCCTCGGTACGGTCGCCCAGTTCGACACCCTTGTGCACGGTGAAGCCCACCCTGACCTTGGTGCCCTCCAGGCGAAGGTCGGAGACACGGCCCACGCCCATGCCCGAAACCCGAACGGTGTTACCCGGTTTGATGCCGCCGGCCTCGGAGAAGTATGCCGCGTAGTCGTCGGTGTTCTTGATGAACGGCAGCTTGTTGTACTGGAAGGCGACGACGGTCACGCAGGCCAGGATGACGGTTCCCATCACGCCCAGCACGAAGGGGCTTTGCCGGTCGGCCGATTTCACCTTGGGTCGTCTGATCATTGCGGCGTGCACCGCCCGCTGGGCTGGCCCAACAGCTTGACGAAGATCGGGTTGCCCCCCTTGCCGTTCAGCTTGAGCAAAACCTCGCAGAAGTAGAAGCCGAAATAGTCTCCGTTCAGGCCCTGCCGGGCGAGCACTTGGTAGATGTCCGGGAGATCCGTGAGAAGTTTGTCGACGTACTCTTTGTCGGAGAGCACCTGCCCTGACACCCGATCCGTCTGGTGTACAACATCTTTGATCGGCTGGCGGGACTGGGCGAGCAGATCGGTGATCGAGCCGGCCGCCGCATTGATGTAGGCGAGGCCGGTGGAGATGTCGTTCCTGCGCTGCGCCAGACCGTCCACCAGCTGGGCGAGCTTGTCCACCCCATCCGAGAACTCGTGGTCGCGCGTGGCAAAGGTGTGCAGCACGGTGTTCAGGTTGGTGATCAGCTGGCCGATCAGCTCGCTGCGCCCGGCCAGGGTCGAGGTCAATATGGAGGTTTGCGACAGCACCGACGCCAGGGTTCCGCCCTGCCCCTGGAAGATCCGCAGCAGTTGGCCGGACAGGGCGTTGACCTGATCGGGGTCCAGCGCGCGGAACAACGGGCGGAAACCACCGATCAGTGCGTCGAGGTCGAGTGCGGGCGAGGTCCGTGCCAGCGGGATGGTCGCCCCAGGCGGCAGCCGGCGCGGCGACCCCGGGGTCTCCTCGAGCGCGAGGTAGCGATCACCGATCAGGTTCTCATAGCGCACGACGGCCTTGGTGCCCTCGCTGAGGCGCACGCCCTTGCCCACCGCGAAATCGACGGTGACGGTGCCGTCCCGATGCAGATCGAGATTTCCGACCTTGCCGACTTCCACCCCGGCGATGCGCACGAAGTTGCCGGACTTCAGGCCGGAGATGTTGGTGAAGATCGCGCGGTAGCCGGTGCGGTCCTCGAACCGCAATTGACCGAACACCGCGATCAACGCGAAGGTGAACAGCAGGCAGACCGCGGTGAAGATCCCGACCCGCAGGATGATGCTGGAAAGCTTCCTTCTCATGGCGGCGGCTGCCCCCCGCGCCAGAAGTAGCGCGGCGCTTCCGGCGGGTTCTTTGTGGTCGGGAACCAGTTGGCCCACCACGGATTACCCGCGGCCACGTTGGTGCGGATCTCGTTCGGGGCCGCCCCCCAGCCGGTGTCGGTGACCAGCGCGCGCACCGGGAAGTTGGCGCTGGGGTCGGGCAACGAACCGCAGCTCGGCTTGCCGCCCGGGCCGCCGGTCGCGTTGACCTTCGGCAGGTGCTTCGGGAAGCGATATGGATCGTCGCCGAAAAGCAAGGCGGCGTCCAGGATCACGGAATAGCCGTTGCCGCCCAGCGCGTCTCGGCCGCCGTGGTCGACATACCATTGCGCACCCTGGAAAAGGCACGTGTAGGTCGGGGAGTATTTCGCCAACAGCGCCATGGTCGGGTCGAGCAGGTTCATGGACCGCACGATGTTCGGTTCGTTGCGGCCGATCACGTTGATCCCGGTCTGACTGAAGCCGATCGCCGACAAAAGCAGCGAGTCCAGCGAGCGCTGGTCGTCGGTAATCGTGGTGCTGGTCGTCGTCGCGGAATCCAGAATGGACAAAATGTTCTGTGCCGCATCGGAATATACGGCGGTGGTCTTGCCGAACAGCCGCCAGTCCTTGCCGACGGTGTCCATCCGCGGATTGACCGTGAGAAGTAGGTTATTCGCGTCGGTGATCGCCTGTCCGATCCGATCGCCCTTGCCGCGCACCGATTGCGCGAACGCCGACAAGATCGAGTTCAGCTTCGCCGGGTCGAGCGCCTGGACCACCGACTGCAGGTTCTCGAACACCGTGTTGACTTCCACGGTGACGTTGCGCGAACGCAGCATCGCGCCGGGCTTCAACGATGTGGCGCTCGGGCGTTCGGGAACGATCAGATCGACGTATTTCGAGCCGAACGCCGTCGTCGACTTGATCTCGGCCTCAAGGTTGCTCGGCAGATACTTGAAGGCGTCCGGTTGTATCTTCAGCTGCAGCCGAGCCGTTTTCACGTCGGTGCCGATCGACGCGACCTGGCCGACCTGGACACCACGCAGCTTGACCTTGGCTCCGTCCTCCATCACCAGCCCGGCACGGTCCGACACCAGCGTGAGCGGAACGAAAGTTTGAAGTTTGCCCGAGAACGAGGCAGCGGTCAGCGCGATCAGGCCGCCGATCAGGATGAACAGCGTGGGAGCCCACCAGATCGGGTCGATCTTGTTGCTGCGGGTCCGGTTTCGCTGCGCTGACCCGCCGGCCGTGTGATTGCTCATCCGGTCATCCCGACAGATTGAAGTTGCCGGACTGCCCGTAGACGGACAGCGAGATCATCAGGCACACGAACGCCGTGACGATCATCGACGACCGCACCGACCGCCCAACCGCTTCGCCGACGCCCGCCGGGCCACCTGTCGCGGTAAAGCCGTAATAGGTGTGCACCACCATCACGCCGGCCGCCATGGTCAGCGCCGCCAAGAACGACCAGAACAGGTCGGTGGGGCGCAAAAAGGTTGCGAAGTAATGCTCGTACACGCCCCGCGACTGCCCGTAGACGTAGATGGTGAGGAACTTCGCCGCGACGAACGACATCAGGACCGCGACGGCGTAGAGCGGAATGACGACCAGGATGCCGGCGATGATCCGGGTGGACGCCAGGTAGGTGACCGCGCGGATCCCCATGACTTCCAGCGCGTCGATCTCCTCGTTGATGCGCATCGCGCCAAGTTGCGCCGTCGCTCCCGCGCCGATCGTGGCGGCCAGCGCCAAACCGGCGGTGCAGGGCGCGATCATCCGGACGTTCAAAAACGCCGAGAGAAACCCGGTCAGCGCTTCGACGCCGATGTTGGACAGCGTGTCGTAACCCTGCACCGCGACGAGGGCGCCGGTGGTCAGCGTGAGGAAGCCGATGATGCCGACCGTGCCCCCGATGACGGCCAATGCGCCTGTGCCCATGCCCATCTCGGCGATCAGCCGCAGCAGTTCTCCCGGGTAACGCCGTATCGCATCGACGGTGGCGGTCAGCGATTGCCCGTAGAACAGGGTCTGCTCGCCCAGCTTGCGGGTGGAATCCGTCAGCCGGGGGCCAAGGGTGACGAACCATGACGGTTCGCGCGCGGCATCGGTCATTTGGCCGTCACCTTCACCCCGAGCGC
Source organism: Actinomycetota bacterium (assembly GCA_036338755.1). Lineage (GTDB taxonomy): Bacteria > Actinomycetota > Actinomycetes > Mycobacteriales > Mycobacteriaceae > Mycobacterium. The sequence continues at coordinate 138,316 of JAYZBN010000010.1, read as the reverse complement.
GGTGGTCAAGATGTTGATGAAGAACAGCGCCATGAACGAGAACACCACGGTCTCATTCACCGCGTTGCCGACGCCGGTCGGGCCACCGCCCACCGACAAGCCCTTGTAGCAGGCGATCAGTCCGGCCGACAGTCCGAACAGGGTCGCCTTGATCAGCGAGATCACCACCTGCGGCAGCCCGGTGACCAACGTCATTCCGGCGATGAACGCCCCGGGCGTGACGTGCTGGACGAAGACCACGAAGATGTAGCTGCCGGTCAACCCGGTCACCGCCACCACCGAGTACAGCAGGACCGCGACGAACGTCGCGGCGATGATGCGCGGAACCACCAGCGCCTGAACCGGATTGACGCCGATCACCTTCATCGCGTCGATTTCCTCACGGATGGTGCGCGCACCCAGGTCCGCGCACATGGCCGTCGACCCGGCACCCGAGACGACCATCGCCGTGACGACGGGTCCGACCTGGGTCACCGAGGCCAGCCCCGCACCGGCACCCGAGAGATCGCCCGCACCGATTTCCACGAGCAGGATGTTGAGGACGAACACGATGAGCACCGTGTACGGAATGGACAACATGATGGTCGGAAAGATGGAAACGCGGGCGACGAACCAAATCTGCTCGAGGACTTCACGCCACGCCCAGGGCCCGCGCACCGCCGCCACCAATGCCTCGGCGCTGAGCAGAAAGAATTGGCCCAGCGCATTCATGGGCTTCGCGAGGGTCGCCGCGTTCACGCCGCTTACCCAACCCAATGGCGGTCGTTGGCTCAACCCGACCCCCATTTTCGTAACAGCGCTTATGCGTTCGTAATTCGCCGGCCCTAAAAGCGCAACGGCACTGTTTACCTGCGCCGCTTCTGTTCGAGCGCACTAGATGAGGCAATGTACAAGCAAACCGACGCTCGGCGTCAGGTTTGCAATCAACACGAGGAAATCTGGGTAACGCGCCCCGAGCCTCGGTCGATATTGCTATCGCCCACGGAGATCGGCAGGCCGTTAGCCTGCGTGATGGTTCGCACCGGGCCCGATGCGGCGGCCGGCCAGCAGCGGCCGGCGGTCGGACCTGCGCACGATCGGTGGGGCACGCAGGCGGTGGGACAGCCCTTCGGGAGATTCCGGGCATCCGGCCGAAATAATCAGTGGCGCAGCACTTTTCCAGGATCCACGGCATTCACCGCGTGCGCGGCGTTCCGTCCGCTCCGAAACCAGATGAGCATCCACGGCCACCGTCCCGTTCGGCTGTCGTCGCCGAACGCCACAGTTCGGGTAAGTCCGTTTCGATACAAGGGTTTGCGTCAGCCTGACCGTAATCGCGCTACCCCGGCTAAGGATTGAAGGTTCTGGATACACTCTGCCGGTGACAAGTAGGCCGTCGTCATATCTGGTGTTGGCGTCGCAGCGCAGCGGCAGCACACTGCTCGTCGAGTCGCTGCGCGCCACCGGCGTGGCCGGCGAGCCACAGGAGTTTTTTCAATACCTCCCCTCCACCAGCCAGTCCCCGCAGCCGCGGGAGTGGTTCGCGGGCGTCGAGGACGAGTCGATCCTGAGCCTGCTCGATCCGCTGGACGTCGGGACGCCGGACCTGGCACCCCCCGAGATCTGGCGTGCCTACATTCGTACGGTCGGACGCACACCGAACGGGGTGTGGGGCGGCAAGCTGATGTGGAATCAGACGCCGCTGCTGCTGGCCCGTGCCAAGAACCTGCCGGATCGAAGCGGCGAGGGCCTGTTGGCGGCGATCACCGATGTGGTGGGCGAGCAGCCGCTGCTGATCCACGTCTACCGGCCCGATGTGATCTCACAGGCGGTGTCGTTCTGGCGAGCCGTGCAGACGCGGGTCTGGCGAGGCAGGCCCGACCCGGTGCGCGACGCGCGCGCCACCTATCACGCCGGGGCGATCGCCCACGTGGTCAGCATGCTGCGCGCGCAAGAAGAGGGCTGGCGAAACTGGTTCGCCGAAGAAGACATCAAGCCCATGGACATTTCGTATCCGGTGTTGTGGCGCAACCTGACCCAGGTGGTGGGATCCATTCTCGAGGCTCTGGGGCTGGACCCACAGCTGGCGCCCGATCCGGTGTTGGAGCGCCAGGCCGACCAACGCTCCGACGAATGGGTGGACCGCTACCGTGCCGACGCCGAGAAGCTCGGCCTGCCAACCTGATCGAGCGGCATAGCTAAATTCAGCCCGAGCCAATCACTTGGATTCAGCGGCGGCGGACACCACACTCAACGGGTGCCGCCGACGGACGCCGCCATCGGCGCTGAGGAGAGATCATCGTGGGTGAAGACGTGCCAATCGACGACCCCGACGCCCGGCCGGGCCCGGACTGGGCCGCCCGGCTCGGTTCGGTGTCGGTGGACTGGTGGGCGACCGCGGTGGCGGGCGTGATCGTCGCGTTGGCCGTGGCCGACGTGCTCCCGAAGATTCCCTGGTGACCGCCGTGAGCACCGTCCAAATGCGGCCCGACGAGACGTCGGCCGAAGCCACGTTCACCAGCACCCGTCCGCTCGACTATGTACCCGGCGTCCTGCTCCTGATCGGCGTCGGGGTGTTGGGCAAGTACGCCCAGATCTGGTGGAACGCCCTGGCCAAGCACGAGCACTGGACCGTGCCCGACATCGAATACGTGTTGTGGGCGATCGTGATTGGGCTGCTCATCACCAACACCATTGGCCTGCACCGGATCTTTCGTCCCGGTGTGCTGACCTACGAATTCTGGCTCAAGGCCGGGATCGTGGCGCTCGGCTCGCGATTCGTGCTGGGCGACATCGCCAAACTCGGCGGAATCAGCCTGGTGCAGATCCTGGTGGACATGACCATCGCCGGAACGATCATCATCGTGGTGGCCCGCGCGTTCGGGTTATCGGGCAAGCTGGGCTCGCTGTTGGCCATCGGCACGTCCATCTGCGGGGTGTCGGCAATCGTGGCGGCCAAGGGCGCGATCCGGGCCCGCAACTCCGACGTCAGCTACGCGATCGCCGCGATCCTGGCACTGGGAGCGGTGTCACTGTTCGTGTTGCCGCCCCTAGGACATGCGATCGGTCTGAGCGACCACGAATTCGGTTTGTGGGCAGGGCTTTCCGTGGACAACACCGCCGAAACCACCGCCACCGGATACCTTTACTCCGACCATGCCGGCAAGATCGCGGTGCTGGTGAAGTCGACCCGCAACGCGCTGATCGGGTTCGTGGTGCTGGGCTTCGCGCTGTTTTGGGCGGCTCGGGGGCAAGCCGACGAAATCGCGCGGGGCGCCACGGCCAAGGCCGCGTTCATCTGGAACAAGTTCCCGAAATTCGTGCTCGGTTTCCTGGTGGTGTCGGCGATCGCCACCGCGGGCTGGCTGACCAAGGGCCAAACCGCCAACCTCGCCAACGTGTCGAAATGGGCGTTTCTGCTGACCTTTGCCGGCGTGGGGCTCAACACCGATATGCGTCAGATCGCGCGCACCGGTTGGCGTCCGCTCGTGGTCGCGGTCATCGGGCTCACCGTCGTCGCCACCGTCTCGCTCGGCATCGTGTTGCTGACGTCACGCGTATTCGGCTGGGGCGCAGCAGCCTAAGGGTCGGCGCGCAACCGCGTCGCGCTCTCCGCCCGGCTGGCCGCGTTCGGCAAACGGCTGCGCAACGGGGCGTCCCGCTGTCTACGCGACGGCCCCTGGGCGGCGTCGCGACCAGGTGACCTCCCGCCCACCGCCGCCGGGGCCCGCGCCGCATGAAGACGGAATAAGTCCTGGCCAGAGGTCTATAGCCGGGCCGAGCCAAACGACCGACCAGGCCCGATGCCCTATAGTGGTGACATGCAACGCCCCGCACAACCGCGCTTTGTCCCGTCGCGCTACCTTGCCGTGGACTGCTGTTGCTGTTGTTGTTGAATTCCTCGGGTCCCCGGCGGCGCGGAAACAGTTTGCGATCTGCGCGGACGCGTGCTCACGGGCGAGGCGTAGCAGCGCATCAACCCGGTGGCGCTAGCCATCCCCGCCGAGATGAACATAGAGTTCGATATTAGCTGGCAGGCCCAGGCCTGGTCCTACGTCGTTGGAGACAATAGGTAGATGAGCATCGCGGAGAACGTCACGCAACTGATCGGTAACACCCCGCTGGTCCGGCTCAACCGGGTCACCGAAGGTGCGGTCGCCGACGTCGTCGCCAAGCTGGAGTACTTCAACCCGGGCAACAGCGTCAAGGACCGCATCGGCGTCGCGATGATCGACGCGGCCGAACAGGCGGGCCTCATCAAGCCGGACACGATCATTCTCGAGCCGACGAGCGGGAACACCGGCATCGCCCTGGCGCTGGTGGCCGCGGCCCGTGGCTACCGCTGCGTGCTGACCATGCCCGAGACCATGAGCGTCGAGCGACGAATGTTGTTGCGCGCCTTGGGCGCCGAGATCGTCTTGACGCCCGGCTCCGAGGGCATGCCGGGCGCTATCGCCAAGGCCGAGGAACTGGCCAAAAGCGACCAACGGTATTTCGTGCCACAGCAATTCGAGAACAAGGCCAACCCCGCGATCCACCGCGCCACCACCGCGGAGGAAGTGTGGCGCGACACCGACGGCAAGGTCGACATCTTCGTCGCCGGTGTGGGCACCGGCGGCACCATCACCGGCGTGGCGCAGGTGATCAAGGAACGCAAGCCTTCAGCACAATTCGTCGCCGTGGAGCCGGCCGGGTCGCCGGTGCTGTCCGGCGGGCAGAAAGGGCCGCACCCCATCCAGGGCCTGGGCGCCGGGTTCGTCCCGCCCGTGCTCGCGATGGATCTGGTCGATGAGGTGATCGCCGTCGGCAACGAGGAGTCCATGACCCTGGCCCGGCGGCTGGCCGCCGAGGAGGGATTGCTGGTCGGAATCTCTTCGGGGGCGGCGGTGGTCGCCGCGCTGCAGGTGGCCCGCAGGCCCGAGAACGCTGGGAAGCTCGTCGTCGTGGTGCTACCCGACTTCGGCGAGCGGTACCTCAGCACGCCGTTGTTCGCCGACCTGGCAGATTAATCGTGCTCGAAGCCATACGACGGGACATCCGGGCGGCCAAGGAGCGCGATCCGGCCGCTCCGACCACGCTGCAGGTGGTCTTCGCCTACCCGGGCGTGCACGCCATCTGGTGCCACCGCATCAACCACTGGCTGTGGCGGCGCGGTGCAAAGCTGGCCGCGCGTATCACCGCCGAAATCACCCGGATTCTGACCGGCGTCGAAATCCATCCCGGTGCCGTCCTGGGCCCCGGCCTGTTCATCGACCACGCGACCGGTGTGGTGATCGGTGAGACCGCCGAGGTGGGCGAGGACGTGACCCTCTACCACGGCGTCACGCTCGGCGGCAGCGGCAGGGACACCGGAAAACGACACCCCACCATCGGTGACCGGGTGATCATCGGCGCCGGAGCCAAGATTCTGGGCGCGATCAAAGTCGGCGACGACAGCCGCATCGGCGCCAATGCCGTGGTGGTCAAGGAGGTTCCGTCGAGCTCCGTGGTCATCGGGGTGCCCGGACAGGTCATCAGCCGCAGCCGTCCAGGCAGCCCGGACGACTCGATGATGCCGGACCTCGTCGGCGTCAGCCTGCAATCGCTGCTGACCCGCGTGACCCGACTCGAAGCCCAAGCGGACGGCTCCCAAACCAATCACGTCATCAGGCCGCCGGAAGCCGGTGTCTGGCATGGCGAGGATTTCTCCATCTGAAAGATGGCTCAGCTCAACACGGTCTGATGGGCGGTATTGGCCAGCCTGCACCGAACCGTGCTCGCCGCGTTCGGCGTCCTTGAGCTCGGCGAAGTATTACTCACGCTGAACATAACGCGCCCGTGGAATGCATCGCCGCCCGCAGCGTTGCACAGTGAGTTATGACCACGCTGCGTGACGGTGTGACTTTCCAGGAGCACCCATGACCGAGCTGCATCTGGCGGTGGGGCTGGATGGCTACGGTTGGCACCCCCAGGCGTGGCGATACGCGTTCGCGCACAACGCGACCGGTGGCGGCCAACTCAGCGGTCGCTATTGGGCCGCGCTGGCCGCCACCGCCGAACGTGGACTGCTGGACTTCCTCACCATCGACGACAGCCTGGACGCACAACCCGGGCACCGTGCCGAAATCTCCCCGCGGCGCCTGGCGGGACGCGCCGATGCCACGCTGGTGGCCGCCCGGATCGCGCCGGCCACCCGACACATCGGCTTGATTCCCGTCGCGACGGTCACACACACCGAGCCGTTCCACGTCTCGAAAGCGATTGCGACACTGGACCATATCTCGCATGGCCGCGCTGGCTGGCAGATTCGGGTAAGCCCGACGGCGCACGAAGCGGCGCTGTTCGGCAGGCGGCCCGCCCCCGACGGCGACGCACTGTTCGACGAAGCGTCCGACGCCGTCGAGGTGGTGCGCCGTCTCTGGGACAGCTGGGAGGACGACGCCGTCATCCGTGACGTTGCAACCGGCCGCTACATAGACCGCGACAAGCTGCATTACATTGACTTCGCCGGAAAATACTTCTCGGTCAAGGGACCGTCGATCACCCCGCGGCCGCCTCAGGGCCAACCGGTGGTGACGGCGCTGGCACACGCCGACTACCATTTCGCCGCCGCGAACGCTGACCTGGTCTTCATCACCCCGCGCGACGAGCGCTCGCTGCGTGCGATCGTGGCCGAGGTCGGCCTCGCGCAGCGCGCCGCGGGCCGGAGGATCCTGGTCTACGCCGATCTGGTGGTGTCGCTGGCCGACGACCCGTTGGCACCGGCGGCGGCCCTCTCGTCCGACGCGCACGTATTCACCGGCAACACAAGCGATCTGGCGGAGCTCCTGCTCGCCTGGCAGGACGCCGGGGTAGACGGGGTGCGGCTGCGGCCCGCGATCAACGCCGTCGACCTGCCCGCAATCGTCGACGACCTGGTGCCGCGACTGCAGCACGCCGGCCGGTTCCGCAGCGGCTACCGCGACGGCGAAACACTGCGCGAACGCCTGGGTCTGGCGCCGGCGCCGAACCGCTACGCGGCGGTCCCGTCATGACCGTCACTCCCCTGTCGATCCTCGACCTCGCACCCATCAGCGCCGGCAGCGACGCCGCGACGGCACTGCGCAACACCATCGACCTGGCCCAGCACGCCGAGCGCTGGGGCTACCGGCGCTACTGGCTCGCCGAGCACCACTTCGTCGCGGTGGCCAGCTCGTCACCCGTGACGCTGATCGGCCAAATCGCCGCGGCCACAGAACGAATCCACGTCGGGTCGGCGGCGGTACAGGTGGGCCACACGACGGCAGTTGCCGTGGTGGAGAGCTTCGGCATCCTCGACGCGCTTTATCCCGGCCGCATCGACATGGGGCTGGGCCGGTCCGGGCAGCGGCGCCAAGAGGCGGCCACCTCGTCTCCGGCCGTATCCGAACGTGCGCCCACGCCCTGGCGTGAGGTAGCCGGGGTTGTGATCCCCGCGCCCTTCGACCAGACGCCGCTGATGAAAAGCGACCGGATCCGGGCTCAGGGCTCCGTCCTCGCTCAACCGTGCGCGCAACCCCCGGACTTCGCCGACCAGCTGGCAGACATCGAGGCGATGCTGGACGGCACCTATACCGTCAATGGCCATGAACTGCACGTCGTCCCGGGCGAGCACGCCCAGTTGACGCCATGGATCTTCGGCAGCACCAAGGGCCAGAGCGCCGAAGTGGCCGGTGCGCGTGGGCTTCCGTTCGTCGCGAGTTACCACATCACCCCGGGCACCGCGATCGATGCGATCACCGCGTACCGCAACGCATTCCGACCGTCCGCCCGGCTATCCGAGCCGTATGTCGTGGTCTCGGCCGACGTCGTGGTCGCCGAGGACAGCGCGACCGCACGCCACCTCGCGTCCGGTTACGGTCGCTGGGTGCATTCCATCCGCAGTGGGCACGGCGCCATCCCCTACCCGGATCCCGACTTCTGCCAACCCTTGACCGAGGACGAGCAGGCGTTGGTGGCAGACCGCACCGCAACACAATTCGTCGGCAATCCGGACGAGGTCGCCGATCGGCTCGACCTGCTGCGCCGGGTCACCGATGCCGACGAACTGGTGATCACCTCCGTGACGCACCGGCATGTCGACCGGTTGCGCTCGCATGAACTGATCGCGAAACGATGGGGATTGACCGGATGATCGTTCGAGAAGCTGGGCGCCGCAAGCAGATTCATTTGGGTGCGCACTTTCCAGGGGTGAACAACACCACGGTGTGGTCCGATCCGAGCGCGGGTAGCCAAATCGCGTTCGAATCGTTTGTGCACCTGGCGAAGTCAGCCGAACGGGGACTGTTCGACTTCTTCTTCCTAGCCGAGGGCCTGCGGCTGCGTGAGCATCGCGGCAAAATTCACGACCTCGACGTCGTCGGCAGGCCGGACACCTTCACGGTGCTGGCCGCGCTCGCCGCGGTCACCGACCACCTCGGCCTCGCCGGCACCATCAACACCACGTTCAACGAACCCTACGAGGTGGCAAGGCAATTCGCGACGCTGGACCACCTGTCCGACGGGCGGTCGGCCTGGAACATGGTCACCTCCTCGGATGCGTTCACCGGGGAGAACTTCCGGCGCGGCGGGTTTCTCGCCCATGCTGACCGCTATCGCAGAGCCGAGGAGTTCATCGCCGTGGCGCGGCGGTTCTGGGACAGCTGGGCGCCCGAGGCAGTGGCCGCCGACGTCGACGCCGGAGTCTATGCGGATCCGGCCCTCATCGGAAGCATCGAACACGACGGTCCGCAATTCCGCGTCCGCGGCGTCGCCTCGCTGCCCGCCGGACCGCAAGGCCATCCGGTGCTCCTGCAGGCCGGCGACTCCGACGACGGTCGCGACTTCGGCGCCAAGCACGCCGACGCCCTGTTCACGCTGCACGGGTCGCTCGAGGCGGGCCAGCGCTACTACGCCGACGTGAAGGGCCGTGCCGCGGCCTATGGGCGGGACCCCAACCAGCTCAAGGTGCTGCCCGGCGCGACGTTCGCGCTGGGCGACACCCCCGCCGATGCGCAGGACAACGCCCGTCATATCCGCGAGCAGCAGGTCAGCGGTCCGACCGCGATCGCGTTCCTCGAGCAGGTGTGGGGTGTGGACCTTTCGTCTTACGACCCCGACGGGCCGCTGCCGGCCGTCGAGCCCGTGGAGAACCCGAACATCACCCGGGGGCGGGTCCGGCACGGCGACCCCCGGAAGGTCGCCGAAACCTGGCGCGCCCGAGCCGAAGCCGAGCACCTGTCGATCCGCGAGTTGATCATCGAAGTGACCAGCCGCCAGCAGTTCGTCGGGACTCCGGCGCAGGTGGCCGAGGAGATCGATCGCTATGTGCAGTCGGATGCCTGCGACGGCTTCATCCTGGTGCCGCACCTGACGCCGCACGGCCTCGACGAGTTCGTAGACAGGGTGGTCCCGCTGCTGCAGGAGCGGGGCAGCTTCCGTACCGAATACCGCGGCCACACGTTGCGCGAGCATCTGGGCTTGTTGCCCACCCCGGGGCAGACGGCGCATCAGGCCGCCGTCGGCTGAGAAATGCTCCCCCGCCTGGACTCGAACCAGGAACCCTTCGGTTAACAGCCGAATGCTCTGCCAATTGAGCTACAGGGGACTAACCCGATCGCGGGACGACTCTAGCGTACTGGCACGACCGCACCCAACTAGCGTGGACCGCCTCGATCGCCTGCGCGGCGCAGCGCGTCGGCCGCCGGTGAGGCAGGATGGAAGCCATCGATCGTCGGGAGGAACGTTTTGATCCGGTATGTCGTGGTGCTTGGACTGGGTTACGTGCTGGGCTCGAAGGCCGGGCGTCGCCGGTACGAGCAGCTGGTCGGCACTTATCGCGCGCTGACCAGCAGTCCGGTGGCCAAGTCGATGATCGAAGGGGGACGGCGCAGGGTCGCCAATCGGATCTCCCCCGACGCCGGTTTTGTCACGCTGACGGAGATCGACGACCAGACGGCCATCATGGAACGTGACGTCGCCGGCTCGGCCGACGCCGCGCTGGCACCGTCTAATCGCCGCCGCTAGCCTGCTCCAGCAGGCTGCGACGGTAGGACTCCATCGCCACCAGGTCGCCGAATAGGGCGTGGTACTCGTCGCCCTGGTCGATCGGGGACATGCGCTGCAGCTTTGACTTGACTTCGGCGATCTGGCGGCCCATCCACACCTCTTGCAGCCGGGCCAGGACACCGCCGATGTAGCGCGGCAGCTTCTCCTCGTCGACCTGGATGGCCTCGACGCCCAGCTCGCTGGCGAGGCCGGCCGTCAGGGGCGACGAGGCCTGATCACGCACCGCCTCGATCCACTGCGCGCCCGTGACACCGCTCGACGTACCGCCCGCGGTCTCGATGGCCGCGCGGATGGCCGCGTACCCGGGATGGGTGAAACTTTCGACGGTCAGCGTGTCGAACACCGGCCCCGCGAACGCCGGGTACTGCAGGGCCGCCTTGAGCGCCTCCCGTTGTGGCCACAGGGTGGGGTCGCGCGGGTCTGGACGGCTGGCGGCGGCGGCCTGGGTTGCGTCCGGCGCCGGCTCGGCCACGCGGCGGGAAGCCCTGGGCGCAGAACCGCCGCGGGCCTGGGTGTTGGTGGACTTCGCCTGGCTGCGCACCCGGTCGATGACCTGCGCGACGTCGTCCCAGCCGACCCAGCCCGCGAGCTGACGGGCGTACTCGTCGCGCAGGGTGGGGTCCTTGATCTGGCTCACCATCGGCACGCAGCGGCGCAGCGCGGCGACACGGCCCTCGGCGCTGTCCAGATCCATCTCGGCGAGCGCGGAACGAATCGCGAATTCGAACAGCGGCGTTCGCCGCGCCACCAGGTCGCGCAGCGCGCCGTCGCCGGACTTCAGCCGCAGATCGCACGGGTCCATGCCGTCCGGCGCGACGGCCACGAACGACTGCCCCGCCAGGTTTTGCTCGCCGCCGAAGGCCTTCAGCGCGGCGGCCCGCCCGGCCGCGTCACCGTCGAACACGTAGATCAGTTCGCCGCGAAAGAAGCTGTCGTCCATCATCAGTCGGCGCAGCATGGACAGATGCTCGTCGCCGAACGCGGTGCCGCACGAGGCGACGGCGGTGGTGACCCCGCTCAGATGCATCGCCATCACGTCGGTGTAGCCCTCGACGACGACCGCCTGGTGCCCCTTGGCGATGTCGCGTTTGGCCAGGTCGATGCCGAACATCACGTTGGACTTCTTGTACAGCAGCGTCTCGGGCGTGTTGATGTACTTGGCTTCCATCGGATCGTCGTCGAACAACCGCCGGGCACCGAAGCCGATCACCTCGCCGGCGGAACTCCGGATGGGCCACAACAACCGGCGGTGAAAGCGGTCCATCGGTCCTCGGCGTCCCTGCCTCGACAGGCCGGCCGCTTCCAGTTCTTTGAACTCAAAACCCTTGCGCACCAAGTGTTTTGTCAGCGAATCCCAGCCCGACGGTGCAAAGCCGCAACCGAAGTGACGGGCCGCGCCGGCGTCGAAGTTCCGCTCGGCCAGGTACTGCCGGGCCGGAGCGGCCTCGTCGGATTCCAGCGCCGCCGCATAGAATTCCGCTGCCGCGGCGTTGGCCGCGACGAGCCGGCTGCGGCTACCGCGGTCGCGCTGGACGCTGGTTGCTGAGCCGGAGTAATTGATGGTGTGGCCGATCCGGTCGGCCAGCAGCTCGACGGCCTCGACGAAGCTGACGTGTTCGATCTTCTGGATGAACGCGTAGACGTCGCCCCCCTCGCCACAGCCGAAGCAGTGAAAGTGGCCGTGGTTGGGGCGGACGTGAAACGACGGCGACTTCTCGTCGTGAAATGGGCACAGGCCTTTGAGCGAATCGGCGCCGGCGCGCCGCAATTGGACGTAATCGCCGATGACTTCGTCGATGCGCACCCGTTCGCGGATGGCCGCGATATCGCGGTCGGGAATCCGGCCGCGACCCCGGGAACGGCCATCGCCCTCGGCGCGTGAACCTGCCGGGCTTGACATCGGCTCAGTCTAAGGCGCGACGGCGAATGCTAGCCGGTACCGATGACACCGCAGGCGACCCGATCCATCGCGTTCTCGGTGTCCTGGGCGCCGTGCAGCATCAGCGCGGTCTTGTTGCCCGCCAGCAGATCGTCCCTGTTGAACGAATCGGTGGTGGTGACCAGGTACGCCGAGCCATCCTGGCGGACCTCGAGCGATGCGAGGTCGCCGCTTTCGGGCTTACCGGTGTGGCCGGGGGCCTGGTAATGACCGCCGGCGGACAGGAAGTTGCCGGGCGCACCGCCGGTGGGCGCCACCGAGTTCGGCTCGCACTTGCCGATCTCGTGCACGTGCAGGCCGTGGATGCCCGGCGTCAGGATGCCGGGCGCCACCGTCTTGACGGTGACGGTGACATAGCCGCCGGTGAAGTCGAAGGTCGCGGTGGCCGCCGAGCGGCCGTCGGGCGTCTTCAGTTCCGCGTTGAGCGAGCCGCCGGCGGGTGCCGGGGTGGTCGTCTCACCGGACGACGCCGGAGCGCCACTTTTCACCGGAGGCGTGGTGCCCGGTTGGGTGCTCGCGTGCTGCGGTGAACTGCAGGCAGTCATGGCGATGACGGGAAGTCCCATCAAGAACGAGGCCACCAAGGGCGAGCCGCTGAATTTCTTCATGCCGGGCAGCCTAACTCGCGGCGGGTCTGCTGATTCCCGGACCGGACGACTTGATGCCCACCGGCCACTACGGCCGCACCTGGCGGACGTCGATGCGTTCGAGCCTGCCCTCGGTGTACGACGCGATCTGATCGACGATGACCCGCCACCGGCCGGCGTCGTCGGCAGCGGTGTTGAAGGACGCAGCAAAGACCGGGTCGAGCGTTCGTGGCGCCCCGGCATACAGCCAGTGCGCCACCCGGTGGATGCGTTCACGCTGTCCGGCCTGGGTTTCCTGATGCCGCGGATCGGACATGATGAATTGCAGCGCCAGGATTTTCAGTAAGGCGACCTCGGCACGTACCAGGTCGGGAACCTGCAGCTGGGCCCGGTAGCGCACCAGCGGTCCGGCACCGGCCGCCGCGCGGGTGGTGGCGATGGCGGCCGAGGCGAACCTACCGACCAATTCACTGGTCAACCGCTTGAGCGCGACCGACGCCGCCAGCGTGGCGTCGTACTTGCCGACGGCCGCGACCACCGGCAAAGCGGAGAGCCGCCGCGCGGCCGCCATGAGGTCGTCGGCGCGCACCCGGGAAAATTCGGTCTCCCCCAGCGCGGCCAAAGCGGCGGCCTCGTCATCGTCGGCAAGCACCCGCAGGTCGATGCGTTGAGACACCACACCGTCCTCGACGTCGTGCACCGAATACGCCACATCGTCGGCCCAGTCCATCACCTGCGCCTCCAGGCACATCCGGCCCTCCGGAGCACCCGCCCGGACCCAGGCGGCCGGCTCGCGGTCGTCGTCGTAGAACCCGAACTTGCGCCGCCCTTCGCCGCGGAACCACGGATACTTGGTGACCGCATCCAGCGATGCGCGCGTCAAATTCAGCCCCGCGCTATTGCCTTGCGCATCAAGCACTTTGGGCTCGAGGCTGGTCAGGATCCGAAAGTTCTGGGCATTGCCCTCGAAGCCGCCATAATCCGTTGCGACCTCCTCCAGCGCGTGTTCACCGTTGTGGCCGTACGGCGGGTGGCCGATGTCGTGGGCCAGCCCCGCCAGCTCGACCAGGTCGAGGTCGCAGCCCAGCCCGATCGCCATCCCCCGCCCGATCTGGGCCACCTCGAGCGAGTGCGTCAGCCGGGTGCGCGGTGTGTCACCTTCCCGGGGCCCGACCACCTGGGTCTTGTCGGCCAATCGACGCAATGCGGCGCTGTGCAGGACGCGCGCGCGATCGCGGGCGAAGTCGGTGCGGTGCTGACCCTCGGTACCCGGCAGACCGGCAGTCTTCGGCGCTTCGGCCACCCGTCGCTGACGGTCGAAGTCGTCGTATGGGTCGTGCTGATTCGCGGTCACCGAGGCACAGTCTGCCAGGGATTGCCTGCCGGAGTCCGGCTCGACTCAGGCCTACTGGCCTGCATCGTCGCGGGGCTAGATTGGCCCTATGCGCACCGCTCGCCTGATCGCCGTGATCGCGACGATCCTCACCGTCGGCCTCAGCGGCGGGTTGCTGCTGGCGCCGGCCGCCGGCGCGCAGCCCCCATTCCGGTTGGCCGACTACATCACCGACCGCGCGGGAGCGCTGTCGGATTCCGGGCGCAGCGCGGTCAACGCCGCCCTGAACAAGCTGTACACCGACCGCCACGTCCGGCTGTGGGTGGTCTACGTCGACGACTTCTCCGGGCAGCCCGCCGCGGACTGGGCACGCCGCACCCTGAGCAGTAGCGACCTGGGCGACTACGACGCGCTGCTGGCCGTCGGCACCGTGAGCCGTCAGTACGCCTTCCTGGTGCCGTCCACGATCAAGAGCGTCAACTCGAATCAGGTCGACAAGTTGCGGCGCAACAGCATCGAGCCCGCCCTGCACAACGGCGATTGGAGCGGTGCCGCCGTTGCGGCGGCCAACGGGTTGGACACCTCGCCGGGATCGTCGGGCCGAGTGGCCCTGCTGGCCGTGTTGGCGGGCATTCTGCTCGCGCTGACAGTCCTGTTGCTGGTCATGCGTCATCGCGGCAGGCGCCGGCGCGCCGCGGCGTTGGCCGCGGCACGCCGCGTCGACCCCACCGACGCCACCGCGCTGGCCGAGGTGCCGCCGCAGGCACTCGACGATCTCTCCCGCGAACTGGTGGTGGACGTCGACAACGCGATACGCACCAGCGCCAATGAATTGGACCTGGCGGTCGCCGAATTCGGCGAAGACCGCACCCGCCCATTCATGCAGGCGGTGACGAACGCCAAAGCGGCTCTGTCCCAAGCATTCACGATCCGGCAGCAGCTCGACGACGCAATGCCCGAGACCCCCGCGCAGCGCCGCGACCTGCTCACCCGGGTGATCGTCTCGGCGGCGCGCGCCGACCGCGAACTGGAGTCGCAAACCGAGGCGTTCGAGAAGTTGCGCGATTTGGTGATCAACGCCCCCGCCCGCCTGGACTCGTTGACGCAGCAGTACGTGGAACTCACCACCCGCGTCGCGCCGGCCGAACAACGACTTGCCGCACTGCACGAGGAGTTCAGCGCTGCCGCGCTGACTTCGGTGTCCGGCAATGTCACGACCGCCAAGGAGAGGTTGGCGTTCGCCGACCGCAACATCGGCGCTGCGCGTGAGCTTGCCGCCCACGCCGTCAGCGGACAGCAATCCCCTCTGGTCGACGCCGTGCGCGCCGCCGAGTCGGCGCTCGGCCAAGCGCGCGCGTTGCTCGACGCGGTCGACCACGCGGCGGGCGACATCCAGCACGCCATCGACCGGCTGCCGTCGGCGATGACCGACATCCAGAACGACATCACGCGCGCAGACGAACTGCGGCACAAGACATCGAACCTCAAAACCGCGCACGCCAGCGATCTGGCCGCGGCGCGCGACGCGGCCATCAGGGCCGTCGAAAGCGCACGAGCCGGTGCTTCGGACGATCCGCTGGGTGAATTCGGACAGCTGACCAAGGCCGACGCGAACCTCAATGGGCTACTCGCCACGCTGGCCCAGGAGCAGGCCGCCGCCGAACAGCTGAACCGGTCATTGGAGCAGGCGTTGTTCACCGCGCAGTCGCGAGTGCGTGCGGTGTCGGACTACGTCGACACGCGTCGGGGCAGCATCGGTCCCGAGGCGCGCACCCGGCTGGCCGAAGCCAAGCGGCACCTCCAAGCCGCACAAGACAAACGATCAACACTCCCGACCGAGGCGATCGCGCACGCGAATGCGGCGTCGACGCTGGCTGCCACGGCGCAGTCCCTGGCCAACGACGACGTGCAACTGGCGCAGCGCGCCTACCTGGGCCGCGGCGGCAGCGACATGGGTGCGATGCTCGGCGGCATCATCATCGGCAACGTCCTGGCCGGAGGGATGCGGGGTGGATTCGGCGGCTGGAGCCCGACCTCGTTCGGCGGCAGCCCAAGTGCGTCCGGCGGCGGCTTCATGGGTGGCGGCGGCCGCTTCTGAGCAGCGCCGGACATCGGCGCTCGCAACGGCTTTGGGTTTTCTCCGGTCTCAACCAGCTGCCGGGGAATGCGGTATCACGCCCGGTTTCCGCGGCATCGTGTCGCCCTCCCGCCCGCTGCGCGCTCCTTCTGTAGCCGCAGCCGGGCGGCCATCGTCGGGCGTATCTTCGGGAGGTTCGGGGTCGATTTCCGGCTTCGGCGCCCAATGGTCGTAGTCGTCTGGCGGGACGACGACGCCCCACCTGAGCGGGACCGACAGACCGCCGAGCATGCCGGACTCACCGCGAACTGCCGACACCGTGTCATCCGGCAACGGCGAACGGAGAGGCAAAAGCACCCCTGCCCCCTTCCACAGCCGATCAGAGCGTTCGGGCGCTGTGGCGAATCGAATTCACACCCACCGGCTCACATCGTAAGACAAACAGAAGGAAAAAAGCGGAGTTGCCGATTTTGCTAGGAACGTCAGACGATTTCCGCGTCGCGACGCAATGCACGTTGCGGCGCATGTTGACAAATCCAAGAATGCATATTCTCGCCGCTTTGCACAATATCCACGCCTGCAACAGCAGCACCGTCGCGTTATCCGCCCCGGCCGCGTGGAACCACTTTGGGACGAGACCTCACCACCTGCGCCCTGGTCCCGCGGTCCTCACCCTTGGGGCGCTTCTCGTCCACGGGCATCGCCGCCATCGGCGCGCCGTTGCCCGACCCCGCGGCTGCCGCCCCAACCGGCGCGCCAGAGCCCACACCCGACATCGCAGGAGCGGCGATGTAAGCCGGCATCGACCCTTCCCACTCGGCGGGCACCGACAACGCCCCGACGAATCGCGCGCCGCCCAGCCCCGCCGTCGCAACGCCCAGGGCGCCCAACCCCCCACCGGCCAACGGCTGCAGGTCGGTTAACGCGCTACCCGCGCTATGGGGCGCGCTGAGGGGGACGCTGGTGGCACCGGCAAACGCCGGCGCCGGCGACGGCGTCGGCGTGGGTGCCGCCGCCGGGCCGGCGCTTTGCGCGAGCGTCGCCATGGGCGTCATCAACGCGGTTGCCGGGTAGGCCGCGGCCTGCGCGGCGGTCGTCAATCCGGCCACCGGCGTCGACGAAAGCAGCGACGTCAAGGACGAGATTGCCGGCGAGAGCGCCGAAAACACCGACTGCAGCTGGGAGGTGAACGCGGTGCCCAGCGAGGACAAGCCCTGGAAGAACTGCGACGCAAAATTCAGGGGTGCGGTCACCAATCCGGCCAGGTCCGCCACATCCGCGGACGGTGCGCCCTCCCCGAGGGCCGCGGGTGGCACGCCGAAATTCGGCAATGCCTGGGCCATTGATTGCGCCCCGGCCTGATAGCCCAACATCGCGGCCACATCCTGCGCCCACATCTCGACATACTCGAGCTCGGTCTGCGCGATCGCCGCGGTGTTCACGCCCAAAAAGTTCGTCGCTATCAAGACGAGCAGCCGGGTCCGGTTCGCCAGCACCGCCGGCAGCGGCACCGTCGCCACCAGAGCCCCCTCGTAAGCCAGGGCCGCCATCCGGGCCTGCAGTGCCGCCACCTCTGCCTGTGCCGCAGCAAGGAGCAGCCATTCCACGTACGGGGCCGCGGCCGCGGTCATCGACGTCGACGACGGGCCCAGCCAGGGACCGCTGGCCAGATCCGAAATCACGGTGTTGAACGACGATGCCGAGGAGGACAGCTCGGCGGCCAGCCCATCCCACGCCGAGGCCGCCTCGAACAGGGGTCCGGCCCCCGGACCGCCAACTATCAAGGCCGAGTTGATCTCGGGAGGGAAGAACACAAACGCGGGAATCAATCGCAAACCCCAACCGACCGAGTCAACGGCCGCTGCCCTGGGCGGCTCGATGTCCACCCGCGGCCATTAGCCACCAAACTTTTGCCCAGTAGGGGATCTTAAGGCACCCATGCGGGAAAGGCCGAATCTTATACAACCTTATTTCGCGACACCCGGCGCCAGTGACGACGCATCGCCACGCTGGCGCGACGACCCGTTGCGCCGAACAGAAATCGTCAAAGACGACACGATCAACAGCCCTTGAGGCGCACCGCCAAATACTCGGAGACGGCATTCATCGCGACCCGTTCCTGGGACATGTCGTCGCGCTGGCGCACGGTCACGGCGTTGTCCTCGAGTGAGTCGAAATCCACCGTCACGCAGAACGGTGTGCCGATCTCGTCCTGGCGCCGGTAACGTCGCCCGATCGCGCCGGCATCGTCGAAATCGATATTCCACGATTTGCGTAACTCGGCGGCTAAGTCTCGCGCTTTGGGGCTCAAGTCGGCGTGGCGGGACAGCGGAAGCACCGCAGCCTTGACCGGAGACAGGCGCGGGTCGAGCCGCAGCACCGTGCGTTTCTCCATCTTGCCCTTGGCATTCGGGGCTTCGTCCTCCACGTACGCGTCGATCAAGAACGCCATGAACGACCGCGTCAGGCCGGCGGCCGGCTCGATGACATACGGCGTGTACCGGGTGTCGGTGACCTGGTCGTAGAACGACAGGTCCACGCCGGAATGCTTTGCGTGCGTCGACAAGTCGAAATCGGTGCGGTTGGCGACACCTTCCAGCTCGCCCCAGGGATTACCGGCGAAACCGAACTTGTACTCGATATCGACGGTGCGATCGGAGTAGTGCGACAGCTTGTCGGCCGGATGTTCAAATAACCGCAAGTTCTCCGGGTCGATGCCCAGCTCGACATACCATTGCAGCCGGGCATCGATCCAGTATTGATGCCATTCCTTCGCGGTCGATGGCTCGACGAAGAACTCCATTTCCATTTGTTCGAACTCACGGGTCCGGAAAATGAAGTTGCCCGGGGTGATCTCGTTGCGAAAACTCTTGCCGATCTGGCCGATACCGAACGGCGGCTTCTTGCGCGCGGTCGTCACCACGTTGGCGAAGTTGACGAAGATGCCCTGCGCGGTCTCCGGGCGCAAATAGTGCAGGCCTTCCTCGGTCTCGATCGGACCCAGGTAGGTCTTGAGCATCATGTTGAACTCGCGGGGCTCGGTCCACTGACCCGGCTCGCCGGTCTCTGGGTCGCGGATATCGGCTAGGCCGTTGGGCGGCGGGTGCCCGTGTTTGGCCTCGTAGGCCTCGATGAGATGGTCGGCGCGATAGCGCTTGTGGGTGATCAACGACTCGACCAGCGGGTCGTGGAAGACCTCGACGTGGCCGGAGGCGACCCACACCTGCCGCGGCAAGATGATCGATGAATCCAGGCCCACGACGTCGTCGCGACCGCTGACCACCGAGCGCCACCACTGCCGCTTGATGTTCTCCTTGAACTCCACCCCCAGCGGACCGTAGTCCCACGCCGACCGGGTGCCGCCGTAGATCTCCCCGGAGGGAAACACGAAGCCGCGCCGTTTGGCCAGGTTCACTACGGTGTCGATGACGGACGCCACGGGGCGGTGCACTCCCTTTCCGGGGTTGGATGGGCACACGCGGGGATCAACCCCGGTGCGCAGAGCATCAGTCATGGTAACGATCGACGCGACGGTCTTTGACATGCGTCATCATGCATGTGACAGTGGATGGCAGCCGATAACGACATTCAATGGCGGATACTTTTCCCACTACCTGGCACTTCTCGAGGTGATGCCGCTCCCATGATGACGTCCCCGTCACCTTCTGCCTCGATGCCGGCCGCCGACGACGGCGACGCCGACCTGGGCGTGGTCGGCCACGACCCCGACGCGCTCGGCGCCGGTGGGCACTCCGGTTCGGCCGCCTACCCCGTGCCGCCGCCGCGGGACATCCTCGATGCCGCCGGTGAGCTGTTGCGTGCGTTGGCAGCGCCCGTGCGTATCGCCATCGTGTTGCAATTGCGCGAGTCCCATCGCTGCGTCCACGAGCTGGTCGATGCGCTCGGCGTGCCCCAGCCGCTGGTCAGCCAGCATCTGAAGATTCTCAAGGCCGCCGGCGTGGTCGCCGGGGAGCGATCCGGCCGCGAGGTGCTGTATCGGCTCGCCGATCATCACCTCGCGCACATCGTGGTGGACGCCGTCGCGCACGCCAGTGAGGAACCGCGCCAATGACCCGCGCCAGCGACGATGCAGCGCGAAGCAATGAGAAGGAGTGGCGCCAATGAGCGGGGTCAGCGTCCGCTCCACCCGGCAGCGTGCGGCCATCTCCACGCTGCTGGAGACGCTCGACGAGTTCCGCTCGGCCCAAGAGCTGCATGACGAGCTGCGCCGCCGCGGCGAGAACATCGGCCTGACCACCGTTTACCGGACGCTGCAGTCGATGGCCACGGCCGGAATGATCGACACGCTGCGCACCGACACCGGTGAGTCGGTCTACCGCAGGTGTTCCGAGCACCATCACCACCACCTGGTCTGCCGCAGCTGCGGCGCCACCATCGAGGTGGGCGATCACGAGGTCGAGGAGTGGGCGGCGGAAGTGGCCGCCAAACATGGTTTCTCAAACGTCAGCCACACGATCGAAATCTTCGGTACCTGTTCGGATTGCAACGGCCGATAGCCGACTACGCCATCAGTGTCCGGCGTATCCCGGCGCCGGTGTCCAGCACCAACAGGATCAGCGTCCGCAGGGCATCGTCGGTCAGGCCGCCGCCGGGAAAGTTGTAGCGCAGCATCACGTCGGCGGTTTTCGACGCGCGCTTGCTCGAATTACGTTGCACAGCCTTCTCATTGAGCTTCTCGATCAGGGTCACGCTGCCGAAATTGCTGTCGCGCGCCTGCGCGGCCACCTGCTCGCCGACCTTCTTGGTGAGCGGCAGATCCCACGCCAGGATCTGGGTGAGCGACACCAAATCGAGGCCCTCGGCGATGTTCACCACGCGCAACGAGGCGATGGTGCCGTCGTGGCGCACCGTCACCGCGCCGTCCGGCTCCTCCTCGAGGGGAAGGACGTCGCCGAGTATCGAAGCCAGGCGTTCCTGCAACGACGGCATTATGCGCTCCCGAATCTGCGGTTACGAGAAGCGTATTCCTCACACGCCGCCCATAGGTCGCGGCGGTCGTAGTCGGGCCACAGCTTGTCCTGAAATACGTACTCGGCGTAGGCCGCCTGCCACAGCATGAAGTTGCTGGACCGGTGCTCCCCCGAGGTTCGCAAAAACAAGTCCACGTCGGGAATGTCGGGTCGCTGCAGGTGCTGCGTCACGGTTGACTCGGTGATGCGCTCGGGGTTCAGTCTGCCCGCGGCCGCCAGGCGCGCGATTTCCTTTGTGGCGTCGGCGATTTCGGCGCGCCCGCCGTAGTTGACGCAGTAGTTCACGGTGATGACGTCGTTGTCCTTCGTCATATCCTCCGCGATGGCCAACTCCTTGATCACGCTGCGCCACAGGCGCGGCCGCGAACCCACCCACCGGATCTTGACCCCGATGGTCTTCAGATTCACGCGGCGCATGCGCACCACGTCGCGGTTGAACCCCATCAGGAAGCGGACCTCCTCGGGGGAACGCTTCCAGTTCTCCGTGGAGAAGGCGTAAAGGCTGAGCCATTTGATGCCGAGTTCGATTGCACCGCAGACGATGTCGATGACTACCGCCTCGCCCGCCTTATGGCCGTCGGTGCGGGTCAGGCCCTGCTGGGTGGCCCAGCGGCCGTTGCCGTCCATCACGATGGCCACATGATTGGGCAGTCGGGCGGCCTCGATTCTGGGCGGTGCCGCCTTGGAGATGTGCTGCGGTGGCCGGCACGGCCCCCCGTCGGGGGCCGGCGGCAGGTCCGGAAAGACGACCGGCCAGGTCGACTTGTCGGGAAACACCGGATAGTCGTCCGGAGCGGGGGGCAGCTGCGGGAAATCGGCTGACGCCGTGGCGGACTCGGACTTTCGACCCGAGCCGCCGGCCCAGAGTTTAGCCACAGTCCATATCCTGCCCGATCAGCGCCGCGCGCTGGTCGGCGATGGTGCGATCGACGTGATACGTCCGTTCCACGAGCGGCAGCGTCTTGAGCTGGCGCTCCAAATGCCACTGCAGGTGCGCGGCCACCAGGCCGCTGACGTAGTTGCGGTGCGATTGCGGCGTTTTTTCGGCGAAGTCCCAATCGCCGTCGTGGAGCGCGGACATCAGGTCCAGCACCCCCGGGGGCGGCGTCGTCGAACCGGCCGGGCGGCAGTGCGTGCAGACGCTACCGCCGGCGCCGACGTGAAATGCCCGGTGTGGGCCGGGCGTGGCGCACCGGGCGCACTCGCCCAGCGCCGGTGCCCATCCGGCGATGCCCATCGCGCGCAACAGGTAGGCGTCCAGAAGGAGGCCCCTGGACCGGCGGCCGTCGGCCACCGCCCGCAACGCGCTCACCGTGAGCCCGTGCAGGGCCGGGGCGGGCGCCCGCTCCTCGCCGGCGAGGCGCTCGGCGGTTTCCAGCATGGCGCAGCCACAGGTGTAACGGCCGTAGTCGTTGACGATGTCGGTGGCGAACGCGTCGATGGAGACGACCTGGGTGACGATGTCGAGGTTGCGGCCGGGATGTAGTTGCACGTCGATGTGCGCGAACGGCTCCAGCCGGGCACCGAATTTGCTGCGGGTGCGGCGCACGCCCTTGGCGACCGCGCGGACCAGTCCATGATCACGAGTAAGCAAGGTGACGATCCGGTCGGCTTCGCCGAGCTTGTGCTGGCGCAACACAACAGCTCGGTCTCGGTATAGCCGCATCACAATAGTTTTGCACCCCGCCGCGACATTACGGGTATCCGCGCCGTTAGTCTCGTACCCCGTGATCGGCGCTTCGGGGTTGGGTTCCGGGTCCATTTCCGGATCGGGCCACCGGCGCCTGCCCACACTCACTGACCTGCTCTATCAGCTGGCCAGCCGCTCGGTGACATCCACCACCCTGGTGGGTCGCTCCCTGCACGCCATTCACGCCAGCCAGCCCACACTGAACGCCTTCCGGGTGGTGCTCACCGAGTCGGCGCTGGCCGACGCCGCGGAAGCCGACCGGCGGCGCGCGGCCGGGGACACCGCCCCCCTCCTGGGGATCCCGATCGCCGTGAAAGACGACGTCGACGTTGCCGGGGTGCCCACCGCCTTCGGGACCGAGGGGTCGGTCCCGAAGGCCACGCACGACGCCGAGGTGGTGCGCCGTCTCAAAGCGGCCGGTGCCGTCATCGTCGGCAAGACCAACACCTGCGAGCTCGGCCAATGGCCGTTCACCAGCGGGCCCGGCTTCGGGCATACCCGCAACCCGTGGTCGCGCCGGCACACCCCCGGCGGATCGTCGGGCGGCAGTGCCGCGGCGGTGGCGGCGGGCCTGGTCACCGCCGCGATCGGCTCCGACGGCGCCGGCAGCATCCGCATCCCGGCGGCGTGGACGCATCTGGTGGGCATCAAGCCGCAGCGTGGACGCATCTCGACCTGGCCGTTGCCGGAGGCGTTCAACGGCATCACGGTCAACGGCGTGCTGGCCAGGACCGTGGCCGATGCGGCGTTGGTGCTCGACGCCGCGTCCGGCAACGTCAACGGCGACCGGCACAAGCCGCCGCGGATTACCGCGTCCGACTACGTGGGCAAAGCGCCCGGCCCGCTGAACATCGCGCTGTCCACCCGCTTCCCGTTCACCGGCTTCCGGCCGAAGCTGCACCCGGAGATCCTGGCCGCGACACGAGTCGTCGGCAAGCAACTCGAACTGCTCGGCCATACCGTGGTGTCCGGCAACCCGGACTACGGCGTGCGGCTGTCCTGGGACTTTCTCGCCCGGTCCACCTCGGGCTTGCGGGACTGGGAGGAGCGGCTGGGCGACGGTGTCGTGCTGGATCCCCGCACTCTGTCCAATCTGCGCTTGGGCGCCGTACTGGGACAGGCGATCTTGCGCAGTGCGCGCCGCCACGAAGTGGAAGACCAGCGGCGGGTGGGTTCGATCTTCGACATCGTCGACGTCGTGTTGGCGCCGACCACCGCCCAACCGCCGCCACTGGCGCGCGCCTTCGACCGGCTGAGCGGCTTCGGCACCGACCGCGCCATGATCGCGGCGTGCCCGCTGACGTTCCCGTGGAACGTCCTGGGCTGGCCGTCGATCAACGTTCCGGCCGGCTTCACCTCCGACGGCTTGCCGATCGGTGTGCAGCTGATGGGTCCGGCGAACAGCGAGGGCATGCTGATTTCGCTGGCCGCCGAGCTGGAAGCCGTCTGCGGATGGGTTAGCCAACAGCCGCAGTCGTGGTGGGACCAGACCACAGACGCTCCCGGCGCCTCCGCAACCAACGGCTGACGTGCCAGGGCGCGTTTTCGCAGGTGTCGCCGCGAATTAGCCGCCGCCAGCGGGGGTATCCGTTGGCGATGGACCAGTCGACCGCTCCCCTGCTCGATGCGCTGGCCGATTGTCGGGCCAAGAATCGCTACGGGTTTACACCGCCGGGTCACCGCGACATGAGCGTGCGCACCGACACTCACATGGTCCACGCGCTGGTCGGATGTGAACCCTAAAACCCAAGTCGGCCAAGCTGTTTGGGGTCGCTCTGCCAATTCTTGGCGACCTTGACCCGCAGGTCGAGGTAAACCTTGGTACCCAGCAGCTTCTCGATCTGGGCGCGCGCGGCGGTCCCGACCTCGCGCAGCCGGGCGCCACCCTTGCCGATGACGATCCCCTTCTGGCTGTCGCGTTCGACGTAGAGCAGGGCGTGGACGTCGATCAGGTCGTCACGGTCCGCCCGCGGATTGACCTCGTCGATGACCACCGCCAACGAGTGCGGCAGCTCGTCACGAACGCCTTCGAGCGCGGCCTCGCGAATGAGCTCGGCCATCAGGACTTCTTCGGGTTCGTCGGTCAGCTCACCGTCGGGGTAGTACGCCGGCCCGGGCGGCAAAGCGGCGGCCAGCACGTCGATCAAGATGTCGACCTGCGCCCCGGTCAGCGCCGACACCGGGACAATCTCGGCGGAGTCACCGACCAACTCGCTGACCGCCACCAGCTGCGCGGCTACCCGGTCTCTGGGCGTCTTGTCGATCTTGGTGACGATCGCGACCAGAGTCGTCCTCGGCGCGGTCGAACGGATCTGTTCGACGATCCAACGGTCCCCCGGACCGATCGCTTCGTCGGCCGGAATGCACAGCCCGATCACGTCGACTTCGGAATAGGTGTCGCGCACAAGGTCGTTCAACCGCTGGCCCAGCAGCGTGCGCGGGCGGTGCAGGCCCGGCGTGTCGACCAGGATGATCTGAAAGTCGTCTCGATGCACGATGCCGCGGATGGTGTGCCGGGTGGTCTGTGGCCGCATCGAGGTGATCGCGACCTTGCTCCCGACGAGCGCGTTCGTCAGCGTCGATTTCCCGGTGTTGGGGCGGCCCACCAAACATACGAAGCCGGAACGGAATTCAGTCATGCTGCCCGGGTTCCTCGCCATTGGATGAATCGCCTGGGTCGACCGGGCTGAGCAGCACGGTGCTGATCCGCACCCGCCCGCGGTGATCGGCGCCGCCTTCGGCCCGTAGCCGCAGGCCGTGCGAAACGACCTCGGCGCCCGGCAGCGGTACCCGGCCCAATTCCAGTGCGAGCAAGCCGCCCACGGTGTCGACGTCGAGATCGTCGTCGAACTCCACGTCATACAGCTCGCCCAGGTCTTCGATCGGCAACCGCGCTGAAACCCGGAAGCGCTTGTCGCCCAGGTCTTCGACCGGCGCCGTCTCCGCCTCGTCGTACTCGTCGGCGATCTCACCGACGATTTCCTCCAGCACGTCCTCGATACTGACCAGGCCGGCGATCGCGCCGTACTCGTCGACGAGAAGAGCCATGTGGTTGCGGTCGCGCTGCATTTCGCGCAGCAGCGAGTCCAGAGGTTTGGAGTCCGGCACGAAGACCGCCGGACGCATCACCTTCGACACCGGCGGGGTCCGGCCGCCGTCGCCAGACAGAACCGTCTGCTGGACAAGGTCTTTCAAATACACGACGCCAACGATGTCATCGACGTTCTCGCCGATCACCGGGATGCGGGAATGGCCGCTGCGCACCGCCAAGTTGATGGCCTGGCTGGCGAACTTGTCGCTTTCGATCCAGATCATCTCGGTGCGCGGCACCATCACCTCGCGGGCCGGGGTGTCACCGAGTTCGAAGACCGACTGGATCATCCTGCGCTCTTCGGCCGCGACCACGCCCCGCTGCTGGGCCAGATCGACGACTTCGCGCAGTTCGATCTCCGAGGCGAACGGCCCGTTCCGCAGGCCGCGGCCCGGAGTCACCGCGTTACCCAGCACCACCAGCAACCGGCTGATCGGCATCAGCAGCCACGAGATCGCTTGCAGCGGAAGCACTGTCGTCAGCGCGATGGAGTAGGCGTTCTGCCGGCCGAGGGTGCGTGGCCCCACCCCCATGACGACGAAGCTGGTCACCACCATGATGGCGGCCGCGCCGAACAATCCCCACTTCAGCCCGAAGTTGTCGTAGAGAAACACCACCAGCAGTACGGTCGCCGTGATCTCGCAGGCGATCCGCAGCAGCACCACCAGGTTGATGTAGCGCGGCCGTTCCGACATCACCTTGGACAACGCCACCGCGCCGGGCCGCTCGTCGCGCACCAACTCCTGAACCCGGGCCAGCGACACCGTGCTGATGGCCGCGTCGATCGCCGCGAATAGCCCGCCCAGGGCGATCAGTGCGACTGCACCGAGCAGCTCAGACCAGCCCGTCAATTGTTGACATACCTCGACTTGGTCACTGACTCCCCTGTGGCTTTGACCCGCGGCATGGCGGTTTGCCGGTGCCCAGACCGGCGCGCGCTAGGTGTCAGCCTTTTGCTCCTCAGCCTTCTGCTCCTCAGCTCTTTGCTCCTCGCTGCGATTCCGGCGGTTGAGCAGCCAGGCGATCAGGCCCACCACTACCGCAAACCCGCCGAAGCGCAGCGGCAGGGTCCACCCGGATTGGTGGGGCAGGCCGGGCTCCTGGTGGTGGACGGCCAGCAACACCAAGAAGCTGCCGTCGTCGGTCGGCCCGACGCCCGGGGTCGGCTGGGTCTTGATCACCCTGATCTGGGCGGGGGCGCTGCTGGAGTTGTCGATTTGCCCCCAGGCCAGCGTGGAGTCGTCGAGCAGGAAGGTGTCCTGGCCGCCCGCGGGCTGGCCGCCGTCGTGACCCACCACCGCCACGTGGCCCACTTCGACGATCTCGCCCTTGGCGGGAACGGACACCGTGACGTTCTCGTAGAGCTTCGGCGGCGCCGGCTTGCGGTCCGGTGCCGTCGCGCCGTTGGGTTCGTTCGGCGGTATCGAACCCCCGCCGTAGAAGCTGCCCGCCGCGACGTAGCTGTCGCTGACCGCGGTGAACGGGACGACGCCGACGGTGCTGGCGTCGAGCACCATGCGCGCTCCGCGCGGCAAATACGCCTCCTGGTAGGCGCCGTTGTAGAAGTAGCGGAACGTAACCGGCTGACTGAGCGGGTTGTAGATCGTCGGACGGCGGTAGGCGTCGTCGTAGTCGAGATAGTCCCAGTGGCGCGGCCGGATGAACTTCTGATCGTCAACCTTGAGGATGTCGACGTTGTCCCGGTGCGACGTCACGACGTTCTGCACCTGCTGGTTGAAATCAGCCGGGGTGGGCGGCTTCGGCGGGTTGGCGGGGTCGACTCGCGTCGGCGGTGCGGCCTTGGCCGCCGCGATCGCCAGCGACGGCGCATCCAGCCCCCGTGGGGGCGCCACCACCGGGGCATTGCGTGGTGCGTCCGGGCCAGGCGGATTGATCTCCACCACCGGGACGGGGTTCTGACCGGAATTCGGCGGCGGGAGTACCAGCGGGCCCTCCACCGGCGACGGGAGGGGGGGCGGCTCGTAAACCGGAACGGGGACGTGCGGAACCGGTGAGGGCGCGTTGCTCGGGGGCCCTTGCACGCCGTGACGGTCCTCGTTGCACACGTTCGCCGTGTGGTAGGCGTTCACGTAGAACATGCAGTGCTCGCAGGCAACGGGGTTCGATCCCGCACCCGCGCACGGGGCCGCCCGCGCCTCGGTGTCGGTGGTGACCCACACCGGCAACGGTGCGAACGCGATGGCGGCTGCCGCTAGAATCTTGAGTGACCTCAATTGTCGAAATACCTTGATTCGTCGAGCAATTGGCGGTCCCGCTCCTGTTGGCGGTCCTGATGGTAGGCCTCGACCTGATCGGCGACCCATTCTTCGAGCAGCCGGTCCTGCAAGGCGAACATCTCTTTCTCCTCGTCCGGCTCGGCATGGTCGTAGCCGATCAGATGAAGCACGCCGTGGATGGCCAGCAGCGCCAGCTCGTGCCCCAGACTGTGGCCCGCCGAGGCGGCCTGACCGGCCGCGAATTCCGGGCACAGCACGATGTCGCCCAGCATCGAGGGACCCGGCTCGGGGGCGTCCGGTCGCCCACCGGGCTCGAGCTCGTCCATCGGGAAGCTCATCACGTCGGTCGGGCCGGGCAGGTCCATCCAGCGCATGTGCAGGTCGGCCATTGCTGCGGTGTCCAGCAGCACCATCGACAGCTCGGCAGCCGGGTTGACGTCCATCTTGGCGATGACGAACCGCGCGACGCTGATCAGTTCGGCCTCAGAGACGTCGATACCCGATTCGTTGGATACCTCAATGCTCATAGAACCCACTCACCGCACCATCATCGACGACCACGCGAGCCCGCCGCCCGCCGCGACGCCCGGTTCATCGTCAGGCCGGGCTCTTCAAACTTCGCATAGGCGTCGACGATCTCGGAGACCAGGCGGTGGCGGACCACATCCACACTGGTCAGCTCCGCGACATGGATGTCATCCACGCTGTCCAGGATTTCCATCGCCGAGCGCAGGCCCGACTTGGCGCCGCCCGGAAGGTCGACCTGCGTGATGTCACCGGTGACAACGATCTTCGAGCCGAAGCCGAGTCGGGTGAGGAACATCTTCATCTGCTCGGCGGTGGTGTTCTGCGCCTCGTCGAGCACGATGAACGCGGAGTTCAAGGTGTTATGCGTCAGCAAGAAATCTTCGGTGACATACAGCGAATCTGCGGCTGCGACCTGGATGCACACTGCCTCCTCGGTGCCCGCCGGTTCGATCCGATCGACGAAACGTATGGGCCGACCGCCACCGGTCAGGTCATATTTCGCGGCCTTACGGGCCAGCCGGAATGGCATAAGCCCGTCCGGAAGCCGGAGGTCCAGGATGTATGCGTCCGAGCGGTGATGCACCTGCCTACCTCGAGCAAGTCCGGACTTTCGCCCGTCGGCACGTCTGGTGCGCCAGTAAACGACCCCGCCGAGTGACTGAATCAGGAACACCACATCATCGCGGAGCCGAGCCGACACCGTGGTGAATTGGACCCGGCATGTTCGTCCCTGCTGGGTGACCGGGCCTCCATCCGAGTCAAGGAGCCCTTGCAACAAAGCCAGCCGCACATCGGGCGAGTTGATGAGGTAATCCCGAGGAATAAATTTCGTGGAGGACCGCTTACCGGCTAGACCCAGCTGGCGAAGAGCGCTGGTAACTGGGTTCTCTCGGCCGGCAATTTCGTGACGACACCGGTTCAGGATGTAATCCACAGCCGACTTGCGTCGTACTTCGATGCCGGGAATCAGACGTTCGAGGGATTCGGCAAGTTCGGGGTCCGTCGTCGCGAACGAGGGCGTCGTTGCGCACGTGAGGCACCCGTCACCTAGCAGCAGACCCAGAGCATACGGATCGAGGGGCACGGGTCGGGTTTCGAAATTCGCCGGCGAACTCAACAGCGGCAACTCGTAGCGGTGATAGTGAGCGGCACGAAGGTTGCCGATCATCTCCTTCGTTTGGAGCACACGGGCAGGCCTGTTACGCCGCCTGTCTGATCGTGTGTAGACCGACCAAAGATGATCACCGGATGCGAGCGTCGAGGAACCATCTTGCGTTGAAACCCGATAGATTTCCTTGAAGCCCTGCGGATAAACACCCAAAACCTCCGTGGGTCGGCCATCAGAACCGATCACGAAATCCCCTACCCGCAGTTGACCGATCGGTTGAAAACCGTTCGGAGTCAACACTTTGGTGAACACCGGTTGAGCTCGCCCGCGCATGTACGCCAGCGGCGCCACCTCGATGACTCCGGCCGACATCAGCTTGGGGATCAGTTCGGGGTCCATCATGTCGTACAGGGCGTCATACAACGGCCGCAGATACGGATCGATCTTCTCGCTGAGCGTGCCGGGCAGAAAGCCAAGGCGCTCACCGGCTTCCACGGCGGGGCGGGTCAAGATGATGCGGCTGACCTGTTTGGTCTGCAGGGCGTTGACCGCCTTGGCCATTGCCAGATACGTCTTGCCGGTGCCGGCCGGGCCGACCCCGAAGACGATGGTGTTGGCGTCGATGGCGTCGACGTAGCGCTTCTGGTTGAGCGTCTTGGGCCGGATCGTCTTCCCGCGCCGCGACAACACGTCCAGCGTCAGCACTTCGGCCGGTGACTCGTTGTCGGTGCCGGCCAGCATGGCGACGCTGTGCCGAACCACCTCCGGGGTCAGCGGCTGACCGCCCGCAACGATGGCCACCAGTTCGGAGATCACCCGCTCGGCGAGCGCGACGTCGGCGGGCTCGCCGGCGAGGGTGACCGCGTTGCCGCGCACGTGCAGGTCGGCATTCAGGCTGCGCTCCAGGGCCCGCAGGTTCTGGTCCGCCGAACCCAACAAGCCCATCACGACATCGGGCGGAACATCGATGCTGCTGCGAACCTGAGCAGAGTCCGGGACGGCTCCGGCTGCGTCAGCAGCGCTGGTCTCGCGGGGTGTCACGTGGCTCTCGATGCCTGCTTTCTCGGCTTGTCGGCGGTTGTTGGGCCGTCTCAGTCTACGCCGAAGGCCCGGTTTGGTCAGTGTTGCGCAACGTACTCGACGGCGCGCCGGTGTCGCGAATCTGCTGCGAAACGCCGTTTGCCGGCACCTCGCCGGGCTGATTCCAGCGCCGGGTCAGCACGCCGAGCGCGCCCAAGGCCACCGCCGCGGCGGTCGACGTCCGCAGCACCTGGGGACCGAGCCGCACCGCCGCCGCGCCCGCGCCGGACAACGCCGCCATCTCGTCCTCGGCGATCCCGCCTTCTGGACCGACCAGCAGCAGCAGCGATTTCGCTTGTGCCAGCTCGATATCCGCGAGTCGTTCGGTGGCCGACTCGTGCAAGGCCAGCGCCGTCGCTCCGGCGGCCACCTCGTCGCGGATCCGCAGCGTCAGCTCCCCGGTGGACAACACACCGTCGACCGGCGGGATGTGCGCCCGGCGGGATTGCCGGGCCGCCGACCGGACGACGGCACGCCATCGGCGCAAGCCCTTTTCGACCCGATTGCCCTGCCAGTTGGCCACGCATCGGGCGGCCTGCCACGCCACGAACGCGTCGGCGCCGGCCTCGGTGGCCAGCTCGATGGCCAGCTCCGAACGCTCCGACTTCGGCAGCGCCTGCACCACCGTCACCGGCGGGGACCCCGGCGCGACGCTCCAGCGCTCGAGCACCCGTGCCCGCAACCCGTCGCGCCCGGCATGTTCCACCTCGCAGTGGGCCAGGGCTCCGGCGCCGTCGCCGAGAACGAGCCGCTCGCCGGGACGGATCCGCCGCACGGTGGCGGCGTGGAATCCCTCGTCACCGCCCAGTACGGCGAGCGAGCCGGGCTCGGGCAGATCGTCGAGGTAAAACAGGGTCGCGACCATGTGCGCGCTTCCGGGCGCCGGCTAGCGCCCGGTGAAGGTTTCGCGGAGCCGGCTGAACAAGCCTCCGCCGGCGTGGGTCGAGCGGACCTCGGGCACGTCGCGGCTGCGGCGCGTCTTGAACTCGCGCAGCAATTCGGTGTCGCGGTGGTCCAGCCGGGCCGGCACTACCACCTCGACGTGCACATGCAGATCGCCCCGGGTGCCGGACCGCAGGTGCGGCATGCCGTGGCCACGCAGCGTGATGACCGAAGCCGGTTGGGTGCCGGGCGGAATGGTGATCTCGCTGACGCCGTCCAAAATGGCGTCGACGGTGACCGTGACGCCCAGCGCCGCGTCAACCATCGGCACCGACACCGTGCAGTGCAGGTCGTCGCCTTCGCGGACGAAGACGTCGTGGGCCTGTTCGTGCACCTCGACATACAGGTCACCGGCCGGCCCACCACCGGGCCCGACCTCGCCCTGCGCGGCGAGCCGCACCCGCATGCCGTCGCCGACGCCGGCCGGGATCTTGACGCTGATCTCGCGGCGGGCCCGCACCCGGCCGTCGCCCATGCACTGGTGGCACGGGTCGGGAATGACGACGCCGACCCCGCGGCAGGTCGGGCAGGGTCGCGACGTCATCACCTGCCCCAACAGCGAGCGCTGCACCGTCTGTACCTCGCCGCGGCCACCGCAGGTGTCGCAGGGCACCGGTGCCGAATCGCCGTTGGTGCCCTTGCCCTGGCACCTGTCACACAGCACCGCGGTGTCGACGGTGACCTGCTTTGTCACACCGGTGGCGCACTCTTCGAGGTCGAGCCGCATCCGCAGCAGCGAGTCCGAGCCCGGCCGCACCCGCCCGATCGGGCCGCGCGAGGTCGC
The DNA here is from genome assembly GCA_036338755.1 of Actinomycetota bacterium. Taxonomy (GTDB): domain Bacteria; phylum Actinomycetota; class Actinomycetes; order Mycobacteriales; family Mycobacteriaceae; genus Mycobacterium. Next base: position 105,906 of record JAYZBN010000010.1, on the reverse strand, counting down.
GCCGCCGCTGAAGCCGCCGCCGAAGAAAGCCTCGAAGACATCGCCCAGGCCGCCGCCGAATCCGCCGAAACCGCCGCCCGCGGCCGCGTTCTCCAGCGGGTCCCCACCCAGGTCGACGATCCGCCGCTTCTCGGGGTCGCTCAGCACCTCGTAGGCGGCACTGATCTCCTGGAATTTCGCCTGCGCGGCCTGGTCGGGGTTGACATCGGGATGCAGTTCGCGGGCGAGCTTGCGGTAAGCGCGCTTGATCTCCGCGTCGCTGGCGTTTCTGCTCACGCCGAGCAGCCCGTAGTAATCGCGTGCCACGCTTGACTCTCCTATACCTGGTCTATCCCCGCGCCTACCCACCCTGCAGGTGCGCGTTCATCGAGCACCCAGGACTTCGCCGATATATAGGGCAACCGCAGCAACGCTGGCGATAGTTCCCGGATAGTCCATCCGGGTGGGCCCCAGCACACCCATTCCCCCGTAGACGGTGTCGGAGGTGCCGTAGGCGGTGGTCACCACGGAGGTGCCCAATATCTGTTCGGCGGCCGTCTCGTGGCCGATTCGCACCGTCACCTTACCGGCTTCCTGCTGGGCGGCCAGCAACCGCAGCACCACGACCTGCTCCTCGAGCGCTTCCAGGATGGAGCGCAACGAGCCACCGAAATCGGCGGCGTTACGGGTCAGGTTCGCGGTGCCGCCCAGCAGCAGGCGCTCTTCGGTGTGTTCGACCAGCGATTCCAGCAACACCGTCGCGGATCGGCCGACGGCGTCGCCCAAGCCGTCTGGGCTGCTCAGCTGGCCCGCGAGGTCGGCCACCGCGACGGAGGCGGCCGACAGCTTCTTGCCCACCAGCGCCTGGCCGAGCATTTCCCGCAGTTGAGAAAGTTCGTGATCCTCGATGACGTCACCGAGTTCGACGACCCTCTGGTCGACGCGGCCGGAGTCGGTGATGACGACCATCAGCAGCCGGGCCGGGGTCAGGGCGATCACTTCGAGGTGGCGCACGGTGGACGACGACAGCGTCGGGTACTGCACCACGGCCACCTGCCGAGTCAGTTGCGACAGCAGCCGGACCGCCCGCCGCAAAACGTCATCGAGGTCGACGCCGGACTCGAGGAAGCTTTGAATCGCGCGCCGTTCGGCCGAGGACAGCGGCTTGACGTCGTCGAGCCGGTCGACGAATTCGCGGTAGCCCTTCTCGGTGGGCACGCGGCCGGAGCTGGTGTGCGGCTGGGTGATGTAGCCCTCGGCCTCGAGTACCGCCATGTCGTTGCGGACCGTGGCGGACGAGACGCCCAGGTTGTGTCGGTCCACCAGCGCCTTCGAACCGATCGGCTCTTTGGTGGCGACGAAGTCGGCGACGATGGCGCGCAACACCTCGAACCGACGGTCATCGGCACTTCCCACCGGCCGCCACCTCCTTCTATACCGCGTCGACCGGATTCATTTTACGGGCTGAGCCGATGCCGACCGTGATCAGCAGCGGTTCGGCGATGGCCGCGCCGGCTGCTGGAAACTTTCTCGGAACGCACCGGTGCTGCCGAGCATCAGTCCGGCTAGCCTTTCCAGAATGAACCGGTCGGGCCACAGCAATGAATCGAGAAAGGTCGGCCGATGATCTTCAAGGGCGTGCGCGACGGCAAGCCGTATCCCGAGCACAACCTCTCCTATAGGGATTGGTCCCAGATACCGCCGCAGCAGATCCGGCTCGACGAATTGGTCACCACCACAACGGTGCTCGCACTGGACCGCTTGCTCTCCGAGGACTCCACCTTCTACGGCGATCTGTTTCCGCACGCGGTGCGGTGGAAGGGCATCACGTATCTCGAAGACGGCCTGCACCGTGCGGTGCGCGCCGCCCTACGGAACCGCACCGTGCTGCACGCCCGGGTATTCGATATGGATATACCGCTGGGCTCGCCCGCATAAGTGTCACGTTCGGGCCTCGCCGCGTGTCGACCTAGTAAGGACGTTGGCTTCCCGCCACAACTTGCCAGGAGGATCGCCATGCCACGGCTGCAAGGAGTCTCGGACCGCGACGCCGGCCTCGGCGCCAAGATCGCGTTCTTCTTCACCAGACGCAAGCTCGCACAGATGGCCGGGCTCGAAACCGCAGGGATGCTGGAGCCGCTGCGGATGTATGCGCACATCCCCCGACTGCTCAGCGCATACGGCAAGTTGGAGCAGGCCGAGTCGAAACTGGACATCCTCAGTCCCCGCCACCGTGCGCTGGCGGAGCTCAAGGCCGCGACGACGGTGCGCTGCGAGTACTGCATCGACCTCGGCTCACAGATCGCCCGGCAGTGGGGCATCACCGACGAAGAATTGCTGGCGATGGCGGATTACCGCAACGCCGTGTGCTTCTCCGACGTCGACCGGCTGATCCTCGACTACGCCACCGCGATGAGTCGCACCCCGGTCGAGGTGACCGATGAACTGTTCGACGCGCTGCGTGTCCACTTCGACACACCCCAGCTCGTCGGCCTGACCCACGTCATCAACCTGGGCAACATGCGCGCCCGGTTCAACATCGCCCTCGGTATCGGGTCGTCGGGCTTTTCGGCCAATCGGGTGTGCGCATTGCCCGAGCCCGATCGGCCGTGAAGGCGGATCCGTCACTGGCGGCTCGCTTCGAGGCGGCCCGACCTCAGCTGGGCGCCATCGCCTACCGCATGCTGGGCTCGGTCGACGACGCTCAGGATGCGGTGCAGGAGGCGTGGCTGCGGCTGAACCGCAGCGCCGAATCGGACGGCGTGGACCGCATCGCCAACCTGGACGCCTGGCTGACCACCGTGGTCGCGCGCATCTGCCTGAACATGTTGCGCGACCGCCGGACTCACGGCCACGAGGAACTGATCGGTCACCTGCCGGATCCGCTCGTGGAGGCGGTTGGTGAATTCGACCCCGAGCACCGCGCGATGCTGGCCGACGCGGTGGGGCTGGCACTGTTCGTGGTGCTGGATACGCTGCCGCCGGCCGAGCGGCTGGCGTTCGTGCTGCACGACGTGTTCACCGTGCCGTTCGATCGGATCGCGGGCATTGTCGATCGAACGCCGGAGGCGGCCCGCAAGCTGGCCAGCCGGGCCCGGCGCCGGATCGAGCAGGCCGACCCGGTTCCCGACGGCACCTTGGTCGCCCAACGCGAGGTTGTCGACGCCTTCTTCGCGGCGGGGCGCAGCGGCGACTTCGACCGCCTGGTGGCGGTGCTCCATCCCGACGTGGTGTTGCGTGGTGACTTCGGCTCGGCCACGGCCGTCTTCCGCGCGGAGGGGGCGTCGTCGGTGGCCCAGCTGGCCCGCAGTTACGCCGGGCCGGAACGCGAGGTGCGAAGCGCGACCGTGAACGGTGCCGCCGGAGCGGTGATATTCCTCGCCGGTCGTGCGGCTGCCGTCATGGGTTTCGTGGTGCGCGACGGCCGGATCCGCGCCATCGACGTGCTGGCGGATCCGGCGCGCATCGCCAGATTGGACCTGCGGGCCTTAAGCGCCGATCACTGACCGACGGCCTCCAGCAACTCCATCGCCGACGCCCGCGACAGCACCCAGCCGCCCTGGTTGACGAACGTGACGTTCTGCGTGACCGGCGAGGTCAGTTTGGGGCCGGAGACCGCGACGTCGGCGGTCGCCGAACCGTCCGCGGCCGGCTGGACGTTCGTGACACCGAACGACAGCGGCAGGTCGCCGTTCTTGGCCGCCTTCTGCAGCTTCTTGTCGGCGACATGCGCTGCCATTCCGCTGATGCCGCCCTGCACCAGGTTGCTCTTGTTGGTGAAGGAGACCTTGGGGTCGGCGAGGGTGGTGAGCACGCCGGTCAGCTGATCGGGGGTGGGCACGTTTGCGGCCGTCACGGGCTGCGCGGACGGATCTTGCGGAAGCGGCGCGTCCCCTGTGGTGAGTCGCACTCCGGCGGCGAGCGAACTCGGTGTCGCGACCGAGGCCACGCCTGCGGCGACGCCGCCGACGATGGCCAGCGCTGCCAGGCCGGTGGCAATGATCTTGACGGTTTTCATGCTTCCCCCTTGAACGAGCACGTCTGCACGCACGATCCGCCGTCCGAACCGCCCATGTGGTGGCGGCGTGGAGGTGTCAGCGTGCCCTTTGCGTCTGATACTTCGCGTCGGGGCGCCGATACGTTACGGCGATCCGATGTGGGAAAACCATCAGTGAATTGTGCGCCGGCCGTGCGAGAACATGCGTTGATGCCGCCGGGGCGACCAGTCAGTGCGCGGGCGAAGCGCCAAACCCCATGCGCCGCCTTCCGGGGGCGCATGGGGTTTGGTGTGAAACGTCGGTGTTACTCGACGCCGATCTGCCTTAGTTGGTCGCCGTCGCCGCCTGCAGCAGGGCAAGCGCCGCGTCGTGTTGCAAGACCCAGTTCCCGTTCTGGTTGACGAACACCAGGTGCTTGTTGACCGGCCCGGCGAACTTCGGCCCTGTGATGCCCACGTCGGCCTGGGCCATGTTCGGACCCGCCGGCGCGATGTTGGTCACGTTGAACTGCTCGGGGAAATTCCCGTTGCGGTAGGCCTTCCGCAGGTCGTGGTCGGCCACCATGCCCTCGTTCTGAGGGATGCCGTTTTCAACGAGGTTGGCCTTGTCCCGGTAGTTGACGCCGGGGTCGGTTGCTTGGGTGCAGAGGTTGGCCAATTGGTCAGCCGTCGGCAGCTGCCCCGGCGCTCCCGGTGGCGGCGGCGGGTCCTGCGGCAGTGGCGCGCCGACCGCAGCCAGTTGCACCTGATCGAGGCCGATCGGTGCGGCGATGGAAGCCACACCGGCGGCGGCGCCGCCAATGGCGGTCAAGGCCGCCACGCCCGTGGCAATGGACTTCACGGATATCACAGGTCCCCCTTCGATGCACATGGACCGTGGCGGATACCTTGCGGGCGGCCGCACGCGGTCACACGTCTCCAATGGATGAAGATGGTGTAAGTGTGCACCGTGAGTCCGGAATTTGTGTCTCAGGTGGGTCACGTTACGACGACGCTACGGTCGCAACGTGTCGAACATGCTAAACGAGCTGTGCCGCAAGAAGGTAGCCGCACAAAATTCGACCGGCGTCGTCAAAGGGTCTGGCGCTCATCGTGTCTAGTTCTCACCGAATGCCTGGACGGGCCGATGGTGGACCCCAGCACCCGGTCGGACAGCAGGCCAAGGCAACTCAGGTTGGGAAAACCGGGACCCTGGGTGAGTCCTGACAGGTTCGGCAGGAACAGCTTGGGCGTCACATCCGTGACGGCCAGGTCATAACCCATCGCCTCCTGCAGCCGCTCCGAGGTCAGCGGCCCGCCCAGGCCGAGCTCGAGCAGATCCAGCGCGTCCTGACTGAATAACGGTGCGAACCAAAGGGAGTCAGCGCCGGAGCCGTCGATCACGAGATCGAACCCGTGTACCGTCTCGAGGTTCTCGCTGCCGCGGTTGGTGGACAGCGTCAACCGGATCTGCCCCTCCTTGCCCACCGCGTGCGCGACGCGGCCACGCAGGTGGTGGATGCGATCGTCGGCCAGCAGAGCTTCCTGCACGTTGGACGAAAACACCCCACGGTCGGTGCGGGCCAGCGCGTCGCGGCGCTCGGCGAGGGTCAGGGCAGGCCAATTGGTGGGATCGGAGAACAGCGAATTCTCGAAAAACCCCTCGCCGCGAGTGAACAACGTAGCTTGCGGGGAAATCACGGTGATGCTCGACACGCGGTGGCGGAACAGTTCATAGAGCATCGCCGCGGCCGTCTCGCCACCGCCGATCACCGCCACCCGCTCCGCATTGATCCGGTCGTGATTGGCGGCGCGGTCCCAGAATTGGGCAATCGACAGCATGCGCGGATTGCCGGGGAGCAAGGACCTTTCGGCCTGGCCGGGACCGGTGATCATCAACGCATCGGCGTGCACGGTCGTCTCGTGGGTGTGCAGCGCCCAGCGGTCCCCGGTGATCGCCAATCGTTCGACGTCACCGTGCACCACGTTCATTCCGACGTGGTCGGCAACCCAACTCAGGTACTGGCTCCACCGGCGATGCGTCGGCGCCGGTCTGCCGCGGTCGATCCATTCGGCGAACGACGCGGTCGCGATCAGATATGACTGCCAGCTGTAGCGGGTCATCCGGTCGTCGAGTTCGGCGTTGCGGCGCGGCACCAGCGCCGACCGGTAGGGGAACCCGACGTCTTTTTCCGGGCTGGTGCCCAGCCGGTGCGCACCGTCGGTCCAGCCGCCGCTGGCCTGCCAGTTCGCCGCGACGCCGATCCGCTCCACGGCCACCACGTCGGGAACCTCGACGCCCATTTCGCGCAGCGCGAAGGCCTTGGCCGCCACGGCCACCGCCTTGGCGCCGGCTCCCACGATCGCCAGTGTGCTCATCTCACCGCCTCCCGCAGCGAATCGATCCAAAGTTGCTGTAGCGCGGCGATATCCGCGTCATCGAGAACGTCGGGCAGGGCGCGCCACTGCGCCGCGAGAACCCGCTCGCCGTCATAGGTCAGCACCATCGCCGCGATGGTGAGCTCGTGGCGCACCGCCAGCTCCGGCTCGGGCACCGGCGACGTCCCGGCGAGTAACTCGCGCTCGAGCCGCAGCCCCATGCCGCCGCCGGTGTGGGCGGCGCCGAGATAGTTCAGCAGCAGTTGCGGGGGCGAAAATGCGGCGAACCGCTCGGCGGTGTCGTCGCGCAGGTAGCGCAACAGCCCGTAGTCGAGGCCATCGCCGGGGATGGCCGACAGCTTCTCCCCCACCTTGTGCGGATCCGTCGAGTCCAGTCGCACCGGGTAGATGGAGCTGAGCAATCCAACCGTGTCGCCGGTGTCGATGGCGTGTGCACCCGGCGCGTCCACCAAACTATCGGCACGGCCGTGGGTTTCGAGTGCGAGCAGCGGCGGGGGCGTGGCTTGGCCGCGCAGCTCGCGCCAGCGCGTCACCGTCGCGGCCGTCGCGGCGACCAGGAGCGTGGGCAACGACAGGTCCGATTCCAGCAGCCGGCGGGTGACCTCGGCGTCGGTGACGACGTTACGGACGAGCACATTGCGAGCCCGGTCGCGGATTGGATCGACGCGCCGGGCGCCGAGGTCAGGATCGTCGCCGTCCAGTTGCGCCGCCCAGAATTCGACCGTGTCCAGCCGGTGTGCCCGCGCGGTGAGCGCGGCTGCCCAGCGCCGATAACTCGTGTGTTCGCGGACGGGTGCGGGCGCGTGGCCGGAGGCCGAGGCCGTCAGGGCGGCAGCGAGTTCGCCGAGGATGACTCGCCACGACGCCGGGTCGAGCGCGACGACGTGCGCGGCCAGCAGCAGAACGCTGCCTCCCGCCGGCGGTCGTAACCACACCGCGGACAGCAGCGTTCCGCGTTCGGGGTCCAGGCGGTCGACGGCCTGGGCGACGTGGGCCGGCACGGCGCCGGCCAGATCGTCAACCACCTCAACCTCGTTGACGAGGTCGGCGGTATCGGCGGCCGGCACGGGCACCAGGGTCATGCTGGACCGGTCGAGCCGGGTGCGCAGCACTTCGTGGCCCTCGATGATCCCGGCCAAAGCCGCATGCAACCGCTCGCGGTGCAGCGTCTCGGGCAGCCGGATGGCTTCGGTCTGGGCGAGCCTGCATGGGTTGCCGAATTCGTAGAGCCACCGGCCGTTGGGCAGCAACGGCATTGGCCCGGTGCCCGTGTCAACCTGCTGGGCAGCGGCCGCGGTCTCCGAGTCGATCGCCTCGGCCAGTTCGCGAACGTTGCTGCACTCGAGGATGAGCCTGGCGCGCAACGCAATTCCGCGTGCACGGGCCGCTTGTACCACCGACAGCGCCATGATGCTGTCCAGGCCGAGCTGCAGGAAGTCTGCGGTGACGTCGATGCGCGGTTGCCCGAGCAGCTCGGCGAGCAGTTCGGACAGCGCGGCTTCCGTGTCGGTCTCGGGCGTCGCCGCGCCAACCTCGGACTCGGCGTGATCGAGAGCCGCCAACGCGGCTTCGTCCAGCTTTCCGTTGGCGGTCAACGGGATTTCGTCGACCAGGACGATGCGATGTGGAACCATGTAGCGCGGCAGCCGGGTGCTGAGCATGCTCCGCAGCTCGGCGGTTGCCGGCCGGGCGGTGGCCGTGTCGGTGGCCACGTACGCGGTGAGCCGGGCGATGCCCCGGCGCTGCTGTACCAACACACCCGCGTGCCGCACGGCCGGGTGCGATTCGAGGGCGGCGGCGATCTCGCCGGGTTCGACGCGGTGGCCGCGGATCTTCACCTGGGCGTCGGCGCGGCCCACGTATTGCAGTGCGCCGCTGGGCAACCGGCGCACCAGGTCGCCGGTGCGATACATCCGTTCGGCCCGGCCAAACGGGTCGGCGAGAAAGCGGGCCGCGGTCTCGGCGGCGCGGCCGAGGTAGCCGCGGGCCAGCTGGGCACCGCCCAGATACAGTTCACCCGTCGCCCCGCAGGGCACCGGGCGCAGCGCGGAATCCAGCACGTAGCCGCGGGTGTGCCGGGTCGGCCGCCCGATGGAGGGTTCGTCGTGCTCGGCTATGGCCGCGACCACCGCCTCGACCGTGGTCTCGGTCGGCCCGTAGCAGTTGTAGGCCGTCATCGACGTCGTTTCGCACGTGTTGCGGATCCGGGCCCAGGCCGAACCGCCGACCGCCTCGCCGCCCAGCGCCAGCACCGTCAGTGGCGCCTCGGTCAGCAAACCAAATGCGTGCAGTTGAGCAAACATCGACGGGGTGGTGTCGATCATGTCGATTCCCTGCGCGGCGATCAGCGCGACGAGCGCCTCGGCATCGGTCTGGGTGTGTTCGTCGACGACATGCACGCGATGCCCGTCGAGCAAACCGACCAGCGGCTGCCACGCGGCATCGAAGGCGAACGACCACGCGTGGGCGACCCGCAGCGGCCGGCCCAGTTTGTCGGCCGCCGGCCGCAACACGCGGTCCAGATGATCGTCGGCGTAGGCGCCCACCGCGCCGTGAGTTCCGATGACGCCCTTGGGTTCTCCGGTGGTGCCCGAGGTGAACACGACGTACGCGGCCTGGGCGGGTGGAACGTCCACCGCGATGAAGTGGTCGTCGCGCGGTTCGCCGTGCTCCAGCAGCGACTCGGTGAGCTCTTCGTCCAACACGATCAGGGCGCCCGATTGACGCAGGATCGAGTTCACCCGTTCGGGGGGCATTCCCGGCTCCATCGGCACGCACATGCCGCCGGCCTTGAGCACGGCGAGTATCGCGATGACGTACCGCGGGCCCCGGGAAAGCCGGATGCCCACCGGCGTTTCGGGCGTGACCCCCCGGTGTGCGAGTCGCGCCGCCAGCCGGGTGCTGTGCAGGTCGAGGTCGCGATAGCTCAGCGCGCCACCCGCCCAGCTGACCGCCGGGCGGTCCGGTGTCCTGGCCACAACGTCGGCGAAGCGGGCGTGAATGCTCAACGGCGGCAGTGGCTTTGGCGTACCAGCGGCGCCCAGCGGGTGCGCCTCATCGTCAAGCAGGACACTGACGTCGCGCAGCGGACGCTCCCAGCCCTGCAACAGCCTCTCGGCGGTGGTGAGCACCCGCCGGCCCAGCGTGGCGGCGGGGACGGCACCCAGTGCTCCGTCGATCGCTTCGACCAGCACCACCAGCTCGCCGCCTTCCATGTGAGCGGCGATGGCGATGGGAAAGTGCGACAGGGTTTGCAGGGCGGACGGGCGAAATGTCGCTGCACCAGCGGTGAATTCGCCGCCCGCGGTCAGGCCGTCCATCGGGAAGTTCTCGTAGACCAGCAGGGTGTCGAACATTTCCCCGACCCCGCCGAGGGCCCGCAGTTGGGCGTGCCCCAGATAACTGTGCTCGCGCAGCAGCGCGGCGTCGCGCTGGACGGCTCGGCATTGCTCGCCGGCCGCCGCTGCCGGGTCCAGCCGCACACGCAGCGGCACGGTGTTGATGAACAGACCGACCATGGTTTCGACGCCGGTCAGTTCGGGCGGCCGACCGGACACGGTGACGCCGAAAACCACATCCTGCGTGTCGATCAGCCGCGACAACACCAGCGCCCATGCCATTTGCACCAGGGTGTTGACGGTGATGCCGCGGGCCCGGCTGTCGTCGATCAGCCGGGCGGTGGTATCGGCCGGCATTCGCAGCCCCGTGGTGCGCGGCAGCGCCGTCTGCCGGCCCTCGGTGGTCTCAACGGATCCCAGCGATGCGGCGAGCAGGGTGGGCCCCGGCATCCCCGCCAGGTGCTCGCGCCACACTCTGTGGCTGGTTTCCGGATCGCGATTCGCCAGCCAGCCGATGTAGTCGCGGTAGGGCCGCGGGGCAACCGGCAGCGCCGACGGGTCACCGCCGGCCTGATACAGGATCATCATCTCGTTGACGAACACCGGCAACGACCAGCCGTCGATCACGATGTGATGGGCGGTGAGCACCAAACGCCATTGCGCGCCTGGCAATTCGATCAACAGAAAGCGGATCGCCGGCCCTTGTTCCAGATCGAACGGGCGTCGGCGCTCGCCGGTTTCCAGCGCCGGCACGTCGGCGGGTGTCGCGGCGACCAGGCGCCACGGCAGCTCGACGCGAGACGGCACAACCTGTACCGGTCGCGGGATTCCCCGGCTGAAGAAGCTGGCCCGCAGGTTCGGGTGGCGCACCAGCATCTGCTCCGCGCAGTCACGCAGCAGCGCGACATCGAGTTCGCCGGAGATGTCCGCCGCGATGCCGATGACGTACGGGTCGTCGGCCGCTTCGCCGTCGGCGAATTCGGCGAGAGTGGTCAGCGAATACAAGCCCTCCTGCAGCGGGCTCAACGCCATCACGTCGTCGATGTCGGGCGCGACCTCGGTTTTGGCGGCCGTCATGTCGTGCCTTCGCGCGACGACGCGAAAAGTTGCGTCACGGCAGCCAGATCCGATGGCGACAGTCCGGAGGTACTCATCGGCTCGAAACGCGTGTCGGTCACCTGGGCGCCTTGTTCGATGTCGGCCCCTTCGTCGCCCACGGCGTCCAACGCCGCGGCCAACTGCTGCACCGTCGGATTCTCGAAGATCATGCGCGGACTCACGGCCAGGCCGGCCGCCCGCGCCCGCGAGGCGAGCTGCACGGACAGGATGCTGTCGCCGCCGAGCGCGAAGAAGTCGTCGAATCGCCCGATTTCCGTGGTAGACAGCAACTCCGCGAAGACCTGGGCCAGCGCCCGTTCGGTGTCCGTGCGCGCGGGTTCGGTCTGGCCGCCGGTGCTGACCGCCGGCCGCGGCAGTCCCGGCCGGTTGAGTTTGCCCGATTCGGTTTTCGGGAGGACGTCGAGCACGGTGAGCGACGACGGCAGCATGTAACCCGGCAATGTGGTGGCGATCGCGGCACGCACGTCCGCCGCGAAGGACGACTTGCCGGCATCGTCGGTGATCGGTCGTTGCGGCACAACATATCCGGCCAGCGACGTGCCGCCGTGCACCTCCCACGTCCGCGCCGCCGCGGCGGCGACGCCGTCGGCTGCGGCCAGCGCCGCCTCGACCTCGGCGAGCTCGACGCGGAAACCGCGCACCTGCACCTGGTGGTCGGAACGCCCGATGAATTCCAGTTGGCCGTCCTCGGTCCACCGGGCCAGGTCGCCACTGCGGTACAACCGCGAACCGGGCTTTGCACCATAGGGGTTGGCGATGAACCGCGTCGCGGTCAGGCCCGCCCGCTTCCAATATCCTCGAGCCAGCTGGTCACCGGCGTAGTACAGCTCGCCCACCACGCCGACCGGCACGGGACGCAATCCATCGTCGAGCAGATAGGCCTCGGCGCCCGGGACGGGCTTTCCGACAAGCGGATTCGGCAGGACCAGCCGCCCCCGCGACACCGCGCCGGAGGTCTCGGTGGAGCCGATGTTGTTCAGCAACTCGATGCCGGCGCCGTCCTCGTCGGCGCACACCGACACCAGCCGCTGCAGCAGCCCCGCGCTCACCGGTTCGCCACCGCACACCAGCCGTGACAGCGAGCGCACGGCGGCGGGCCGGCTGTCCACCAACGCCGACACCAGGCTGGGCACCGCAGTGACCTGAGCGACCGAATACCGGTTCATCAGCTCCCCGAGGGCCTCTGGATCGCGGTGCTCGGCGTCGTCGGCCAGGATCATGGTCGCGCCGACCGCCAGGCCGGCCAGCATTTCCATGCCGCCCTCGAGGAAGGTGATCGAGGCCTGCGCCAGTCGCACGTCGTCGGTTCGCGGCGGGTAGTGCCGCAGCTGCCAGTCCAGCCGGGCGGTCATCGAACGATGCGTGCCCACCGCGCCTTTCGGCTTGCCGGTGGACCCGGAGGTGAACACCAGATACATCGGGTCGTCGGGGTGCGGCAGCGGCAAGGCCCCCGACCGCGGAGCCGCGTCATCGCCGTTCACCACGGCGCGTACCTGGGGATCGTCCAGCGAGATCAGCTGTATGCCGGGCACCTGCGGCATGGTGTCCACCGCTTCGTCCGTCGCGACCACGACCGGCGGCGTGACGTCGTCGAGCATCAATTGCTTTCGCGCCAGCGGATAGCCGGGGTCGATGGGAAAGTAGCCGGCGCCCGCCTTCATGATGGCCACCAGCGCCACCACCAGCTCGATGCTGCGCCGGGTCGACAGCCCGACCAGCGACCCAGGGCCCACTCCGTGCCCGACGAGCAGCGCGGCCAGGTTATCCGAACGACGGTGCAGCGCAGGGTAATCGATGCTCTGCTCGCCGCAGCGCACCGCGATGCGGCCGGTGCCCCACGCCCGGCTGGGTTCCAGCAGTTCCGGGATGGTGCGCGGCCGGTCGTGCGGCGGCTGCTCGCCGCGGCTCCAGTCCCGCAGAATGCGCTGCTGTTCCGTGGCATCGATCAGCCGCACGTCCCGCAAAGGCCGATCGAGGTCTTCAGCAAACTCGGTGAGCGCCCGGGTCAGCCACCCGGCCAGCCGCTCGATGGTGGTCCTGGCGTAGAGCTCGGTGCGGTAGATGAGATTGCAGTGGTAGCCGATGTCGCCGGAGCCGTCGGTGCCGAAGAAGTTGACGCTCAGATCCGCGTGCGCCATATCGAAGATGGGGTCCAGCGAGGTGCACACGGTGTCCCGTTCGCCGCTGCCCGCGGCGGCGGTCTCGATGACCCGGGTGGCGGACAGGTGATCCCGCACGTGCACGACGACCTGGAACAGCGGATTACGCGATAGCGAGCGCACCGGGCTGACGCTGTCGACCACGCGGTCGAACGGCAGGTCCTGGTGGGCGTAGGCGGCCAGCGCGGTCTCCCGGGCCCGCTTGAGCAGTTCACGCAACGTCGGGTTGCCGTCCAGGTCGTTGCGCAGCACCAGGATGTTGACGAAAAACCCGATCAGCTGGTCCAACTCGGCTTCGGTGCGGCCGGCGACCGGGGTGCCCAGCGGGATGTCGGTTCCGCCACCGGCTTTGTGCAACACCACGGCGACGGCCGTTTGCAGCAGCATGAATTCGGTGACGCCCAGCTCGCGGCACAGCTCACCGAGCTTGGCGCGGGTGGCCGAGTCGATGTGGAAATCGACCGATTCCCCGTCGCCGCTGGGCACCGGCTGGCGCGGGAAGTCCGGGCGCAGCCCGGTGTCCTCCGGCAGCCCGGCCAGTTGCCGCGTCCAATACTCCCGCTGGTCGGCGGCTATCGCGGATTCCTGCCCGCCGGCGTCCCCCAGGAACGTCCGCTGCCACGCCGCGTAGTCGGCGTACTGCACCCGAAGCGGGGCCCAGGACGGCGCTTCTCCCCCGCGCCGGGCCCGGTAGCCCGTCATCACGTCGGAGAACAGCACGCCGGCCGACCAATGGTCGGAAGCGATGTGGTGCACGACCACCGACAGCACGTGCTCGCCCGCGTTCTCGGTGCGCAGCACCGCGACCCGGATCGGCAATTCGGCGTCCAGCTCGAAGCAATGGCACCGCTCGACGTCGAGCTGTCGTTGCAGCCAGGCGTCGTCGGGTCCCACCTCGCGGCGAACCGGAATTTCGACGCCGGCCGGACCCACGACCTGATACGGCACACCGTCCAGCTCGACATAGCTGGTGCGCAGAATTTCGTGCCTGGCGACGACGTCGCCGATGGCGGCGATCAGCGCATCGATGTCCCACGGCCCGGTCAGTTTCGCCGCAAAGGGGATGTTGTTGACCCGGCTGGGCCCGTCGACGCGGTAGGCGAACCAGCTGCGGAGCTGTGACGCCGAGAGCGGCATGGGCTCGTCGTGCGCGGTGGTGATCAGCCTGGGCCGCGACGGCGTCAGTTCACCCGAAGTCAGCTGGTCGATCCGCTCGGCCAGCGCTGCGACCGTAGCGAGTTCGAACACGTCGCGGATGCCGATTTCCACGCCGCACTCCCCGCGGATGGCGGTGACCAGTTTGGTGGCGACCAGCGAGTGGCCGCCCAGATCGAAGAACGAGTCGTCGGCGCCCACCCGCTCGTGGCCGAGCAGCCCGGAAAACAGTTGCGCCACAAGCTGTTCGGTGGGGGTGGTGGGATCGCGGTATTCGGTGGCCGCCGCGATGTGCGGTTGCGGCAGCGCGGCGCGGTCGATCTTCTGGTGTGCGGTGATCGGGATTTCGTCGAGCACCACGTAGGCGGCCGGGGTCATGTAGTCCGGCAACGCCGCGGCAACCCGGGCCCGGATGCGCTCGACGTCAACCGTTTCCGTGCCGGCGCCCTGGGCCGGCGTCACGTATCCCACCAGGCTCTTGCCCAACTGCGGCAGGTCCATCGCCAGCACGATCGCCTGCCCGACGCTGGGGTCGACCGAGATGGCTGAAGCGATCTCACCCAACTCGATGCGGAAACCGCGGATCTTCACCTGTTCGTCGGCGCGGCCCACGAACTCGATGTCGCCGTTGGCGTTGCGGCGGGCCAGGTCACCCGAGCGGTACATCCGGCCGCCCGGCGTGAATGGGTCGGCGACGAAACGCTCGGCCGTCAGCGCAGGCCTGCGATGATAGCCATGGGCGACATGCGTTCCGGCGATATAGATTTCACCGATCACCCCGACCGGAACCGGCTGCAACGCGTTGTCGAGCAGATGCACCTGCGTGTTGATTTTGGGCCGGCCGATCGGCACCACCCGGGTGCCCTGGGCGCCCTCCACCGGATAGCTGGTGCAGTTCACCACCGTCTCGGTCGGCCCGTAGAAGTTGTACAGCGACGCGTCGAAGGTGGCGTGAAACTTGTCGGCGATCTCGCCGGGCAGGGGCTCTCCACCGATCGGGACGCGCCGCAGGGTCCGCCACTGGCCCACGCCGGGTAACGAGAGGAACAGACCCAACAGCGACGGCACGAAGTGCATCGACGTAATGCCCTCACGCGCCAGCAGTTCGGTCAGGTAGCCGATATCGCGCAGTCCATCGGGACGCGGAATCACCAAGCGGGCGCCCATGATCAGCGTGCCGAAAATTTCACCCATCGACACATCGAAGCTGGGCGAGGCGACCTGCAGCAGGCGATCGGTGTCGTCAACCCGGTATTCGTCGCCGAACCAGACGAAATACTCGGCGATCGGTGCGTGCGACACCGGAACGCCTTTGGGCAGCCCGGTGGAACCCGACGTGTAGATCAGGTAGGCGGTGTTTTGCGGGCTCAGCGGTCGGATGAGCTCGGCGGGCGCGGTGGCCGGATAGTGCCCCGCGTCGGTAACCGGTCCGCGCACAACCAGTTTGGCGTCCGCATCCTCGAGGATGAACGTCAGCCGGTCCTCCGGGTAGGTGGGATCCACCGGCAGATAGACCCCGCCCGCTTTGAGCACCCCGAGTGCGGTGATGACCAATTCGGGTGACTTGTCCAGTAGCACCGCGACGCGATCCTCGGTGCCGATGCCCTGCTCGATGAGCCAGTGCGCCACACGATTCGACTCTTCGTCGATCTCCAGGTAGCTGTAGGCGCGACCCTCGTAGACGACCGCGACGGCATCGGGCGTCTGCCCCGCCCTGCGCCCGACCAGTTCGGGCAGGGTGCTGGCCGGGGTGACGAATTCCTCGCCCGTCGACACCGCGCGCAGCCACTCGGCATCTTCGGCGCTCATCAACGCGCATGCCGACAGCTTCGCGTCGGGCTCGGACAGCAGGCCGTCGAGCAGGGCGGCGTAGTGACGCAGCAATTGCTCGACCAGTTGCTGATCCATGACCTCAACCAGGTACTCGGCCTCGAGCATGCCGCCGCTCGAGCCGTCGAACGTCCGGTTCAGCTCGACCATCAAGCTCAGCGGCAATTGGTTGAAATGCCCGCGCAATTCGCCGCGTTCGCAACGCACGCCGGGCGGGCAGAAGCCGGCGCCGTCGGGCTCGCGCTGCCCGAAGCTCACCCGGGTCATCCGGTCGGCGCCATGGCGACGATCCGGATTCGACTCGCGCACCAGCCAGTCCAGGTCGGCCCGCGAATGCGCGAAGGCGCCTACCGCGCCGTCACGCGTTTGGGCCAGCAGCTCGCGGAACGTCTGGTGCGGTTGCGGCCGCAGCCGAATCACCACCGTGTTGCCGTAATACCCGATCACATCCTCGGTGCCCGCGCCGCGGTTGAGGACCGGCGCCGCCACCAGGAAGTCGGTCGATTGGGTGTACCGGTGCACGAGCGTGGCGAACGCGGCCATCAACACCAGGTACGGAGTGGCGCCCGTCTCGCGGGCCAGCGCGGCCGCCCGATCGACGGTGTCCGCCGACAACCGCGTGAACGCGCGCTGCGCGCGCCAAGTGGTGGGAACCACCGAACCATTGGCCCCGGGAAGCTCGAGCGGCTCCGGCAGGTCGGCCATCAGTGGTCGCCAATAGTCCAGGTCTGCCTGACGGATGGCGGTCGCGGCCGCCGAATGATCCACCAGCGCTCGGGTATCGGCGAAGACGTCCGGTTCGGCGTATGCGCGAGTCAGATCGGCGAAGAACGGCGTCCACGAGCCATCGTCCCAGGCGATGTGGTGCGCGGTGATCAGCAGCATCAGCTTGTCGTCGGCCAGGCGCGCCGCCGTGACTCGCAACGGTGAATCCTTGCTCAGATCGAAAGGCCGGCGAAAGTCCCGCTGCGCCAGCACATCCAGCCGTAACCGGCGCGCCTGATCGGTCAGCCCGGTCAGGTCGTGCTCGGCCCATTCGGGTTGCAGGTTCGCGCGGATCACCGGATGTGGGTCACCCTCCCCGTCGGTGACATACGTCGTATGCAGCACGGGGTGCCGCGCGGCGACGGCGTCGAGCGCATGGTGCAATCGCGCGGTGTCGACCGTGCCGGACAGGCGGTAGGAGACGCAGATGTTGAGCAGCGCGCTGTCGGGATCAACGGACTGGACGAACCACATCCGGTGCTGCCCGACCGACATACGCGGCTCGCCGTCGCCCGCCACCGGCGCCACGGCCGTCGTCCTGGCCAGGCCACGCTCGGTGAGCTTGCGGCGCAGTAATTCCAGGCGCTCATCGTCGAGATGGGTGCTGACGCCGGTGGTGTCTGTCACGCTAGGAGTCCAACCTTTCTAGCATCGCGAGCGTTGAGTGGTGCGCACCGTTGGCGGCGCCGGGGCGCTCGAATGACGGCGGCATTACGGTCCCGCCGGTCGAGTCTGCACGCAACGCCTCGATCAGCTCGGTCACGGTGATGCCGCCGAGCATGCGGGACACCGGAACCGATTTGCCTAGCGTGCGGCGCAGCCGCTTACGCAGGTCGAGTGCGAGCAACGAGTCCACACCCAGGTCAATGAGCGACGTGCCAGGGTCAATCGATGGCGAATCACCCAGGTGCAACGTCGCGGCCAGTTCGGCCCCGACTATCTCGGCGAGTGGCTTCTCAACCGGGCTTTCGCGGCCGTCGTCGTCGTCGCCGGTGCGGGCGGCGACGAACGGCATTGGCATTCCCTGACTTTCGAAGAAGACCCGGAGCCGCTCGAAGTCGGCATCGAAAATCAGTGGATCGCCCTCGTAGCGATACAGACTGGCCTCGATCGCCCGCTCCGGTTCCATTGCCACCAGACCGGAGCGCTCGGTGCGGGTGATCTCGTTACCCACCACTACCCCGGCGCCCTGCCACAGGCCCCATCGGATCGCCGTGCAGTCGCGGCCCGCGGCACGCAACTGCGCGGCCAATACGTCGAGCATCCGGTTGGAAGCCGCGTACGCCGCGTGGCTGTAGCCGCCCCAAACTCCGAATACCGATGAGCAGGCCAGGATCCGGCAGTCCGGCCGCAGCGGCCACACATCGACCAGCGCGGCCAGTCCATTGACCTTGGCCCCGCAGACCGCCGCGACGTCCGCACCGGTGAGATCCGCACGCGAGCGCGCTCGTGCGATGCCCGCGGTGTGGATCAGTAATGACGCACCCGACCCCGCATTGGCGGCAACCGCGGCAAGCGCGGCGCGATCGGTGATATCGCACTGCGGGGCGCGGACCTCGGCGTCATGCCGGTCGGCGAGCTCACGCAGTACGGCCGGGTCAACGCCGTTGCGGCTCAACAGGGTAACGGTGCGGGCGCCGCGGTCCAGGCAATACCGCGCGTACTGTAGCCCGATGGCTCCGCTGCCGCCCGTGATCACCACGTCCTCCAGCGCGGCGGCCTCGAGTGGTCGCCGAGTCACCGGTTCGCGGCACGCGCGAAACGTCCGGGCGTAGCGTCGCGGAGATTCGCCGCCCCGCAGCGCGACCTCGGCCGCCTCGCCGAGCAGCACCTCGACGGCGGCCTGTGCCGTCGCGGGATCGAGATCGCGGTGCGCGAGATCCAGGTGCCCGAAGGCCTGATCCGCGAACTCGAAGCCGACGCTGCGATGCATGCCCGCCAGCGCCGCCTGAGCCGGAGAGACGCCTGCGTCATCCCGGTCGATCTGTTCGGCGCCGGCGGTGAGCAACCAGACGGCCCGGCATCGAGGGCCGATGAGCGCGGGATAATCGGGGAGACCCGCATCGGGCCGGCCCGCGATCCGATCGATTGCGGCGGACGTGTCGAGTTCGTCGATTTCCGCAGCGGCCACCACGAGGATTTCCGCTTGATTCGGTGACACCGCTCGGCAGTCGCCGTGTGCAGCAACGGCATCGACGAGTCGCTGCGTCAGCGCGCCCGCACCGGAGAAGCCGATGTCGACGGCGGGAGCCACCGGTGTGATCGGCGCCGTCATCGGCCGCCAGTCCTCGACGGCCGCGGTGAGCGGCTGCGCCGGCGCCGCTTCGGTCAGTCGTTCCGGTGCCGCCCACAGGTGCACCGCGCGCATCGGGGCGTTCGGGAATCCCCGCAGCGCGGGCCGGCCGCTGATCGGGACGGCGTCGGCCCATTTGCAGCCGGGGTCCGCGGTCGCGATGGCGGCGATGCTCGCCGACAGCGAATCGGTGATGGATCGGTCGCGATGCCCCGAGCCGACGATGACGGTCGACTCGTCGTCGACGATGCCGCCCAGGGGGTAGAGCAGCGACGGGTGCGCCGAAAGCTCGACGAACGCGTCGACCCCGCAGGCGCGGGCATATCCCACGGCGAGGTCGAACCGCACAGTGCCACAGAGGTTTTCATACCAATAGTCGGAGAAATCGGTCGTGTCGCCCAACTCGGTTCCCAGCGTGGAGCCGATGAATCTCACCGGCGCGTCCCGGAACGCCGACTTCGGCGTCAGCTCGGCCAGACTCGTCCGCAGCGGTCGAAGCGCACTGGTGTGTCCGGGATAGTCGACGGAGAGTTGCTGGCTGAAGATGCCACGCTGCTGGGCCAGCCGCACTGCGGCGACCACCGCCTCGTGATCGCCGGCGACCACGGTCGACGACGGCCCGTTGACCGCCGAGACTTCCAGCCAGCCGGGCGTCTCGGCCAGCAGCGACTGCGCGATGTCGAGGCCGGTCCCGAGCACCGCCATCGCGTAGCGGCCGGTCAGTTGGTCCACAACGGTCGCGCGCGCAACCACCAGTGCGACGGCGTCCGGTAGCGAAAGCGCTTCGGCCACATAGGCGGCCGCCACCTCGCCGAGGCTGTGGCCGATGGTGACGTCGGGCAGCACCCCGTAGGATCGCCACGCTTCTGACAGACTCACCGCGTGGGTGAACTGCCCCGCCTGAATCTCGGTTCGCGACCAGTTGCGCTCGTCGTCGCTCACCAGATATGGCAGCGGAGAAGGAAATCCGGCGGATGTGAACGCGTGTGCGCACCGGTCGGCGGCCTCGCGGTAGGCCGGCAGCCGCCGGTAGGCCTCTGCTCCCATCGCCTGCCATTGATTGCCCTGGCCCGGGAACACGAACGCGATGCGCGGCGGCGTCGTCTGGGCGGAGCGCGACACCAACTCGTGTTCTTCGCCGTGAGCGATCGCGGACAGTCCGGCGGCCAGCTCGGCGCTGTCCGCCGCTCGTACCACCGCGCGGTGACGTCGCACGCGGCGCAACCGCAGCAGGGTCGCGGCGACCTCGGCGGTCAGGTCTGCCGAGTCGTCGGCACGACCAAGGTAGTCCGCGATCGCCAAGGCGTCCCGCCGGAGCAACTCTGGGTCGTGGGCGCTGAGCAGCACCGGGACGCGCCCGTCCGGCAGTCGATGGGTCCGCATCATGCGACCTCGGGGACGGTGACGATCAGATGTGCGTTGGTGCCCGCGATGCCGAACGCGGACGCCGCGGCGGTGCGCTGCCCGTCGATGGCCGGCCACGGTGTCAGCGTCTGGGCCAACCGCAACCCTTGTGTGTCCCAGTCGATTTCGGGGCTCGCTTCGCCGGCGTGCAGGGTGGCTGGTACGGCGCCGTGTTCGGCCGATACCAGCACCTTGGCCAGCCCCAGCGCACCCGCCGCGGCCAGCGAGTGGCCCACGTTGGATTTCACCGAACCCAGCAACGCCCCGCGGCCGGGTTCGGTCTCGCCGTACGTCTCGGCCAGCGACCGCAACTCGGTCCGGTCACCGAGGCGCGTGCCAGTGCCGTGCCCCTCGATCATTCCCACCTCGGCGGGTTTGACCCCGGCCTGGCCGATCGCGCGCCGGAACAGCCGCACCTGGGCATCACCGCTGGGCGCGCTCAGACCGGCGCTGCGCCCGTCCTGATTCATGGCGGTGGCCCGCACCTCGGCGACGATCCGCCGACTGGCGCGCAGCGCGGCCGACTTACGTTGCAGCACAAACATCGCCGCTCCCTCGGCCCACACGGTTCCGCTGGCCTGCGCGCTGTAAGGGCGGCAGTATCCGTCGTCGGAGAGTGCGTGCTGTTTGGAGAATTCGACGAAGAAGCCCGGCGAACCCAGCACGTTGACCCCACCCGCGATGGCCAGGTCGCAGTCGCCGTTCTGCAGGGAGCGGGTGGCGACGTGGAACGCCACCAGCGCGGACGCGCACGAGGAGTCCAGGGTCAGCGCCGGCCCGGTCAATCCCAGTGTGTAGGCGATGCGGCCCGAGATCACACTGAGCGCGGTGCCGGCCAGCAGATGACCGCTGTGTTCGGAGAACCTGGCCATGTCGGGTCCGTAGCCGGTGGCCGAGGCGCCGACGAAGCAGCCGACATCGTGCCCGGCCAGGTCGTCGGGATTGATGCCGCTGTTTTCGCACGCACGCCAGGCCACCCGTAACGCCACGCGCTGCTGCGGGTCCATCACGACGGCCTCGCGGGGCGAGATGCCGAAGAACTCTGGATCGAATGTGGTTGCCCCGGTGAGGAAGCCGCCGCGGTCATGGATTTCTTTGAAGCCGCTGCGGCGCGAGCCGGCGAGCAGTTCGCGCACCGCCCATCCGCGGTCGGTGGGAAACGGACCCAGCGCCTCGCGGCCGTGGGCCAGCAGATCCCAGTAGTCCTCTGCGGTTTCGATGCCGCCGGGCGCCTCCACACCCATTCCCACGATCACGACGGGATCGGCGCCGTCGTCGTGTGGACCCTCGCCAAAGGCATTGTCAGACATCGGCATCACCCGGCATTCACCTGCGCGGCGACCGCCTCGACGTGGTCATAGACGTAGAAGTGCCCGCCGTCATACAGCGACACCGCGAACGATCCGGCGGTGTGCCTTTCCCACTGCTTGAGCACGACGGCGGCGATGCGGTGGTCGTCGTGACCGCCCAGCACGTGAATGTCGGCGCCGATGCGGACATCGGGGCTGGGTTCATACCCGTTGAAGGCGCGGTAGTCGGCGCGTACGGCGGTGGTCAGCAATTCGGAAAACTCTTCGTCGGCAAGCAGTTCGGGGTCGGTACCACCCAGATCGGCGATATCGGCCAACAGTCCGTCGTCACTGGTCGGCAGTTCGGGCATGTCGGCGACGACGCAGGGCGGCGGACCGGCCGATACCCAGAGCTTCTGCACGGCCGCGCCGTACGCTTCGGCGACGCGGGCGAACTCGAAGGCGACGACGGCGCCCATGCTGTGCCCGAACAACTTCAGCGGCGCGACGCTTGGCCACGGCGCCGCCCGAAACAGGCTGACGGCCAGGTCGTGCACGCTGTCGTGCGCCGGTTCGGTGAGGCGGTCGGCCCGCTGCGGGTACTGCACGACGTAGGTGTCGCCACCGGCGGCCAGCGCCGCCGCCAGTACCCGGTAGCTCGCGGCGGCCGCGCCGGCGTGCGGAAATATCACGGTGGCACCGGTCGACGATCCGTTGCCGCGGCCAGGGGTCAGCTTGATCCAGGACGGGAACGTGGAAGACACGGTGATCAAGTTATTCACAGTCATTGCGCCGTATACGATTTCGCAGGCGGACGAGACGCCGCCAGAACCGATTCGGCGTCCATGCCGACGACTTCCAGGTACAGCTCGGCGACCTGATCCAGCCTGCCGGGGTCGTTCTCTGCGGCGCTGAGCACCGCGGCCAGCGCCGACACGGTTCGGTTGGCGAAGATGTCGGCGACGATGATGTCCGGTGCGTCCAGCCACGCCCGAATCCTCGCCACCGCCTGGGTGGCGAGCACCGAATCGCCGCCGAGCGCGAAGAAGTCGTCGTCGACTCCGACGTCTTCGCGGCCGAGCAGATCACCGACGATCATCGCCAGTGCCGATTCCAAGGGTGTCGACGCGCGGCGGTGGCCGGGCCGCTGCGCTTGCGAGGCGGCGGTCTCCAATTCGCGTGCGGCGGTCCGCCGGTCGAGCTTTCCGGCATCGGTGAAACCGATCCGCTCTACCACCGTGATGTGGCGTGGGACCATGTGCGCGGGAACCAGCTCACCAAGGCGCCGCCGCATCCGCTCGGCGGTCAAAGATGCGTCGTCGGTGCACACCTGCGCGGCGAGCACGTCGGATTGCCCGGATACGGGGATCAAGGCGGCCACCGCCGTCCGCACCCCGGGCACGCGCCGCAACGCGGTCTCGATCTCGCCCAGCTCGACGCGATACCCGCTGATCTTCACGCGGTGGTCGGCGCGGCCGACGAATTCGAGGACGCCGTCCGGCCAGTAACGCACCAAATCGCCGGTGCGGTACCAGGTTCGGCCGTCATGCTGGACGAAGCGTTCCGCAGTGAGATCGGGACGTCCGCGGTAGCCGCGCGCGACGCCGCGGCCGGACACCCAGAGCTCCCCCGGGACCCAGTCGGGGCAGTCGGCGCCGGTGTCGCTGACGACGCGGCAGGCGTTGTTGGGGAGCGGGATGCCGAAGGGCAGGGCCGCCCAATCGTCCGGCAGCACCCCCGTTACCTCGAAAATGGTGTTGTGCACCGGGGTTTCGGTCGCACCGCCGAGGCCCGCGAAGCGCAGGTTCGGCGCTTCGGCCCGTAGGCGACGTACCACCTCGGGGCGCACCCAGTCGCCTCCGGTGGGAATCACCCGCACCGAGGAGAGGCGCCCGCTTCCGACTTCGATCAGCATCTCCAGCCAGCCGGGCATGAAATGCAGCACGGTGACTTTATGGGTGTTAATCAGCCGTGCCCAGGCGTCGGGATCGCGCCGCTGGGCTTCCTCGACCACCACGATGGCCCCGCCGGTACGCAAGGTGACGAACACGTCCATCACCGAGATGTCGCCTTCCAGGGTCGACAGTGCCAGGCATCGGTCCGCGGGACCGATCTCGAAGTGGCGACCGATGAATTCCACCGTGTTCATCGCCGCGTCGTGGGTGACCTCAACGCCTTTGGGTTCGCCGGTGGAGCCCGAGGTGAACAACACATAGGCGAGCTCGTCGGGATCGATTCTCGCTGAGGCCATCTCGGCGCCGACGGAGGGGTTGCGAAGCACCTCGGCGAGTACCAGCTCGGGCACCGGCAGGGACAGCCGTTGTCCCCCGCACACCAGCGCCAGGCTCACCCGACCGGTCTCGAGGATCCGCTCGGCACGGTCACGCGGCTGGTCGACACCGACCGGCAGGTAAACGGCGCCGACGGACAGGATGCCCAGCAACGCCGGAATCTGCTCGGCGGTTTTCGGGCCCATCACCGCGATGGTGTCGCCAGCCGCGACGCCGGCAATGCGCAGCGCCGCGGCCACCGCCCACGCCTGGTCGCGCAGTTGCGCGTAGCTGAGATCACCGCTGCTCGCGAACACGGCCGGGGCGTCGGGCCGCTGCTCGGCTTGCCGAAAGAACCCGTCGTGCAACGCTTCTCCGCTGGGTTCGGCGGTGCGGGCGTTGGCCGACTCCCGCACCGCACGCTGCGCCCCCGGCAGCGGCGAGGGGCCCAGCGCGTCCCACGCGTCGTCGGCGGCGGCCAGCCGGTGCAGCTCGTCGATGTGGTAGGCGAACATGGAGTCGATGACGCCCGAGGGGAAGATGCCTTCGCGCACATCCCAATTCACCAAGACCCCGCCGTCGAACTCGGTGACCTGCGCGTCAAGCAGCACCTGCGGACCCTGGGAGATGATCCAACCCGGCGTGCCGAATTGGCCGGTCACGTCGCGGCTGAATAGTTCGCCGAGCCCGAGCGCGCTGGTGAACACCACCGGCGCGAGCACCTGGGTGCCGCGATGGCGGCTGAGGTCGCGCAACACCGACAGGCCGGGATAGGCGGAGTGGGCGGCGGCCGCACGCATCGCGTCCTGCACGGCCCGTGCCCGCGCCGTGGCGGTGTCTGCGCCGACGAGATCGATGTCGAGCAGCAACGACGAGGTGAAGTCACCCACCAACGCGTCGACGTCCGGGTGCAGAGCCTGGCGCCCGAACAGCGGGACGTTCAGCAGGAAGCGCGAGGTGGTCGACCAGCGGGCCACGGTGTTGGCGAATCCCGCGGCCAGCGCCATCGCCGGGGTGATGCCGCGTGCCTGGGCGCGGGCGAACAGCGCATCGCGGGTTTGCGGGTCGAGCCAATGCCAGCGCCGGGTGCTCCGGTTCGCACCGCGGCCGCCGGTCGACGGCAATGCGGGCGGGTCTGGCAGCTCCGCGAGGCGCTGGGCCCACCAGGCCCGGTCGGCCTCGCGCGACGGCTGCGGTTGTGCGTCCTCGGCCTCGATGGCTTGGCGGTACTGCCGGTAGGTGTAGCTCAGCCCCGGGAGGTGGCGGCCACGGTAGAGGGCAGCCAGATCGGCCATCAGGGTGCGATAGCTCATCGCGTCGGCGGCCTGCATGTCGAGGTCGACGTGCAGCCGGGAGCGCTCGCCCGGAAGCAGCGTCACCGCCAGTTCGAACACCGCGCCGTCGAGCTGCTGGTGTGATTTGGCGTCGCGGGTCGCGGCGAGCCGATGCTCGACCTCGTCGGTGCTCCACGAGCGCAGGTCCTCGACGCTGACCGGGAAGTCGCCGCTCTCGGCGGCCGCGGGGATGCGCTGGTTTCCGTCGGGCAGGAACCGCACCCGCAGCATCGGGTGACGACGTGCCAGCGCGGTGGCCGCCCTGCGCAGGCGCTCGGCGTCGATCGGCCCGCCGTCGAACTCCACGTAGAGATGACCGGCAACCCCACCCAGTTGCTGGTGGTCATGGCGACCGACCCACATCGCGTGTTGCATGGGGGCCAGGGCGAATGGCTCGTCCTCCCCGGATGGGTCGCCGGGCGCCTCGGCGGTAAAGATCTGCTGGTCGGCGCCTTGCCCGCCGTCTTCGACCAGGCGGGCCCAGGCTTCGATCGTCGGGGTTTCGGCAAGTGTGGCGAAGTCGATGGCGATGCCTTGGCGGCGCCAGCGGCCGGCCAGCGTCATGATCCGGATGGAGTCCAGGCCCTGGCCGATCAGGTTGCTACCCGGCTGGACTGCATCGACGTCAACGCCGAGCAGTTCGGCCACCTCCGCCCGGATGTCCTCCGAGCGTGCCGAGGCGTGCACCACAGACCCTCCCTGATTAGCACAGGCTGCCCTAATTTTTTGGTTACCCTATCCTTACTCCCGGCGTCCCCGCTACTAGCCCCGTTCGAAGCCCCCTGCTGAAGGACCCAATGAGCGTCAACACACCGCAGCCGCCGGCCGGAGGCCTCGATGGGTTCGTGCCGTTTCCCGCCGATCGGGCCGCCGCCTATCGAGCGGCCGGCTACTGGACGGGACGGCCCTTGGACGCCATCCTGAGCGACGCGGCCAAGCAATGGCCCGACCGAATCGCCGTCCGCGACGCGATGGGCGGTGCCGGCATTACCTATGCGGACCTTGACGACCAGGCTGACCGCGCGGCCGGTGGACTCCTGCGCGCGGGTATTGCGCCGGGCGACCGGGTGTTGCTGCAGCTGCCGAACGGCTGCCAGTTCGCGGTGGCGCTGTTCGGGCTGCTGCGGGCGGGAGCGATCCCGGTGATGTGCCTGCCCGGGCACCGGGCCGCCGAACTCGGGCACTTCGCCGCGGTCAGCGAGGCCACCGGGCTCCTGATCGCCGACGCCGCAGGGGGTTTCGACTATCGGGCGATGGCGCGCGCGCTGTCCGAGGAGCACGCCGCGCTGAAGCACGTCATCGTCGACGGCGACCCGGGACCGTTCATCCCATGGGCGCAGCTGCGCGATCAGGCGGCGATGTCCACGCCGCCCCCGCCGCCCGACCCGGGATCGCCTGCGCTGCTACTGGTTTCGGGCGGTACCACGGGAACACCCAAGCTCATTCCCCGCACCCACGACGACTACGTCTTCAACGCGAAGGCCAGCGCCGAACTCTGCGGGCTCACCTCGGACGACGTCTACTTGGCGGTGCTGTCGGCCGGCCACAATTTTCCGCTGGCCTGCCCGGGCCTGCTCGGCGCGATGACCGTCGGCGCCACCACCGTTTTCGGCACCGACCCCAGCCCCGAAGCGGCCTTCGCCGCCATCGACCGCCACGGCGTCACGGTGACCGCCCTGGTGCCGGCGTTGGCCAAGCTGTGGGCGCAGGCCTGCGAATGGGAACCCGTGACACCAAAGACATTGCGGCTCTTACAGGTTGGTGGCGCCAAGTTGGAACCCGAGGATGCCCGGTTGGTGCGCAGCGCCCTGACTCCGGGCCTGCAGCAGGTGTTCGGGATGGCCGAGGGGCTGCTGAACTACACCCGGCTCGACGATCCCCCCGAACTCACCGAACACACCCAGGGACGGCCCTTGTCTTTGGCCGACGAACTGCGCGTCGTCGATGCGCAGGGCGAGCCGGTGCCGCCGGGCGAGGAAGGCGAGCTACTGGTTCGCGGGCCGTACACGTTCAACGGCTATTTCCGGGCCGAGCGCGACAACGAACGCAGCTTCGATGTGCAAGGGTTCTTCCGCAGCGGTGACGTGGTGCGGCTACGCGGCGACGGCTATCTGGTGGTCACCGGTCGCGTCAAAGACGTGATCTGTCGTGCCGGAGAAACGATTTCCGCGGCGGACCTCGAGGAGCAGCTGCACACCCACCCGTCGATCTTCTCGGCGGCCGCGGTCGCGCTGCCAGACTCCTACCTGGGCGAGAAGATCTGTGCGGCCGTGGTTTTCAGTGGCCCCCAGCTATCGCTGCCGGAATTGAACGGCTATCTCGACGAGCGTGGGGTGGCCGCGCACGCCCGCCCCGACGTTCTGGTTGCGATGACGGCGCTGCCCACCACCCCGATCGGCAAGATCGACAAAAAGGCCATTGCGCGCCGGGTTTCGGCGCAACAGGCACCCGCGCGACACTAGGGTTGCGCTCTCCCGCGGCCCGCGTCAGCCCATCGCCGCGTACAGCTCGGTCAGCAGGCCGGCCGTGGTTTGGAAGTCCATGCACTGATCGGTCACGGACTGGCCATAGGTCAGTTCGCCGCCAAGCGATTGCGCGCCGGCCACCAGGAAGCTCTCCAGCATGAGGCCGGCGATACCGCGCTCGCCCGCCGCGATGCGTGCGGTAACCTCCGCGGTGACCTCGGCCTGCCGCACATGGTCTTTGGCGGAGTTGGCATGTGAGCAGTCGATCATCACCCGCGTGGAAAGCCCTGCCTTGCTGAGCCGTTCGACGACGGTAGTCACCGAGGCGGTGTCGTAGTTGGGCCCGCGGGTTCCACCCCGAAGGATCACGTGGCAGTCGGGATTGCCCTTGGTCTCGACGACGGCCGCACGACCGACGTTGTCGGTACCGAAGAAATGATGTGCTGCCGCAGCGGCTTTGACACCGTCGATGGCGACCTGGACGTTGCCGTCGGTGCCGTTCTTGAATCCCACCGGCATGGACAGCCCGGATGCCAACTGGCGGTGCACCTGCGACTCGGTGGTCCGGGCGCCGATCGCGCCCCAGGCGACCGCGTCGGCGATGTATTGCGGGCTGGTGGGCTCCAGGAATTCACATCCGACCGGCAGGCCGACGTCGATGACGTCGAGCAATAGCCCGCGCGCAATGCGGAGCCCACGTTCGACGTCGAAGCTGCCGTCCATGTTGGGATCGTTGATGAGTCCCTTCCAGCCCACGGTCGTGCGCGGCTTCTCGAAGTAGACCCGCATCACGATCTTCAGCCGATCCGCGAACTCGGCGGCGACCGGCGCAAGTCGGCGTGCGTAATCGAGCGCGGCGGCGGGATCGTGCACCGAGCAGGGCCCAACGACCAGTAATAGCCGGTCGTCACCACCGGCCAGGATCGCCGAGATCTCCTCGCGATCGCGTTGAACGGTCTGGGCACGCCGAGCCGTCAACGGCAGCTCGGTGCGGATCACGGCAGGGGCCGAGAGTTCCCGGAACGAGACGATCCGATGATCGGACGTATCGATGGTCGCCGTGTCGCAATTGAGGATGGACATGGAGGGTGTGTGCCTTTCTCTGCTGGCTCCCAGGGCACGCCCGCTGGTTCCCGATGCCCTGAAAAACGAAAAGCAGCGACCGTGTGGTCACTGCTGGGCTCCGGGTATCAGTCGTGCGGTTGCGTCAACCAGACGCTGTATCGCCGGCTCCACCCGGAGCCACGATAAAGCGCCAATACTCGCGCACGCCGATATTCACGTCGGCGAAGATACCACGTGGAGCCAGGCAGCTGACAACCCGGCACCTTCCTGGCTGCTCGCGATCCGCTCATCTTGTCGCGGGCCCGCCAGAAGTGTTGGCGCGCAACGCATCGATCAGACGGTCCATCACCGCACCGGCGTCCGCGCGGGCCTGGCCCTGATCCTTCGCGCGGGCGATGTAAAGCGTTGCCTCCCGCAGCGCCCCCATGATCGTCAGGGCGGTCGCCTCGACGGGCTGTTCAGGAATGCCGCCCGACTCGATGGCGTCGGTGAGCAGTCCGGTCACGAACCCGATGTTGTAGCGGTGGCCGATGTCGCTCCACCGTTCCCATCCCAGGACCGCCAGCGCCTCGAGCAGAACGATGCGCTGGATCTCGGGTTCGGCACACGCGTCCAACCACAGACCCGAACACAGTCGCATGATCTCGACCGGATCGGAGTGTCCCGAGGCCGCGACGGCCTCCCCCATCCGGGCGGCCATCTCACCCTCCACCCGCTCGAATACCGCTGCGAACAACTCTGTCTTGTCAGTGAAGTGGTGGTACAGGGCCCCACGCGTTACCCCCGCGTTGCGGACGATCGTTTCCAGGGAGGCGTCGGCGAATCCCACTGACGCAAACAACGGCCGGGCGGCACCGATCAACGCATCGCGTGTCTCGGCCGCACGTTCGGCCTGCGTGCGGCGACCGTCGTTCGCCATCAACCCATACCTTTCTGCGTATGCATTTCATGCATACCGCATAAAAAGTCCGGGATTCAGCGACCGGCCGATGTCGCGTCGCCGTCTGCGCCCAGCTCAGAACACCCTGAGCCGGCGAACAATGTCCAGCGACGACGAGTCACCCTCGGCCTGAACTCCCAGACTCTCCCAACTGCCGCGTTGGGTGATCCACCGGACGAAGGCCTGCGAATCCGACGTGACACGCGCAGCGACATCGCAGTGGCCGCCGATGTGCAGGGTGCGCCCGCACAGCCCGTCGAGGCTTACTTCTACTCCGGTGTGTAAGTCGTTGAGTAAGTGCACGTTCTGTTGCGGCAGCGCCGCTTCGATCCAGTCAAGGGTGGGGGCAAGCCGCAGCTCGTCGACGGGCGGCGGATCGCCTTCCAATGGCCCATCCGGCGAAAACAGGTCAAACCGGGTGTGAATGAAGGACTCGAAGACGAAGGTGGTCGGAACGATCGATGCCGGATAGGTCCCGACGTCGCCTATCGGTATATCGATGTCCTGAGTCTCGATTGCTGCGAGCATCTCCAGCCCTCGCGCGCTGACCGATTCATAATCGGCCACAACCTCTTTGGGAGTCATCGAACGCCGCGAGGCGACATACAGATCCGCCGCGCGCTCGGCAGGTATTTCGCCCGGGCTGGGCAGCGTCGACGGATCGACGGCCAGCCAGAAGCTGCATGCCATGTGCGACACGAGGTCCTGCACCGACCAGCCGGGGCATCCACTGTCTTTCTCCCACATCGCATCCGGCATCTGCGAACAAAGATCCAACACGACTCTGCGTTCTTCCGTTATGGCGTCGATTGTGGTGCTCATGCCTATCCTTCAGATACATACAGTATGTACTAACATACACACTGCATGTATGAAGTCAAGGGCGCTCCGCATCGTCTCGCCGGTGACGCGGGATCGATGGGACGGCGGTCACGGCGAGGTCCCATGGCGGGTAAGGCATTGGTCGTTATTGCACTGAGCTACAACGTCTTTGGCGCAATTTGGGTGCGGCGGCGCGAAGGGTGACCCAGTGGCGATCAGGGCGCGCCCGTCGGTCCACCGATCGAATTCCGCTGGGTGTGCCGACGCGACCTGAGGCGGCGAAATGATCTAGCTAGCAGCGTTCTTGTCGGTGATCCGGCGTTGCAACGCCTGTCCGGCCGGAAGCTGTGCCACGAGAGCGCGCAGCGCTGGCAGCGCAGCGGCGACCTGGTCCTCGCAACGAGCAAGGAACGCCGCTCCTCAGTGCCAGCGCAGCAACACGAGTTCAGAACACAAGCCAGGACCCATCGCGATCATCATGCCCGCGCTCTTACTGGGCGGCGGTATGGCGAGGGTGTCGCGCAGCACGTGCAGCACCGACGCCGACGACAGGTTGCCTACTTCGCCGAGCGAGCGCCAGCTCAGTGCGAGGGCATCCGGTGATAAGTCGAGGGCCTTGTTGATCGTTTCGAGGATTTTGGGGCCGCCGGGATGGACGACCCAGGCGCCGATGTCGGTGGTAGTCAAGCCATGCGTGGCCAGGAACGTGATGACGTCCTGGCCAATGTATTGCTGCAGTGCGGTCGCGACGTCTTTTGACAAGACCAGTTCAAACCCTGCGGTGCCCACGTTGTAGCCCATGTCGTGCAGCGAGTCGGGGTACAGACAACTGCGTGAATCGCGGATATCGGGGCCGGCGGCGCCGACATCTTCAGCGCGACGCTCGCCGACGGCGACCACCGCCGCAGCCCCGTCAGCAAATAGCGCACTGCCCACCGAACCGGCCAGCGTCGGCTTGTACCCGGGGTAGGTAAGTGAGCACAGCTCGACCGAAATCAGGGCTGCCACACCGTCGGGTGTACCGCGCAGGTAGTCGTGCAGCCGTGCTACCCCGGCCGCGCCGGCCACGCAGCCCAGGCCGAACAGCGGTACCCGCCGCACATCTTCGCGCAGGCCCAGCCGCCCGGCAATGCGAGCATCCAGCGACGGCACCGCCAGTCCGGTGACCGTCGTCGTAATAAGCGCGTCGAGGTCTTGGGGTTGCAGGCCCGCCTTGTTGAGCGCGCCGATCAGCGCCTCGCACCCGAGGTCTACGGCGTTCTTGATAAAGATCCGGTTCGCCTGGCCGAAGTCGGCCAGTGCCAGATACTGCTCTTTGGGCAGAACGAGGTGCCGACTGTTGACTTGGGCGCTGGCGTGTAGCTGTCGAATGATGTCTTCGTAATCGTCGAACCCTGGGATGCTGAGGAAAAGGTCGGTGAGCTCTCGCTGGGAATAGCGATGCGGTGGCAACGCACCAGACACGCCCGCGATGACACTAATTTCCCCCACCCTTTGATCCCCCACCCCTTGATCACGAAAATCTCGGCCGAACGGTTTAACCGGATCGCTTAAAAAAACTTTAGTCGGCTAGCGCTGCCGTAACACCGGTCAGTTGCCAGGGGCGGCAAAGGCTTGGGCTGTTCCGTCGCGGGCGGGACAGGCTGGCTCCCCTTCGCGACCGTGCGCAACCGCAGCAAAGCACCCAGGGGTCGGGCTCGCGGATGGCTGGATGCCATGGCCCACAAGCTGATCAAGTGCCTCCAGCCCGCTGGCATGCGCCGCACCTGATCACCCTCGTTCGTGGCGGCGCCACGTTCGAAGACGGCGAGCTCGTCGAGCGCCCCGAATGAACCGGGCGCTGACAAGACGGAACAGGATGCCGCCTGACGCTGGCCATCCACGATTCATCGATGTCTGGTGTGTCGTCGCGATGAGATTTGCCCGCCGGTGCAGTCTGAACTGGATGGGCAAACTCATCTATGGCTTCAACGTGTCGGTGGACGGGTACATCGCCGATGCACAAGGCAACATCGACTGGGCCGATCCGAGCGAGGAACTGCACCAGTACTGGAATGACTTGGAGCGCGAGACCGCCCTGTCGTTCTACGGGCGGCGGCTCTACCAACTGATGTCCGCGTACTGGCCCAGTGCCGACGAGGCCGCGAATGCTAGCCCGTTGATCGTTGACTACTCCCGCATCTGGCGCGACATGCCCAAGGTCGTGTTTTCGCACACCCTGGAGTCCGTCGACTGGAACTCCCGCCTGGAACGCGGCGACCCGGTCGAGGTGGTGACGAAGCTGAAAGCCGAAACCGACGGCAGGCTGGAGGTCGCCGGCGCGACGCTGGCCGCACCGATCGTGCAGGCCGGACTGGTGGACGAATACCGGATCGTGGTCGCACCCGCCGCCGTGGGCGGCGGCACCCCGTTCTTTCCAACGCTGCCGTCATGGATCTCGCTGCGGCTCTTGGAGAACCGCACCTTTCCGGGCGGCACGGTGCTGCTGCGCTACGAGGCGAAACAGGATTGATCGGACCGCTACTGCTTAGGCGACCGCTCGAACAACTGCGCCGCTGCGAACTCGGCAGTCAGCTGATGCCAGCGTCGCCACTGCCGGAGCAGGTTGTGATCGCCGTCAGCGCGCATCTTCAAAAGCTGCCATTGACCAATGTCACCATTTGATGTTGACTGCGTTGTATGACGGACGGCGTTCCGGCTCGCGGGTCGTTGAGGTCCCGCGGCGCGGCAGCGGTAAGTACGTACACCCTTCGGCCGATCACCAGCGTGATTCCGCCCGAACGCGCCTGGGGGCTGTGGTTATCGCGCCAGATCGTTGCCAGAATCATGGGGACCTTCGGGCCGTCGCTCGCGGGCACCCGTGTCGAGCCGGTAGACGTCAGGCTTCCCGACGGCCGCCGCGTCAAGGGTGAATGGGTCTATGGGCCGCGAACACCCACAAGCGAAACCGAGCGCTCATCGATCAGCGAGGGTGCGATCTACTACGTCCACGGCAGCGGATACGCCGTGTGTTCGCCAAAGACGCACCGACGGTTGACATCCTGGCTATCCGCCCTGACCGGCCTTCCGGTGTTCTGCATCGACTACCGACTTGCACCGCGTCATCGCTTCCCCACCGCTGCCGACGACGTCCGCGCGGGCTGGGACTGGCTGGTCAATACCTGTGGCGTCTCCCCGAAACAGATTGTGATAGCAGGAGATTCGGCGGGCGGTCACCTGTCGGTGGACTTGCTGCTGCAGTCCGAGGTCGAGCACCCCGCCGCCATGGTGCTGTTGTCCCCCCTGTACGACCTCACGTTCGAACTGGCGCTGGCCCGTGAACGGATACGCCCCGATCCCGCCACCCGGGCGGCGAACGCGGTCCGCCTGGTCGGCCTCTATCACAGCGGCACCGACTTGACCCACCAGCGGTTGACGCTCGACGTCGCCCGCGGCGCCGCGCTTCCGCCCACCCTGGTCCAGGCCGGTGGCGCCGAAATGCTGCAGGAGGACGCGCGCCAGCTCGCCGCCGACATCCGCACCGCCGGCGGCAGATGCGAACTGCAGATCTGGCCCCATCAGGTGCACGTCTTTCAGGCGTTGCCGCGCATGACGCCCGAGGCCGCCAAGGCCATGGCCTACGTGGCGCGATTCATCGCTCACGCCCTGCAGGATGCGCGCGCCGTCACCGAGGAGGTCCACTGACCATGTTCGGCCCCCTGGACAGACTGTTCGATCGGTCGAAAACCAGCCGCGGCGCGTCCGCGGTGGTGACCGGCGCCGGAAGCGGCATCGGTGCCGCCTTCGCCATCGAACTCGGCAAGCGCGGCGGCGCAGTGGTGTGCAGTGACATAGACGAAGCGGCCGCGCAGCGGACGGCGGACACGATCAACGAGCACGGTGCGAAGGCGGTCGCAATCCGTTGCGACGTATCGCGATTCGACGACGTACAAGCGTTGGCCGAACAGTCGCAGTCCTGGTTCGCCGCGCCACCCACTCTGGTGATCAACAACGCCGGCGTCGGTGCGGGCGGCGCCGCCATCGGCGAAGCGCCGCTGGACGACTGGCTGTGGACCCTGGGTATCAACTTGTGGGGCCCCATTCACGGCTGCCACGTGTTCACCCCGATCCTGCGCGAGGCCGAACCGTCGCACGCGCCGCGGGGCATTATCAATGTGGCCTCCGCCGCGGCGTTCGGTGCGGCGCCCGGCATGGCCGCCTATAACGTCAGCAAGGCCGGTGTGCTCTCACTCTCGGAAACCCTCGCCGCGGAGTTGGCCGGCACGCCGGTGCGGGTCACCGTGCTGTGCCCGACCTTCGTCAAGACCAACATCATCGAGTCCGGCCGCATCAGCGAGCAGTCGAGCGAACTGGCCGGAAAATTGATGCGCTGGACCGGATTATCGGCGGAGAAGGTCGCACGCACCTGCTTGGACGCCCACGACCGCGGCGAGCTGTACTGCATGCCACAGTTCGACGCCAAAATCGGCTGGAACATCAAACGCCTGGCCCCACAGACCTATACGCGTGCGGCCGGCCGGGTGTCCCGAATCAACCTGCCCTGATCACCCGACGCAAAGGAGCGTTTTGATGGCCATCGACATGGAAGCCATGCTCGCCAAGATCAAGGATCGACAGTGGGCGCTCGCCGACATCGATTGGGACGCACCCGGTGCCGACACGATCACCGATGAGCAGCGGCCCCAACTCAAGGCGTTCATGGCCGACCTGTGCTGGATCGAAAACATCGGCGCCAGAGGATTCGCGGCGCTGGCCAAGAAGGCACCCACCCCCACCATCGGCGAGATCTACCGCTACTTCCACGCCGAGGAGCAGCGGCACGCCAACGCCGAACTAGCGCTGATGAAGCGCTGGGGCATGCTCGAGGACGGCGAGGTTCCCGAGCCGAACGTCAACATCCGACTGGCGATCGACTGGCTGGACCGCTGGGCCGACGACATGCCACTGTCACTGCTCGGCACCGTCATCCCGATGCTGGAAGTCGCGCTGGACGGCGCACTGCTGAAATTCCTCCTCGACGAGGTACACGACCCGGTGTGCCATCGGGTCTTCGAGAAAATCAACAACGACGAATCACGCCATCTAGTGGTCGATTTCGAAGTTCTCGACATGATCGGTCACGCGAAGATCCGACGAATGCTGATCGACTTCATCGGCCACAACGCAACCCCGGGCCTCATCATCGGCGCGGTGATGGGGGCACCGCTGATCAACAGAATCCGCAACGAGATCGTCGCCATGGGCATGGAGCCCGAGCGACTCTATAGGGCCGTCAAGCGATTCAAGGAACTGGGCGACCGCGCCGAGCACGCCAGGCGGGTACCGACCTACCGGTTCCTGAGGCGCTACGCCGGAGTGGTGACGAATCCCCGCCACCCCTACCACCTGCTGGCCAATTCGATGGTCTGGCTGTCCGAGCGGTACCCGCGGCCGCTGCTGCCGTCGGTACCCACCTGGGTCCGCGAAGTCACTCACGAGCCGGCGGCATGACCATGGCAAAGGCACACACCTACGCGACGCTCATCGTGGGAGCCGGCTTCAGCGGTCTGGGCGCGGCGATCAAGCTCGCCCAGGCCGGCGTCGACGACGTCGTCATCCTGGAGCGCAGCGACCGAGTCGGCGGAACCTGGCGCGACACAAGCTATCCCGGTGCCAGCTGCGACATTCCGTCGCTGCTGTACTCGTTCTCGTTCGTCAAGAATCCGACCTGGTCGCGGACCTACTCGCCCGCCGACGAGATCCGCAACCACCTCGAAGAGATGGCCGACCGATTCGACATCCGTCGCCACGTTCAGTTCGGGCAGGAAGTCACCGGGCTGTCCTTCGACGAGGACGCCGGCGTGTGGACCGCAACCACGGCCGCCCGCAAGCGCTTTCGGGCCCGCACGGTGATCCTTGCGTCCGGCCCGCTGCCGGATTCCAGCTTCCCCGACATCCGCGGCATCGAGACCTACCGGGGCCACAAGATTCACAGCGCCCACTGGGACTCCGATTACGACTTCGCCGGCAAGCGGGTGGGGGTCATCGGCACCGGTGCCAGTGCGATCCAGATCATCCCCGAACTGGTCAAGCAGGCCGAGTTCGTCAAGGTGTTCCAGCGCACGCCGGGTTGGGTGCTTCCCCGCTTCGACTTCCCGACGCCGCCCGCGGTACAGGAGGCCTTCGCCAAAGCGCCTGCGTTGCAACAGCTTGCGCGCCAGGCGCTGTATTGGGGGCACGAGGCAAGCGCGACGGCGTTGGTGTGGAACACGCCGTTGACCTCGGTGGTCGCCCGGCTGGGCAAGATGCACCTGCGCCGACAGGTCAAAGACCCATGGCTGCGCCGCCAGCTGACGCCGGACTTCACCCCCGGCTGCAAGCGGATGCTGGTGTCCAGTGACTACTACCCCGCCCTTCAACGCGACAACTGCAAGCTGATCGACTGGCCGATCGCGACGCTCAGCCCGGTCGGTCTACGCACCAGCGATGGCATCGAACACCACTTGGATTGCCTGGTGTTCGCCACCGGCTACGACGTGCATCTGACGGGTCCGCCGTTCCCGGTCACCGGTTTGGGTGGACGTTCGCTGAGCGCCGAATGGGCCGATGGCGCACAGGCTTACAAGAGCGCCAGCGCGCACGGTTACCCGAACCTGTTCTTCATGACAGGCCCGAACTCCGGGCCCGGTCACAATTCGCTGCTGGTCTACATCGAAGGGCAACTCGACTACGCCGTCCGTGGCATCACGACCATTCTGGAGGGCGACCTGCGTTACCTCGACGTTCGCCAGGACGTACAGCGCCGCTATAACGAACGCATTCAGCGGCGGCTAACCAAGACGACCTGGATGTCGGGTTGCAGCAGTTGGTATTTGACCAAGGACGGACGCAACGTCTCGATGTACCCCGGGTTTGCCACGCAGTATCTTCGTCAGATGCGGGATTTCCGGTACCAGGACTATCAGGCGGTGGCACATCACGCGAAGGCACAGGCCACCGCGTCGGCCTGAGATGCCGTACTGACATGGCCACCGAACGCGCCGCGCGGCCCGAACCCGGCACCATCGCCAGCGTGCTGCACAACGTGCGGCGCGCACCCAAACGGGTTCGGCGCCAATCGCGGGAATACCGCCAACTCATCGAGGGGGCGGTGTCACAGCTCTTCGATGCGGCGGCCCGGCACCCGCACGGCACGGCAAACTCCGGCGAATACCGGATCGACGACCTGGCCCGGCTGGCCGGTACCACCACCCGCAACATCCGCGTCTACCGCGACCGCGGGCTGCTGCCGCCACCCCTGCGAGTGGGCCGCATCGCGCTGTTCAACGACACCCACCTGACCCGGCTGCGGCTCATCACCTCGATGCTCGACCGCGGGTACAACATCGCACACGTGCGAGAAATGCTCAGCGCGTGGGAAGAAGGCAAGAACCTCGGCGACGTGCTGGGCCTCGAGACCGCGATCGTCGGCGCCTGGACCACCGAAAAGCCGGAAACGATGACGCTGGCCGACGCCCGGCGACTGGTCGACGACCCCGACGCGTTCGAACGCCTGGTGGCGCTGCAGGTGATCCGGATCGACGGGACGCAAGCCACCGTCACCCGCCCGAAGCTCATCGAAGCCTTCAACGAAATACGCGGCTATGGCGTCGAGATCGACAAGCTCATCGACCTCCACGAGCAGATCGTCCCGGAGATCGACAAGATCAGCGACATGCTGGTGCGTGCCGGGGCCGAACACGTGCTGGATCGCATCAAGCCCGGTGAACCGCTGCCGGCCGACGCCGAAATCGCCGAGCTGATCACCATGCTGGTGCGCTTCCGAACGCAAGCCGTGGCGACCGTCACCGCCACGCTCGCCTCGTCGATCGAATCCAGTATCGAATCGCTCGTCGGCCGCATCTTGGCCGACTACCTGGAATCGAGCTCCTCGGCCTGAGCACGTGGCTGTCAAGCCACGCTAAAGCTCTTGGCGCGCAATCAGATACGGCGCGAGTGTGGAGAGCTTTTCGCAGGTCTCTTCGAACTCGCGGTCGGGTGTGGACTCCCCGATGATGCCCGCACCTGCCCGCAGCCAGGTCCTGCGGTCGTGTTCGTAGGCTGCCCGCAGCGTCAGCGCCGCATCAAGCCCACCGTCGGCTGAAAACATGACGACCGCACCCGAATACAGGCCGCGAGGCCCCTCGTCGAGGCGCATGATCGCTTCTACCCCATTCGCTTTCGGAATGCCCGATGCGGTGACGGCCGGGAACAGTGCTTCGAGCGCATCCATCCGGTCATTTCCCGTACCCAGCTGACCGCTGACCGTGGAGCCGAGGTGCTGCACGCTCCCCCGTTCCCGCACCGTCATGAAATCGGTGACGACGGCGGTGCCCGGCTCGGCGATCTCGGCCATTTCCTGCAGCGAGCTTCGCACTGAAATAGCGTGCTCGACAATCTCTTTGGAATTGGACTCCAGGTCGTCGCGCGCCTGGCGGTCACGGACCTCGCCATGGCCGAGCGCACGGGTGCCCGCCAACGGTTCGGTTACCACGAGCCCGTCGCGATGGACCGCGGCGACCAGTTCGGGGCTATAACCGACGGCGCGAATGCCACCCAGCCGCAGCAGGAACGACCGCACCGGGGTGTTGTGCCGTCGGGCCAGCCGATAGGTGGACGGGAAATCAAGCGGGAAAGGCACTTCGAGGGACCGGGAAAGGATCACCTTGTGGTAGCGGCCCGCGGCGATCTCGCCGACGGCCGACGCCACCCGATCACGATAGGCGGACGGGTCAGCCCCCACGTCGACCGCCGAGGCGACGCGCACGTCGGGCACTCCGGCGGCCAGCACGCCCAGCACTTCGTCCCGGTGGCTCGCCGACGCACCGAACAGCCGGACCTCCTCCCGGGTCACCACGATGCGGCCACGCGGCCAAAACACCCGGGCCAGTGCGGTTCCCGGTGCCAGGCGCTGCTGCAGCCCGTAGCGGTACACGCCGAATTCGAAGGCGATCCAGCCGAAGAGCTGGTCGGTTTCCAGCAACAGCCGGTCGATGGCCTCGCCGAGAACCGGCCCGGGCCTGCCCGACCATTGTTGGCTTCGGGTCACGCCGTCGCGGCTCACTCGCAGCTCGTCGCTGTCCAGCTCGATCATGGCGCGTATGCCCGTGGCCAGCACCCATTCACCGCCGCGCTCGTAGAGCAGATACTCTTCGCCGGCGCGCTCGGACAGTTTCGCGACGAGCTCGGCCGCAAGATCGGCCGGATCGATATGCAAGGGGAGCGGAATCGACGGCGACTCAGAGCCGGCGGAACTTGTCTCGACGCTGACCTCGGTCACGGTTAGTAAATGTAGCCTAACCTATGTAGCCACGCGCAACCGATCCCCCGAACAGTGCCCCGATTGCCTGAGTTCTGCCCGCCCAGATGCGAGCGGCTGTGCGGATCGCGACTCCGAGTGTTTCCCAGTCGTTTACATCGCCGCCGCACAATAAGCGGCTTCGACAGCCAGACTTTTCTTAGCTCAATTCCAAACGCAGAGCGAATTAACTCCACAGTAAATGCACAGTATTCTCACACCAAACTGGTGGCGTCCGAGGGCCGAAAACAAGAGAACTCTTGCCGGGTTGATTTCGTCTTGACCTGCGTTTTGGCGACCGTGGGCAGGCGATGAAGGCGTCGTTGCCCGGCGCGTGTTCGAGTGGCGACCAGTCAGCGGCGGGGATAAATTCTTGACGGTCGTCGCGATGTTTCGTGGTTGCTCCGCTTGCGGACGGTGCTTCCCCAGATCAGCGCTCTAACCAACGGAGGCATCGATGCTGCAGGAGTTCTGGCACAACTTCACCCATAACCTGTTCAAACCGCTACTGCTGTTCTTTTACTTCGGGTTCCTGATTCCCATTCTCAAAGTGCGGTTCGAGTTCCCCTACGTCATCTATCAGGGGTTGACCATGTATCTGTTGCTGGCCATCGGCTGGCACGGCGGGGAAGAACTCGCACAGGTCAGCGCATCGAGCGTCGGGGCCATCGTGGGGTTCATGGTCCTGGGCTTCGCACTGAACTGCCTGATCGGCGGCCTGGCCTACCTGGGCCTCAGCCGACTCAAATCCCTCCGAAAAGTCGATCGCGCAACCATCGCCGGCTATTACGGGTCGGATTCAGCGGGCACCTTCGCCACCTGCGTGGCCGTCCTGGCCGCGGTGAACGTCGCTTTCAACGCCTACATGCCGGTGATGCTGGCGGTGATGGAGATCCCGGGCTGCTTGGTCGCGCTGTATTTCGTGGCGCGACTTCGCCATCGGGGCATGGATTCCGCGGGCTACATGCCCGACGAGGCCGGCTACACACCGCCCGTCAAGGTCGGGGTCGGGCCCGGCACCGCCGCGCGTCCGCCGCAGGGCCAGAGCCTCGAGAGCCAGGAGGAAGCCGCCATCGAGCAGGAGCTGGAGCTCTCGCTGGAAAAGCTGGAACACGCCGATTGGGAGCCCGATCCGAGGCCTGCGCGCACCACGGGCAAGCGGGTGCCGATTTTTTCCCGGGAGCTGTTCCAGGAGGTTTTCCTCAATCCCGGCCTCGTCCTGTTGATGGGCGGCATCATCATCGGCCTGGTCAGTGGACTGCAGGGGCAGAAGGTCGTCGCCGACGACGACAAATTCTTCGTGCTGGCCTTCCAGGGCGTGCTGTGTCTATTCCTGCTCGAGATGGGAATGACGGCGTCGCGCAAGTTGAAGGACCTTCGCAGCGCGGGTCCCGGTTTCATCGTCTTCGGCCTGGTGGCGCCGAATGTCTTTGCGACACTGGGCATCATCGTCGCCTGCAGCTACGCATCGCTGACCCACACCGACTTCAAGACCGGGACATACGTGTTATTCGCCGTTCTGTGCGGCGCGGCGTCCTACATCGCGGTCCCCGCGGTGCAGCGCCTGGCGATCCCCGAGGCGAGCCCGACGCTACCGCTAGCCGCATCCCTGGGCCTGACGTTCTCCTACAACGTCACCGTGGGGATCCCGCTTTACATCGAGATAGCCCGCGCCTTCGAGCACTGGTTCGGCGTCTGACCGCACGGACAACGCCGCTAGGCCAACAGCGTTCGCACCACCGCGTCGGCCAGCAGCCGTCCCCGCGGAGTCAGGACCAGCCTCTCACCGTCGGACACCAACAACCCGTCGGCAACCACACCCTGGGCGCGGCCGCGCTCGGCAGCGCTCAGCAGGTCAATTGGAAGGCCTTGACGCAGCCGGGTTTTCAGTAACACGTCCTCGGTGTGCAAGGTGTCGGCGTCGAGCTGCTCGAACCCGGCCACCGGCAGCGCCGCGGCGCCCAACCTCTCCGCATAAGCGTTGGGGTGCTTGACGTTCCACCAACGCGTCGTACCGACGTACCCGTGTGCGCCCGGCCCAGCGCCCCACCACTGGCCGCCGTCCCAATAGCCGAGATTGTGCCGGCACTCACCGCCGGGCCGCGACCAGTTGGACACCTCGTACCAGGACAGTCCCGCCTGCGACAGCCGCGCATCCACCAATTCGTAGCGATGCGCCAACACGTCGTCATCCGGTGCGGCCAGTTCGCCGCGCCGGACTCGCCGAGCCAGAGCGGTGCCGTCCTCGACCACCAGCGCATAGGCGGACACGTGATCCACGCCGGTCTCGACGGCGGTATCGACCGAGCGCAACAGGTCGTCGTCGGACTCCCCCGGAGTCCCGTAGATCAAATCGAGGCTGACATGCCCGAATCCCGCGGCCAGCGCCTCGCGGGCCGCGGCTGCTGACCGGTTCGGCGTGTGGATGCGGTCAAGGACACCCAGCACGTGCGGCGCCACCGACTGCATCCCCAGCGATACCCGGGTGTAGCCGGCCGCTCGGATGGCGTCGAAGAAATCGGGCCATGCCGACTCGGGATTGGCCTCGGTGGTGACCTCAACATCCGGAGCCAACGTGAAGTGCTGACGCACCATGCCCAGCAGCGTCGCCATCCGCGGTCCCCCGAGCAGCGAAGGCGTCCCGCCACCGACGAACACCGTATTCACCGGCGGCGCCTGCAATCTCGCGGCGGCCAGTTCCAGTTCCGCCCCCAGCGCGCTGAGCCAGGCGTCCGGATTCACGCCACCCAGCTCGGCCGGGGTGTAAGTATTGAAATCGCAGTAGCCGCAACGTGTTACGCAGAACGGGACATGCACGTAAATCCCAAACGGCCGCCCGGCGACCACCCCGATGTCGGGCAGGTCGACCGGCTTCTCGCGAATGGCCATGCCAAATGATCCCACGACGAACGTGTCGGCCCCGGGCCGTCGGTTCGGCTGCGGCACCCGCCGCCCTCAGCGAAGGATCGGATTGAAGGGTATGCGAGTGCGATTTA
Source organism: Actinomycetota bacterium (assembly GCA_036338755.1). GTDB lineage: Bacteria > Actinomycetota > Actinomycetes > Mycobacteriales > Mycobacteriaceae > Mycobacterium. Next base: position 62,991 of record JAYZBN010000010.1, on the reverse strand, counting down.
CCAGAATTGCACGGTATTTTTAATCACCGTGAGCCGAGATTTGACCTGCTCGCACGGCCCTTCGGCATCCATGGCACAATGGTGGCGTGACTGTCGCCCAGCCCAGCCCGCACATGGTGCTCGTGGCGCGACGGCACATTGATCTCAAGCGCGTCTGCAGCTGTATCTGTCTGCCTTGACGTGGTAGACCCAGCCCCCTGTGTCTCCAGCTGGCCGAGGTTCCGCGCCGCCCAAAAGTGCCGGTGAACTGTGCTGGCCGCGCTGGCGATCTTGTTGAAGGAGAGAACTTCCGATGACCACCGCCCGACCCGCGAAGGCCCGTAACGAGGGCCAATGGGCACTGGGGAATCGTGAGCCGCTGAACCCGAACGAAGAGATGAAGCAGGCCGGCGCCCCGCTGGACGTGCGGGAGCGCATCGAGACGATCTATGCCCGCGACGGCTTCGACAGCATCGACAAGAGCGACCTGCGCGGGCGCTTCCGCTGGTGGGGCCTCTACACCCAGCGCGAACAGGGCTACGACGGCACGTTCACCGGCGACGACAACGCCGAATTGCTGGAGGCGAAGTACTTCATGATGCGGGTGCGCTGCGACGGCGGCGCGCTCTCGGCGGCCGCGCTGCGCACTGTGGGCCAAATCTCCACCGAATTCGCCCGCGACACCGCCGACATCACCGACCGCGAGAATGTGCAGTACCACTGGATCGAGGTCCAGAACGTCCCCGAAATCTGGCGGCGGCTGACCGAGGTCGGGCTGCAGACCGCCGAGGCGTGCGGTGACTGCCCCCGGGTGATCCTGGGCTCACCGCTGGCCGGGGAGTCGCTCGACGAAGTGCTCGACCCCAGCTGGGCGATCGAGGAGATCGCGCGCCGCTACATCGGCCAGCCCGACTTCGCCGACCTGCCGCGCAAGTACAAGACCGCGATCTCGGGCCTGCAGGATGTGGTGCACGAGGTCAACGACATCGCGTTCATCGGCGTCAACCACCCCGAGCACGGCCCCGGGCTGGACCTGTGGGTCGGTGGCGGGCTGTCGACCAACCCGATGCTGGCCCAGCGGGTCGGCGCCTGGGTGCCGCTCGAAGACGTGCCCGACGTGTGGAACGCGGTCACCTCGATCTTCCGCGACTACGGCTACCGACGACTGCGGTCCAAGGCGCGGCTGAAGTTCCTCATCAAGGACTGGGGCATCGAGAAATTCCGCGAAGTCCTCGAAACCGAGTACCTCAAGCGTCCGCTGATCGACGGCCCGGCTCCCGAGCCGCTGAAGCGCCCGATCGACCACGTCGGCGTGCAGCGGCTCAAGAACGGGCTCAACGCGGTGGGCGTCGCCTCGATCGCGGGACGGGTGTCGGGCACCATCCTCACCGCCGTGGCCGACCTCGCCGAGGGGGCCGGGTCGGACCGGATCCGGCTCACCCCGTACCAGAAGCTGGTCATCCTCGACGTGCCCGACGACAAGCTCGACGAGCTGATCGCGGGCCTCGAGGCGCTCGGCATGCACACTCAGCCGTCACATTGGCGCCGGAATGTGATGGCGTGCACAGGGATTGAGTTCTGCAAGTTGTCCTTCGCCGAAACCCGGGTCAAGGCGCAGTCTTTGGTGCCCGACTTGGAGCGCCGCCTCGCGGACGTCAACGAGCAACTCGACGTGCCGATCACCGTCAACCTCAACGGTTGCCCCAATTCGTGTGCGCGCATTCAGGTCGCCGACATCGGGCTCAAGGGCCAAATGGTCGACGACGGAAACGGCGGCTCCGTCGAGGCTTTCCAGGTGCACCTGGGCGGAAGCCTGGGCCTGGACAGCGGGTTCGGCCGAAAGCTGCGCCAGCACAAGGTCACCAGCGACGAGCTCGGCGACTACATCGAGCGGGTAACACGCAACTTCCTGAAATATCGCGGTGAGGGTGAACGTTTCGCACAGTGGGCTATGAGGGCAGACGAGGACGATTTGCGATGAGCGAACGAACGACCAGGCTTCCGGAAGCCGAGCTGCGCGCGCTTGCCGCTCGCGGCGCGGCCGAGCTGGAAGGCGCCACCGCCGCCGACGTGTTGCGGTGGACTGACCAGACATTCGGCGGCGTCAATGGGCCCCGCGGCTGGGCCACCTGCAACTATGTGGTGGCCTCCAGCATGCAGGAGGCCGTGTTGATCGATCTGGCGGCCAAGGCGCGTCCGGGTGTGCCGGTAGTGTTCCTGGACACCGGATATCACTTCGTGGAGACCATCGGCACCCGGGACGCGATCGAGTCCGTGTATGACATCCGGGTGCTCAACGTCACTCCCGAGCAGAGCGTCGCCGAGCAGGACAAACTGCGGGGCAAGGATCTGTTCGCGCGCGACCCGGGAGAATGCTGCCGGCTGCGCAAGGTCGAGCCGCTCGGCAAGACGCTGCGCGGGTACTCGGCGTGGGTGACGGGGCTGCGCCGGTCGGAGACGGCGACGCGCGCCAACGCACCGGTGGTCGGCTTCGACGAGGGCTTCAAGCTGGTGAAGGTCAACCCGATGGCGACGTGGACCGACGAAGATGTGCAGAACTACATCGACGAGCACGGCGTTCTGGTCAATCCGCTTATCTACGAAGGCTATTCATCGATCGGCTGCGAGCCCTGCACGGCCAAGCCGCTGGCGGGCGCCGACCCGCGCAGCGGTCGCTGGCAGGGACGCGCCAAGACGGAATGCGGATTGCACGCCTCTTAGCTCCCGCGTGCACCCCGGCGACCTCGGCGGTTACGCCGACGTCAGCGTGTTGTCATCTTCGTCGGCCCCGTGCGCGCGGCTAGCGTCGGCGGAATCAAGGGCGATCGGCGGAACGCGGGTGGCGCGCACGTAGACGGTGTCGCCGTCGCGCAGGGCCAGCGCCTCGGCGTCGCCGCGGGTGATCTGGGCGGTGAAGAAGCCGCCGGTGGCGGCACTGGTCAGCTCGACCCGTACCTCGAAACCCAGCGTGACCACGCGGTCGACGACGGCGCGCACCACCCCGACGGAATCGGCGGTGCCGTCCCCGCCGGCGATCGCCATCTGGGGGTTGCGACCCACCCGGATGTCGTGCGGGCGTACCAGGGTGCCGTTCAGGGTGGAGACCGCACCGAGGAACGACATCACGAACGCGTTCGCCGGGGTGTCATAGACGTCGGTCGGTGAACCGATCTGCTCGATGCGGCCCTGGTTGAGCACCGCGATGCGGTCGGCGACGTCCAATGCCTCGGCCTGGTCGTGGGTCACCAGCACCGTGGTCACGTGCACCTCGTCGTGCAGGCGCCGCAACCACGCTCGCAGGTCCTCGCGCACCTTGGCGTCCAGCGCTCCGAACGGCTCGTCGAGCAGCAGCACCTGCGGATCGACGGCCAGCGCCCGCGCCAGTGCCATCCGCTGGCGCTGACCGCCGGACAGCTGGTTGGGGTAACGGGCCGCAAGCCCGCTCAGTCCAACCACTTCCAGCAGATTGTCGACTTTGGCTTTGATCTCGGCCTTGGGTCGCTTGCGGACCTTGAGCCCGTAGGCCACGTTGTCGCGGACCGTCAAGTGCTTGAACGCCGCGTAGTGCTGGAACACGAATCCGATGCCGCGGCGCTGGGGGGGCACCCGGGTCACGTCGCGGCCGTAGATGGTGACGGTTCCGGTGTCGGGCTGGTCGAGGCCGGCGATGGTACGCAGCAGGGTCGACTTTCCCGAACCGCTGGGACCCAGCAAGGCCGTCAGCGAGCCGGTGGGCACGACGAAGTCGACGTGGTCCAGGGCGACGTAATCGCCATAGCGTTTGTTGGCATCACGCACGATGATGGCGAGGTCGTCGCGGTTGGAGCCGGCGTCGGTCACGGTCATTCCCCTCGTCATGCCTGTCTGGCCGCTCGTGTGCGGCGCGCGTCGAGCACCACCTGGAAAACCAACACCAGCACGGCGACTCCCATCAGCAGCGTGGACAGCGCATAGGCGCCGTACTCCGCGCCGCGGTTGTAGCGGTCGGAGACGAGCAGCGTCAGTGTCTGCGACTTCCCGGGCAGGTTCGAGGACACCATGAGCACTGCGCCGTATTCCCCGAGCGTACGTGCGATAGTCAACACGATGCCGTAGGTCAGGCCCCACCGGATGGACGGCAAGGTGATCCGCCAGAAGGTCTGCCACCACCCCGAACCCAGGGTGGCCGCCGCCTCCTCCTGGTCGGTTCCCAGCTCGTGCAGCACCGGCTCGACTTCGCGAACCACGAAAGGAAGCGTGACGAAGATGCTGGCGAGCACGATTCCGGGCAGGCCGAAGATGATCTTGAACCCGAGGTCTTGCTCCACGAACCCCAGCGCACCGGCCGACCCCCACAACACGATCAACGCGACGCCCACGATGACGGGCGAGACGGCGAACGGCAGGTCGATGACGGCCTGCAGCACGCCCTTACCACGAAACCTGTTGCGCGCGAGCACCAATGCCGTGGGAATGCCGAAGACGACGTTGAGGGGCACCACGATGGCGACCACGAGCAGCGTCAGATTCAGCGCCGATATCGCGGCGGGGGTGCTCACCCAGGCGTAAAACTGGCCGAGCCCGGGCGCAAACGTGCGCCACAGGATCAACGCCACCGGGACGACCAGCAGGACGAAGATGTATCCGAGGGCGATGAACCGCAACCAATAGCGCACTCCCGCAGACGATGTCATGCGGACAGCTCCTCTCGCTTGGCCGCGTGCCCGCCCACGATCCGCAGGATGAGCAGCACGACAAACGAAATGGCCAACAGCACAATCGATATCGCGGCGGCGCCGGTGCGGTCGTCGTTCTCGATCAGGGTGCGTATCCACTGCGACGACACTTCGGTCTTGCCCGGCACCGCACCCCCGATGAGAACCACGGATCCGAATTCGCCGATGGCCCGGGAGAATGCCAGGCCCGCACCGGACAACAACGCGGGCAGCAGCGACGGCAGCACCACGGAGGTGAAGATCTTCGGGCCGCTGGCACCGAGCGACGCCGCGGCCTCCTCGGTTTCGCGATCCAATTCCAAGAGCACCGGCTGGACGGCGCGCACCACGAACGGCAGGGTGACGAAGGCCAGCGCCACCGTCACACCCCATGACGTGTGCTGCAGGTGCAGGCCGACCGGGCTGTTGTTGCCGTACAACGCCAGCATCACCAGGCTGGCGACGATCGTGGGCAGCGCGAACGGCAGATCGATGATCGCGTCGACCAGCCGCTTGCCCGGAAAGTCGTCACGCACCAGCACCCAGGCGATGACCAGGCCGAAGACCAGGTTGAGCACGGTCACCCCGGCCGAGATCGTCAGGGTCACCCGGAACGACTCGACCGCGGCGTTCGAGGAGACCGCGAGCCAGAAGGCGTGCCAGCCGCCACCGGCGGATTGCCAGGCGATGGCCGCCAGCGGCAGCAGCACGATCACCGACAGCCACACCGTGGCCGCTCCGACCCGAAGGGCGGTGGTCCCGCGGCCGCGCCCGGGAAGCGGTCCCGGTGGTGCGTCACCGCTGAGCTCGGGCCGGATCGCCAGCGGGTCCGGCGTGATGGCCGTCATCCGGTCGCCTTCGTGTAGATCTTGGTGATGCTGCCGCTGTTCTTGTCGAACAGCTGCGGATCCGCCGTGGTCCAGCCGCCCAGGTCGGCGATGGTCCACAGTTTCGCCGGTACCGGGTACTGGTTTCGGAAATCGGCGGCGACGGCCGGATCGACCGGACGGAAACCGGCCTGCGCCCAGACCTTTTGGGCCGCGGCGGTGTATTGGAAGTTCTTGAAGGCGACGGCGGCGTCCAGGTGCGGGCTGGTGTTGACCACGGCCACCGGGTTGTCGATCTTGAAGGTCTGCGCCAGATTGATGTGTTCGACCGGCTTTCCCGCCCGCTCCGTGGCGATGGCCTCGTTCTCGTAGCTGATCAATACATCACCGCTGCCCTGGACGAAAACATCGGTGGCTTCGCGCCCAGATCCGGGGCGCAGTTTGACGTGTTCGGTCACCAGCTTCTTGATGAAATCCACGCCGGCATCACTATGGGCGCCCCCTTCGCTCTTGACGGCGTACGGCGCGAGCAGATTCCACTTGGCCGATCCGGAACTCAGTGGGCTCGGGGTGATGACCTCGACGCCCGGCCGCAACAGGTCATCCCAATCCTTGATGTTCTTCGGATTGCCCTTTCGCACCACCAGTGTGACAACCGAGCCGAACGGAATTCCCTTGGTGGCGTCGACATTCCAGTCCTTGGAAACCTTGCCGGCCTTCACAAGACGAGCGATGTCGGGTTCGACGGAGAAGTTCACGACGTCGGCCGGCTTGCCGTCGACGACGCCGCGGGACTGGTCGCCGGATGCCCCATAGGAAGTGACGACTTGCACGCCCTTTCCCTCATCGGAGGCATTGAACGCCGGAATTATCTTGCTCCACCCCGGTTCTGGGACCGAGTAGGCCACCAGGGTGATGCTGGTGCGCGCGTTGGCCAGCCCGCCGCCACCGACGGCATCACTGGCACCGCCGTGGCATCCGGCGATGAGGCCGGCAAGCAGGGCAAGGGCGAGGACGGGCCGCCACTGTGTTGCGGTCCTGATGTCCATTGAGGGCCTTCCGATGCGGAACGTAGGGGATTTCGGTCCCGTTTCTGCGGATAGGCACCTAGAACTTCAGGAGAATTCGATAACTCCAGACCAGACCGCGTACGGGTTTGGGAGTCAGCGACAACAGTGCACGAAGGGATAGCAGCCCGGAATGCCGAATGCCACGCGCATGGCGGGAAGCCTAACAGGAATTGACGTTGCCGCCACCGCGACGGGGGGCGACCGGGCCACGGCCCCTAGTGGTGCACCAGGTGGGTGACCAACCACGTGACGAGCACCAGCGCCACCAGGATGCCAAGGATCAGCGTCACGTGTGATCGAGGCATGCGCGTTACTCGGGCGCCCCGTCGGCGTGGCGGGCGCGGCGCATCAGTTCGATGCCCTTGCCGAGTAGGCCATCCAACGCGGCCGCCACCGCGTAGGCCACCACCAGCACGATCGGCATGACCACCATGGCCTGCACTACGAAAGGAAGCCCCGAAAGCCAAAGCTCGTTGCCGTCCCACCAATTGAGGAACGCGTTCACGGGGCCCACCTTATTCGGCCCGGCTGCCGAAGACCAATGCGCGAAAGGTCGGCGCACGACTGACCCGGCGCGCGCCACGCCACCTCGCCGAAAGGTTGGACGCGCGATCACTGAGCAGCGATGATGTCCAGATGGTTCTGCATGCCCAACCCGAAGACCAGCCGACCGACACCGCGCCCGAGGACGCGTTTCCCGCGGCCGCGTCGGCGGCGTCTTCGTCGATCGACTTGCGCACGGCCGGGCCGCTCGCTCCCAGTGCGGCCCTGCGGAATCCGTTTCCGCCGATCGCCGACTACGCATTCCTGTCGGACTGGGAAACCACCTGCCTGATCTCGCCGGCCGGGTCGGTGGAATGGCTGTGCGTGCCGCGGCCGGACTCCCCCAGCGTGTTCGGCGCGATCTTGGACCGCAGCGCCGGCCACTTCCGGCTGGGGCCGTACGGCGTCTCGGTGCCCTCGGCCCGCCGCTACCTTCCCGGCAGCCTCATCATGGAGACCACCTGGCAGACCCACACCGGGTGGCTGATCGTGCGTGACGCGCTGGTCATGGGGCCCTGGCACGACCTGGAGCGGCGGTCGCGGACCCATCGCCGCACGCCGATGGACTGGGATGCCGAGCACATCCTGCTGCGCACCGTGCGTTGCGTCAGCGGCACCGTCGAATTGATGATGAGCTGCGAGCCGGCGTTCGACTACCACCGCGTCGGCGCCGCCTGGGAGTACTCGGCCAACGCGTATGGCGAGGCCGTCGCGCGCGCCACCAAGGACCCCGACGCCCACCCGACGATGCGGCTCACGAGCAATCTGCGTATCGGGCTCGAAGGCCGGGAGGCCCGCGCGCGCACCCGGATGAAAGAGGGCGACGACGTGTTCGTCGCGCTGAGCTGGACCAAGCACCCGGCGCCGCAGACCTACCAAGAGGCCGCCGAGAAAATGTGGCAGACCACCGAGTGTTGGCGGCAGTGGATCAACATCGGTAACTTCCCCGACCACCCGTGGCGCGCGTACCTGCAGCGCAGCGCGCTGACGCTGAAGGGCCTGACCTATTCGCCCACCGGTGCGCTGCTGGCGGCCAGCACCACGTCGCTGCCGGAAACGCCGCAGGGCGAACGCAATTGGGATTACCGCTACGCGTGGGTGCGCGACTCGACATTCGCGTTGTGGGGTCTGTACACGCTGGGGCTCGACCGCGAGGCCGACGACTTCTTCGCGTTCATCGCCGACGTCTCCGGCGCGAACCACAACGAGCGGCACCCGCTGCAGGTCATGTACGGCGTGGGTGGCGAACGCAGCCTGGTCGAAGAAGAGCTGCATCACCTATCGGGCTACGACCACGCCCGACCGGTGCGAATCGGCAACGGCGCCTACGACCAGATCCAGCACGATATCTGGGGCTCCATCCTGGATTCCTTCTACCTGCACGCCAAGTCGCGCGAGCAGGTCCCGGAGACGTTGTGGCCGGTGCTGAAGAAGCAGGTGGAGGAGGCGATCAAGCACTGGCGCGAGCCGGACCGCGGCATCTGGGAGGTGCGCGGGGAACCGCAGCACTTCACGTCGTCGAAGGTGATGTGCTGGGTGGCGCTCGACCGCGGAGCCAAGCTGGCCGAGCGGCAGGGCGAGAAGAGCTATGCCCAGCAGTGGCGGGCGATCGCCGAGGAGATCAAGAACGACATCCTGCAACACGGCGTGGACTCGCGCGGGGTCTTCACCCAGCGCTACGGCAGTGACGCGCTGGACGCCTCGCTGCTGTTGGTGGTGCTGACGCGGTTCCTGCCACCGGATGACCCGCGGGTGCGCAACACCGTCTTGGCGATCGCCGACGAGCTCACCCAGGAAGGCCTGGTGCTGCGCTACCGGGTCGAGGAGACCGACGATGGGCTGTCCGGCGAAGAGGGCACCTTCACGATCTGCTCGTTCTGGCTGGTGTCGGCGCTGGTCGAAATCGGAGAGGTGCGGCGCGCCAAACGCCTGTGTGAGCGGCTGCTGTCCTACGCCAGCCCGCTGCACCTCTACGCCGAGGAGATCGAGCCGCGCACCGGCCGGCAGCTGGGCAACTTCCCGCAGGCGTTCACCCACCTGGCGCTGATCAACGCAGTGGTGCACGTCATTCGCGCCGAGGAGGAAGCCGACGGCTCCGGGATGTTCCAGCCGGCGAACGCTCCGATGTGACGTGGCGATCGCAAGCGCGGCGTGAGCCGGGCGAAGCGGGTCGCCACCATCAGACCCGCAGCGCGTCAGCCGCGGCTGCTGAGCTTGTCCATGAGCGCGTGGGTGAGGTCGACGGCCGTCGAGTTGATATCGGCGTTCCCCGCGTCTGCCGGGGTATAGATCGGAATGAAGTCGACGGTGACCTCGACCAGGTAAGGCCCCTTGACGCCGAGGGCCCGCGCGGTGGGGATTGCGTTCAAACCCCCGTGTGGGCCGGACCCCATCGAAACGGTAGCCGCGACAACGGAATCCCGGACGCGTACGTCGGAGATGGCGTCCGAACCCCATACGTCGATGGGCTCGACGGTCAGCGTGGTGCCGTCGCACTTCTGCCACTGCGCGGTGAATTTGGCGAACAACGCGCTGGCGTCCTCGGTCGTGCGCAGCGCCACGATGCCTTCCTGGATGCTGTCGACCTTCACGGAATCACCCTTGTGCACCCACATTTCGGCGGCAGTGTCTTGGATCGGCGCTGAACCATAGGTGCCCCGCTGCATCAGGTGAACGACTCCGATGCAGTCGGCGGGCTGGCCGTTGTCCCAGTTGCTTCCCAACTTGTCGGTGCCGCCGAACTCCGAGTAGTGCGGGTAGGGCTGAAACGGCTGACCGAGCAGCCTTGCCAGCGCGGTGCCGTCGAACAAGGCGCGCTTGATGGCCGGCACCCGCCCCGCGTCCGGCGCCAGAGTGGCTGTGCCAGAAGTGGTTTTGGTGCACCCGCTCGCCAGCAGCACCGCAACCAAAGCGGCCAGCGGGCGCCCGCTGCTTTTCACTTCGTTCCTTGCCTCCCCGGCGCGACGTCAGCCCAGCGCGCTGACTTTGTCCATCAGGGCGTGCGCCACGTCGATCGCGCTGGAGTTGATGTCCGCCGATCCCGGGTCAGAGGACCGGCGTCCGCCGAAGAACACCACCTGCACCTCGACGAGGCAGTTCGACCGGATGCCGATGGCGCGTGCCTGCGGGGTCGGTCGCAGGGGCGGCATGTTGGGCAGTATGGATGTCGCGGTTTTGGTTGCCGCGACGGTGGATTCGGTGGCGCGGACATCGCTGATGACGTTCGTGGTGCTGATCGGACCGGACTGTTCCGACGTCGTCATGCCGTTGCACTGCTGCCACTGCCCCGAGAACTGAGCGAACAGCGCCCGGGCCTGCGTGGCCGACGGAAGCGTGACCACGCCCTCCTCGACCACGATCACCTGCGCCGGTTGGCCGTTGTTCCACCACGACTCCGACGCAACATCTTTCACGTCGGCCGACCGGTACACGCCCTGCTGCAACATCGCCGTCACCCCCAGGCAGCCGGCCTGCGTTGTCGATCGCTTGACCTGATAGAGCTTTTCGGGCCCGCCGAACGAGGCCGGATCACGCGCCACGAAGGTCTGATTGAGCATCCGCGACAGCGTCGCGCCGTCGAGGAGCACCTGCTTGACCGTCGCGCCGCTGAGCGGTCCCGGCTTCAGGTTCGCCGCTGGCTTCGCCGTGCCGGCCACGACGTCACCGCAGCCCGTCGCCACTGCGGCGACGGCCATCAGCACCGTCGCCATTCCCCGCATTCGCATGGTTATTTCTTGCCCTTGTCCCCCGCGGCGTCGGCGGAAAGCGCCGCGACGAACGCCTCCTGTGGCACATCGACGCGCCCGATGGTCTTCATCCGCTTCTTGCCTTCCTTCTGCTTTTCCAGAAGCTTGCGTTTACGGGTGATGTCGCCGCCGTAGCACTTGGACAACACGTCCTTGCGAATCGCGCGGATGTTCTCGCGCGCAATGATTTTCGATCCGATGGCGGCCTGGACGGGCACCTCGAACTGCTGGCGCGGGATGAGCTCTTTGAGCTTGGTGGTCATCTTGTTGCCGTAGGCCGATGCCCCGTCCTTATGAACGATCGCGCTGAACGCGTCGACCGCCTCGCCCTGCAACAGGATGTCGACCTTGACCAGTTGAGCCTCTTGCTCGCCGGCCTCCTCGTAGTCGAGGCTGGCGTAGCCCCGGGTGCGCGACTTCAGCGAGTCGAAGAAGTCGAAGATGATCTCGCCCAACGGCATGGTGTAGCGCAACTCGACCCGTTCGGGTGACAGGTAATCCATGCCGCCCAGCTCGCCGCGACGCGATTGGCACAGTTCCATGATGGTGCCGATGAATTCGCTGGGGGCGATGATCGTGGTCTTGACCACCGGCTCGTATACCTCGCGGATCTTGCCCTCCGGCCAGTCCGACGGGTTGGTCACCCAGATCTCGGTGCTGTCCTCCTTGATCACGCGATAGACCACGTTGGGCGACGTCGAGATCAGGTCCAGATTGAACTCGCGCTCCAGGCGCTCACGGGTGATCTCCATGTGCAGCAGACCCAAGAAGCCGCAACGGAATCCAAAGCCCAGCGCCACCGATGTCTCCGGCTCGTAGGTCAGGGCGGCGTCGTTGAGTTGCAGGCGGTCCAGGGCGTCGCGCAGAACCGGGTAGTCCGAACCGTCCACCGGATACAGGCCTGAGTAGACCATCGGCTTGGGTTCGCGGTATCCGGTCAGCGCTTCGGCGGCACCGTGGCGTGCCGTCGTCACGGTGTCACCCACCTTGGATTGGCGGACGTCTTTGACGCCGGTGATGAGGTAACCCACTTCCCCCACGCCCAGGCCGTCGCTGGCCTTCGGCTCCGGCGAGACGATGCCGACCTCGAGCAGTTCGTGGGTGGCGCCGGTGGACATCATCGCGATGCGCTCGCGCGGGGTGATCTTGCCGTCGACCACCCGGACGTAGGTCACCACACCGCGGTAGATGTCGTAGACGGAGTCGAAGATCATGGCGCGCAGCGGCGCGTCGGCCTCACCCTGCGGGGGTGGCACCTCGCGCACCACGTGATCGAGCAGGTCGGCGACGCCGTCTCCGGTCTTGCCGGAGACCCGCAGCACGTCGCCCGGCTCGCAACCGATGATGTGGGCGATCTCGGCGGCGTAGCGATCCGGGTCGGCCGCCGGCAGGTCGATCTTGTTCAGCACCGGAATGATGTGCAGGTCGCGGTCCAGCGCCAAGTAGAGGTTGGCGAGGGTCTGCGCCTCGATGCCCTGTGCGGCGTCGACCAGCAGCACCGCGCCCTCGCATGCCTCCAGCGCGCGCGACACCTCGTAGGTGAAGTCGACGTGGCCGGGGGTGTCGATCAGGTGCAGCACGTAATCTTTTCCGGCGTCGGGGCCGCCGGTGACTTTCCACGGCAGGCGCACGTTCTGGGCCTTGATGGTGATCCCCCGCTCGCGCTCGATGTCCATCCGGTCCAGATACTGGGCGCGCATCGACCGCTCGTCGACGACGCCGGTGAGCTGGAGCATCCGGTCGGCGAGCGTGGACTTGCCGTGGTCGATGTGGGCGATGATGCAGAAGTTCCGAATCTGCGCCGGCGCTGTGAAGGTCTTGTCGGCGAAACTGCTGATGGGAATCTCCTGGTGCGTGCAAGCTTGACGGGGTGCTTTGCCGCCGTTTCTAAGGCGGTTCGCGGGTATGTCCAGCGTATCCAGACCGGGCCGCGCTGACCTACTTGGACACAATCGCACCCCGCCCCTCGCGTCTATGCTGCGAATATGGCGTCCCCCCGGAAATCCCAGTGGAAGACGTTTCAGCGGTTCGCCGAGAATCTGGTGTTCAACAACGCCCCTCGCCTGGCCCGGCAGGTGCAGAATTCCCAAACCGTGCTGCGTGAGCTGCAGCAGGCGGTGCGGATCACCGCGAACGTGATCGCCGCGGTGTCGCCGGCACCCGCCGATACGCCCGTCACCGGCCGGCCGGTGACCAACGCCAGCCTGCCGACCGCGCAGCGGGCCCGCAAGCTGGTGTACGCGCCGAGCCTGGACGGCCGGGCCGATCCGGGCGAGATCGTCTGGACGTGGGTGGTCTACGAGGACGACCCCACCCGGGGCAAGGACCGCCCCGTCCTGGTGGTGGGACGGGACCGCAGCGTCTTGCTGGGGTTGATGGTGTCCAGCCAGGAGCGTCACGCCGCGGATCACGACTGGGTTGGAATCGGTTCTGGCCCTTGGGATTACGAGGGCAGACGAAGTTGGGTCCGGCTGGACCGGGTGCTCGACGTGCCCGAAGAGGGCATTCGGCGTGAAGGAGCCATCCTGGATCGCGAGATCTTCGATGTGGTCGCCGCGCGGCTGCGTGCCGAGTACTCCTGGCGCTAGTGCGCCGCCGAGCGTGCACTCAGGGCGTTAGTGCGCCGCCGAGCGTGCATTCAGGGCGAGAAAACGCCGAGATTTTCGCCGTGAGTGCACGTTCGGCGAGTGACGCCGGCGAGCGGAGCCGCGCGAGTGGGCCGCGCGAGCGGCGCCGCGAGTGGCGCCGCGCGAGTGGCGCCGGAGAAGCGCTCGTTCAGCCCTGGGTGATGTAGGACTGCAGCTGCCGCTGCTCTGCCTCGAGTTCTTCCAGCCGGGTCTTCACCACGTCACCGATGCTGACGATGCCGATCAGCTTCTTGCCGTCCAGGACCGGCACGTGCCGCACCCGGTTCTTGGTCATCAACACGCTGATGGCGTCGACCTCGTCGGTCTTGCTGCAGGTCGCCAGCATCGAGGTCATGATCTTGGATACCGGGCGAGACAGCACGCTGGCGCCGTGCGTATGCAGCTGGCGCACCACGTCGCGTTCCGACACGATGCCCACCACACCCTCGTCGCCGACCACCACCATGGCGCCGATGTTCTGGTCGCTCAGCCCCGCAAGCAGCTCGCGAACCGTCGCGTCCGGGTTGATGGTCACCACCGCCGCGCCCTTGTTCCGCAAGACGTCCGCTATCCGCATGGGGCCTCCAGCCGGGTTGTGATCCGCTTCACATCAGGCTACGGCTTCCTCGCGCGGCGGGAAAGCCGCCAAGAGAACCTGCAAACAGATCGTGTCCAAATCGGTGAAAGCGCCGCTGATCGGGCGATTGGACCCCTGCGGGCACGCCGGGGCTTGCAAGATAGGGCCATGATCGAGGTCACGCTGCTGGGTACCGGAAGTCCGATCCCCGATCCGAACCGCGCCGGACCCTCAACCCTGGTGCGCGCCGGAGGGCAGGCGTTCCTGGTCGATTGCGGGCGCGGCGTGCTGCAGCGCGCCGCCGCAGTAGGGGTCGGCGCGGCCGGATTGTCGGCGTTGCTACTCACCCACCTGCACAGCGACCACATCGGAGACCTCGGCGACGTGCTCATCACCCGGTGGATCAGCACTTTCACGCCCAATCCCCCGCCGCTGCCCATCATCGGACCCCCCGGCACCGCCGAGGCGGTCGCGGCGACGTTGAACGCGTTCCGCCACGACATCGGCTACCGGATCGCCCACCACCAGGACATCAGCGAGCCGCCGGCGGTGGACGTCCACGAATACACCGAGGGCCCCGTCTGGGATCGCGATGGGGTAACCATTCGCACGGCCCCCACCGACCACCGGCCGGTGTCCCCGACCATCGGCTTTCGGGTCGAATATCAGGGCGCCTCGGTGGTGCTCGCCGGTGACACCGTCCCGTGCGCCGGCCTGGACGAGCTGGCGGCAGGTGCCGACGCGCTGGTGCACACCGTTATCCGCAAGGACATCGTCGCCACCATCCCCCAGCAGCGGCTGCAGGACATCTGTGACTACCACTCGTCGGTGGAGGAAGCGGCGGCGACCGCGGCCCGGGCCGGGGTGGCCACCCTGGTGATGACGCATTACGTCCCCGCACCGGTGCCCGGCCAGGAAGAACAATGGCGTGCGCTGGCGGCCACGAATTTCGGTGGACGCATCGAACTCGGTGACGATTTGCACCGGGTCCAGATCGACGCACACACGTGACGGCCGCCGCTTTATCGGTCTGCCGAACCTCGTTGCGCCGCAGGGGATAACGCAAAGCTTGCCACCATCATCCAGGTCAGCGCCAGCACCCGCGCGACCGGCAAAATGACGCCTAGCGCCGGCCAGATCAGCACCACCGCCGCCGCCTCGGCGAGAACGGCCGTCGCCAAACCGATCCCGGCGAGCGGTTTGGGCAGCACTGCCCTCCCGGAGGCCGCGATCGCGCCGACCAGCAGGCCCAACGCCACGATGTGCGCCGGACCGCCTGTGAGAAACACCAGCAAGTAAAGCGCCCTCACCAATGCCTGGTTCGCCCCCACTTCCGGTATCGACAACGTCCAGCCCAGCAGCCCGGCCAGGCCGAGCGCACCGGCGGCCAGGACGCCACCGGTCAGCGCGACCGACGCGGATCCGGCCCTCGCCCCGAGTTGCCGCAACCGGGCACCGGCGATCGCACCGTAGAGCGCCAGCGGCACCGAGGACACAAACGTCCCGACGGCGATGATCCGTACGGCCGCCGGCTGAGCCCGGACGTAGTTCGTGACGGCGGCCGGCGGGCCGTATGGCAACGGCATGACGCCGCCTACGGCGACCCCGATGGCGATGCCGCCGACGAGCAGCGCGATGCAGCCCAGGGACAGCGGCGCAAGGGGCCACCCGCTACGACTTGGGTTCCCGTCGCGCCGAGCCGCGACCCCGGCCGAATCGTTCATTCCCGCAACGCTATCCCCGTGCCTGAGTATCACCCCGGCTAGGCGAGCCGAGTTACCTCCACGATCACGTCGAGGTCGGTGGCGCCCTCCCCGGAGTAGATGCCCTTCAACGGGGAGACGTCGGCGTAGTCGCGGCCCGCGCCCACGCCCACGTACTGCTCGGTGATCTCGGTGGCGTTGGTGGGGTCATAGCTCCACCACGCGCCCGTCCACGCCTCGATCCAGGCGTGGCTTCGCCCGTCTACGGTGTCCCCGACCACGGCATCGCGTTTGGGATGCAGATAGCCCGATACGTAATGCGCAGGAATTCCCATGCTGCGCAACAACATCAGCGACAGGTGCACGAAGTCCTGGCAGACACCCTTGCCCGCCTTCAGCGCGTCCAGCCCGGACGAGTGCACGCTGGTGGTCCCCGGAAGGTATTCCAATTCGTTGCGTACCCAATCGGCTGCCGCCACAACGGCTTCGGCCGGCTTGTGGGTTTTGCTGATCTTCTTGCCAACCGACGCGACGCGCTTGCTGGCCGGGGCATGCTCGGTGGGGCGAAGCAGGTCGTCGTAGCGATCGATCACCGTCTCCGATTGCAGGTCGCTCCAGTCCACATCCGTCGAGAGTGGCTCGGCCCGCTCGGTTTCGACGACCGAGGACGACATCACCGTGAGATCGGTGTGCGGCGCGTGCAGGTCGAAAGCGGTGACCGCGGTGCCCCAGTAGTCGATGTAGCGGTAGGACCGCGTCGCGGGGATGGTTTCGACGCGGTTGAGGATCACGTTCTGCCGGGTGTTCGACCGCGGGGTCAGGCGAGCCTCGTTGTAAGAGGCGGTCACCGGCGACTGGTAGGCGTATCCGGTGGTGTGCACCACCCGCAGCCGCCACATCAGCCGTCCCCCTTCCTGCTGACCAGCCGGGCGCGCTGCCCCGCATCCGACCACGCCACCCAGGGCGTGACGTGAAAGTACTGCAGCGCCAACGCCTCGCCGACGTCACGGCAGGTCCGCTGCAGCCCGGCCAGCCGGCTTTCCAACGATTCCAGTAGCACGCCGGGCTGGACGAACTCCAACTCGCTGCGGGCCTGGCCGAGCAGCCGCTGCGCCTCGGCGGTGGCCCCGATCCGGCTCTGCCGGTTGTGGACCAGTTCGTCGAGATTGTGTTCGGCGAGCCGCAGCGAGTAGAACACCGAACGCGGAAACAGCCGGTCCAGCAACATGAATTCGACCACCCGGCCCGCGTCCAGCACACCGCGGTAGGTGCGCAGGTAGGTGTCGTGGGCGCCGGCCGAACGCAACAGCGTGACCCACGCCGGGGACGAGGCGCTGTCACCGACACGCGACAGCAGCAGCCGCACCGTCATGTCGACCCGTTCGATCGCCCGGCCCAGCACCATGAACCGGTAGCCGTCGTCGCGGGACAGCGTCGAGTCCGCCAGGCCGGCGAACATCGCAGCACGACGCTCGATGAACGACAAGAAGTCATGCGGCCCAAGGCGTTTGGCGGCCCGTTCCCGCTCTGGCAGGGCGTGATAGGTGGTGTTGAGACACTCCCAGATCTCGCTGGAGGTCACCTCGCGCGCCGATTTCGCGTTTTCTCGTGCCGAGGTGATGGCGTCGACGATCGAGCAGCCACCCTGGGCGTTGGTGCTGTAGGCCACCAGGTCGGTCAAGGACCACACGTCCAGGTGGTGATCCGGTGGGTCGATGCCGAGCACCCGCAGCAGCAGGCGCGATGCCTGGTCCGGGTCGACGCTGGAATCCTCGAGCAACTGGTGCAGCGCCACGTCCAGGATGCGGGCGGTGTCGTCGGCGCGCTCGACGTAACGGCCGATCCAGTACAGCGCCTCGGCGTTACGTGCCAGCATCGTGCACCGCCCTTTGTTGTTGCTGCTGCTCGAGCTGCTCGCGCTGGGGCAGTTCGGTGGGTTGCGCCTGCTGAGATGTCAGCCGTTGCGCTTCTTCCAACGGGTCGGGCATCGAGGCGGGCAGCGAACGCACCACCTCCGCCGCCTCGAGTTCGTGGTCGCCGGCCGCCGCCCGCGACGCCAACACCCACGTGTCCTTGGAGCCTCCGCCCTGGCTGGAGTTGACCACCCGCGACCCCTCGACCAGGGCCACCCTGCTCAGCCCGCCGGGCAGCACCCACACGTCGTTGCCGTCGTTGACCGCGAACGGTCGCAGATCGACGTAGCGGGGGGCCAGGGTGTTGCCGATCTGCGTCGGGACCGTCGACAGCTCCATCATCGGCTGCGCGATCCAGCTCCGGGGATCGTCGCGCACCTTCTTGGCGGCGGCGGCCAGCTCCTTCTCCGAGGCCTCCGGACCGAACACGATGCCATAGCCTCCGGATCCCTCCACCGGCTTGAGAACCAGCTCGTCGATGCGGTCCAGCACCTCTTCACGCTCGTCGTCGAGCCAGCAGCGCAACGTCTCGACGTTGGCCAGCAGGGGTTTTTCGCCCAGGTAGTACTCGATCATCGTGGGGACGTAGGTGTAGACGAGTTTGTCGTCCCCGACGCCGTTGCCGATCGCGCTGGAGATGGAGACGTTGCCGGCGCGGGCCGCGTTGACCAGGCCGGCCACGCCCAGCACCGAGTCGGCGCGGAACTGCAGCGGGTCCAGGAAGGCGTCGTCGATGCGCCGATAGATGACGTCGACCTGACGTTCGCCCTCGGTGGTGCGCATGTACACCTGGTTGTCGCGGCAGAACAGGTCGCGCCCTTCGACCAGCTCGACGCCCATCTGGCGGGCCAGCAGCGAATGCTCGAAATAGGCCGAGTTGTAGACGCCCGGGGTCAGCACCACCACGGTCGGATCCGCCTCGTTGGTGGCCGCGGAGTTGCGCAAAGCGCGCAGCAGGTGCGAGGCGTAGTCGTCGACCGCACGCACCCGGTGGGTGGCGAACAGGTTGGGAAAGACGCGCGCCATGGTGCGCCGGTTCTCCATCACGTAGGACACACCGGACGGCGAGCGCAGGTTGTCCTCGAGAACCCGCCAGACGCCCTTGTCATCGCGGATCAGGTCGATGCCGGCGACGTGGATGCGCACCCCGTTGGGTGGGACGATGCCCATCGCCTGGCGGTGGAAATGTTCACAAGAGGTGATCAGCCGGCGCGGGATGACGCTGTCGTTCAGTATTTCCTGGTCGCCGTAGATGTCATCGAGGTACATCTCGAGCGCCTTGACCCGCTGGGTGATGCCGCGTTCCAGGCGCATCCAGTCGGCCGCCGAGATCACCCGCGGCACCAGGTCCAGCGGAAACGGCCGCTCCTGGCCCGATAGCGAGAAGGTGATCCCCTGGTCGAGGAAGGCGCGGGAGAGCGCCTCGGCGCGAGCCCTCAGCTCCGAGGCGTCCGACGGCGCGAGCTCGGCGTAGATACCCCGGTACGGGCCGCGGACGGCGCCCTGAGCATCGAACATCTCGTCGAACGCCATCTCGTAGGCGTCCGAAGACCCGTTGTACCCGCCGAAAATGCGTTCAGAACGGGCAGCGCGAAAACCCCGCTTGGTGTCGTCAAGCTGGTTCGTAAGACTCACTGTTCAGATGCTGCCTCAAGTCGACGTTCTGGCAGCCCACGTGTTCCCGTTTTGGGAGAAAACGTAACTCACTGATAACCTGGGCAATCGCTGTGGTGATATCCGGCGCCCCACAAAACGTCTAATCGAAGAAGGAACTCCAGCGTGGCCAACATCAAGTCGCAGCAGAAGCGCAACAAGACGAACGAGCGCGCTCGCCTGCGCAACAAGTCGGTGAAGTCGTCGCTGCGTACCGCTGTCCGCGCCTTCCGCGAGGCCGCCCACGCCGGCGACAAGGAGAAGGCCGCCGAGTTGCTGGTGTCGACCAACCGCAAGCTGGACAAGGCCGCCAGCAAGGGCGTCATCCACAAGAACCAGGCGGCGAACAAGAAGTCGGCGCTGGCGCAGGCCCTCAACAAAATCTGAGGCCTTACCGGCCAGCGACGCCCACCCTCTAGCGACCGCGCTGGGCGGCCAGCTCGGCAACCTGCCTTACCGCGGATTCCAGGGCGTAGTCGGCGTCCACCACCGCTCCCTTGACGTTCGCGTTGAGCGCCGCCACCACCTTCATCGCCGAGGCCACCGAGTCATTCGACCAACGCCGCGCCTGTTTCTGGGCCTTCTGCACCCGCCAAGGCGGCATCCCGAGCTGTGACGCGAGCCGGTAGGGATCACCTGACAGGGGGCCGACCCGGCCGATCGTGTGGATCGCCTCAGCAAGCGCATCGGCCAGCACCACCAGTGGCTCCCCCCGCATCATCGCCCACCGCAGCGCCTCGGCGGCTCCTTCGATGTCGCCGGTCACCGCCTTGTCCGCGATGTCGAAGCCCTTCACCTCGGCCCTGCCGCTGTGATAGCGGCGCACCGCAGCGGCGTCGACCAGCCCGCCGGTGTCGGCCACCAACTGGGAGCAGGCAGAAGCCAGCTCCCGCAGATCAGAACCGACCGAATCCAGCATCGCGGTCACCGTGTCCTCGTCGGCCTTGACCCGCAAACCGCGAAATTCCTTGCGGACGAAGTCGATCCGTTCGCTGAGTTTGGTGATCCGCGCGCACGCATGCACCTCGGCGCCCAGGGATTGCAGCTCGGTGGCCAGCGCCTTGGCTCGCCCGCCACCCGAGTGCACCACGACCAGCACCACGCCCGTCGGCATGTCACTCGCGGCCGAAACGATCACCGCCGCAGCGTCTTTGCCGGCTTCGCCGGCGGCCTCGAGCACGACGATGCGTTCGTCGGCGAACAATGACGGACTCAGCAGCTCGGCGAGCTCATACGTGCTGACATCGCCGGCGCGCATTCGGTTGACCGGAACGTCGTCGGTGCCGGCCCGTTTGCGCGCCGACCGCAAAACGTTAGCCACCGCCCGCTCGACCAGCAGTTCCTCGTCTCCCAGGACCAGGTGCAACGGCGAAACCTCGCTCACCCCACGATGGTGTCACGCCCCACCGACTGCGCCGCCCGGGGATCCAACGGCTCAGCAATCCGTGCTACCACAGCCCGGACAGCGCCCAGGCCAGCCCGGTCAGCGCCGCCACTGCCCCCACGACGCGGAAAGGCCGCCACCGCCACAACACCACCGCCAGCACCGTGACCCCGCCGACGATCATCGTGCCGGGCACACCCTGCGGCACCGGCAAGGTCGCGCCCGGCATGTTGGCAGCGCAGCGGGCGACTTGGTCCACCCACCACAACTCGGGACCGGTGAACCGGATCAGCAGCCGCGCGGCGCCCGGCCATATCCCGCACACCGCGGCCGCGGCGGTGCCTAACACCGTGATCGGCGCGATGACGGCGGCCACCACGAGGTTCGCGAGCGCGGCAACCACACTGAATCGGCCCGAGATCGCCGCCACCAGAGGCGCGGTCACCACCTGCGCGGCCCAGGCGACGGCCAGCGCATCGGCCAGCGGCTTGGGCCATCCCTTGCCGACCAGGCGCCGCGACCAGACCGGCGCGATGACGACCAGCGCGGCGGTGGCGACCACGGACAGCGCGAACCCCACGTCAACGGCCAGCGCGGGGGCAACGGCGAGCAGCACCAGCACCGTGGCGGCCAGGGCCGGAATGGCCTGGCGCCGGCGTGAAGACAACATGCCCGCCAGCGCGATGGCACTCATCACCGCCGCCCGCAACACACTCGCCGTGGGCTGCACGACGATGACGAAGGCCACCAGGGCCAGCGCGGCAAGCGCGACAGCCGCCCGCGGGCCGATCAACCGCGCCGAGAACAGCACCGCGCCACACACGATCATCACGTTCGCGCCCGACACGGCCATCAGGTGCGTCATGCCGGCCGCGCGAAAATCGCGGTTGATGTCGCCCGGCACCGCCGAGGTGTCGCCTAGCACCAGCGCGGGCAGCATCGCTGCCTGCTCGCCGGGCAGCGCGTCGCGGGCGGCGACGGCGAATCGGTCGCGCACCCCGTGCGCGGCCCGCTGCACGGCGCTTGCGGCGCCCATGGTCGGCCGCCCCGATGCGTTGAGCACCGCGACCGTCAAGTCGCGACGGGTCGGCCGGGTGATGCGCGCGGTGAACTGCACCGGCTGGCCTACCACCACGGCGGCGAAGTCCGAGGCGCGCGCGAAAACGACCACCCGGCCGGATGTTTCGGCGGTGCGCAAGCGCTGCAGGGTGGCGCGAAACATCAACCGGCTGCTGCCCAGCGACACCGTGCTCTCGGTGGGGGTGACCGTGACTTGGGCGCTGCTGCCGAAGGCCGCGGTGATCGGGTGGTGAACGACGGCGTCGGTGCGCAGCGCGATGGCGAAGCCGTACCCCGCCCCCACCACACCGACCGCCGCGAGGCCGGCGCTGATCGATCGCAGCCGCGCATTCCGGCCGGGCCGGTGCGCCGCACGCCACGCCAGCGCACCGGACGCGGCAATCCACCCGACGCAGCACCAGGCGAGCATCGGGCCGGCCTGCCACCAGACCCCGCCGGCGGTCACCACCCAACAGGTCAACGCGGCCGGCACCAGGCGCACATCGGCATGCTCGGAAGGCGATTCGCCCGGTCCGGGATGAACCACCGGGGTCAGACACGGACGAGGGCGCGCAGCTTCTCCAGCCGCGCCGGCCCGATGCCCTCGACTTCGGCGAGCTGGTCGACGCTGGTGAATTTGCCGTTGGATTGCCGCCACGCCACGATCGCGGCCGCGGTGACCGGTCCGACCCCGGGAAGATCGTCGAGTTGCTGAGCGGTCGCGGTGTTCAGGTCGACGGTCTGGCCGGGCTTCGGCTTGACCGACCCCGGCGCCGATGGCGGTGCCTTCGATGTGGGTGTCGTTCCGGTTGCCACCGAACTGCCCAGCGCCGTCGGCTGCCCGGGAACCGGGGCGAGACCCACCACGATCTGTTCGCCGTCACCGACCGGCCGGGCCATGTTCAATCCGATGGTGTCCGCGCCGTCCACGGCGCCGCCGGCGGCCGACAGCGCATCGGCGATGCGCGCGCCCGGTGCGAGGGTCACCAGACCCGGCGAGTGCACCAGGCCGACCACGCTGACCACCACCGGGCGGTCGGGACTCGGCGGCTGTGCGGCACCCGGGCCGGCCGATGACCTGGGGCCGGCCGTCGAGACCTTCTCCACCGGTGGCAGCTTGGCCGACATCACCGGCGCCGGGCGGTCGCGCAGCAATGTGAACACCGTGACCAGCACCGCCAGCGCCGCCACGATCGCCAACCCGATGGCGCCGGCCCGTCCGGGGTCGGCACGCACCCTGGCCACCCAGCCGCGGTCCTGCGACGCGTCGGGGAGCCACCGCGGCAACAGCGAATTCTGGTCGTCATCGCGAGCCTCCTCCGTCGAGGCCGAGGGCGCGTCGCCGGGCTCGACGGGCGCTTCGGTCTCCGGTTCAGCGTTGAGCCGTCGCTGTAGGCGCTCCGCCGGAAGTTCTGTTCGCATGGGCCGACGGTAGGTCCGCGCACCGCCCCGACGGCATCGCTCAGCGGCGCCACCGGGCCGATCTGTGGATTAACCCGAGGCTGTGCACAGAGTCCGCGAGGGATGGGTCAAGATGGAAGTCGAGCGAACGACCGGCATCGCCAGAAAGCAGCTCTGGGCGCTGCGTGGTCACACCTCACCCGAAACGACAGGAGGCTGCCGATGCAACTGGCGCTCACACCCGAGGAAGCCGCGTTCCGCGACGAGCTTCGCAACATCTACACCACCAAGATTCCCGAGGAGCTGCGCGAGCGGGTGCGCCAGGGGTCGGCGGCAGTGATCCACGAGGACATCGTCACCAGCCACAAGATCCTGCACGAGCACGGCTTGGCGGTACCGAACTGGCCAGTCGAGTGGGGCGGCAAGGACTGGACGCCGACCCAGCACCAGATCTGGGCCGACGAGATGCAGCTGGCGTGCGTGCCCGAGCCGCTGAACTTCAACACCAAAATGGTGGGCCCGGTGATCGCCGAATTCGGTTCGGAGGAGGTCAAACAACGCTTCCTGCCCCCGACGGCCAGCCTCGACATCTGGTGGTGCCAGGGCTTTTCGGAGCCCGAGGCCGGCTCGGACCTGGCGTCCCTGCGTACCACCGCGGTCCGCGACGGCGACAACTACGTCGTCAACGGCCAGAAGACCTGGACCACGCTCGGCCAATACGCGGACTGGATCTTCTGCCTGGTCCGCACCGATCCGCAGGCGCCCAAGCGGCAGGCCGGCATTTCGTTCCTGCTGTTCGACATGGATACGCCGGGCATCACCCTGCGGCCCATCAAGACGATCGACGGCGGACAAGAGATCAACGAGGTCTTCTTCGAAGACGTCCGGGTGCCCGCCAATCAGCTTGTCGGAGAAGAGAACCAGGGCTGGACGTACGCCAAGTTCCTGCTGGGCAACGAGCGCACCGGCATCGCCGGCGTGGGGCGGACCAAGGTGCGCCTCGCCGAGGTGAAGAAGCACGCCACGGCTACCGGGGTGCTCGACGACCCGCTGTTCGCGGCGCGGCTGGCCGAGGCCGAAAACGAGCTGCTGGCACTGGAACTCACGCAGTCGCGAGTGGTCACGGACTCCGCGGACGGACAGCCCAACCCCGCCTCGTCGGTGCTCAAGCTGCGCGGCAGCCAACTTCAGCAGGTCGCCACCGAACTGCTCGTCGAGGTGGCCGGACCGGATGCGCTGCCGGCCGACGGCGAAGACATTTCGTCGCCGCCCTGGGCGCAACACAGTGCGCCGCACTACCTCAACTATCGCAAGACGTCGATCTACGGCGGTAGCAGCGAGGTGCAGCGCAACATCATCGCGTCGACGATTCTGGGATTGTGAGGCAGCCATGGACTTTCAGTTGAGCGACGAGCAAGCCCTGCTCCGCGACACCACCCGCGACCTGTTGTCGCGCACCTATGACCCGGAAAGCCGCAACAAGATCATCGGCTCCGATCTCGGCTGGAGCCGCGAGGTGTGGAATCAGCTCGCCGACACCGGCATTCTGGGTCTCGGCTTCGAGCCCGAGGAGTCCGGCCAGATCGAGATCATGGTGGTGCTTCACGAAATCGGGCGCCGACTGGCCCCCGAACCGGTGCTGCATGCCGCGCTGGGGCCCGGTGCGATGATCGCCGAGCTGGGCAGCGCTGAGCAGAAGCAACTGCTCGAGGAGGTCGCTGGCGGACAGCGGCTGCTGGCGTCCGCCCACCTCGAGCCGGGCCAGCGCAAGCCGTCCGCCGAGGTGAGCACCAAGGCTGCGCAGCAAGGGGATTCGTGGACGCTGACCGGACGCAAGAACCCGGTGCTAGCCGGGGACTGCGCCGACACCTTGGTGGTCAGTGCCGGCCTGCCGAACGGCGGCACGGGGCTGTTCCTGGTCGATGCGGCATCGGTGACCAGGCACCCGTACCGGACGTTCGACGGACAGCGCGGCGCCCAGATCGACCTGGATTCCACCGCCGCCGAACCCCTCGGCGAAGCAGGCGACGCATCGGGTGCCATCCGCGACGCCGTCGTGCGCATCCAGTCGGCGCTGTGCGCCGAAGCGCTTGGGGCAATGGAGGAATCGCTGCGCCTGACCACCGATTACCTCAAGACCCGCAAGCAATTCGGCGTCACGCTCAACAAGTTCCAGGCGCTCACACAGCGCGCCGCGGACATGTACGTGTCGCTGGAGATGGCGCGCAGCATGACCCTGTACGCGGCCATGTCGATCGCCGACGGCAAGCTCGACCCGTTGATCGCCTCGCGGGCCAAACTGCAGATCGGTCGCTCGGGCCGGCACATCGCGCAGGAGTCGGTCCAGATGCATGGCGGCATCGGGGTGACGGCGGAATACCCGGTCAGCCACTACGCCGCCCGGCTCACCGCGATCGAAAACACCCTGGGCACCTCGGGCGAGCACCTGCACAACCTGATTGATCATGTCGGCGACTACGACTTGGCCCGTCTCTAAGGCATGGCCGAGCGCGCGGAATTAAGCCAGAGGGTCATCGAGTTCCTATCGGCCGGCACCCGCACCGGGATGCTGGGCTACGTCGCCGCCGACGGCCGGCCGCTGGTCGCGCCGGTGTGGTTCGTGGTCGACGTCGGGCAAGACGGCGCTGAACTGGCGTTCAACACCGGGCGCGACACGTCGAAAGGCCGTGCTCTGGCTCGGGATTCGCGAGTGGTGATCTGCGTTGACGACCCCCACCCGCCGTACTCGTTCGTCCAGGTTCAGGGCGTGGCCACGGTCAGCGAGGACGTGCAGGACGTGCTGGACATCGCCACCCGCACGGGGCGCCGCTACATGGGTGCCGACCGCGCCGAAGAATTCGGCCGTCGCAACGCCGTTCCAGGTGAATTAGTGGTGCGGGTGCGCCCGACCAAGGTCAACGCGGGATTCGACATCAGCAACTAGTTCGCCCCACGGCAAAGGAGCCGCGATGAGCAGCAAGGCAAGCACAGACCGTCCGCTGCGGGTGATCCAGTGGACGACGGGAAACATCGGGCGCCGTTCCCTGCACGCCATCATCGGGCGGCCTGACTTGGAACTGGCCGGGGTGTATGCGCATGGCGCCGACAAGGTTGGCGTCGACGCCGCCGATCTGGCGGGCTGGCCGGAGCCGACCGGGGTGCGGGCGACCAACGACATCGACGCGCTGCTGGCCCTGGGCGCCGACGCGTGTTGCTATAACCCGTTGTGGCCCAACATCGATGAGTTGGTGCGGCTGCTGGAATCGGGAGTCAACGTGTGCACCAGTGCCGCGTGGATCACCGGCGGCAAGCAGACGCCGCAGGACCGCAAACGCATCGAGGATGCCTGCCAGAAGGGCAATTCGACGATCTTCGGCAGCGGAGCGCACCCGGGCATGACGAATATGGTGGGCATGGTTTTGTCCGCCTCGTGCGAGCGCGTCGATGAGATCCGGATCACCGAGTCGGTCGACTGCTCGACCTACGAATCGGCGGAAACCCAGACGGCAATGGGTTTTTCGCAAGATCCCGATACTCCTGGGCTGGCCGAAAACGTGCGGCGGGAAAGCGAGGTCTTCGCGGAATCGGCCGCGATGATGGCCGACGCGATCGGCGCGAAGCTGGACAAGATGACCTTCGACGTCACCTTCACCGCGGCCACCGGTGACTCCGATCTGGGCTTCATGAAGATTCCCGCCGGAACGGTCGGCAGCGTCTACGGATACCACCGCGGCTGGGTCGGCGACCGCAACGTCGTCAGCGTCGGGTTCAACTGGACCATGGGCAGCCACGTCGTCCCGCCCAAGCCACTCGAGCACGGCCATGTCATTCAGGTCTTCGGGTTGCCCAACATGCGGACCGTGTTGCACTGCCTGCCGCCCAAGGATTGGACCGAGCCCGGGTTCATGGGACTGGGAATGATCTACACCGCCATGCCGGTCACCAATGCCGTCCCGGCGGTGGTGGCCGCCCCGGCCGGGATCGTGACGCTGGCGGATTTGCCTCCGGTCACCGGTCGGCTGGCCCCCTAGCGGCTATGCCGTTCGCCACAACAGGCGGCCCCGGGAGGAACGCTTGCGTGCACTAAGGTTAGTATCCCTAACCGAGCAAATGTTCCGTTGACAGTGGTGTCGTCGGCGACGGTTGGTGAGCTTTGCGGAAGGCGGTCAGGTGGTGACTAGTCCAGACTCAGATTCCCGCCCCGGCTTCTTGACCCGCGCGCTCAAACACGGGTGGATCCCGCTGGTGCTGGTGGTCGTTCTGGCGACCTCGGCGCTGATCGTGTCGCGGCTGCACAGGATCTTCGGTTCGGAAGATCTCAACGCGAACGCCGGCAAGGGAATCGACATCGTGCAGTTCAACCCGAAGGTCGTCGTTTACGAAATCTCCGGCTCCCCGGGTACGACCGCGAACATCAACTACTGGGACGAAAACGCCAACACGCATCAGGTCAACAACGCCCCGCTGCCGTGGTCGACCACGATCTCCACCACGCTGCCGTCGGTGAGCGCCAACATCATGGCGCAGAGCGACGGCAGCACGATCACCTGCAAGATCACCGTGGACGGCATCGTCCGCGACAACCAGAACTCCGATGGCCATAACGCCCAGACCTTCTGCCTGGTGAAGTCCGCATGAGCGAAGTGAACAGCAAGACCGAGCGCGACCTGAGCGCCGCCGACACCGGCCCGATCAAAACTGGACGCCTGTCCAAGGCCGAACGGGGCCACCGGCCTTACCTGCCCCACGCGATTCGCATCTTCGCGATACCGATCATTTTGGGCTGGGTGGCCGTCACCGTGTTGGTGAACGTCATCGTTCCCACCCTGGAGAAGGTCGGCGAGGCGCACTCGGCGCCGATGACACCGCTGGACGCGCCGTCGATGAAGGCGATGATGCGCCTGGGCCACAACTTCCACGAGTTCGACTCCAACAGCACCGTCATGATCGTCCTGGAGGGTCAGCACGCGCTGGGCCCGGACGCGCACCAGTACTACGACAAGCTGATCCGGCAACTCCGCCAGGACCCCAAGCACATTCAGCACATACAGGACTTCTGGGGCGACCGGCTCACCGCCGCCGGCGCGCAGAGCGCCGACGCCAAGAGCGCCTATGTGCAGGTGAACCTCGCCGGTAACCAGGGCACGACGCTGGCCAACGAGTCGGTGGACGCCGTTCGCAAGGTCATCGACGAGAATAAGGCGCCGCCCGGCGTCAAGGCCTACGTCACCGGTCCCGCGGCATTGTCCGACGACATGCACATCATCGGTAACGCCAGCCTGGCCAAGATCACGCTGTTCACCCTGGGCGCCATCGCGATCATGTTGCTGTTGGTCTACCGGTCGATCGTCACCACGCTCGTGCAGCTGTTCATGACCTTTGTCGCGCTGGCCTGTTCGCGCGGGGTCGTCGCGGTTCTCGCCTACCACAACGCATTCGGGCTCACCACCTTCGCCGCCAACATCCTCACCATGCTGGCGATCGCCGCGGGAACCGACTACGGAATCTTCCTCGTCGGCCGATACCAGGAGGCGTTGGCCGCGGGCGAGGACCGAGAAACCGCGTACTACACCACATTCAAGGGCGTCGCCCCGGTCGTCTTGGGATCGGGCCTGACGATTGCGGGCGCGACCTATTGCCTGAGTTTTTCGCGGTTGCCGTGGTTCAACACCATGGGCGCGCCCGTGGCGATCGGCATGCTGGTGGTCGTGCTGGCCGGCATCACGCTGGGCCCGGCGGTGGTCTTCGTCGGAAGTCGCTTCCACCTCTTCGAACGGCAGGCCAAGCGCGGTCGGCTGTGGCGTCGGGTCGGCACCGCCGTCGTGCGTTGGCCCGCACCGATTTTGGCGGTCAGCGCAGCGATCGTGCTGGTCGGCATGATCGCCCTGCCGAGCTTCCACACGAGCTACAACGACCGCCATTACCTGCCGCTGTCGGCCCCGTCCAACCAAGGACAGGAGGCCGCGAACCGGCATTTCTCCGAGGCACGGATGAACCCCGACCTGTTGATGGTCGAATCTGACCATGACATGCGTAACCCGGCGGACATGCTGGTGTTGGACCGGGTGGCCAAAAACGAGATGCGCACCCTCGGCATCGCCATGGTCCAGGACATCACGCGGCCACTGGGCATTCCGATCCAGCACAGCTCGATTCCGTTCCAGAACAGCGTCCAAAGCCAGACCACGATGCAGAACATGGGCTTCCTCAAGGAGCGGATGAACGACATCCTGAAGATGGCCGACGACCTGCAAACCCAGATCGACACCACGCAGCGCCAGTACGAGGTGTCGCTAGACCTGGCGGGCGCCGCCGACGACAGCGCGAAGACCACGGCGGTGACGTCGCAGATCACCGACACCCTGCGCGACCACATCGCGGATTTCGACGACACCTTCCGGCCGGTGCGCACGTACTTCTACTGGGAGAAGCACTGCTACGACATTCCGTTGTGCATCGGGCTGCGGTCCCTCTTCGACACGTTCGACGGGTTCGACCAGCTCGCCGAGCAGTTCCACTACCTCACCACCGATATCGCGCACACCGCCAAGGCCACACACGACCTGAATGCGCTGTTTCCCATACTGATCAACACGCTGAAGAACACCAGGGGCATCACGCTGACGCTCTACCAGACGTTCCAGGCGATGATCAACCAGATGGAGGCGATGAGCAACACCGCCATCGTGATGGGGCAAAGCTTCGACAACTCCAAGAACGACGACTTCTTCTACCTGCCGCCAGAAGCGTTTGACAACCCGGACTTCCAGACGGGTCTTCGCATGTTCCTGTCGCCGGACGGCAAGTCGGCGCGGTTCTTCATCACCCATCAGGGCGACCCGATGTCTCCGGAAGGCATCGCGCGGGTCGACGCCGAACGCACCGCCGCGCAGGAGGGGTTGAAGCAGTCCTCGCTGTCGGATGCCAGGGTCTATCTCGGCGGCACCGCCGCAACCTTCAAGGACATGGCCGACGGCGAGAAGTACGACCTGATGATCGCGGTGGTGTCGGCCCTGACCCTGATCTTCATGATCATGCTGCTGCTGACTCGAAGTGTGGTGGCCGCGCTGGTGATCGTCGGCACGGCGGCCAGCTCGATCGCAGCGTCGTTCGGTCTGTCCGTGTTGATTTGGCAGGACTTGTTCGGCATCCGGATCCACTGGATCGTGATGGCGCTGTCGGTCATCATCCTGCTGGCCGTCGGGTCGGACTACAACCTGCTACTGGTCTCCCGGTTCCGTGAAGAGATCCATCGGGGACTCAAGACGGGGATCATCCGATCGATGGCCGGCACGGGTGGTGTGGTGACGGCCGCGGGTCTGGTGTTCGCCTTCACCATGGCGTCCATGCTGGGCAGCGATCTGCGCGTGCTCGGTCAGTTCGGGTCGACCGTGTGCATCGGCCTGCTGCTCGACACGCTGATCGTGCGCACGTTGCTGATGCCCTCGATCGCCACTCTGCTCGGACGGTGGTTCTGGTGGCCGCAAGTCGTGCACCCGCGGGGTGACAACGCGCGACGGCCGGTGAGCGCCTAATCCGCTGGGAGGCTTAGGCTCACCGCGACGGCGCCCGCGCCGACATGCAACGCGAGCACCGGCCCAAGTTCGGTGATGATGGCCGGCTCGCACGCCGGCAGCCGTTCGCCCAGCGCCGTCGCCACCTCTCGTGCGCCGTCCGGATTGTTGACATGGTGCACCGCCAATGCGGCGGCATGCTGCCCGACGACCTGACAGACGCGGTCGATCATCGTCTCCGTTGCATGGCTCACCGTGCGGACCCGTTGGGCCAGAACGAGTTTGCCGTCATCGATACGCAACAGGGGCTTGAGCGCAAGCGCGGTGCCCAGCCAGGCCTTCGCCCCGCCGATGCGTCCGCTGCGGCGCAGGTTGTCCAGCCGGTGCACCACGATGAACGCATGTCCGCGGTCCACGGCCGCGCGCGCCGCGGCCGCGACGGTCTCGACGTCGCCACCGTCGGCCGCGGCCCGCGCCGCGGCCAAAGCGACGAAACCGGTGCCCATCGCGGCTGACTTGGAGTCGACGACGCACACGTTCGGATCGAGATCGGCGGCCGTGCGTTCGGCGGCCCGGCAGGTGCCCGACAGCGCAGCGGAAATGTGGACGGCCACCACCCCGTCCGCACCGCTGTCGGCCAGTGCCTGCTGGTATACGTCGGCCAGTTCGGCCGGAGTGGCGGCCGCGGTCGTGGCCGCCAGCTTGTGGATGTCGCCGGGAACGTCGTCGACACCATCGCGCAGGTCATTGCCGTCGAGCAGGATGTGCAGCGGAACGACGCGTATCCCCCACTTCTCGAGCAGCTCGGCCGGCACGCGCGCCGACGAGTCGGTCACCACCACGACAGTCACGAGCGCTACCCGCGGGGTTTCTCGTTGGGTATCCCGGCTTCGGCCAGCGCCTTGAGCATCAACTCCGCGACCGCCTGGTGAGCCTCGAAATTCCAGTGAATGCCGTCGGGGTTTCCCCGGCCACTCATAATCTGCTCGGCGACAGCGGCTTTGAGATCGACCAAGGGCACCTCGTGGTTTTGCGCCCATTCGGTGATGGCGGCCACCGTCCCCGCACGTCCGTGGTGGGCGCGGCCGTAGGTGTCGGCGATATGCACCGACGGCAGCGAGGCCACGATCGGGATACCGGGTCGGTTGAAATCGATTGCGCCACGGGTCTGTTCGAGATAATCAGCACTCAGGTGCGGAGGCAGCGCCGGCCTGGCGATCGGCGAGAGCCTGGGTTGCAGCCAGCCATAGCCGTCACGTACCCAGCGCCGCAGCCAGGGTGGCCGCACGTAGCGGATCAGCTCGCGCAGCGCGGTGGGCAGCACCGACGGCAGCGAATCCATGCCGCCGGTGGCGAAGATGACCGCGCCGGCCCGCGGAAGTGCCGCCCAGGCTCGCGGGTCCTGGGTCGCCGCCCACCAGATGTCGCGGCACGTCCAACCGATGCGACCAATCAACTCGACATCCCAACCAAGTTGTGCCGCGACAATGTTCGGCCAAATGCGGGGATCGTCTGCGGGAAGGCCCCCGGTGGGCCCGTAATAGGCCAACGAGTCGGCGAAAATCAGCAGTGTGGGCTTCGGCCGCTGCTCACAGGACATCGTTGGACACCTGCGCCGAAGCGTTCCACACATCGAGACGCCAACGGATGCTGTCGAATTCGTCGGCGGGATCGTCGTTGTGCCCGGAAAGTTGCACCCAGCTGGCATTGCCCATGCCGCCCAGAATCGGCCAGTTGGCGACCGGAAGCTTCAGCAGCGCGGCCGACAGCGCGGCGATCAGACCGCCGTGGGCCACCAGCACCACCGGGCGATCCGGCCCGTCGGGATCACCCCATTCCCGCTCGCCGGCAACCAGTTCGGCGACCAACGGCACGCTGCGCGCCGCGACGTCGACCCTGCTCTCGCCGCCGTGCGGCGCCCAGGTGGCGTCTTCGCGCCAGGCCAGCCGCGCACCGGGGGCCTGCGCGTCGACCTCGGTGTGGGTCATCCCCTGCCAGTCGCCGAGATGCGTTTCCCGCAACCGCTGGTCCACCCGGATCGGCACGCCGGTCACCTCACCCAGCCTGAGCGCGGTGTCATAGGCGCGATGCAGGTCCGACGATGCGATCAGCAACGGCTGCAGCTTGCCCAGCACCTCGGCGGCCGCAACCGCCTGTGCCCGCCCGAGTTCGCTGAGTTCGGAATCCAGCTGGCCCTGCATCCGGCTGCCGGCGTTGAACTCGGTTTGCCCGTGCCGCAACATGATCAGACGACGTATCCTCATTGCGCGCCCGGCTCTTCGGAGTCGTCACGGCCCTCGTCCAGGTCTACCGGCACCACCGGGCAGTCGCTCCACAACCGGTCCAGGGCATAGAAGTCACGGTCTTCCTGGTGCTGGATGTGTACGACGATGTCGCGATAGTCCAGCAGCGTCCAGCGGCCTTCCCGGGTGCCCTCGCGACGGGCCGGCTTGTAACCGGCCTTGCGCATCTTCTCCTCGACCTCGTCGACGATGGCGTTGACCTGCCGCTCGTTGGACGCCGAGGCGATCACGAAGCAGTCCGTGATGGCGAGCTGGGCGGAGACGTCGATGACGACGACGTCGTCGGCCAGCTTCGCGGCGGCGGCGCCGGCGGCGACCGTCGCCATGTCGATGGCCTCGTCGGTGGCGCTCATGGGTGTTCCCCTGTGTGCAGGCGACTTTCGTTCACGACCACCGGCGGCCCGTCGTCGTCGCGGTAGAGCCGGCGTTTGGAGACGTACTGCACGACGCCGTCGGGCATCAGGTACCACAGCGGCCGCCGCTGGGCGGCGCGGCGACGGCAATCGGTCGAAGAGATGGCCAGCGCCGGGATCTCCACCAGGGTCAGCGCATGGTCCGGCAGCTCGCCCAGCACCCCGGTGATGTGTTCGCGCCGCAGCTCGTAGCCGGGCCGGCTGACCCCGACGAAGCGCGCCAGCTCGAACGCCGTCTCCCAGCCCTGCCACGACAGGATCGAGGCCAGCGCGTCCGCCCCCGTGATGAAGTACAGCTCGGAGTCCGGGTTGAGGGCGTGCAGATCGCGCAGAGTGTCCTTGGTGTAGGTGGGCCCGGCGCGGTCGATGTCGACCCGGCTGACCGAGAAGCGGGGATTGGACGCCGTGGCGATCACCGTCATCAGGTAGCGGTCCTCGGCAGCAGAAACGTGCCGCTCCTTCTGCCACGGCTGCCCGCTGGGCACGAACACCACTTGGTCGAGGTCGAACAGGTCGGCGACCTCACTCGCGGCAACCAGGTGGCCGTAATGGATGGGGTCGAACGTCCCACCCATCACCCCTAGCCTGCGAAGCTGCTTTTGCACGATTTGCCAGCTTACTTGAGCCGGCGTTACGGCCGGATTTCCCAGGCGTTGGTCACATGCGCCACACCAGCCCCGGGCGTGAGCGCAACGCCCGCTGCGTGCGTCACGCTGGTGTGACGCTGGGCTCTCGCGGTCACGCTGGCGTGACGCTGGGCGACGCGAAGGGGCTCCGGGAGCGGTTAACGACAGGACGCCCGCGCCTACACCGGCAGCAGCTGGTCGATCACCGCGGCCAGCTGCTTGGCCGACCTGCACTCGTGCATCGGGATGACGTCTTGATAGCGCGGCACCGCCGAGTCGCCGCTGCCCCAGAGGTGCTTGGGCTCGGGGTTCAGCCAGTGGGCATGCCTGCTGGCGGTCACCATGTGCGACAGCAGCTCGGTCTCCGGGTTGCGGTAATTGGTGCGGCCGTCCCCGAGCACCAGCAGCGAGGTACGCGGTGACAGCACATTGGGGAACGCCTGAATGAACGAGGCGAACGCGTTGCCGTAATCGGAATGGCCGTCGCGACTGTAAACGCCCGACTCCCGGGTGATCCGCTGAATGGCCACGGCCAAGTCGGCTTCCGGGCCGAACATGTGGGTCACCTCGTCGGTGGTGTCGATGAAGGCGAACACGCGAACACGCGAGAATTGTTGGCGCAGAGCATGTACCAGGAGCAGGGTGAAGTGGCTGAACCCGGCGACCGAGCCGGACACGTCGCACAGCACCACCAGCTCCGGCCGTGCCGGACGAGGCTTGGCCAGCACCACGTCGATCGGAACCCCGCCGGTGGACATCGACTTGCGCAACGTCTTGCGCATATCGATCGACCCGGCCCGGGCGCGTCGCCGGCGGGCCGCCAGCCGGGTCGCCAGAGTTCGGGCCAGCGGAGCGACCACCCGGCGCATCTGGCGCAGCTGCTCACCGGAAGCGCGCAGGAATTCCACGTTCTCGGAAAGCTGTGGAATGCCGTACATCTGGACGTGATCGCGACCCAGCTGCTCCGCCGTGCGCCGTTTGGTCTCGGAATCGACCATCTTGCGCAATTGGGTGATGCGCTGCGCGGCAAGCGCTTTGGCGATCTCCTCCTGGCTGGGAGTGGGCTCGTCGCCGTACGAGGCGAGCAGCCCCGCCAGCAGCTTGCCCTCGAGCTCGTCCAGCGCCATCGCCTTGAGCGCCTGATACGACGAGAACGACGGGCCGCGACTGGAGCTGTATTTGCCGTAGGCCTCAACGATCCGGGCGATCATCGCGACCAGGCGCTCGTCCATGTCGGCGAGATCGGGGTTCTCGGTCAGCAGGTCCACCAGCATTTGGCGCATCGCCTCGACATCGTCGGGCGGCAGCGCGTTGTCGTCGGGCGATTCGTTGGCCTCGTCGTCGGTGACCACCGCGCGTGCGCCCAGCGCCGCCGGGAACCACAGGTCGAACATGGCGTCATAGGTCTCGCGGTGATCGGACCGGCGCAACACCGCGCACGCCAAGCCCTCCCGCAGCACCTTCCGGTCACCCAGGCCCAGCGTCGCCATCACCCGGCCCGCATCCACCGTCTCCGACGGCCCGACCGAAATCCCGGCCCCGCGAAGCGCTTCCACGAATCCCACCAAGTGACCGGGCAGCCCGTGCGGGGCGAGCGGCCGGGAGGGGCGGGTGCGGCGGGTGGCCATCAGTCGTCCTAGTTCAGCCGCAGCTCGCCGGTCGCGCGCTGCTGGTCGGATTGGTGTTTGAGCACAACGCCGAGCGTGGCCGCGACGACCGCGTCGTCAATGGTGTCCAGGCCCAGCGCGAGCAGCGTGCGGCCCCAGTCGATGGTTTCGGCGATGGACGGAACTTTCTTGAGTTGCATCCCGCGCAGCACGCCGATGATGCGAACGAGCTCCTCGGCCAGATGCGCGGGCAGCTCGGGGACCCGGGACAACAGGATGCGGCGTTCCAGGTCGGGACTGGGAAAGTCGATGTGTAAGTACAGGCAGCGACGCTTGAGCGCCTCGGAGAGCTCGCGGGTGGCGTTGGAGGTCAACACCACCAGCGGCGTCCGCTCGGCGGTGATGGTGCCCAGTTCCGGGACGGTCACCGCGAAGTCGGACAGCACCTCCAGCAACAGGCCCTCGATCTCGATATCGGCCTTGTCCGTCTCGTCGATGAGCAGCACGGTCGGCTCGGTGCGCCGGATGGCGGTCAGCAACGGGCGCTGCAGCAGGAATTCCTCGCTGAAGACGTCGTCCTTGGTCTGATCCCAGTCCCCGGAACCGGCCTGGATGCGCAGGATCTGCTTGGCGTGGTTCCACTCGTAGAGCGCGCGAGCCTCGTCGACGCCCTCGTAGCACTGCAGGCGCACCAGTCCCGAGCCGGTGGCTTGCGCGACGGCGCGGGCGAGTTCGGTCTTGCCGACGCCGGCCGGACCTTCCACCAACAACGGCTTACCGAGCCGGTCGGCCAGGAACACGGCCGTCGCGGTCGCGGTGTCTGGCAGGTAGCCGGTCTCGGCCAGCCGCCGCGACACGTCGTCGATGTCGTCGAACAACGGCTTGGACCGGGCGGGCACACTCACAATCGGTTCTCCTAAAACGCTTTCGCCACGCGGGTATCAGGCCGGACGAGTTTGTCCGTCTCCCCACACAATCCATTTGGTCGAGGTCAACTCGGGCAGGCCCATCGGACCGCGGGCATGCAGTTTCTGGGTAGAGATGCCGATCTCGGCGCCGAAACCGAACTGCTCGCCGTCGGTGAACGCCGTGGACGCGTTCACCATCACCGCTGCCGCATCCACACCGTCCGTAAACTTTTGCGCCGCAGCCATATTGGTGGTCACGATGGCCTCGGTGTGCCCGGTGCCGTACTCGTTGATGTGAGCGATCGCCGCGTCGATGCCGTCGACCACCGCCACCGCGATGTCCATCGACAGGTACTCGCGACGCAGATCGTCCTCGTGCGCATCCTTCGCGAATCCACCGTGCACCGTCACGCCGGCGTCTTGCAGGACGGTCAACAGCCGGGGCAGCGCGTCTTCGGCGATCGCCACGTCGACGAGCAGCGTCTCCGCGGCGTTGCAGACACTCGGCCGACGGGTCTTGGAGTTCAACAGGATTCGCTCCGCCACATCCAAGTCGGCGCCTTCGTGCACGTAGACGTGACAGTTGCCGACGCCGGTCTCGATGGCGGGTACCTGCGCGTCGCGGACCACCGCGTTGATCAGGCTCGCCCCGCCGCGTGGAATCACCACGTCGACCAGGCCGCGGGCTTGGATCAGATGCGTCACCGTGGAACGGTCATCGGCCGAAAGCAGTTGCACCGCATCGGCGGGCAGGTCCTCGCTGACCAGCGAAGCCCGCAGCACCTGAACCAGAGCCTGGTTGGACCGCGTCGCCGACGAACTTCCGCGCAGCAGTACGGCGTTGCCGGACTTCAACGCCAACCCGAAGGCATCGACGGTCACGTTCGGCCGGCCCTCGTAGATCATCCCGACGACGCCCAGCGGCACCCGCTGCTGACGCAACTGCAACCCGTTGGGCAGCGTGTAACCGCGCAACACCTCCCCGACCGGGTCGGGCAGGCCGGCGACCTGGCGCAGGCCGGCGGCGATTGCCTCAACGCGTTTGGAGTCCAACGCCAACCGGTCGAGCATCGCGGACGGCGTGCCGGCGGCCCGGGCGGCGTCGAGGTCGTCGGCATTGGCCGACAGGATGAGATCGCTGTGCGCGGCTATCGCGTCGGCCGCGGATCGCAGTGCCTGGTCCTTGGCAACCGTCGGCAACAATGCCAGGACACGTGAGGCAACGCGGGCGCGGCGTGCCGCGTTGTGCACCTCCTGGCGCAAGTCAGGAAGCGATGGTGCTTGCAGACTCATCAAACCAGGGTATCGGGCGGCAAAACCGCGGGTGAGGCGACCCGATCGCCACTACCCCAATGGTGGCGACCCGCATCGCCCGGCACCGCCGCGCTCGCGATCGCCACTAGCTCACCCGCTCACCGCGCCGCGCGCTGCGCACCTTGCTGCGCCGCTCTTCGATGATGTTGCCGAAGCTCTGCAGCAACAAGGGCGTACGCGTCACGAGGTGCTCAACGTGTTCCCGATCGATCTCCAGAGCCGTGACCTCCTCGAGCGCGTACGCGCTGGCCAGGTTCGGTTGCCTGGTCAGCGCGGTCAGCCCCAGGAACGATCCTTCGACCAGCGTGCTGATCGGCACCAGCGAGCCGTCGTCGGCGGTCGCGGTCAACTGCACGCGCCCGGAGACCAGGAACGTCATGGTCGTGGGGACCTGGCCGGCGTACTCCACCACCTCGTCGGCGCCGTAGCGGACGATCCTCGCGGCAGACCGCAGCGATCGCTGCTCCTCGGCGCCGATCCGCAACGCCGGCGCCACGACCGTGTGCAACGCATGCTCTACACGTTCGGCGGTGGAGAAGTCGTCGTCGGCGTCATCGAGGTGCAGGCCTTCCCGCCGCGTCGCATACCAGGCCCAGCGCAGGAAGGTGGCCTTGGCGGCGCCGTCGTCCGCTGGTGAGGTCAAACCGATGGTGGTGCGGTACTCGGCCGCGCCCACCGGGACAGTCCGCGGCACGCTGCCCGCCTTGAGCTGGGGTAACCGCTCGGCGATGCGGGACAGCAGCGCACACACCTGGTCCGGCGGGTCGGCACTGGAGAACGTCGTCGTCACCGACAGCTTGTGCGCGCCGGGAGGGCGAGAAAGGTTCGTGAACGCGTTGCTGGCCAGCACCGAGTTCGGCGTGACCCGAATGCCGCTGCCGGTGTCGATGTGCACGGCGCGCCAGTTCACCTCGACCACGCGGCCGCGGACCGCGCCCGTGTCCAGCCATTCATCGATGCGGAACGGCTGCTCGAACAACATGAAAAGGCCCGACACGATCTGGCCGACAGAGTTCTGCAGCATCAGACCGATGACGACCGACGTGACGCCCAGCGCGGTGAATATACCGCCGATGCGCACACCCCAGATGTAGGACGACATCACCGCCAGACCGACACCGATGACGGCCAACCGGGCGCAGTCCAGAAAGATGGTGGGCAGCCTTTTGCGCCAGCTGTTTTCGGGTGCGCCCTCGAACATCGCCGCGTTGAAACCGGACAGCACGAGCACCAGCGCCAGCAGGCCGAAAACCGTGGTGAGGACACGCACCGGAACGTCGCCGGCCGGAATCTGCGAGGCCTGAACCAGCAACAGCAACAGCGCACCGAGCGGCAGCACATAGTTGCGCAGCAGGCCGACCTGCCGGGCCAGCGGGCTGTTCCTGCGCAGCAGCGCGTCGTGCAGCTCGGTGAGCGCGATCAACCCGAGGGGCAGCCCGACCGCGATGCCGATCGCCCAGTAGAACCACGTCGAGTTGAACAGGTTCATCAACGCTCCTGCAACCGGTAGATGGCCTGATCGGCGCCCCCGACGGAGATGGTGCCGGCGGGCGTGAAGTGCCGGACGTCCCGCATCGCCTCGTACACCTGCGAGCTGACATAGACGCCGGGCTGCGGTGCGCCGCTGTGCATTTGATAGGCCAAACTGACCGCTCCGCCCCACATGTCGTAGACCAGGCTGGAGCGGCCGACCAGCCCACTCACCGCGTTGCCGGTGTTGACACCTACCCGCAGGCCCAGCTGGTGCGCCGATTGGGTGTTGAATCGGTCGATGATGCGGCCGATTTCGAGCGCGAAGTCGACGGCGCGATGCATGCTGTCCAGCCTGGGGGTGACCACCCCGCAACTAGCCAGATAGCCGTTGTGGAACGTGCGAATCCGTTCGACGCCAAGGGCTTCGGCGGCCGAATCGAATTGTCGGAAGAGGTCGTCGACGGTGGCGACCAACTCGTCTTCGGGCAGGTCGCTCGAGATCTCGTCCAGGCCGACGATGTCGGCATAGATGATGGCGACATCCTGGTGTTTTTGGGCGATGGTCTCCTCGCCATCACGATAGCGTCGCAACACCGATTCGGGCATCAACGCCAGCAGCACGCGGTCGTTTTCCCGGCGCTGCTCGTTGAGCAGCTCTTCCTTGATTGCCAGACTGCGGCTCATCTCGTTGAAGGCCGCTGTCAGATCACCGATTTCGTCGCGTCGTTTCACCGGGATGTTGATCTCGTAGTCCCCGGAGCTGATCTTGCGGGTGCCCTCTTCGAGGCGCCGGACCGGTCGCACCGCGGCCTGCGCTACCAACATCGAGGCCACACAGATGGCGAAGATCATCGCCGCGACGGCGATCACCATCTTCTTGCTGAACCGGCCGAGGCGGGCGAATGCGTCGGAGTTGTCACGCGTCGCGAGGATCGACCAGTGCAGGTCGGAGTTGGGGATGGCCAGCGGGGCATAGGCTTCCAGCTCCCTGTTGCCCATGTAGTCGGTCGCGCTGACCACGCCCGTCTCGCCGCGTTTGGCGGCGCGAAGACCGGCGGTATCGACCGGCTGCACCAGGGTGGTGGTGCCCAGCCGGATCGCGCGGTCGACCACGTCGGGGGGCGTGCCGGCGTCGATCGCCGAACGCCGGTAATCCTTCGGGTCCTCGATGAAATCCCTTGAATCGGACCGCATCAGGTAATCGGGACCGGCCAGGTACGTTTCGGTCGCCGGTCCCATTCCGCCCGCGTCCCAGTGCTTGTCGGCGGTCATGATCTTGTTGATCTTCGCGACCGGCACCGGCAGCGCCATCACTCCCTCGAACCTGCCATTCATGCCGATCGGTGACACCACCCACGCCGTGGGCGTATCCAGTGCCGGCTGATACTGCTGGAAGTCGGTGATCCAGACGAAGTCGACGTCGTTGGAGGCCAAGGCCTTCTG
This sequence comes from Actinomycetota bacterium, assembly GCA_036338755.1. Taxonomy (GTDB): domain Bacteria; phylum Actinomycetota; class Actinomycetes; order Mycobacteriales; family Mycobacteriaceae; genus Mycobacterium. The sequence continues at coordinate 22,214 of JAYZBN010000010.1, read as the reverse complement.
GTATGCCTCCCGCAGTTTCGATTCGCGATACGGGCCGGTCAAAATGTTTGTTCCGAGGTCGGGACCCTTGCGCACGCTGTAGACGACATTGCCCTGCATGTCCAACAACAGCGCGTCGCGATAGTCGAACCGGTTGACGATGCCGCGCATGTAGAAGTCGAAGCGCGCGTTGGACGCCGACCAGGCGCTGCCGTCGCCGGCGTCCAGGACGGGCAACGCATCGGGGTTCGCCCGGGGCGGGGCGGTGTAATAGGCCTGAATGTACTTCTGCGCGTTGGAACTTGGCAGGACGGCCCTGATGTCGATGGTGTCCCCGGTGATCTGCTTGATCGGTTTGATCATGTCGTTGTCGTAGTAATCGACCAGCGACTGTTGTTGGGCGGGTGAGATCGTCGCATTGTTCAGTTGAGCGAAGTCCGCCGTGAGGGCCGTCGTCGCCTGGTTGATGCCGAACCCGCCACTCCAGATGATCAGCGAATTCGACACCTCACGAAACAGCGCTTGCACAGCTCGCTTCTGGGATTCGCGCATCTCGATCAGGCGTTCGGATTCGACCTGGCGCAGCGCGTTGCGCCCGGACGCCGCCCCAATGGCGCCGATCACCGCCACCCCCAGGATGCTCGACAGCAGCATGGTGATCAGAATTTTGGACTGGATGCCGAACCGGAATCGGGTCAGGGCGCTTCGGCGCGTGCGCTTGGCGGCCGGGTGAGCCGGCTCTGGATCGATATGGGGTTCAGCGCCTGTGAGCTCGCTCGTGGTCAATCGCCTACCCCTTTTCTTGGGTTTCAGCACCCCTAACGCAGCAGAATATCGCGCGGACATCGAGTTATTCGGGGTTTGCCATGAAGCGATTCGGCGCCGAAAGTGCCGGTGTCCTTTGGTGTGCTTTGCCATTCCGGCGCGACTAACGTCGGCGTCATGGCGGGCGTCTGTGTAGTGGGCAGTGTGAATCTCGATCTGTCATTGACTGTCGATGCCCTTCCTCGGCCCGGCGAGACGGTTTTGGCGTCGTCGTCGTCGCACGCCCCCGGCGGCAAAGGCGGCAACCAGGCGGTGGCGGCGGCGCGCGCGGGCGCGCAGGTGCAATTCGTCGGAGCGATGGGCGATGACACGGCCGCCGGGCAATTGCGCGCGCACCTCGAATCCAACGGTGTCGGGCTCGACGGAGCCGTCGAAATTCCCGGCCCCAGCGGCACGGCCATCGTGGTGGTGGACGCGAACGCCGAGAACACCATCGTGGTCGCGCCGGGCGCCAACGGTCGTTTCACGCTGACCGACGACCGTGCGCGTGCGGTCATCGCGCAGTGCGATGTGATGTTGACCCAGCTGGAGATTCCGGTGGACACGGCTGTCGCGGCGGCGCAACACGCGCGTTCGGCGGGGGCGATCGTCATTGTGAACGCGTCGCCGGCCGGTCAGGATCCCCACTCGTTGGGCGACTTGGCGGCCGCCGCGGACGTGGTGATCACGAACGAAGAAGAGGCCAACGAATGGCCCTGGCGCCCGGAGCATCTGGTGGTCACGCTCGGTGCGCGCGGCGCCCGTTACGTTGGCGCCGACGGCGAGTACACCGTGTCGGCTCCGGCGGTCGATGCGGTGGACACCACCGGGGCCGGCGACGTCTTCGCCGGTGTGCTGGCCGCGAATTGGCCATCCAAGCCGGGCTCGCCGGATCAGCGGCGGCTCGCGTTGCGGCGTGCTTGCGCAGCGGGCGCGTTGGCGACGTTGGTGGCCGGGGCGGGTGATTGCGCACCGGACGCCGCGGCGATCGACAAGGCGCTGCGAGACGCGTCTTAGCCGCTCTGCCCGCCGACGTCGCCCCGCTGACCTGCGGTTGGCAGCGTTTGGCAGCGGCTGGCGTCGATCTGGCAGTGGTTTGCGAGCAGCGTCGGTGGTGATCGCAGTCCGCCATCGAGAAAGGAACATCATGTCCGCTACCACGATCGACCGCACGGGCACCCGCGACGGCTTGCTTCGCCTCGCCATGCGCGCCGACGCCGCCATCAGCGCGGTGGTCGGCCTGGCCGGCATCCCGGTGGCCGGCTGGCTCGCCGACCTCTCGGGCACCACGAAGGCGTTCGAGTACGGCATGGCCGCGTTCCTGATCGCGTACGGCGTGGTGGTGTTCGGGCTGGCCACCTTGCCGTCGGTGCGGCGCGCCGGCATGGGCGTCATCATCGCGAACGTGGCGTACACGGTGGCCGCAATCGTTCTCGTGCTCGCCGACGTCTTCCCGTTGACGTCGACCGGCGTGGTGCTGAACCTGGCGGCCGGCGTTTACACGCTGGTGTTCGCCGAGTTGCAGTACCAGGGCTGGCGCCGCGCCAAGGCCTGAGCCCGAATTGCTCCGGGCCCGCTCGGTCCCCCGGGCGGGTCCGCGAGTGTGCGAACTAGTCCTCGGGGACTTCGCGTTCGATTTCGTCGAGCCAGATTCGCGCCGACATGTCGGACGGGGCGCGCCAATCCCCCCGCGGCGACAGCGAACCACCGTGCGACACCTTGGGCCCGTTGGGCAAGGCCGAGCGCTTGAACTGGCTGAACGAGTAGAACCGCTGCACGAAGACCTGCAGCCAGTGCCGGATTTCCTTCAGCGAGTACGACGGCCGCTTGTCCTCGGGGAAGCCGGGCGGCCAGATGCCGTGATCGGGATCGCTCCAGGCGTGCCAGGCCAAGAAAGCGATTTTCGATGGCCGGAATCCGAAGCGCAGCACGTGGAACAGTGAGAAGTCTTGCAGCGCAAACGGTCCCACTTTCGCCTCACTGCTCTGCAGCTCTTCCTCCTCGCCGCTGGGAACCAGCTCCGGCGTGATCTCGGTGTCGAGCACCGACTGCAACACCTCGCTGACCTCCGGCTCGAACTGTTCCGACGAGATCACCCAGCGGATCAGGTGCTGGACCAGTGTTTTGGGCACGCCGCCATTGACGTTGTAATGCGACATCTGATCGCCGACACCGTATGTCGACCAGCCCAGCCCGAGCTCGGACAGGTCTCCGGTGCCCAGCACGATCCCGCCGCGCTGGTTGGCCAGCCGGAACAGGTAGTCGGTGCGCAAACCGGCCTGAACGTTTTCGAAGGTGACGTCATACACCTTCTCGCCCCGGGCGAACGGGTGATCCATCTCCTTGAGCATCAATTCCGCCGTCTCACGAATGTCGATCTCGGCGAACGTCACACCCAGCGTGCGGCACAGCTCGGCCGCGTTGCGCTTGGTGTGGTCACCGGTCGCAAAGCCGGGCAGGGTGAACGCCAAAATGTCACTGCGCGGGCGTTGTTCGCGATCCATCGCGCGTGCGGCGACGATCAGCGCATGCGTGGAATCCAGTCCACCGGAGATCCCGATGACGACCTTCGGGAAATCGAGCGCGCGCAGCCGCTGTTCGAGTCCGGCGACCTGGATGTTGTAACCCTCGAAGCAGTCCTGTTCCAGCCGTTCGGGATCGGCGGGGACGAAGGGAAAACGCTCGACCCCGCGCCGCAGGCCGATGTCGCCGCCCGGTGGGTCCAGCCGGAACTCGATGCGCCGATAGGTGTCCGTCGTCGACCGGTGGTGGCGGCGGTTGTCGTCGAAGGTGCCCATGCGCAGCCGTTCCGAGCGCAGCAGTTCGATGTCGACGTCGGCGATGCTGAGCCGCTCTCCTTTGGGGAAGCGCTCGGATTGAGCCAGCATCACACCGTTCTCGAAGATCATGGTCTGACCGTCCCACGCCAGGTCGGTCGTCGATTCACCTTCTCCGGCAGCCGAATACACGTAGCCGGCCAGGCATCGCGAGGACGCCGAACGGGCCAGCAGGCAACGGTCCTCGGCGCGGCCGATCGTGATCGGACTGCCGGAGAGGTTGGCCAGCACCGTCGCACCCGCGAGCGCGGCCTCGGCGCTGGGCGGGATCGGCACGAACATGTCCTCGCAGATCTCCACGTGCAGCACCAAGCCGGGCACGTCGCAAGCCTCGAAAAGCAGGTCGGGGCCGAACGGCACCTCGACGCCGGCGACGCGGATGGTGCCGCGCTCGTCGTCTCCCGGTGCGATCTGGCGGCGCTCGTAGAACTCGCGATACGTGGGCAGGTAAGACTTCGGCGCCACCCCGAGCACCTCGCCGCGGTGGACGACCACGGCGGCGTTGTAGATCCGGTGCCGATGACGCAGCGGGGCACCGACGACCAACAGGGGCAACAACTCGGTCGAGGCCGCGACAATCTCCGCGATGGCTTTGTCGACATCGTCGAGCAACAGGTCCTGCAGCACGATGTCTTCGATGGAATACCCGGACAGCGTCAGTTCCGGGAAGACAGCCAGCGCGACGGCGTCGTCGTGGCACTCCCGGGCCATTCGCAGGACCGATTCGGCGTTCGCGGCCGGGTCGCCGATGACCGTGCGGTGCGTGCATGCGGCGACGCGGGCGAAGCCCTGGCTGTAAGCGTTGTAGAAGTCCATCGCCCTTCCATTGTCGTCCCATGCGTGTCAACTCGGAGTTGCCGGGTATTCCCGACGCCATGAGCGACACGGCTGTCTTGGTGGTCGACATGATGAACACCTATCAGCATCCCGACGCTGAGAATCTAATACCCAATGTCGAGAAGATCATCGAGCCATTGACCGATTTGGTTCGCCGGGCCCGCGAATCCGACGGCGTCGACCTGATATACGTCAACGACAACTACGGCGATTTCACCGCGCAGTTTTCCGACATCGTCGGCGCCGCATGCGAGGGCGCCCGGCCCGACCTGGTGGAACCGATCCTGCCGAAGGACGAAGGCCGCGTGATGACGAAGGTCCGCCACAGCGCGTTCTATGCGACGGCGCTGGCGTACCTGCTCAACCGGCTGGAAACCAAGCGGTTGATCATCACCGGTCAGGTCACCGAGCAGTGCATCCTCTACACGGCACTGGATGCGTATGTGCGGCACTTTTCCGTCGTGATCCCGACCGATGCCGTGGCACACATCGACCCGGATCTGGGCGAGGCGGCGTGCAAGATGATGCAGCAGAACATGTCTGCCGAGCTCACGACGGCGGCCGACTGCCTGAACTGATCTCCTACTCTGAATAAGTGACCGTCGGCTGCGCAGAATCGCCCGAACTGGTCACTCTGCTGGCCGGTCGCCGGGTCGCGGTGCTGACCGGAGCGGGCATCTCCACCGATTCGGGCATTCCCGACTACCGCGGGCCCGATTCACCGCCGAGCAATCCCATGACGATCCGCCAGTTCACCAGCGATCCGGTATTTCGACAGCGGTACTGGGCACGCAACCACGTCGGCTGGCGGCACATGGACGGCACCCTGCCCAACGCGGGCCACCGGGCGCTCGCCGCGCTCGAGGCCGCGTCGGTGGTCACCGGCGTGATCACCCAGAACGTCGATCTGCTGCACACCAAGGCCGGCAGCCGAAACGTCATCAACCTGCACGGCACCTACGCGCAGGTGAGCTGCCTGGACTGCGGAACCACCATGACGCGCGCCGCGTTGGCCGAGCGGCTGGAGGCGCTCAACCCCGGCTTCACCGAGCGCGCCGAAGCGATCGGTGGTCTGGCGGTGGCTCCCGACGCCGACGCCGTGATCGCCGATACCGCGTCGTTCCACTATCTGGATTGCGAGCGCTGCGGCGGGATGCTGAAGCCGGACATCGTCTACTTCGGCGAAAGCGTTCCCAAAGATGTTGTGGCGCAAGCGTATGAGTTGGTGGCGCGGGCGGATGCGCTGTTGGTCGCCGGCTCGTCGCTGACGGTGTTCTCCGGCTACCGGTTCGTGCGGCACGCCGCGGCGTTGGGCATTCCGGTGGCCATCGTCAACCGTGGCAGTACCCGCGGCGACGACCTGGCCACCGTGAAGGTCGACGGCGGGTGCTCGGAGTTGCTGGCCCTACTCGCCGACGAATTAGCGCCCCTGTCAACGCGTTAGAAGGTGCACGGCATGCTGCGGATGGCGTGCACGAAATTGCCGGCCAAGTAGGTGGGCTCGCCCGCCCGAATGTCGGGCAGCTGACGAAACAGCTCGGCGAAGATGGCCCGCAGCTGGGCGCGTGCCACGTGCGCGCCCAAACAGAAGTGCAGTCCGCCGCCCCCGAAGCCGACGTGTGGATTGGGGTCACGGCTCAAATTCAAACGTTCCGGGTGGTCGAACACCTCGGTGTCCCAGTTGCCGGACGGGTAGAACATGACCACCTTTTCGCCCGCGGCGATTCGTTGGCCGCCCAGCTCGACATCCGTTGCGGCCGTGCGTCGGAAGGTCATGACCGGCGTCGCCCAGCGAATGAACTCCTCGATGGCCGTCCCGATCCGGTTGTCGAAATCCGAAAGCAGCCAAGCCTTTTCGCCGGGGAAGTCGGTGAGCGCCCTCAGCGTGTGGCTGATGGTCTGCCGGGTGGTGTCGTTGCCCGCCACCGACAACAGGACGAAGAAAGCTGCCACCTCCGCGTCCTCAAGGCGGTCGCCGTCCACCTCGGCGGTGACCAGGCTGCTGATCAGGTCCTCGCCCGGGTGCGCGCGACGTTCGGTGGCCAGGCTGCCGACGACTTGGTGCAGATACAGCTGGTTTTCCACCAGGACCTCCATCGCTGGACGTCCGTTGAGGAATTCCGGGTCGCCCCAGGACACCAACGCGTCGGTGGCGTGCGCCATGCGCTCACGCTCGGACTCCGGAATCCCCATCATGTCCGACAGGGTGCGAATGGGCAGTTCCTTGGCGCAGCGGTCGACGAAATCAGCGCCGCTGCCGGCCGATCGGAGCTCCTCGACGATGGCCGAGGCGTTGGCCTTGATCGAGTCTTCGATGCGGCGGACCTGCCGCGGGCTGAGCGCGGCGTGGGCGAGCTTGCGCAGCTTGGTGTGTCGCGGCGGATCCATCGCCAGGAAAGACTGCGACGCCTCGAGCAGCTCCACCGGAATGCTCTCGAACATCACGCCCTGGCCGGACAGGAACACGTCGTTGTTGCGGCTGACCGCGACGATGTCGGAGCGCCGGGTGACCGCCCAAAAGCCGGGGTCCGCCGGATCCGGCATCAACGAGTCCTCGACCGGCGGATGCCAGCTCACCGGACGTTCGGCCCGCAGCACGGCGAAGGAGCGTTCCCGATCCGCCGCGGTGGTGGACCAGAACGCGCGTGAGGACAGATCGATCTCGTCGTAGGCACGGCCGGATTTGTCGGTGCCAGATTTATCCGTCAGCACGGCCATGGTGGCGATCCTCCGTCTCGTATGACACCGGTCACAGACTCTCGTGACGATATGCCTAGACACTATGTCTAGTCAATATGTCTTGAGCTCGGCTATGCTCGGCGCATGCCGTCACTCACCCGCAAGCCGCAGGGTCGCAGCGTGGGGCGCCAACAGCGCCGCGAGCAAATGGAGCGCCGCTTGCTGGACGCAACCGAACGGCTGATGCGCGATGGCGCGAGCTTCACCGAGCTCAGCGTGGATCGGCTCTCGGGCGAGGCCGGCATCTCGCGGGCCAGCTTCTATATCTACTTCGAGGACAAGGGTCATCTGCTGCGCCGGCTTGCGCGCCAGGTGTTCGGTGATCTGACCGATGGCGCGCGAAGCTGGTGGAGCGTCGCCGGGCGCCATGACCCCGACGACGTGCGGACCGCGATGAGCCGCATCATCGCCACCTACCGGCGGCATCAGGCGGTGCTGGTCGCGCTCAACGAAATGGCCGCCTACGACCCGCTGACGGCGAATACATATCGCGAACTGCTGACCGGCATCTCTGAGCAGCTCACCCACGTGATCGAGGACGGCCAGGCGGACGGCTCGATCCGCCCGGAGCTGCCCGCGGTCACCACCGCCAGCGCGCTGACGTGGATGGTCGAGCGGGCCTGCCAGCAGAACCTGCCGGCGAAGCCACCCGACTACGACGCCGAACTAGCCGCGGCCCTGGCCGAGATCGTTTGGGGCGCACTGTATCTCAAGCCAACCTCGGAGCGCTGACCCAGACCCCAGTCACCCGCACCGACGAACGCGCTCCTACACTGCCACCAAATCGTCGGCGTGCACCGCGGGCCTGCGCAACTCGCCGGGCAGCTCAGAGGTGGAGCGGCCCATCATGGTCGTCAGTTCCGTCGCGTCATAAGCGACCACGCCACGGGCCACCATCACCGCGTCCTGGTCGCGCAGTTCGACCACATCGCCGGCGTAGAACCGCCCGGCCACCGCGGTGATGCCGGCGGGCAGCAGCGAGCGACGCTGCCGCACGACCGCGCGCACGGCACCCTCGTCCAGGGTCAGCGCGCCGGCCGCCTCGGCGGCGTATCGCACCCAGAACCGGCGTGCGGACATTCGCACCGGACGCGCGGCGAACACGGTGCCGACCGAGGCGTCGGTGAGCGCGGTCGCGGCGTCGGCGGCGGCGGCAAGCAGCACCGGCACACCGGCGTCGGCGGCCAGCAGCGCCGAGGACATCTTCGAGGTCATCCCGCCGGTACCCAAATCGCTTCCGGGCCCGGCGATTACGCCGATCAGATCCGCAGAACCCGACACCTCCGGAATGAACCTCGCGCCGTCGGTCTTTCGCGGATCCGAGTCGTAGAGCCCATCGATGTCGGACAGCAACACCAACGCCTCGGCGCCGACCAAATGAGCCACCAGCGCCGAAAGCCGGTCGTTGTCGCCGAACCGGATCTCGTTGGTGGCCACCGTGTCGTTCTCGTTGACGATCGCCACCGCATGCAGCGCGCGCAGCCGATCCAGCGTGCGCTGGGCGTTGGTGTGCTGGGCCCGCATCGAGATATCGTGCGCGCTCAGCAGCACCTGCCCGACCGTGCGGCCATAGCGGGCGAACGCGGCGCTCCACGAGTTCACCAGCGCCACCTGGCCGACGCTGGCGGCGGCCTGCTTCGTCGCCAGATCCCTGGGACGACGGGACAATCCGAGCGGCTCGATGCCGGCCGCGATGGCTCCCGATGACACGATGACGACGTCGGTGCCCGCCTTCATCCGCGTCTCGATGGCGTCGGCGAGCCCGGCGAGCCGGCCGGCGTCGAACACGCCCGCCGGTGTGGTCAGCGCGTTGGTCCCCACTTTGACCACCAGGCTGCGAGCGGTGCGGATGGCCTCTCGGTGGGCGCTCACTGCTCCTCACCGCGTTCTGTGGTTCTGCGCCGCTCCTCAGTATCGCCGCGCTCTGCATCGTCGCCGGCGCGGCGCTGGCGCCGGGCGGCCTTGCGCTCGGCGGCGCCGACGCGCTCGGTGCGCTCCAAGCGCGCGTCGGTTCCGCGGCCTGACAGCGCAACCTGTTGCCCGGCAGGCGTTTGCGGCTCCCAATCAAAGGTCATGTCCCCGATCGTCACCTCGCAACCCGGCCGAGCACCCAGCCGCAGCAACTCCTCTTCGACACCGAGGCGCGCCAGCCGATCGGCGAGATACCCCACGGCCTCGTCGTTGTCGAAGTTCGTCTGCCGGACCCACCGTTCGGGGCGCGCGCCGCTGACCACGAAGGCGCCCGGCTGCCCCGGATCGGGCTCCACGCTGAAGCCGCTGTCGTCGACGGGAACGGGACGAATCACCGGCCGGCGCGGCACGATCGGCGGCTGTGCGGCCTGGTACTTCGAGATCACCTTCCACAACCCAAAGGTCAACGGCTGCAGACCTTCTCGCGCGACAGTCGAAACCAGGAACACCGGCCAGCCACGCTGTGCGATCTCGTCATGAACGAACTCGGCAAGCTCGCGCGCTTCGGGAACGTCGATCTTGTTGAGTACCACCGCGCGGGGCCGCTCGGTGAGATCACCCAACGTCGCATCCCCTTGCAGCGTGGGCGTATACGCGGCGAGTTCGGCCTCCAACGCGTCGATATCGGAGATCGGATCACGGCCGGGCTCCGCGGTGGCGCAGTCGACGACGTGCACCAGCACCGCGCATCGCTCGATGTGGCGGAGGAAGTCCAGCCCCAGGCCGCGGCCCTCCGACGCACCGGGGATCAGGCCGGGCACATCGGCGACGGTGAAGGTGTGCTCGCCCGCCGACACCACGCCGAGGTTGGGCACCAGCGTGGTGAACGGGTAGTCGGCGATCTTGGGCTTGGCCGCCGAGATCGTCGACACCAGTGAAGACTTGCCGGCCGAGGGAAAACCGATCAGGCCGGCGTCGGCGACGGTCTTGAGTTCTAGGGTCAGGTCGCGGGTTTGGCCCTGCTCGCCCAGCAGCGCGAAGCCGGGAGCCTTGCGCGCACGCGACGCGAGAGCGGCGTTGCCCAGCCCGCCGCGACCGCCCGCGGCGGCTTCAAAGCGGGTGCCGGCCCCGACCAGGTCGGCCAGGAGCCGACCGTTTTCGTCGAGGACGACGGTGCCGTCGGGCACTTTGACTTCCAGGTCGGCGCCGGCGGCGCCGTCGCGGTTGTTGCCCATCCCCTGCTTGCCCGAGGGCGCGGTGACGTGCGGATGGAAATGGAAGTCGAGCAGGGTGTGCACCTGCGGATCGACGACGAAGACAATGCTGCCGCCGCGGCCGCCGTTGCCACCGTCGGGGCCGCCGAGCGGCTTGAACTTCTCCCGATGGACCGAGGCGCAGCCGTTACCTCCGGCACCGGCGCGCGCGTGGATGACGACGCGGTCGACGAACCGAGGCATCGTGGGTCCTCTCACCTACCACCGGGCGCCGAAATCACCGGGCTGGGCCCGGAAACACACCTCAGTCGGCGGCTTGTCCGGCCGCCACGATGTTGACGGTCTTGCGGCCGCGCTTGATGCCGAACTCGACGGCGCCGGCCTCCTTGGCGAACAGCGTGTCGTCCCCGCCACGGCCCACACCCACGCCCGGGTGGAACTTGGTGCCGCGCTGCCGGACGATGATTTCGCCCGCCTTGACGATCTGGCCGCCGAATCGCTTCACGCCCAGCCGCTGCGCGGCGGAATCGCGACCGTTGCGCGAGCTGGAAGCGCCCTTCTTGTGTGCCATGTCTGTCGCCTTCGCTACTTGATTCCGGTGACCTTCAGGACCGTCAGCTGCTGACGGTGTCCCTGACGCTTGTGGTAGCCGGTCTTGTTCCTGAACTTGTGGATGCGGATCTTGGGGCCCTTGGTGTGCTCGAGCACCTCGCCGGTCACCGCGACCTTGGCCAGCGCGGCCGCATCGGTGGTCACCTTGGCGCCGTCCACCACCAGGGCAACCGGCAGCGACACGTTCGAGCCGGGCTCGGATTCGAGCTTCTCGACCTTGACCACGTCCCCGACGGCGACCTTGTACTGCTTGCCGCCCGTCTTCACGATTGCGTAGGTCGCCATCGTCGCTCCTGCTCCTTCTCTAACCGCCGCTCTGCGCGTCGCGCGCGAACCAACCGCGGTGCACGTGGTGGGTCTGGGTTGCGGGCCTGCGCCGATTCCCCGGGAGTCCCGCTGCCGCCGGCCGAAGTTTTCCTCGCCCGGCCTGACGACAACTGTCCAAGGGTACGTGACCAGCGGCTACAGGGTCAAACCGGACACCACCGGGGCCTTCTGCTCAGGCGGCTCAATCCGCGTGGATCGGCGGCCCGGCCGGCCTCCCCGCGGCGCGTCTGCGCCGGGAGCGTCCCGCGACGGCCTGGTCGGCTCCAGCGGAATCCTGCCCGTTGTCGTCCGAATCCTCGTCCTCGGTGTCCAGATCGTCGTCGTCGAGCTCGAGATCCTCGTCATCGTCGCCGAGGTCCTCTTCGTCGTCGATGTCCTCGTCGTCGTCGTCCAGGTCGTCGTCATCGTCCGAATCGTCGTCCGAGTCCTCGTCGTCGGTGTCGTCGAAGTCCTCGGCGTCGGCGACGTCGCCGGCGCGGGCAGCCTCCTGGTCGAGCTCGTCGATGGTGTCTTCGGTGGTCTCGTCGGATTCGTCATCCTCGGACTGCGCGGAGGAGCCGGCGGCCATCGCCTTGAACATCGGATGCTCGCCGGGAGCGTGGGCGGGCACTTTGGCGACCACCTGCTCTTCGGTTTTGTTCTTCTTGCGCCTGCCCCGGCGGCCACCACCGCCGGATTCGGACTTGCGCCCGTTCGACGAGGCCGAGTCCACCGGATCGGCGTGCAGCAGGATTCCGCGCCCGCCGCAGTTCGAACACGATGTGGAGAAGGCTTCGATCAGGCCGGTGCCCAACCGCTTGCGGGTCAACTGGACCAAACCGAGCGACGTCACCTCGGACACCTGATGACGGGTGCGGTCGCGGGCCAGCGCTTCGGTCAAGCGCCGCAGCACCAGGTCGCGGTTGGACTCCAGCACCATGTCGATGAAGTCGATGACCACGATGCCGCCGATGTCGCGCAGCCGCAGCTGACGCACGATTTCCTCGGCCGCCTCGAGGTTGTTCTTGGTCACCGTCTGCTCGAGGTTGCCCCCGGACCCGGTGAACTTGCCGGTGTTGACGTCGACCACCGTCATGGCCTCGGTCCGGTCGATCACCAGGGTGCCGCCCGAGGGCAGCCACACCTTGCGCTCCATCGCCTTTGCGAGCTGTTCATCGATGCGATGCACCGCGAACACATCCGGCCCGGCCTGCCCTTCGGGACCGGCGGGCGCCTCGTACTTGGTCAGCTTCGAAACCAGATCGGGGGCAACGGAATTCACGTAGTCGTTGATGGTGGTCCAGGCCTCGTCACCGGAGACGATGAGGCCGGCGAAGTCCTCGTTGAACAGGTCGCGGATGACCTTGACCAGGACGTCGGGCTCTTCGTAGAGGGCCACCGCGGCGCCGGCGGCCTTCTCCTTGATCTCGATCGCCTTGGCCTCGATCTGTTTCCAGCGCTCCTGCAGCCGGGTGACGTCGCCGCGGATGTCCTCCTCTTTGACGCCCTCGGACGCGGTCCGGATGATCACCCCGGCGTCCGACGGCACCACTTCGCGCAGGATCTCCTTGAGCCGCTGGCGTTCGGTGTCGGGCAGCTTGCGGCTGATCCCGGTCGACGACGCCCCCGGCACATACACCAGGTAGCGACCCGCCAGCGACACCTGGGTGGTGAGCCGCGCACCCTTGTGCCCGACGGGATCCTTGCTGACCTGGACGACGACGTAGTCGCCGGGCTTGAGCGCCTGTTCGATCTTGCGATCGGATCCGCCGAGACCGGCGGCCTCCCAGTTGACCTCACCGGCGTAGAGCACACCGTTGCGGCCCCGGCCGATGTCGACGAACGCCGCCTCCATCGACGGCAGCACGTTTTGCACGATGCCCAGGTAGATGTTGCCCACCAGCGAGGCCGACGCGGCCGACGTGACGAAGTGCTCGACGACGATGCCGTCCTCGAGCACCGCGATCTGGGTGTAGCGCGAGCCCTGATGCGGCTGTTCGGTGCGGATCCGGTCGCGCACCACCATCACCCGCTCGACGGCCTCGCGGCGGGCCAGGAATTCGGCCTCGGTCAGCACCGGGGGCCGGCGCCGACCGGCGTCGCGGCCGTCCCGCCGACGTTGCCGCTTGGCCTCCAGCCGAGTGGAGCCATTGATGCCCTTGATCTCGTTGTTCGAGCCGGCGCTGTCGTCGCCGCCGCCCTTGCCGTTGCGGGGCGACCGCTCGTGCACCACCGTGTTTGGCGGGTCATCCGGCGACGACGGCCCCTCGTCGTTGTCGTCGCCCGCTCCGGATTTGCGCCGCCGGCGCCGGCGCCGGCGGCGATTGCCGCCGTCCGCCGAACCGTCGTCACCGTTGTCCGAGTCGTCGGAGTCGTCGGAGTCGTCCGAATCCTGGCCGTCGGAGTCCTCGGAGTCGGCCGCGTCCGGTTGACCGCCCTTCTTGCCCCGCGGTTGGTCCTCGTCGTCGTCGCCGTCGTCGCCCTGGCCCTCGGATCCGCCTTGCTCACCGCGTCCGCGGCCGCGACCACGACGGCCGCGACGCCGCCGCCGATTCGACGGCCGGTCGGCCTGCTCGTCATCGTCGCCGTCGGAATCGTCGGATTCCGAGCTGTCGTCGGTACCGGCGTCTTCGTCTCGGGCATCGATCGGCTGTGGCGCGACGAACAGCGGCATGTAATGCGGTCGCTCGACGGCCTTGTCCGGGCTCTCGAGCAGCAGCCGGGATTCCGGTTCGTCGGCGTCGCTCGCTTCGGTGGCCGCGGCGTCCTCCGCGCTTGCCGGCAGCTCCGCGGACGCCAGCAGGTCCCGTACCCGCACCGCGTCGTCGCGGTCCACGGTGGAATGTGCGCTGCGGATTCGCCCGTCCAGTTCGCTCAGCGCGTCCAGCACTCGCTTGCTGGTGGTCCCCAGCGTTCGGGCCAGCGAATGAACTCTCAAGCGGTCCGGCAGCTCTCCGGGCCGAGTCGATTCTTCTGATGGGTCTGCAGTCGGTGCACCGTCTACCACGTATTCTCCTCAAGCCCCCGGGCGCGTCATTGCGACGCGGCCACGCGAGGGCTTCGCTATGGACCCGGGTTACTTCTCCCGGGCTTGTGATGGTCTCGCCCCGAGCGGCCCAGGATCACAGACCCACTCGGCGCCGTGCTGAATGACGGCCTGACATGCAGCGAACCAAGGCGACGGGGCTATTGGTCGCGCTTGTCTAAGTCTTCATTCGAGTGTCTGACGCCGGTCCGGCGACGTTCACCCGAGACCAGTATCCCACATCACGCCGCCGCCCCAGCCACACATGATGCAGCCGATTCGGCGAAGTTGTTCAGTGCCGTCTCCCGCCTGCCATCGCCGCAGGTCTAAGCCGTGGGAAACCAGAGCGCGATTTCGCGCTTCGCGGACTCGACCGAATCGGACCCGTGCACCAGGTTGAACTGGGTTTCCAGCCCGAAATCGCCACGGATGGTGCCGGGGATCGCCTTCTCCACGGGATCGGTACCGCCTGCGAGCTGCCGGAATGCGGCGATCGCCCGCGGGCCCTGCACAATGGCCGCCACCACCGGTCCCGACGTGATGAACTCCAGCAGCGACTCGAAGAAGGGCTTGCCGTCGTGTTCCGCGTAGTGCTGGGCGGCGAGATCGCGGCCGACGGGCCGCAGCTCCAGCGCGGCGATGGAGAGGCCCTTGCGCTCGATGCGGCCGATGATCTCCCCCACCAGCTGCCGCTGCACGGCGTCGGGCTTGATCAGTACCAATGTCCGTTCGGTCACGGCGGACAGCGTACATAATCGGCCGGCGTGGGGTCGGGTGACCGCAGTGGGGCCTGCTCGGGCCGTCCGCGCCGCCCGGATTGCCGGCCTACCCCTGCCTGCGCCGGACCTCGGCCCGGAAGTAGGCGATCAACCCCCACAGCCCGGCGAACAGCACGCCGATGAAACCCACCCCGGGGTAGACCGCGAAGCCCGCGAGCAGGATCACCTGCACGCCGAGGTTGGCCCAGATCGCCCAGGACTTGCGCTGCACGCCGGCCATCAGGATCAGCAGGACGGCCAGCCCGACCAGGTAGACCAGCGACGCCGTCGTCAGTCCGCCGCCGACCGCGCCGACCACCGGGATGGCGAGCAGCACCACGATCGCTTCCAGAAACAGGGTCAGGGCCATCACCGCGCCGAAGCTCCGCCACGGGTCCGCGGGCGGCGGGGCCTGCTCTTCGGGGTGCTCTGGCACGCCGGTCATTGCGGATCACGACCGAACAGGGTGCGCGCTGCCCCGGCGGTGACCACCGAGCCGGTGATGACGATGCCGGTGCCGGAGAAGGCTTCGGCCGGGCCGTCCGCCGCGGCGTCATCCACCAGCGCCGTCGCGACGTCGATGGCATCGCGCAGGTTTTCCGCCGTGCTGACCCGGTCGGGGCCGAACCGCTCGCGTGCGGCCAGGGCCAGCGATTCGACGTCGATGGCTCGCGGCGATCCGTTGTGGGTCACCACGACAGCGTCGAACACCGGCTGCAGGGCGGCCAGGATGCCGTCGACGTCCTTGTCCGCGAGCACGCTGAGCACCCCGACCAGATAGCGGAAGTCGAATTCACCGGCCAGGGTCTGCGCCAGCGCCTGCGCACCGGCGGGATTGTGCGCGGCGTCGATGAACACCGTGGGTGCGCTGCGCATCCGCTCCAGCCGGCCGGGGCTGGCGACGGCGGCGAAACCGGCGCGAACCGCCTCGACGTCGAGCTGACGCTGCGCCCCCGCGCCGAAAAACGCCTCGACCGCGGCGAGGGCCAGCGCGGCGTTGTGCGCCTGATGTTCGCCGTGCAGCGGCAGGTACACGTCGGAATACACCCCGCCCAGACCCTGCAGCTGCAGCACCTGCCCACCGATCGCGACCTGACGTCCCAGGACGGCGAACTCCGAATCCTCCCGGGCGACCGCGGCATCGGCTTCGACGGTTTGGGCCAACAGCACTTCCATCGCCTCGGGGGCCTGACGCCCGATGACCGCGACGGTGTCGGGCGCGCCCTCGGGCGCCCGGGTGATGATGCCGGCCTTCTCCCCCGCGATGGCGGCGAGATCGTCGCCCAGGTATTCGACGTGGTCGATGGAGATCGGGGTGATGACCGCGACGGGGGCGTTGATCACATTGGTGGCATCCCAGCGTCCGCCCATCCCCACCTCGACCACGGCGACGTCGACGGGGGCGTCCGCGAACGCGGCGAACGCCATGGCGGTCAGCACCTCGAACTTGCTCAGGCGCGGGCCAGCCCCAGAAGGTGAAGCTTGCGACTGCGCGTCGACCATCTGTACGAACGGCTCGATCTCGCGATACGTGGCCACGTATTGCGCCGGGCTGATCGGCTTGGAGTCGATCGAGATGCGTTCCACCGCCGATTGCAGGTGCGGGCTGGTGGTGCGCCCGGTGCGCCGGTGCAGTGCGGTGATCAGAGCGTCGATCATCCGCGCCACCGAGGTCTTGCCGTTGGTGCCCGCGACATGGATCGACGGGTAGGCCAGTTGCGGCGAGCCCAGCAGATCGAGCAGCGCGCTGATCCGCGTCAGGCTCGGCTCGATCTTGGTCTCCGGCCAGCGCTGGTCCAGCAGGTGCTCGACCTGTAGCAGTGATGCGATCTCGTCGGGCGTGGGGGCCGGGTCGGGGATTTCGCTCGGACCCTCGTCCCGCGGCCAATCGGGGTCCTGCCACTCGGGCGGCTCAGTCATCGGACACTCACTGGAGCCCGACTAGCCGCGCGTTGATTCGCTCGGTCTCCTCCTGGGCCAGACGCTGACGGTCCCGGATCTTGGTGACGACCTGTTCGGGCGCTTTGGCCAAAAAGTCCGCGTTGTCCAATTTGGCTGCGGTCGAAGCCAATTCCTTCTGCGCGGCCGCTAGATCCTTTTCAAGCCGGCGACGTTCGGCCGCGACGTCGATGGTGCCCGAGGTGTCGAGTTCGACGACGACGGTGCCGCCGCGCAGGCGCACCTCGACCGACGCGGACGGGCGAAAATCCGGGTCCGCGGCGGTGAGCCAAGCCAGCGACGTCACCGCGCTCACCTGGGTGTCCAGATCGGATTCGTCGACGCCGCTCAGCCGGGCCGGCACCTTCTGGCGGTCCGCCAGTCCCTGGTCGCTGCGGAACCGCCGCACCTCGGTCACCAGCTTCTGCATGTCGGTAATCCGCTGCGCGGCAACCCTATCCAGGCTGATACCGGACGGCTGCGGCCAATCGGCGATCACCAGCGACTCGTGTTGGGCCTCGTCACCGGTCAGTGCCTGCCACAGGGCCTCGGTGATGAAGGGGATCACCGGATGCAGCAACCGCAGCAGGGTGTCCAGCGTGGCGGCCAGCACGGCCGTGGTGTGCGTGAGCCCTTCGGCCAGTTGGGTCTTGGCCAATTCGACGTACCAGTCACAGAATTCATCCCACGCGAAGTGGTAGAGCGCCTCACACGCGCGGCTGAACTCGTAGCTGTCGAACGCCGAATCGACCTCCGCGCGAACCTCTTCCAGTCGTCCGAGAATCCATCGGTCGGCATCGGTAAGCTCGCCCGGCGCGGGCAACGGGGCCGGCTTCGCGCCGTTGAGCAGCGCGTAGCGGGTGGCGTTGAACAGCTTGGTGCAGAAGTTGCGCGACGCCCGGACGTGGTCCTCACCGATCGCCAGGTCGCCGCCAGGACTGGCGCCGCGGGCCAGGGTGAACCGCAAGGCGTCGGCCCCGAAGATCTCCACCCAGTCCAGCGGGTCGATGACGTTGCCCTTGGACTTGCTCATCTTGCGGCCGGACTCGTCGCGGATCAGCCCATGTAGGAAGACATCGGTGAACGGCACCTGCGGACCGCGACGGCCGTCCAGGGTGATGGCCTGGTCGTCGCCGACAAACGTGCCGAACATCATCATCCTGGCTACCCAGAAAAACAGGATGTCATAACCGGTAACGAGAACGCTTGTCGGATAGAACTTTTCGAGTTCCGGAGTCTTCTCCGGCCAGCCCAGAGTGGAGAACGGCCACAGGCCCGAGGAGAACCAGGTGTCCAGGACGTCGGGGTCCTGCTCCCAGCCTTCCGGTGGTGCCTCGTCAGGACCCACGCAGCGCTGTTCGCCGTCGGGGCCGTACCAGATCGGGATGCGGTGGCCCCACCACAACTGGCGCGAGATGCACCAGTCATGCATGTCGTCGACCCAGCCGAACCACCGCGGTTCCAGGCTGGCGGGGTGAATCACGGTGTCCCCGTTGCGCACCGCGTCGCCGGCGGCCTTGGCAAGCGATTCCACCCGAACCCACCACTGCAGCGACAGCCGGGGCTCGATCGGCTCGCCGCTGCGCTCGGAGTGGCCCACACTGTGTAGGTACGGCCGCTTCTCCTCGACGATCCGGCCCTCGCTCGCCAGCGCCTCGCGCACCGCGACCCTGGCCTGGAACCGGTCCATGCCATCGAATTGTGTTCCGGTGTCGGCGATTCGGCCTTTGGTGTCCATGATGGAAATCATCGGTAACTGATGCCGCAGGCCGATCTCGAAGTCGTTGGGGTCGTGCGCGGGGGTGACTTTGACTGCGCCGGTACCGAATTCGGGGTCCACATGCTCGTCGGCGACCACCACCAGCTGACGATCCACAAAGGGGTGCGACAGGCTGCTACCCACCAGGTGCCGGTAGCGCTCGTCGTCGGGATGCACCGCGATCGCGGTGTCACCGAGCATCGTTTCCATTCGGGTGGTGGCCACCACGATGTGTGGCTGCGAGTCGTCCATCGACCCGTACCGGAAGGACACCAGCTCGCCTTCGACTTCTTGATAGTCGACCTCGATATCCGAGATCGCCGTCTGCAGCTCCGGCGACCAGTTGACCAGTCGCTCGGCGCGATAGATCAGTCCGGCATCGTAGAGGCGCTTGAAGATCGCGCGGACCGCCCGCGACAGACCCTCGTCCATGGTGAAGCGTTCCCGGCTCCAGTCCACGCCGTCGCCCAGGCGGCGCATCTGGGCGCCGATGGCGCCGCCGGACTCCCGCTTCCAGTCCCATACCTTGTCGATGAACAGCTCTCGACCGAAGTCTTCTTTGGTCTTGCCGTCGACCGAGAGCTGTTTTTCCACCACGCTCTGCGTCGCGATGCCGGCGTGGTCCATGCCGGGCTGCCACAGCACCTCGTAGCCCTGCATCCGCTTGCGGCGGGTCAGGGCATCCATCATCGTGTGTTCGAGTGCGTGGCCCATGTGCAGGCTGCCGGTCACGTTCGGCGGCGGCAGCACAATCGAATACCCGGGCTTGGCGCTGTTCGGATCGGCCACGAAGTACCCGGCGTCCACCCACTTCCGGTAGATGGCGCTTTCGGCCGCGGCCGGATCCCACGACTTGGGCAGGTCGGTGGCGGGGCTGCGGCTGGCGGTCACCCGTCAATTCTAGGGAGCGGTATTTGCTCTCCTGTAAGCGCCCAAATGCGTGAGCCGGGTCACTGATCCAGTCGTTGGACCTTTAATGTCACACCCGCGGCGGGAAATCGGTCGAGCAGCGCGTCGCCCATCGCGGCTGCGGGGGTGAGAACGCCATGCAGATCTGGGAGCTTGTCGCGGTCCAGCGCCAGAGCGAGGCCGCACTCCCCCAACAGCACCGACGTCGCCTTATAGCCCGGGTCGCCACGCTGCTCCATGCGCGCCACGTAACGCGCGCCGGTGGTTGTGGTGGTGAAGGTCTCGATCCGGTAGTAGCCGCGCTCTCGGGCCGCGTCGCTCGGGCCGGTTCCGGGCTTAGGCACGATGCGCTCCACCAGTTTGCGCGGCAGCAGCCGGAAATACCGGCTGCCCAATCCGAAAGTCGCCGCGCCGACCCCGCCCACCACAGCCGATGCCACCGGAGCCAACGGCGACGAGCCCAGGCTCATGCTCTCGCTGTAACGCAACCGGCGCCCGTAGGCCCAGTCCAGCAATGCGTTGCTGCGCCGCACGATTCGGGTGTTATAGGGCGCCATCAGAAAGCCCGACGTCCACAACCCGGTCAGCTCCGGCGCGATCCGACCACCACGGCGCCACGGCAAATCGGGCTGTGGGCCGATTTCGGGTTCGGCGCTGCGATCCGTGGTCAACGTGTACGGGTCGGCGAGTTGACGGCGGGCATCCGGATCGCGCGATGCGGTATCGAGCACTTCCAGCATCGACGCGACGGTTCCCCCGGACACGCCGCCGGAAAAAGACCGGACCACCAAGTCGGTGTCGCCGAGTTCGCCGGCGCCGTCGTCCCGCGCCGCCCGGTAGAGCGCATACACACTGAGGTCCGAAGGGACCGAATCGAATCCGCACGCATGCACGATGCGGGAGCCGGTGTCCGCGGCCTGCTTGTGGTAGAGGTCGATGCTTTCGCGGACGAACATCGCCTCGCCGGTCAGGTCGGCGTAGTCGGTGCCGGCGGCGGCGCAGGCGGCCACCAGCGGCAGCCCATAGCGGGTATAAGGCCCGACGGTGGTGATGACGACCTGGGTACGGGGCGCCATCTCATTGAGCGTGGAGGGCGACGAGGCGTCGGCGTTCAGAATGGGCCAGGACTGCGCGGGGTCGCCCAGCGTGTCGCGGACGGCGCGCAATTTGTCGGGCGATCTGCCGGCCAACGCGATCCGCCGGTCCGGTGCCGAGCTGGCCAGGTATTCGGCGGTGAGCTTCCCCACGAAGCCGGTCGCCCCATACAGCACAATGTCGAATTCGCGCGGCGTTGCGGTCACGGGCCCGACGCTACCCGACGATGTGGGCGACACCCCCTGGAGCCAAGAAGTGCCGGGCACAAGGCCCGGGACTTCTTAGATGTATGACGCGAAGCTAGAGATATGCCGGCGATGACGAAGAGCTCGTCGACGGCGTCAACTGCTGTCCTGCTGTGAACTCCCTGCCGATCCCTCCGCGCCGCACTGTCTTCCAGGGGATTGGGTACCCCTGAATACTTCGGGGGTCTAGCCAGCGGTCGGGTTGCTGCGCTCCTACTTCACTCGACACGAACATGGGGGGCGATGGTGGCTTTGATGCAGCGGGTGGGCTCGTTGTGGTGGAAGGGCTTCTACCCGTATTTCACGCGGCGCGCTGACGACGACATGCTGTTCTTCAACTGGGCGTACGAGGAAGAGCCGCCGATGGGCATTCCGCTTTCGGACGAGGATGAAAAGCACCGGTACCCGATTCAGCTTTACCACGCGACGGCTGCGCAAGGTGAACTGTCCGGTAAGCGGGTGCTCGAGGTCGGCTGCGGGCACGGTGGCGGGGCGTCGTATTTGGCGCGTACCTTCGGGCCGGCGTCATATCAGGGCCTGGATCGCAACCGCACGGGAATCCGGTTCTGTCGCCGCCGCCATCACGGTGTGCCCCGGCTGAGTTTCACGCCAGGCGACGCGGAAGCGTTGCCCTTCGCTGAAGGGTCCTTCGATGTGGTGATGAACGTGGAATCGTCGCACTGCTACCCGCACTTCGACCGCTTCCTGAGTGAGGTATCACGGGTGCTGGCGCCAAAGGGGTCGCTTCTGTATACGGATTTTCGCAAGCGTGCGGAATGTGGCGACTGGGAGGCGGACCTAGCCGCTGCGCCAGGCTTGCAGATCGCGTCATGGCGTGACATCAGTGATGATGTCGCTCGCGGCATGGGCTTGAACAGCCGCTACCTGTCTGCGGTGTCGGAGAACCTCTCACCAATCCCGTTCTTGCGGTCCCGGATGCGCAAGGGCGCCCCGGCGGAGGGGTCCTGGCACCAGACAGGGCTGCGTGACGGGGATGCCAGCTACCGGCTATACCATCTGGTCCGAAGCTGACCTACGCCTGAATATCGCACACGACGCGAAACGCGGTGAACCACCGAGAATCGCTTCGGGACCGTCTATGGCTGTTTGGACGATCAAGCGCCCTCGAGAAGCCAAGAAGTGGCCGGGCCCACCCCCCGCCCCCGTTAGGTGTTTTAAAACCAACCCCGCGCCTGTTGCGGCGGGGCCGCCCCCGCCCCCCCCCCCCCCCCCCCCCCCCCCGCCC
>JAYZBN010000009.1:0-26737 GCA_036338755.1 Actinomycetota bacterium | reverse complement strand
ACAGTCACTCGGCACGGCGAGGCCCGGTGTGGGCGTGGGTGGACCGGTCGGGGTCCCCACCCGCTTACCATGAGCGCCCCGCTGACGGCTTAAAAGGGTGAGGGGCTACGGATTTGGTGGCCACCGGCAGGTGGCCAGTCCCAGCGGCTGTACGCTGGTGTGATGTTTGAAGAGGCCTTCGCGCGTGACCTCATGAAGGGGCCGCAGGGTGTTGCGGTGCCGGCGATGACCTGGTTGGTGACCGGGCAGTGGCCGGTACCGGAGTTGAGCTTCGACGTGTCGTATCCGCGAGCTGATTACTCGGGATTGCTGGCGTTTTGACCGGGTCGTTCGGGCGCGCTAAGTGCGCGAAGGCCACTGGATAGTGAGGCGAAGCGGCCGTACTGTTGGCCGGCGGCGGTGGTTTTTTCACCTAGCCAAATCCCGATGATTTGCGCGTAACCCTGTGAGGTTGGCGTCCACACCGGGCCTCCGGAGTCACCGGGGATGCTGGGCGGCATCCCTGTGGTCAGGTATTGGTCTCGGCCTTGGGCGGCCGCGATTTGTCCGCAGTGCTGTCCGCTGGAAACTCCGATGCGGCAGACAGTTTCGCCGACTTGGGGTTCGGGATGGTCGTCGGTAAAGAGCGTGTGGTTGGCGTCGATGAAGGCCGATGCCATGGAGTTGGTGTTGAAGTCGATCAGCGCGTAGTCGGCGCCGCCGCTGCGCGGCGACTCGAAAATGGTGCGCACGAACTTGCCGGTGAGTCCGCTTCGCTTGTCGCGCGCATAGCCTGACGCGGGGTCAGAGCGGCAGTGGGCGGCGGTGATGGCGTAGGTGTGCAGGTCCGCGCCGGTGTAGACGTAGCCGATGGTGCAGAACTGGTTGCCTCCGGTGGGGTTGATGTAGTCGACCTCTTCGCCGGGGCTGACCACGGCTAGCGCGGCGTGTGCCGAGGGTGGACCGGCTAGAGCCAGAGTTGCTGCGGTGAGCACCCCTGCGGCGGCGGCGAATCGGCGGGTGATGGCGTGCATGAGTGGGGTCACCTTTCCGGGGGTTAGGCGGCGCGAGTGTGGCGCAGGCGACGCTCGGAGCGTAGTTGGGCGCGGGCGGTCATGCTGTCGATCCAGGCGCGGGCGGTGTTGGCGGCGGGCCCGGGCCGGCCCGGCGCTGCGGCGATGGCTGCGGCCGCGCGGTTGGTGATGGCGATCTCGAAACGCGTTGTCATGCAGACTCCTTCAACCGATCATGGCCAGCGTGTATCGCTGGCCTGCGTGTGTTGTTCCGGTAGTCAGTGGTGAGCTGCTCGAGGAGGGCATCAATGGCGGCCGCCTCGGCGCGCTGCCTGGGTGAGGGCTGCTCGCCGATGTCGTGGTGCAGGTCTTGGTGGGTGTGTTGCACTGTGCGCAGTTGTTCGGCGGCTTCGGCGAGCCATCGTGCGGCGTTGCGTGCGCTGCCGGGTACCAGGCCGCGACGGTCCTGGTGCGCGCGGGCTTCCTGCAGGGCGACGTCGAAACGCTCGGCGGCCACCCGGGCTTTGGCGGCCGCGGCCAAGGTGTGCAGTTCGGCGGGCGTGATGACGGAAAGGCCTCCGAAAAGCTCGGCGCGGTTCCACAGGCCGGCGTTGACGTGATCGGTGACGTCGGCTTTGTCGACGTCGAGGGCGGGTAAGAGCACCACGACTTGGGCAGTGATGCTGCGTAGGCGTGCATAGAGGTTGATCGCCCGCTGATAACCGGCGAGGTCTCGGTCGGCGACGATGGCGACCTTGAGTCCGGCGAAGTCGTCGACGAGTTCGGCGGGGAAGTTGGCGGCTCCTTGGGCGTTGGTGGTGGCCAGCCGGCCGAGTGCAGTCAGGGTGTCGGCGTCTTTTTCACCTTCGGTGACCCATATCCATGCGCCGCGTGTGGCTGCGGCCGCAATTGCGGCGGGCCGGTATAACACCGGGGTGAATCCGTACGGCTTGCGGTACACCCACTGGCCTCCGTCGCGGTAGCGCTGCCGGAACTGTTTGTGGGGTCGACCAGTGCATGCGCATTCTTCGCGGACGACCTGCTGCACCGGGGTTCCCGTGGGGGTCAGGTAGGTGTAGACCCGGGCCCGGCGCCAGTGGTGGTTGGTGTCTTCGCGCCCCGCGGTGATGCGTGCGGGTAACGGCCCTGGCCCAGGAGTTCGCCTGGCCCTGGGCTGCGTGACGCGAGGCCAGCGTTGCCCGGTTGCGGGGCTGGGGTTGTCGAACAGATCGGCCAGGCGCAGACCCAGTGCGGCCGCGATGGCGGCCGCGGGGGCTTGGCAGCTAAAGCAGTGCAGCAGGACCGCACCGCCAGTGCCGGCGCGGGTGTTTTCTCGCCACCCAACCGACAGCGAGGGGCAGTGGTCGGTGTGCAGGGGGCAGCTGGCCATGAAGGCCTCCGAACCACGCGGGCGGATGGCGTGCCCCGCTGCTTGCAGGGCGTCCCGCACGTGGTCCAAAGCGGCTCCGGGACTGTGGAGTTGGTGTGCGCTCGCCATCACGGTGTCTCCTGATCGATAACGGTGTGCACCACCGCGTAGGCCGCACGGGTGTGGCGAATGCTCTCGTCGAGGAAGGTGGCAACATCGCGGCCATCGCGACCCTCCACAAACTCGACGTCGTAGACGCTGTTGCTGCGCAGCTGCGCCAAGGCGCCACTCGCGTCTTGCAGGGCCTTGACTGCCGTAGAGATGTGGGAAAGCAGATGGCTTCGC
Source organism: Actinomycetota bacterium (assembly GCA_036338755.1). Classification (GTDB taxonomy): domain Bacteria; phylum Actinomycetota; class Actinomycetes; order Mycobacteriales; family Mycobacteriaceae; genus Mycobacterium. The sequence continues at coordinate 24,031 of JAYZBN010000009.1, read as the reverse complement.
GTTTCAGCGATTCGCTCGATGGCGTCGAGCTCGGTGAACTCGGCGACGGCTTGCTCAAGCGCGGTGTCGGTGTGCATGGGTGTGAGTCCTTTCGGTCAGGGGTGCAGCTGTTAGGCGGCGGCCAGGCCGGCCAAGCGATCCGGGCGGAACCCCGACCAATGCACCGTGGGCGAGACATAGACGACGGGTGCGCCCAGATAGCCCAGACTCATGACGTATTCGCGGGCCTCTGGGTGCTCGGTCACGTCGACTTTCTGGTAACTGATTCCCTTTTTATCCAGCGCCCGGAAAGTCGCGTTGCACTGCACGCAGGCAGGTTTTGTATAAACAGTGATCGGGGACATTACGAGCCTCCTTCGCAAATGGTTGGTGCTGCGATTGATAATTCAATATTACTGCCGTGATTGTCCTTATGCCATAGCCGGGAGAAAGAAATTCGACCACTTATCGACATTCTTTGGAGCTGCTTCCCGACACGTATGCGCCATTCTCTTGGGCGGTGAGCTCTGCTCAACATCGGTGAGGAGAAAGCGTGTACTACCAGCCTCGTTGAGGCGGCCAGCGCCGACTACGGCTCGCCTTTGAGCCAACCGGAACCCTACATACAGATTCAGGCTGATTCTCGCCCAGGACGATCTGGCGGTAACCGTAGCGCGACAACATACTCGCCAGTGATGCCTATCCACGTTCGCCTTTCATTCACCATGCGCCAACCACAGATGTGACTCATTACCGTATTCCTTCGATAGCGCTTCCTGTTATTTGATGCCATTCTTTTGCCCTTCTGGCATTGGGGATATAGACCGGCCCGCGGGTCGTGGAATGCAAGGCCCGGGCGCGAAGTTTTCCCAGTGAGCGCCAGCGAGCGGCTTGGGGAAAAGTTCGCGAGCCACCGGCCCGCAGCAGCGCGGAGGCCGGCGCCTTGCAAGTAGCGACCCGGCCGGTCAGAATCGAAAGCCCAGAAGGCAGAACGTGTTTAGCCGCCAACGGCGGGCATCGTGATGCTGCTGCCGCCGCAGCGAACACGCAGCAGGGCATGACGGGGGCGGATCGCCATCGCCCAAGGTGGGGCCAGAGCCGCAGCCCTGACCCCACCCGAGCGGCGCGCTACTCCTTTACCGCATCAGCCAAGTACTGCTCATACACCTCGTCGGTGCTTTTGGCCTTGGTCACGACTTCCTCGACGGGAGCCAGCGGATAGTCGTTGTCGGCGAGCCAGCGCAGGTACTCAGCGCCGCCGACGTGATGGCCCCACCAGCCGCTGTTGTTGCGCCAAGCATCCTTGGGGGTGCGCGATTCGAGCGCACCGAGAATCAGGCCCAGCGTGATCACCTGCGCGCGTGCGTCGCCGTTGGCGGGTAGCTCGGCCACGAGCTTGGCCACGGCCTGGCCGCTGTCGAGTCCGAGCAGTTCGGCGGTGGTGTCCAGCGCGTTGTTGTTCGTGAGCAACGCACTGTCACGGGCCAAGCAGTCCGCCACGAAGAGACCGGCGCCCTTGGGAGGTGTCTTTCGCGCCAACAGCTTCTTGACGAAATCACGCCGCACGCCAAGGGCCGCATCACCGAGCTTGTTGAGCGCCAACACTTTACGGCGCTCACGCTTTTCGGTCTCGGCCCGCTCGATCGCCGCCTGCTGGCGTGCGGCTTCGCGGGCCTCGTCGTCCAGGTCGACTGCTTCGCCGGTGTCGGTGTCCACCAGCCCGGCTTGCCGCGCGAACCAGCTCTGCGGCGTCAGACCGGCGGCGCGGTAGTCGAGGCAGTAGTAATCGGGAGTGAACACCTGCGCCTCGGTGACCGTGTTGGCGTGGCGCATCCCCTCTGCGGGTGTGGCGTCCGGCTGATCCTCGGTCTCCCAGTCCACGCTCTCTTCGTCAATCACTTCACCGGTTTCCACGTCGCACCATGCGGTGTCCTCAACGAGCAACACAGCCCAATGGGCGGGGTGCGTCACCGCGTCGTCGTCGGCTTCCTCCCCGTCAGCGGTCACCAGGTGATGCAGCGGGATGCAAGCCGGGTCCCACGAATCCGGGCGCTGCTCAAGGAGAGTGAACCCCTTGTCGGCGTAGGCCGGGGCCACTTGGGCGCGGGCCTCGTCAGTGGCACGTTGCTGGCGCAGTTGGGCGACCGTGTGCTCGAACCAGCCGCTGTCAGCCGCACTCATCAGCCGCTCAACGGCACCGGGCATGTCCTCAAACTCGGTGATCGCCGCCGCTTCGACCAGGCTCAGCTGGCCACTAGCCAGCGCATCCATGGCCGTCGCCGACCGCGAGGCCGTGTGGGCGGCCTTCACAGCGTCCTTGCCCACAGACAGCTTCTTGGCCACCTTGGTCACCGACATCCCCGCATCGATCATCTGCTGGATACCGCGCGCCCGTTGCGCGTCGGTGATGTCGAGCTTTTGATCGTTGGTGACGATCTGGTGCACGATGCGGTCGATGGTTTCCTGGGTGGCATCGGCAGCAGTGGACGGCAGCACATAGACGGGGACGCTGGATAATCCCGCTTCGCGGGCAGCAAGAGTGCGCCGCTGTCCGTTGCGGACACGGATGACCTCGGGCCGTTCCGCGTCGCGGACAGCCGTAATCGGCACCAGGACGCCATTTTCGGCGATGTTGGCGATGAACGCCTTGCTCAGCGCGGCATCGTCGCGAACATTGTCACCAATGTCGAGCAACGCCGGATCAAGGTGTTCCAAGGTGCCGATCGGCTGGTCAGTGGCATTGCCCGCAGTGTCGGTGCTGGTGATGTCGGTCATGGTTGAACCTTTCTGGGTGGGTCAGGCGTCCGCATGGCCGCCTGTTCTGTTTGCCTTCTGGCAATTGAGATTTGGGCCGGCATAGGGACGCGGAGTGCAAGGTCCGGGCGCACAGTTGGCCGCCGCGAGCGAAGCGAGCGTGCCGGGGAACTGTGCGAGCCTTGTGCCCGAAGCGAAGCGCAGGCCGTGGCCTTGACGCGAAGCGGACCGCCGGCATAATCGAAAGCCAGAAAGGCAAACAAACATGGGCTTGGGCAAGGCCCAAGCCATTCAGCAGCGCCGCAGGCGCTTCAACTTCAATTCCCCGCTACCATCGCAAAAATGCGGCTTGTGCAGACCCGGCGCGGGTGGGAAGAACACCGCCCGTCGCACTGTCCGGAATGCGGCGCGCAACTCGGAGCGCACCAGGTGCTCGTTGGCATAGCACACTGCCGTTGCGAACGACGAATGCACCGCTCACACCGTTGCCAGCACTGCCAGTACACGATTTACACGCCGTCCCTTGGTGATTCGTGCACGCTGCAAGCTCTTGATGGACGTTAAAGGCGGCGCCGGAATGTCTTAATTGCCCAACGCTTATGAATGGAGCTGGGATAACAGGGGCATGAGGTACTTGCCGACAGGGTCGAAGATGAACATGGCGGCCCAGACCATGGCGTCCATCACGGCGGTGGCGATGAGAGCCGAGACCGGCGCCCGCATGATGCGCAGGATCAGCAACGGCGCCATGATGCCGGTGACGTTTATCAGGATTAGTACCAGAATCTGCATTCGCTCGGCCTTCACCATTTCAGCGCTGATTGCGGGTTCGCCTTAGATTACCGACCGGGTCTGACACAAGCCGTCCTAGCCGCTGTTGGTCCAATTCTCCCAGCTGGCAGTGCGTTGTGCGATGGCCAGTGCGAGGTTATTGCGTCGAATCTGCGGGCGAGGCCGCTGGGCGATCGCCGTCGCCCTCGACTGTGGGAGCGAGTAGTTCATAGAGTGGGTTTTGCGCGGCGGCCGAGCGGGTTTCAGAGCCAGCGGCGGTGACGTAGCGTTGCGAGGTGGCCATGGATTCATGGCCTAGCAGCTTCATGAGGGTGTAGACGCTGATGTTGGCGCCGGCGAGCTCGGTGGCGTAGGTGTGCCGGAGCGCGTGAACCATCGCGCCGGGGGTGCGCTGGGCGTCGGGCCCGGCCAGGTTGAATGCGCGCAGCACACGGTATTGCAAAGCGCCGCGGGTGATTCGGGCGCCATCGCGGCCGACGAACAGAGCCGCGCTGGCTGGCCACTGTGGCCGCGGATTTTGGCCCGATCGCCCGCGGGTGGTGGCGGGGAAGCGGGCCGCCCGGGTGGTGAGGTAGCTGTTGAGGACGTCGACGAGGGCTTGTTCGATAGGAACTGAACGGTGCTTGCCGCCTTTTCCGCGTACCCGAAGGACCCCACCGCCGTCGCTGAGACGTAGGTCGCCGATGTTGGCGCCCCGGAGCTCGGCCGCGCGCAGCCCGGCCAGCAGGGCCGTCAAGATGATGGCGCGGTCGCGCTCGGGCCAGTCGGTCGCGCGTTTGTTGGCCGCCGGCGCCTCTATCGCGGTGATGAGTGCTTCAGCGGCCTCGGCGGGAAGTGATCGGGGAAGGGCCTTGGCCGGTTTGGGTTGGCCGATCACCTGCATAGGATTTCCGGGGAGCAGTTCGGTGGTGTAGAGGTAGGTGCACAAGGTGTTCCATGTCGACCAGCAGCGGCGGATCGAGGCTGCTTCGTGGGAGCCAGCGTAGGCCGCAAAGGCTTGGCGCAGCGCATCTTTGGTGAGGTCAAGCGGGTCGAGCCTTGACAGGTCTTGTCCTGGGTCGGCGCCGGTGATGGCGCTGGCGATCGCGTCGAAGTCTTGTCGGTAGGCCTGCAGGGTGTGCGGCGATGGCTTGCGGGTAGCGCGGTCGGTGAGGAATGCGCGGAACCAGCTAGGTCGTTGGGCATCAGTGCGTCCACGGCTCGGGCTCGGGGTCCGTGGACGTGTTTCACCCGCCACGGCGAGCCGGTCCGGGCATGCGCCACTTGATGAGGAATTCGGCCCACCCGTGGGTACGCCGCTGGGGCCGGCCGAGTGCTACCCAGTCGGCATGGGGTGCGTCGAAGGTCCAGCGGAATACGTCACGCCATCGCGCCGTGCGGGTGCGGGTTGGAGTCACGTAGCCAGAAAGATAGCTATGGCCCGCTGAGACAAGCACTTTGGTGAATGTGGACCACTCGCCGTCATCCTCCCACCACAGCGCGGGAAGACGACCGGTGTTTTGCAGGGCGGTCAACTGTTCGGCTTCGGTGTGGGTGTCGACCGCGTGGACGAAGCGCATCCACGTGGGATCGTCTCGGCGAGGCTTACCGAGCTTCTCCCACAACGCATGTGCATTGTCCCAATCCCAGGGCTTTTCCCAGAACGCCCACGAATCACCCGACCACGCGACAGCGTTCGTGTCGGAAAGCACCTGCGCGAACTCGAACACGGGTCGGCTGAAATCACTCCAGCTCCACCCGTCCCTGGGAAGATCGTCGATTGACGCTGGTGGCGGCCACGTGGCCTGGCTGGTCATGTCTCACATTCCTTGGTGCGCGGGTGGGCGAGTGCGGCTGGTCGCCGACATTGTTCATGCATAATAGCTGTTATGCATGAGAATGACGGCTGGTGTGGCAAATTTCGCGGTTTGGGTCGAGCCTGACCGCCGCCAGCGGGACTTGCCGTTTGCTATTTGAGGGTTGAGGCACGAGCGTGGCGATGAGTTGGTGTCTCTGCAGCGGCTGCTGACATCGCCGAGCCGGCCGGCATATGTTCCGGCGTTGCCAACTATTCACCCCGGGTGGCCGTAGGGGCCGTCGCCGCAGCTTTCGTCACAGTGACGGGGGGTTTGGGCCGCGTCATCGGCGCGCAGGCACCGCGCGCCGCAGCAATCTGACCATCGCTGCCCGGCACACGCGTGTCCGGCGCGATCCGTTTCGTAGTTTCGTTTCGTATTTTCGTTTCGTTTCGTTGCGTCATTGCTCTGTGGCGACGAAAGCGGTAAAATGACGGAATGAGCGAAACTGCCCCGACGGACGACTCCGCGCCGCGGGATCGCTGTAACTACCCCGGCTGCACACGCACTAGCCGGCCGGACCCAGCCACGGGCCGTCCGTCGCGATACTGCGAACAGCCCGACAGCTCCGGCGGGCCGGTGCATAACCGCGCCAACGCGTGGCGGGCCCGCCGCGCGCAGCGTGGTTCGGTCGCGACGCAGGAGGACGCTGGGCTGGCCTCCGGGGTGTCCCTGGCCCGGGCCACCTTGGAGCAGCGGTTGGACGAATTACCGGAGAAGGTGGCGGACCTGCGCGTGTACCTCGATGACTTGGTGGTCCAGCTGCGGGCGGCCGGCGACGTCGAGGCTGCGGGCGCCGAGGTTGAAGATGCGCACCGGGACGCGCTCGCGAAGGTGACTGAGGCCGAGCGACGCAGCGCGGCCGCTGAGCGCGCCGCCCGGCAGGCTAACGAGCGCGAACAGACCGCCGAGCGTGAACGCGAAGAAGCCGATGCGCTGGCCGAGGACGCGATCGCCGAAACGGCGCGTGTGCGCGAGGAGCTGCAAGCCGAGATAGCCCAGGTTCGCGCCGAGGCCCAGAGCGCGGTAGCAAGCGCGCAGGAGCAGTTGGCGGCAGCGCAGGCCGAACACCAAAACGAACTCGCGCACCGCAGCGCCGAACTTGACCAAGCGCGCCGCGACGCCAATGCCGCCCAACTTGAGGCCGCCTCGGCCCAGGCCGCCCAACAGGCCGCCGACGAGGCGGCCGAGCGTGAGCGCCACACCGCTGCCGCGGTGCGTCGTGAACTCGACCAAACTCGCCGCGCGGCCGAAGAAGAACGTCAACGCCTCCAGGCCCAGGTCGACTCCGCACGCGAGGCCACGCAGCAGACCGCAGCCGAGTTAGCCGGTCTGCGCGCCGATCTCGCCACTGCGCGTGCTGAGGCCACGGCCGCACAGCGAACGATAGAAGCCGAACGGGAAGCCTTGGCATCGCTCAACCAAGAGCTCGAGCGACTACGCGACGACGCACGGGCAGAACGAGAAAGGCTTCGTATCGACCACACCGAACAGCTCACCCAAATGCAACGTAGCGCCGACGAACGGGTGCACACCCTCACTGAGGCCTTGGCACTCGCCCGTGAAACCAGCGCCGCGTATCGCGCCCAACTCCCTCAAACAGCACCGCCGAGCAGCTCTCCCCGACCACCGTCGAAACGATCATCGCGTCCAGCCCCCGAGAAGAAATGATCCGAGGACCTCGACGATGGTCCACCGATTCGTGATCCGCCGTCTGGGCTCGTTGCCTTGGCCTTCGGGCCTGGGCAAGAACGCAGGCCCGAACCATCCGTACAAGCAGCTCGAGCGCCAGCTGCGTGCCTACCTCGGCGACGACCGCCATTTCAGCGCCGCGGCCCACAAACGCGCCTACCTGACCGACGATCCTGAGTATCGACGGATCGTCTTGTACGCGCTCACTCAGACGTCGTGGAGCTCAGGCCTGCTCGATGACGTGGAGGCCGCCACCGACCTGTCCCGATCAGCGCCCCTGCTTCAATGAGCCGCTGGCCTTCGATTCTGAGTGGGACGACTGGGCGCGGCCTCACTGCGGCGACGTCGGTCTCTCGCGTGCCTGGCTGGCAAGCCCGCTGCGCATCGCAGGCCAGGCGATCGTGGACGGCCGGCATCGCCTCACATACTTGCGATTTCACCGCCCGCCCGAGTACGAGATCTTGGTACGCGTGGACACCTAGACCAGTCGAGTTTCAAGCTGGTCAGTAGTGGTATCGGGCTTTGAGGATCTTGATTTCGTGATCATCTGCGCGGTAGACGATCCGGTGTTCGTCGTCGATGCGCCGCGACCAGTACCCGGATAGTTCACCCTTGAGCGGTTCTGGTTTTCCAATCCCAGCAAACGGGTTGCGCTGGATTTCTGCGATGAGTCTGGTGATGCGCCGTGCTGTTTTGCGGTCGGAAGCCAGCCAAAATAGAAAGTCCTCCCACGCGGCGGGATCGAAGTTGATGCTTCTCACTCCTGGCCGCCGGCCATCTCCTCGAGTTCGTCGATCGACTTGGTGTAGCTGCCGGGGGTGGGCCGGGTGGCGTTGTCTCGGGCGACGGCCTCCATGAGTCGGCGGGCATTCTCGGGGGAACGCAGGAGGTAGACCGTTTCTTGCCACGAATCGTAGTCAGCGGCCGACATGAGCACTGCATCTCCGGCCTTGGACGTAATTCGCACAGGCTCGTGGTCGGTGTTGACTTGTTCAAGCAGCGGAAAGAGGCGCTGCCGGGCCTCACTTGCACTGATAGCCATGACCTCGGCCCTTCCAACCGTACCAATACCCAGTACCGTTATTGTACGGCATTATCGTACGGCGTTTGGGGTTCGTGTGCCTCAGGGCGAGGTCTTCTTGAGAGGCGGAAGAAAGACGTCCAAGGCAGCAGCGACCATTTCAGACCTGTTGGTTTCGCGTGTTCCGGGGCGCTGTTTGGCGATGCGAGCGCTGGCCCAGTCGGTAAGGGTCTTCATGACTGCAAGTTCGCCTTTGGTCGGGCGGATGCGTACCGGGAGGGGTGTGTCCTGGGACGTGCGGCCCGGGGCTTCACGGAAGGGGAAGAGGTCGCCGGGTTTTGGGCCGGGTCGGCGGTTGAGGATGAGCGTTGGAAGTTCCTGGGCATGTGCGCGGAGCGCATCGAGCACGAGGGCTGTGTGACTGGGGGCGTGGGCGCGGGCGCGTTCGAACCGTTTGACGATCGAGGCCGGGATGCTCAGGACAGTCGGCGAAACGATGTGGGCGGTGGGGTCGTCAGGATCGATGTCCAGTGTTGGCATCGCGCCGGGGTCACTGTCAGCCTTGTCGTGCGAGACATCTTCGATGGCGTCGTTTTCTGCCGTGGCGCGGTCGTGTGATTCGGCCGCCGGCTGGGATTCTGCTGGCGCTGTGGCTTGCGGCTCGGCTGGGGGCGGTGAGGGCGTTGGTGCAGGCGGAGTCGCCGCCGTGGTGGTGGTGGTGTCGCTACGGCCGTCCTGGGCGGTGAGTGGTTGATCGAGCGCTTCGGCCGCCCCGAGCTTGGGGTGGCGCGGCTGGGGGGCTTGGCGGGTGCGGCGAGCGCGACGCTCGTGGAGTTGATGGATACCGCCGAGGTTGTCGCTCATGGTCAGCCTTGGGCTTTCTGGGTGTAGGTGATTACCGCCCGGGCGACGTCGGTGATCTCGTCGACGAATTGGCGGTTCTTGGCGGGCACGGGAGTGCGCGCTGCGACGGCCATACGTAGGGATCGGCGGCTGAGCCAGCCGTATTTGCCGATTGATGGGCCTACGGGGACGTTGTAGGTCTCGCTGATGCGTTGTAGCCAGTCGACCATCTTGCGCGGAGCTGCGTCGACCATGTTGGGGATGATGAGCAGCGGGAAGGCGCGAAGTTCGTCGGCCATGCCTTCGAGGGCTTCCAGAGGCCGGGTTTCCAGGACGATCGGTACAACGATGACGTTGGCGGCAGCGATGGCTCCGGAGGCGCTGGGGTTGGCGTCGTCTCCCCCACCAGGGTGGGTATCGATGACGAGGGGTCGGCGCCATTCGGCGGACCATTTCTCAAGCTGGGTCGTGACGTGGTCTTGCGGGGGCTGGTTATTGCCCCAGTCGGGGTGGGATGGGACCAGATCAGCGCGGAAAGGGCCTCCGGTGAGCGGGCGGGGTGTTCGGCTGTTTTCCATGGCATCAAGCAGCGGCGCATTGGTGCGGGTTTCGTAGCGGTATCCCCAAGCACGGGAGGCGCCGCCGCGGTCCCAGTCGAAGTCGATGAGGATGCCGGCGAGCAGCCAGGCCAGCTCTTTGGCGATTTCGGTTTTACCCACTCCCCCTTTGTGCGCTGCGACCGCCACTATGAGGTCTTGCAAGGTCGCGAGGAGTTGCGGGTCCGGGTCACTGACAGCGAGGCGCCGGGCTGCCTCAAGGGTTGATGGATTAGACAAGGGAAACCTTCTCTCCTTCACAGGGGGGCCCTACCTGGGGGGGTCGTGCCGAGAAGCGGGGCCCGAAAAGGGGCCCTCCGCCCGCTACGTCCAACTCCCCCGCGTGCAGCTACGCGAAGCATAGCGCGTAGCTGCACGCGCGCGCTACTGCACACGCTGCGGCGTGTCAGGATGCGTGAGGTAACGCGTGCGATGGGCCGCACCATCTGCCGTTGTCTATCCCGTGGCGCAATGCGTGTGCTGTTGTCTGCAATAAGTCACGCATGATCGCGTGCACTGATTCTCGCGTTATGTGCCATGATACCGCGCGCCCTGTCGTGCGCGACCCCTCTTGCGGTACCTCGTACGATAGTACGACCGCTATCTCACGCACTATCGCACGCGATATGTCAGCTGTGCTCGCACGGGATGTCTCGCGGATTGTCTTGCGCCACAGTTCGGGGTGCGCAGCGAAGGGCCCCAAATTGCATCGCCGCGAGCAGCGCGTAAGCGCTTTGGGGCCGGTAGGTTTCCCTGTGGAGCGTTTCTTGATCATTTACCAGCTTAACGGCGCGGAGGGGGGGATATACCGAGGTGACGACCGTTGAAGCCCGCCGCAATGGCGCAGTGATCCCGGGCGACCGTGACCTCGAGACGAGCACGGTCGGCAGTCCGATCGAACCGCGGCAACCAACCGGCAGTGGTGAGCTCCATACGGAATCGCGGTCGCCTATGCCTGCCTCCCGGAGGCGCGAAGAGGCGCACGACGACGCCGAGCGGACCTTGCGCCTCGTGATCCGAAGCCGCACCGCATCCGTGTGGCTCACGGTGTTTATCGCGACCATCAGCTTCGTCTTGTCGTTCAATTCGCTGCGAAGTCTTGCCGCGATGACGGCGTGGCCGGGCTGGCCGTCGTGGTTGTCGCCGCTGCTTGTTGACGGTGTGATCATTCTCGCGACCCTGGTAATCGTGTCGTTGGCGCCGTATCGCGCGCAGTTCTGGAACCGGGTTTTTCTGTGGACAGTGTTAGGTGTTGGGGCGTTGGTGAGTGTCGGCGGTAATGGCTTGCACGCGTGGCTATCTACCGGGCATCTGGTGTCGTGGATGCGGTGGGGGTCAGCAGGGTTGGCGTGCGTAATTGGTAACTGGCGTTATTGAAATCGTCCGAATAGCGCGTTCGGGCAGATATCCCGGTACTGGCATGGCCGTGTCGGCGGACTCCGCCCTTCGTGTACAACCTGCTAACGGTGGGGCGTGCGGTTATGGCCATCGATGTTATTGTTGCACAACGGATTCAGAGCACCGTTCGGCAGCCGGGTTACCTGAAGGCGTGGATCCGCGACAGCTGAGCGTGGAGCGTGTGTAGCGGCACCCGCGGTCCGAGGATCGGTCCGGGGCGGCGTTCCTTGTGACCTCGGCGCTCGAGGCTGCACGGTGATCGTTGCCCGCACCGCCGAACTCGCCGAGCACCTACTCGCCGACGGCGAACTACGCTGCCCGCGCTGCCGCCCCGGCCAGCTGGTCGCCTGGGGATACGGGCCGGCGGCGCACCCTGCGCGACCGCGACAGCACCACGGTGACGGTGCGACCCCGCCGCACCCGATGCGATCGTGCTCATCAACGCATATCGTGATACCCGCAGCCCTGCAACCACGTCACGCCGACACCACCGCGGCGATCGGAACAGCATTGCTGCACAAGCCAAATGGACTTCGACACCCGGCGCATCGCGGTCGCCGTCGATCGGCCCGTGTCCACAGTGCGGCGCTGGCTGCGCCGCCTACCAGCGGCACACCTGGAACGCATCTACCAAGGCGGCACCCGACAGCCACTGGAACTGGATTCTGACGTTCGCTGCGCAACACCGCAACTGCTGCATCACGCGTTGTCGATCCTGTCGACAGCCGCCTACTGTGAACGCCACCGCTAGGGCATCGACGACCCGCCCTGGACCCTGATCGGGCCTACACCCGAGGTCGCCTGTTGTCGCCACCGGCCTGAGCCTCATCGCGGCCCCCGCGAGCCATCGGGAGCGCCGTTCGGCACGCCCGCCGACGCCCGTCACCACGACGACCATCACGTCGCCGCGCCGACCAACCCGTCACTTTCAGACCAACTCCCGATATCACGTCCGCGCCGACAGTGACGGCATCATCTGCATACTCAGCGACGGCCAACAGAGCGCAACGCCCGACGGTAACAGCATCACTTCGTTTGGTGGAGTACGGGTCCGCGCGTCCGCGGTCAACAACGTGGTCACCGGGCTTCGCGGTTCGCCGCGGCGATGTTGTCGAGGAGGTAATAGTCGCGTTCGGTGCTGCCAGGCGCCACCGGGTGCGGCGGGGCCGCCATACCGGGCTGCAGTGGCGCCAGCAGCTGGTCCTTGCCGTAGATCAGGTCGGCGCGGTTGTCGTCGGCCATTTCGTAGTCGTTGATCATCGTCAGGGCCCGCGTCGGGCAAGCCTCGATGCAGAACCCGCAGCCGATGCATCGCAGGTAATTGATCTGATACGCCCGCCCGTAGCGCTCGCCCGGCGAAAAACGTTCGGCCTCGGTGTTATCGGCGCTCTCCACGAAAATCGCGTCGGCCGGGCAGGCCCACGCGCACAGCTCACACCCGATGCACTTCTCCAACCCGTCGGGCCATCGGTTGAGCTGATGGCGGCCGTGGTAGCGCGGCGCCACCGGGCCCGGCTTCTCCGGATACCCCTCGGTGACTGGCTTCTTGAACATCGCCGAAAACGTCACGCGGAAACCCGCGATGGGTTTGAGGAATGTAAACATTTGTGCCCTCCTGGGATCGGGCCGACTTCGAGTGCGCCGGGCCTGCTGCGCTGCCTGCCTCCGAGCTTGGCCACGTCCACATGAACCTGAGACCCAGACTAGGCCGTGTCATCAAACGGCGTTCCTCGAAACAGCCCTGCCGCATCACCTCGACGAGCGGGAACATCAATACACACCCGAATCTGAGAGGCTGGGACTGTCTAAATAGCGGTGGATCCGACCTTCATTGTCTGGTGTGCGTCATCGAGGTGGTCAGGTTTGTGGGCGTCCATTCCGTCAGCATCGGGGGCGGGAAGCCGATCCGGGAGTGCGAGCTTGAAGATGGTGCGCACGGTCCCTAGGTATTGGCGTGCGAGCGGACCGGTCGTGTACGGCAGGTCGAAGCGCGCGCATATGGACCGCACTTGTGGTGCGATCTGCGCGTAGCGGTTGCTCGGGAGATCCGGAAAGAGGTGATGCTCAATCTGGTAGCAGAGGTTTCCGCTGAGGAATGCCAACACCGGCCCGGCGCGGAAGTTCGCAGTGCCAAGCATTTGTCGCAGATACCATTCGGATTTGGACTCATCGTTCAGTGCGTCGGGCGCGAACTTCTGTGTGTCCGTCCGCAGCAGATCACCACGTAAGCCCACACATTTCGCAGCAGGTTGGCGGCCGCGTTCGCGGTGAGCGTGCGGCGCCATCGTCGAAGACTCAGCGCGGGAAAGATCAGATAGTCCTTGCCGGCCTGGCACGCCACTTTCTGCACCAAGGCTCGGGTGAGCGCGGACTTGGCGGCACGCTTCTGCTGCGACTCCCAACCCTGCAGCGCGATGCCCCACTCGAACATGATGGCCAGCAATACGCTTCGTAGCGGCTGCAATAGATTGCTGCACCGCCACTGCTGATCACGGGTGACCCGCATGATGCCGTATCCGAGGTCGTCGTCCTCGCCGATGACGTTCGTAAACACGTGGTGGCGGTAGTTGTGGGCATAGCGCCACTGTGAGGAGACGCCGACCATGTCCCACTCCCAGGTGCTGGAGTGGATTTCCGGGTCGTTCATCCAATCCCATTGACCGTGGCAGATGTTGTGACCGAGCTCCATGTTCTCGATGCTCTTCGCGGTGGCCAGCGCGGCGGTTCCCAGTGCCCAGCCGGGCCCGCTTCGGCTGGCGGCGATCACAAGCCGTGCCGCGAGGTCGAGGCCGCGCTGAAACGCGATGGCCCGCTGAATGTATGTCCGATCTTGTTCACCACGCGAATTCTCGATGTCGCGACGGATTGCCTCCAGTGCGACACCAAGCGCCTCGAGGTCCACCTCCCGCAGGTGAGCGTATTCGGCTGCGTCTGTTATCGCCATCGTCGTCTTGCCCAAGTCTGCAAATAGTTTGGGGGTCATACCTATTCGCACAGAACGACGGTGAGTTTGGAAAGCTTGCTGCGTGTCATCGAGGTCACGTCCGTTCGTGGTCGCCTTGTTGAGGCTCGGTGGTGTCCGCGGGAGCGGCGCCGGGGATCGTGAGGCGCACGGCCAGTCCGCTGAGCAGAATGTCGAGTCCGCGGTCGAGTTCAGCCAGTGGGTCGTAGGAAGCCCAGACCGGTGCGAGTTCGCGTAGGTGCCCAAACTGGTCGATCGGAAGCCGGTGTAGACCCAGCCGCAAGACGTGGTCGGTTTCCTCCGGCCGCTCGACGATTTCCTGCAGTTCGGTAAGTACGTGCCCGTACAGGAACCCGAACAACGCCCGGTAGACGTGCAACGCGTCCTCCCCGGTGAACCCGGCCCCGATGAGCAGGGTCAGAACCTCTTCGAGATGCCGCAGGATTCCCGGTGGGCGCATCCCAAGCGGTGTGGCCAGCGGCCGGGTGACCAACAACGGCACCACGTTGGGGTGCGCACGTGCCAGATCTCGGAATTCGTGGCCGAGCTTGCGTAGTGCAGCGGCCCAGTCCGGCGTTGTGGTGTCCAGCGAAAGCCGTTCGAAGACCATCTCGACGACGCCGTCGAGCACCGCGGCCTTGTTCGGCACATGCCGATACAGTGCCATCGGGTCGCGCCCGACGGCCTCGCCGAGCCGCCGCATCGAGAGCCCGTCGACGCCGTCGCGGTCAATGATCTCCAGGGCGCTGGCCAGGACCGCCGCACGGGTGATCGGCCTGCTCTCACCGTCGGCCTCGTTGTTGCGGGATTCGGGCGCGGAACTTGCAAGGCCTGCTGGTGGTTGGGTCATGGATGCTGCCGCCTTCCGGGCGTGTCTCCAGTGTTGATCTCCACCGTAGACCTACACTGTAGACATCGCAATGCCGAGTCACCTCCAGGCTGTTGACACAGTATGTCTATGCCGTAGATATACACCGTTGACAAGCTGGACGATGTGGCGTGTACTGGACTTCTAAGCATCAGTAGAGGCGCCGCCATGATCGACATCGTTGGACCGGTTGCCTTGCTCGCCGGTGGTCGTGGGGTTCACCGGGGTGCTGACCAACACGGGCTCGCTGGCCTATCGGCCGCGAATGGCGCCGCATTCGGCGATGACATCACCGCGCCGACGCGCACCCCTCCGTCCTCGGGGTCTTCGTTGGCGCATTTCGACGCTCGGCTTGAGCGTGCAGCCAGCCGGTGTACGGCGTTCCGCGGGACAGGGCGAGCCGCCCGCCACGATCTGGAGATGTCGCTGGCTCGCCCGGCAACCAGTCTCGCCCATGTCTTCATCCCGCGTTCGCGGGTTATGAACACCGAGAACCCAAGGAGTCCGCAATGAGAGTGGCTGCAAAGATTGCCCACAAGTTCGAAGCCGCCAAGGTCAGCGCGAAGAAGGTCTTCGGCCGCGCCACCGGCAACACCGGCATGCGGGCCGAGGGACGCGCCGGCCAGGTCAAAGGCAACGCCAAACAGGCAGGCGACAAGCTCAATGACGCTTTCAAACACTGATCCCGGGCACATCCGCCCCGATCATCTCCACGAGACTTAGGTAACTATCATGATCATCTTCGGACTTGTCCTTATTGTTTTGGGGCTGCTCCTCCCGAGCCTTGCCCCCACATTCGCGTTCGCCCATGTTGTCCTGGTCATCGGGGTCATCCTGCTGGTCGTGGGCCTGCTACTCATGCTGATGGGGCGCACCGGTCACGCCATCGGCGGCCGGCGTCACTACTACTGACCGTGGTTCCGTGGCCGACGGCATCGAGTCGACGGCCACGATCGGCCCCGTGACCCGACAGTCGAGCACTACCACTTCGAGACTGCACAGCCGCAGATGGCACCGACCAAACCGCCACGCTGCGTGCAGAACTCATGCCTCACCAACTCGCAAGGAGCCGATATGTCCACCAGCAGTGCCGTTTTCGTCGTACTCGTCGTGTTCGCCACGACCGTGCCCATCGCAATCTTCGCATGGGTAGCGGGCAAAAAACACCGCAAAGTTCGCCCTGCGGCGCCCGACAACACCCACCAATCCGTCAAACAGGGAGACCCACCGCGATTTCGACAGCGCGAGGCGTGGGCTGACGAGGCCGCCGACCTCAGCACTGCGCGCGGTCAGAAGCCGACATCTGAGCGACCCCAGCATGGGGCCTGCCTCAACGGGACGGCGTCCGCCACAACGCGTCGCCGAACCTCCCTGAGCAGCTCGACGACCCAATGGGACCGAGCGGACACGATGGATACTTTCCGACATGCGCCCCATGAGCATGTGAATGCCGATCACAAGGAACGCCAAGACAATTGACATTATCCACGATGCCCCGGACGGTCGGCATAGAGGAAGAGTTCCACCTTGTCGACCTCACCACCCGGCGGCTGGCACCGCGGGCACCAGAGCTGCTTGGACTGCTGTCTGACGGTTATGTGGCCGAATTGCAGAGCTGTGTCGTGGAGACCAACGGCAGTGTGGTCAGTACGCTTGCGGAACTGCGGGCCGATCTGACTGAGCGGCGTCGAGTCCTCGTCGATACCGCCGCTACGCTCGGGTTGGGCGTGGTTGCCGCTGGGGCGGTTCCGTTGTCGGTGCCCAGCGAGATGCACGTGACCCAGACTTCCCGTTATCAGCAGATGCTTGCCGACTATCAGCTGTTGGCACGCGAACAACTGATCTGTGGAACCCAGATACACGTGGGAATCGACGACCGTGATGAATCTGTCCTGGTGGCCGGTCGGGTAGCCGCCTATGTTCCCACTCTGCTTGCCTTGAGCGCGAGTTCGCCGTTCTGGTCCGACGGATCTGACACCGGCTACAGCAGCGTCCGAACATTGGTATGGCAGCGATGGCCGACCACCGGATTAGCGCCTCCGGCCACGTCAGCCGCGGAGTACGACACGTTGATCTCCAATCTCATTGCGACCGGAGTGATCACCGATGCGGGGATGTCGTATTTCGACGTTCGCCCCGCCCTGCGAACTCCCACCTTGGAGCTGCGCGTGTGCGATAGCTGTCCACGCGCCGACACCATTGTGCTCATCGCGGCGCTATTCCGCGCGCTCGTCGAACGCGAGATCCAGGGACTACGCACCGGAGTGCCTGCCGCCATAGTGGTGCCCCCGCTCGGCCGTGCCGCGCTGTGGCGAGCCGCCCGGTCAGGACTGGAAGGTGACCTGGTGGACTTGATACATCCGGCGAGTCGCCCCGCCGGCGATGTGGTTACCGACTTGGTCCAGATGCTCCGCCCACAGCTGGAGGCATCCGGGGATTGGCAGGCCGTTGAGGGCCTGGCGCGCAAGGCTCTTACGCAGGGCAGCTCTGCGGCCAGGCAGCGTGGCGCCATGCGCACGCGCAATGACCTGTTCGACGTCGTGGATCACCTCATCGCCGAGACCGCCGCCGTCGCGCCCGGCGCCCACGGTACGTTGGCAACCCGTCGTAATGGATCTGACGGGGGCTGAGAGCCACCGTCGGCACGGCGCAAACAAATCGCTAGACCGCGGCCTCCATTCGGAGCTGGACCGGCGTAGGATCAACACCATCGGTGGTATTTCGTACACACAGCCAGTTCGAGTGTGGCATCGCTGATTCGAAGTGATATGGCCGCATCACGCGGTCCAGATGGGAGCGTCGCCATGACGCCACAGCAGACACGCAGAAACGATCAGAACACCATCGTGCCGGCGCGCACGCCGCGCCTCCGGTTAAAACCCAAAGCACCCCAAAGCGGCTATGTCGATGGCGCCTGGTGGCCCCGCAGCGATGACCTCAGCGCAGAGTTGCCAGACCTGTTGGCAGTGCTCTCGGTGCGCCTGGGCCGCATCGACCGAGTGCTATACCATTTGAACGCCTGGGCGGACGCGCCACGAAAGCTCGCCACTGGAGGACGGGCGGTACGCCTAGACGGGTACCGGCTTCAGCCGATCAACACCATCGAAGTTCTCGGGCTCGAGGGTGACCGACTCACGCTATTGGTGATTCCGCCCGACACCGACGCGAACGACGCCCACCGCACCATGATGACCGCGGCACAACCTCGCAACGCCGCGACCGTCGACGGATTGCTCACGATCAGCCAGCGAGACCGGGACAGCCGCACCCAGGCCTCCACCGCACAAGAACGCTGGGAATCAGAAGGCGGAACTACAGCTTCCCCACGGCTGGCGCAGCTCCCCGGCTGACGCCGGAACCTCGCCCGCGGCCCCGCATCCGAGGGAGGACATGCCGGGCACTATGAGCGGTGACGAAACAGCCCGTGCCGCTTCCGCTTCTCGTCACCGGCCACCTCAGTCCAGCCGCCCACCGGATAGGTCACGGGCTGCATTGTTCCAGCACGGACAACCTCCAACGACCCGTCGGCGTGCTTGACGTAGCGGTCACCGAAGCGCGCAAACTCATCAGTGAGCCCATCGTTGCGGGTTACTTGCACAGTCATGGTCAAATCCGATCCCTGGCGATATCGCCAGCATCCCATTCTTCAGAAGCCTTCGCCGGATGGGAATTCGGGAAAGCACTGCGTGGTTTGGAGATCCCTGAAGCCCAGCGCTGCTGGGCAACGCCAGCCCGATCCAAGCTGATTCGGACGCGCGGTTGGATCCCCAGAAGCCGATCTACACACGTCTCGTCGCTGGGATGTGCGGCCCTCATCATCGTCGCATGCGCATCGGAGGCATCCGCGCACACAGCCACGACCAGCAGATCGAGTCGACGGAATCCTGATCCTAGCAGGCTGACGGTTGAGATAGGTTGGCGCTCATATCCATCCAACTTGACCGGACCGCCACCAGCGTCGAGTTTTCGCGGCGCAGACCGCCAGTCAGACAATCGATAGAGTACCCGTTCGATGCGGCCCAGGCGCACCGAGAGCACTGCCAACAGGTCTGGCAGCTCTGCGCTGAGGTCATCGCTGCGGGGCCACCAGGCCCCATCGACATAACCGCTTTGGGGTGCCGTGGGTTTCAACCGAAATCTCGGAGTACGGAACGGGCCCTGCTTCCGTTGCGGATTCTCGACCGCTCGTAGCGTCATATGAACGCTCCCATCTATGGCCGAGCCAATCGACCTATGAATCGATGCTCCAAACCCCATGGGCAATCTGCACGACCGAACACCAACATGTTTAACGATACTCGCAGTCACACAAAATAGCGATAGGCGAGGACGCATATGACGGATTGCGCGAAGGAACCACGAAGGGCGCCTTACAAATAGCTGTTGGCGTCAGGCGGGCTTGACCCTTCGACTACCGCGACGCCGCCACCGTAGCCACCCCCCTCAACACCGCGTCGCGCTGGTGCCGGCCGCGGTGCACACCGACCGACCAGCCGACATCCACTTTGGCGCACGGCAGCTCACCCATCAAAGGCCACACTACGCCGACGCCGCCCTGCCGACTCCTCGACAACGGCCCACCCTGAGTGCGTCGCCGCAAGTGCCCAGGGAATTCAGATCACCCATCCACACAGGGAGAGTCCGATGAATACGGTGTCGGAGAACACCTTCCGTTAACACATCCAGAACAGCCGGCGGCGGATCACCGGTTCAGGACACGGGCGCCGGACTGGCGTCGCCGCTGCCCGTCCCCTCAACGTCGGGATCGGTCACCCGGGCATCAACACCGTAGGCCTCACGAAACTTCACTCCGAGAACGACCAGGCGCATCCACACCGCCGGCGGATCGGTCTCCTGGCCCTCGACCCGTTTTGAGTTGCCCCGCAAATTGATGCAAATCATCGATCCGAGCACCTGCTCCGCAGTAATGGTGGCCTCTGGTGCCGCCGCCTGCGAACCGCGCCGATAAATGCATCACTCGATGATAGGCGAGCAAACAGCTCCGACTGCACGTTGAACACACTGTTCAGTTGTTGCTGCCGTCAGCCAACACCCCAAATCTAGACGCCAAGCAAACTCCTGGACCCTACTCGTCGAACAATCCCGGCAGCCCAACGTGAAACAGTGCGACATCGCGCGCAGTGTCCTGTTCTCCAAGATGTATTGCGAAGCAGCGATTCCCAGTCATCGCCGGTACTATCCCCGGGCCCAGCCAGGCGCAACCAGTCAACCAACGGTCCGGCCCACCGGGGCCGACTCTTCTGGCACCGGCCCCGGTTGACTGACACGTTGTGCGACAGCGACCGCGACATTCAAGTGCGACGCCACAGAACCGCGCTGACTGCTTAACCCGAGGTCGCTTTTTTCTGTGACGCCTAACGGCGAACTTCGATTACGACCACTCATCCGCCGCTGCACCACGGGTTCCCGCCGACACCGGCCCCAAACCAATCCGTCGTGTCGGTCGTGCTCATGCCCTACACAGGCGGGTCAGGGCCGGACGCTGCGGACAGCGCTCAGCATCGCACCGCGTCGGATTCCCCTGGCATGTCGACGAATCGCCTAGCGGATCTTCTCAGGAATTGAGTCCAGCGCACGTAGCACCTGGACGGCGAGCTTGCCAGCACTATCGTCGTCGAATATCGCCGATGTGATCAGTGTTTGTTTGACGAGTTCAACGCGCTTTTCGTAGGGCGTGCGAAACGTCGTGGGGCCGTTCATGATTTTCCCATTCCGTCAAGCGTGTTCACTCAACCGAGATGCCGCTCAACACCCTCCACAGTACCCTGCGCGCGCCTCGGAGCGGTGCGGCCAGAGACGACGATCCCGAGGCTGCACTTCGTCGGGACTGTCGGAACAGAGCCATCCGCTTAGGAGGAGGTGGCTGATAATCGGCGCCTGCCTTGCGCAAGGGTTCCATTCCCGGGGACGAGGCCCAGTCCGTGGCGGCCTTGACATCGCGTCATCACGAGTTGCGGCGGGCGACCTCGGCGGCGTAGCGGGGGCGAGTGTTGCCGGCTTCTTCGCTCCAGGTGACGGCGCGTTTGATGCTGAAGCCGAGGAGTTTGGCGAGCACGACAGCGGGCAGTTCGCCGGCGAGGTCGATCAGCGCGGTGTTGCGGGCGATCCGGGGGGAGATGCCAATTCGTTTGAGCCGCAGCCCCACTTGGTTGGCGGACAGGTGCCCACCGGAGCGTCCTCCGGGAAACAGCCATGGATTGGTGCCCACGGTGACCGCGGCGTATCCGCGGCGCTGCTGTACGAGATCGGCGAGCAGGCGGTCGACGGGGCTGGGCACGGTGAGCGGGACGGCGCCGAGGGTGAGTTGGACCGCGTCGTCGGTGATGGTGACGTCGGCAACCTTGAGGGTGACCAGGCGGGCGGCGGGTTGGCTGTAGAGCAGCACGAGCAGCCCGGCGACCCGATCGCGCGTCTCCAAGTCGGGGTGTTCGATCAGGTATTGGATCAGGCGCCATCGTTCGTCGTCGCCGGGCAGGGTGTGGCGGGTGCGGCGGGTTTGCGGTACGGGAGCCGCGACGTCGTGGGCGTAGCCACGGTGGACCGCCCAGGCGAGGAATTGGTGGATCTGGCGGCGAGTGGGGTTGCGCACCAACCAGTCGTCGACGAACGCCTGCTGGCATGAGGCCAGCGCCAGTCCGTGCGCGTTGAGTTCGGACACGAAGTCGGTGATGGCGGCAGTCATGGCTTGGGCGGCCAGCCCGTGGTTGCGTTTGAGTGGTCCTTGGTCGGCGCGGGCCCGCAGTTTACGCAGGTGATTCCATTCGGTGAATGCGCGGACCGCCGCGCGATCGTCGCGGTTGCTGATAGTGGCCAGCCGGGCGGCGATGTACTGCTCGGTGCGGTGCAGATAGGGGTCGCGGGGTGGCAGCACCTCGGCGTTCACCAGGATGTTGCGCAGCCATTCCACGGATTTGCTGGCCGGTAGGTCATCGAGGTCGTGGTGGCTGAGGGTGTCGCCGAGTTCGGCGAGCTGCGCGGGCAGTTCACTGTTCGATCGCATGCGCCTGACCCATCGCAGCACCGGCATGGCGTCACATTGCAGCAACGCCTCGACGATGCGGCCCGCGGCGCCGCTCAATTCGCCGTTCTTGGCGAACAATTCGCGGAGCTCACCGGGACAGGCGCAGGCCGGGCACAGCCCACGGTGGTACGTGCGTCCATGGGCGCCGCATTGCGCACAGTCGGTGAAGTAGGCGGGTTCACGTAGTAGGCAGGCCGAGCACAGCGGCCCGACCCCGGCAAGCCGCGCCGAGACCGCCAGGGTTTTGCCGCACCGCGCGCACGGTTCCCGACTTCGTGCGCACGGGTTACACACCGGCTCACCGGCGTCAGTCCGGGTGTGCACGGAGCGGATGTTGCCGCATACCGAACAGGGTTGGGGTGGGCGCTGTTTGGCCGAGCAGGTGCCGCAGATGGGCTTTCCCGTCCGGGTGCGGGTGCATGGGCGAGTACGTCCGCACGAGCTGCAGACCGCGGTGGGTGCCGGGTAGCAGCGCCGGCAGAGCTTCGCCTGCCCGTCATGGTGGTTGATGAAGTCCACACGACCGCACCGTGTACACGGCTCATGATTGACCGGATCATGCTCGAAACAACGGTGACAGAGGCGCTCGCCGGCACCGTGATAATTGATAAGGTGACGCTGGCGACCGCAACGAGCGCAGGTGCCGCGGCTGAAGTGGTGACCCCAGCACGTATGGCAGCAGCGCAACCCGTCAATCTGGCTGCCGAGCTTCACGGTGCGCAAACACAACGGGCACTGCGGAAGGCGCACATTGTCGGCACCGGCAGCGACAAGTAGTTCGGCGAGCCGCACCGAGACCGCCGAGCGGTGGGCGATCTCACCGCGAAACACTCCGGGGGTGTCCTGCAAGATCCAGTTAAGCTCGCGCTGCGCGACCGCCGTGCCGAACACCGACGCCACCCGGTCAATCTCAGTGGCCGACAACCCGGTCCGCAGTTGCGCGATACCGTCACGAACCTTGGCGGCGTGATCGACGTCGGGTTCGGGCTTGCACCTCCGACACAACAGGCCATCGCCGTACCGCGGCCGGTAGATCAACTTGTCCACCGCGCCGCAGCCCGGGCATTCACCGACAGCCGGCTGCCAACCCTGCATCGAACAGGCTCGGCAGATGCGCTTCTTGAGCTTGCGCGAATAGATTTCCGAATCATTGCCGCACAGGGCACACCGCGGCGCTCGAACACGCATGGCGCCGAGTTGGCGCAGACACAGGATCAGCGGCTCGATGTCGGCGGCGCAGTCGCTGCCGCCGGGCCCGGTGAGCACGCTACCGTCGCGCCGCAGCGTTCTAGACAGCCTCTGCAACTGCGCGGCCGACAGGCCCATCCCCTCGATCGCGGTGCGGACATCGTCGTGGCTCAGGTGCGGCTCGATCGCGCCCACTGCAGTGACGATCACCGTCACGAACTCGCTGCGGTTTCCGCGCATCCGCCGGCCTAGGAATCCGCGTCGACGATCTTGGCCCGGACGGGGCGGTGGCCACCAAGTTCACGCGTCCTGACCGGTTTGCTGCGCTCCGCTGCGCCCGCGGCCTTCTTCGCCGAGGCAGCTGTGGCGGGCACGATCTCGATCAACTCGTCCATCGCACACCCCAAAATGTCCACCAGTGCCACCAGGGTGGGCAGGCTCAACCGTTCCGGCTTCTCGGTCACGAGCCGGTAAACCTGGCTGGCCGACAGCTGCACCCCGCGTTCGGCCAGCAGTGGCCGCAACGCTGTCGTGTTGAACAGTCCGCGTTCGGCCATCAGCCTGCGCAGATGCCAGTGGTAATCGGCGGTCATTGGTGTCCCTCTCCAAAGCTGGACACCCGCCCCAGCGCGTCGGTGAGCATCTTGTTCATGAACTCGCCGGTGACATGGGTATAGATGCCGGTGGTACTGGCGAACCGGTGACCGGAAATTTCCTGCAGGAACCGTGGATCCACGCCGTCCTCGGTCATGTGGCTGATGAACGAGCGGCTTGTGTCCGCAAAAGCCGTGTGCGGTGGGGTCCGTGTGGCGATTGACGTGGGCATTTCTCGACGTCGAGTTCGTGACAGTGATTGCAGCTTGTGTGGCGATAAAGGCGGATCGACTGTGATGGACGTCACTGTTGGGTAGGTCAGCATGGTGAATCGCCCCGGGTTTGATGCACACCTTCTTTCGAGGGAAGGTAGCGCATCATGGCGAAAAGGTACGACGAGGAGTTCAAGGCCCGGGCGGTGCGGTTGGTCATCGACCACGCCGACGAGTACGACACCCGATGGGCCT